>CANGTQ010000027.1 GCA_947456955.1 Flavobacteriaceae bacterium | reverse complement strand
TTGTGCTGGTACAGCATACAACTATTCATTTGCAGCGGGTGCTAATGCGCAAACGTATACAATTACAGGACCAGTAGGATCTGTAGTTACTTCTGCGGATAATGCAAGTAATACAAGTAATGTTATTACAACATCAAACCTGGCCTTTACAGTTGTTTATCCAACTACTGCTATTGTAAACATTAGTATTGTAGCAAGTAACCCATGTGGATCAGCTGCTGCGAAATTATTTGTAGTATCAAAAGCAATGGGAGCTATAGCAACAATCTCAGGACCTACAGCAGTAGATACTTGTAGTGAATACACGTACACAGCTTCACCAGTAGTTGGTGCAGTGGCTTATACATGGACAGTTCCTTCAGGGGCTCAAATAGTAAGCGGACAAGGAACAAACACATTAGTTGTTATATTCCCTGGTACATTAGCAACAAATGCTGTATTGAAAGTATTAGCTACTAATGGATGTAGTGTATCAAGTGCGCTTAAGTCATCTTCAGTATTGACAAGAACAACTTGTCCAACAACAGCTAGAGAGGAAGTAGTGTTCCAAGAAGTTACAAAAACACCATTTAGTGTTAAAGCTTATCCAAACCCATATACAGAGACATTCAACTTGAGTTTATCAACTTCAAGTGAAGATAAAGTAAGTGTAGTGGTTTATGACATGACAGGCAGACTAATCGAGAGAAGAGATGTTAGACCATCAGATATTGTGGAACAACAAATCGGAGATCGTTATCCAAGTGGTGTTTACAACGTGGTTGTAACCCAAGGAGAAGAAGTGAAAACTGTTCGAGTAATCAAAAGATAAGTAGCTTTTACTAAATAAGTTTTTTTACTATTAAATCCTTCTCATTGAATTGAGAAGGATTTTTTATTGGTATTTAATTATATAAATTATAGTTTTTTAATATATTAAGATTTAATGAAACTATTTAAAAGTTTATTTTTTTATTATATATATTTGCCATAATTAGCCTTTAAAACAATCAAATCGTTATAAAATATATGAAATACTATAATGAAAAATGTAAGTATTTTTTATGCATCATATTTTTTGTATTGTTTTCGAATGCGATGTATTCACAATCTTTATTAAATAAGCAATATCTCTCTAACGACATTGAACATTTACTTAATTCGAAGCCAGATCAGGCATTAAAAATTGCACAACATTTATTGAGTAAGACCAATATTACCAATAATGAAAAAGCAAAAATTAATTTTTTAATTTCTAAAACATATAAAGTAAAAGGTGATTACAGTAGTGCTTTGAACTTTTTGTATGAAGAAAAAAATTATGATTCCTATTTATCTCAAGAAGAAAAAATTAATATAGAAATTGAAAAAATCAAACTTTTAAGAGAATTGTCATTACATGATCAAGCAAAAATGACTCTTCAAAGTTTAGAAGAAAATTTTTCATCTATTTCAAATGAAGTACTAAAATCATATTTTAAATCTGCCATTACACTTGAAAAAGCAAAATTTTTATTAAATGAAGGACAGATAGATAAAGGAATTTCTTTATTGAATAATCAAATTACTGAATCAAAAAATATCTTTAAAAAGTATCAGGATTTACAGTTGTGCTATTCAATAGCTTTAGCACAACTTTATTTAGAGAAAAAAGATTTTAACCAAGCGCAAAATCTATTTAAAGAGGTAATAACCGCTACAGACAAACAAACAGAAACTCCAATTTTTGTAAAAATTGATGCTTTATTAGGATTGGCAAATGTTTTTTTTCTGAAACAAGAACACTTTAAAGCTGCTACTATTTACAAAGAAGCATTGATAGTTTCTCAATCACTTAATAATGTTTTTTTGGAAGAGAAAATTATAGGGCAACAGAATGTTAATTATTTAGCTTTAAACGACACCTCCAATTATCAATTGACTAATATTACTTCAATTGAAAATCAACTTAAAGCTGAAATATTAGAACAAGAAGCTATTAACACAGCTTATAATCTTGTGGCTGAAAAATATAATGACCATTTTTTAGAGCAAAAGGAATACTATTATAGAATTTTATATATTGCTTTAAGTATCTTTTTAGCAATTATTTTAGTGTGTGTTTTTTATTGGTGGAAAGTTAACCAAACTAAAATCCATCTCAACGAAATAATTAAGTACATCGAAATTACTAGAAGTAATTTTATAGGTCAAGTCTATGAGAAAAAGCAAGACGCTAAAAAAAATATAATTCTAAAAGAAACAGAAGAACTTATATTAAATAAATTAAAACGATTTGAAAACTCAAAACGATTTAATAATAAAGACATTTCACTTTCTGTATTAGCAGGACAATTTGATACGAATACTAAATATCTTTCAGAGATAATAAATTCACATTACAACATGAATTTTAACACCTATATTAATAAATTGCGTATCAATTATATTGTAGAAAAACTAAAAACAGATCCTAATTTTATGAATTATAAGATTAGTTATTTAGCAGATAATTGTGGTTTTTCCTCTCATAGTAGTTTTGCTACAATTTTTAAATCTATTACAGGTATTTCTCCAGTGAAGTTTATAGAACTATTGAATAAAGAAAATGAAAACAATCTGGTTCCATGATAAAGATTAAAAAAAATAGCAATTATTTTATTTTTGTTTATAGTTTACTACTATCAAATTTCTTGTATTCTCAAAACTATAAAAACTGTGATAAAATAGTTAATGTTGCAAGTAATGAGATTTATTCCAATCCCGATAAGGTAATTAAAATTGGTGAGTCAATTGTAAATGAATCAGGTAATAATGTTGATTGTAAAATTAAAGGATACAAATTGATTTGTGATGCTTATACCTCAAAGAGAAACTATGAAAAAACATTAGAATATTTAAACAAAGCAAATGGCATGTTGCGATTGTCAAATAATGCTTTGTTAAAAATAGCTATTTTGAATAAGCAAGGAATTATTTATCATCAGTTAAAAATATATGATAAAGCAATACAATATCTAGACCAAGCCGAACAGGCTATTATGGAGTATCCTATTAAGGATTCAATTCATAACGATCTTGGTAAGAATTTTATTGTCAGAGGGTTTATTTATAAAGAAGAATTCAATTGTGAAATCGCTATTAATTTTTTCGACCGAGGAATTTCAGAATTGTTAAAGGTAAAATCTAAACCTGCTTATAATGTTATTAGCATTGCAAAATACAATAAAGGGAATTGTTATATTTTATTGACTAATAACCAACTAGCTATTGAAAATTTTAATCAATCCTATTTGGCGGCAAAGATGTTAGACGCAAAAAGTTTGCAAGCATTTGCTAATAAAGGAATAGCCCAAGTATATACTTTAGAAGGCAATTATGATGGTGCTATTGCTAAATTGAATGAAGCTTTATTACTATCTAATGAAGTGAAAGATTTAGTTTTAAATCAGGAAATATATAAAGGATTGTCTGAAAATTATTTAGCAACCAGCCAATGGGAAAAGTTCAATATTTACCATTCAAAATACCAAAGCATTCAAAAATTAATAAAGGAAAGCGAACGTAAATCTATTAGTGAATCGCTTGATTCAAAAAAGATAGAGATAACCAAAAAGCTCACTGAAGAAACTTCAAAGATACAGCTTTACCTCTTAACTTTATTTATAGGGCTACTACTTCTTGTTTCTTTCTTTTCAATTTTAATAAAAAAGAAAAGAAAAGATATAGTTTTAATTAAAAGTAAAATTAATTCATTGCAATTAAAAAAAATGAAATAAATTTCAATCATTTTTTAAAAAACCATCTTGAAAACTTCTTTATTTCCTTTCTAATTTACTGAATTTATAAAGCGTTTACATTTTAATATTGTTGATGTTGTCTTACTTTAGCATCATGATTGCATCAATTTATATGAATATAATGGTAAATTACTGTTTAATATGTACTTAGTATCATTATAGCAATGAATTACAACTATATTAACAAACTCCATATTCCTTTATTTTCTTAAATTTAATCTTTCTTTTTTGTAATGGTAACATTATTTCATGTTAAAAGAAGTATAACATATAGTTTTAAAAAAAAATTAAAATAAAAAAATCATAATGAATAAAAATCAACTCTTTTTTGGAACAAAAATAGTCAACTGCATGAACCATATTTATACTAACAAAACATTTATTGTTAACTTTTTGTTGGCCAAAACTAAATTTCAAATAGCTGCTTTGTTATTTTTCCTGACAATAACAAATTCTGGCTACGGTCAGCTGTCTACCGAAAATTTTAATAGCGGAATACCTTCATCATGGGCTGTAAGAAGTAACCAGACAGTAACTAATAATTGGGTGCCATCTCTCACTGGAGGTTTGCAGTCTACAGGTGCTGCCACAGTGAATCCAGCTTCAAATAATACAGTGGGAACGACGGCTGAGTATTTCTTAATAACTCCTCAAGTTACAGTGCCTACAGATGGTGAATTTAGGTTTTATACTCGACAAGGGTCTTTTTCTAATAGAGGAACTGTCTATCAATTAAGGGTTTCAACAGCTAATCAACCAGATATCAGTAGTTTTAATGTTGTTTTACAAACTTGGACAGAAACTCAGTTGAATACTTCTGCTACAACCTATGAGCAAAAAATTGTTCCCGTTCCAACTATTGCTGGTCTAAATGTATATTTTGCTTTAGTAGCTATTACGAATCAAACAGGTACATCAGGCACTTCAGGTGATACATGGTTTGTTGATAACGTAAGAGTGATAACAGCTTGTCCACCAGTAACTGGAATAACAACAGTCCTTGGTTCTGATAATGCTGTAATAAATTGGACACATCCAACGGCTACAAACTTTTCAGTACAAGTTGTAGCTGCTGGAGCAGGTATTGGAACTTCAGGAACTCCAGTAGTTGGGACTACCTATACTGCAACAGGATTAACAGCAAACACCCCTTATGATTTTTATATTAGAACCGATTGTGATGCTGATACTACAAGTAATTGGGCAGGTCCTTTTAGGTTTAATACAATTATTGTCGGGCTTAGTTGCGCCACTCCAATAGTAATTCCGTCCAATGTAACTAGTACACCATATATTTTAAATTCTAACTTAAATCAATTTTATACACCCGTTCATCCAGACTTAACAACAGTTGGAAGCAATTGTTTTCCACCAGATCCTTTTGCATATAACCAATTGTTAGGTAATCGTATTTTTTTTAATTATACCCCAACTACTTCTGGTTTAATTGATATAAGACAAGCCGTATCTGTTATTTCTGGTGGAGGACCAAATGCTTGTTTTAATGCACTTTCCAGTGTATTAGTTTATAATAGTTGTGCAGATGTAGGTGGAAGTTGTCTAGCAGCAATAACAACAGTTAGTAACAATACAACAAATCAAATTTCAAATTTTTATGTAGAGGCTGGGCATACATATGTAATTGTAATGTCCTCTCCTTATACACATACCAATCCAGGTGCGAGTCTTTGTTTTACTTTTACGGTTAGCGGTTCAAGTTGTCCTGCTCCAGCACCCACGGGGACAACCTACAACAATTTAACACAAACAAGTGCTAGTTTTTCATGGAGTAATGTTCAAAATTTGGTGAGTGCTTGGGAGTATGTAGTTTTACCAGTTTCTTCTGGTCTGCCAGATAGCGGAACAGTTGGAATAATCCCTACCAATACTAATGTTAATAACCCGATATCTGGTCTTACGCCAAATACAAGTTATAATTTATTTGTTCGTTCAGTTTGTAATGGAATTCCAGGTTCATGGGCGGCAGCTGTGCCTTTTAGAACACCGTGTAACACTCTTGCAGTTCCTTATTATACTGGTTTTTCTCCAAGTGATGGTACAGTAGAATGTTGGTCTCAATTAAATTTAAATAACGATTTAAACTCTTTTACTTTTGGAAATAATGCCTTTAGTGAGCCAGTAGCTAAATGTCGTACCCAAAATTCAAATGATATATTAGTGTCACCACAATTTCAATTAGATGGAGTTACTCAAAAAAGATTACGTTTTAAATTTAATAATTATGGCAATTGGGGACTTATCGTAAATAACCCAGCTGGTGGAAGATGTACTTTTGAGGTTAGACTTTCTACTACTGGAGTTGGACCTAATAACTTTACTACGGTTGTACTTCCTGTTGCACAATATACAACAGCATATAATTTTATTGAATTAATTGTTCCAATCCCAAATGTTGTAGGTGATGTAAACATCGCATGGATATTGCCACCTGGAGCTTTACAAGAAGGCAATTGGTTTTATGTTGACGATGTTTATATAGAAGATTTACCCGCTTGTTCCGAGCCAAGTTATCCTTTAGTTATTCCAAGTTCAATAACTACTACTTCAGCATCTATTTCTTGGACTAATGGTTTTAATAATTCACAATGGCAAGTTGTTGTCCAACCAGAGGGAACAGGTGCTCCAACAACAAGTGGTACACTTGTAAATACCAATCCTTATACTTATACTGGATTGATTCCATCTACTCGATATGAAGTTTATGTTAGAGCTTATTGTAATCAAACAGAACAAAGTATATGGGTAGGTCCAATTTATTTTCATACAGCATGCGATGCTCAGCCGGTTCCGTATTATGAAAGTTTAGATACTAGTGATCCGAACACTAAGAAGTTTTGTTGGTCGACCAGAAATATATCGGATGACAACACTGAGTGGTTTATTAATGAAAATGATGCATCTATTAGGCAAGCACCTTCATTTTTTACCCCTTTTGGAGGATTTGATGATTGGTTGGTAAGTGGACCTATTAATGCAGTTGGTTTGAAAAGATTGCGTTTTAACTACAAAGCAGCTATCAATTTTTTTGCGCCTGTAGCTAGAGGTAATTTTGAAGTATTAATGTCAACTGTACCTGATTTTAGTACCTATACTACTATTATACCGTCTTTTGATTTTACCAATACCAATTTTATAGAAAGCACCTCTTTGTTTACAGGAACAGGAGTTGTTTACATAGCTTTCAGAGTTCCTCCAACTATGAATAATCCCGGCAATTCGGGGCTAATGGTTATCAACGATGTTACCATTGATGATGCTCCCGCTTGCCCCTCTCCAACGAGTTTAAATACAAGTAATCCAACTGCAACAGGAATAACATTTGGTTGGACTGCTGGTTATTTAGAAACGGCTTGGGAAGTTAGTATTCAAGAACCAGGAGGTGGTGTACCTACAGCAAATGGAATTCCTGTACTTACCACTCCAACGTATACTGCAGTAGGTTTATTACCAAATACGCAATATGAGTATTATGTTCGTGCTGTTTGTAATCAAACTACTAAAAGTGAATGGGTAGGGCCAATCTTATTTAGAACAGATTGTACCGTTTATCCATCACCATTTATTGAAACATTTGAGCCAAATTCGGACACCAAATCGTGTTGGAAAATCATTGACGGTAATGTTAACGGTAACACCTGGTCATTGAATTCTACTGTACAGCCTATATTCGGAGAAATGATGGCGTCCATGTTTACTGGAACTAATGGTAATAACAGCGACTGGTTGATTTCGCCAACCATTACAGTTCAACCAAATCAAAGACTTCGTTTTTATTACAAAGTATATGATGAGTTTTTTGAGGAAGATTTAAAAATAAAGATTTCTTCCAATGGTTCTGACATTTCCCAGTTTACCACAACTTTATACGAAAATAGTTTGTCCGCAGACACAGATGCTACTGGAGTAGTAGAAGGGTCTAATACCATTACGTTAGCATCCGCAGCTGATGCTGCAAGAGTGAGACAGGGAGATTTTATCTACATACCAAACTTTCCTTTCCCTTATCCTACTTATGTTTCTTCTGTTGTTGGCAACGTTGTAACCATGACCACCAATGCAACCATCACTCAAACAGGGGTTCAAAATGTTCAATTTGAACATAAAGCAATCAATAATGAGGAGGTAAAAGAAATGGTTATCAACCTGACTGATATAAGTGCGCCAACTGATATTAATTTTGCATTTTATATCCCATTTTTTCCGCCAAATCCATGGGCTTACAGAAGTCAGTTGTTGTTTGTAGATAATTTTATTATTGAAGATATACCTGCATGTCCATCTGTAACGAATGTAACCACTTCAAATTTAATTGATACATCAGTTACCATTGATTGGGAAGTTGTGGGTTCAGAAACTTCTTGGGAAATTTCGGTTCAACCTTTGGGAACTCCTGCACCAGTTGGAAATACAATGCCAGAATACCTTACGACCACGACTTCACATCCTAAAACAATTTCAGGTTTAATTCCAGCTACACAATATCAATATTATGTGAGAGCAATTTGTAGTGAATCTTCCCAAAGTGAATGGGTTGGCCCATTTGATTTCACCACTCGCTGTGATTTTTCAAATGTGTGTCAATATACTATTACTACCATTAGCGGAAATACAGGACAAGTTTCACAAAGCGTGAATGTAATGCAAAATGGGGTTGTGGTTCAAGAATTAGAATTTCCAGGTTTTGGTCAAACAATAATTGATTACACAGTCTTTCTATGTAGAGGTGTAGCCTTTGATTTATATTGGTTAGGATTAGGAAGTGGAACTCAATATTCACAAGCCCAAATTATAATTAAAGACGAATTAGATAATGTTGTTTGGACTAGTCCTTTAGGTCTTGGTGATAATAATACAAATATCTATAGCGGATTTGCAAGTTGTGGAGTCATAACTTGTCCTCAGCCAACTAATTTATCAGTAAACAACCAAGGTTCTTTTTCATGGACCCCAGGTGGGTCAGAAACACAATGGGAAGTTTTTGTGCAACCATTTCAAAACGGAACATTACCTCAATCAGGGACCATAGTTAATTCCCCGTCATATACACCATCAGCAACTGATTTTGCTGACCCTACTATGGCAACCTATGAATATTTTGTTCGTGCTATTTGCGGTCCAAATGACAAAAGTTACTGGTCTGGACCAAAAACTTTTGTTAGAAATGATGAACCACTAAATGCTATTCATTTACAAGTAAACAGTAATGAAACATGCAATACTTATGGGCAAAAAGCATCTTTCATTGGCGCTACAGCTTCTACTATTGCAACAAGCTGTGAAGGTGTAAATGGAGGCGATGTTTGGTTTGATTTTGTAGCTACTTCTAAAGTGCATTATATTGAAATAAAAGATTTATCTCCAGGAAGTTATTATACTTCATCGTTTGAGCCAGTCTTTCCAAAAATTATGATGTCATTGTACCAACAAATGCCTGATAACTCATTGGTAGAAATGGGATGTAGTGATAACAATTCATTTACTGCAATATATTCAACTGAACTAGTGGTTGGAAATACATATAAAATCAGATTAAAATTAAACAGCATTTCACCTAATGAAAAAATATTCTCTGTTTGTGTGACAACGCCAAACAATATGTGTGATATCAATGCCTTTAATTATAGTTTTGAAAAGCCACCTATGCAAACTGTTACGGGAATTCCAAGCTTTTTTACTTCAATAGTGGTGCCGGGTTGGAGAACTAATACCGATAGTGGATCCATTTTCTTCCAAGAAGAATTAAATACTATCGGTTCATACCCAACTTATGAAGGAGGGCAAATGATTCAATTAATTGCTGATGATCCTGATACTTGGAATGCGAATGATACTAATATTAAAGGGTTGTATAAAGATTTTGATACATCAGAATTAACTGAGGTAGATTATAGCTTTGCAAGTGCATCAAGAAATACTTCAACACTTCAACTATATGCAGGACCACCAACTGGTCCATTTACATTGATTGCCACACATTTTGCCAATGAGATAAATTGGGAATTGGTAACCGGGACATATGCCGTTCCTGCTGGACAACCTAAAACTAGATTTATTTTCAGACCAGAAGGAAATGAACTTGGACATCTTTTAGATGCGGCAAACTTCAAAGCACCAGTAGATATTTTAACTGATGAGAGTGTTATTTTAGATTGTGTTACAACAACAACTACTTTAGTGGCTAGAGGAGTTGGTCAATGGGAAGCTGATGCTAATAACCCATCAGTAGTAACTATCGCTACGCCTAATAGTACAACAACAACTGTTTCTGGAATTACAGTTCCAGGCAATTATATTTTCCATTGGAAGACGCGTTATTGCGATAAAACAGTTTTAATAACCAAACAAGGAAACACTGAAACAGCAGCGGTGGTTAATCCAACATTCTATTGTTTAAATGCTACCCCATCACCATTAACTGCAACTGTTTCTAATGGAAATGCTGTACAATGGTTTACACAAGTAGTTGGAGGAACTGGTTCAACAATCGCCCCAACACCAAGTACATCAGTAGTTGGAAACTCTCAGGTATATTATGCCGCTTCGGTTGATGGAAACGGATGTGAAGGACCACGTGCTCAAATTCTAGTTCAAGTAGATGATTTGCCAATAGCAACTATTTCAGGAACAACAGCTATTTGTATAGGAGCAACAGCGGTAATTACATTCAATGGAACACCAAATGCTTCTGTTACTTATACCATAAATGGTGGAACGAATCAAACGATTACTTTGGATAATTCAGGTGCTGCAACAATTACAACACCAGCATTGTCTTCGAATAGTACATATGCTTTAGTGAGTGTTGCTTCAGGAACAACCACTTGTAGTCAAACACAAACAGGTTCTGCAGTTGTAACTGTAAACGCATTACCAACCGCTACAATTTCTGGAACAACATCAATTTGTTCTGGAGCAACAGCGGTAATTACATTCAA
>CANGTQ010000026.1 GCA_947456955.1 Flavobacteriaceae bacterium | reverse complement strand
GAAGTAAAAGTTATCGATATAAACGTTAGAAACTCCCGCTGGATCAATCAAAATTTGAGTGATTTTGCTTCTGTTTAAAGTACCATAAGCGGTAAGTGGAATATCAATACTTCTCCAAGTACCCGTAACCGTTGGGTCTTCTAAAGCAGTAAACGCTTCTCCACCGTTCACTGTATTT
The DNA here is from genome assembly GCA_947456955.1 of Flavobacteriaceae bacterium. Classification (GTDB taxonomy): domain Bacteria; phylum Bacteroidota; class Bacteroidia; order Flavobacteriales; family Flavobacteriaceae; genus Flavobacterium. The sequence goes on along the minus strand of CANGTQ010000026.1, from coordinate 10,612 downwards.
ACAAGTTTAAGATCTATACGATTAGTATCTTGTGTCCAATAATCAATATGCATAGTGGTCATAGAGGTTAAATCTATACCATTGTCATAATTGGTAACCATACCTAAAAATTGACCTTTAAATCTCCAAGTGGCATTACCTTCTAATGAAACTGTTTCAAATGGCTCACTCAATTGCGACCATGATGTAGGTAATTCACTTAAAGTTACGTTAGAGTATGCATTACTGTAAACAGATACAACATCCCATGCATTTCTTGCAGGAGGAGTTGGAGCTGCAGTACTTATTGTAGTAGGAGCGCTAACAACAAAATTAGCAGTAACACTTGCAGAACCTAAATTGCCAGATGCAGCTTGAGTTGCAGTAATAACAGTAGTACCTGCGCCAACAATAGTAACTGTTGAACCAGAAATTGTGGCTACTGCCGGATTACTACTTGTATAAGTAAAGGCACCATTACTGTTTGATGTTGGAGCTGTTAATACAAAACTTGCATCACCAACTACTTTAGCAGGCACTGTAAATGTACCTAAAGTTGCAGGAGTTGCAGGAGATTCTGGTCTTGTAAAGTAAATATTGTCAAGGTAAACAACGCTGCCTGCTGGCGTGCCAACAAACTTAAATTGTTGAATTGCAGTTTTAGCAAGTGCGCTATACGATGACATTGGAATATCAATCGAATTCCATTGATTTGGCAATAAAGTAACTGAAACAGCTTGCTCTGCAGGTGTTATTCCAACTGGAGCTGAGTCTATTAAAAAGAACTCAAATGATGTACAATTTGGTGACCAAATATCAAGGTGTAACGATGTCATTGCTGAAACATCTATAGTACTTGCTAATTGAACTCCTTGGTATGTCAAATTATCAAGTTTCAATGTATTGTTTGTTGCAATTTCAACTACAGCAGGTGCTATGTAAGCTCCAGGTTGACCCCAATATGGATAAGAAGCACCACCTTGATTAGTATATGCATTACTGAAAATAGATAAAACTCTCTCTGCCGGTAATGTAGGCGTTGGAGCAGCAGTTGCTGGTGGAGGGAACGAAACAACAAAAGTAGCTGTAATAGTTGCTGAACCAAAACCACGAGCAGCAGCTTGAGTAGCAGTAATTATACAAGTTCCGGCTCCTTGAATTGTAATTTCATTTCTATTAATTGTAGCTACAGCTGTATTACTTGAAGTATAAGTAAATGTAGCAGGATTGTTAGTACTCGTTGGAGGAGTAATTGTAAAAGTTGAAACTTCATCGCCAACAAATTGTGCAGGCACACTAAAATTTGTTAATGTTGGTGTCGGCAAAGAAGTTGCTGGTCTGTAGAAATAAAGGTTGTCAACATATACAGTAGATCCACCTAATTGTGGGTCTAAAATAATCTGTGTGATTTTAGACTTATTTAATGATGCCCCAAATTGTGACATTGGAATATCTACACTTCTCCATGTACCAGTTACAACCGGATCTTGTACAATAGTATTTGCCTCTCCACCATCAATTGTGTTCACAATTTTAGCTATCATAATTTTATTATCAGGGGTCCAATAATCGATATGCATAGTGGTCATTTGAGCTAAATTGATACCATTATCATAATTGGTAACCATACCTAAGAATTCACCTCCAAATTTCCATGTAGCATTTCCTGCAATAGTTTCAACCGTAAACGGTGCTACTGCCAATTGTGACCATGATGTAGGAAGTTCATTTAAAGCAACATTATCATAAGCACCACTAAATAAAGATACTACATCCCAAGCATTTCTTGCAGGAGGAGTTGGTGCAGCTGTACTAGGAGGAAAACCTTCATCTATTGCACCATCACAGTCATTGTCTAAACCATCAGCAATTTCAGTAGCACCAGGATTAATAGCTGCGCTAGAATCGTTACAATCTGTACTGTTTACAGAATATCCTGTTGGAGCTGTTGCAGATTGCAATAAAACTGCTGCCCCTGCACCATAACCATCACTATCAGCATCTGCATAATAAGTAAAAGTTCCAACTGGAGCTTTCCAGAAATAAATGTTGTCTAAGTAAACTGTACTTCCTGTTGTACCAACATACTTGAATTGACCAATATTGGCTTTATTTACAGTAGTGTAAGATGATAAAGGAATATCAAAACTATTCCATCCAGATAATGTTGGGGTTAAAGTTACTGCTTGTTCTCCAATTCCTTGATTAATTAAGAAAAGTTGGAAAGAAGTACAATTAGGTGTCCAGATATCAATATGCAAGTTTTGCATTGTAGACGCATTAATTGGAGTAGCAAATTGATTTCCTTGGTAATTTAAATTGGAATATCTCAACGTTGGATTTCCAGAAGCGCTAAACACTGCAAACTGAGTAGATTGTCCCCAATTTGGATAAAATTCTGTTCCGGCAACGTCAGTATAAGCATTACTATATACTGAAATTACATCTTCAGCCGCTTTTGTTGGAGTTGGAGCACTAGAAAGATTTACAGTTAATGTGGCTGTAACACTTCCTGTGTTATATGAACCAGCTGCAGCTTGTGTAGCAGTTATTGTAGTTGAACCAACTCCTACAACTGTTACAGTTGAACCCGAAATAGTGACAACTGAAGTATTGCTACTGGTATAGGTAAAAGCACCTGTACTGTTAGAAACAGGAGCAGTTAAAGTAAATGGAGCATCACCCGTAGTTGTAGTAGGTAATGTTAAAGGATTTATTGTAGGTACAATTAAATTTGAAGCTGTAAGTGTAGCAGTAATTGTTCCTTGTAAAAAAGAACCATTGGCAGCTTGAGTCGCTGTAATAGTAGTATTTCCAGAACCTACAACGGTAACAGTACTTCCACTAATAGTAGCAACACTCGTGTTACTACTTGTGTAGGTAAATGCACCGGCACTATTTGAGGTTGGTGCAGTTAATTGAAATGAGTCACCAACTGTTCTAGTAGAAATAGAGAAATTAGAAAGTGTTGGAGCGACAAGCGCTTGTGGACCACTTATATTATCAATATAAAATGTTCTTGCACTAGCTGCACCTGTAAAAGGGAAGAATGGGTGTATTACCATATTATTGTAAGTCCCATTTGCTTGAGCTGCTTTTCCGTCCAATGAGGTATTGAAGGTGAAAGAAATTGTCTGCCAAGTCCCATCACCATTGTGAGATGCCTGAGCAGCGGCTTCTAAGGCACCTGCCACTCCACCATTCACTTTCATTAGAAAAGTAACTGGTGTAGAAGATAAAACATCAATAGTCATTGTTTTGGTAGTTGTTAACTGCACTGGCGTTGTCAATACAAAGTTACAGCCTTGCCAAATTTGCCCTCCAGGATTGGCAATGATAGGCAATACCATAGAAGTATTAGAACCAGTACCAGCTTGTACTGGTTGAATGCTAAAACCTCCGAACGGTCCATTAGCATTTCCAGATTCTCCAGATTCAAAACCTAATCTGAGGGTCTGAGAATATCCTAATGAAATAGTCATCAGGAAAATTAATAATAATAGTTTTTTCATTGAATAAATATTTAAAAGTTGAAACGTAAACTTATAATAATATTGATCACGACCGAAAACGTTTGCGTATACAAAAACTATACACTAATAAAAAAATAAAAACTGCGCTAAAACATTTGTTTATGCAGACTTCAGCGCATTTATAAAAATAACACAAGAATGAAAAATGTTATTAATGATAAGTTAATGTTAAGGTAATTTCAGGATTATATTAAAAAATTATGCAGGTCATAAAGTGCTGAAAATGAATTTTTACAACCACTTTTTTATTGATAGCATAAAAATTATGTGAAATTTTACAAGCATTGATAATTTAAACTGTGATTGTCTAAAAACAACTATCTAAGCTCTTCTTCATTTCACAAAAAAAATTACCCAACAAAAATGTTGGGTAATATAAAATTATGTATTCTCTTGTAAAATTGATGAAAAATATTATTGATGAAAATATTATTGATAAATCCTTACATAATCTATTTCCATAGCACTTTGCGTAAAGTTTGGAGAGATTGAAGGCTCAATGGCAACATTTAACAATAAGTACTGAGGATCATTAAACGGCCAAGTATTAGCATTTTTGACGGCCGGGTTGTAAACATAATGTACAACACCATCTACACTAAAAGTCATTTTTTCCGAAGTCCAATCAAGTGTGTAAATGTGAAACTCACTAGACGCTGTAGCTATAATTTGACCACCAATATTGACTGTTCCGCCAAAACTTGAAGGCGTATGCATAGCGCTTTGTACATAATTTTGGTTATTACCCCAATGTTCCATAATATCTATTTCTCCACATGCCGGCCAATTTACTGTTCCGTGTGTGGCTGACCAAAAAGCTCCTTGTTCAATAATGTTTTTGCCAAGTGTCCAAATAGCTGGCCATGTTCCAGCACCAGTAGGCAACTTAGCTCTCACTTCTACTCGCCCGTATTTAAAGGCAAATTTTGAATTCAATCTTGCCGAAGTATATTGCTTTGTGACACCTTGGTCTGTAAATGTTTCTTTCTTGGCTACTATATTTAAAGAACCGTTGCTCACATTAGAATTTACTTGACGATTGGTATAATGTTGTACTTCTCCGTTATACCAACTATTTCCCTGTGGAAGTTGTGTTTGGTGATGCCAATTTGAAGCATTGACAGCGCCATTAGTATTAAACTCATCTGACCAAACTAAATTGCCGAATGTGCAAGAACTAAAAATATATTGCCCGTTACAAAAAGAAACTATTTGACCTATCTGGCCATTCGTACCAAAAGGGACATTTATCCATTCACAAGAGATTGGACCGGTGTAAAATTCTACCGTTAGATAATGATTCCCTTGTGCCCAATTAATTTGGGAAAAATTACCCAATTCCGCCTTTCCTGTTCCTACAGCCACAACAACATTTCCTTGGCTATTTGCTAGAGGATGTTGCAATTCTCTATAAACAGTAGTTCCGGTTGCTGAACCTAATCTGATACTAAATCGAAGAGGAATTATTTTATTAGTAACCAATTGACCGTTGCTGTATTTTATAGTTGATTGATAATTAAATTGAGCCGATACGGTTATCGAAAAGAAGAGCAGTAATGCTAATAGTAGATTTTTCATGCTAAGTGGGTTATTAATTTAGTGAAATACAAATAAAACAAAAAGTTGTTGCATGTAGAGTCAATTGATGTATAAAAAAACTATACAACATTAAATAAAATAATATACAAGAGCTAAGTGATAGAGATAAAGAAAGGCTGTACACCTTACAAACCAAAAAAGGCCTCATATTGCTGTGAAGGCTTTCTATTTTTGTTTCCCCTATAATTAAAAGTTACAGTTTTGATCCGATGAATGCTTACTCAATTCTCTTAAAATCAAATAAGTAACCGTTTATTAATTTAAGTGGTTTTTTTGAGTTATTATTTATAGTTAATTAACTCAACTACAACTTCATTACGTCTATTCATAACTTCATACGGCGGGTTGTATCCTAGAAAAGTAAATTTATTGATATAATTTAATTTTTCTTTGACTAATTCATTCATTAAAATAGACTTATATTTTTCAATCTTTTCATCATCTGCCCATCCATCAAAGCGAATGGCAGCAATAATTTTTTCTTCCTGTTTTTCAAAAACTATTTTAGGATTGTTAGGATTTGGTAAATTTTTCAAATTATAATTTTTTGGAACCATAAACATCATTTTAGAAGTATCTCCTAATTCCATAACTACAGGTGAAGTCATGGCGATTTTTTCGTTGGTTTCATTAGCTCCAAATATATACCCAGCCAATATCCCAAAACCTTCACTTGAGCTTTCTTTGTAGCCTTTCTTGTTGAGTTTTACACTCGAAAACAAGGCGGGGTCATATTTTCTTATCTCAAATTTGTCAAACTTTTTAATTACCTTGTAATTGTGTTGTTCCGTTTGTTGAGTACTTCTTGATATAAAAATTTGCACTCCTGAGATTAATACTAAAATTGAAATAATAATAATTATTGCTTTCATGTGGATTAAAATATTAAGATAATTAGCAAATGTAAACAACTTGCATAGAATGTTTTTTAAAAATTTAAGTTTATACATCTGCAGTTTATAGCCGGTGCCTTTTATGTTTTTTACTATTCTTTAAATTTTGTAAAAAATGTTACCCTTTGGATGAAATCATTTTTTATGTCTAATTTATAGTAGATTGTCACATTTTTGTTCTAATTGAATATAAATTGCCATCAAAAAAATCATTAATAAAGTATTTTGATTAATTACTCCCAAAGAGTATTATTTTATAATCTTTTTATATAATTAACTATGTTTGCATAAAACCTAACTTTTTTAATAAAAATGAAGTATTTATTTATTTTCTCCACTCTTTTATTGGTCTCCTGCCATAAAGATTCAAATAAAAACCTCAATTTAAATGATCTCAATTGGATTGATTTGACCTATAGTTTTGACAGCACTACTTTATATTGGCCAAATAATAAGACGACTTTTATTCACAATGCTGATGCTGAAGGTCTTACACCGCTAGGATATTATTATTCTTCTTATTCCATTTGTACACCAGAGCACGGTGGGACTCATTTGGATGCACCAATTCATTTTGCGAAAGACAAATACACTGTTGAGCAATTGCCTTTAACAAGTTTAACTGGAAATGCCGTGGTTATTGATGTTTCGAAAAATGCATTAGCTAACCGAGATTATCAAATAACAATTGAAGACATTAAAAATTGGGAAATACAAAACGGAAAAATAGAAAACAATACCATTATTTTATTTAAAACCGGATATGGAAAATATTATCCCAACCGAGGCGGTTATTTCGGAACTCCGAAAACTGGAATTGAAGCTATTCCCGAATTACATTTCCCTGGAATAGACCCTAAAACAACTTCATGGTTGATTAAAGAAAGAGAAGTTAAAGCGCTTGGTTTAGATACCCCAAGTTTAGATTATGGTCAATCTAAAGATTTTAAAACACATCAAATTTTAATGGGAAGCAATAAACCTGGTTTTGAAAATCTGGCAAATCTAGACAAACTTCCAGCCACTAAAATCTATGTGGTAGCTTTGCCTATGAAAATTGGCGGCGGAAGTGGTGCTCCATTAAGAATAATTGCGGGTATTTCTAATTAATTTCTATTTAGTGTTACTGTAAATTGTGAAACAACTCTAATTTTCAATTGCCTTTATTGATATTAATACCTCTGAATTACTATAAAAAATACATTATATAGCATCGTGAAAATGGAAAAATCCCAACGAAAAAAAATTTATTTGATAAGTTTAACTTTAGTAACTACTATGGGTCTAAAAAGCTGCAAAACAATCGACAAATCACTTACATTAGATATTAATAAAGTTGAATTGGAAGTACTTCAACAAATTCCTGCAAATCAAAAAGGAAGAGAGAAAAGCGCTTTGTATTTGCCGCCTCGAAGAATAAGTGAAAAAGAATTTAACTCTCCTGCCTTAAATAAACTTGTTGACAGCATGTATGATATGATGGTAAAAAAATCAGGTGTTGGTATCGCAGCAAATCAACTGGGTAAAAGATTGCAAGTATTTATTATTGAGGCAAAATCGGACAATCCACGTTACAAGATTTTAGGTCCCGTACAAAAACAACTATTTATCAATCCCATGATTACTAAAGCATCCTCAAGTAAGAAGAATTTTTGGCATGGGTGTTTAAGTGCTGATGGAGCAAAAAGAGGTAATGTAGCAACTTATGAATGGATAGAATATCAATGTCAAAACGAAAAAGGAGAAATCATAACGGGTAGGCTCGAGGGATTTGCTGCTGTAATTTTTCAACACGAATTTAGACATTTAATGAACGGCACATATCTTGATGTGGCCAAACATTTTTTATCAAAAACAGAATTGGATCGCGAGATTGAAATGAAAAAAACACCATTTTTTGCAACGGCATCGGATACTTTACCTCTTCTAATTAATGACTACACAGTTGGAGAAACACTTGAAAATTACCACTCAAAAAAATAACAAGAAGCAGAAATTAAAGGATTAGGTAGTCATTTTACTTTTAGAAGTCTTATTTATCATTCAGCCCAACTCCAAAACCAAACATTGCAGCTACTAATCCTAGATGAATGATTAAGACGGCTTTTTGCCAAGTCGGTCTGTCATTCCATTTTTGTTCTTGGTCGAAGGGGTCAAATGCCAACGCTATTCCTAATGAAGCAGTAGCCTGAATATAATCTTTAGAAATAAAAACTTGGAACAAGCCTAAAAGTAAAAATCCAATGTAAAGAAATTTGTTAAAAGGTGTTTTCATAGTAATGTGTTTTAGTCTATCAAAAATAATTAATAGTAGTTAATTTTACAAGATTTCTAAAAACAACAAAACCCGACACTTTCGTATCGGGTTTTGTTTTGCTCACCTATTGGAGAAAGTTACAATTTTAATGCGATGAATGTTTACTTAACTTTAAGAAAATTATCGATTTGACACATTATTTACTAAAAAGATTTAATTATATCTTTAAAAAGAATAAAAAGAAAAACCAATAAACCAACAATTATTTCTTTTCTGTATTTATATATAAAAGTAGTTGTTTTTTGGTTTCTAATTATATCAATAATAGCACCAAAAGCAGCCCCAATTGCCAAACCAAATGCGATGCTAATGGATTGATTTCCGGATTGATTTCCATATAAAAAACCAAAGGCAAGACCTAATGCCGCTCCTATCCCAATTCCATTACCATCATTATTTTTAATTTGATTCATATTTTCAAAATGATTCTTATTTTAGTAAATTTAAAATATTTACAGTTATAAACAAAAAAACCCGACACTTTCGTATCAGGTTTTGTTTTGCTCCACCTATTGGAGAAAGTTACAATTTTGACGCGATGATTGCTTACTCAATTATCTTGAATTCAGAAAGGTGAAAATTTATTTCTTAATGAACTTATAATTATTTTTCACATTTCCGCTCACTAATTGAATAAAGTACATGCCTTGAGGAAAAGCTGAAACATCTATAATTGTTTGCTTATTATTTAAAATTTGAGAATTGAATTCTTGACCCAAAATAGTGTAAATTGTTGCTCGATTTCCGATTTGATTTTCTGAAATTATTAGATTTAGTTGATCAGTAACTGGATTTGGAAATACCACAAAATCAGTTTCATTAGTTATATTGCTATTTCCTAAACTGGTTTGCTGATACACCCTAACATAATCAATTTCTAAAGTAGATTGAATAAAGTTTGCAGGTACATTTGACAGAATTGCTATATTTAATAAAATATATTGTTCAGTGTCAAAAGGCCAAGTAAATTGGTTTTTAATTAATGGTTCATAGTTGAGATGATTAATACCATCTACGCTTAATGTTATTCTTCCATTATTCCATTCAAGCGCATAAATATGGAAATCACTAGTTACACCATCTTTATATTGATAATTAGCCACGTATTCATCTATCGACAAATTGCCATCTATAGGATGGTGAACTGCACTTGATATTACATTGGACCCCCAGTATTCCATAATGTCTATTTCGCCACAGGCAGGCCATGTAACAGAACCATATCCATTTAACTGCCAATAGGATCCTAACTCGTTAATATTTTTACCCAACATCCAAATAGCAGGCAAAGTGCCATTCCCCTCAGATAATTTTGCACGTACTTCTACGCGACCATATTTGAAAGCAAATTTTGAATTCAATCGTGCAGAAGTAAATTGTTTAGTGATTCCTTGATTTGTATATGCTTCCCTTTTTGCAACAATCTTTAAAGAACCATTACTAACATTCGAATTATCTATACGGTTTGTATAATGTTGTTGTTCATTGCCAAACCAACTATAGCCAATTGGGAATTGAGTCTGCTGGAACCAATTTAAATAATTGATTGACCCATTCCCATCAAATTCATCCGACCAAACTAAATTATCATAAATAATATTATTTGTAACTATATATTGAAAATCATCAATATAGGAAACTACTTGACTTGTATTGTTTTCTCCATTTATTTGAATGAGAACTCTATTGAAATCGGACCTTGTTAACGGATTTGGTGAAGAAGGACTAAAATTGACAAAATTATCAGAAGCAAAATTAAAAGTAATTGTTTGCCATTGGTTCAATAAAATGGGTTTAATAATTTCGCATTGTGTTGACCAAGGTTCGGTCAACAAACTATTTTGAAGTTTCAATGAAATTTGATTGGTTTGGTTGCCAATAAGTCCATTAGAAGGAACATATATTTTTAAAGAAAAGATACTATTGTTATTTAAATTAAAATTCCCCACCCCATTAAATGCAACGTAAGGGTAAAGAGCCCCAGTATCAGTATATTTTAAAACAGTAGCCGAATTATTTATAACCGATGGATATGGATTTAGAAAATGATTATCCATTCCACAATCACCGCCATACCAGCTTAAAATAGTTCCATTCCCTTCAAAGTCATCCGTTAAAGTTTGAAGTTGAGAGTAAAATAACGTTGATGAAAATAAGAATGCAATGACTATAAATTTCTGCATAAAAAATAATATTCAAATAGATAAGTTACAAATATAATTCTAGTTGTCCATTTTAAAACAAAAAAGACCTCACATTTCTGTGAAGTCTTTTCTTTAGTAGCTCCCCCT
>CANGTQ010000025.1 GCA_947456955.1 Flavobacteriaceae bacterium | reverse complement strand
CGTTTACTGAGATTGCTGAATTATTAACTGTTACTATTACAGTTCCCGTTGCAGTACAACCTGAAGCTGTATTGGTTTTGGTTACTGTATAAGTAGTAGTTGAACTTGGGTTAGCTGTTGGATTACTTGCAGTAGCTGAGCTCAATCCTGTTGATGGAGACCATGAATAGGTATGACCTGCCTCAGCTGTTTCTCCTATTACTGCACCACTTGTATTGGCTACGCAAGTTTTGGTAAAGGCTGTTCCAGCGTTTACTGTTGGCAAAGCACTGATGATAAAATCAGCTTTTGTTCTACAACTTCCTTCAGCTGTTGAACATGCTACATAATAAGAAGTTGTCCCTGCTGTATTGGTATTAGCAAGACCTGAATTAGCCACACCCACCGGATTGAAAGTACTTCCTGAACCGATAGCAGTTCCTCCAGATGAAACGGTATACCATTCAAATGAGCCAGGAATAGTATAGGTAACCGTAATTTGCATAAAATCAACGGTTGCAGTGGCAGAACCAAATACTCTTGTGTTAAAAACCGACAATACAGCACCAAAACCACTATTATTTATATCAGCAGCAGTCCAAGTGGTACCCCATAAATCGGTAGCATTACCGTAAGTTCGACTTTGCAAAGAGGTTGGGTAAACATCATTTGAACTTTTATCCGTTGCCTGTAAGTTATTGTTTTTTACTAACCTAACCTGATCATCCCGGTTACCAGTACCCAAACTTTGAGTACTACTTCGTGAAATAGTTAATTGAATACCATTTATTATTGCATCATCCGGAATACTAAATCCGTAATTTGTTGCCATTAAATAATTACTTGCACCTTGCTGTGCAGGGGCAACCGTTGCATATGGCGACCCCACTGCTGTGATGTTCCCGGGATTTGACCATGCTGTTGAACCAGATCCTGTTAAATTAGCTCCAGTTCCTGCATTATTTGGACCGCTTGTTTGTTCAGTTATATCTGCACAAGAAGAGGTAACTGTTAAAGATCCTGAACCACCAGGACAAATGGTAGTACTGGTAGTAGGCGATGCATTGACTGTTAATGTACCATTTACGTATGAAATAGTGTAGTTGGCTAAACCCGTGCCTGCTGCATTAGTAGCAACAATAGGATAAGTGCCGGCTGTTGCATTCGATGCTGATCCGGTACTTGTTAATGAAGCACTTGTTACCGTATTACCACCTACCAATCCACTTGTTGTAAATTCAGTACCTGCAAATGTAAATGTAGTACCAGAACAATTGGTTTGGTTATTGGCGGTTATGGTTAAAGGAGCTTGAGCAATGGTGAAAGCAGTTGCACTTGAACTAGCTGCGTTATAGTTGGCATTGGCAGCAACCGTCGCAGTTACTGTATATGTACCTGCATTCGTTGGTGCTGTTGCACTTGCTGTGTACGTCGTGCCTCCTGTACCTGTATAACTAAAAGTATAACTTGTGCCCGTACCCGTATTGGTAGCAGTATTTGGCCCTTGTGCAGCACCGTTATAAGTATAAGTTCCAACCGTTGTGGTTACCGTAGGTGTAGTTCTGCTATTAGTACTTACGGTTATTTTACCAGTTGTAGAATTGGTGAAAAAGGTTGCATCAATATTAGTTGCTCCTGAACCTGTAAACCCCCAAGTACCGCTTGCCGTACCCATTCCTCCTAATGTCATTGAACCAACTGTTTCATTAGATTTTATATCGGCCTTTGCACCAGTAGATATAACTAAAGAATTTGTATTTGCACCAAGTGCTGATGTATTGTTTATTACCAAAGTTCCTTCAGAAACTGTTGTAGTTCCAGTATAAGTGTTGGTTCCTGATAATGTCCAATTACCTGTACCATTTTTAGTTAATGATGTTGGTGTTGATATAACACCTGACATCGTACCTGTTCCTTCACCATCCAGCGTTAAACCAAAAGCGCCAGTTCCTACTGTTCCACTACAGGTTAATTTTCCTGAACTAGTAGCCGTTATAGTACTTGCAGAACCTAAAGTGATATTACCACTATAGGATGCATCATCATCTGTATTGGTTAAAGCTCCACCATTTGAAATACCTGTTCCATTTAATGTTAATGGTTCTGCTACGCTAAGTGTATTTCCATTCAAATCCAATACACCACCTGTGTTAACAACTGTTCCTCCTGCTGCAGTTCCGAGAGGAGTTGTGTTATCTGCATCTAATATTAATGTTCCTGCATTAATAGTAGTTACACCGGTATATGTATTGGTACCACTTAATTTCCAATTACCTACACCATTTTTTGTAAGGGTAGACATTGATAAAACTGTTGAAATGCCATTATCGTTTGTACTTGTACCTCCGAGGATTAAATTGTAATCACCAGTTATAGCATTAGCATTACTAATAAATAAACCACCCGAACCATTTGCAATGATACTTGCGTTAGATCCTAATGTTATTCTAGTTGTATGAGAAACATAGCTTCCGTTATTTGCCAAAGCCCCTATATTGTCAGTTCCTGTTCCATTTAAAGTTAAATTATCTGAAGTAGTAAAACCATTTAATTCCAAAGTACCACCACTGTTAACTGTTGTAGAACCCGCTGAAGTTCCCAAAGCTGCATTGTTTCCCATTTTTAAAATACCTGCACTAACTGTTGTAGTTCCAGTATAAGTGTTCGCCCCCGATACATGCAATTGACCTGCACCTGATTTTGTAATGCCAAATGTTGAACCACTGATAACATTACTCATCGTTAAATCATTTGCCGTTGTTCCATCGTCTGCTACTGTGAATGTTCTTGTAGCACTCAAAGCAACCGGGCAGGAAATAGTTGCATTGGCAGCTCCCCCGGTATTGTCCGTAACCGTTACGTTACCACCCAAAGTTAATGTAGATGAGCCAGAAATTGTACCACCGGTAACCGCACAACCTCCTTCGAGTGAAACAGCATTGGCAGTCACAGCGTGTGACAGCGAAAAAGTACTTGCTGATTTAACAGATAAATTAGAAACTGTTGTTAAAGCCACACCAGTAGTGGTAGTACCTCCGGAAATGATAAGATTACTGAAAGTTGTAAAAGTTGATGAAGGCAACGTATTGTTTGCTGTTAATTCAACCGTACCCGTACTCGGTGTCCATGTGCACGAACCTTGTCCAATGGCAAATGAGCCGGTAAGTAATGTTGAATTGGCTACCATTGTAATTATACCCGGAGCATCATCACCACTAGTTGACTTTGTTAATATAATCGAACCAGCTTGCAAAGTTGAACCACTTACAAAAGTGATTGTACCACCTCGATTAGAGTTCGTACTACCTTCTCCACCAATGGTAACAGCGCCTGTAACGGTAAGCTTAGGACTACCAGAGGACGCAAAAGTCAGTGTTGCTCTTGTATGTGCAGACGTGCCCCCTATTTGTAAACTAGCACAAACGGCATTGGTAATATTTACAGTAACTGATAAATTAGCATTATTAGATCCATTAGCAGCTAAAGTAACCGCATCTGAACTTGTAGGCACTCCGTTGGGATTCCAGTTGTTGGCACTGTTCCAATTGACGCCATCACCTCCGCCATCCCAAGTCTTTTGGGCATTAGCAGCATTTATTCCAAAAAATAAAAGGAAAAACAGTAAAAATAACGCCGAGAAGCACGATCGCTGAAGGTGGCAGAAATTTCGAAAAATTTGATTTAGGGTAATCGTTGTTTTCATAATTTTAGTTGATTTGTGTAGATTTGGGTTTGACATTATTATTTAATTGTTATTTAAAATTCCTTATATAAAGGATAAAAAAATTCTAATAGGTTTCATTTTTTTGGCAAACATAATTCATATATATAGTTTCTTAAAAAAATAAAGACACACAACACAAAAAATCGTTGTACTACAACTTTTTTTTGAGCTAAATTATAGCAATTCTGTAAAGTGAATGATATCATCGATAAACAGCATTACAATAATAAAACTTTGCACATTAATATTTTACGTCCAAAAATTTAGCTTCTCAATCGCTTTATAGCTACTTGTCAATACTATTATACCTATATAAACTTCCATTGAAATAGTTTTATAATGGGCTTATTCTATTTTTAGACGCTTCAAACATACAAAGCTTATTTGAAATAAAAAAATATTTTTATCGATTAAGTGCATTTTTTATCGATTATTTACATTTATTGGTATTTATTGTAGGTATTTTATTATTTATTTACTTAATAATTGTATTATATAGATAAAAAGGTAATGTAAAGAATAAGTTAGGATCGGTTTAATTAGTTTAAAACTCGTTAAAGGTATAAATGATAGAATAAAATAGTACAAGCCCTGACGGATCTGTTTTGAGATTCCTCTCTCATCTAAAAAGACGAGAGAGGAATCACATAAACATTAGAAGAAAAATGCTATGTTGATGGGATAAAAACTCTTGAAACGATTATTAGCTCTGATTAACTAAAGATTTCTCTCTTCGTTCGAAATGACAAATTAATTGGGAATTGTCAAAGTGAGGGGAATTTAGAGGTGGAATGGCTATTTGTCTTTACCTCAGAAAAGGTGAAGTATTTTTAATACCAATAAAAATTATGAAGTAGGTGTTTGTTAAGATAGCACCAAAATTTAACAGCGATTTTTTATGGAAACAAAAAAATAGTATCTTTCGGATATGAAAACGTATCAAATAGACCTATTGAATCCAAAAGCTGCAAGACTTCTTCAAGATCGATCTTGAAATTAAATCTTATTTCTATTAAAGAAACTAAATAAGAAAACTTTCTTGAAATTGTTGCAAAACTTCGCAGAAAATCAGTTTCAAATGTCCCAACATTAGACGAAATTACTAAAGAAGTTGAATTAGTGAGAGCTAGTCGATATGTCAAAAGCAAAAGATAGGGTTATTATTGATACTAACACGTGTTAATTTAAAAATATTTGCACGTAAAAAAATATCTATATATATTTGCTAGCACAATTTTCAACTAAAATTCAATTATCATGAATATAAAGCTAACATTAACAATAGAAGAAACTGTTATTGAAAAAGCAAAAAAATATGCAAAAGTTAAAGAGCGAAGCTTGTCTAACTTAATTGAAAATTATTTAAAAGCGCTTACTACTGAAAGTAATCAAAAAGAGATTGAGCTTACTCCTATTGTAAAATCAATGAAAGGTTCTTTCAATGCACCAAAAGACTTAGATTATAAAAAGGAATTAACGAATCGTTTATCTGAAAAATATTTAAAATAAACCACTATGGACTTAATCCATAGGTTTGAATTGCGGACTAAAAGTCTGCTAAATTTGTATAACTTAATTTATCAACACAAATTAGCACAAATTAGCACAAATTAATTTGTGAAAATTTGAGTAAATTGTGTCAAACTTTTTAGAAGCTGAAAGCAAAATGCACTATAGTGCATAGTTTTAACTATTTTTGAGACCAATAAATGACCAAAATATTAATTGATACTGATGTTATCCTTGATTTCTTTTTTGACAGAGAACCTTTTGCAGAAAATGCAGCAAAAATTTTTTCTCTATGTGAATTAAAGGAAGTAAAAGGTTTTATCACACCAGTAATTATTAGCAATGTTTACTATCTACTTAGACAAAGTGCTAAACATGAAAAGGTAATAGATAAATTAAAAATGTTAATCTCGATTACCGAAATAGTAGTAATTGATAAAGAGGTAATACTACAAGCATTGAACTCTAATTTTAAGGATTTTGAAGATGCGTTACAAAATTATGCTGCTGTAATAGATAAAGAAATTGATTTAATACTTACCCGAAATACGAAAGATTATAAAAATAGTTCATTAGCTGTAATGACTCCCGAAAATTATATAAAAATTATAAGTGCCAATCATTAAGAACAGTTTATTGCAAAGAAGCCTTGATTTTAAAGTAACAGGTAGGAGGATATACTTCTTCAGTTCGCTAGGCTCTTTTAGAATAAGTGCTAACGATAGCGGACTGTGGAGAAACATTTGTGGTATCGCGCAATAAAAAACCATTTCAATTACTTGAAATGGTTTAGTTTACTAACTTAAATTTATTTATGCCTGACCGGCAGGACCAAAATTCAGCGGAATCTGTGGTTGCTCTACGTCTTTAATTTCGCCATTAGCTTGTTCATATCGATGAATATTTTCACCCAATGCTTTTAGAAATCTTTTGGCATGCTGTGGCGTTAATACTATTCTAGATTTTACTTTTGCCTTTGGTACTCCAGGCATAAGGGTTACAAAATCTACAACAAATTCAGAAGCGGAGTGATTAATAATAGCCAAGTTGGAATAAATTCCTTCAGCCACTTTCTCGTCTAGCTCTATGTTGATTTGTCCTTGTTGTGCGTTATCACTCATTTTGATATTAGATTTATATATTAGATTTTAGATTTGCTATTGTAATTGATAGAGCCATTGATTTTGACATTGCAATGTAAATAACGTTTTTAAGGCAAAAGACTTTCTACTTCATTTTTTAAGACTGGAAGATTATTGATAACAATTCCCCAAATAACATCATTAGAAATTTCATCATAACCGTGGATTATCTTGTTTCGGGCATCAACAATTTTTCTAGAGTTGGAAATTTTGATTTTGGGTTCAATCTTTAAAATTCTACTCATTGCTTCGCCAATTATTTCAATATTTCTTTCTACAGCACGTTTCGTTTTCAAATCATCCTGATACTGTTGAAAAACTTTACCGTTTGGAAAATAACTTTCGATTTCTTCTATCGAAGTTTTGATATCGAAAAGCCAAGCGTAGATATAATCATCCATAAATCAATTGCTTATTTTTGTCTAAAGCTTTTTTGAAGAAAGGATTCTTTATTGCTTTTTCTTCCAATAAGTCAACCGATCTTTTAAAGGTGTCTTCTAAAGAAAACTTTAAGTCAAAATAATTGTCGGCATAGTCTAACAATTGGACTTCATTAAAATCCACTATTAGGTCGATATCGCTTTGCTCATTAAATTGATTCGTTAATACAGAACCAAAAGCATACAAACGCTTTACTTTGTGTGATTTGCAAAGTGCATTGATAAGTTCAATATTTTTATCAATCAAATTCATAGTCACAAATATACAAAATGGTTTCTTTTTTCATACCCAAACCATTTATTTCTCAAACTCTTGATTTTGTCTTCGACCCCAAGCTTCGTGAGAAACTGACATTTTCTTTCAAAATAAAATCAATCTTAAATTAAAAAAACCACTAATTAAAAACTTATTAAATTTAAAACTAGTGGCTTTTGTTTATCTCATTCCCAGTTCCCTCTCCTGTGGAGAGGGTTAGGGTGAGGCTTTTAATAAATGTACTCTTCTTTACTAGCCATAATCTCGTTGTAGTCTTCTTTAGAACCTACAATGGTATGATCATAATCTCTCATACCTGTTCCAGCAGGAATTCTATGTCCAACAATAACATTTTCTTTAAGACCTTCTAGTGTATCTACTTTACCAGCAACTGCTGCTTCGTTTAATACTTTTGTAGTCTCTTGGAACGATGCCGCAGAGATAAATGATTTAGTCTGTAACGATGCTCTAGTAATACCTTGTAAAACCGGAGTTGCAGTAGCCGTAATTACATCACGAGCCACCACTTGGTTTTTATCATTACGTTTCAATAAAGAGTTTTCATCTCTCAATTCACGTGGAGAAACAATCTGACCTGGTTTTAACACCTCTGAATCACCTGCATCTTCTACCACTTTCATTCCGTATAGTTTATCGTTTTCTACTAAGAAATCAGCCGTATGAATTAATTGCTCTTCTAGGAATAATGTATCTCCCGGATCTTCAACTCTAACTTTACGCATCATCTGACGGATAACAACTTCAAAGTGTTTGTCGTTGATTTTTACTCCTTGCAAACGATAAACCTCTTGTATTTCGTTTACCAAATACTGTTGAACAGCTGATGGGCCCTGAATTCTCAAGATATCTTCTGGTGTAATAGCACCATCTGATAAAGGCACACCCGCTTTTACGAAGTCGTTTTCCTGAACCAGGATTTGACTTGATAATTTCACTAGGTATTTCTTAACCTCACCAAACTTAGATTCGATTACAATCTCACGGTTACCTCTTTTGATTTTTCCGAATGAAACTACACCATCAATTTCAGACACTACCGCTGGGTTTGAAGGATTACGAGCTTCTAACAACTCGGTAATTCTTGGCAAACCTCCTGTGATATCTCCTGCTTTTGAAGAACGACGAGGTATTTTTACAAGGATTTTACCTGCTTTAATTTTCTCTCCGTCTTCAACCATAAGGTGAGCACCAACCGGTAAGTTATACGAACGGATTAATTCACCGTCTTTACCATAAACCAATAAGGTTGGGATTAATTTTTTGTTTCTTCCTTCCGAAATTACTTTTTCCTGGAAACCAGTTTGCTCATCAATCTCCACTTGGAATGATTGCCCTTGCTCTAAATCTTCATAAGCGATTTTTCCAGTAAATTCAGAAACGATTACTCCATTATAAGGATCCCACTTACAAATAATAGCACCTTTTTGAACGGTATCGCCATCTTTTACACTAATAACAGAACCATAAGGAATGTTATGAGTACTTAATAGAATTCCGGTTTTAGTATCCACTAATTTTAATTCTGTTGAACGAGAAACCACGATGTCCACTTTGTTTCCATCGGCATCTTCACCAACTACGGTTTTTAAGTCTTCGATTTCAAGTTTTCCACCAAATCTTGCTACAATAGTAGATTCTTCAGAAACACCACCTGCAACTCCACCAACGTGGAAAGTACGAAGTGTTAATTGTGTTCCCGGTTCACCAATAGACTGAGCAGCGATTACTCCAACTGCTTCCCCTTTTTGGGTCATTTTCCCGGTCGCTAGGTTTCTACCGTAACATTTAGCACAAATTCCTTTTTTAGCTTCACAAGTTAAAGGAGATCGAACATCTACTCTTTCGATAGGTGATTCTTCAATCGCTTTAACGACAGCTTCGGTAATTTGTTCACCTGAATGAATTAAAACTTCATTATTTAACGGATTAATTACATCTTGCAATGCAACACGTCCAAGGATTCTTTCTCCTAAAGTTTCAACAATTTCTTCGTTTTTCTTTAAGGCAGAAACATCAATTCCTCTTAAGGTACCACAATCTACTGAGTTTACAATTACGTCTTGAGAAACGTCATGTAATCTACGGGTCAAGTAACCGGCATCAGCCGTTTTCAAAGCGGTATCCGCTAATCCTTTACGCGCACCGTGAGTAGAAATAAAGTATTCTAAGATAGATAGACCTTCTTTAAAGTTAGAAAGAATTGGGTTTTCAATAATTTCACCACCACCAGCGGTTGATTTTTTTGGCTTAGCCATCAAACCACGCATACCTGTTAACTGACGAATTTGTTCTTTAGAACCCCTTGCTCCAGAGTCAAGCATCATATACACCGAGTTGAAACCTTGTTGGTCTTCTCTAATGTTTTTCATTGCTAATTCTGTCAATTGCGCATTGGCTGAAGTCCAGATATCAATAACTTGGTTGTAACGTTCGTTATTGGTAATAAGACCCATGTTATAGTTCATAGAAATTCCTTCTACCTGAACACGTGCATCAGCAATCAATTGTGTTTTTTGTTCTGGAATTCTAATATCTCCTAATGAGAATGACAAACCACCTTTGAAGGCAAATTTATACCCCATATCTTTCATTTCATCAAGGAAAGCTGCCGTTGTAGGAACATCTGTTACTGCAAGGATTTTTCCGATAATGTCACGCAACGATTTTTTAGTCAATACTTCATTGATATATCCTGCTGCTGGTGGAACTACTTCGTTGAATAGCACTCTACCTGCAGTAGTTTGTATAATTTTATAAACCAATTCGCCATTTTCATTAAAATCTTTTGCACGTACTTTTACACGAGCATTCAATTCTAATCTTCCTTCATTCAAAGCAATATTTACTTCTTCTGCCGAATAGAAAACTAATCCTTCTCCTAAAATTTTGTGTTCCGGAGTTGATAATCTTTCTTTGGTCATATAATACAGACCCAAAACCATGTCCTGAGATGGAACCGTAATTGGCGCACCATTAGCAGGGTTAAGGATATTGTGAGAAGCCAACATTAACAATTGACACTCCAAAATAGCTTCTGGCCCTAAAGGCAAGTGAACCGCCATCTGGTCACCATCAAAATCCGCATTAAACGCCGTACAAACTAATGGGTGCAATTGGATTGCTTTTCCTTCAATAAGTTTAGGTTGGAACGCTTGGATTCCTAGTCTGTGTAATGTAGGTGCACGGTTTAGCATTACAGGGTGTCCTTTGATTACATTCTCAAGGATATCCCAAACTACTGGCTCTTTTTTGTCGATTATTTTCTTAGCCGACTTCACTGTTTTAACGATTCCCCTTTCGATTAACTTACGAATAACGAATGGTTTGTATAGTTCAGCAGCCATATCTTTAGGCAAACCACATTCGAACAATTTCATTTCTGGTCCAACAACAATTACCGAACGAGCAGAATAATCCACACGTTTTCCTAATAAGTTTTGACGGAAACGACCTTGTTTTCCTTTCAAGGAATCCGAAAGTGATTTCAATGGTCTGTTTGATTCTGTTTTTACAGCAGAAGCTTTACGTGTATTGTCAAATAAGGAATCTACTGATTCTTGCAACATACGTTTTTCGTTTCTTAAGATAACTTCTGGAGCTTTAATCTCCATCAATCTTTTTAAACGATTGTTACGAATGATCACTCTTCTGTATAAATCATTCAAATCGGAAGTAGCGAAACGACCACCATCAAGTGGCACCAACGGACGCAATTCTGGCGGGATAACTGGAACTACTTTCATAATCATCCATTCAGGACGATTTTCTCTGTTTTGATTTGAATCACGGAATGATTCCACTACTTGCAATCTTTTTAATGCT
Source organism: Flavobacteriaceae bacterium (assembly GCA_947456955.1). Lineage (GTDB taxonomy): Bacteria > Bacteroidota > Bacteroidia > Flavobacteriales > Flavobacteriaceae > Flavobacterium. The sequence continues at coordinate 7,016 of CANGTQ010000025.1, read as the reverse complement.
TCTGTCTTTCTTTGTTTAGACGTTTCAGTATTGGCAGCGTGACGCAATTCGTATGACAATTCATTCAAATCGGTTCTTGCTAATAAATCCATAATACACTCAGCTCCCATTTTGGCAACGAATTTATTAGGATCGAAATCATCTAAATATTGATTGTCTTGTGGAAGAGAATCAAGAATGTTCAAGTATTCTTCTTCTGTTAAGAAATCTAATCTTTGTAATGGTTCGCCTTCAGCATTCTGTGCAATACCTGCTTGAATTACTACGTATCTTTCGTAGTAAATAATCATATCTAATTTCTTAGACGGCAAGCCAAGAATGTATCCGATTTTGTTAGGCAAAGAACGGAAGTACCAGATATGAGCAATTGGCACAACAAGGTTGATGTGTCCTACTCTATCTCGACGTACTTTTTTCTCTGTAACTTCAACACCACAACGGTCACAAACGATTCCTTTATAACGGATTCTTTTGTATTTTCCACAAGCACATTCAAAATCTTTTACTGGACCGAAGATTCGCTCGCAGAAAAGACCATCACGTTCTGGTTTGTGAGTTCTATAATTGATTGTTTCTGGTTTTAGAACCTCTCCTCTTGACTCCGCCAAGATAGATTCTGGAGATGCTAAACCAATTGAAATTCTGTCAAATCTCTTGATGGCATTTTTAGGATCTCTATTATTTCTATTATTCATCATAGTTTTTACTATTGATATTATTGAAATTATTTATTTTAGTCGCAGTTTGCAGTCGCAGTTAACAGTAATCTGAAAACTGAGACTGCTACTGAAAACTATTTATTCTTCTAATCTGATGTCTAACCCAAGACCTTTCAATTCATGCATTAATACATTGAATGATTCTGGCAATCCTGGTTCCGGCATAGTTTCTCCCTTAACGATAGCTTCGTAAGTTTTGGCTCTACCAATAACGTCATCCGATTTAACAGTCAAAATTTCTCTTAGCGTGCTTGATGCTCCATAAGCTTCAAGAGCCCATACCTCCATTTCTCCAAAACGCTGACCTCCAAATTGAGCTTTACCACCCAATGGTTGTTGCGTAATAAGAGAGTATGGTCCGATAGAACGTGCGTGCATTTTATCATCAACCATGTGACCCAATTTCAACATATAGATAACTCCAACAGTTGCTGCTTGATGGAAACGCTCTCCAGTTCCACCATCATACAAATACGTATGACCAAAACGTGGAATTCCGGCTTCATCAGTTAGTTCATTGATTTGTTCTAAAGTTGCTCCGTCAAAAATTGGTGTAGCAAATTTTCTACCCAAGTTCATTCCTGCCCAACCAAGAACCGTTTCATAAATCTGTCCGATGTTCATACGAGATGGTACACCCAATGGATTCAATACAATATCAACCGGTGTTCCGTCTTCAAGGAATGGCATATCTTCATGACGAACGATACGAGCCACAATACCTTTGTTTCCGTGACGTCCCGCCATTTTATCACCCACTTTCAATTTACGTTTTTTAGCGATGTATACTTTAGCCAATTTCAAGATACCAGCCGGTAATTCATCTCCAACAGTGATGGTAAATTTCTCTCTTCTTAAGGCACCTTGTAAATCGTTTAATTTGATTTTGTAGTTATGAATTAAGTCGTTTACTAAGGAATTGGTCTCGTCATCAGCCACCCATTGTCCTTTAGTTAAGTGAGCGAAATCTTCAACAGCGTGTAACATTTTCAGCGTGTATTTTTTACCTTTTGGCAAAACTTCTTCACCTAAATCATTCATTACACCTTGCGATGTTTTTCCGTTTACGATAGTAAAAAGTTTCTCTACTAATTTGTCTTTTAAATCAACGAATTTTGTTTCGAATTCCATTTCTAAAGACGTCAAATCATCTTTATCTTTGGTTCTTTTCTTTTTATCTTTTACTGCTCTTGCAAATAATTTTTTATCTAAGACTACACCGTGTAAAGATGGAGAAGCTTTTAATGAAGCATCTTTCACATCACCTGCTTTATCACCGAAGATTGCTCTTAAAAGTTTTTCTTCCGGAGTTGGATCTGATTCTCCTTTTGGCGTAATTTTTCCGATTAGGATGTCGCCAGGTTTTACTTCGGCACCAATTCTAATCATTCCATTTTCATCCAAGTCTTTAGTTGCTTCTTCCGAAACATTAGGAATATCATTAGTCAACTCTTCGTTACCTAATTTTGTATCTCTAACTTCTAAAGAATAATCATCAACGTGGATAGAAGTGAAAATATCATCACGAACTACTTTTTCAGAAATCACAATCGCATCCTCGAAGTTATACCCTTTCCATGGCATAAAGGCAACTTTAAGGTTTCTACCTAAAGCTAACTCTCCGTTTTGTGTTGCATATCCTTCACAAAGTACTTGACCTAACTTAACTCTGTCCCCTTTTCTAACGATAGGTTTTAGGTTGATAGACGTACTTTGATTCGTTTTTCTGAATTTGATCAATTGGTATGTTTTTTCATCCGACTCAAAACTTACCATTCTTTCTGCTTCTGTTCTGTCGTATTTGATAGTAATCATATTAGCATCAACATATTCAACAGTTCCATCTCCTTCAGCGTTAATTAATACTCTTGAATCAGAAGCTACTTGACGCTCTAAACCAGTTCCAACGATTGGTGCTTCAGGACGTAACAATGGTACAGCCTGACGCATCATGTTTGATCCCATCAATGCACGATTCGCATCATCATGTTCAAGGAACGGTATTAAAGATGCTGAAATCGATGCAATTTGGTTAGGCGCAACGTCGGTATAATGAACTTGATTTGGATCAACAACCGGGAAATCACCTTCTTCACGGGCAATAACTTTGTCAGCCGTAATTTTTCCTTTAGCATCCATTTCGATGTTTGCCTGAGCAATCATTTTTCCTTCTTCTTCTTCTGCACTTAAATATATAGGGGTAGAATTCAAATCGACAACACCATTGGTAACTTTACGATAAGGAGTTTCGATGAATCCCATTCCGTTTACTTTAGCATAAACACCAAGTGACGAAATCAATCCAATATTTGGTCCCTCGGGAGTTTCAATTGGGCAAAGTCTTCCGTAGTGTGTATAGTGAACGTCACGTACCTCAAATCCTGCTCTTTCTCTTGAAAGTCCACCTGGTCCAAGTGCTGATAATCTTCTTTTGTGTGTAATCTCTGCTAATGGATTCGTTTGATCCATGAATTGAGATAACTGGTTTGTACCAAAGAAAGAGTTGATAACCGATGATAATGTTTTCGCATTAATCAAATCGATTGGTGTAAACACCTCGTTATCTCTAACGTTCATTCTCTCACGAATAGTTCTGGCCATACGCGCTAAACCAACACCGAATTGTTGTGACAATTGTTCTCCAACTGTTCTCACACGACGGTTTGATAAGTGATCGATATCATCAATATCAGCTTTCGCATTGATTAACTCAATCAAATATTTAACTATGGTTATGATATCTTCTTTGGTAAGCACTTGCTTTTCCATTGGAATATCTAAACCAAGTTTTTTGTTCATTCTGTAACGACCTACTTCACCTAAGTTATAACGTTGGTCAGAGAAGAATAATTTATCTATAATACCGCGAGCAGTTTCTTCATCAGGCGGTTCTGCATTACGCAATTGTCTGTAGATATGCTCAACGGCTTCTTTTTCTGAGTTTGTTGGGTCTTTTTGTAACGTATTGTGAATGATGGCATAATCACCTTGATTAGCATCTTCTTTATGCAACAAAATAGATTTAACGTTAGAATCGATGATTTCTTCCACATTATCTTTATCGATAATGGTATCTCTATCAAGGATAATTTCGTTACGTTCGATAGAAACTACTTCACCTGAATCTTCATCCACGAAATCTTCGTGCCAAGTATTCAATACTCTCGCAGCTAATTTTCTACCGATATATTTTTTAAGTCCTGTTTTAGATACTTTAATTTCCTCTGCAAGGTCGAAAATCTCAAGGATATCCTTATCTCTTTCGAAACCAATGGCACGGAATAAAGTAGTTACAGGTAATTTTTTCTTTCTATCAATATAAGCATACATTACGCTATTGATATCGGTTGCAAATTCAATCCAAGATCCTTTAAAAGGAATAACTCTGGCAGAATATAACTTAGTACCATTAGCGTGGAAACTTTGACCGAAGAAAACTCCAGGCGAACGGTGTAATTGCGAAACCACAACACGCTCAGCACCATTGATTACAAATGTACCACTTGGCGTCATATAAGGAATTGTTCCTAGATAAACATCCTGAACAATTGTTTCAAAATCCTCGTGTTCCGGATCTGTACAATAAAGTTTTAGACGTGCTTTTAAAGGCACACTATATGTTAAACCTCTTTCGATACACTCTTGAATGGTGTAACGTGGTGGGTCAACAAAATAATCTAAGAATTCCAATACAAATTGATTTCTTGTATCGGTAATTGGAAAGTTTTCCATGAAGGTGTTGTATAACCCTTCGTTGCCTCTTTCGTCTGATTTGGTTTCCAATTGGAAGAAATCTTGAAAAGATTTTACCTGAACATCTAGAAAATCTGGATATTGAGGAATGTTTTTAGTAGAGGCAAAATTCAATCTTTCAGTCTGATTTGTTATCATCAATGAGCAAAATTTTGATTAAAAAAAAGTAATTTTTTGTGTAGAAACACTAATTAATCCATACTTTCTTTTTATAACCGATACATCTTTAAAAATGAACCAAGTTCGCTCATTTTCTTTCTTCGTTATCGATCAAAAATTTTTCGTATTATTAATAAAACTGGATATAATTTTATTATACGAAAAATGGTTTAGGCCCTTGGACGCTTTTGTCCAAGGCCTAAACCTAGTTCTAAAACCGGTGTTGTGTTACTTTAACTCAACAACAGCTCCAGCTTCTTCTAAAGATTTTTTCAAACCTTCAGCTTCTGCTTTAGTAACTCCTTCTTTGATGTTAGATGGTGCACCGTCAACAAGATCTTTAGCTTCTTTCAAACCTAAACCTGTTAATTCTTTAACTGCTTTTACAACAGCTAATTTAGAAGCACCAGCCTCTTTAAGTACAACTGTGAATTCTGTTTGCTCTTCAGCAGCTGCACCAGCATCTCCACCACCAGCAGCAACTACTACAGCTGCAGCAGCTGGTTCGATACCATACTCATCTTTTAATATTGTAGCTAAATCGTTAACTTCTTTTACTGTTAAGTTAACCAATTGTTCTGCGAATTGTTTCAAATCTGCCATTTTTTCTATCGTTTAAAATGTTCTTTAATTATTATTTTTTTAGTCTGCTCTTAATTATTCTGCGGCTTCACCTTTTTGCTCTGCATTGTTTAACAATGCTGCAATAACACGTTTCGCAGGAGATTGAAGTAATCCGATGATTTCTCCAATAACTTCTTCTTTCGATTTCAATGCTGCCAAGCTATCGATAAGGTTATCTCCGATATAAATTTCACCGTTGATGTAAGCACCTTTGAAAGCTGGTTTATCTGATTTTTTTCTGAAATCTTTGATAATTTTTGCTGGTGCATTAGCGATATCTGCAATAAAAATTGAAGAATTCCCTTTTAATACACTTGCTAAATCACCATAATTATTACTTGAAGCTTCCATTGCTTTTTCTAGCAATGTATTTTTAACTACTTCTAATTTGATACCAGCTTTAAAGCATGTTCTTCTCAAGTTAGAGGTTGTTTCAGCATTCAATCCTGAAGTATCAGCAATGTAAACTATATTTGCATTAGCCAACTTTGCAGTTAAATCTTCTATCGCGATTGATTTTTCTTCTCTTGTCATAATAAAATTTGTTTAACTAAATTATACCGCTTTAGGATCTAAAGCAATAGCAGGACTCATTGTACTAGACAAGTGAATTGACTTGATGTAAGTACCTTTAGCTGCAGTTGGTTTTAATTTAAGTAGTGTTTGAATAATTTCGTGTGCGTTATCTACAAGTTTGTCAGATTCAAAAGAGATTCTTCCAATTCCTGCGTGAACGATACCGGTTTTATCAACTTTAAAGTCAATTTTACCTGCTTTTACTTCAGCAACAGCTTTACCAATTTCCATGGTTACTGTTCCTGTTTTAGGGTTAGGCATTAAGCCTCTTGGTCCTAATACACGTCCTAATGGACCTAATTTACCCATGATAGCAGGCATGGTGATGATTACATCAACATCTGTCCAACCATCTTTAATTTTTTGAAGGTAATCGTCTAATCCAACATAGTCAGCACCAGCAGCTTTCGCTTCTGCTTCTTTATCCGGGGTAACTAAAGCTAACACTTTAGTATCTTTTCCAGTTCCATGAGGAAGTGTAACAACACCTCTTACCATTTGATTTGCTTTTCTTGGATCAACTCCTAAACGAACAGCAATGTCTACTGACTCATCAAATTTTGCAGAAGCAACAACTTTCAATAAAGACGAAGCGTCTTTTAATGAATATAGTTTGTTTTTCTCAATTTTAGAAGCAGCTTCTTTTTGTTTTTTTGTCAATTTTGCCATGTCTTATCCTTTGTTTAGAGGAGAATCTCCAGTTACAGTTATACCCATAGATCTAGCTGTTCCAGCAATCATGCTCATAGCAGATTCGATTGTGAATGCATTTAAATCAACCATCTTGTCTTCAGCGATTCCTTTAATTTGATCCCAAGTTACGTTAGCAACTTTTTTTCTGTTAGGCTGGCCTGAACCAGATTTCAATTTAGCAGCATCCAATAATTGAATTGCAGCAGGCGGAGTTTTTACAACAAAATCGAACGATTTGTCTTTATACACGGTAATTTGTACCGGTAACACTTTGCCAGGTTGATCTTGGGTTCTAGCATTAAACTGCTTACAGAACTCCATGATATTAACACCAGCAGCTCCCAGAGCAGGTCCAACCGGTGGCGATGGGTTCGCAGCACCTCCCTTAACTTGTAGTTTAACTACTTTACTAATCTCTTTAGCCATTGTTTTTAAAAAATTTGCAGCAGTCTGTGGAAGCAGACGTTTGCCGTTTATAATAGTGTAACAAAT
>CANGTQ010000024.1 GCA_947456955.1 Flavobacteriaceae bacterium | reverse complement strand
GGGGCTCACCTCTTCCCATTCCGAACAGAGAAGTTAAGCCCGACTGCGCAGATGGTACTGCAATTTGTGGGAGAGTATGTCGCTGCCTTTTTTTAATCTGAACTTGTTTCAGATTCTTTTAAAGCCTGTCCGATTGGACAGGCTTTCTTTTTTTTAAGCGGTGCAGCGTGTCCCTTCGGTCGATCCGATGCCTTGCCTAAGGCAGCTAAATCGGCAGGCAGACTTTCTTTGTATTCAATAAAATTAAACGGCGATAACACATTGATATTATATATAAAGATTTTACAGAATTACATTCCATAAGAGCATAAAAAAATCCTAAATTTGTTTCTAATAAAAAGTATAGTATGAAAAATAGAATTTTATTTTGTGGCATCTTAATAATAGCCTTAGTTTTATCATGTGCCAAAAATCCATTCACAGGAAAAAATACGTTAGCCTTAGTTCCTAATAGTGAAATATTGCCATCGGCATTTGCTCAATATGGGCAATTTCTTAAAGAGAACAAAGTTATAACAGGGACCTCTGATGCAAAAAAAGTGGAAAACGTTGGAATCAAAATAAAGAATGCTGCTGAGAAATGGCTGAATGCAAATGGTTATAAAGGTTATTTGAAAGATTATCAGTGGGAATACAAATTAGTTGAAAGTAAAGAAGTAAACGCTTGGTGTATGCCAGGCGGAAAAATAGTAGTCTACTCAGGAATTCTTCCTATTACAAAAGACGATGCTGGTTTGGCTACTGTAATGGGTCACGAAGTAGCACATGCATTGGCTAATCATGGTCAGCAAAGAATGAGTGCCGCTATGTTGCAGCAAGGCGGAGCAATAGTCACTACAGCTGCTTTAGGAAATACAAGTGCTCAAACACAGCAAATTGCAATGACTGCTTATGGCGCGGTAACTCAATTTGGAGGAATGTTACCATTTAGTAGAAGTCACGAAAGTGAAGCTGATAAAATTGGATTAACCCTTATGGCAATAGCGGGTTACAATCCGGAACAATCAGTAGTGTTTTGGTCAAGAATGGCAACAGCATCAGGAGGAAATAAACCACCGGAATTTATGAGTACGCATCCATCTGACGAAACAAGAATAGCTAATTTAAGAAGGTTAGTTCCAGAAGCAAAAGCGGAAGCTTTAAAGTTTGGAATTACCTTCAAATAAAACACAAAAACCATCTAATTAGATGGTTTTTTATGTTTAATTATCTTTTGACCAACTTTTGAGTTTGACTTTGATTTCCTTGTTGAACGTTTACTAAATAAATGCCAGAAGCTAAGAGTGAAATATCTATAGTGCTTTGATTAGAAACTTTGAGGATTGAGTTTCCAATCATATCAAAAATATCTACACTATATTTTTCAGATTCAATATTTGATATTGAAATTGTATTTGTTGCCGGATTTGGTCCTATTACAATTTTCTTAAGTTCATGATTATTAATTTCTAATGTGCAATCAAGTTCGTTTATTTTTTGCCAAATTTGATTGCAAAATAGTGTTGGAACTGAACTTGTAGAACTTGGTGCTTCTCCCATTCTGATAAACACCAAACCTGAACTTTGTGATATACTGACTATTTGTCCATCTCTCCCCAATCCTGCAATCATATCTGATGGTGCATTTACAGCATATGAACCTGGGAAAATCAGTTGAGTAGTTGGCAACATGTAATTTGGTTTTCCATTCAGCCACCATAAATAGCCATAAGATTTGTTTAGGTTTTGAGAAGTATTGACCATTTCATTAAAGTAGGTACTGTTAATTAATTGAGTACCATTCCAGGCTCCATTTCCTTGAATCAACAATCCAAATCGGGCCATACTTCTCACGTTACTGAAATACACATTGTTGAAATCAATGGTTGTCCAACCTCCAGTCATTCCCGTTGGGGTTTTAAGTTTAAGTTGTGTATAGGTGTTTAGGTTTACCGTTGTAGCACTTTGCAATACATCGTCAAGTAACGTATAAGGTGCATTGTGATAAGCCCAGCGAGTCCCAGCGTCTGCTGTATATTCTAGGCATATCGGATCAGTACAATCATTATCGATGACACCATCATCCAGTCCTGAGGTCATCGTCAATTGGTTTTTGATGGTGATGTTATTTTCCTGTGCTAATGTGCAATTCGTCCAACCTTCACCCAAGTAAATTGAGGTTCTATCATTAATATTTAATAGGTTTTCCTCTTGTGCTTTACCCACTAAAAAGGAAGTGATGGTTTTGCCAGCTGACGCCCAATACCAAAGACTTTGGCTGGTGAAAGTTCCGAAATACTGTTCAAGAACAATTTTGCCATCTTTTAATACAATAAATCCTTTTGTGTTTTCTTGTTCAAGAAATGTATAAAGATTGTCTATTCTTGTTTGACACCATCCTAAAGAGGATGGAGCAATAGTTTCCCAAGTTGCTGTTGGACTAGTTGGAGGATAATATAGCGGTTGAGATTTAATAACATTAGGAAGTAAAAATAATACAAGGCATAGTATAAGTAGTAACTTTTTCATAGTTGTCATTTTTTAATTTTCACTAAGACCAAATAATACCAAGAAGGTTTACTTAAAGTAATAAAATAAAAATAGTGGCATTAAATAATTTTATTTAATCGATTATAAACAAATTTAAAATAAATTAGCTAAATAAATATAACAATTCATAAAGGAATGGCTAATTTAAATAAAGGGGATAAGAAACTGCTAAATGCTTGGGCTTTCTACGATTGGGCAAACTCTGTTTACAGTTTGGTTATTGCTTCGGCAGTTTTTCCAATTTTTTATAATTCGTTATTCGATAAAAGTAATCCTTATGTAGTTTTATGGGGTTATAGTCTTAAGAATTCAGCTTTAATAAGTTTTGTAACCTCGGCAGCTTTTTTATTTGTAGCCTTATTTTCACCGCTACTTTCCGGAATTGCAGACTACATTGGAAATAAGAAAATTTTTATGCGTTTTTTTAATTTTATTGGAGCATTTTCTTGTATTGGTTTGTATTTTTTTGATTTGAATAGTATTGGTCTTGGGCTTACTCTTTACTTTTTTGGGCTCATTGGTTTTTGGGGAAGTTTGGTTTTTTATAATTCCTATTTACCCGACATTGCTTTTACTGAACAACAAGATAAAATAAGTGCCAAAGGTTATTCTTTAGGATATATTGGGAGCGTAATCCTTTTGGTTATTAATCTGGCAATGATTATGTCAGTTGAAGGTGCAGAAAAAATAGAGATGATGCGCTATTCATTTGCAATGGTGGGGATTTGGTGGATTGTATTTAGTCAGTATACTTATTTTTACTTGCCTAAAGGGAATTCTAATAAACAAAAAGTGAATTTTGAAGTAGTTTTTAATGGTTTTAAAGAGTTAAAAAAAGTATGGAAAATGCTTGAATCTGAAATTCCTTTAAAAAGATACCTAGTAAGCTTTTTTGTTTTCAGTATGGCAGTTCAAACAGTAATGTTGGTAGCGACCTATTTTGGGGCTCAAGAAATTCAATGGAAAGATGCTGAAGAAAGTCAGACTGGATTAATAACATGTATTCTATTAATACAATTAATAGCTGTAGCTGGTGCTTTTTTAACTTCAAAAGCTTCTGCAAAATTCGGCAATATTAATGTACTTATTTTTCTAAATGCATTTTGGTTATTGCTTTGTTTTTTTGCTTATTTCATCAAAACACCTAATGACTTTTACATTATGGCTTCATTAGTTGGATTAGTAATGGGCGGTATTCAATCTTTAGGAAGGTCAACCTATTCCAAGTTTTTACCCAAAACCGAAGACACCACTTCTTTTTTCAGTTTCTATGATGTTTCTGAAAAAGTCGGAATTGTTATTGGAATGATGGTTTATGGGTTGATAGATCAAATAACGGGTAGCCCAAGATTTGCAATTGTTTTTCTTGGCGTATTTTTCTTTACAGCCATTTTATTATTAATAAGAATTCCAAAAAAAGCATTGTAATAAATTCAAAAAAAAATTATATTTGGTCACTATTTATAAACAATTATGAAAAACATAAAATTAATTGCGGGATTTTTTTTGATTTTAACTTCTTTTACTTTCACATCGTGTGAAAATGAGCCAATAGATAGCGCTATCAATTTAGATGATTTTGGTGGCGGAGGCAGTGGTGCAGCTGGAACTTTAACAGCAAAGATAGGTAGTGATACATTTAATGCATTACAAATAGAAGCCGAATTGTCTGGTTCTGCCTTTGGTCCGGAATTAAATATATCCGGAATTATGGCTAACGGAAAAATAATTAATATTCAGTTAATTAATCCGGCAGTAGGATCTTTTTTAGCAAATACCAATTTTGAGAATTTATTGTTATTTCAATATAACGAAGATTTTTCAGGTACTAATTCTTTTACTTCTTTTAATTCTAGCACAAGTGAATCTTTAGGTACATTAACAATAACACAATATGATGCTACAGCAAAAAAAATATCAGGAACATTTAGTTTTACAGGTTTTAGTTCAACCAATACTACAAACCAAAGACAAATTACAGATGGTATTATTAATAATGTAACTTTTACGGTTGCACCATAATCTTTTTAAATAATTTTTAAAAATCCGTCTCGTCTTATTGACCGAAACGGATTTTTTAATGGCACAATACTTGACTTACTTGCATGCTAATTGATAATTCATGTTTGTATATCGATTATATCCAAAATCAACTGTTATACATCGATTTTAATTTATCAGATAGAAAAGTTGTCCTACATTTGTTTAGCATTTTTAATAATTAATGTCAATTTGACGAAATAAAAATTACATGTCAAACCGTAATATAATATCTTTTGACAATCTGTCACTACAAGAATTCGATACCGAAACCGATTTAATTCCACTTTTAACTCCCGAAGATGAGGAAGAAATGAATAACGAAGAATTACCCAATTCTTTGCCAATTTTACCTTTGCGCAATACGGTTCTCTTTCCAGGCGTTGTAATTCCAATTTCGGCGGGAAGAGATAAATCAATAAAACTAATTAACGATGCCAATGCTGGAAATAAAATTATTGGTGTTGTTGCCCAAAAAAATGAAGAAGATGAAGATCCAACAAAAAATGATATTTATACTGTTGGAACTGTAGCTCAAATTCTTCGTGTTTTAAAAATGCCTGACGGAAATATTACCGTAATTCTACAAGGGAAAAAACGTTTTGCTATTGATGCTGTTACCACCGAAAAACCATATCTGAAAGCTACTATTAAAGAAGTTGAAGAAAAAAGACCAGGCAAACACGATACTGAATTTCAAGCAATAATAGATTCTACAAGAGAGTTAGCTATCGAAATAATTAAGGAAAGTCCAAACATTCCATCGGAAGCTACTTTTGCTATTAAAAATATTGAAAGTCAATCTTTCCTAATCAATTTTGTTTCCTCTAATATGAATCTTTCAGTTAAAGAAAAACAAGATTTATTGATGATTAACGTCTTAAAAGAAAGAGCTTTAGAAACGTTGCGTTTTATGAACATCGAGATTCAAAAATTGGAATTAAAAAACGATATTCAATCGAAAGTTCGTTTCGATTTAGACCAACAACAACGTGAATATTTCTTGCACCAACAAATGAAAACCATTCAGGAAGAATTGGGTGGCGTTTCAAATGATCAGGAAATTGAAGAAATGCGCTTAAAAGCTAAAACTAAATCTTGGGACGCTAAAACTGCAAAGCATTTTGAGAAAGAAATTTCCAAAATGCAGCGCATGAATCCACAGGCTCCTGATTTTGGTATTCAAAGAAACTATCTTGAATTGTTTTTAGAATTGCCATGGAATCACTATTCCAAAGATAATTTCGATCTGAAACGAGCTCAAAAAATTATTGACCGCGACCATTTTGGTTTGGAAGATGTGAAGAAAAGAATCATAGAACATTTGGCAGTATTGAAATTGCGAAACGATATGAAATCGCCAATAATTTGCTTAACCGGACCTCCAGGAGTTGGAAAAACATCTATAGGTAAATCAATAGCTGAAGCTTTAGGGAGAGAATATGTTAGAATTTCACTTGGCGGTTTACGAGATGAAGCTGAAATACGCGGACACAGGAAAACCTATATCGGTGCTATGCCAGGAAGAATTATTCAAAGTTTAAAAAAAGCAGGAACTTCTAATCCGGTTTTTGTTTTAGATGAAATTGATAAATTATCAAATTCGCATCAAGGCGATCCTTCTTCAGCATTACTTGAAGTATTGGATCCAGAACAAAACAGTGATTTTTATGATAACTTTTTGGAAATGGGTTACGATTTGTCTAAAGTAATGTTTATTGCCACTTCCAATAATATGGCAACCATTCAACCTGCGTTGAAAGACAGAATGGAAGTTATCAAAATGACCGGTTACACCATTGAAGAAAAAGTAGAAATTGCTCGCCAGCATTTGTTTCCAAAACAGTTGAAAGAACACGGTTTAAAAACAAAAGATTTAACTATTGGCAAAAGACAACTAGAAAAAATCGTAGAAGGTTATACACGTGAATCCGGTGTTAGAAGTTTGGAACAAAAGTTGGCTCAAGTTATCCGAAATGCTGCTAAATCGGTAGCTATGGAAGAAGAATATAATATAAAAGTTACCGATGAAGATATTGTTAAAATTCTGGGCGCGCCAAAATTAGAACGCGATAAATCAGAAAGCAATGATGTTGCCGGAGTGGTGACAGGGTTGGCTTGGACATCGGTTGGTGGGGATATTTTATTTATAGAATCATTAATATCATTAGGAAAAGGGAATTTAACTTTGACAGGAAATTTAGGAACTGTCATGAAAGAATCAGCAACAATTGCTTTGGAATATATAAAATCTAATGCTGATATTTTTGGATTAGATCCAGAAATGCTATCGAAATATAACATTCACTTACACGTTCCGGAAGGAGCAACGCCAAAAGACGGGCCAAGCGCCGGTATTGCAATGTTGACTTCGTTAGTTTCACTTTTAACCCAACGCAAAATAAAGAAGAACTTAGCCATGACCGGAGAAATCACTTTACGTGGAAAAGTATTGCCTGTTGGCGGAATTAAAGAGAAAATCCTGGCAGCTAAAAGAGCGAACATCAAAGAGATTATTTTGTGTTATGAAAATAAAAGCGACATAGACGAAATAAAATCAGAATATATCGAAGGGCTTACTTTTCATTATGTAAAAGAAATGAGCGAGGTTATTGATGTTGCCTTAACTAATCAAAAAGTGAAAAACGCTAAAAAATTGTAAACTGGTTTTTAATAAATATTGGCAAAGGCATAAGTAGATAACGCTTATGCCTTTTCTTTTTTACTTTTTTTCATACCATATAAAATAATATCTTCGCATTTCCGTTATAGTATATAGCATAAGTCAATTTTGATGTTAAAAAAAGTAATTTGTATTGGGTTTTGTCTCGCTAATTTGGTCAGTTTTGCTCAAATTGGAGGAAAGTCAATATACCAATTTCTAAATTTAGTGACTTCACCCAGACAAGCAGCTTTAGGAGGAAAAGTGATTACCTTTTATGATGGCGATGTAAATCAAGGACACTTTAATCCTGCAAATATAAATCCAGAAATGGATAATAAATTAGCTCTAAATTACGGAAGTTATTTTGGAGAAGTTACTTATGGCACAGCATCTTACGCGTATACATATGACAGACATGTTCAAACTTTTTTTGGTGGTATTAATTATGTAAATTACGGAAAATTTGATGGCTATGACGAAAACGGTCAGCAAACATCAAGTTTTACTGGAAGCGAAATAGCTTTGACTTTTGGATATGCCTATAATATACCGGGTTCTGATTTTTATATTGGTGGAAATGCAAAACTGATCAATTCTACTTTAGAAAGTTATAGTTCATTTGGTGCAGCAATTGATATTGGTGCTATGTTTATTGATACACGTAACGATGTAAATTGGGCGATATCCATTCGAAATGTTGGAGTGCAAATTACACCTTATGCTGAAACGCGTGAAAAGTTACCTTTAGAAGTGCTGATTGGTGTTTCACAATTGATGGAGAATGTTCCCATTCGTTGGCATTTAACCTTAGAAAATATGCAACAATGGCAATTGGCATTTTCAAATCCGAATAGGGCAGAAGGTTCATTAGATGGAGGCTCAACTCCTGAGAAAGTTTCTATATTTGGAAACGCATTACGTCATGTTATTATTGGTGCTGAATTATTTCCTGATAAAGGTTTTAATTTACGCGTTGGTTATAATTTCAGAAGAGCCGAAGAATTGCGTATCTTGGAACAACGAAATTTTTCTGGACTTTCAATAGGTTTCGGATTAAAAATGGGGAATTTAAAATTCAATTATTCTTATTCTAGATATACCTTAGCAGCCAATACAAGTCTTTTTGGCTTGACCATTGACTTTTCAAATGACAGATAAAAACTTATGAAACCGAAAATTCACGAACACCAAAAAATAAAATTGTGAGTAAAAAAATCACCATAGCCATCGACGGATTTTCTTCCACAGGAAAAAGTACAATAGCCAAACAATTAGCCAAACATTTGGGTTATGTATATGTTGATACGGGTGCGATGTATCGTGCGGTCACTTATTTTGCCATGCAAAATGGTTATATAACCGCTGATTTTTTTGATAAACAGACTTTAATTAATAGTTTGTCTTCTGTAAAATTGCATTTTGAGTTCAATCCTGAATTGGGTTTTGCCGAAATGTATCTGAATGATGTCAATATTGAAAAGGAAATCAGAACACTTGAAGTTTCTAACTTTGTGAGTTTAGTGGCAGAGGTTTCTGAAGTTCGTGCCAAATTGGTGGAACAGCAGCAAGAAATGGGAAAAGGAAAAGGTATAGTGATGGATGGTCGCGATATTGGTACGGTTGTATTTCCTAAAGCGGAACTTAAAATTTTTATGACAGCTAGTTCAGAAACACGTGCTCGAAGACGTTTTGACGAATTGCAAAGCAAAGGGCAGGAAGTTTCTTTTGAAGAAGTCCTGAAAAATGTAGAACAGCGCGATTATATTGATACACACCGTGATGATTCTCCTTTGGTAAAAGCTGATGGCGCTATCGAAATTGACAATTCCTATCTCACTAGGGAAGAACAATTCAACGCTGTTATAGAAATGGTTAATGAAGTGACGAAATAGTTGTAAATATTTGTTTATCTCGATATAAATAGTAGATTTACGTTCTATTTTAACTAAATCAAAACTATTTTTTATGGGTATTAAATTTAGACTCACCGTTTTAAACTTTCTACAATTTTTTATTTGGGGATCATATTTGACTTCATTAGGAGGATATATGTTTGTGACATTAAAGTTTCAAGGAAGTGATATTGGAAATGCTTTTTTAACTTTAGGGATTGCGTCGATAATTATGCCTGGAGTATTAGGTTTGTTGGCGGACAAATATGTCAATGCTGAAAAGCTTCAGGGAATTTGCCATATTTTAGGTGCGGCAGCTCTATTTTATGCCAGCAAAGTTGATTCTCCTTCTGGAATGTTTTTGGCAATGTTATTCGTATGTATGGCCTATATGCCTACAATTTCTTTAAACAATACAGTTTCTTATTCAGTATTAAAAAGCAATAAATTAGATCCGCAAAAATCATTTCCTCCAATCAGAGTTTGGGGAACAGTTGGTTTTATTGCAGCACAATGGTTAACCGATTTTTTTGGTTGGACACTTACATCTAATCAGTTGATCTTCGCTGCTGGGGCTTCATTAGTTACAGGTTTCTATTGTTTTACAATTCCACCTAATAAACCTCAAAATACTAATTCTAAAAATTCAATAAAATCAATATTTGGTCTTGATGCTTTAGTTTTATTAAAAGAAAAGCGAATGGCTATGTTTTTTGGGTTTTCATTGTTGTTAGGAGCTGCTTTGCAAGTTACCAATCAGTGGGGAGTTGCCTTTATTGATAGCTTTAAAAGTTTTCCAGAATACGCAGATACTTGGGGTGTTAGGCATTCAAACATACTGATATCTATTTCACAAATTTCTGAAACTGCATTTATTATAACAATTCCTTTCTTCCTTAGAAAATTTGGTATTAAGAAAGTTATGCTTATGAGTATGTTGGCTTGGGTATTGCGTTTCGGATTATTTGGCTTTGGAGACCCAGGTTCAGGAGTGACTTTCTTGGTTCTATCGATGATTATTTATGGAATGGCATTTGATTTCTTTAATATTTCTGGCTCCTTGTATATTGAAAATGAAGCAGACTCTAAATTGAGAGGAAGTGCACAAGGATTGTTTATGATGGTGACTAATGGAATTGGTGCTATGATTGGTAGTTTTGCAAGCGGAAGAATTTTGGATGCGCTTACTATAGATGGTAAAACAGATTGGAGTAGCTTTTGGTACATATTCGCCTTATATGCTTTGATAATTTCAATATTATTTGGCTTTATGTTTAAGTATAAACACAACTCTAATGATGTTGCGAATGTGAGTCATTAAAAGAATTTAATTCTATCCCAGACCTGACAGGTTTTCGAAAACCTGTTAGGTCTTTTTTTTGTATTACTATTTCCATCTAGCCATTATAGGAGCGGCACGCAGTATAGCGGATAGTAGGAAAATGGAAACCAAGTATACCCAAACCTTTCGCTCCTAACAATCAACTCTTTATTCTTTCCTCCCTGCCTGTCGGCAGACAGGTATTTTCTTTTGCAATTGTTTTGTAATTAAGAAATTATGCTTACTTTTGCCAACCTTTTGGCGAAGAAGAGTTTCCTTTAGGTATCAAACATTTATATATAAACACTGTTGTGTTTTTATCGCATCAAGAAACTCGAAGAACATAGCATACAAATTATTTTATCAGCATGGCTGTATTAAACAAAGAACAAGAAGCGTTTTTAAATGATTTTAACTGGCATAACTATGCAGAAGGAATTGACGCAGTAGATCAAAAAAACTTGGAAGAGTTTGAGAACCTAGTTACTAAAACTTTTATCTCAACTGACCATGAAGAAGTAGTTGAAGGTGTTGTAGTTAGAATTACCGACAGAGACGCAATTGTTGACATTAACGCGAAATCAGAAGGTGTAATTTCACTTAACGAATTCCGTTACAACCCAAACCTAAAAGTAGGTGACAAAGTAGAAGTATTAATTGACATCCGTGAGGATAAAACAGGTCAGTTGGTATTGTCTCACAGAAAAGCAAGAACAATTAAATCTTGGGATAGAGTTATTTCTGCAAACGAAACTGGAGAAATCGTTCAAGGTTTTGTTAAATGTAGAACTAAAGGAGGTATGATTGTAGATGTTTTCGGAATCGAAGCATTCTTACCAGGTTCACAAATTGATGTGAAACCAATCCGTGATTATGACGTATACGTAAACAAAATGATGGAATTCAAAGTAGTTAAAATTAACCACGAATTCAAAAACGTTGTTGTTTCTCACAAAGCGCTTATTGAAGCGGATATAGAAGTTCAGAAAAAAGAAATCATTGGTCAATTAGAAAAAGGACAAGTATTAGAAGGTGTTGTTAAAAACATTACCTCTTATGGTGTGTTTATTGACCTTGGTGGTGTTGATGGATTAATCCACATTACTGACCTTTCTTGGAGTAGAATTAATCACCCAAGTGAAGTACTTGAATTAGATCAAAAATTAAATGTTGTAATCCTTGATTTTGATGATGAGAAAACAAGAATTCAATTAGGTTTAAAACAATTAAACGCTCACCCATGGGATGCTTTAAGTGCTGACTTGAATGTTGGAGATAAAGTAAAAGGTAAAGTAGTAGTAATCGCTGATTACGGTGCATTTATTGAAGTTGCTGAAGGTGTTGAAGGTTTAATTCACGTTTCTGAAATGTCTTGGTCTACGCACTTGCGTTCGGCTCAAGATTTCGTTAAAGTTGGAGATGTTGTGGAGGCAGTTATCTTGACTCTTGATAGAGATGACAGAAAAATGTCTTTAGGTATCAAACAATTAACGCAAGATCCATGGACAGATATAACAGCTAAATATCCAGTTGGTTCTAAACACACAGGTATTGTTAGAAACTTTACAAACTTTGGTATTTTTGTTGAATTAGAGGAAGGTATTGATGGATTAGTTTACATCTCTGATTTATCTTGGACTAAGAAAATAAAACACCCATCAGAATTTGTAAATGTTGGTGATAAATTAGATGTAGTTGTATTAGAGTTAGATGTTGATGGACGTAAATTATCTTTAGGTCACAAACAAACAACTGCTAATCCTTGGGACAAACATGAAGAGGCTTTCGCTGTTGGAACTGTCCACAATGGAACAATCGCTGAAATTGTTGACAAAGGTGCTACTGTAGATTTCGGTGACGATGTAGTTGCGTTTATTCCAACTCGTCATTTAGAAAAAGAAGACGGTAAGAAATTGAAAAAAGGTGATGCAGCTGACTTTAAAGTTATTGAATTCAACAAAGAATTCAAAAGAGTTGTAGCTTCTCACACGGCTATCTTTAGAGAAGAAGAAGAGAAAAATGTTAAAGCGGTTGCAGAAGCAGTTGCCTCAAACAATGCTCCGGCTTCAACTCTTGGAGATAACAATGATATCCTTGCCGGATTAAAAGCAAAAATGGAAAAAACAGAGAAAAAGAAATAATTCACTGTTTCCTATAAATAAAAACTCCCGATGAAAATCGGGAGTTTTTTGTTTCTGTACCTGATAAGTTTTTATAACTTGTCGTTCTAGTCTAGCAGAAGATCAATTTACTGTCTTAAACTAGCACCAACTTCGCTTTCCAAATTCTTTTGAAGCTTGTTCATGATTTTATCTATCTGCTCGTCTGTCAACGTTTTGGTGTTGTCCTGCAACGTGAAACTTACAGCATACGATTTCTTGCCTTCCGGTAGGTTTTTGCCTTGGTAAACATCAAATAAGTTGATGTCTTTCAGCAATGATTTTTCTGTTTGACGGGCTATATCATAAATAGTGTCAAAAGTAACGCTATTGTCAACTAATAGCGCTAAATCCCTGCGCACTTCAGGATATTTCGGAATATCGGTGAACTTGATTTTATTGCTGATTAATTTTAAAATAAGATTCCAATTGAAATCAGCAAACAAAACTTCCTGTTTAATATCGAAATGCTTAAGGATAGATTTTTTTATTGTTCCAAATTCCAACAAAATATCGTTACCACAAGCAACGGCTATTCCTTCTGCAAAAACATCAGATTCAACTGGTTTGTTTTGCGTTTTGCAAATACCTAAACGATTTAAAACAGAATCTACAAAGCCCTTAAATAAAAAGAAATCAGATGGTTTTTCTGTAGTCGTCCAACTTTCTGAATTTCTATTCCCGGTCACAAACAGTGTCAAGTGTTTTGGTTCATCATAACCAGAAGGTAATTTGTGGTATGTTTTTCCAAATTCGAATAATTTTAAATCACCATTTCTTCGGTTAATATTATACGACACTGCTTCTAAACCTGAGAATAATAACGATTGACGCATTGCTGATAAATCATTACTCAAAGGATTTAACATCATTACATTATATTCTTCCTTCAGCATTTCTGATAATTTCACATAATCAGGTGATGTTAAAGAGTTGGCTATCATTTCATTAAACCCAAGAGAATTTAATTGAGTAGCTATAATATTTTGTATTTTATAATCTTCTGTTCTAGCTGAGTTAGCAACAGTAGCATTAAGTTTTTTGGTAAAATCAATGTTGTTGTAACCATAAACCCTAAGAATTTCCTCTATAACATCAACTTCGCGTTGCACATCTACACGATAAGAAGGAATTATTAAACCTAAACCTTTATCGGTAACGCTGTTTACTTTAATATCCAAAGAAGCCAATATTTTCTTGATGGTTTCTTTTGGCAGCTCTTGCCCAATCAATTTGGTTGTTTTATCAAAATTCAGGAAAACTGTAAAGTCTTCAATCTTTTTTGGATATATATCAACAATATCAGAAGTGATTTCGCCACCGGCAATTTCTTTAATTAAAAGAGCAGCACGCTTTATTGCGAATTCAGTAATATTAGCATCAATTCCTCTTTCAAAACGGAAAGAAGCATCCGTGTTCAATGCATGTCTTTTTGCTGATTTTCGAACACTAATCGGATTGAAATAGGCGCTTTCCAGGAAAATTGAATTCGTAGTTTCTGTAACTCCGGATCCTTTTCCGCCAAAAACACCAGCAATACAAAGCGGTCCTTTTTCGTCACAAATCATTAGATCTTCTTCGTGCAAGGTTCTTTCAACATCGTCTAATGTGGTGAATTTTGTACCGGCTTCTAATGTTTTTACAATAATTTTCCCGTTGATTTTCGAAGCGTCAAAAGCATGTAGAGGTTGCCCTAAATCATGCAGAATGTAATTGGTAACATCAACAATATTATTTTTTGGTGTTAAACCAATAGCTTTTAAACGGTTTTGTAACCAAGCTGGAGAAGACTTTACGGTAACCCCTGAAATAGTTACACCACAATATCTCGGCGCTAATTTGCTGTCCTTTACATCAACATCAATTTTGAGTGTTCTTTTGTCTATACGGAAAGTACTCACCGTTGGCGTAATTAATTCGATGTTACTGTTTTTTTGTAATAAACTGGCGCGTAAATCACGAGCCACACCATAATGTGACATAGCGTCAGCGCGGTTTGGCGTTAAACCAATTTCAAATACTTCATCATTTTCAATATTGAAAACTTTTGCACAAGGAGTTCCAGGTTTTAGAGTAGCATCCAAAATCATAATTCCGTCATGACTTGTTCCTAAACCCAATTCGTCTTCGGCACAAATCATTCCGTGACTTTCCTGCCCGCGGATTTTTCCTTTTTTGATTTCAAACTCAACACCTTCTTTGTCAAACAGTTTGGTTCCGATAGTGGCAACCGGCACTTTTTGTCCTTTGGCAACATTATTCGCTCCACAAACAATTTGTACTGGAGTTCCGTCTCCTAAATCAACAGTTGTAATTCTTAATCTATCGGCATCAGGATGTTTTTCGCAAGTCAATACGTGACCCACGATGACACCTTCCAAACCACCACGAACGGATTGGTATTTCTCTACAACTTCTACCTCCAAACCTAAATCCGTCAGTAAGATTGCTGTCTCTTCTGATTTTAAATCTATTTTAATAAATTGTTTTAACCAATTGTATGAAATCTTCATATGTGTTTATTTGATTTTGCAAGCTGCAAAGATAATTATCAATTACGAATTATCAATTATTAATTAACTGATATAATGCCAGATTTAAAAATGAAAAAAGACTATCAGATTTTGCCAATAGTCTTTACTAATTTTATTATGACATTTTTAAATTAATGAACTACAAATTTTAAAATTTCTGAATTTTGATAAGTTCTAACATTTATAAAATACAATCCTTTAGATATATCATTTATTTGAATAGGAGTTCCGGAAGAATAATTGGCTACGTCAAATATTTTTTTTCCGGATACATCATATATATGTAATAATGCATTATTCATTTTAACAGGTAAATCGATACTAAATATTCCCTTATTAGGATTTGGGTATAAGCTAACTTTTTTTAGTTCAAATGTATTGTTGGCTAATGTGAATATTCTAGACTGGGTTAGTGGGGCTTCAAAAGTTAATGAAGTAGGAGTGCCGCTAATTAAATTGGCATTGCACGGCTGTGTTGTGCCAAGATAATAATTATAAAAAGCTGTTACAGTAACGGTTTGAATTCCAGTAGTATTTATGTTAGATAAAGTTATGTGACTTGTAAAGTTTGTTGGCATTAACAATCCTGTATCCACATAACATAGATTTATAATAGTTTCAGCGGTATTATTTGTAATCTCATAATTATTTAATTGATGAACTTGAGAACAAAAAGAATATATACTTAAATTAATATCATTTGTACCTGCTATTGGCGTTATAGTTATTGAACCTATACCTACCTGACTATTCATAAAAAACGGAAATAAAAGTAGCAGTAATCTAAAAAGTAATTTCTTCATTTTGAATTAGTTTAAGTAAATATAAGAATTTAATAAACTTTGATAACTAATATTATTCCAAATATTCTTTATTTTAGATTGCAACAAAATCACTTCTTATAGTTTGATGATCAGTCAATGTCATTGATGCGTCTTTTTTCAAAAGTTTCAGAGAAAATTTTCCATTAGACTTAATTTATCACATATTCAAATATTTAAAAGAATAATCTGCGAATTTGCGGTAGATAATTATAAATATAATGGTTTTAAAATAGAAAACTTTACAGAATTTCTTCGACGTGTTTCTTGATGCTCTCTGATATTTTCTTTGTGGGTAAATCATTGACATCGCCACCAAAAGGATCTTCGATTTCTTCGGCAATTAATTCTAAACTTGCCAGAACATAAAAGATAAAAACTACGACAGGTGCTACATAATAGCCCAAACTAAAAGAATAACCAAAAGGTAAAGTCATTACATAAAAGAAAATAAACTTCTTAATAAATGCGCTGTAAGAATAGGGAATTGGTGTGTTTTTGATTCGCTCGCAAGCGCCACAAACTTCGGAAAACGATTGGATTTCGGCATTCAAAATGATTAATTGGTCACCAGTTATTTTTTTTGCAACATACAATTCGTTGATTTTTTGAAACATCAACATTGCGACTTGATTAGGTTTATGTTTGTGATGGTCGATTTCCAAATCTAAATCTTCAAAAAGTTGTTTGGCTGTATCTTCGTTTTTTAAATGTTTGTGCAATACATTGGCATAACTCGGAATGATCTTTCTGAAAAACTGCTTGTCATTTTCGTCTTCCAAAATAGCTGATAATTTTATGGAAAAATTACGGCTGTTGTTAACCAAACTTCCCCATAGTTTTCTTCCTTCCCACCAACGATCATAGGCAGTATTGGTTCTAAAAACTAACAATAACGAAATCACGAAACCTAACATTCCGTGCATAATCGTTATGTT
This sequence comes from Flavobacteriaceae bacterium, assembly GCA_947456955.1. Classification (GTDB taxonomy): domain Bacteria; phylum Bacteroidota; class Bacteroidia; order Flavobacteriales; family Flavobacteriaceae; genus Flavobacterium. The sequence continues at coordinate 6,467 of CANGTQ010000024.1, read as the reverse complement.
TTTTACATAGCTATTTTCGGCTAATTTCCAATATTCCACTTCAGCATAACCAATAAGCGCTGCATAAACTCCAATAGCAAACATTATTGGAAGCAACGTTCTAAATGTATCGGCTTTGTGAAAACGGAAGATAAAGGTAAACCAGTCTTTAGTGTTGTAAGATATCATTTTCTTGCTTTTTAATGTTTAACTAATATAATTCCAAATATTCTTCTTTTTCGATAGCTCTATAAAAACACTTCTTAGAGTTTGATGTTCAGGCAAAGTCATTGATGGATCTTTTTTCAAAAGTTTTAAAGCTTCATTTCGAGCAACCAAAAGAATGTCTTTATCTTTGACCAAATCGGCAATTTGAAGTTGTAAAACGCCGCTTTGTTGTTTGCCCATAATGTCGCCCGGACCACGAAGTTTTAAGTCGACTTCTGCAATTTCAAAACCATCATTAGTTTTACACATAGTTTCCAAACGAATTTTACTATCGTTGGATAATTTAAATGAGGTCATCAAAATGCAATAACTCTGTTCGGCGCCACGACCCACACGACCACGCAGCTGATGCAATTGCGATAGGCCAAATCGTTCCGCACTCTCAATAATCATTACGCTCGCATTTGGAATATTTACACCGACTTCGATGACGGTTGTTGCCACCATTATATTAGTTTTTCCTTCAGCGAATCGTTTCATTTCGGCATCTTTGTCAGCAGGTTTCATTTTGCCGTGAACGATGGAAATGCTGTATTGAGGCAAAGGGAAATCTCTCGAAATACTCTCATAACCATCCATCAAGTCCTTGTAATCCATGGTTTCACTTTCTTGGATTAATGGGTAAACAATATAGATTTGTCTTCCTTTAGCAATTTCATCTTTAATAAATTTCCAAACTTTTAAACGATTACTGTCATAACGATGCACGGTTTGGATTGGTTTTCGTCCCGGTGGTAATTCGTCAATCACCGAAATGTCTAAATCACCATACAAACTCATGGCTAATGTTCTTGGAATTGGAGTAGCTGTCATGACCAAAATATGTGGTGGTATATCATTTTTTTTCCACAATTTGCTTCTTTGTTCTACGCCAAATCGATGTTGTTCATCAATAATTGCTAAACCCAAATTATGGAATTGTACTTTGTCTTCGAGCAAAGCATGTGTGCCAATAAGAATGTGAAGACTTCCATTTTCTAATTCTTCGTGGATGATTTTTCTATCTGCAGTTTTGGTTGAACCAGTCAGTATTTTTATATTGATATTTAGATTTTTAGCTAATTCTGTTAAACCATTAAAATGTTGGTTTGCCAAAATTTCTGTAGGAGCCATTAAACAACTTTGAAAGCCATTATCTAAAGCAATAAGCATGGCCATTAGCGCAACAATTGTTTTTCCGGAACCAACATCGCCTTGTAATAATCGGTTCATTTGGGCATTGGTACCCATGTCATTTCTGATTTCTTTAAGTACTTTTTTTTGCGCATTCGTCAACTCAAATGGCAAATGATTTTGGAAGAAATTATTAAAATTATCGCCCACAACCGTAAACGGGTGTCCTTTGATTTTATGTTTTTTAACAAGGTTCTTGGTAATCAATTGCAGTTGTATAAAGAACAATTCTTCAAATTTTAATCGGAATTGCGCTTTGGACAAAAGCTCCTGACTTTTTGGAAAATGAATATTGAACAATGCAGCGTTCTTTGGAATTAGTTTCAATTCATCTAAAAGATAACCCGGCAAAGTTTCCGCGAATTTAGCCTGTGTTTCCAAAAACAATTGCTGCATCATTTTATTGACAACTCTATTTGAAATTCCTCTATTTGTCAAGGTTTCTGTAGATGGATATATCGGCTGCATAGCCGAGCGCAAGCTTTGTTCATGTTCGGCAAGCAATTCCATTTCGGGATGCGCCATGTTGAAAATGTTGCCAAATGAAGCTACTTTTCCGAAAATTACATACGCAACATTGAGTTTCAAACTGTCGCGAATCCATTTGTATCCCTGAAACCAAACAAGTTCTAGTTCACCGGTTTCATCAACGAAAGTGGCTACCAATCGTTTTTTGGCTTTACCAAATTCAACCGTTTTGATGTGAATGATTTTGCCAATGATTTGCACTTCGCTATCATTTTTTTGTAACTCGTTGATTTTGTAATAACGAGTTCTGTCGATGTAGCGATTCGGGTAAAAATTAATTAAATCTTCATAGCGATGAATGTTCAGTTCCTTGCGCAGCAATTCTCCGCGTTGTGGTCCAACGCCTTTTAAGTATTCAATGGGAGTTTGCAGTAGCGAGTTTGACATTTTTGAGATAATAGATAATAGACAGATAGATGATAGACTGTCTTTCATCTTTTCGTCTTTCATCTTTTTGTCTTTTACTTAAGCGAAGATAGTTTATTAATTTGAAAATTTGAAAATGAGACAATTTGAAAATGATTATATTCGTATCAAATAATAGATACAGATGCGCCAAATCTTTTTGCTTCTCTATAGCGTTTTTTCTTTTGCTCAACAAACTATAAAAGTAGATTTTAAAACAGCTTATGGAACTATTTCGATAAATCCAATCGAGAAGAAAGTTTCGGGTACAGTTCGTTATGTTTTTGAAGTGAAACAAGCCATCGATACTATAAAAATAGATGCGCAGAAGATGATTGTAACCAATGTTAAAATCAACAACAAAACTGTAAAATTTACCAACACTGGAAAAACACTAAATCTTTTTGAAGGCTTTAAAACAGGCAAAAATACAGTTTCTTTTAACTACGAAGCTGCTCCTAAACAAACCATGTATTTTAATGACCACTTCGACTGCGCTCAGTGTGACAAAACGTGTCTTGTTCCGAACGCACATGAATTGTCTGGAGAAGGTCAAGTTTGGACACAAGGTCAAGGAAAATATACCAGTCATTGGTTTCCGAGTTTTGACGATGAGAATGAAAAAGTGATTTTTAACATGAACATTTCTTTTGATAAAAATTACAATGTCATTGCCAATGGTGTTTTGAAAGATGTTTTTCCAGATAAAAACAAAAAGATTTGGAAGTACGAAATGCAAAAGCCAATGAGTTCCTATTTGTTGGCGATAGCTATTGGGAATTTTATGAATCATACCATTGCTTCTAAATCGCATATTCCGTTGCAACAATTTATTCAACCCAAAGACACAATCAAGTTTGAGCCAACCTATCGCTATTCGAAACAAATCTTTGATTATTTTGAAAAAGAAATAGGAGTGAAGTATCCATGGCAAATTTATAAGCAAGTTCCGATTGAAGATTTTTTGTATGCCGGAATGGAAAACACCAGTTGCACTCTTTTTGCTCAGGATCATGTGGTTGACGAAATTGGTTTTAATGATAGAAATTATGTCAATGTCAATGCGCATGAGTTGGCTCATCAATGGTTTGGCAATTTGGTTACCGCAAAATCGGGAAAACATCATTGGTTGCAAGAAGGATTTGCTACTTATTATGCTTTATTAGCGGAGCGACAGATTTTTGGCGATGATTATTTTTACCATCAGTTATATCGTAGTTCTTTGCAATTGCGAAATGCTGCAAAAACAGATACGATTCCGGTGATGAATGAAAAAGCAAGTTCACTATCGTTTTATCAAAAAGGTGCCTGGGCATTGCACTTAATACGAGAAACTATTGGAGCAAAATTGTTTCAGAAAGCAATTACAAACTACTTAAAAAAATACCAATTTCAAAATGCAGAAACCGATGATTTCCTAGCTGAAATTAAAAAAGTATCCAATTTTGACACCGAAACATTCAAGAAAGTATGGTTAGAAGAGTATCATTTCAGAAGTGATGAAGCCAATGACTTGTTGAAGAAAAATGAATTCATGCGAACACTTTTTGAAACCCAGAAAATGCGTTTAAATCCATTCGTAGAGAATAAAGAAAAATTTGCTGCATTACTCCAGTCCAATGTTTTTTATCCTGTGAAAACGGAGATTATGTATCAGATAAAAGATATTTCATTCAAAGACAAAAAAGAATTACTGCTTTTGGCGTTACAGACAAATGATGTCAAAGTGCGTCAATCTGTGGCTGAGTTTACCGATGAAATTCCGTTAGAGTTCAAAACTAATTATGAAACATTATTAGATGATGTATCTTATGATACTAGAGAAATTGCCTTTATGAATTTGTGGAAAAATTTTCCGGAAAGCAGGACTGTTTATTTGGCTAAAGCTGAGAAATGGATTGGCGGTAATGATAAAAGTTTGCGGTCATTATTTTTGACTTTTTCCATCGAAAATCAAAGTCCTGAAAAAGAGAAGTATTACAAGGAGTTGGTTGATTACACTTCGCCAAAATATGAAAGTTCCATTCGTCAAAATGCTATTATGAATGCATTAACCATTAATGAAAATGATCCAATCGTGTTGAAAAATTTAATCAATGCTACTACACATTTTAAATGGCAGTTTACAAAATTTGCTCGCGATAAAATCAGAGAGTTATTGGTTGGTGGAGCAAAACCTCAATTTCAAATGATATATCAAACGCTTTCTGAAAAGGAAAAGACACAGTTAGATAAACTATTAGAAGAAAAGAAATGAGAGCATTAGTAATTTCTGGTGGCGGCAGTAAAGGCGCATTTGGAGGCGGTGTAGCCCAGTATTTACTTCAGGAAAAAGAATATAAATATGATATACTTATAGGAAGTTCTACAGGAAGTCTGCTTATTCCGCATTTGGCTTTGGGTGAAGTCGATAAAATTTACAGCATTTATACCAATGTTGATATGAGCAAAATTTTCGACATTAATCCTTTTGTTGTAAAGCATAAGGATGGTGTTGAAGTTGTTTCCATAAACCATTTTAATGTTATTTTACAATTTTTAAAAGGGAAAAGAACTTTTGGCGAAAGCTACAAGTTGCGAAACTACATCAGGAATAACTTTACTTTAAAGGAGTTTACCCAATTAAAAGCTATAGGTTGTGATATAGTGGTTACTGTTACTAATTTGTCTAAAAACGAAGTAGAGTATAAGTCGATTAAAGATTTTGAATACAATGAATTTTGTGATTGGATTTGGATTTCTTGCAATTATATTCCTTTTATGAGTTTGGTTAAAAAGAACAATTATGAATATGGCGATGGCGGATTTTCGAGTTTGGTTCCCATAAGAGAAGCTATAAATCGTGGCGCCACCGAAGTTGATGTGGTAATATTAGAAACCGAAATGCAGGTTTCTCCTAGAAGTATTGGCAAAAATCCGTTTTCTTTGATGATTGATTTGTTTCAAACGTTGTTAATCCAAGTTGAAAAACATGATATAACTATTGGGAAATTGTCAGCAAAAAACAAAAATGTAAAGCTCAATTTATACTACACACCAACACAACTGACCAATAATGCTTTGATTTTTAACAAAGAAAAAATGAAACAATGGTGGCATCAGGGGTATGAATATATCAAAAACAAAAGCGAATTGATGAGTGATAATTTGCAGTGATTGGTTTTTCCTAAAATTAAATTTATTCAACGAGATAAGCTAATTCGTTTATAACACTATTTGTAATTTAGTTGGTAGTTTTTTTTCTTTACTTAAAATGTACACTTTTCGCCTACTTTTTATATACAGCTTTACGTTATTTTTAGCGGATAAATTGTGTAAATGTTAGTAAAAGTTTTTGGAAGTGCTGTTTTTGGAGTGGAAGCCACTACAATTACTGTAGAAGTAAACATCGATAAAGGTGTTGGTTATCATTTGGTTGGTTTGCCCGACAATGCCATTAAAGAAAGTAGCTATCGTATTGCAGCTGCTTTGAAAAATAATGGTTATAGTTTGCCGGGAAAAAAAATCACAATAAACATGGCGCCTGCCGATTTACGAAAAGAAGGTTCAGCCTATGATTTGACATTGGCAATAGGAATTCTGGCAGCTTCTGGCCAAATAAGAGCCGATGAGGTTGACCAATATTTAATCATGGGAGAGTTATCGTTAGATGGTGGTTTGCAACCTATAAAAGGGGCTCTCTCTATTGCTATCAAAGCCAAAGAAGAGGGTTTTAAAGGTTTCTTTCTTCCTATACAAAATGTAAAAGAAGCTGCGATTGTTGAGGGTTTAGATGTTTATGGCATTGAAAATGTGTTGCAGGTTATAGATTTTTTTGAAGGCAAAGGCACTTTAGAACCAACGATTATTGATACCAAAGAGGAGTTTAATAAAACATTAGATTTCCCTGAATTTGACTTTTCGGATGTCAAAGGTCAGGAAAGCATCAAGCGTTGTATGGAAATTGCTGCTGCTGGTGGACATAATATTATTTTGATTGGTCCACCTGGTTCCGGAAAAACAATGTTAGCCAAGCGATTGCCTAGCATTTTACCACCAATGACCATGCATGAAGCATTAGAAACTACCAAAATTCATAGCGTTGCCGGAAAAGTAAAAGACACCGGATTGATGAACCAGCGACCCTTTAGAAGTCCGCATCATACTGCTTCATC
>CANGTQ010000023.1 GCA_947456955.1 Flavobacteriaceae bacterium | reverse complement strand
TCCATATATTTGATTTAACGCAAGGAATAACAACACTTCTTCCTCTAGCAACAGGAGCAACTGTAGCTTACTACCCAAGTTTGCTTGATGCACAAAACGGTACAAATATTATTTTAACCCCAGGGGCTTATCAGAATGCTCCAGCGCACCCAGGAGTACAAACTTTAGGAGTTGTGGTTACTACAGCATCAGGTTGTAGAAGCATCACGACATTAGACATTAGAGTACTTCCGATACCAACCCCACGAACTAATCCACCAGCATTGGCACCAAAATGTGATGATACCAATCCGGGAGATATGCTAGAGTTATTTGATTTAACGGTTAATGAAGGATTTATTGCCAATGGAGATCCTAATTTGAGCTTCCATTACTTCGCAACAGAAGCCGATGCAAGAGCCAATAATACCGCTGCAGAGATTATTCCGGCCACGGCTGCCTTAGTAGGAGATAATGTTTGGATACGTGTAGAGAATAACCAAGTAGACTACCAAGGCAATAATTGTTATGTTCTGGTAAAGCAATCGTTAACTGTAAATCCATTACCAATTGTAGTATCATCACTAGCTCCTTACAGAGCCTGTGATGATAATACCGATGGAATAGCTGTATTTGATTTGACAAACGCGCAGTTGGCCATAGCCATATTGGGTGCAACCCAATCACCGGCAAATTATACCATTAGTTATTATCTAACGGCACTAGGCGCTAATCCATTAACTAACGCAGGAGAGACACCATTGCCAAACAGTTATACCAATGTAACATCACCAAACGCACAGACTATTTACATCAGAGTAGTTAACAATACTACGGGTTGTGTTAACACAGGTATATTACCGCTAGCAGTAGAGCCGTATGCCACAGCTACCGGACCACAAACGTTTAATCAATGTGATAGTTATGCTGATCCGTACGATGGAGTAGAGCTTATCGATTTAACTACATATGCTCCGGCAATATTAAATGGACAAAACCCGGCGGTATTCTTAGTGAGTTATTATACCAGCTTAGCGGATGCGCAGGCAGGAACCAATGCGTTAACATTGGCAGAAGCTCAAGCATACCAAACCGATGCAGATACGGATACGATTTGGGTAAAGGTAGAGAACAGCAGTAATTTGATTACTCCTTTTTGTAATGCCATTACCACGATAAACATCAGAGTGGAGCGTTATCCGAACCCTATTATTAACACAGCAAATAATGTAACGACAATCTGTGTTGACTTTATAACGGATCAAGTGGTAAGACCACTGACATTAAATAGCGGTGTTACCAACCCAAGCAACTATACTTTCCAGTGGTTTGAAGGAGCATCCACCACACCAATACCTGGAGCGACAGGACCAAGCTATACTGTTGACACACCGTCACCGACGGGAGCTACTAGAGACTATACAGTAACGGTAACAAGCAACAGTCCATTGGCATGTCAGACTGCATCGCTACCTTTCTCTGTGATACAATCAGGACAGGCAGTTATTCCGGTAGGAACAGATGGATATACAGTAACTAGCGCCTTTAGTTCTTTGCAAACTATTACGGTAAATATAGAAGGATATGGCGCACCGGATTACCAATACAGTTTAGATGACGGACCACGACAAACGAGTAATGTGTTTGAGAATGTTAGTTTAGGCACCCACGTAATCCATGTTTGGGATGCCAAGGGCGATATAGCTTACAGTTGTGAGGAGCTGATTATAACAGATGTTGAAATCATCGACTATCCACATTACTTCACGCCGAATGGAGACGGAATACACGACACCTGGAATATTGTTGGATTGGCTGATAAACCGGACACAAGGATCTACATCTTTGACCGTTATGGCAAACTACTAAAACAAATCAGCTCAACAGGAGCAGGTTGGGATGGAACGTATAACGGCTATCTTATGCCATCAGACGATTACTGGTTTACGGTTGATTATGCAGATGAAAACGGCGTAACGAAACAGTTTAAAGCGCACTTCGCGATGAAGCGATAGTGATTTGAGTTATGAGTTATAAATGAAAGCCCTTATTATACGTCGTGGCTTTTTTATGTTTTGTACTTCGACAAAATCAGAATGACAGGTAGTGTGGTAGTGTAATTAAAAGTGTGTAAAATTGTTTGTTATTATTTCCATTTCAATCAAATAAATAAGAAGTTTAGTGAAGCGTAGCGGAACTAGACTTATTCCTTTTTAATTCGTCAACATATCTAAACGCTGTTACTGGATAATTATACGATTTATAGGCAAATAAAAAAGCTTAAAACAACTAATCATCGGTAATTGCCGATAAAAACTACTTATTACTAATTATAACTAGATAAAATCAGTGATTAGCAATTATCAGCTATTTTCACTGATTTTTTTCTTCAACTTAATTTAGTTTTTTTATTTTGTTTTCTTGGTGGATTTGGTAAACGGTATAAGTAATTACTCCTAATGTAATTGTTGCAAATACACCAATTAAAACATAGGTTGCTATTCTGGTATTTTCAATTTTTTCTGGTGTAGGAATTTGACCTAATTCATAGGCTAAAATGTTAGGTGATAACATCAGTTGTCTTGGGGTTAGTGTATTATTTCTCATCGTTTAATTTTTTATTTGAATATATTATTACTTCGTCTGTTTTTGGGTCTAATCCGAATATTATATCTTTAATAATGTAATACGCTATATTAGGGCCGAATTCAATATCTATGTTTTTTTGCGGAAGGTATTTTGGATCAAATCCGATTTTAATTAATAGGTCAAGACTTTCTTTAAAAATTCCAGCATCCAGCAAAAATTTTAAAACTTTATAATTTGTAACCATTCCATTTTTATGAGTAGTAAATTCTAAATTATACTCCTTTCGTCTTTTATGACCATGATGATTTCTACAATAATCTTTACAATATTCTCTTTTCGAGGAACTGTAATCTAGTATTTCATCTTTACAATCTGGATTTTTGCAATACTTTACTGGTTTTTTCATATAATTAGATTATTTTAAGCAAATATATAAATTAATTTAAAATACATTAATGTAATATAAATATTTTAAATTACATTTGAGAAATCTAAATAACATTATGAACATATACGATTTTTACCCAAAAATTTTTGAAAAGCAAATTCCTCTTAACCTGTTGGATATTCCTTCAAGAAATTACCTCCATTGGAAAAAAGAGAATTTATTAAACGCAGTACAAGAAAATAAATCAGATACAATTGATAAAAGAGAGCGAGTATTATTAAATGTGTTTGATGCGCTTTGGTTATCAATCATAAAACAACTTAGGGAGTTTAATGTTGATTTTCCGACCATCAGAGCGGTAAAAGATATTTTGTATTCGAATATTGAATTAAATCAAGATAAATTAGATTCTACGTCAAAAGATGAATTTGTAAATTCTATACTTAAATACATTCCTGATGAGTATAAAGAAGTTATTAAACCACTTCTGCTTGATGGGAGTTTTTTAACTTTATTTGACAAAATTATTGATAAAAAAAATATCATCTTATTTAAAAATATTGGAGGAATTTTGTCTGATATTTTAATTAGAGAGATTTCTGTATCGTTAATTATAAAAAAAAGTAACGGGTTTGTTGAAGTAGAATTTTTAAAAAATGATAGTAGTGATTCCTATAATAATATAGCGAAAAAAATATCAAATAGTATTATTAAAGATACCTTTATCAATGTTCCGATGGTTCCTTTAATCGCCAAGATGTTTGAAAACTCAAACTTTGATAAATATAACCTCCAATTTGATTTGTTCAATCAAAACGAAAAAAAAATTATTGACGCCCTTAATGAGGACTTATGCAAAGAAATAAAAGTTACCAAACATCTTAGCGGTGATATTACTTTGAATTTGACTTTTGAAAAAGACGTTAAAAATCAACATGCTAAAGAAGTAAGGAAAATTTTGGGTTTAAAACAATATGAAAAAATAGAGCTAGTTTATAGAAATGACAAACATTTGGTAATAAACAATACAAGAAAAGAAATTTTAAAAAGAGAATAATGTCCTAAGTATCCCTTAGCACCAAACCGCCTTAAAGCAAAAACAAGAATGTCCTACTTCTTTTAGCTCCTAGAGGGAATAATGGAATTTGAAAAAGCAAAACAAATTTTAAACACAGTATCAGAGAAAAAGTACACAGACCAAGAAATAATTGAAATAATGCAAATGCTTGAAGTGTTTGCTGATGTTTGGGTGAATAATCTTTTAAAGTCAACAAAAAATGAAAAATGTAATTCTTTATGTTAGGGTCTCAACAGACGAACAAGCAGGTAGAGGTTATTCACTGCGGGATCAAGAACAAAAATTATTGACCTATTGTCAAAACAATAATTTTAATGTTTTGCATATATTCAGGGAAGATTTTTCAGCTAAAACTTTCAAACGTCCAGAATTTAGGAAGTTATTAGAGTACTGTAAGAAAAACAAAAAGGATATCCACCAAATGATATTTATCAAATGGGATAGATTTTCTAGAAATACGGCTGAATCCTATCAGATGATCGGAGTGTTCAATCAACTTTCAATCCAAGTTAATGCGATTGAGCAACCACTTGACTTAACCGTTCCTGAACAAGGTTTAATGTTGGCTGTCTATCTTTCAATTCCGGAGGTGGAGAACCAACGCCGATCATTGAATGTTATTTCGGGAATGAGAAGAGCATTTAAAGAAGGTCGGTATGTGGGAAATGCTCCTAAAGGGTACTCAAACGGAATAGATCCAGCAAAGAAACCATTATTGGTTCCAAATGATGATGCAAAATACATTCAGGAAGGATTTGAGTTAATGGCAACTGGAATTTACAATCAAAAAGAAGTTTATAATAAATTAAAAGCAAAAGGTTTTAAAAGTAGTATGACTGCTATTTCATCAATTTTTAGAAACCACTTATATTACGGAGGTGTTTTTATCAAAGGTTATAAAGACGAAGAAGAAACTGTTGTTGATGGAATTCACGAACCAATAATTACAAAAAAACTTTTTTTAAAGGTACAAGATGTGTTGAATAACAGATGTAAAAAGTACCATACTGCCCATAAAAAAATAAATGAAAAATTTCCTCTTAAAGGATTTTTAACATGCCCAACATGTTCAACTCCATTAACCGCTAGTTCTTCAAAAGGCAGGTCCAAACATTACACTTATTACCATTGTATTAGCCCATGTAATGAGAGATACCGTCTTGAAGATGTGAATCTTTGGTTTACGGATTTTCTTCAATCAATTACTATAGAAAAACCGGTTCAGAAACTATTAGTTGAAATGATAAAAGATCAATTATTGAAGCAAACGGGAAAGTCAGAACTTGGACCTAAACATTATGAAAAAGTAAAAAATATTGAAGATAAATTAGTACGGTTACAGGATTTATATATAGAAGGAAATATTGATAAATCAGAGTATAAAATTGCAAAAGAAAGGTATGATACAATTCATGAAGAATTAAAATCTAAGGAAGTTGAACTAAAAGATAAAAAGAGAGTTGTTGAAATTTACGAAAGTGCTTTAACAAAGCTAGAATCTATTGAATATCAATATAATGAATCGGATATTGAGGGTAAACGAAGAATAATTGGTTCGATATTCCCGAAAAAATTCCAATTCGAAAATAAAAAAGTTCGAACCGCAGATTTGAACCCACTATTTTTAAAAATATCCAGTAATAACGGCCTTTCGCAGAGGACAAAAAAAAGGACAAATTCAAAAAAATTGAATCTGTCCCGGATGGTGGGCGATGAGGGATTCGAACCCCCGACCCTCTCGGTGTAAACGAGATGCTCTGAACCAACTGAGCTAATCGCCCTGAATGCGAGTGCAAATATAGACTACTTTTTTGATAATGCAAACATATTTGAAAAAAATTATAAAATTTCTGCCACTACAAAGGTGCTTCCGCCCACATAAATAAAGTCATTTTCCTTGGCGTTTTCCTTGGCAGCCTGATAAGCATTTGATACTGAAATGTATGTTTGACCGACAAGATTAAACTCAGCGGCTTTTTCTTTTAAAATTAATTGGTCTAAACCTCTTGAAATATCCGGTTTGCAGAAATAGTAGATAGCATTTTTAGGAAACAAAGGCAGAATTTCAGTTAAATTTTTATCATTCACTAAACCTAAAACAATATGCAATTGGTCGTATTTTTCCTTTTTTAACTGATTGATGACTATTTTTAATCCATGAGCATTATGTGCCGTATCACAAATGACAGTTGGATTCTCTCCCAATTGTTGCCACCTGCCTTGTAAGCCGGTGTTTTTAATCACATTCAAAAAACCATTTTTAATATCCGTTTCCGAAACGGATAGCAACTTTTTATCTTGTAATACTTTTAAGGTTTGCAAAACCGTTTTCTTATTCTGAATCTGATAATCACCAAGCAGGGCAGAAGGATAAGTTGCTGCAATCAAATCAGAAGCAAAATAAATTTCAGAATGAGTTTCATGCGATTTAGCCATAAAAACCGGCTTAGTTTCGGAAATATATTCACCAATAACCACAGGAATGTTTTGTTTAATAATTCCAGCTTTTTCAAAAGCAATTAATTCTAGAGTATTGCCTAAGAATTGCGTGTGATCTAATCCAATATTAGTAATAATAGAAACCAAAGGCGTAATGATATTTGTGGAATCCAATCGGCCACCCATACCAACTTCGATTATGTTTATATCTGTTTTTTGTTCGACAAAATATTCAAATGCCAAACCAACACTCATTTCAAAAAAGCTCAACTCATTGGCTTCAAAAAACGCTTTATTTTTGTTTATGAAATCGCAAACATAATCCTCAGAAATTGGTATTCCGTTGATTGTAATTCGTTCTCGATAATCTTTTAAATGAGGCGAAGTATACAAACCCACTTTATAACCGGCTTCTTGTAAAACTGAAGCCAATAAATGGGAAGTTGACCCTTTTCCATTAGTTCCGGCTACGTGAATACATTTCAAATAGTTTTCAGGATTTCCTATATGTTTAGCTAACAAAACAGTATTAGTGATGTCCTTTCTATACGCCGTGGCACCTTGTGTTTGATACATCGGCAATTTGTTAAACATCCAATCAAGCGTTTCTTTGTAGTTCATAATTTCCAAAAAAAATTGGCGGGCAATATACTTTTATACGTTTTTTTTCGTTTATATTGTGATGCGAATTCTAAAGCACAAAATTGAAATTATTTTCAGAATAAATTGCCATAAATTACATAAATATGATAAGCACGTTTTTACAATTACAAGCTGACACTTTAGCTCAAGCCATTCCAACTGTAGACAAAGCAAATGCTGCTTTAACCAACGAAGTTTCTGTTTTGGAATTTATTTTCAAAGGAGGTTTATTTCTTATTCCAATTGCTATTTTGTTATTTTATACCATCTATCTCGTTTTTGAGCGCTATTTGTATATTCATAAAGCAGCCAAAATCGATAATCATTTGATGAAAGATATTAGCAATCATTTGAATAATGCCAATATCGAAATGGCCGTTTCTTCTGCAGAAAGAAGTGGAAACGCCCAAGGAAATATTGTCAAAGAAGGTGTGCTAACTATTGGAAGAAATATTGGAGAAATAGAATCAAATATGGAACGTGCGGCTAATATCGAGATTGGCTATATGGAAAAGAAGTTAGGACAATTAGGTTTGATTGCCGGTATTGCGCCAACCCTAGGATTTATTGGAACTATTTCGGGAGTTATTAAAATTTTCTATAGTATTTCTGTAACCGAGGACATCAGTATCGGGAATATTTCCGGTGGTTTATATGAAAAGATGATTAGTAGTGGTGCGGGTTTGATTGTGGGTATTATAGCCTACAGTGCGTATCACTTATTTAATGGGAAAATTGATGACTTTTCATTATCCATTCAAAAGCAAGTATTAGAATTTATAAACATAATTCAAAGACCAAATGGCAATAAAGCGAAATAAACGATTTCATGCAGAAGTCGCGACCTCTTCGTTAAGCGACATTATGTTCTTCTTATTGTTGTTTTTCTTAATCATATCGACTTTGGCAAATCCAAATGTTATCCGAATGACATTGCCAAAATCGAAAACCAATGAAAAGACAAACAAGCAGCTAATCACGTTATCGGTAACCGAAGAAAAAAGATATTTTATTGATAAAGAAGAAGTGCTTTTAGATCAACTAGAAACCAGATTACTAGAATTAATGGATCCTGAAAAGCAACAAACGGTAATCATTAGAATTCCGGCTACAATGCAAGTACAGGATTTGGTAGATGTACTTCAAATAGGCGTTAAGAACAAACTGAAGTTTGTTATAGCTACAAGCCCAAAATAAGGTTTATCAAATAAAAATTGTTTGACATATTATGAAATTTATTTAATAATTTCTAGTGTATTCTTGTTTTGCCTTTAGAATTTCTGATTTAGTGCCGTCATTTATTTTAAATTTTGTTTTTAAAGTTACCTGTTTTTCAATTTGCTGAATGAAAACCATAAAATGTAAATGAGGGCCGTTGGCCCAACCCGTATTCCCGCTATAGCCAATTACATCATTTTCTTTAATTTGATCTCCTTCTTGAACTAAAGCACCCTCTTTTTTTAGATGAACGTATTGCGAAAAAGTTCCATCGTTGTGATAAATTAAAATATAATTGTTGAATGAAGCGCAGCTTTTGTTTGCACAACTTTGATCATTGTTTTCAACCACTTTTACCACAACTCCATCCCTAGCTGCAGTTATTTCGGTGCCAATAGGCATTGTAAAGTCTAATGAATTCTCATTTTGATGAGAAAAAGTTCCGTTATAGCCTTGATCTATAGTAAATGATTGTCCTTTTTGAAACGGCAATGAATAATTGTAATCAATAGGATTCGAAATAGTGCTATCGCCATAATTAGCTTGTGATTTTGTTTTATATCCACCGCCGCCATTTGGTTTTATTACTTGAATTTTAGAAATTAAAAAACCTTTGGTTTTTGCAGGGACAACAAATATCTTGTGATTTCCATTAGAGGAAGACATATTGGTTAACTCGAGATCAATTTTTATTGATATAGGACAAAATTCGTCGTTGTCAACCAATAGATTAAAGCTATTGTCGATTTTTTCGCTGTAGAGTTTAGTTTTGAGTTGTGCAAAACTAGAAGAACAAACAACCAACAAAACTGCTGAGAATAAAAACTTCATGTTAGTTTAGACTGAAAGTATAAATAATCTTTCCAACTTGTTTTTCAGGGGCATTGCTATCTGCTTGCCATTTGGTATTCATGGCTGCTATTCTAGCTTGGTCAAGTAAACACTTCGCTGTATTAGTTGTTCCTTGAACACCAGCTGTTACACTAATGGTATTGCCATTTCTGTCTACAGAAACTTGTACGGCAACTCTACCTTGCTCTTGGCAAGTATAATCGGGTTGTGGTTTATTTAATGCTTTTCTGTTGCCTAAAGAATAACCAGAGCCACCACCATTTCCTCCGCCATTTCCGGGTCCGATTCCTGTACCATTTCCGGTTCCGTTGCCCGTTCCATTTCCACCACCCGTTCCATTTCCGCTGCCGTTGCCAAAGTAGCCATTTGAGTTCAGGCTCCCATTTGTATTGCCTTTATTACCAATTTTAGTGTCATTTCCATCCCCACCTTTATTACCAAGAATACTAGATAATGCATCATCAGCACTTTTAGAAACCTTTGGTTTTACAACTGCCGGTTTTACATCTTTTATGACTGGAACTGGTTTTACTTTAATGTTTTCTTTCTTGGGAACAACAACATTATCATCGGCGTTATCATCAGAGATGATGTTTTCATCGAGTGTTGGTGCTGTTGGCGCTTTGACTTCGTCTTTTACATTTAGCACTTCACTTTTGGAATTATCTCCCATCCCAAAATCGCTGTCACCAAAGTTCATCTCGATGCCACCACCGCCACCGCCACCCATTATTTTCATATCTGCTGGAGGCCAAAAACGCAATAGGAAAAGTAAAAGAATTAACAAAGCATACACTACTGTCGTAATGGCTAATGATTTTTTGTCCTCTTCAGTTAGTTGAAAACTCATAGCTTTTCTTGTTTGTTAATAAATATAACGCTTAAAAATACAAATTATTGTATAATCCGAATAGAAATTTTATTACACCAATTGCTTCAGCGCAATTTCAAAAGCAGTGGCACTAATATTTTTTTTCTCAACGTTTAAATTATGTACCTTTTCTATCGCCTTTTTAATAGTCTCTGAAATATCATAGAATATTGATTCATCGGTCATTTGTACTTTTTTCTCCATAAAATAAGCAAATACCCTCGCCATTCCACAGTTTGAAATAAAGTCAGGAATTAAACTCACCCTACTATCAGTTTCTTCCATGATACTACCAAAGAATATTTCTTTATCTGAAAAAGGAACATTGGCACCACAAGAAATTACTTCTAAACCATTGTTAATTAAATTGTCGATTTGCTCTTTGGTAACCAAACGGGAAGCAGCACAAGGAGTAAAAATATCCGCTCCCAACGTCCATATTTTTTGATTGATTTCTTCAAATGGAATCATATTTTGGGCTACCAATTTGTTACCGTCTTTATTTAAAAACAAGCGTTTAATTTCTTCAAAGCTGAAGCCTTCTTCGTTGATAATTCCTCCGTCACGATCAATGATGCCAACAATTTTTACCCCCATTTCGGCAAGATAGAAAGCAGCAGCAGAACCAACATTACCAAAACCTTGTACAATGGCTTTCTTGCCCTGAACATCGCCACCATAAATATGATAATAATGGCGAACCGCTTCGGCAACACCATATCCCGTAATCATATCGGCTATAGTGTATTTGCGCAATACGTCAGGAGAGAATTTCGGATTTTCGATTACTTTGATAACACCTTGGCGCAATTGCCCAATTCGGTTTATTTTATCAGCTTCAGAAGGTTTGAAATGCCCGTTAAAAACGCCTTCCTGCGGATGCCAAACACCACATTCTTCGGTGAATGGAATTACTTCATGGATCTCGTCAACATTCAAATCGCCACCTGTTCCGTAATAACTTTTTAGTAGAGGTGAAACCGCTTTATACCAACGTTGTAATACACCTTTCTTTCTTGGGTCATTCGGGTCAAAATTAATCCCCGATTTTGCACCACCAATAGCCGGGCCTGAAACAGAAAACTTCACTTCCATTGTCTTGGCTAATGATAACACTTCGTTCATGTCCAATCCTTTTCTCATTCGGGTTCCACCGCCGGCAGCTCCGCCACGAAGCGAATTAATTACTGTCCAACCTTCGGCATCTGTCTCAGTATCTTTCCAATTGAATATTATTTCGGGGTGTTTATTTTCAAATTTTTTTAATAATTCTTTCATTTTCTTTGTTAAATCTGTCCACAATTTTCAGCATGTTTCAGATTTTGTTTTTGGTAGATTAATTTTAATTTGTGTTGCAAATATAAAACATTAATATAATATTAGTAGAAGCAAATATTTGTATAGATTTGTGTTTAAAGAACAATAAACTATGAAGAAAATAATTTTACTCATTAATGTTATTCTGTTGTTTTCATCTTGCGAGAAAGTCGATGATGATACTAATTTAAATTGCATTGAAAATTGTACGCATATTGAAGGTAAAATAACGACTAAGGATAATTTACCCGTAAAAAATATACAATTAATATTTCGTTTTCAAAAAAGTATTGGAACAAATTCAATATATACAAGGAAAATTGCCAAAACAAAAACAGATTCTAACGGGAATTATAGCATGGATTTTTATCTTAAGGATGAAGAATTGGGGGATAGTGGACCAGGTTGGTTAAATATGTTTATCGTACAAAATTCTATAAACGGCAACCTTTTTTATGTCAGCAATATATGTCTTTTTGAAGACATATTGCCAATATTAGACAGGAACACTTCACTAGTAAAGAATGTATATTTACCAACAAAAAAAGAGATAAAAATAAAGCTTAAAAATTTCGTTAAATTACAAGAAGGAGACTATTTTGAAGTTCAATTATATGTCCCAAGTGGTTTTGAGGATAATGAATTTAATGGCTATGGGAACTACTTTAGATATCATACAGAAGCAATAAATAAATATCGAATAAATATTGCTTCACAAACGTTCACCATACCAGCAGCATTAAATCAGACAAATTACGTTGTTTTGGTAAGAATGAAAAATGGAGTATATACAGAAGAAACCATCCCGGTTAGTGTAGATGAAAATTCTAATACTGTTCTAACTTATGATTATTAAAAATCATACCACTACTGTGATCCTTCTTCGCCCCTGTAACACTACTCAAAACATTAATCTCATTTCGGAGTTTTAAAACGCCAAGCAACGCAAAAATTAAAGCTTCTTTGGACTCTATAGTTTTTTTATCGGGAATGATTATTTCAAGCTCTGGTAACCAAAATTTTAAGCGTTCAATCAAAAAGTCATTGTAAGCTCCGCCACCTGTTGCTAATAGTTTGCCTTTTTTACTTGGAAGTGCTACAGCTATTTGAAAAGTAATATGCTCGGTAAAAGTATTCAACTTATCTTCAATCGGGATATTGTATTGCTCAATTAATGGCAAGACTGTTTCTTTTACAAATTCAAATCCCAGCGATTTTGGAAACTGTTTTTTGTAATATTCCAATGCATTTAATTCATTAAATAAATCGGAATTGAGTTTTCCGGAACCGGCAAGTTGCCCTTTATCATCATAATCCAATCCCAACTGATTGGCATAAAAATTAAAAACAGTATTCACAGGCGAAATGTCAAAGGCAATTCGCGTATCATTTTGCTCAAACGACACATTTGAAAAGCCACCTAAATTCAAGCAAAAATCATATTCTGAAAACAGAATCCGATCTCCAATCGGAACTAAAGGTGCACCTTGTCCGCCAAGCAATATATCTTGGACACGGAAATCACAAACAACGGTTTGATTACAATGATTTGCAATTTCGGGAAGATTACCAATTTGAAGCGTAAAACCATTTTGTGGCTGATGCAGAATCGTATGCCCATGAGAACATACCGCATCTAGTTTTTGCAATTGGTGTTTATTGATAAAAGTTTTTATAATATTAGACAAAAGAACCGTATAATCTTTATTTAGTTCTTTTAGTTTGTCTTCCGAAAAATCAATAGCAGTTTTTAGTTTGTTCAACCAATCATTATCATACGAAACCGTTTCGGTTTCATAGATATCGAAGCTCCATTTTCCATCAACTATTGAAAAATGGACATGCGCTAAATCAATGCCGTCAAGTGAAGTGCCAGACATTACTCCAATGACGTTGTAAATTTCTTTAAACATTGGCTAAATTTACGAAAACGTTTGAAATTTTAAGTTTTATATTCTATTTTTGCTCACCAAAATTAAAGAAACAACAAACAAAAATCTTCATATCTATGGATTTTAATTTAACCGAAGAACATTTAATGATACAAGAAGCCGCTAGAGATTTTGCTCAAGCCGAATTGTTGCCTGGCGTAATTGAAAGAGATGAACATTCCAAGTTCCCAACAGAACAAGTCAAAATGATGGCTGAGTTAGGTTTCATGGGAATGATGGTTGACCCTAAATATGGTGGTGCTGGATTAGATAGTGTTTCTTATGTATTGGCAATGACCGAAATTGCGAAAGTGGATGCTTCGGCGGCAGTTATCATGTCGGTTAACAATTCTTTGGTTTGTGCCGGTATGGAAAAATATTGTTCAGAAGAACAAAAAATGAAATACTTAGTGCCATTAGCAAAAGGTGACGTTATCGGAGCTTTTTGTTTGTCAGAGCCAGAAGCGGGAAGTGATGCGAGTTCACAAAAAACTACGGCCAAAGACATGGGTGATTACTACCTATTGAACGGAACCAAAAACTGGATTACCAATGGAAATTCAGCATCAACCTATTTAGTAATGGCGCAAACCGATGTGGAAAAAGGGCATAAAGGAATCAACGCTTTTATCGTTGAAAAAGATTGGGCCGGATTTGAAATTGGTCCAAAAGAAAAGAAAATGGGAATCCGAGGAAGCGATACACATTCACTAATGTTTACCGATGTGAAAGTGCCAAAAGAAAACAGAATTGGTGCCGACGGTTTTGGTTTTAACTTTGCGATGAATGTTTTAAACGGCGGAAGAATCGGTATTGCATCACAAGCATTGGGGATTGCAACAGGAGCTTATGAATTGGCCTTGAAATATGCTCATGAGAGAAAAGCTTTTGGCAAAGAAATTTTCAAACATCAAGCTATTGCATTCAAATTAGCCGATATGTATGTTAAAATTACTGCTGCTAAACTTTTGATTATGAAAGCAGCTTGTGAAAAAGACGAAGGTAAAGACATTGCACACTCAGGTGCTATGGCAAAATTATATGCTTCCGAAATTGCTTTGGAAGTGGCAAATGAAGCAGTCCAAATTCATGGTGGAAATGGTTACGTAGCCGAATACCACGTAGAACGAATGATGCGCGATTCTAAAATCACTCAGATTTATGAAGGAACTTCAGAAATACAACGCATCGTAATTTCAAGAGGTTTGATTTCGTAACTATTTTTTACACATTTGGGGTTTCCCTATTTTAAAATGTTTTAATATAATATTCATTAAACTCTTTCGCTTCTGAAAGAGTTTTTTGTTTATATTATCCAAAAAGTTTCAATACTAAAACGACTAATTTCATTTCTTTACTTTTAGTATCTTTACGACATTAAAAAAAATAATGGAGAAGAATGTCATCATCACAGGAACGTCTAGAGGAATTGGCTATGAGCTAGCATTGCAATTTGCTAAAGCAGGACATCATGTTCTAGCTATTTCTAGAAAAACACCACAAGGTTTATTGGGAAACCAAAACATTACCTGCTTATCCGTTGATTTATCCAAAGAAAATGAGCTAGGCGATGTTAGTAATTTTATTTCACAAACTTGGAAAAAAGTAGATATCATTATTCACAACGCCGGAAGTTTGGTCAACAAACCATTTGCGCAAACTACACAGCAAGATTTTGAAAATGTATACAAAGTCAATGTTTTTGGTCTTGCTGGTTTAACCCGAATCTGCTTGCCTTATTTGCAAAAAGGAAGTCATGTGGTTTCTATAAGTTCGATGGGAGGTATTCAAGGAAGTATGAAATTCGCTGGATTAGCTGCTTACAGTTCCAGTAAAGGAGCCGTTATTACGCTTTCTGAATTATTGGCCGAAGAATACAAAGAAGAAGGCATTGCATTCAATGTGTTGGCTCTTGGCGCGGTCAATACCGAAATGCTCCACGAAGCTTTTCCGGGTTATGAAGCACCAATTTCTGCTGCGGAAATGGCAGATTACATCTTTAATTTTGCGCTTACAGGAAATAAATACCATAACGGAAAAATAATTCAGGTTTCATCTAGTACACCGTGAATTATGAATTATGAGTTATAAGTTATGAGTGAAAGTATTATTAAGACGAAAAGCTTTGAATTAGCGGTTTCTGGAATTAAATTTTATAAGAGTTTAGTTTCGGATAAAAAGGAGTTTGTAATGAGCAAACAGTTTTTGCGTTCCATTACTTCAGTGGGTGCTAATGTTAGAGAGGCTTTAAATGCTCAAAGTAAATCCGATTTCATTCATAAATTATCAATTTCTCAAAAAGAATGTGATGAGACGATGTACTGGTTAGAACTTTTAAAAGAGACCAATTACATTTCAGTTGATGAATTTAAAAGTATTTACCCACAATGTGAAGAAGTTTTAAAAATCATAAGAAGTATAATTATAACATCGAAAAAAACTCATAATTCATAATTTATAACTCATAACTAATTGAGCGAAGTCCTTCAAAAATACTTGCCCGAACATGCTGTGCATTTTTGCTTTGAATTAATAAAAACTAATAATGTTCATCTCAAAATCGTCAACGAGCGACAAACCCGTCATGGCGATTATCGTCGTGCAGTTAATGGTAAACACGAAATTACAGTCAATGCCAATTTGAATAAATACCGATTTCTAATTACGTTGGTTCATGAGATTTCACATTTAGTAGCCTATGAAAAATATGGCCGCTATATAAAACCACACGGAAACGAATGGAAGATTACTTTCCAGAGTTTGATGGTTCCGTTTATCCGTCCGGAGATATTTCCACATTCCGTATTGCCATTGGTAGCCAATCATTTCAGAAATCCAACTGCTAGCAGTGATACCGATGCGCGATTGGCTTATGCACTAAAGCAATTTGACGAGCGAAAACCCGATATTCATTTTGTGCACGAAGTGCCAAGCGGTAGTATATTCCGAATAAAAAACGGTAGAATTTTTCAAAAGAAAGGCTTACGCGTTAAGCGTTATGAATGCCTCGAAGTAAAAACAGGAAGATTGTATTTGTTTAACGCAAACGCTGAGGTGGAGATTTTACCAAAATAAAAAAAATGAGCCGTTTCAAAATTATATTCAAACGGCTCATTTAACTTTCATACAATATTATATTCTTTTTAAAACAGTTATGTATGTTGTAGTTGTTCCACCAAAATTTTCAACACTATATATTTTTAAAGTGCTTCCTGTCAAGCTTTTAATTTCAGAAGTACCGTCGCTAGATGTAATAATATTTCCATCTCTGGTATAGGGAACAGGGTCGCCAATAATCTCTTCACATCCTGAACCAAAATCCTCAAATTCATGAAAAATGGTATTAGTTGCTGTAATCTGTACGTAATCTTGATTACAACCGTCAATGTCGGGAGTGACATCTACAAGAACTTCTTGACCATTCACTAATTCTCCATACTTTAATATCTCCCACTTTCCTTGCAGGGAAGCATCATCATCTTTAGAACATGATGTAATTGTTGCTAATGATACTAAAGCAACTGCTAATAAAATAATTTTTTTCATTTTTTTAAATTTTAAATTAATAATTTTCAAATATATATATTTTTTGAAAGTTATTTATGACAGCATTAAAAATTAACTCAATAATAAGTCCTGCTCTAACAAGAAAAATATTTTTGGCTGTATATTTAATAGTAATAACAAATTATAACAAATACTAATATCAATAATTTGTTATATTTTTTAAAAGAAAGGAATGCGTGTAAAACGTTATGAATGTTTGGAGTCAAAACAGGAAGATTGTATTTGTTTAACGCAAATGCTGAGGTGGAAATTTTACCGGGTTAAAACAAAAAAGCAGCATTAAAGATTATTAATACTGCTAAAAATTTAAAGTTTTAAATATATTAGTTTATTCTTTTAAAAACAAAAACTTGTGAAGAGGTTTCAGAATCTATATAAGTTAAATAGATTTTTAAAGTGTTGGAATTTAAAGTTTTAATTTCAAATGTATATATATTATTCTCTCCTGTTACAGTTAGTACATTACCCTCTCTAGTGTAGGGTTGATTTGAAATATCTTCGAAACAATCACTTCCATTAAAAGTATGGTCCATTATTGTAGTGGAAGTTATCATTGAATAATTTTTAGAACAACCTGTTTGAGGTATATAATCTGTTAGAACTTCTTGTCCGTCTGTAACAGTACCTTGTTTTAAATATTCCCATTTCCCTAATAAAGAGGCATTTTCATCTTCATTAGAACATGAAGTTAGAGCTGCAAAGCTTACAAAAGCAACTGCTAATAAAATCATTTTTTTCATTTTGTATGGTTTTAATTTTGGTAAAAATAGTAATAATCTTATTATATGTGATTATTGATTTTTAAATATTAAATCCTAGTTTATTATAAATATATTTGCATTCATAATTTAAAAACTCAGAAACTTAGTTACATAGTAACTCAGCAACTTAAAATAATGAACAAAAATTATTACGCTATACTAATGGCAGGTGGAGTTGGTTCAAGATTTTGGCCAGTTAGCACCACCGATTTCCCAAAACAGTTTCACGATATGTTAGGTTCGGGAAGTACTTTGATTCAAAAAACATTCAGCAGATTATCCAAATTAATTCCAGCTGAAAATATTTTGATATTAACGAACGAACGCTACAACGATTTGGTTTTGGAACAATTGCCAATGGTTAAACAAGAACAAGTGTTGTTAGAACCAGCTATGCGAAATACAGCACCTTGTATTTTATATGCTTCGCTAAAAATTCAAAAACAAAATCCGAATGCCCTTATGGTTGTTGCGCCAAGCGATCATTGGATTGAAGACGAGGACGAATTTTCAAGAAATTTGCAACAATGTTTTGACTTTTGTCAAAAGGAAAATGCCTTAATGACTTTAGGGATTAAGCCTACGTTTCCTAATACTGGCTTCGGTTATATTGAATTTGATAAATCAGATTCGAATCCGATTAAGAAAGTAAATCAGTTCAGAGAAAAACCCGATTATCAAACCGCAAAATCATTTTTGGAAGCTGGTAATTTCCTTTGGAATGGTGGAATATTTATTTGGAGTGTAAAAGCAATTACAGAAGCTTTCGAGAAGTTTCAACCGCAAATGAATGCCTTGTTTCAACTAGGAGTTGAGAGTTACAATACTATAAATGAAAACCAATTCATTGACCAAAATTACGCTAATGCAGAAAATATCTCCATTGATTATGCCGTAATGGAAAAAGCAAAAAATGTATATGTTTTGCCTGCCACTTTTGATTGGAATGATTTAGGCACCTGGGGACAACTTCATGAAAAACTTGATAAGGATGAATACAACAACGGTGTGATTAACGCAAAAGTGGTCATGGAAAATGCTTCCAACAATATCGTCCGTTCCGATGCGAATAAAATAATTGTTATCGATGGTCTACACGATTATATTATTGTGGATAAAGAAGGTGTTTTGTTGATTTACCCGAAAAGTAAAGAACAGGATATCAAGCGAATTACTGCTTTGGCAAATGAATTATAAATAAAAAAGGAGCAATTGCTCCTTTTTTTATTCTTCTTTATTTTGTGCTTTCCTTATTTTTTTGAAAAGATTAGATGAATAGACAAAGTCGGTTATGGCTTCATTATCGGTTTTAAAAATGTCTTTTTTGGTTCCTTCCCAAGCTAAAATTCCTTGTTTTAGAAAGATTATTTTTTCGCCAATTTCCATCACTGAATTCATATCATGTGTATTGACAACTGTAGTAATATTGTATTCAACCGTGATTTCATGAATTAAGTTGTCAATAATTATAGCTGTTTTTGGATCGAGACCAGAGTTGGGTTCATCACAAAAAAGATACTTCGGATTGTTTACGATGGCACGGGCAATCGCAACACGTTTTTGCATTCCTCCCGAAAGCTCAGAAGGTTTTTTATGATGCGCCTGTTTTAAATCAACTCTATCAATAACAAAATCAACACGTTCTTTTATCTCAGCGGCGGTTTTTGTAGTAAACATTTTTAACGGAAACCCAACATTTTCTTCCACAGTCATGCTGTCAAAAAGTGCGCTTCCCTGAAATACCATTCCGATTTCAGTGCGTAATGCTCTTTTTTCATCAGGTGTTAGGTTGGAATAAATTCTCCCATCAAAAGAAATTGTTCCTTTATCAGGAGTATGAATTCCGAGTAAACTTTTGAGCAATACCGTTTTCCCTGAACCACTTTGACCGATAATTAGATTGGTTTTCCCGGTGTCAAAAATGGTAGAAATACCTTTTAACACTTTTGAATCTCCAAAAGATTTCTCTACGTTTTTTACTTCTATCATTAGGTCAAAAGTAATTGGGTTAATATATAGTTTGTCAAAATAATCGTCACTGCTGTCCAAACAAAAGAAACCGTACTTGCTTTACCAACTTCTAGTGCACCACCTTTCATATAATAACCATGAAATGATGGAATTGTGGCCAAAATCAAAGCAAAAGCAAATGTTTTAATAAAGGCATAAGCAATATGAAAAGGAATAAACTCTTGTTGAAGACCATTTATGAAATCGTTACTGGAAGCAAATCCACCATAAACAGCAGCTATCCAACCGCCAAAAATTCCAAGAAACATACTAATTCCAATAACAAAAGGATAGAGTAGTAGCGCTATTATTTTTGGAAAAACCAAATAATTTAAAGAGTTGACACCCATAACTTCCAAGGCATCAATTTGCTCAGTAACACGCATTGTCCCGATACTAGAAGTGATAAATGAGCCCATTTTTCCAGCCATTATTATCGAAATAAATGTAGGCGCAAATTCTAAGATTACAGATTGTCTTGTTGCAAAACCGATAAGGTATTTTGGGATTAACGGATTGGTTAAATTCAAGGCAGTTTGTATCGAAACTACACCGCCAACAAAAAATGAAATAAAGCAAACAATCCCGAGTGAGTCAATAATTAAATCGTCAATTTCTTTGAAGATTAAAGTTCTCATGACCGACCACTTTGTTGGTTTGTTAAAAATCTCTTTCCACATTAGGAAATACTTTCCTATTTGCGATAAATAACGGATTAGCATCATGAGTTAAAAATATTGTCAAAAATAGGTATATTAATTTGAAAATGGACTAATTTGAAAATTTGAAAATGACTTAACCTACATCTTACATTTTTAAATCTTCAAAACTTTAAATTAACTTTTTCTTCATCTTTTTCCAACGGTAATTCCGAATGAATTTGGCTTGTTCCGCTGTAACCAAAAGTGGTTTTTTTGCCGATTTTGCTTTCCAAAAACCATTCATATAATCGATAAATAATAAAGGTTTTCCTTTTCGCATAGCTAGTTTTAGCGACGCAATAGCAGTAATAATAAGTCCGTAACCTAAACTATAAAAAGCTTCGCCTTGTTTGAAACGCGCTGTTTTGTTGTAATTGGCGCCAGTTGGTTTTAGGTGTTTTACTTTCAAATTTTCATCGGTGACCACTTTCCAATTGTAATATTTACAAAGTAATTCATCAACGGTGTCCCAACCCATAGCCGGTTTCAATCCACCAATTTGTTGGAAGCATTCTTTGCGATATGCCTTAAAAGCACCACGAATATGATCTTTATCGGTTAGGTTTTCTAAAATCCAATCACCATTTTTTTCTATGTAAGCAAAGCCTCCAACCATCCCAATTTGTTCGTCTGATTTGAAATGAGAAATTACAGTTTCAAAATAATGGCTTGGAAAAATTAAATCGGCATCTGCTTTTACAATGAAATCGTAATTTTCATCTACTGTTTCTAATCCTTTTTGAAACGCCTGAATCACTTTGCTTCCGGGAAGATGAATGGCTTCGGATGTTTTATTGACTAATGATATAAACGCAAACTCTTTGGCGAAAGCCAAAACAATTTCTTCGGTTTTATCTGTAGAATTATCATTAACCACCACTATTTTTTTGGGTAAAACAGTTTGTTCCACTAATGACTGTAAAGTCAGTGAAATAAATTTTTCTTCGTTGTGAGATGGAATAACGATGTAGTAGTTCATAGGAAAATAGTCTTTTCTCTTTTTCTATTCTCCCTGCCTGCCGGCAGGCAGGTATTTTCTCCTCTCGGCGTAAACCATATAATATCTCGGCGTGAAATACCGCAATAATGGACGGAATCCCAGCTTTTTAACCGGATGTGTGAACTTTTGTCGGTCGATAATTTTCCAACCTGTTTTTTCCAAAAGCCAATCCAATTGCCAATCTTCAAATTCGTGGTAATGCCTGTCCCATTTATCTGTTTTACTTCTGTAAGCAGGAGAAAACCATAAGCGCAACGGAATTGAGATTAATAATTTGTCACATTTAACATTTTCTAAAACGGTATATGGATTTAACAGATGCTCAAAAATTTCAAAACCGGTAAAGACATCATATTTTTCATTTTCCAAAGTACTTTGGTCGTTATCTAAATCTTCTCCTTTGGTATTGATAACGGTATAACCATCCTCCTCCATGATTTTTGAAAATGGATTGGGCACACCAAGATCAAAAATGGTTTCTGAAGTTTTAATGTGTTTTTGTAGAAAAGCTAACGTTAAAGTAAAGCGTTTGCTTGGATAGGTCTTCTCGTACATGTAATAAGTTTGTAGTTTATTGTTTGTGATCTTATCAAGGCAAAATTAACTATAAACCATAAACCATAAACTATAAACAGTTAAAAATTACATTTTATAAACGATAGCGTTGACATTCATTCCGGCACCAACCGAAGCGAAAAGAATAATATCACCTTTATGAATTGAATGGTTTTCAAGTTTGCCTTTTACCAATAAATCATATAATGTTGGAACAGTTGCCACACTTGAATTTCCTAATTTGTGAATACTCATAGGCATAATTCCATCCGGTGGTGTTTGTCCATGAAGTTTATAGAACCTTTGAATAATGGCTTCGTCCATTTTTTCATTAGCCTGATGAATAAGTATTTTTTTTATCTGGCTAATATCGATGCCGCTTTTCTCTAGACATTCTTTCATGGCTTTTGGAACATTGCTTAAAGCAAATTCGTAAATTTTTCTCCCATGCATTTTAATATAGCGAACGTCTGGATCGTGTGTTTTATTGAATGAGTTTCCAAAAAATAGATAATAGGCTTCATCATAAGTAAAAGTAGCCGATTCGTGGGCCAAAATTCCGCCAGCTTCATCGGTAGCTTCAATGATAGTAGCACCTGCACCATCAGAATAAATCATGGAATCTCTATCGTGCAAATCAACCACACGGGAAAGGGTTTCTGCCCCAATGACTAGACATTTTTTAGCCATACCTGCTTTTATAAATGCTTGTGCCTGAATAACACCTTCAACCCAACCCGGACAGCCAAAAAGCATATCATAAGCCACACATTTTGGGTTTTTTATACGCAAATCATATTTGACTCTTGTTGCCAAACTTGGCAACAAATCGGTTTGAATAGCTCCCTTTTTTACGTTGCCAAAGTTGTGAGCAAAGATGATATAGTCCAAAGTTTCGGGATCAATTTTTGCATCTTCAATTGCTCTTTTTGCTGCGATAAATGCAATATCAGAAGTTTGTAAATCATCAGTAACATAACGACGTTCCTGAATTCCTGTTATTTCTAAAAATTTTTCTGCAACAATATCATTTGTATGAGGAAATGGAGTTCCGTCATCGTTCAGAAAAACGTGTTGAGAAAAATCTTTGTTAGATACTATTTCAGTTGGAATATAACTTCCAGAACCAGTTATTTTTATTGGCATTATGTTAAATTTTTATAAAATTACAAATAACATTATTACTCAAAAGAATATTTAGTGAAAAATTCAATTTTTTTATGAAAACCATTTTTTTTTTGAACTATTTTTTATCAATATTTAAAAAATTAACTTTTTTAAGTTACTCTCTTTATTGTATTTTTGAAAAAAAATAAGATTTATGAATATAAAATACTTTTTAATGGTTGCTTTTTTCGCGACTTTTTTTTCATACTCGCAAAATGATTTGTGTGTTAATGCTATAACATTAACTCCAAGTACCAATTGTGTAACTACAACAGGGAGTTTTAGTGGTTCAAGCAATGCCGGAACTTCCACAACGTGTTCTTCATCTTCCTTGCAAGATGTATGGTATAGTTTTGTAGCGACCGATCCAACAATGAGTGTGTCCATTACCAATGGAGTAATCGTAAACTTAGGTATGGAAATCATTACAGGTTCCTGCTCGGGAACAAGTTTTGTTTGTGATAATAGCTCGAGTAGTACTTCTAGTGAGGTTTATCTAAACAATAATTTTACAGTTGGTCAAACATATTATGTTAGAGTGTATCACAATGAATCGGTATTGTTAACAACCTCTTTTAACATCTGTGTTCTAAGTTATCCCACGCCTGTCAATGATGTATGCGCAAGTGCAGTAGCTTTAACTCCGAGTACCAATTGTGTAACTACCACAGGGAGTTTTAGTGGTTCAAGCAATACAGGAACTTCTACATCGTGTTCTTCATCCTCCTTGCAAGATGTATGGTATAGTTTTGTAGCTACCGATCCAACAATGAGTGTATCCATTACTAATGGAGTAATCGTGAACTTAGGTATGGAAATCATTACAGGTTCCTGCTCGGGAACAAGTTTTGTTTGTGATAATAGCTCGAGTAGTACGTCAAATGAATTCTATCAAAGCAATACATTTACAGTTGGTCAAACATATTATGTTAGAGTGTATCACAATGAATCGGTATTGCTAACAACCTCTTTTAATATCTGTGTTCTAAGTTATCCTACACCTATTAATGATGTATGTGCAAGTGCAGTAGCTTTAACGCCAAATACAAATTGTGTAACTACAACAGGGAGTTTTAGTGGTTCAAGCAATACCGGAACTTCCACAACGTGTTCTTCATCTTCCTTGCAAGATGTATGGTATAGTTTTGTAGCTACCGATCCAACAATGAGTGTGTCCATTACCAATGGAGTAATCGTAAACTTAGGTATGGAAATCATTACAGGTTCGTGCTCGGGAACAAGTTTTGTTTGTGATAATAGCTCGAGTAGTACTTCTAGCGAGGTTTATCTAAACAATAATTTTACAGTTGGTCAAACATATTATGTTAGAGTGTATCACAATGAATCGGTATTGTTAACAACCTCTTTTAATATCTGTGTTCTAAGTTATCCTACACCTATTAATGATGTATGTGCAAGTGCAGTAGCTTTAACGCCAAATACAAATTGTGTAACTAC
>CANGTQ010000022.1 GCA_947456955.1 Flavobacteriaceae bacterium | reverse complement strand
TTTCATGATTCGATTTTTTCACTGTAATCAGGGGAAAGCTTACTTATAGCGTTCCTCGGCTTAGCTTCGGTAACGGCAATTTACGAAAAATTCTTTTATGTAAGCGGAGTTGAAAATCCTCTGGATTTTCAACAACAACGGTTTGGAGCAATTGCGCAATAAACGCTGTTACCAGCAGTTATTTATTATTAACTTCCGATGTTAAAATACTAACAATAGAATTAAAATCAGCTAATTTGTGATCTGAAGGATACCATCTTGCAAAACTTTCTGGATGGGAAAAGCCATAAGAACTATAATTTTCTCCAACTTTGAATTCAACTTTATATGAATTTCCATCAGTAATAAAACTGTGTATTTTTTCTATTTGGTTTGTTTTTAGATTAAAATAACTATAACTGCTTTTGTCATTATTTGATAAAGCGAAAACATTGTTTTTTACGAGATTTTGAAAAGTTATCTCTAAAGTTTTATCTGTCCTTTCTGATTTCAAAATATAAGTACTATCTCGATGACTATATGTATATTCTGCTATTTTCCAATTTTTTTCAAATGACAAAACAATATATCTGCGACTTGACCAAGCTTCTCTTACTAAAAGTCTAATTTCTATTTGATTTGGAGATTTCAAAATTGAAGGTAAATCTTTGTTTTTCTGAACTTTGCTAATTGTTGATTTGTCAGCATAAAATGCTCCGATAAATATTTGGTTTTCGTTTTTTTGAGCAAAACCAATCATTGAAACTAATATGGCTAAAAGAAGAAGAATTTGTTTAATCATCTCAATATCTAATTAAATAGGGGTTTTCGAATAATTACTGGTTACGTTCTCGGCTTCTTGAAGTCGCGATGAACCAAGACTAAGCCTTACTAAATATAACAAAACTTTTAATTAATAACCTTTCCAATTTCTGATAAATCCCAAGCCTCGCCATTTCTTGAAACTGCTTTTGGTAGAAGTATTTATTAATTTTGATTTTCGTTTAATAATTCCATTTTCTTCAGTTCAATTGCGTCAAACTCTTTTTGCGTCACTTTTTTTCCTTTTTTTGGTTCTTTAATTTTGGTAATTTCTTCTTTTTTCAAAGTGATTTTTGTGCAAAGAATTATTAAATTTTCATCGTTTATTTCAAGAATTAATCCAGGTAAACCGCAAAAATTGTTTGGACCAAAACTTATTGGTATTTCGGAAGTGTACCAAGCCGTTATAATTTGGTCTTTTGGTTTTTCTAATTTTAATAATGAAGGTTTTACTTGTTCTTTTTTTAAGTAATCATCATACTCTTTTAATTCATTTTCACTAACTTTTATTATAGTTTCAGCTTTATAACATTCAAAATCTCCAATTTTTTTTGTTTGATTTATAAGTTTCCATTCTTGACATTTTAATTCGTCAATAATTAAAAATTGTTTACCTAAGATTTCACTTTCTGTAACTTTTCTATTTTCTTTATAATTTATATATTTATTGTCATTACTACCTGAGGAACTTACAGATATTGAAATTGAATTTTTTGATGGATTACTTGGTTTCTCAAGTTCTTGAGTTTGTTCATAAAGACATTCTTTATTATTGAAAGTCAACAAATATTTTTTTTCAGTTTCTTTTTTTATTGCGTTTTGCCACATTCTTTCAAATTCTTCAATTTTCGTTTCATTTTCTTTTGAAGTTTCGTTTTGTTGTTTTAGAATATATTTTGATTGATATTCAGCTTTACCATAAATTTCTTGCGAGTAAATAAATTGAAAATTAAATAGAATTATGATAGTTAATAAGGTTTTTTTCATTTGTTTTCTAATCGATTAAGTTCTTTGTTATTGTGTTTTTTCCAATATTACTGCCAACGTTCAGCCGCTTCTAGTCAGTTGCTAACTTCGGAACTAATTATTTTATTTCATCTGTTCGGCCTGTGGCCTCGGGTCCGTTAAAGATAAAAATTCTTGCAAAACGTGAACGTCGACTTACTACAAAATTCGCAATTGCGAGAATTGACTGTTATGCAACGTTTTTACTTTTAAAGTTTTTCCAAATCTTGCAACTTATAATTTAACAGGTTTCTATTAAAGTCAAAGTTGATTTGATTTCTCTGCGTATCGTAATTATAAAATTTAAGACTAAGAGTTTTATTTTCAAATTTGTAACTGCCTTTTCCACTAATTACTTCTTTCACTTTTGATTTTTTAATAAAATTTAGAATTTCGCTTTTGTCTTTTTTATCTATTGATTTTTCTAATGGTTTATAGTATTCTAGATATGTGAAAATGCTATCATTTTCGATAGTTATAATATCAAAAAACTTTTCTTCCTCATACAAATACTTTCCAATATTTATTTTTTCTTGCCCATTAACAAGCAATGAATTTAATGTAAAAAATAAGACTACTAAAAAACAATTTTTCATAGATAAAGATTTCGTATCGAAAATGTTGCAAAACGTTCCGCCTTCTCGTCAGTTGCGAACTTCGGAACTGATTATTTTATTTCATCCGTTCGGCTTGTGGCCTCGGGTCTATTAAAGATAATAATTCTTGCGAAACGTAAACATGAATTTACCACAAAATTCGCACTCGAGCGCAGCGACTGCCGAAGTAATTGATTGAAAAGGCTTTTGTAGGTTTTTTTTATTCAAATATATGCCCTATCAATTCTGCAATCATAAAACCATCTTCCAGATATATTTTTTCACCGTTTTGATTAGAATTTTCTAACTCTAAATTGTCGATTTTAATCCAAACAAGCATATATTTCGTATTATCATCATTAGTAAATTCCTCAGTTTTTAATATTTCAAATTTTTGATTAGAATTTGGCTTATTAATGTATAAATTATTATTTTCAAGTATCTGGAATTGAAATTTATTATATAAATCACCAAATTGTTTTTGCCCTACACTTAAAACATTTTGTACATCATTTTGGTTTGAGGTATCCATTTTTGGTGTAATAAAATATATTTGATTTGAAAAATCATTATTATCAGTAAGTCCAAAAAATAAAATTCTAAATGGGTCAGTTGTGGAGCAAACTCCATTTCCATTGTTAAACCCATAAGTCATTTGATATCCATATCCAAATTTCCAATTTATTGGTTGTGAATTTAGTTTACCTCTCAAACTTGGTGTTCGGTTATTTAAAAATGCAGAGTAATCGGGTTGAGCATTTTGAGTTTCATCATCAGTGCTACAACTTATTAGCGAAATAGTAAGTAAAAAAATAAAAATTCTTTTCATAATATTTTAGTTTTTAATGTTAATTTTCTGTTTTCGTTTTTATAATTTATTACAACGTTTTGTCTTTGAATCATTTGGGTATTTAGTTGGCAGTTATATCAATTTAAAATCAAACTTCCAAGTACAAAACCAGCAATAGTTTGTAACAGCTGTTGTGCGATTTTTTTTTAGAAGTCATAAGTCAATTCTATTGTATTATTTTGAGGAATGAATATCGGAATGTCTTCACTCGTATTTACCCCATTTTTTCTTCTATAAATTCTTATTATGTTGTTTTCTCCTTCGGCTACAAATACATTTAGTAAATTATTATTGCTAGTTGCTCGCCAATTTCCGTATCCACTAAAACCTGTTGAATATTCCGAATTCAGTAAAGTATTTACTCCAATTTTAGGACCAAATGGATATAATGTTTGCACTTCAAAATAATCGTTAGTTTGCAAAGGTGCAAAGTTGTTTAAATTTACTTTTATATAAGCTTTTTTTGGAATATAAAATGTTTTGTCAATAATTGTATCTCTATTTGTGATTGAAATAATTGAAAATCCTATTTCAGTTGTTGTATTACCTATTAAATTATTAGTTCTGATATATTTATTCACATCGATATTAGAGTCGTCAATATCAATATAGAAAGAACCTACTGTATTTCCAATTTCATTATCTTTTATGAAAAAATTTCTGTTGAAATTTCCGTTTTGGTCTGATTTTGTATCAACCAATTTTCGAGTGTAAGATCCCAATTCATTACCTATTCTATATTTCATCAAAACTTTGACATTTGGTACTGGTTCGTTATTTAAAGTAACAAAATTACCTTTTAGTATTGTACAGTTTCCTGTACACTGATCATTTGTATCGTCCTCAGTTTTGGAACAACTTACAAATATGAACACTAAAGCAAAAATTAAAAATAGATTTTTCATAATAATTATTTTAAGATTTTTATTTGTCTTTTTAGGTCAAAATATCGCAAAACGTTCATCCTTTGAGTTATTTGCGAACTTCGGAACTTTATATTTTCCATCGAATATAAAAATTATTGCGAAAGAAAAATCTGAATTTAAAATATTTTTCGCAATTGCGAGTAACGGCAGTTACCAGTTAGCTATTGCCAATCAAAAGTAGATTTTCCTTTTCCATTTTTTATTTTAAACTTATCTGAATAGTCATTTACACCAATACATTTAAAAGAATAATATACTTCAACTTTCTTTATTGGGTTTTGAATTGCTTTAATGCTGTCAATTGAAAAATTAAAATTGTCTGAAGTAAGTTGTTCAGTATATTTATATGTATTATATCTATTTACGTCATTATTTATATCATAATAATTTTGATAAGCAATACCAACAGTATGAATATTTTCTTTAGGTTGGCTTATTTTATAATACTCAAAATTATTTCTGTTAAAGAAATTGATAAAATCAGAAAAATAATTATACCTATAATTGATTGTATTTAATTTGGTTCTCGACTCTAAAAATTTATAAGAAACAAATATACTTTTTTCAACATTGTTGTCTATAACTTTATAAGCTATTTGATATTGAATAGCACTTGAGTCTATTGGTATAGTATTTATACTTGCAGAATAACTTTTTGTATGAACATTAGTAGTTATTAAAAATTTTCCATTAAAATCTCCCAAAATATAATCACTATAATTTTTTAGAGTGTCTAATGCGATTGAATAATTATTTTCAGGATTAAAATCAACAGGTTCATTACAACACGATGTAATTAATGTCAATGTAGTCAATAAAAAAAATAGTTTTCTCAAAATTTTACGATTTTTATGGAGCGTGCTGCTGACGTGCCGCCGCTTCTCGTCAGTTGCGAACTTCGGAACTGATTATTTTCTGTAAAGAAAAAAATTCTTGCGAAATGTAAACATATACTTAACACAAAATTAGCACTTGAGCGCAGCGAACTGACGAAGTAATTGCGAGAATTCGGATGTTAGCCATAGTTACTTTACCAATTCTAATCTATCTATAAAAACATTTTTATAATTGCTCATTGGAACTTTTCTGTATTTGAAAACAGCTTTATCTTTTCTTATTAAAGAATTGTAACCAGTGAAATCGCCATATTTTCTGCTCAACTCAACGTATTCAATTCCTTTTTTATTTTTTAGGAAAACAATTGTATTGATTTGGTCGTTTGATTCTATTGAAGTAATAATTTTAGATAAGTCTAGTCCATATTTTTTTTCCACATCGCTAATTTTACTATATGGAGTTAAAATTAACAGTTCATCCCATTCAAAATTATTCAAATTAGAAAAATTCATTTCTCTTTTCACATCGAAGTCTTTGAGTATTTTACTTTCGATTTCTTTCGAAATATAATTGCAGCTTACTAAAAAGAAAATTGAAATTGTTATAAAAATGTTTTTCATGAGTAAGATTACTTTGGTAGCATTAGTTCCACTAAGATAAAAATTCTTGCGAAACGTAAACGTAAACTTACCACAAAATTCGCAATTGCTAGAAACTACTTTTTTAACCAGTTTTGCCTGTTAATCAACCATTTCTGTTTTATTTATCTCAGAAACTTTTCCGTTTTTAAAATTCAATACTAAACTATTGAATTGCCAACCAAAACCTGCTCCAGACATTCCTAAATCATAAATCCAAGTATCTAAATTTTCTGAATCTGGTTTTCCAATAAGCTTGACAATTTCATCTTTAGTTTTGCTTTTCAACATCTCGCTTTCTACAATATCGTCACGCATTTCAAATCGACCGTTTTTATCAGCAAACCATTTTTGCTCGTCAAAATCACATTTCGGTTCGTGAAACAAAAAACTAAAAAATGCAATTACAAGTAATAAATATGAAATTGGTGCGAAAAAAATTGCACCTATAATTGAGTATCCTATTCTATTTCTTGAATCTGTAATATATTTTTTTAGAATCCAATTTAATACAAAGTAAATTAAGATTCCAAGAATCAAAATAATGATTGGTACTTCTATACTCATACGCTCAAAAAAATAGGTTATAACGTTCCGGTGCTTCGCGTCAGTTGCGAACTTCGTGTCCGCATATTTTCTACTAAAATAAGATTTTCCAGCGGAAAATCAACAACCGGCTTAAACAAAATTCGCAATTACGAGAAAAGCCTGTTATGCGTTCGGCTTTTTATTTTATCAGTATTTTTTCGTGCATTACATTTTTAGCATTATCATTATCGTAAATTTTTATAATATAAAACCCAGCTGGATAATTTGTCAAATCTATTGCAGTTTGTTGATTTATAACTGATTGCTCCTTAATTAATTCTCCTAGGATGTTATAGACTTGGATTTGTAATTGGGTTAGTAATGATGTTTCTAATTTAATTAAGCCATTGGAAGGGTTTGGATAAATAGTGATATTTTGACGAATGTTAACTTCTGTATTTCCTAAGTTTTCTAAAGAAAGTTTAAAAATTACACCTTGATTATTTTCTCCTCCACCAGATGTCATTCCATATAAAAGTGCTCCATCTGAAATCAAAGATCTACGTGGATAACTTCCATTAGTATTCCCTTCAAAATCAATTAGTTTTGAAAAGCTAGTTCCATCAGGTTTTATTCTAAAAACAGTTCCGATAGAATTAGTGCCACCAAACATAGTCATACCATAAATATAATCGCCTAACTTGACAAGATTATCCATTGGTTGTTGACCATTATCGCCTGAAAAACTGAATAATTGCTGATATTCAGTGCCATCAGGTTTAACTTTAAAAATACTTCCAATATCGTTAATGCCACCTGTTCCTGTGGTTCCATACAAAAACGTTCCGTCCGTAATAAGTGAACCATAGGGATAATTCCCATTTGGAGCGTTTGAGAAATCTACAAGTTTGGAATATCCTGTACCGTCTGGTAATATTTTAAATACTGTCCCACTATAGTTTATACCACCTCTAGCGGTTGTTCCATATAAGAACGTTCCGTCATAAATTAATTCTCCATATGGAAATCGTCCTGATGTCGTTTCTGAAAAATTAAAAACCGTTTCAAAATTTGAGCCGTTAGTTTTTATCTTAAATATAGTACCATCTGTACCACCATAATTAGTCATTCCATAAAGAAAGTCACCTATTAAAAAAAGACCACTCCATGGACTGCTTCCGTTCAAGCCATTAAAAGTAAAAAGTGTAGTAAACTCACTTCCATCTGGTTTGATTTTATATACCGTTCCGTGGGTATTGACACCATTATCTCCTTTAGTTGTTCCGTATAAATAAGTGCTATCAGAAATTAGAGTCGCGTAAGCATGACAACCACTAACCATTGAGTTGAAGTCGAAAATTTTAGTATACTCAGTTCCATCAGGCTTAACTTTAAAAATAATACCATTGTTGTGCAAACCACCATAAACGGTCACCCCAAACAAATATGTACCATCAAAAAAGAGATTACTGAATGGATATCCGCCATTTACACCAACTTCAAAATCATGAATTTTAGTAAATTGAGCAGAAGTAGATATTACTTTTAGCAAAAATAATAATGATAAAACGATTGTGATTTTTTTCATTTTTTTCTTTATACTTTTTTAATACGTTATCGACTAGTTGTTTTTTTTGAAGCTGACGCAAACGTTCCGCCTTCTCGTAAGTTGCTAACGTCGAAACTTTTTATTTTCTACTAAAGATAAAAATTCTTGCGAAACGTAAACGTGAACTTACCACAAAATTCGCAATTGCTTGAACGGCTGTTAGCAAATGTTTTTTATTCTTCAAACATATCTGACTTGCTTTTAATAAGTTTATCTCCTTTAAAATACAAGAATCTATTATACTGTTCTTCCTTATTTAAATTTACACCATTTAATAAATCATCCGTAAAACGTTTGTTTAAACTGTTTGCATATGTCTTGTTATAATATTGCTGATTTGCAATAAGCATTGGGAAATTTGAAACATTTTGATTTTGCATTTTCTCAATTTCGTAATAATCAGCGACAACATATAAACTATAGTTTTTTGATGTGCAGTAATTCTGACAAGCAGCAATAGATATGCGTGATTTGCTCGAACAATTCGGTCCCCAAAAATAAACAATAGAAGTATCATTTTTCATCAAACATGACCGTAATTGTTTTCCAGTTATTGCATAAATTTTATCATTGTTTACAAAGTTGCAAATAATGGAATCTTTGTCTACAAATATTATCTTTTTTTTGTCGTTGTCTGAAAGTCTGTTGTAACCAGT
Organism: Flavobacteriaceae bacterium; assembly: GCA_947456955.1. Lineage (GTDB taxonomy): Bacteria > Bacteroidota > Bacteroidia > Flavobacteriales > Flavobacteriaceae > Flavobacterium. The sequence continues at coordinate 18,079 of CANGTQ010000022.1, read as the reverse complement.
ATAAAAACCTGGGGTATTTGTTATTATACAGCTACTTAACAATAGGAGAAAAATTGATGAAATAATAACTTTTATCATACTTGGGTTCAATTTTCCTTGTTGTCTCTTCATAAAATATTTGCTAACTAGTATATACTCGCTACTTTATAACGCAAATACACCTATTTCGGAAGTGATATTCGCTATATTGTAGCTGTATTAATTCAAATGTAAGGATATTTTTCATAACTCATCAAACGGGCTTTTAATTTGCCGAATGCTCTTAGTACTTACATGAGTGTAAATTTCAATGACGAACCTTGCCATATAAAGAGTACATATTACAAGAAATATTGTAATTATTAGTGATTATAAAAAATCTTGATGCAGGGAAGTTGTGAGGCAATTGAAATAGTACAGTAATGTTTTATCATTTTAATTGCAATAGTCTTGCAATCATTGTTTCATATGGATACGCCCAATTTTAAAGGGATTACGAGGTGTTGCAATACAATTGCAATGATTATTTGGTTGTATTGCAATGGTTTTAAATCCAAATTTTGGATTGTTTTGATTGGTAGATGTGTATGTTTTTTTTAAATTTTCTGAAATGTTATATAAAATATATTCATGATTATTTGACAATACATATTTTTCTAAAAACATCTTCTAAATCATTATTGTAAATCCCTTCGAGTTTTAATTGGTCGTCAGTTTTACTTCCGGTCATATCCCATATTTTAGCATTGATTCCTAATGAAATAAGAAATGGGATTTTGTTTAAAATTATACTAACGGCATTTTCGCTAATATCCGGGATAATTAGCACATTGTGACCAATTAAAGAACTTACTTTATTTTCTGTTAATCCATTAATTCCCCCATAAGCCACCCAAACATATTGTGGAAAAAAAATATAACCTATAATGGCTGTTTTTTCGCTTTCAGTTAATACGACTGTTTTCTTTGTTTTAATTTTATCGTAAATCAAATGTTCTCCAAATAAGCAGTTGAAATAGCCATCTTCATTTTTATAAGGAACTTTAAATTTATTAGTTCGTTTACCGTTTGTATCATAGTAAGCTATTTTAGCTTTTTGGACTTTTAAATTACTATTTATGCTCCAAAATATAATCCCTCCGTCATTATTTGTGCCAAGAGCATAAGTTTCTTTTGCATCTTCTGTTTTAGTATCGCCATAAGTTTTGCGTAAATATTGTAGAAGATTGTTTTCAGGATTTACTTTGAATAACTTCCATATTATTGATTCATCTATGAATTTTTGAGTAGTTATTGTAGGCAGGTTTGCAATGCCATTTTTAGTTGGGATAAAATCTGTTTGAAATTTATTTTCTAATTCATTCCAAACATATTCGTTTCCATTTTCATCGGTATATATGGTAGGGGGAAATGAAGCTTTTCCGCAAGAATGACAATAGCCGTATTCTTGACTCAGATTTTTATAATTAATAAATTTCCCATCGGTATTTTTTCTGCCACAACAAGGAGTGATTAATTTATAATCTCTTTTTGAATTGAATGTAAGTTCTAATTTGGTCTTTTGAAGCATAATCATATTATTTTGGTTTGCAACCTGCAACTTGCAATATTTTAATTAATCATTGTTAAGTATTGATTTTATTAGCTATTCATAGGGTTTGTATTTTAATCTCAAGTTGCAAGTTGCATTAATACGTTATTCCATTTTCTTGATATTGATGATTTATTCATTCCAGTAATGGCAACAACATCTTTTTGACAGGCATTATTTTTTATAGCTAATCTGATAATATCGTCGGTTGTTGGTAATTTTTCTTTTTGATTGATATTTTCATCTAAAACAATTTTGAAGTTTATAAAATAAAACTCAAGAATTAATATTGCAATTCCAACGGTTTCAATATTAATTTTACTTTGATATGTGTGTCTTTTGGAATTTAAAATTAAGTGTGTTAAAAGGCATATTTTATGAATATTAATCATCATTTTTGAGATATACTCTTTACTTAAATCATTTACTTTATTTTGGCGATTTATTAATTCTTGGGAGTAATCAAAAAGCCTTTTATTGGCATTTGAATCTAGTTCTATCTGTAAATCATCCATTTCAAAAGTGTTTTCTATTTCGGTACGATAATTTAGAAGATTGATTAAGGATTTAGAATAATTTTCAGATACTTCATTAGAAATATCATTTATTGATAATTGATTATTCATTGTCAACTTGTTAGTAAAAAGAATTCGGTCTATTAATCCGCTTTCTAAATTTCCGTCTGCAAATAGTTTCGGAACAAATTGACTTTGGATTGAACCTAATAAAGTTGGATATGATTTTTCAATTCTAAAACTTTCTGTTGTTTTGCGTGATATATCAATGTGCTTATTAGTATTTCCTTGCAAAAAGAAAGTTCTCCAAGCTGTGCCTTCCGTACTGCTTTTATTTGCCATTTTTTCGATAATGAAATAGAGCTCATCAATAAAAATTCCAATGGAATATTTGTTTTTATAATGCGTGTAAATTGCCGATTCAATTGTAGCATCTTGCAGAAATAATTGCTTTCTGTCACTTTTTTCAGTTTCTTCTAATTCGATATTGTTTTTTTTGAATTCTTTGTATTTTTCATTGTCATATTTTACCAAAGGAAATGTTGCTAAATCCATTGCTGGGGATTTAATGTCTCCACGACTTCCAATTATTGAAAAATATAAATTGGCATAATTTATATAACCCATCGCTTTTATTGAAAAGGCAAGACCACAAGCATTGCTGTAAGCAAACAATATTGAACTTAATAAATATTCTTTTGGAATCCTTTTTAAAGTAAACGCATCGTTAATTAGTGTTTTGATTTCAATTGGCATTTTGGAAATTATTTGTTCCAACTGAATAATTGCAATTTCTTTGTTTGTTTTAAAAGCATTCCCAATTTTATCATCAATATCTTTAAGATTTTTTACATCCATAATTAACGATTGAACAGTTGATTTTTCATTAAATACTCATTGGCTTTAGTTTCAGTATCATCTTTAGATTCTTTTTTGCCCGATTTTAACCAATCAATGATTTGTGATTTCAAGAAGTATAAACGCTTCCCTTTTTTGTGATATGGAATTCTGTTTTGATGAACTAATCCATAAATACTGGGTTTCGCTAAATTGATAAGTTTAGCCGTTTCATCAATGTTCATAAAGACATCCTCTGTTGAAGAATTAGAGGTATTCATTGCCTTTTTAATGTTTTCTGTAATTTGCTCTGCAAGTACTTTTATTCCTTCTTCTGAGAGCATAAAAATTTGTTGATTTTTCATACTTCAAAATTGATTCAGAAAAAGTGTGTTCGTTTTTGTGTTTTCGAGTGTGTTTTTAAAATACTTGCGAAGTATTGATTTTAAAAGTTTTTCATCAAGAATATAAAACGAAAAATTCTCTAAAATCTGTATTTGAAATTCAGACTTTAGAGAAAATGATAAATTGGCGTGTGGAAATTATTCGTGAAATTTAGCGTTATTTCGCTTTATTACGGTTTCTTGCAATGGAAGCTTTCAAGAAAGTACTTTTTTCTGATAGATACTTAGTTATATTTTTAAGTTTCAGTTCCCTTGTTTTTGGTATTAGAATATCAATGAAACTATCTTGAGTTTTAATATCTAAACTTATTTTTTCTATTCCACCGCTTAATATTCTATAATAATCGGAGTTTTTGTAATTATCACTTACTAAACACGAATCATCTTTTAAGTTTACTATTGATAGAACTTTGTAAAATTCAGTATTATTTAGTTTTAGGTTTGCTTTAGATTCTTCTATGATTTTATAGATTAAGTGAAGCAAATAAGCTTTCTCTTTTTCATTGAAATTTGGAGTGTTGTTTTCCAAATCATCAATAGTATCATAAGGATGCATTACTGAAAAACTATCCGAAAATGTTTCAGGTGTTTTTCTTAATGGATAAAATTTATTTAATAAATCAGTATAGTTTTTTGAGTCTCTAAAATCAATGGGATGATAATCTTTTATTTCAAATAAATCGAAATAATCATTCTCATACATCATCTTAAATAATTCAGAATGATTATTATATAATCTTATCAATTCATTTGTCGCATTGAGTATAGCTAATTCTTTTATAAATGATTCCAGAGTATAAGTATAGCTTTGAATATTTAATGGGAGTTTTAAAAAACCTTTTCTTACCTCATTTTTTAACACCAATTCAATTTTATTTTTCGAATAATTACTTAGGGATTTTTCAAAAATAGATTTAAGTTCGGCAAGTTTAGGCTCTTTGTCAATTAAGAGTTTTTTCTCAAAATTCTCAAATGATTCTTGAGTAAGATTAGAGGCTCTTTCGAAGGATAAGGTTTCTCTGTTGAATTGGATTAATTTATGTTTTATAACGATTTCTCCTGTTCTGTATGCTTTGTTATAATTTGAATTGTATATTTTAAGATAATCCATCAAGTTCAATGTTTATTCGATTAGCGGCTTCAATTTTGTTTTTGTCCATTACTTTGGTATAAATCTGTGTTGTAGAAACGTTTTTATGACCTAATAATTTTGATACGGTGTATATGTCTGTTCCATTTGCAAGTTGTAAAGTTGCGTAACTGTGTCTGAAATTATGGAAGGAAATTTTCTTTTTTATCCCCGACTTTGTTATCCATTCTTTTAAAGGTCTGGTTGTTTGAGAATATTGAATACCTCCAAATATTAGCCCTGTATTTGTTTTTTGTGTTTTTAGAATATTGTAAGCAGTATCTGAAATAGGATGATTTTTAATAGATTTTGTCTTTTCCTCTCTTAATGATATGTAATAGCATTGGTGTTTGTCATGAAATATGTTTTCCCAGTAAAGATTGTTTATATCTACAAAGCGCAAACCACTCAAAGCGGAAAATATTGCCATATATTTTACTTTCTCGATTTTTATTTCGGTTTTCCATAACAAGGAAATTTCTTCTTCGGTTAAATACTCTCTATGGGTTTCTTCTTCTTTAATGTATTCAGCATCTTCGGCTAAATTTTTTTCAATCAAATTTTGTTTATATGCAATCTTTAAAACAGCAATAAAATTTTTAAAATAAGATGAAGCAGTATTTTTTGTTAGGTTTTTGTCAACTTTTGAATTTCTAGTACTTTTTGCGTTTAAAAGATAGGCTCTATATTTTTTTATATAATCGAGAGTTAAATTAGTGGATAATATTACACCGCCACTAAAATTTTCTAAATGATTTAAAGAAGCTTTCCAAGAATTGTGATTGGATTTACTTCCAGTATTAAAATAGTCATCAACAACACTTTTGTATAGAGTTATAAAATTAACATTCAAGATCACATTATCTTTAAAGCCAAATTCTTTGTTTTTGAGTTGAACATTTCTTTTGGATCTGATTATTTCAGCAAGGTCAAAATTTTCTGTATTCTGTTTTTTTTCTTCTATTGTTTTTGGGTTACTAAATAAATATAACTTTAAAAATTCTCTTCGAGTTGCCTTGCCTGTTTTTGGATTAATAATAGGAGGGTAGAAGTCTAGGTAGAGACTTATTTTACCGGTGGATAACACTTTTTTTCGTAAATTAACATTGCTCATAATTATTGGAATATCGTATTTAAATCTTCTTTTTTCACTAGTGTATATCTCCCAAGTTTTCTTTTTGGAATATTGAACCTTTTTATGATATTGTACAGAGCACCGTTTGAAATATTAAATTTTTCAATAGCTTCATTAATAGTGTAAGAATTATTGAGATTGATTTCGTTCTCTGTATTTGGGTTAATATTATCAACACATATCAAATTATTATCAAAATAGCTCTCAATATCTTTTCTCCTAATTAGTGTTTTTCTAACCGAAAAATTGAAAGCATTTAATTCATTCTGTTCAATCAATCTATAAACTGTTTTGGAAGACATATTCAGTAGTGTTGATGCTTCATTAACAGTTAAAAAATCTTTTGAATTTACATCCATAACATAATTAGAAACTTTTGATTTTGTTTCTGTATCGCTCGTTTCAATTTTTTTTAATTTTTGATTTAATTTATAACCTCTGCTGTTGCAAATATGTGAACAATATTTAGTCTTCGTTGTTTTAGCATCAAAGGTGTTTTTACAATAATCACATATTCTTTTTACTATAATATTTGAACTCATATTTTAGTGGTATTAAGAGGATATAAGGTGAAATAAGTAGAATTAAGTGTAAATAAGGGACATAATTTCGCCATTTCATTTCAAAAATAGTAAAAATATGTTTATGAGGTACAAATATGGTACAAAAAATAGAAAAAAATAACAAAGTATCAAAAACTTAAGTTTTTGAATAAAATAAAAAATCCCTTTATTTATAAGGGATTAGTGCGTTTTAGTACTTTTTAATTTGTGATGATTTGTGTGTATTATTTGCCGATACAGAAATTCGCAAAAATATTCCCTAAAAGTTCATCATTAGTAACTTCTCCGGTTATTTCACCAAAGTAATACAACGCTTGCTTGATATCAATTGCCATTAAATCAGAAGACAAGTTAGATTGCAAACCAAATTTTACTTTTTGAATTTCTTCCAAAGCTTTTAGTAGCGAATCGTAATGACGCGTGTTGGTTACTATCGTTTCGTTATTGCGCAAAGCACCTGTGTTGACAAAAGAAAGGAGTTGGTTTTTGAGTTCGTCAATTCCTATATTTGATTTTGCTGAAATAAAAATAGTCGAAAGTCGAAAGTCGAACGTCGAAAGAACATTTGTTATTTCCGAAATTTCAATATCTGTGAGCAAATCAATTTTGTTAAAAATTATAATTATCGGTTTTTCTGGATGTACTTGTTTTATTTCTTTAATTTGAGGAAGCACACTTTCGACTTTTGACTTTCGACTTTCGACTAAATATAAGACAACCTGCGCTTGCTCTATTTTCTCAAACGTCTTTTTGATTCCAATACTTTCTACCACATCTTTAGTTTCCCGAATTCCTGCCGTGTCAATAAATCGAAATCCTATGCCACCAATAACCAATTCGTCTTCAATGGTGTCACGCGTCGTGCCGGCAATTTCAGAAACTATGGCTCTTTCCTCATTTAATAAAGCATTCAATAAGGTAGATTTTCCAACATTTGGCTCGCCAACAATCGCCACCGGAATACCGTTTTTAATTACATTCCCAATAGCAAATGAATCGATTAAACGCTTCAACACAAATTCGATTCGAGTTAATAATTCGCTAAACTGAGTTCTGTCGGCAAACTCAACATCTTCTTCTGCAAAGTCTAATTCGAGTTCGATTAGTGAGGCAAAATTTAAAAGTTCTTCTCTTAGTTTGGCTATTTCATTTGAGAATCCACCACGCATTTGCTGCATCGCAATTTGGTGACTGGCTTCATTATCGGAAGAAATTAAATCGGCAACCGCTTCCGCTTGAGACAAGTCCAGTTTTCCGTTTAAAAAAGCCCTTAAAGTAAATTCTCCCGCTTGCGCCATTCGACAGCCTTTTCGCAATAGCAATTGAATAATTTGCTGCTGAATATAAGTTGAGCCGTGGCAAGATATTTCAATAACATCTTCTCCGGTATAAGAATGTGGATTCTTGAATATAGAGAGTAATACTTGGTCAAGAAATTTCCCTTCATCAACAATATGGCCAAGATGAATTGTGTGTGTTTTTTGTTTGGATAATGATTTCTCAGAAACTGATTGAAATACTTGCTCAGCAATAGTCAAAGCTCCGGTACCCGAAAGTCGGATAACAGCAATGGCACCAGCACCCGAAGGCGATGCTAAAGCAACAATAGTTTCTTGTGAAATCATTTTTTGAATTTTTACAAAGGTAAAATTTAGTAAGTAGTAATTAGTGAATAGTAATTAGTTTTTTAGATAAGCCATTACAATTATACAATTCTAAAAATGTTTGAGGTTAAATTTTGAAATTATAATTAAAAACAGCTTTACTTATTTAAACCATTAAGCTTAATGGTTTTACTGTTTTTTTATTTAGATAAATGATAAATTCAATTATTTTGTTTGAGAATAAAAAAAACCGCAATCTCTTTAGAAATTACGGTTTCTCAGTATAAAGATTAGTTTAAATTTAGTTATTTAACATTACCGGCATTACAAGCATGGTAACGGTTTCGCCTTCATCTAAGCCATCTATTGGTGTTAAAATTCCGGCTCTGTTAGGCATTGACATTTCTAACATGATTTCGTCAGAAGTTAAATTAGTCAACATTTCAGATAAGAAACGAGAATTGAATCCAATTTGCATATCATCGCCTTGATAATCGCAAGTCAATCTTTCTTCTGCTTTGTTTGAGTAATCAATATCTTCTGCAGAAATATTTAATTCGGCACCCGCAATTTTCAAACGAATTTGGTGAGTAGTTTTATTAGAGAAAATCGCAACACGACGAACAGAATTCAATAATAAAACTCTGTTAATCATTAGTTTGTTTGGATTTTCTTTCGGAATTACCGCTTCATAGTTTGGATATTTTCCATCAATCAAACGACAAGTCAAAATATAACTCTCAAAAGAGAAAGTCGCATTAGAATCATTGTATTCAATAGTCACATCGGCATCAGAAGTTCCTAAAATACTTTTTAAAATATTCAAAGGTTTCTTTGGCATAATGAAATCCGCTACTTGCGAAGCTTTCACATCGGCACGAGCATATTTTACTAATTTATGAGCATCAGTCGCTACAAAAATCAAACCTTCTGGAGAAAATTGAAAAAACACACCGCTCATTACAGGACGTAAATCATCGTTTCCGGCAGCAAAAATAGTTTTACTTATGGCTGTTGCTAAAACCTCTGAAGGAACCACTGTTGAAGATGGGTTATCTAGACTTACTGATTTTGGGAATTCTTCTCCTGGTGCATACGCTATAGCATATTTACCCGAATTCGAGCTGATTTCGATAGTGCTGTTTTCTTCTACAGTAAAAGTTAAGGGTTGCTCCGGAAATGTTTTTAGAATGTCTAATAACAATTTCGCCGGAACAGCAACGCTTCCTTTGCTTGTGGAATCAATTTCTAAAGTAGCCGACATGGTTGTCTCCAAATCAGAAGCTGAAACGCTCAGATTTTTATGGTCTAATTCAAAAAGAAAATTATCTAAAATAGGCAAGGTGTTACTGCTATTGATAACACTACCTAAAACTTGTAGTTGTTTTAATAAGTATGAACTCGATACTATAAATTTCATCTGAATTTTTTATTTAATTTTTACAAATATATCTTAAACTAATAGATTTCAAAAAGTTTTTTATTAACATTACTTGCTATATTTTCGCTTGCGCAGAAAGGTGAATGCTACTCCAAACAATAAGAGAATAAATATTGGCACTGCTACAGTTATGACTTGCGATTGTGTGTAGGATGCATATACTTTTTCTTTATCCAAAATAGGCAAATTTACTTCCTTGCTTCGAATGTTAATAAGTCCGTTGTCGTCCAGTAAATAATTGACGCAATTCATCATAAAATCTTTGTTGGCATAAAGAATTCCGGTTCGTTGATCCAAACCTAATTCAACTTCTCTGCCGTCTTTGTCCAATTGATTTTTAATCACATCACCATCAGAAATTACAATCATTTTGTTTTCTTTTCCAATGTTTTTGAAACTAGTATCTTTAAATGGTAAGACCCTGTTTTCGTATACCGAATGAAATTTTCCTTCGAGCAAAACGGCTACAGGATAATTTCCTGAACCAGTAAAATCTTTTGGTCCCAGTTCTTCTGATGCCATTCTCAAACTTACTTCAAACGGAGCACCAATTAGTTTTGAATATTGAGACGATTGTAGTAAAATGGTTTTTTTGATATCATTTTTCAATGGCTCAATCGGGCTGCTAAATTGAAACTTAATTCCGTCCAAATTAGTCACAATTGGATTATTTGCATCTTGCGAAGGATAAATCATAGGGGAAAGGTACCAAGGCAATTGCACTTTTTGAGTACCGCTTCCGGGTTCGCCAGTTTCTAATATAATTGGCGTGGCCACTAAGTCTTTTATCAAATCAGGTCGAATTCTGATACCATATTTAAAAAACATATCATTCAAATTCAAATCTCTAGGAAATGCCAGATTTGTCCCGGTTTCATTATACAAACTGTCAATTTCCATATTGACCTGATCAACCAGCCAAATCGTTTTTCCGCCGTTGATTATGTATTGATCTAATACTTGTTTTTCTTCGTCTGAAAACGCTTCCGTTGGTTTGGCAATTATCGCTAAATCATATTTTTTTAACTGTTCTAAAGTCCGAACCGGAGTTTTAGAAACAGAATCTAAAGTAAATGGTGCAATAAAATAATTGTCTCTGACTGTTTTAATAAAATCGGCAATATATCGGTCTTCAAGTTCACCATTGCCATTAATTATAACCACTTTTTTCTGCTTATCTTTTGAAACCGTGTTGATGGCATTAGCAAAAGCATATTCTAAATGTTGTACCGAACTCACTACTTTTTCGGCTGTTGAAGCGCCCATCATGTTTTTTAGTAAAGGCACTTTTACCGAACGATTGCCGCAGCTTGCAATTGCCCATGGAAATACGACTTCCTGGGTTTGCTGCCCTTTATCGTTTACGGTAATATTTACCGGAGTTAAACCACGTTGTATGAAAGATTGCATTATGCTGTCTCTCTCTTCTTCTTTTTCCAACGGATTGACAAATTGGAAGATAACATTGGAGTTTTGAGACTTAAACTCTTCCAGTAATTGTTGGGTTTCGGTTTGCAATTTTTTGAATTCACCCGGAAAATCACCTTCCAGAAAAACATCTATATATAGTGGTTCTTTGACGTCAGCGACAATGTTTAAAGAAGTCTGCGAGAGCGTATATCGTTTGTCTGCGGTTAGGTCAAAACGTTTGTAAAGAAAATGACTGGCCAAATTCAATATCACTATGAAACCTATAGTGAGCGCTATTTTTTTAATGTTATTGTTTGCTGTTTTCATTACGATTTCAAAGATTTAAGTTTAAAAACAGTAAACGATAAAAACAGAAATGCCACACTCACAAAATATAAAATATCTCTAGTGTCCAAAACACCTCGCGACATACTTTTGAAATGATAATCCATACCTATTTGTGAAACGGCACCTTCAAAACCTTTGGTATAAGTTGAAATGCCTTCAAAACCAAAATAAAAAAGGAAACACAAAAACACCGAAAGCAAAAAAGCTACAATCTGATTTTCAGAAAGTGTAGAGGTAAAAATTCCGATAGAAGTGTAAGCTGCAACTAAGAATAATAAACCAAAATAAGAACCCATCGTTCTTCCCATATCGATATTACCCTCGGGCATTCCTAAACTATTGATCACATAAACGTAAATTAAGGTTGGGATTAATGCAATTACAATAAGTATAAATGAACCTAGAAATTTACCTTTTACAATTTGCCAAAGCGATAAAGGTTTGGTCAATAATAATTCAATGGTACCTTGTTTTTTCTCATCCGAAAAACTTCGCATGGTAACGGCAGGAATCAGGAAAATGAATATCCATGGTGCCAAAGTAAAAAACGGACTCAAATCGGCAAATCCGCTTTGCAGTATGTTGTATTCGCCATCAAAAACCCAAAGGAACAAACCGTTGAGCAACAGAAACAATCCAATCACAAGGTAACCGATTTGGGAACCAAAGAAGGATTTTATTTCGCGTAACGCTATTGCTTTCATATTTTTTGTTTTATAGGTTCTTAGTTGGTAAAAGTAATAACTTACAGCTTAGAACTTATAACCTACAACTATTTTAAACTAACTAATTTGTCCACACTCCACGCTTCAGGTTTTTCGTTGAATAGTTTTTTGGTGAACGTCCAAACGTCATAAAACAATTCTGAACGCCGATAGTTTTCCAAATCGTCTTCTGTTTCCCAAAAGCTATAAGTAAAAAATATACATGGATTATTTTTATCCTGATACAATTCCAAAAAACGATTGCCTTCTGCGCCACGTATTTTGTTTTTTATCAAGTCAAAATTGGCCAAAAACTTTGGAATATTTTCTTCGTGAAAACTCATTTTTACTATCCTAATGAACATCTTATTCCTTTTTACTTTTCCCTAATCCCTTAATTCCTAAACTCAATCGTAACCACATCTCTATAACTCAATCCTAATAAACTTGTAGCTGAACCAACCGTATCAGGATTACTTCTAAAAATTGCAATTTCAAGAAAACCGGCTTCGTTAAAAATTGCCAACTTTTGGCCTTCATAATATTTCAATGGGTATTTTTCTGAAATACCGATATCAGAATATTTAGGGAGAATGGTTTTAATAATCTGGCGTTTAAATTTTAGTTCATAAGGTCTACTTTTACCTGTTTCTAAAAACATTTTTTTAGAAATATTAGTCACAACATTACCAAAATGGTCAATGTAAGTCACATAGCCTTTAATTTGATTTTCATTTACAACTGCCTGTAATTCGGTAACTTCCTTGATGGATTTAATTTCTTTGCCAATAACGTTTAGTAAACCGCCTTTAGCTAAAAGACAGGACACTTTTACAAATACATCCATATCGGTTGCATCGTTAGGCAAACGATCGTGAATAGTAATGACAACCAACTTCTGAGGAACAATCTTTTGCGTCAACATACTCAAAATCCCATTATCAGCACAAATAAAGTAATGGTCGTTCCATTGCATGGCAATATGCTGATTTTCGTTATTTAATTCAATATCAACTCCAATTAAATGGACAGTTCCTTTTGGAAAACTACTATACGATGCGCCAATTATATAAGCAGCTTCGGCAACATTAAATGCGTCAATATCGTGGGAAATATCAATAATTGTAGCTTCGCGAAATTCAGTTAACAACTTACCTTTTAAAGCACCGACAAAGTGGTCTTTTAATCCGTAATCGGTCGTTAAGGTGATTATTGACATAAATTGTTTATAACTTGGTTGAAATCGGTTCCAAAAATAATGAAACCTATTGTTTTATTTAATTAAATTTGGATACAAAGCTAATAATATATAGCGAATTATTTTAATTTAATACTACCGCTTTTGAACGAACGTATCATTGAATTACACGACATCGCACCAAAAGAATTTTGGGGCGCTCAAGATGCTCATCTTGAAACGATTAAAAGGTACTATCCTAAACTCAAAATTGTCGCTCGTGGCACAACTCTCAAAGCATTTGGAGAGAAGGAAGAACTCGATGAGTTCGAAAATCGTTTCAATCGCTTGATGTTGCATTTCACACGTTATAATAATATAGATGATAACGTTATAGATAGAGTCATACATAGTAATTCACATGAAGAACAACGTATGCCTGACAGTGATAAAATATTGGTGCACGGAATAGGAGGTAAGCTGATTAAGGCAATGACACCTAATCAACAAAAGCTGGTGGATTATGTTGCTAAGAATGATATGGTTTTTGCAGTTGGACCTGCTGGAACAGGAAAAACATATACAGGTGTAGCTTTGGCCGTTAAAGCGCTAAAAGAAAAACAAGTAAAAAGAATTATTTTAACGCGTCCTGCTGTTGAAGCTGGTGAAAATCTTGGTTTCCTGCCAGGAGATATGAAAGAAAAACTAGATCCCTACATGCAGCCTTTATATGATGCATTACGCGATATGTTGCCACCACAAACTTTAGAAGATTACATTTTGAAAGGAATTATACAAATTGCTCCATTGGCTTTTATGCGTGGAAGAACGTTGGATAATGCTTTCGTTATTTTAGATGAAGCTCAAAATACAACGCACTCACAAATGAAAATGTTTTTAACCAGAATGGGAAAAAGTGCGAAGTTTATTATCACTGGAGATCCTGGACAAGTCGATTTACCGCGAAGAACTATCTCGGGATTGAAAGAAGCTTTGTTGGTTTTGAAGGACATAGAAGGTATCGGAATCATCTATCTTGATGACAAAGATATTGTTCGCCACAGATTAGTGAAAAAAGTAATCGATGCCTATAAGAGTATTGAGAATAACGACTAGTAAAACTAGTTTGTCATTGTCTCGAAGGAAGAATCTCAACCCTATCAAATTAAAGATTGATAGGGTGATTTTTTTGTTTTAAAAAGTATTCTAAAACAACAAATCATAAATCACAAATTCCTATTTTTGCATTCATCTAACTGTCGGCAGTAAGACAAAAACACAACACTACATAATGAATACTATAACTACAACCCATTTCCAGTTTCCCGGACAAAAATCTGTATATCGAGGCAAAGTCCGAGAAGTCTATAACATCAACGACGAATTGTTGGTGATGATTGCCACCGATAGATTGTCAGCTTTTGATGTTGTAATGCCCAAAGGAATTCCTTATAAGGGACAAATTCTAAATCAAATAGCCACTAAGTTTATGCATTTGACACAAGATATTGTTCCGAATTGGCTTATTGAAACTCCTGATCCAAACGTTGCTGTTGGTCATCTTTGCGAACCTTTTAAAGTCGAAATGGTAATACGTGGTTATCTATCTGGTCATGCTGCACGTGAATATGCTTTAGGGAAAAGAACAATTTGCGGGGTAACTATGTCAGAAGGTTTAGAAGAGAATGATAAATTTCCAATGCCAATTATTACGCCAACAACTAAAGCGGATAACGGTTTCCACGATGAAGACATTTCTCGTGAAACAATTTTAGCAAAAGGAATTGTATCAGAAGAAGATTATTTGATTTTAGAAAAATACACTCGTGCTTTATACCAACGCGGAACCGAAATCGCATCAAGCCGAGGTTTGATTTTAGTAGATACTAAATATGAATTTGGTAAAACCAAAGACGGCGTTATCGTTTTAATAGATGAAATCCATACGCCAGATTCATCACGCTATTTTTATGCTGATGGTTATCAAGATAGACAAGATAAAGGAGAAGAGCAAAAACAATTATCTAAAGAATTTGTTCGTCGTTGGTTAATAGAAAACGGTTTTCAGGGAAAGGATGGACAGCAAATACCCAATATGACGGATGAATATATCGAATCGGTTTCAGAACGTTATATCGAATTGTATGAAAATATATTAGGCGAAAAGTTCATTAAAGCTGATATCTCAAATATCAATGAAAGAATTGAGAAGAATGTATTGAATTTTTTATCAAAAAAATAGTATCAAAAAGCATCTGCCACGGCAGATGCTTTTTGATTTAAATTATTTGTAATAAGAAAAAGTATCGTTATTTTCTATTTTTAACAAACTTTCATAAATCAGTTTTATTACGTTTTCTACATCTTCACTATGAACCATTTCAACAGTGGTATGCATATAGCGCAATGGTAAAGAAATCAGAGCAGAAGCTACGCCACCATTACTGTAGGCAAATGCATCAGTGTCGGTTCCAGTTGCTCTTGATGTAGCATGTCTTTGAAAAGGAATTTTATTAGCTTCAGCCGTATCCACTATCAAATCTCTCAAAGTATTATGAACAGCTGGGGCATAAGCAATTACAGGGCCTTTACCCATTTGTAAATCTCCTTCGATTTTCTTTTCAATCATCGGAGTGGTAGTGTCGTGACAAACATCGGTAACTATAGCAACATTAGGTTTAATGGTATTAGTAATCATTTCGGCACCACGAAGGCCTATTTCTTCCTGAACAGAATTAGTAATATATAATCCAAATGGCAATTTCTTTTTATTTTCTTTCAAAAGTCGGGCAACTTCAGCAATCATAAAACCACCCATTCTATTATCGATAGCACGGCAAACAAATTTATTTCCATTCAAAATCATGAATTCGTCAGGATATGTTATTACGCAACCAACATGAACGCCTAATTTTTCTACTTCGTCTTTTGAAGAACAACCACAGTCTATAAATATATTATGTAAGGTAGCTGATTCTTCTTTCCCGCGATTTCGAGTATGAATGGCAGGCCAACCAAAAACACCTTTTACAATTCCTTTTTTAGTATGAATATTTACTCTTTTAGAAGGAGCGATTTGGTGATCTGAACCACCATTTCTTATGACATATATCAATCCTTCGGCAGTAATATAATTCACATACCACGAAATTTCATCCGAATGACCTTCTATAACTACTTTATATTTTGCACCTGGGTTAATTACACCTACAGCTGAACCATAAGTGTCAGTTATAAAAGTATCTACATAAGGTTTTAAATAGTCCATCCAAAGTTTTTGACCATTGGATTCATAACCAGTTGGTGAGGCATTGTTTAAATAGGTCTCTAAAAAGGAAAGGGATGATTTGGTAAGAATAGATTTTGTTGTCATATAATATTTTTTGCTAAAATATAAATTTGGCATTACAGTTGTTAGGGATATTCCATATTTTTACACTAATAAATAGTATCAATGAAATCGGAGATTCACGAATACCAAAAAAACAGTTTTAAGAACATGAGTAAAAATTTAATTTACTTCCTATTATTTTTTCCCCTTTCTTTTATTTCAAATGCCCAGATTACAAACGATTCTTTAGCAAAAAGAGATGCTATAATCGAAGCAAACGATACTATTGTTCCACTTGAAGAAGTCGTTGTCTACAGGCATAAGTGGAACGCAGCAGAAAAAAAGGAATTCCAACTACTTCAAAATAGAGTCTATAAAGTATATCCACTTGCCAAAATTGCCGCTGATCGATTGACAGTTTTGAATAAGAATATGGATAAATTGAAAACAAATAGAGAGAAAAAGAAATACTTCAAAATAGTGGAAGATTATATGGAGAATGAGTTCACGGGACAATTAAAGAAACTCTCAAGAAAACAAGGTCAAATATTAGTCAAACTAATCCATCGACAAACTGGATATACCACCTTTGAATTAATTAAAGATTATAAAAGCGGCTGGAAAGCATTTTGGTCTAATAATACCGCCCGACTATTCGACATAAACCTCAAAACAAAATATGCGCCTTATGAAGTGAATGAAGATTTTTTAATAGAAACCATTCTGGACAGGGCTTTTGTAAGAGGCAGGCTGGTCAATCAAAAACCTGCAAATCCCTTAGATATAGATGAGCTATATGATTATTGGGAGAAGAAAGCCCAGTCAGTTAAAAAATAATCATCCTTTTTTAAATTTTAGCAGCACACCATTTAGTTTTCTAAGGACGTTTAGTCCCGCTATCCTCTCTATCTTTTGCAAAAGCAAAAGTATGCCGCTTCTACCTGCCTGTCGGCAGACAGGTCGGGGCTAAATACACGTTAAGTTGTGTCCATAGCATAAACATTCCCCTCTTGAGGGGTGCCCGCAGGGCGGGGTGTTTTTTTGTTCATTCCTAATCGATACTCCATAGATAACGCAGTGTATGAGTACTGTATCAATTATTGTGTTTAAATAGTCTTTTATAAACTATCGATGTAAAGCTATTGTAACCCTCGCGTTATCAACATCTTAAAAAAAAGGCAAAAAAAGCGTTAAATTTATTTGGATTGAGGTTGAATTAGTTTTTATATTTGCACCCCGCAAGAGAGGCTTGCCCTGAATTTATTTCAGGGATGTTCATAACAAAAACAGATAAAACGAGTAATTTAGAATAAATTCAAAAATAATTTTAATATTGCTTGTTGTTTAGGAAAGAATAATTACTTTTGCACCCGCTTTGAGAATGAAAGCGAAAAAAAAATAAGAAGAATACGTTCATAGACATATTGAATTGACAGCCGTTTCGAAAGAGATTTCGAAACACATAAAGAGAGTAAGAGAATCGGAAGATTTGAATAAAGACTAGCCTTTGTCTATAAAAAAGCTCGTAAGAGCAGACCCTGAAATAAATTCAGGGTAAACAATATACGATGAAGAGTTTGATCCTGGCTCAGGATGAACGCTAGCGGCAGGCTTAACACATGCAAGTCGAGGGGTATAGTAGCAATACTAGAGACCGGCGCACGGGTGCGTAACGCGTATGCAATCTACCTTTTGCAGGGGAATAGCCCAGAGAAATTTGGATTAATGCCCCATAGTATATAGACCTCGCATGAGGATTATATTAAAGTCACAACGGCAAAAGATGAGCATGCGTCCCATTAGCTAGTTGGTAAGGTAACGGCTTACCAAGGCTACGATGGGTAGGGGTCCTGAGAGGGAGATCCCCCACACTGGTACTGAGACACGGACCAGACTCCTACGGGAGGCAGC
>CANGTQ010000021.1 GCA_947456955.1 Flavobacteriaceae bacterium | reverse complement strand
TGCGCAGATGGTACTGCAATTTGTGGGAGAGTATGTCGCTGCCTTTTTTTAATCTGAACTTGTTTCAGATTCTTTTAAAGCCTGTCCGATTGGACAGGCTTTCTTGTTTTTAAGCGGTGCAGCGCAGTCGCAAGGCTCGTGTAGCTGCCTTTTTTTATGGAACTCTTCATCATTGATGAAGGGTTCTTTTTTTTGCTCTTTTTTTACGAAAAGTTTCGTCAATTCGTCCTGATGAGTTAGGCAACTAGTCCTGATCAGTTGAGAAACTCATCAGGACTGGTTGGTGAAAAGTCCTTGTGCTTCTTAAAAATGCCTCTTGAGCAAGATGAAAAGAGTAATTTGGCATGAGCGAAACGCTGGCGCTAGCGAGGGGCATTCTCTGAAATGTGGATGAGTTTAATAGTAATGTTAATCAGTGCGAACCAAATTTCCGGAAGCTATTAAAGTGGCTTTATCTGTAATTCCCTGACCTGTTGGTGGTGCTAATGGATTTTGTTGGTTTAAATATATACTCATTCCTGATAATCCAGGAACTAACGTAAACTGATGTAAAATACTATTTACGGAAGCACTGCTTAGGTGATTGTTTGAGAATTGCTGGACTAATCCGTATACTGTTGTTAGATTTGGCATTGTAATAGAAGCTAACTGAGGATTATTCCTAAAGTCAAAGGCTCCGCTTGTAAGTGCAGGTAAATTTATAGTTTGGATATTAGAGTTATTAATATTAATGATACCTGCGGTTTGCATATTATGCAGGTCTACTGTTGACAGGGATGCGCCGCTGAATAAAAGATTACCTATTAAAAGGTTTGGCGCACTAATAGTAGTCAATGCTGGATTATTCGTAATATTTATGCTACTACCACCTGGTGTATACTGTAGGTTGGGTATGCTGACTGTTACTAAGGCCGGATTATTTCCAATCGCTATGCCACCATTTGTTCCTGCATTTGTGATATTCATACTTGGAAGTGTTATTGATGTTAAGACAGAATTGTAATTAATATTTATTGATCCGGTTGTAAAGTTAGGAAACGTAATTGTTGTCAAAAGTGAGCTATTCATATTAAAGCTACCAGTTGTATAATTGGGTAACGAAACAGAAGCCAAGTTCAAATTGTTGGAAAGATTCAATGTGCCATCTGTGTAATTTGGTAATGAAAATGAAGTTAAAGCAGGACATGTATACATTGAAAATTGGCCACTTACATAGTTAGGCAAGTTTATTGTTACCACATTTTGACAATCTGATATAGTTGTATCCCCGAGTATGCGACTAGGCAGGCTTAAAGTTGTAAAATTATGGCACAAACCTATATTTACATTTCCATTCAATAACATTGGTATATTGATAGCTGTTGAATTCATGAAGTTAATTGTAATACCGGTTGTCATTTTTTCCAGGACTGGAAAATTCACTATCTGTAGAGCCTCATTATGTGACATAAAGATTTCATCGGCATTCTTAAGTCCGTTAAATGATAAAGTTGCTAAAGAAGGGTTATTTTCAATGTCAGCCTTGTCATAAATTGTTTCGATCGCATTGCCGGTTAAGTTAACCAACGCGCTATTGTCAGTTACCGTTAATTTAATTAAACTAGTGGCAGTATTTAGATTAACCGTAGTTAACACTGTAGTATTTATAATGTATATATATTCCGTACTTGGACCAAGTTCCCTCGAGAGCCTGTCAGCAGCTTCAGCATTGGTAATTCCTCCTTTTAGATAGATAGTGCTCTTTCCTGTTGACTTCGTATTTTCGGCATAAAGGGCATAAGGTACGCTTAACAGCTGGCTGGTTCCGGTAATCGTGTAGTTGCTGCCTCCTGTTGGATCGGTTTCTGTTTTAATGAAATAGGAATCATTGCCCCAGTTGATAGAGGAGAAAATTCCGGAGGTTACATTTCCGCTTCCAATTTCAATTGATACTAAACCATTGATGTTTGTAGTAGGAGAATGTGTTTCCTCATAAACCACAGTTCCTGTTACGGAGCCTTTCAGGATGCTGACTTTCATGCCAACAGCTGTATTTATGATTAAACCATCACTTGTATTTCGGAGAATTGCCTGATAGCTCATTTTTTGGGGAGCCTGGGCAAAGATGGAAAAAACAGTAAAAACAGTTATGATAGATAGGACTTTTTTCATGGTAATGATTAATTATCTTTTTATGATTTTAAAACTTTTTAAAATTTTATTATTTCTCGATACAGTCAAAATATAAAAACCCTGAGGGAGATTATCCATTTGGATAGGTTCTGTTTTTTGGGATACTGGGGCCTTTTGTCTTGAAATTTTTCCTGTACTGTCAAATAAGGCATAATTAACATTCGTTAAATCGAAATTTTCGTCAGAAGTTAAGTAAAGCATTTCTGATGCCGGGTTGGGAGATACTTTAAAGACTAAATTAATTGGTTGGAAATCCGGATTAGCCAATGCCATAATCTCAAATGGCTGCTGAACGCCCTGAATTATACTTCCATCGGATCCCGATTGCATATTGTATACAACCTGTCCGACTGAATAACTGGAAGAGCCGCCTGAACCAGACGCTTGACTTCCTGAAGCTGTAATGTTATTTTGAGAATATGTCCAGGCTGAAGTGGTTATAAAAACCAAAACAAGAAATGCTTTACGAAAATAGAAATCTGTCATAAAAAAATATTTGGAGCTACTACTCAAAGATAGATAAATATAAGAAATAAATTATTTTTATTGCTATGAAAATCAGGTATTGATAAGTCTTTTAGGAAAAGAAAGCTTTTATGTTTTATCTCTTTTGGTGAATCAGAAAGATTAGCTCTTCTCCGGTCGGCGATGCCTCGGGTGCTTCGTGCCTCGAAATGACTGCATGAGGGATGGAGGCACACTGCCATGCAGTGCGGACAGCCCGACCCGAAGGGATACGCCAATAAAAAACTCATCAATTGACTGAGATGCGGTTATTTTAAAAATGATTCAATCTCATGAACCGTAGTAGCATGATACCCCGGTTTAGCTTTCGCATAAATTTGTTTTGCCCAAACTTTACCTTCGGGAGTTTTGATCATTTCCTTGTATAGCGGAGTTAAAGAATAGGTTCGGCTATAAGATATTAGGAAGTTTTCAATGGCAGGATAGGCAACTTTATACTGATGTTGTATAGCAATAATAAACCATTGACGTTTTACAACAAAGTTGCCACCATTCGTAAAGTTCCATTCCTTATCGATTTCAGTCATTTCCTGAACGGTTAAGTCATTTGGCAGATAATCAATAAAATGTTGTTTTTCGTTGGTGGATTTTATTTTTTGACTCAATCCTTTGACGCCTGTTTTTCTCCATGTTTTTTGGATAGCATCAATTGCGTTAAAATCTTCTGAAACCGGAGTGATCATGTTTGATGGAATTCCGGGTTTGTAAATCCATTCGTCGAGTTTTATTTTATCAGCTAATACTATATCGCCTTTAATTAACTTTTTATCGATATAAGCCACAAACGCTTCAGTATTTATGGATTGAAACGCATGGTCATTAAAATAATTGGTAAGGAAAGTGTCGAATTGTTTGCGTCCTACAGCAGCTTCAATAGTCTGTAAAAACGCATAGCCCTTTTCATATGGGATATCACTTAGTCCTTCGTCCGGGTTTTTTCCAGAAAGATCAATTTTCAGACGTGTATCAGGGCTGTCTTTTCCTAGTTCCTCCAAATTATTTTGCAATACTTTTCGGCTTAAGACATCTTGCATTTTGGCTTCGTTTACGCCGAATACTTCTTCTCCGATTCGGTGTTCTACATAAGTGGTAAAACCTTCGTTGAGCCAGGTTTCATCCCAAGAGGCATTGGTTACCAAGTTTCCGCTCCAACTGTGACCCAATTCATGCGCCAACAAACTGGTTAACGAACGATCGCCTGCCAAAACAGTAGGTGTAAGGAAGGTTAAGTTTGGGTTTTCCATTCCGCCAAAAGGGAAACTAGGTGGTAGCACAATCACATCGTATCTTCCCCAACGGTAAGGTCCAAATAGTTTTTCGGCAGCGTTGACCATATCACCAAGTTTGGCAAATTCCCATTTGGCTTTGTCAATTTGTGAGTGCTCGGCATAAACACCGGTTCGGTTATCAATTGATTTGAATTCGACGTCACCCACAGCAATTGCCATCAAATAAGATGGAATAGGTTTGTCTTGTTTGAAAGTATATACTCCTGTATCATTTTTTTGTTGTGGATTTACCGCACTCATCAATGCCATTACATCTTTTGGTACGCTAACTTTAGCATTATAGGTAAATCGAACGCCCGGCGAATCCTGACACGGAATCCAGGTGCGGGACCAGATGCTTTGCCCCTGTGAAAATACAAACGGTTTCTTTTTGTCGGCAGTTTGTTCTGGTTTTAGCCATTGTAGCGCAACGCCATCTTTGGTAGTATTATAATAGATGTTGACTTTGGTAGTATTTGGTTCTATAGTGATACGCAAAGGTTTTCCGTGGAATTCAACTGAGTCACCCAACTTGAATTGGGTTTCTTTTTCGTCATTGCCCAAAGTAACTTTAGTAATGTTTAAGGTGTTTTCGTCAAAGATTATTTCGTTTCCTTTTGATGTATTGTCAATGGTCCATGAAGCTTTTCCAGAAATGGTTTGTGTTTCGAAATCGACCTTGATATCCAAATCCAAATGTTTGACAACTGCTTTCGTCGGATTTGAAAAGGAATGGGAGTCTTTAGTCGTTTGATTTTGAGGTGTTGTTTTATCGCTTGGGTCTTTTTTTTGACAAGATATTGCGAATGCAATGCTAAGAATAAGTAAACCTATTTTCTTCATTAGTAATTTTTATTGTAAATTAAACCATTGGTTATAAATTAATTATGTAGCTTTTAACCACATAGAAACATAGTATTTTATGGATTTTGAAAGTCGTTTTACTCTACTAAAGTAAATATAGCTATGTTAACACTAGAATTGGGCTATACAACTCTATTTTTCTATGTCTCTATTAACTATTGTAATTACAATCAACAGGTTAAATTAAATAAAAAATCCCGTTCATAACTTTTGAAACGGGATTTTTTATTTTAAAACGAAGAGCCTAAGCCAACATTGTTACCGGATTTTCTAAATACTGTCTCAATGTTTGCAGGAATTGTGCCCCTGTAGCTCCATCAACCGTTCTGTGGTCGCAGGCCAACGTTAGCATCATAGTGTTTCCAACAACAATCTGACCGTTTCTTACCACCGGTTTTTCTTCTATCGCCCCAACAGATAAGATAGCAGAGTTTGGCTGATTTATGATAGAAGTAAATGACTGGATTCCGAACATTCCTAAGTTAGAAACGGTGAATGTACTTCCTTCCATTTCAGCCGGTTGTAGTTTTTTAGATTTGGCTTTACCGGCTAAATCTTTTACGCTACTGCCAATTTGAGTCAACGTCATTTGGTCAGTAAATTTCAAGACTGGCACAACCAATCCGTCTTCAACAGCTACAGCCACTCCAATGTTCACATGGTGGTTAATGATGATTGCATCAGCTTGCCATTGGGTGTTTACTTTTGGATGTCTCTTTAATGCCATCGCACAAGCTTTTATAACCATATCATTGAAAGACACTTTCGTATCCGGAATGTTATTTATGGCAGCACGTGATTTCATTGCTTCATCCATAGCAATTTCTACTGTTAAATAGAAATGTGGTGCGGTGAAGATTGATTCAGATAGACGAATCGCAATGGTTTTACGCATTTGCGAATTTTTCACCACTTCAGTATATGTTTCTCCTGTCGGAACAAATGGTCTTACAATAGTTTCGGGTTGTGAGTTTAGTGTTGCGGGTTGAGTAACTTGACTAGTTGTAGCTGAAGCCGATGGAGTGAAATTCTCCACATCACTTTTTGTGATACGACCGTTTTCGCCGGAACCTTTTATTTGAGAAAGATTAATTCCTTTGTCTTTAGCAATTTGTTTGGCTAATGGCGAAGCAAAAATTCTGTCTGTGTTTTCAGTTGTAGGTTGTCGGTTGTCGGTTGATGGTTGTTGAGTCACCTCTCCCGAAGCTTCGGGAGCACTCGGAGTAACTACCTGTACTGATGTTCCACTATTTTTATAATTTTCGGCTATGCCAGTAATGTCTGTTCCTGCGGGACCGATGATGGCTAAAACGCTGTCAACCGATGCAGATTGTCCTTCGTTAATTCCGATGAATAATAAAGTTCCGGCATTGAAAGATTCGAATTCCATTGTGGCTTTATCGGTTTCGATTTCGGCAAGGATATCACCTTCTTTTACTTCGTCACCAACTTTTTTTAACCATGTTGCTACGGTTCCTTCTGTCATGGTGTCGCTTAGACGAGGCATGGTTACTACTACAACACCTTTTGGAAGTTCGGAGGTTTGTGGTTTATTGTTTATGGTTTCTGATTCAGTTGAAGCTTCAACTTTTGCTTCAGCAACAGCTGGACTAGCTGCACCTCCTGAAATTAGTCCTGAAATATCTTCTCCTTCTTTTCCAATGATGGCTAAAAGTGAATCTACCGCAGCAGTTTCACCTTCATTAATTCCTATGTATAATAAAGTTCCGGAATTGAATGATTCAAATTCCATAGTCGCTTTATCGGTTTCGATTTCCGCAAGGATATCACCTTCCTTGATAGTGTCACCAACTTTCTTTAACCAAGTAGCAACCGTTCCTTCTGTCATCGTATCGCTCAAACGCGGCATTGTTATTTTTGTTGCCATAATTATAGTCTGTGAGGGATGAAAGGATAATTTTCTTGTTCGTAAACCACATCATACAATTGTTGTGCTTCAGGGAAATCAGATTCTTCTGCGAATGTGGCACATTCTTCAACTAAATCTTTTACTCTTTCGTCAATGATTTCAATTTCTGCATCAGTAGCATAGTTGTTTTCTTTGATGATATCCAGTACTTGTGTGATTGGGTCAATTTTTCTGTATTCTTCTACTTCTTCTTTTGAACGATATAATTGTGCATCCGACATTGAGTGTCCTCTGTATCGGTATGTTTTCATTTCTAAGAAAGTTGGGCCATCGCCTCGACGTGCTCTTTCCATCGCTTCGTGCATCGCTTCGGCCACTTTTACAGGATTCATTCCGTCTACTGGTCCACATGGCATTTCATAGCCTAAACCTAATTTCCAAATATCTGTGTGATTAGCAGTTCTTTCAACAGATGTTCCCATAGCATAACCATTGTTTTCACAAATAAAAACTACAGGTAATTTCCATAACATCGCCATATTGAACGCTTCATGTAATGAACCCTGACGCGCTGCTCCATCACCAAAATAGGTAAGTGTTACACCGCCGGTTTCAAAATATTTATCGGCGAAAGCCATGCCAGCACCAACCGGAATTTGAGCTCCAACGATACCATGACCACCATAAAATCCGTGTTCTTTTGAGAAGATGTGCATTGAACCACCCATACCTTTTGAGGTTCCAGTTACTTTTCCAAGTAGTTCGGCCATTACTTTTCTTGGGTCAACACCCATTCCAATTGGTTGCACGTGATTACGATAGGCCGTAATCATTTTGTCTTTTCCACCTAAGTTCATAACATGTAAAGCACCTGCTAATACAGCTTCTTGTCCGTTATATAAGTGAAGAAATCCTCTAACTTTTTGTTGAATATAAAGTGCTGCAAGTTTGTCTTCAAATCTTCTCCAAAGCAGCATGTCTTCGTACCACTTTAAATAAACTTCTTTTGTTACTTCTTTCATTTTTTACTTTTTGCTAAAGCGTTATTAAGTTGTAAATTATATTTCAACGCAAAATAGTTCACTCACACACAAATTTGCGAAATGCAAAAGTAAAACATTCCGACTAAGAAGTAAAATTAAAAGCGTAATTTTTATCTTATTATAGGAAGTTTTTGTCGAAACTTAATGGCAATAAATTTTTGATAGAATCAGATTTGAATACTTCACCAATTTCACCCATAAAATAAATTTCTATTGGTGTATTTTGTTTGAACTCATATTCAGAAATAGATTGTCTGCAACTGCCACATGGAGGAATAGGCGTAGTGGTTTGATTCGTGTCTGAAGCTGCAGATATTGCCATTTTTATAATTTTCGCATCAGGATAAATGGCACCCGATTGGAAAATAGCAACTCTTTCTGCGCAAAGTCCGGATGGGTAAGCTGCGTTTTCCTGGTTCGAACCTAAAACAATCTTTCCATTGTCTAAAAGTAGTGCCGCACCAACTCTGAATTTTGAATAAGGCGCATAAGCATTTTTTCTTATTTCAATAGCTTTTTCCATTAATGACTTTACATCTTGAGGAAGTTCTTCAACGGATTGAAAAGCGGCGAACGAGGTGTTGATTTCTATTTTCTTCATTAGGTATCGAGGAAAAAAAATCCAAATCTCTTTGTTGAAATTTGGATATTGTTTTTTGTCATTTACTATTTATTAATAATCTTCGTATTTATCACCAAAGTTAAACGTTAAAGAGAAACGAAGTGTATTTTCTAATGGGTTTTTTACTTTTGAAGCAGAGAACAAATAAGACATATCCACTTTAACTACATTGTATTTAAATCCGGCTCCAAGTGAGAAAAATTTCCTTGCTCCTTTTATTGGACTTTCGTGAAAATATCCTAAACGCATAGCAAAAGAATCTTGATACACATATTCAGTACCAATGGAATAAGTAAACTCTTTTAGTTCTTCGCTAAATCCACCTGGTGCATCACCAAATGAAGAAAAGATTCCTGAAACCCAGTTGATTTTGTTGTAATCAGCATTGATTTTGTTTCTGTCGCTAATGTCTACATCATTATCGCCATCGACATCTTCTAATTTTTGTGGTGTTGGAACCAATAGTTTTGCAAGCTCAACACTTACAGTAACTTTATTGAAATCGTCAAGAATAAAGTCATAACCACCACCGATTCTCATTATGGCTGGAAGGAAATTAGCGCTGTTATCGTCTGATCGTCCAGCATCATAATTGATTTTAGGCCCCATATTTGAGAAATTAAAACCAAGTCGCAAACGACCATTGAAATCATTAAATGCAGCTTCTTCACCTACATAATACCCTGCAACATCAACAGCAAATGTACTGGCTGGTTTTGCATCACCACCAGCTGTGGCATCTGGGATCCTTAATTGGGAACGAATATATCTTCCAGCAACCGCCATCGAAAATTTTTCACTAAGCTTAAGGGAGTATGACCCATCAAAAGCTAATTCATTTGGTTTAACATCTTGAGCCACATCGTCAGCATTTTGCCTTAATTCAATTATCCCTAGACTAAAATAACGTAAGCTAAAAGCAAACGCACTTCTTTCATTAATTCGGTTATAATAAGTTACTTGACCTAAGGAAATGTCATTGACTAATTCTGTAAGGTATGGAGTGTAACTTGTAGAAAATCCTTGTTTGTCAATTGCAAATGCATACTTTGCAGGATTCCATTGTTGTGAAAAAGCATCAGGAGCAGTGGCTACTCCTTGGTCTGCCATACCCGCGGCGCGCGCATCGACGGCTACTAAAAGTAAAGGAACGCCAGTAGTAATAACACGACTATCTTGTAATTGTGCATTAATAATTTGTATTGAGGCTAGTAAAAATAGTATTGTGAATTTTTTCATTTTCATTTTCATTTTTATAAAAGTTAACAAATATAGTATTTTCCTAAAGTATTACAAGTTTTTCTATTTTTTCTGCTTTTTTATTCGATAAAGTGGATTTTACAGTCAATTTATAGACATAAACGCCTTTTCCAATTCGGTCGCCAAAATCGTCTTTGCCGTCCCAGGTTATTTCTCTTGACAGGAAACCATCTGTCGTTACAGTTTGATTTTTTGTCCAAACAATTTTACCGGTGATGGTCATTACTTGTACTTGTACATCTAAAGGTTCAAAAGGTCTGTTATGGGAAAACCAAAATTCGGTGTAACTCACAAACGGATTTGGATAATTCAGTACATGTTCAAGCGCAATGCTTTCGTCGCCAACTACCACAAATTGGATTTCGGCAGTGATTGGATTATTATATACATCCCAAGCTTTAAATGTAATCGTATGCAAACCAGCTGCTAAATTTCGGAAAGGAAAATAAACCCGGCCTTTTGTATAATCATCTAATTCGGTTTGATAATAATCATTCATGATGTAAGGCTTCGTTTCATCTCCGTCAAGAATACCAATAATATCATGACCAATTCCGCTAGCGGTGTTTATTCCGTTTTCGTCTTCGAGTTTTGCTAATAAAAATGGAGATTCATTTGTTATACCACCATTAACAAATGTCTCTTCATTCATGTAGAGTCTTACTGTTGGACCCGTATTATCGGCTACAGCACTTGTATTAATACCGCCAACTTTAATTTGGGTATTATAACCTGATTTGTCGAAAAAAGTTTGATTTCTTTTGGTGTAAAAACTAATTCTGCCATTGCCAATAGGTATTCTAATATCTCTCGGAACCACAAAACCAAATTCAAAATTGCCATTTACAACTGAAGCATTCCCTCTAAAAATAGCTTCCCCTAGAGCCGTAAAAGTCATAGTACTTCCTGATGGGAAAGCATCGTAATTGTCATTTCTCAAAGTTTCTGTTTGGATATTTTTATCAAAAATAGTTACTGATAATTCTCCATTATAATTGGATAAAGGATTATTGTTTTCATCAAGCACTTCACCGCTCAACTTTATAAAATCTAATGATTTAAAATCATCGATTGCACCAGTAATTGGTACATCATTAACCTTAGTTAAAACTACTTTTGGTTTTGGAATTGCCAACATTAATGCAGGGTCGCCTACATAAACTACAACATTTGTCGCGGAGTTTGGACCAGCATTTTTCGATACTCGAAGCGCTTCTGCAATTGATGAATAGGTATCACTACCATAGTTAAATAAATTCTCGGCCAATACTTCATTGAAATATTGAGCGGTTGACTGACCAATGGAGCGAATAGTGGTTAACATTGAAATTGCTCCGCCTTTTGGATTCCAATAAGTATATTCGCCAGCCGTAGGACGATACGGATTGTCATATCTTGTAAAGTCGCAAGTAATGGTAATAAATAACGGATATCTGAAGCGATTTGCCAAGTTTTGTCCGTCTGATTTTTCCCAAATACGTTCTTCTGCTAATCCGTCTTCTCCACCATGACCCAAATAATTGAAAACTAGCGCGCCTTTTTCAAATGCGGCAAAAATTTCTTCACGAGCTTTTGGATAGCGTTTCCCTCCAGCAGAAGTTACTTGAACAAAAGAGTCTAAAAGTATTTTTTTTACATTAATAAATGGTTTTTCAAAAGAAATTTTATCTGCTAGACGGTTTTGATAATACTGCAATTGATTATCGCCAGGTTTTTCAGGGTTTGGGTCATCGCCAATACATACATAATTATTTCTCCAATTTCCATAGGATTTTAAATCATGGTATTCAACAACTTTGTTCACCATTTCCTCAGCTTGTTGGGTTGAACTTACAATCATTCTTCCGATGGCTATGTCAATTCCTCCAAAATCATATGAAAAATTGGTATTTCCATTTGGCGGGTAAAATCCTGAATCTAATCTTCCTTCATCGGAATCCATCATCCCGAAAAAATCATCAGATGCAAAAGACGTTTCGCCTCCTGTATAACTATTGAGTGCCTGATAAATCGGAACAATATTGGTGTTGTTTGCAATTCGGTCTTTGAAATCATAGGATGCATCTCCAAAGAGGTTTAAATACTTAACTCGTTCACCTATCGGAGCATTAAAATAAACATATTTTACAAAATTTCTAATGGCTCCAATATCTTGTTTTCCGGATGAAAATTCAGGATAAATGCTTTCTAAATTTACCACTTTCACATTCAGATTAGAGTAATTTCTGTGAAAAGCTGCTAATTTTTCGGCTTGCGCATTTAAGAATTTAGGCGTAATAATCAAATAATCAATTTTCTGCCATTGCCCTTGTGCATTATTAAAAATAGTCCCTTTTAAATTTTGGTTATCCACTTTTGATTTCGAATCTTTTGAAGGCGAATAATAATCAGTATTATCTATGGCAACATATTTTCGAACTTCACCTAAATTGGCCTTAAAAGAAAAAGCACTTTGCGTTGCGTTTTCCGCTTTAGTCACATTAAATCTGTCAGTAACATCCCAAACTTGTGAGATTGATGATGCATTAGAAAGTTGGTATTCGCCAATGCCTAGTAACGTATTTGCTTGGTCAAACTGAAAAGGGAATTGTTTTCCAAAGGCCTGAAGATTTCTTTTGGCTTTGATGTTGATATAATCTAAATAGCCTCTTGAACTTGGCACACCACCATTGTCAAAAGTCACTTTGATGGTAACATCTTCAGCTGACACAGAAGAAGTAGAAGAAAAATTCTTTTCTATAACTATAGCATCGCTGCTACTTCCTGGATTAAGGGTAATATTACCAACCAATTGGGTGTTGGCTTCTATTTTAAATAAATTGGTAGTCGAAGTTATAGCGGCAACGTGTGTTTTAATCTCAATAGGAGATGAACTTACAATATTTGGAAATTTAAATTTAAATTCTTGCTCATTGTCAACGTTAAAACTCTCTCCAAACCAAATCCTGCCTAATTTTTCAACATTGACTTCGTCAACTTCGTGAAACTGATAATCATCAAAAGTGGTTATTGATGTTGTTGGGCTTCCTGTTGGCTGTGTCATGTCAACAATTCGCTTTCCAACATCGCCTTGTGTAGTTACATAATAATAAGATTTATCAGCATAAATATTTAAGCTGCTTTTGTAGTCGTCATTCCATTTATCCATGCCTTCGGCATAAAAAAGAATAAAATCTTGATTGTCAAAAACTCCATCACTTTCACCAACTACCTGAATAGCGTTTTCGGTTAAATCCATAGGATAATCAACAGAATTTAGTAGTGGCAACATTCTCCCACCATTGCCATAGATTTTTATTTTTCTGGGATCAGCATTGGTATCAAGTCCTAAACTTTGAAGGAAACTTTTTGTGATTTTGTAAACACCTGATTTTTGAATGTAAAAACGATACCAATTTCCAGTACTTAAAACAGAATTTTCGATAGCGGTTATATTGTTGATAAAGACTTCTTCTTTGGTTGCGTTTTGTTTAATAGTATAGCTAAATGAAATTAGTTTTTTAAACGAATTCCCTTCTTTAACTATAGGAGTAAGCGTAATTTTCCCAAAATATTTTTCTCTCGCATTATAGCTTTTAAACTTTGATTTAAAAGTGGTAGGGATATTTTTTATTGCAATATCACCAAGTTGACTTTCTAAAATAGGTTCAAAAATCAGGTTGGATATTTGAATTGCATTTTCATTAACCATACTGTTTAATGGTATTGTCAAAGAATAGGATATGGTTTTGGAGTAAACATCAAATTCGTAATTTTGAGTATTAAATTGGGGTACAATATAGGAAAAGCGACCATAAGACAGTTCCTTTTTGTCTGTCCAATTCAATGAAACATTTTTTTGTTCTTGAGCAATGGCTAAGAACGTACTCAAAAACAGATAACAAATAGTAAAAATCCTTTTCATAATATACGGTAAAACGTGTTTTTTTGAAAATTAGTATAAAAAATCAAAAAAATATTATTTTTGGCACAAAATATAATAAAACTAATAATTTTGCGTTATACATAAAATCAACTCAAAAAGAGCAAATTTAGTATTAATTAAAAAAAGTTGTTGCAATTTAATGGTAAATACTTATATTGCGCCTCGAAATTTATACCTACTATGAATATGAAAGTAAACAAAATTACAGCGGTAAAATTATTGCTATCCTTAGTGATAATGGTCGGCTTTACTAGTTGTAGTAAAAAATCAGAATCAAAAGGTGGTTCTAGAGCTACAGGATGGAAAATCAACGACAAAAAAGGGGGGTTCCAATATGCTTCTAAATTTAAAAAGCAAGCAACAGGTCCAGGTTTAGTGTTTGTTGAAGGAGGAACATTTACCATGGGTAAAGTTCAGGATGATGTGATGCATGACTGGAATAATACGCCAAATCAGCAACACGTTATGTCTTTCTATATGGATGAAACAGAAGTAACCAATATGATGTACATGGAATACTTAAATTGGTTAAAAACAGTTTTCCCACCAGATCAAGAAAATTATAAAAACATTTATGAAGGCGCTTCTCCCGACACTTTGGTATGGAGAAATAGGTTAGGTTATAACGAGCCTATGACAGAAAACTATTTGAGACATCCGGCTTATGCTGAATATCCTGTGGTTGGAGTTAATTGGATACAAGCTACCGAATTCGCAAAATGGAGAACAGATCGTGTAAACGAGAAAATTCTTGAAGATCAACGTTATTTGAAAAAAGATTCTAAAGTTACTGATATGACTGCGGATAAAGTTTTCAGTACTGAAGCATATATTGCTTCACCCTCTACTGCAAAAGGCGGCGACGAAAAATTAGTTTTGAAAAAAGGTCAAGGAAGAGGTGCTGCTCCCAAAGCAAGTAGTACTCCAGGCGCAAATAATACAGCTGGGAACAGTGCTAAAAATGTTTATGCGCAAAGAACTTCGGGTTTGATTTTACCTGAATATAGATTGCCAACCGAAGCGGAATGGGAATATGCTGCTGCTGCTGATGTAGGACAAAGAGAATATAACCAATATAAAGGTCAGAAAAAATACCCTTGGTCAGGAACCTATACACGTTCTGGTAAAAGACAAGTTAGAGGTGATCAATTGGCTAATTTCAAACAAGGAAAAGGTGATTACGGCGGAATTGCAGGATGGTCTGATGACGGTGCGGACATTACTAATAAAGTTAAATCATATCCTCCAAATGACTTTGGATTGTATGATATGGCTGGAAACGTAGCTGAATGGGTTGCCGATGTTTACAGACCTATAGTTGATGATGAAGCTAATGATTTCAATTATTATAGAGGTAACGTTTACATGAAAAACAAGATTGGTCAAGACGGAAAAGTAGAATTGGTTACTGCCGAAACTCAAAAATTTGATACTTTATCAAATGGCAAAATTGTATCAAGAAATTTTCCAGGTCAAATTGCTAAAGTATCTGTTGATGATAACGAAACTTATTTAAGACAAAACTTTGATAAATCAGATAACAGAAATTATCGTGATGGTGACAAACAATCAACCAGATATTTTAAATTTGGTGCTTCAGAAGAAGGAGATGAAAAAGGAAAGTTGAGAGATGACCAAAGAATGTATGACTCTCCTAGACATAATGTGTCTTCTGATAGTTTAGGAAATATGGTTAAAAAATATGACCGTTCTAATAAACGTACTACTTTAGTTAATGATGATGTGAGAGTTTATAAAGGCGGTTCTTGGAGAGATAGAGCTTATTGGTTAGATCCAGCACAAAGAAGGTATTATCCGCAAGACATCGCTACAGACTTCATCGGATTTAGATGTGCAATGTCTAGAGTTGGTTCAAAAGCTGACAAGAAAAAAAGAGCCAGAAATTAATTTAGTTTATAAATAATACCAAAAAAGCCCTAATTTTAAGGGCTTTTTTGTTTTAACTATTTTGCCCAATGACTATTCAGAACATTCATGATTTATTTTTAAAATGCAGTAAAGTCTCAATTGATACAAGGAAGATTGACCCAAATTCCTTTTTTGTTGCCATAAAAGGAGAACGCTTTGATGCTAATACTTTTGTTAAAGAAGCACTAGAGAAAGGGGCAAGTTTTGTTGTCATTGACAATGCCAACTATTATATAGATGAAAGAACTATATTGGTTAATGATAGCTTGGAAACACTACAGAAATTAGCCAAGTTTCACAGACAATTTTTAAATCTTCCCATAATAGCACTAACAGGAAGTAATGGAAAGACAACTACAAAAGAATTAATCAATGTTGTTTTGTCTAAAAAATTCAATACAAAAGCAACAGTTGGAAATTTAAACAACCACATAGGTGTTCCGCTAACTCTATTGTCATTTACAAAAGAAACCCAAATCGGAATTGTAGAAATGGGTGCTAACCATCAAAAAGAAATTGAATTCTTGTGCGAAATTGCCCAGCCGGATTATGGTTATATTACTAATTTCGGGAAAGCACATTTAGAAGGTTTTGGTGGAGTAGAAGGTGTAATAAAAGGGAAAAGTGAAATGTATACCTATCTAAAATCGAATAATAAATTGGTTTTTGTAAATCTTGACGACGAAATTCAAAACCAAAAATCAGTGGCTTTTAAAAGAATAACCTTTAGTCAAAAAAATAAAAGTGCTACTGTTTTTATAGAAAACGTTATGGCAAATCCTTTTGTTAAAATCAAAACGTTAGGTGTTGATATTAAGTCTCATTTAATTGGACTGTACAACGCAAATAATATAAATGCTGCAATTACTATAGGTCATCATTTTGAAGTCCCTACAGTTGATATAAAGGCTGCTATTGAGAGTTATGTTCCTGAAAATAATCGTTCTCAATTATTGACAAAAGGAACTAACGAAATCATTCTCGATGCCTATAATGCGAATCCAAGTAGTATGCTGGTGGCGCTTGAGAATTTTATACAATTAGACAAGACTAATAAGTGTGTAATAATTGGCGATATGTATGAGCTTGGTGTAGAAAGCTTGGTTGAACACAAAGCCATTGTGAATTTTTTAAAAAACAATAATAATTTTGAATGTCATTTTGTAGGTAAAGATTTTTTTGCTAACAGTATTCAAAAAGAGGACTTCCATTTTTATCACACATTTGAAGATTTTACCAAATTCCTTTCGTCAGTAAAACTGGAACATAAAACACTTCTTATAAAAGGTTCCAGGGGTATGGCTTTAGAACGAACTTTGGAATATTTGTAGGCATAAATCCTTGAACTTTAACTGTAATCCCGTTCATAGGATTAATAATGTTTTTTGTATCATTAACTTGTTCCACATATGTGCCAATTGGAATATCAATATTAGACCAAATATGTTGTATGGAATTTATTGGTTTATTAGTTTTAAAAATTTTAGTATTCGCCATTGTAATATTATAGTTTTATTAATTCTTCCCATATAATTACCATCCCCAAAGTATCTCTTTCACAATATTTTTTTAAAGATTCCCTTACTTTGACTTCATCTCCAATAAATGTTTTATTTATCATACTCAAAAAAGTGTTACTTGCATCACCACCATTTGAGATTTCTAAATCTTTATAACTAAATTCTGGGGCAATAGCTGGTAAAACTGATTTTATAGATGCAGAACCGCCCATTTCAGGATGATAATGCCATCCATTTTTAAATGGAATTAAAAGATCAACAAAACGTCCAATAATATCTTCAATAAATGTTTGGTCTTCAGGAAATGCAAGTGCCAATTCTTTTAGCCTACTAATTTCAAAAGCAGCATTATAGGCAACAATGGAACCGGTTTCGCCAAAGTCAAGTTTCATCTGTTCGATAAGTTTTTTTCTTGGGTCAATTGAATTACTACTAAAATCTTTTGGTTCCGCTAAAAATTCTTTATATGAATACTCTGCACCAAATTCTTCTAATATATGTAACGAATATTGAAATGGAACCTGCTGAAAAGGTCTTGTTCCATCCAAAACTGGCAATGCTGGGAATATGGTTTCAAAATCAAAAAAATGCAAAGGGAATTCCCAACTGTTTAAAAATTCGCTAATGCTCGTTTTGTCAATGTGGCTATTTGCCAATTTTTGACCATTTACTTGTAAATTTTGTCTGTGATTTAAAGAAGCATTTTCTGGAATGTCAATTAATTTAAATATTCCTTGTTCGTATAATTTCCAATCTAATCCTCTTGCGTTGTAAAGTGAAAAAACAGACTGTTCTGGTATGTGTTTCCAACAATGGTGTTTATACTCACAGTCAAAAGGAGAACCACAATGTTTGCCTATTTCAACTAAAGGTTCTTCTTCAGCGGAAAGAATATTTTTTAAATTTTCTAAATTTTCCTCTACCCAAACTTGATTTTCAATAACTTGATTTGTAATGTCGGCAAGTGTAAAAAGTTCATTTGGATTGATATCCCCATTTTTAACATAAGCAGTATTAATGTGCATTAAAAAGAATTTATCAGGTTTAAATCCTGATTTATTCATAACCCAATATTGCAAGGAAGCATCGGTTAAATGGTATTTTTTAACTTCCGAACTACTTTTTACTTCAATAGCCCATCTTTCATTCTCGGTATGATGAAGAATGTCAAGTGCCGCTAAGACACCATTAGAACTAAATGCTGCTTCGTAAATTGTTTTTACCCCTGTATCAATCCAATCTTTAGTATCTTGAATTGATTTAGAAAAATCATAATAATTTTCAGGAGATGCATCTTTACCATTTGGGAAAGCTCTTTGAGCCAATTCTCCTATTTCGTGCCCCGTAGAAAACAATAATTCTTGTTGTTCCGATATTTCTGGCTTTAAATCTTTACGATAGATATCAAAATATAATTTCTTTGAACATTGAATACCTGATACGAAGCGAGATTTTGAAATTACTTTTGACATTGTAGTTGGTTAATTAAGTTTTGTTGCTCGTGGTAAATTTTGTAATAATTATTAAATATTAAGGCAGCATCTTCAATAAAATCTGATTTGGTTTCCCATTTTCTTAAATCATAACTTACTAGATTAATCCTTTAAACAACGAACTGAAAATCCGGAAGTCTTATCGAAATAGTATACTAGCGCAATGCCATTATCGGAGTTTAAGATGATGCTCATTCCTTCTGTTTCGTCGTCGGACGAACTCCACCATTTACCAATCTCTCCAAGGCACCAAAATGTTCCGTTATAATTGCATTCACCTCCGGGAAGACCTGTAAAACCACTAGTATTATTTGCTTTTTTATTTGGTTCAACCCAATGCACTTTTCCTTTTTCTTTCATCTTACCACCTGCAACATTTTCTCCCCCTAAGTACTCTGTTAAACAGTTCCATTCTTCATCTGAAGGAATGTGAAATCCTTCTGGCGCTAATCCTCTATGATCATTTACAGCAAACCAATTATACAACTTGCCATAGGTAATGCCATTCTCTTCTTTGTTTTCATAATAGCACCATGCTCCTGTTGTTAAAACTGCCCATTCGGCTGCATCTTGCACTTGGGGTATTTCATCTCCATTTCTATAATTAGAAACATTAAGGTTTTTAGTAGTCCAGAATTGTGTTCCTATTTGAACTCCGTTGTAAATATCACCATCAATGTCAGGAACTATAATATTATTTTCAGAAGATATTTCAGCAATACTAATTAGCTCTGCTACTTCATCTTCGTCTTCGTTCTCATATCCATCTTCATATTCGTTTTCATCTACATAGCCCTCTTCATCCCTTTCGAAACTATATTTAATTGTTAAATCATTATTTAATATATAGTTGAGATAATCGCCTTCACCACTGTAGGAATCATATAGCCTAAAGCCTAAATGAAACTCTTCAAAAACTTCAAGAAGTGCCTTTTTAACATCGTCTGTAAAATTAGCAAAATTTCCCCCTAAGTGGTATTTTGGAATATCGGATAACATATCAAATACAAATTCATTTCCAGCCATTTCTCTGGTTGAAAATTCAACCTCGTTCATTGAAATGAAAAATATTTTATCGTTCGAGATTTTGTAGGGAATTCCAAATTTTTTTAATAGTTTTTCATTGTCCTTTGAATAGTCAGTTGAAATCTCACTATTAATAATTAGTTTAACAGAACTCATTATAATTAGTTTTTAATTTTACCTACTCTTCTGGCTTTTCGGTTACGCCCATTTTATTAAGAGTATTGTCTCTTTGATTATTTTGATTTAATTAATTTAAAACCTTACTGCCAAAAGACTATTTTAAACTTGCAAATATAAAAGCAACAATATTTTTTTCATCTTCTAACAATTCACCATCAGCGTCAACAATTTTTACAATATCTTCTTTAATTGAAGTAATATGCTCTGCTGACAAATTGTTGTTGATTTGATTAATAATTTCGGTAACAACGATAATTTCTTTTTCTGAAGGAAGTGATTTCCAATAAGTAAAAGCTGTTTTTGCAGCATCTCCAATATCACCATCTTTCGTCCACTCAGTTAGCGCCTTGTTAACCGTTATAAATTCCTCATCGTGTAAGTCGTTATCAGCACCTGCTGTAGCTATATATAAAAAGGCAATTGATGTCAGTGTATCGCACAGTACAGCTTCTTTTCCTTCTAAAAAAGCTTGTTCATCATCATCAGAATTATCAGAGGTTTCTTCAGTCCTAAATGCTGCAGGATCAGGTCGTGAAGCATTGAGCCATTTATCATTAGATAATAATTCTTTTAAGCTATCAAATGAACCAAATCCTTCTCCGCCTGCTCCTTCAACCCAAAACTCTTTGCCTTTGCTTTCAATTATTGTAGGTTGTCTTACATTAAAAATAGCCATCAAGATAGATAAATAAGAACCAAATTCTGATTCGTTATTTGAAGTATTAAATTCATCAATTGATAACTCCCCTTTTTTTGCAGAGATATAAAGTCTGCTCACATTAGCATCACCATCAATGGCTGTCTCAAGCTCCATGCTTTCAATAGTTTCCCAATTTATTAACATGATGAATTGCTCAGCAGAGGGGTCAACGGTATATAGTCCATTTTTATCAACAAAAATAACGGTCGCTGTATCATCGTTCCAAATACAGAAAGGAATGATAAACCAAATATGTTTTGAATAATTTAAGAAGCTTTCTGGTAAAAAACCCAAAACTGGAATAACTTTATTTTTTGTAATTTGTTTTTCGATAAATAATAGTTCTTCGCGAGTTAACACAGGAAAAAAAGTGTCATCTGCAAGAAAATTTGCCTCTTCAGGAATTAGGCAACTTATTCCCATTCGACCGTTGTATGTTTCGGAAGCTTTTTGCCATTTCATAAAATATTTTTCCTGCACATCTTTAGAAACGGAATCCGATTTAACAATATTCATTAAAGCAAAACCGAGGTCATCATCTTCATCTTCATCATTTTTTTTATCCTCAACACTTGATTCGTCAGTTGAAGTTGCATCACCTATTGGAAGCGCATCACTTAATGAAGCCGTTATCTGGCATAACGAAGCCAAAAAATTAATAAATTTTGAATAATCGGCATCCGTTGGATTAGCATTGTCAATTGTTACACTCAAAGAGTAAGATAAAACAAACTTCCCTTCTGTTTTAATATCTTTTTTAACAAGTGGAGCGTTAATTGAATGGCTTTCTATAAGGTCGTTTATTTCTTCATTTGTTTTATCAATACTATCCTTATGGTCATTAACATATTTTTCTCCATCTCCAGGCCATCTTTGAGGTTGTATAGTAATGTTAATGACTACATTTTCAGCACTCGGTTTGGCAATGACATAAATTGGATGTCTCCACCAATTGCCTAATTGGCTCTCATCTTTGGCGACTCGGAGGTCAAAGCGATTATTAAAATTGCCTTTATTGATACAACTGATTTTTTTAATTAAGGGTTCAGAAAGGTTATTGGCAAGTTCAGAAAAAAATAAATTATTTAATTTCTGGTGAATGTTTTCTCTAGTTTTCATTTATGTATGTTTAATTTAGTATCTACTAATATGAATATTAGATGTTTTGAATTTTTTATTATTTATATCAAATTTATTACGAATTATAACAATAAATTCTTTAAAACAAATTTACTATAAGTAAAAAAATTAGTTTTTCGTTATTAAATATTTTCTTCATTTATCAATTTTAACTTTCAAAATTAAAAAAATAATAATTAATATTGTTTACAAATATATTTTTTACAGAATTCATTTGCAAAAATTGGTGGTGGTTGGCGACTCCGGCTATCATGTTTTTGATGCAAAAATTCAAAAAGAAGACAACCTTTATCATATTAAAGAATTTTTAGCAGAACGAAATCCAGAAAAATATAAAAACACCAATGATGATTATGACATTAACACTATATCTGAACTGATAAACAAAATACTAACCCAATAATTATTTTAATATGAAAAAAATAGAATTACCTTTTAAATGGAATTATGATTTACCCTCAATTGTTTTATTCCAATTTCAAATTGATTTAGCGCAATTAAATGATGAATCATATGACATGTCTGAATTTCCATGCTTTTACCTTGATTTAAAAACTGGAGAAATACTTGGAGTCTCTGATGAAATTGCTACTGGCGATGCTTATCAATATTCTTCAAGTGCCAATTGGCTTATTGAGGGCAACAATTGGTGGATTGGTTATAGTGAATCTATGGATGAAACCTATTTGCAAATCTCTGATTCGGGCATTCAAGATGAAGTTTTTAGCTTGTTTGATTCAAATGGTCGCGAGAATTTTAATTCAATAGTAGCTGCTGTTTGTAACTTTGCTAGAAACGAAGACCTACATGACTGTAAAGTGGATGGTAAATATCAAAAGCATATTCACAATGATGGATCTCCTTCTTTAGGATAAAATTAAAATTAGAATTCAATTGACTGACCAGCCAATGTGACAAAAAAATAAAATAGTGGAGACCGGAACCCACTCAAAAAAAACGGGGCGCAATCCTAAAAGCCTTATTATTAGGAAAAAACATAAAATTTAAGAATATGTATTACCGAATTTATCAAGACAGTACGCAAGTATATCCTGCTTGGGGTTATAATCTTACCTATTCGTCGCTCAAAAAAATGGCACAATGGTATTTAAAATCATTGTTTTATCAGGAGATTTTAGAGGATATAACTGACGCAGAAGCTTTAACTGATAAGTTACAAGAAATAAATTCTTATTCCGAAAATGAAGTAGTGAATTTTGTAAAAAACTATTTATCTGGTAGGGATGGAAATTTAGATGTTGAATCGAAATTAGATGTATTTGACCCGTCAGAGTGTGATGAACCAGAATTGCTAACAAATAATTTGTATTTGGGCAGTAAAGATTACTGGAATTAATAAATTATCATTTGCTTAATTGATTAAATCTATACTTCTAACCGAGTCAAAACACAAAGATTATTTAAGCTGAAAACTTATTAAATGAAGCTGAAAAAGCATTAATAAAATAATAAGACAAATTTAGGCTTTTGACTCAAACACTAGAGGAATAACTCCAGTCTTAAAATAAAAAAGACCGATTAGTTTCCTAATCGGTTTTTCTTGTGGGCGATATTGATTTAACTTCAAATCAAATGTTAGATTTTATGGAATTTTTTATTGAGGAAAATTTTTAAATAAGCATATAAAATTATTTTTAATAAATAAAATATCTTTTTATGGAGATAATAATAGTGGTGACTATGATCATTTTTTATAGTAATTATGATTTTGCAAAGGCAATTAGAGGCTTAATGTTGTTTTTATCTGCCTTTCTAACCGCCTGTATAGATACCGCCATTTTGTTGACAAGTTCATCATCGGGAGATGTTAAATGGTATGATGCACATTTATCTAGCGGTTTACTATTACTCATTAGTGTTTAAGTATTAATCAAAGATTAAAAACGTCAACTGCTTGATATTCTGACATAAAATGACTTTATAAATACTATGAATTAGTCAATCCCTTTACTTTAGATTAATTATTTTTGTACTGATTTGAGTGATTTTTATTGTTTAAACAGGTAGAAAAAAAAGTATTAAAAATAATGCTCTTTTTTTAAACATTCCATATATAAATGGACTTACAGCGCTTAAAATCATATAAATATCTTTCAAAATTCCTTAAATTAGAAAGTATAGCTAAATGTTGATTATAATATATTTATATATTTACATTCTTCAAAAAATTTATTAACCAATTATCAAACAATTATGTTTATCAATTACTCTCTAAAAAGTTCTTTGAGCCACCTTTCGTTGTTTAGCGAAAAGCTCTTAGAAAAAAAACCAAAAACAAATAGTTTTATATTTATGGTTTTGATGCTATTGATTGCTGTAACAGGCATGCAAGCACAAACTCAAAGAATCCCAGCTGGTGATGGAAACTTCTCTAACGGATCAACTTTTGCTGACAATGGTTGGACTGTAGCTAATCAGGGTGTAAGTCCTGTGAAATGGGCTGTTGGAACTGCTGCTTCTGGAACTTCACAAACAGGTAACGTAACATCTGGTTCCGCTGCAGTAACTTTAACAGCATCCAATGCCAACATAGCAGTAGGCCAAATAGTATATGGTTCAGGTATTCCTGCTAATACTTTTGTATCTGCTATT
The DNA here is from genome assembly GCA_947456955.1 of Flavobacteriaceae bacterium. Lineage (GTDB taxonomy): Bacteria > Bacteroidota > Bacteroidia > Flavobacteriales > Flavobacteriaceae > Flavobacterium. The sequence goes on along the minus strand of CANGTQ010000021.1, from coordinate 6,146 downwards.
AGTGGAACAGCATTAACATTATCACAAACTGCAACCATTTCAACTACTGGTGCTACACTAGGTTTTGGTAAGTTTGCTGGTGGTATTAGTGTGGGAATTGCTCAGTTGACAACAGCGTCAATTGCAACAGGTTCTTATACAATTACTCTTGCTGCTAATCCCAACCCAAATATTTCTGTTGGTATGGCAATTGCTCCAATAGCTAATATTATAGCCGCCAACACCTTTGTTGCTAGTATTAATGGAACAACATTAGGATTGTCTCAAGCAACAATTGGTGCAGCAGCTGTTGCACAAACATTAACATTTTCGGCAACTTCATCAGCAATTTCTGGAAATGCGGCTTATGTTTCAAACGACAATGGTGCTACCAACTCTTATGGTGGATATCCTGCTAATAGAACGGTATATTTTTATAGAGATATAACCACTGTTCCTGCTAACGAAACAGCAATGACCTTAACTTTTGATGTAAAATCAGCTCCTGCTTCAGGTGGTGGTTGGCAAGTATTTGTTGCTCCAACTTCACAGACAGTTACTGGTACTGATACTCAGGTAACACCTCCTTTTACATACCTAGTTGCGCCAACTACAAATGTTTGGGCGGGTGCAACGTTGATTTCTTTCAATTCTAATGCTCAAGCTGCTACTACAAAAACTACCGCTTTTATACCTAAATCTTTTGCGGGAACTTCTTTCCGATTGATTTTTGTTTGGACTAATGGTACTGGCTCAGGAACGCTTCCTCCGGCTGCTATTGATAATATTTCGCTTACTTCAAGAACACCTGAAGAAATTACTTGTGCTCGATCAGGTCTTTGGTCTCAGCCAGGAACTTGGGATGGAGGTAAAGTACCTACACCCGCTGACAGTGCTGTTCTTGATAACAATGCTGAAGTAGTAATGGTTGACTCAAGATATTCTGGTTGTGAGGATTTAACACTCGCAGGTACTAATACTTTACTTCAATATGCTATTAGCACAGTTGTAGATGAGTTTAGAGTTAATAATGATGTGAATATTGCGGCTAGCGGTGCTCGATTTAATAACCATGATGGTACCAATGGTAGGTATCTAAAAGTAGGTCACGATTTCACTCTAGGTGCAAATGCAAGATTTGATAGCCAATTGGGATCTGGTTTATTTGGTAGATTAAACCTGAACGGATCAACAGTGCAAACGGTAACTATTGACCCAGCTGGTTTTGTGGGCGGTTCTGCTGCAGGGGTAAATACTAGTAGTAATGTTGCTAATGTTTTATCTGGTTTAGAAGTTACTAACACCGCTACTGTATCACCAAACGTAATCTGGGATGCAGATGGGATTAGAATTAAAAGTGCATTAGTATTAACAAGCGGTCGAGTAAGTATTGCTGCTGGTAAAAGATTAATTATTGGAAATTTTTCAGCATTATCAGCTGCTGGCCTTTCTGTTACTCCTGGATCTGGATTTACGAGTGGTACCGTGTCAAAGTGGATGGCATCTGCCAATACTGATAAAGTGCAGTCAGGTAATGAATATCCTGGTATCAGTGGAAATAGTAAAACCAATTGGTATCCATTTATTAGTGGTACTAATTTGAATAGAAGTGTGTATTTATTGCCAAATAGTAATCCAACAACAGCTGGTGAAGTAGCTATAAACTACACTGACGCCAACACAGCAACTGGTAGTTTGTCTATTGCTGATGGTAGTTATACTATTAATAATAGATATGATGGAAACTGGTCGGTTACTACTCCAAATTCATCTGTAATAACAGGTACGCCTTTATCGTATACTACAAGCACAAATCACAGGGTCATGGTTTATGCTAGCGGTGCTTACCAAGCCACTGATGGTTCTTCTAGATTGATGAACTTAAATTCGGCACTTGCAGGTACACACCAAGATGGAACAGAACAACCTTTTGTGGTTAGAACAGATTTGTCTTTAGCAAATATGATTGCCGCTCCAATATACATAGGATTTAGTGATGGTTCAAAAGTTTCATCATCTAATACCATAACATCTACCGTTACAGGAGGTGATCGCAATTGGAATACAGCAGCAACATGGGTTGGAGGTGCGGTACCTAGTTGTACTAATAATGTTATTATTGCCAGTGGAGCAACGGTTACTGTCTCTGCAACTGCAGATGCTGCCAGTGTCGTTATCAATAGTGGTGGTACTTTGACTAACAATGGAGGTACGATGACTGTAGGTTGTACTAATAACAATAATGCTTTTATAAACTATGGTACACACACGATGACTTCGGGTACTTTAAAAGTGAATGGTTTTGTAGTTCATAAATTGAATAGTTCATTTAACCAATCGGGTGGGGACATCATTATTGATAGTAATAACGATGGTAATGCAGCTACTTCAGTTGCTTATGGTGTATCATCTTGTAAAATTGATACTTCAAATTTAGCTTTAACAGATGGTAAAATTACAATTGTTGACCCATTAGTTAATGAAGCTGCTCCAGTTGTTCTTACTTCTTCTTCAAGTGTTGACTTGGTAACACCATCAACAGGGACTTATACTGCAACCACTACAAATGCTATAACAGCAAGTGGTTCTGCTACATTAACAATGGTTAATCCTAATATGTTTTTTGTTGGACAAACTATTTCTGGAACTGGTATTGCTGCTGGAACCACTGTTACAAGTGTTACAGCGGTAAATGGAACAGGAACCACTCCATTTACTCTAGGATTAAGCAGCAATACTACCGCATCTATACCAGTTTCTACTTCGTTAACTTTCTCTGCCATGCATAATGATGGAACTGCTGTAGTCGTTGCTCCCAATGCTAACAATCTTTCTATTGCTGCAGGCTCAGCTATCTCTGGTACTGGTATTCAGCCAGGGACAACTATTACTTCAATTGTATTTCCTGGTTTTGATGCTTCAAATGCAAACGTAAAACTTAATTTATCGTTACCAGTTTCTGGTTTGACAACATCACCAGCAACCTCTGCGGTGACTTTATCAATGCCGTCATTTACTGTAGGTTCTCCAAATGTAGTGTTACCTGTGGCTAATACTTCTTTGATTAATGGAATGCCAGTTTCAGGAACAGGATTGTTGCCTGGAACATTTATTGCAGCTGTTGATGGTGCCAAAATAACATTTTCTTCGCCTATTCAGGCTGGAGCACCATATCCTTTAGTATTTAATGTTTATCCAGACACTGCAATTAGTAGTGGATCATTTGTATACAGCGGATCTAATTATGCAGCAGGTTTAAACCACACATTGCAAATTGGTGACGGTGTTTCTACTCAAAAAGGGGCAGTTTTAACTAATGGCTTTAATTGTATTTTTTGGACAACAAATGGAATGTTATCATTAGGAAATCTTACTATAGATGCTCCTGATGGTGATAATAGATTTATGAGTACTTCAAACTTTGGAACAAATACTGGCTTAGGAACTATGAACGTTCAAAATCAACTTACGATTACTGCCGGTAGTACTTTGAAAAAATTAAATGGTAATAACACCTATTATGTTGGTGGTAACATAGTTAATAATGGTTCGTTTTTACAACCAACAGCTTCTTCTCCTTTATATTTAGGAAACTTTATTAATGGAGTTGCCGTTCCAACTTCCCTTGCTCAAACTATTTCAGGAACAGGAATTTGGAGTAATAACCAATATTCGTTGACTACAAATTCACCTACAGGTGCGGTATCTTCCTTAACGATAAATAATACCAATCCAGCAGGGGTTACATTGCAAGTGCCTAATTTTAGATCCGTACTTGGAGTTGCATTAACCAACGGAATTCTTTATACTTCTGCAGCATATCCTATTTATTGTGGAGTTGCGGATGTTACAGGACCATTTTTTGGTGGTTCGTTCACTGGTGGTAGTGCTACATCATATATCGATGGACCATGTTTCCATGCCAATAAAAGTGATGCAAACATTAATCAGTTTAGATTATTCCCTACGGGTAAAAATGGTAAATACCTTCCAATTTCTATTTCATCAACAGGAGGTGTTGAATTAATGGCTGAAGCGTATGACACGAACTCTGGTACTGTAAACACTGTTAACGCTTCTGGTTTAAGTGCTAATAGATGGAAATTGTCAAGAGTAGGTACAGCAGGGACATTTACAGGATATAATGTTAGAATAGGTTCAAATCCAGATGTTACGGCATCAAACCTAATTGTTCATGCAACGGCAGATCAAGGAACTTATGACATCGTAAGTACGCCTGCATCTGCTATGACATTTACCGCCGGAACACCTAATACACTGAATTTAGCAACTGCTCAAACAGGTGGTTTCTTAGGTAATTTTGCTTTTGCTAGTGGTGCTGCATGTTCAGGTACTCCTGCACCAGGTGCTACTATTGCATCGACAACTACCGCTTGTTCTGGTAATCCAATTACGTTGAGTTTAACTACTGCTACTACAGGAGCTGGTGTAACGTATCAATGGCAAAGCTCAACAAATGGTGGCACATCATGGAATAACGTATCGGGTGCTACTGAAGTAACCTATGTTGCCACTCCAGTTGTTGCTACATCATACAGATGTAATGTGACTTGTTCTTTTAGTACAGGTACTTCAACTCCGGTTGCTATAACGATGACCGTTTCAACTGCTACTACAACGGGTAATACAGTTTGTGTACCAGGTTCAGCGGTATTAGGCGCTGCTGGTAGTACAACTTTAAACTGGTATGATGCACCAACTGGAGGTAATTTAGTTGCAACAGGAACTTCTTATAGCCCTACTGTAGCTGCAACAACTACTTTTCATGTGTCTTCTTCAAGCGTATCTGCAGGTGTTGCTGGTGTAACAACATGGACAGGAACAGCTGCTTCAACTGCTTTGTTTAGTGGTATCGCATTTGATGTGACAAACAGAGTAAGATTGAAAACAGTGACTGTTTATCCTAAAAACACATCGGCACTTACACCTATTACTGTAGCTTTATTTGATGCTACAGGAAATGTAGTTTCAGGAACTGCTCCAGTAACATTTACACCGACATTAGTAACAGGAACTTTAGGAACAACATCACAAAATGTAACGCTTAATTATAATATCCCTATTGGTACAGGATATAGATTAGTCGCTACGTATGGTTTAGCTGCAACGACTAATACATTAGGAAACAGCACAACTGCTATTACTTACCCATCAGGAAGTACTATCAGATTGATTGGTAACGTAACAAATTTAACAGCTGCAGTAACAACTACCGCTAATACTACAAGTTGTTTCCACAACTTAACGTTTGATGAAGTTTGTGAGTCTGCTTTAAGAACACCGGTAATTGCAACTGTAGGTTGTACTAAAAACTTAAAATTATTTATCGAAGGATATTATGATAGTGCCAGTACTATGAAACCGGTTAAAAATAATCAAGGTGTTTCTGGAGCTACTGCTACAGATGTTGACGATGTTACTGTAGAATTGAGAGATGCAACAACTTATGCTGTTGCTGCTACTACTACCGCTGTTTTAAAAACAGATGGATCGGTAGCTGCTAAATTCAATTCATTCCCTGCTGGAAATTATTTCATCGCAGTAAAACACAGAAATGCTATTCAAACTTGGAGTGCAGCTGCTCAACCTTTTGGTGTATCAACTGCTACTTATGATTTTACAACAGCTGCTAATAAAGCTTATGGTAACAACATGATTCAATTAGAGTCTGGAGTTTATGGATTCTATTCAGGAGATTTGAATCAAGATGAAGCGGTAGATATTTTTGATTTCCCATTATTGTTAAATGATAATGATAATTTCTCATCAGGCTATTTGTCAACAGATTTAAATGGTGATGGTGCAGTTGATATCTTTGATTTCCCATTGTTATTAAATAATAATGATAACTTTATTTATTCATCTCATCCATAACATAACTAATAAACTATAAAATGAAAAAAACAATTAATAATTCGAAAGGCATAGTAGGTTTACTATTGTGTTTATTGCTGCTTTCCTTCGCAGGAAACGCACAGGTTGCAGGTACCCACTTTGCTGTGGGTCTTGCAAACGTAACGAGCACTTCCACTACAATAGAGATGGATTTGCAACTTACGGTTGATGGTTCAGTAAATTCAAGGCTATTAGGTTTTTCAGCTGGTATTAATTATAATACAGCGATAGTTAATGGCGGTACACTTACC
>CANGTQ010000020.1 GCA_947456955.1 Flavobacteriaceae bacterium | reverse complement strand
TTATCTGTTTTTGTTATGAACATCCCTGAAATAAATTCAGGGCAAGCCTCTCTTGCGGGGTGCAAATATAAAAACTAATTCAACCTCAATCCAAATAAATTTAACGCTTTTTTTGCCTTTTTTTTAAGATGTTGATAACGCGAGGTTTAAATCATCTTTTAAACGAGGCTAACTAACGACAGCTCTTTTTCCTGATGAAACCAAAAAGCCTACTCTGGCCCCGACCTGTCTGCCGACAGGCAGGTAGAAGCTGGCTACCCTGCCTAGACGGCAGGCAGGCATGTAGCGCGGATAGCGGGACAACTCGTCCTGATGACAATAAACGTTGTTCTTCGACTACTCGAAACGAATGGATTTGGAAGGTGTAATTTTAGTAATGATAAACGACGGAATAAGTAAAACCAACAGACAGATAGCAACAGTTCCGATGTTGAGCAACAAAATATAAAACAGGTTGATATCGACTGGTGCTACGTTAACATAGTAACTTTCGGGGTTAAGTTTGATGATGCTAAAATACTTTTGAAGGAGCAACAATCCGATACCGATGACATTCCCCCAAAGCAATCCGCGACCAATTAAGTAGGCAGCGTTGTAGAGAAACATTTTTCTGATTGACCAATTGTTTGCACCTAGTGATTTTAAAATTCCAATCATTTGGGTTCTTTCGAGAATTAACACCAAAAGTGCGACTACCATATTTATAGTAGAAACGGCAATCATAACAATGAGAATGACAAGGATATTGAAGTCGAAAAGTTTTAGCCACTCGAAAATATAATAGAATTTCTCTACTATAGTTTGGGAATCGAGCGTTGATGATGTTTCCTGATAAATCTGTTGTCCTTTGCTTTCAATTTCAGTAAAATCGTCTACAAAGACTTCGAAAGAACCTATTTGATCGGATTTCCATTTATTTATTCGTTGCACATGACGAATATCTCCAATCACATAATTGGCATCAAATTCCTGGAAACCTGAATTGTAAATTCCGACTATTTTAAAATTGCGTAGATTATACCCTTCGCTGTCTTCTTTCATAAAATAGGTTACGAACTTATCTCCAAGTTTTAATCCTAATCGATTGCATAAATATTGCGAAATCAACGTTTCTTCGTTAAGATTGGTTTTGAAGTTAGGCAGTCTTCCTTCTACTAAATATTCTTTCAGATTATTGGTTTGATACTCTTTACCAACGCCTTTGAAGATTATTCCTTCGAAAGCAGATTCTGTTCTAATCATTCCACCTTTGCTGGCAACGGCCTGAATATGTTGAATTCCATCAACGGTTTTGAAGTTTGGGAAAAAGTTTTGGTAAATGGAAATCGGCCTTGTACTAACATCCGAATTATTGTCGTTGTAACCCGAAATGATAATATGTCCGTTAAAAGCAGAAACTTTCTGGCGTATTTTTTGTTGCAAACCAATTCCGGTTGAGATGGAAACAATCATCATAATCATTCCGAGTGCAATGGCAGTGATAGCAATTTTTATTATTGGCGCAGAAATACTACTTTTATGATCTTTAGCAGTAATGAGTCGTTTTGTTATAAAATATTCTAATTTCAATGGTATGATTTCAAATTTAGTGTTCAAAAATACAGTTTTATTATCGGTTTTGCTAATAGTTTCTTGTAGTAGTTCGGGAAAGAATATTGAAAATAGAGAAAATAAAATAAAAATTACTTCTGAAAAACCAAATCAGGGAATTCAAACTGGGGCAGAAAATTATACTGCTTATCTTCCTTTATTAAAAGATAAAAAAGTTGGCATTGTAACCAATCAAACTGGGGTATTAAACTACTATTCTCCTGAAGAAACGCAAGTAAATTTAAATATTGTGGATTTTCTTCTAGCTAAAAAGATCAACCTTCAAAAAATCTTTGCCCCCGAACATGGGTTCCGAGGTACAGCTGATGCCGGCGAACATGTGGTTGATGGAAAAGATACCAAAACCGGATTACCTATTATTTCGCTTTATGGCGATAACAAAAAACCAAAAGCTGAGCAATTAGCGGGTCTAGATGTTTTGGTTTTTGATTTGCAGGATGTTGGAGCGCGATTTTATACTTACATTTCTTCTTTGCATTATATAATGGAAGCTTGTGCTGAAAATAATATTCAGCTTATAGTTTTAGACCGCCCGAATCCAAATGGTAATATTGTTGATGGACCAAGTCTGGAAAAAGAATTTACCAGTTTTGTTGGAATGCATCCAATTCCAATATTGCATGGCATGACCATTGGCGAACACGCCCAAATGATTAATGGTGAAAAATGGTTGAAAAACGAAGTAAAATGTAAACTGACTGTAATTCCGTGTTTGAATTATAAACATGATATGTTTTATAGCCTTCCTATGAAACCTTCGCCGAATTTACCAAACGACCAAGCGATTAATCTTTATGCGAGCTTATGTTTATTTGAAGGAACGAATGTGAGCGTGGGCCGTGGTACCGAAAAACAATTCCAGATTTACGGTTCGCCGTTTCTTCCGAAAAGCGAATTTAGTTTCACTCCTATTCCTAATTTTGGTGCCAAAGAACCGCTTTATAAAAATCAATTGTGTTATGGTGAAGATTTGACTAAAGCAGCTAAAGTAAGTAAGCTAGAGCTTAAATGGATTATAAAAGCTTACAATGAAACTTCCGACAAAACTAAATTCTTTAATCCTTTCTTTACTAAATTATCTGGAACCAAAAAGTTGCAACAACAAATAGAAGCCGGAACATCGGATACTGATATTCGAAAATCGTGGGAAAAGGGATTGAAGGATTTTAAAGAAATGCGGAAAAAGTATTTGATTTACGAGTAAAAGATGAGAGATGATAGACGGATAGATAATAGACTTCTATAAAGGCAATCGTTTCTTCATTTCTTCCACAATATTATAAGCAGCCGGGCAAATGGCGACATTCTTCAACGTCAAATCAGAAATCTGCTGGAATTTTTTTCTGTCAGTATGAGGAAATTCGCGGCAGGCTTTTGGTCGAACGTCATAAATCATACAATAATTCTTGTTATCCAAAAACGTGCATGGAACGCTTTGCAGCACATAATCCTTGTCTTCATCTATGCGAAGATATTGGTCGATGAATTGCTGTGGCTTTTGTTTCAAATGTTTTGAAATCCTTTCAATATCAGCTGAAGTAAATAACGGCCCGGTTGTTTTACAGCAATTCGCACAGTTCAAACAATCGGTTCGTTTGAATTCGGAATCGTGCAATTCCTGCATCACATAATCGAGGTTTTTGGGCGTTTTCTTTTTGAGCTTATCAAAATACTTTTTGTTTTCGATATGCTTATCTTTGGCTAACTTTTGAATTTCGTTTAATAATGGTTTCAAACTCATGTTGCAAAATTACATAAAACGAATAACCCAATAACATAAAAATAGAATCTATAAAAAAGATTCTGAAATAAATTCAGAATAAATGAAAGATCTTTTCGGCAAAGCCATACTCGATTTTCAAACTAACAATTCTCCGGAAGATTTGATTACCGAAACCAACATTTCGGAAGCGGATGAAATGAGTGTGGACTATCTTTTTAGAAGTTTTAATGAAATGCCAAAGCTCGAAAAGAAAGCGTTACAACTTTGCAAAGGGAAAGTTCTCGATGTTGGCTGTGGTGCCGGAAGTCATAGTTTGTATTTGCAGGAAAAAGGATTTGAAGTTACAGCTATTGACATTTCTGAAAATGCTATTAAAGCATGTCAACTTCGTGGTTTGAAAAATGCACGAGTTCAAAATATTTTAGAAGTTTCAACTGACACAAGCGAAAGCGAACTGGCGAAGCAAAAATTTGACACCATTCTTTTATTGATGAACGGCACAGGGATATTTGGAACATTGGCAGAAACTTCAAAATATCTGCAAAAAATAAAATCGCTTTTGAATCCGAATGGACAAATTCTAATTGACAGTTCTGATATTATTTATATGTTTGATGAAGATACTGATGGAAGTTATTTGGTCCCGGCTGACGGTTATTATGGCGAATTGACTTTTACCATTTCGTATAAAAATGAAACCGAAGAATCGTTTCCGTGGCTATATCTCGATTATAATACTTTTCAAAATGCCGCTAAGTCCAATGGATTAGAATGCGAATTAATTTTAGAAGGAGAACACTTTGATTATTTGGCAAAACTATTTTAGGAGCTATTTCCCGCTTTTCGTTACAATCTTTTTTAAATTCCCATATGGCAATTTAAAAAAGGATTTTCTCTGCAATCGGGGCTAGGAATCTAGGGTTAAATTTGATCCGTTGTTTTTGGTAATAAACGCAACGGAATCATTTTCTAATTCTCTTTGAAAGCGATGGCATTCTTCAATAAGTAGGTTTTGGGTAAGGACCAAAATGACGGTAATTTAAGAAAGTAATACTTGTGGCTAATAGGTATTGTGGCTTATTCAAGCTAAATAATTTGTTTTCTTGGAGTTCATGAACCTTCGGCTTCATAATATTTTTGGTAAAAATAAAAAATCACAAACATTGTTTGGGATTCTAATTGTATTTTATGTTGACAAATTACGGGATGTATTTCATCATCAAAGCTTGAATTTCTCCTTGCAAACTAGCCATTGACTCTTGTGATTTATTGGCAATTTTCTCAGATTTTACAGCCATTTTTTTTCCAACTGGACTGTTGTAAAAAGCCAACATTGCCTTAATATCCTCTTTTGAATACTCCTGCATGTAAATTTCAACTGTAGCATCATTAACTTTTTTCATCAAAATGTCAAAATCTACAAGAAATGCGGCGTGTTTATCTTGCGGAATCATGGTTAACATTTGCGTTCTAGCAGCACTCATCTGACCTGAATTACCACTTTTTTCAATAACTTCAGAAACATCTTCTTTCGATGCATTCTCTTGAGCAAAACCGATTTGTGAGACTAATACAAATGCAAAAGCCAATAATAATTTTTTCATATTTTTTAGATTTATTTAATAATTTATAAAAATACTATTTTTTTCAAACACAATCGGAAATCTTCAATTGGATTTTACGGAATATTCAAATATTTATGCGTTTGCAAAGACACTCTCCATTTTGGATTATTCATTACATAGTCTACAATTAATGGTGTCATTTCTTCTTTTTTACTCCATTCAGGTTGCAGAAAAAGAATAGCATTTGGATTTACTTTAGCTGCTTGTTCTTCTGCAAAAATAAAATCGTGCTTGTTGTAAATAATCATTTTTAACTCATTGGCAATCGCATACGCATCAGCAACTGGGAATTTATTTTTCTTTGGCGAAAGACAAAACCAATCCCAACTTCCGGTTACAGGATAAGCTCCTGAAGTTTCGATATGTACTTTTAGATTATTGTCTTTTAACTTTTGGGTAAGCAAAGTCATGTCCCAAGTCAAAGGCTCACCACCGGTTACCACAACGGTATCTGCATATTTCTTTGCATTGGCAACAATAATATCCGTTTCGGTTGGTGGATGCAATTCGGCGTTCCAACTTTCTTTTACATCACACCAATGACATCCTACATCACAGCCTCCTATCCTAATAAAATAAGCTGCTGTTCCTGTATGATATCCTTCGCCTTGAATTGTATAGAATTCTTCCATCAGCGGAAGCATTTCTCCTCTTTCAACGGCTAATTGTGTTTGCTTTTTCAACATTATATTTATTCAATCCCGAAGTTTCGGGAAGCAAAGATAATCAATTTAAAAATGAGCCAATTTGAAAATTTGAAAATGCGAAATAAAAAAGAACCGTTCCAAGATTTTGGAACGGTTCTTTTTTATTTGCTTTCAAAAATTACTTTTTTGTTAATAATTTAATAGAACTTAAAGCATATTCATTTGCTGGGTCTAAAGCTAATGTTTTATTGAAATAATCAACAGCTTTTGTTTTGTCAGAATTAGCAAAAACTGCCGCTATATTGTTATAAGCTTCAATAAATTTGTTTTTATTTTTAGTTACTTCTTCTTCACCTTTTGCTGTTACTGCATCTAAATATTGTTGGTAGTATGTAGACATCATTTCGTCATTTTCCAACAACTTATTCGTTCTCGCTCTAAATATATAAGCGTCTTGGGTTGTTGGTGACGCGGTGATTACATTTCCGAAAGCAACATCAGCTTTTTGTAATGCAATTGGATCTGGTTTTACAACATCTTTTCTGGTGTTATCATAATAAAGTGAATTTCCAAGATAGAAATTATCAATTAAATAATTTTTTGAATTTGGATTAGTTACAGCAACTTCAAAAACTGCTGCAGCAGCGGCAAATGCTTTTTGGTCGTATAATTTTTTTCCAATTTCATTTAATTCATTAGCTGCTAGTGGTTCCATTTCAACTGCCTTTTTAATATCTGCAATTCCAGAAGCTAACTGCGTTGGATCAACCGATTTCCCATCAGCACTAGTACCTTTTTTAATTTTGGCCTGACCTAAATACAAATAATCACGAGGAATGATTTTGTTAGATGTATTAGAAGTGAATTTTTGTAAAGCATCTAAAGCTCCATCGATATTTCCATTTTCATATGCTGAATAACCTAAGTAACGAAGAATTCTCGGATTTACTCCATCTAATTCTTTCATCTTATTTGCTTCCAATTCAAGTGCTTTGTAATCTTTTGCCAAGATTAAAAAGTCAGCGTGGCGCATACGTGAATTGATTGAATAGTCAGTTAAACTCATGTATTTTTCATAGAAACTTAAAGCTTTTTGAATGTTTTCAGTATAAGTTTTCGGAACATTGTTTGCCCATAAATAATATGTTTCTGCTAATTCACGATAAACTGGTCCATAATTCTGATTGATTGCAATTACTTCGTCATAGGATTTTACAGCTTCTGTGTAAGCTTTAGCGCCTTTTAACAAAACACCCAATTGCATTTTGGCTCTAATTAAACTGTTGTCAAATTGAAATGCATTCAAGTAAGCTCTATACGAATCATTTTGATTTTTATCTCCATAATAAGCATCACCTAAAGCTAATTGCACCTGAGCATCATTTGGATTAGCTGTAGCTGCTTTTGTTAAAACGGCAATAGCACTTTTATAATCAGGTTTGTCAGCATTCATAAAAGCTCGGGCGATATACACATATTCTTCGGTGTCTTTCTTTTTCAATTCTTTAATAACCAAATCAAATTTTGCTTGTGCTGCAGTTTTATTATTAGCGTCTAAATCTAATTGCCCTTGACCAATATTATTTAATCTTGCACCTTCAGATGCTAACAATCCTTTTTGAAAATAGATTGAAGCAGAATCGGAAATATTTTGTTTTAGGTAAATGGTTCCTAAAAGAAATGCTGCTTTACCGTTGGAAGGTTTCGCTTGAATAACTGATTTCAACAACGATTTTGCTTTTTCAAATTGTTCAGCATCAATAGCTTTCTTGGCTGGTTCTAAATCTTGTGCTTTCGCAATGGTTGTTGTTACTAACGCTAAGCTGAAAATTTTAAACTTGTTCATCTTCTTCAATTTAATTTTTATCTATTGTAATTGTATTTCTAATTTTGATTTTTCTAGTTGGAATTTGTTCAGGAACTAGACCTGATTTTAAAATTATGCGTTGTCCTCTTTCTCCGGTAAGGAAGGAACCAAAACCCATTCCGAGTCCTGAATATCCTTGACAATTGACGATATACAAATGACGTGCCAGAGGATATTTCCCTTGAGCTAGATTATCTTGAGTTGGAAAAAAGTAATTTGTTTCATTTATCCCTTTAACTCCTAATACATTTACATTATCTACCGTTTCCTGTAAATCTAATGGCGGCTGAAAAATCCAATTCATCCCTATGACGCCAACCATGCCATTGTTTTTAGCAACATACTTTAAAACTTCTTCATTTGTTTTGAATGAAAAAATATTTTTTTGATTGTTAACAGGCAATCCCGAAATTTCAGAAATATATCTTGCTGTGCTCGAATTCGCATTGTCAAAAACCAATGCTTTAATATTTGGAACCGCTTTCCCGTGAACAAAATCAATTACGTCTTGTAAAGCAATTAAAGTGTCATTAGTTGTTTTGTTTCTAATAAAAGCTACTGCATCAGTAGCAAAAGGTGTTATTCTTGGTGTTATTTTTTTACTTTTAAAAGCTTTTAATTCTTTAGCAGAAAGTGTTCTTGTTAAGACTACAATTCTTGCCGTATCATTAAATAAATCATTTATTATTTCATTTTCTGATTTTGAAACTAATTTCAGTTTGGCATCATATTCTGTTTCAAATACGGCTGCTTCATCCTCAACGATTGGCAATATTGTTTCATCAACATAAACTGTAGCTTTTCCTTCTAAAATAGTATCCTCAGCTTTATTGTTTTTTTTCTGGCAAGAAAATACAAAAACCAAGGTTAATATAGCAAAGCCAACAAGTGTTTTGGTTACTTTATTCATTTCAATATTTATTCTTTATTAAAGAAACGCAAAAATCGTAAAAAAGAATATACAATTAGTAAAATTCCAAAAACAATTCTGTATTTATATTCTAATGCTAAAGGTAGTGACTTCCAAAATATGATTAGTAAGCCTAATGTTAAATAAATTAAAAAAAACAAAATGCCTATAACGAGAAGAAACCGCTCTTTGAGCGATTTCTTCTGAAAGTTTTCGATGAGTTTTGAAATCATTTATTCTGCTGATTGTATTGATATTGGCAAAGAATATAATACCCTTACCTTTTTACCATTTTGCTCACCAGGATTCCATCTTGGACAAGATTTCAAAACTCTGATAGCTTCTTTTCCTGTTCCATAACCTATGTCTCTAAGTACTTTTATATCTGTAAGCGAACCGTCTTTTTCAACTACAAAGGTTACAAATATTTTTCCTTTTAGTCCTTCTTCTTCAGGGACTTGGAAATTTTTACCGATGAATTTGTAAAATTTCTCTAATCCTCCCGGAAAATCTGGTTTTACTTCGATACCTGCCGTATTATAGATATTATTATCTTCTTCTACTACACTTGGTCCGTTTCCAACTGGCTCTATTGTTAAAGGCGCATCTGGATCTCCTTTTATAGTTTCATCACCTAATTTTTTGTCTTTGATTTCTTCTACCTTAGGTGGTTCTTCAACAATTTCTTCTGTTTTAGCCACTACGGGTTTTACAAACTTTACCTGATCCACTTTTGGCGGTGGTGGCGGTGGTGGTGGAAGATCTTTCGGTTGCTCTTTTGGAGGTAACTTAATTGTTACAATTTTTTGATCCAAAGATGCGTCATCATTTGACATGTCTGGAATTAAGCTAATAATAAGCGGTGCGCTTACTGCTAGCCCAAAAACTAATGCTCCAATGACAAGGGCACGAAACGTCGTTTTCGAATCATCTTTACGCAATTCATAAGCACCATAGGCTTTGTTACGTCCTTCAAAAACGATGTCTATCCACTGTCTATTAAATAAGTCTAATTTCATTTATAGTATATTTTTGATTAGCACTGGAACATTATTTGTTCATTTCGTCTACTAGTTTTTGTTCGTCTGGAGTAATTTCATTTACAATGGCATACGTTGGCACTTTACAGATTGCCATTTCATCCAGTACATCCACCAAGTTTCTATAAGTTGATTTCTTACTAGGTTTTATGATTACAATCAATCCGTCACCTTTTTTATAGTTAGGCTTTAATTTGCAATATTCGTTAACAGAAACTACTCTTTTCAAAATTTCTTTACGAAGTCCATTTTTGCCATAAACAGCATCAGTTGGTTTTCCTCCTGGCTCAGGAGCTTCAAGCAATCCATGAAACCATTTTATTTTGTTGTCTTTACCCATGATAATGGTCATGGTTCTTTTTTGGTCAACTTTTATGTCTTTTGGCGGCGTTTTTTTGTCTTCTTTATCAGGCAAACCCAAATCCATAGATTGTGGTTTGGATAATGAGGTAGTTAACATAAAGAAAGTAATCAATAAGAAAGCCAAATCCACCATGGCAGTTAAATCTACCTTTGCATCGGATTTTTTACTCCTTACCTTTTTACTGCCTTTTTTGCCTCCACCGTCGCCGGTATTTAATTCAGCCATTTTATACTGTTATTATATTAATTATAGTCTTTGCCTCTTAAACCAGTAACTAAATTAAAGCTATTGATTTTTTGGTCTTGCAGAATATCCATAATTCTTTTAATCTGTGGATATTCTTCTTTAGCATCTCCTTTTATTGCAAATTGAAGTTCTTTCGTCCCTCCATTTTCAATATTTGCTTTTCTGGCTCCTTGTATCCAATCTTGTAATTGATTGTTTATAGAATCGCAAGGCATTCCCGGCTGCACTCCTTTTTTAGCTCTGTCTGTACCTTTCATTGCCAGTAATTGTTTCAGTCCCTCAACAGGAACTCCAAACTCATCCATAAGTTCGAATTCCGTTTTTTCTTTGTCTGTGAAATCAACTTTATATTTACTAGACATATATTCAAGGGCTCCAGAACGTATTGCTCTATCCTTCATACCGAAAAACACTTGCTCTTTACCATCGCTTTTCCCTACCGTAATGGTTACCAAACCTGTTTCTGGCAATTTTGTCTGCACGGTTGAGGAAGGCGTATCTACTGGTAGCGGTTCAGGTACTTTAGCCGTTGCCGTTAAGATAAAGAAGGTAAGCAAAAGAAACGCTACGTCACACATCGCTGTCATGTCGATGGATGTTGACTTTTTCTGCATTTTTATTTTACCCATTATTTATTTGTTTTTATAACAATTAATAGAAACTCTATAATTGTATTATGATTTTAAACTTCCTCTGAATTTTCTGTATGTGTTCACGATAGTTGAACCTGCCTCATCAATAGAGTAAGTCAATGTATCGATTTTAGAAGTAAAGAAGTTGTAAGTTACAATTGCTAAAGCAGATGTAGAAATACCTGTAGCCGTATTGATAAGTGCTTCAGAAATACCATTTGCTAAGGCAGCTTGGTCAGGAGTTCCCGTTGATGCTAACGCCCCAAATGCTTTGATCATCCCTGTTACCGTTCCTAATAATCCGGCAAGAGTTCCAAGAGAAACCAAAGTAGAAAGAATAGTTAAATTTTTCTCTAACATTGGCATTTCAAGAGCTGTAGCTTCTTCGATTTCTTTGTGGATCGTTTCAGAAGCTTCTTCACTTGTAAATCCTTCTTTTTTAACTTCTTGATATTTTACCAAGGCTGATTTTACTGCATTTGCAACTGAACCTTGTTGTTTGTCACATGCATTAATAGCATCTTCAATGTTACCTTGTTTTATACTTACATTGATACTACTCATAAAAGTATCCAAGTTTCCTTTCCCGGCTGCTTTTGAGATAACTGAAAAACGCTCAAATGAAAACACAACCACCATCAATAATAATCCCAACAAAACAGGTACAATTGGACCTCCTTTGTAAACCATTGCTAAATAATTTCCTGGTAGTGGATGACCAGTATTTATGCCACCTTCAAAGTTAGCACCATTACCCATTATAAACTGCCAGATAATCCATCCGACAAAAATACATGCTACGATAATGATTCCTGAAACCATACCAACACCTTTTGAACCGCCTTCTTTTTTAACGTTTGCCATTTTTTTAAATTTTAATAGTTTTAATTAATTTATAAGTTTTAGTTGTTAATTAACTTGATTGGTAGCAAATTTAATTTTTTACTTGTAATAAAAAAACTTTTTTTACTTTTAATACTGCATCGCTATTTTTCTGAAATAAAACTTATCATTTCATTTAAAATTTTCATTTAAAATTTTTGAAAAATAGTCTCATTTTAACAATTTTAACACACAAATAACATTTATATAACGAAAAAAAAGTTAAAAATGTATTTTCAGATGCAACTTTAATTTAATGTTAAATTTATACTGCTTCTACTTTAAAAGTAAATCAAGTAACATTATAATACTTTAAAAAAAATACCGAAAGCTATTGGGTGTAATTAAAATTTAGAAGTTGAATTATTTTTTGTTCTACTTCAGTGCTATTCCATTTGGCTTCGATGTTTTCCATCTGCATGATTTCTTCCATGATTTTATTTTGAAAATCGCCTATAGCTAACGCTTCGGAATAAGGTTGTAAACTAAAGGTTACTCTGCTGTACAAAGGCATCCATTTATCGGGATGTTTGTCGGAGAACCATTTTTCAATTTTCTTTTGAAGTAAGAAGTTGGCATCAGCTGTTTTGGAACTCATTTCCATAAAATTCCGAAATGATAATTCAGCAATTGCATCAGCGTTTGGTTTTCTGGAATTCTCATAATCGTTGAGAAGGTTTGCCCAATCATCGCCATATTTTTCCATCATTTCTTCTAAAACAGTAATGTCTTCAAAGCCCGAATTCATTCCGTGACCATAAAATGGTACAATGGCATGACAGGCATCGCCAATAAGGGCAACTTTATCACTAAACGTCCATGGAAAACATTTCATCGTAACCAAATAACTGGTGGGATTTTTGAAAAAATCATCAACTAAATCCGGAATAACTTCTTTGGTATCGGGAAAGTTTTTGGCAAAAAAATTGACCAATTGTTCTTTTGTTTTTATGGATGCGAATGAATTTTCACCATCATGAGGCATAAATAAAGTGCAGGTAAAACTTCCGTCTAAATTGGCCAAAGCCATCAACATAAAATTACCGCGTGGCCAAATGTGTAAAGCGTTTTTGTTTAATTTATGACTTCCGTCTGCATTAGCAGGAATATGCAATTCTTTGTAGCCCATTTTCATAAATTCCTGCGAGTAATCAAACATACTCTGACGCTGCATTCTATGTCGAATTCTCGAAAATGCGCCATCGGCACCAAAAGTTAGATCATAATTATGGGTTGTCCATTCGCCTCGCTCTGTTTCGCCAATAGAAATAGTGGCGGTTGTAAGATCGACATCCCATACTTTTTCTTCAAAGAAAAATTCAACTCCTGCTTTCTCAGCCAAATCGACCATTTTTTTATTCAAAAGACCTCTTGAAATGGAGTAGATTACCTCTCCGTTTTTGCCGTAAAACTGTTCATTAACCATGTCTTTCCCTACGTGTATGGCACGTCTATCAACCGGAATTCCTATTGCTAAAACTTCCGATTCTAAACCAACATCCTGCAGGGTTTTTATACCTCGGTTGGATAAAACTAAATTAATAGAACGTCCCGAAAAATTGATTTTTCTAATATCCGGACTTCTGTCATATACATGTACGATGTGGCCTCTTTTTTTAAGATAAATTCCTAACAAAGAACCAACTAATCCGGAACCAACAACAGCAATTTTTTTGGGAGTTTGCATTTATTTTTACTAAACGGTTTTTATTTAACTTCGTTCCGTTCGCCGCTTCGCAGCTCGGGTGATACAATACGGCCTTACGGCCTCGGGTGCAAATTTATGTTTTTTTACAGAACATTTTTTAAACATTATTTTAAACATTAATTTAAACATTAAGTAGTTAAGTTAAATTAAGGTTTTCATTAAGCATACTACTTAATTTACTTAATGAGATTCCTCCTTCGTCGGAATGACAAAGTTAGTGGTGAAGTCGGAATGACAAATTTGTTGTTACTTCGGCTTAAAAACCAATTTAGTTGATGTCTTTATGATTTCTGATTTATTGAGTTTCATTTTTCTGAATTTTCCTTTAACGAATAAATCTGTTTGGTCGTTATAATGATCACTCATAGGATTTCCTGATTGCCCTGTTGGCAATACGCTCCAACTGTTTTCAATATCAGAAAAATCGATGATTCGCCTGGTTGAAGGACCGCCCTTTACTTGAATTTCAGCATCATCCGAATAAATAAAAAGTTGGTTATTAATCACTTCATTAGTGCCTGCAATAGGAAACGAACCTACATTAAAAAACGTACTGAACAATTTTAATTTTCCAATTGGATGTTGGAATTCAACTTTGTGTACTTTCTTCCATTGCCACTGATTGACATTGGAACCTAATTGATTTTCTAAAGAGGCTATTGCTTCTTTGAATGAACGTGTCAAGATTTCCGATTGGGATTCTTTTTTGTCTTTGGTATTAATGTTATCCCACCAAACCGAGGAAGGATTTTTACTTTGATTTTCAATCACTTGTTTTATAATGTGTGTGTTCAAAAGCAATTTGAAATTTTCAATTCCAAATTCATCTTCAAAAGTATCTTTTAGGTAAAAATAAATCCATTTGTTGTAGATACTTGGCGCGATGTCTTCCAGATTATGGGTTGCTTTCCAATCTTTCAAAACGGTTAAAGCTTTCTTTTCATTTTCAGAAAAATTGGAAGCATTCAATGGTTTTGTCATGTTAGCCACAATAGTTTCCGCTGTTTCCGAGGTATTATCGGTAATCATTTTACCCACATCTTCTTTTGTCCAATCGTTTTTTGGAGCCAATAATCCGTCAATTCTAATGGCCCTATCTTTTGGAAGATAATAGCCCGGATACAAATAACCATCAATCGCTTCAGGCTGATTGTTGGATGAGTATACATAATTCCATGGCGGATTTTTAGCAGCTGGATTTTTAGCAAAAGGCAACCATTCTTTTTTATCATCAATGCCGTTAGCCCCGTTTAGGATAAAGTTGGTATTTACACTTTTATCTACTTTATATAATTTGCCCGAAGTTATCCAAGCGATATTTCCTTTGGCATCGCCATACATTATGTTTAATCCTGGTGCTTTGATAAGCTCAATATTTTTGTGGAAACTTTCTAGGTTTTTCGCATGAGACAATTCATAAACCGCATCTAAAATTTGATTTAGCTTCGCTCCTTTCGCCTTCGGCTCGGGTTTTTGCTGTGTATAAATCCATGACATGGCTACTGATTTATCGGATTTCAATCCATCTAACAAACCATTTACAATTGGCCCATGTTGGGAAGTTTTTACATTTAGTTTTACATCGGCACTGTCATGTACTTTAATAATTTTTTGTTTATAGGTGTAATTTTTATAGCCATCAACCGTTTTATATTGATGTTCATCATTCGGATTGTCTTCTTCCTGAAAGAAATCGACATCATCGTTTTCAAACATTGTTAATCCGTATGCGTAATTATGGTTGTGTCCCAAAAGTGGGAAAGGTGTTCCGGCAATATAATAGCCATACATTTCATAATCCGGACAAACAATATGTGCTTCATACCAGGTTCCGGGTTGTGAATTCATGATGTGAGGGTCGTTGGCTAAAATCACTTTGCCGTTTTTTGTTTTGGCGCCACCAATTACCCAACTATTGCTTCCTATAAAAGCCGGAACTGGCGATATGTCTAATAATGCAGAAACTGCATTTGCTATTTCAGCATATTCTATGTTATTTCCTTTAAAGGATTTTAATTGTTTGGTTCCGAATTCGCCATTAATACCAAAATCCTGAAGGTATTCCATTCCGAAACGATCGCGAATATCGGTTAGTAATGGATCTGTTTTTTGCGCCATCGCAAAACTGAATGTCATAAATCCGAAGATGTTATAGACATCTTTTAATGTGAATTTTTCTTGCTCTATATCTAATAATCGGAGCTCAACCGGAGTTGTGCCATTTTCAATATATTGATTGATTCCATCCAAATAGGCATTTGCCAAAATATACGTTTGTGAATTGGTATCAAGATTTGCCACTGCTTGTTCGGAATTTTCATCGATGCCAAGTCCGGCAAAGAATTTATCCGTTTTTAGTGTAGGATTACCGAAGATTTCTGAAAGTCTTCCGGGGGCAATGCGACGCATGAGTTCCATTTGCCATAAACGGTCTTGCGCATGCACATAACCCAAAGTTGTCATGGCGTCTTTTTGATTATCGGCATAAATATGCGGAATGCCATATTCATCAAAGTAAACCGTTGTTGGTTTGGATAAATTGGACAACGATTCTTCGTCTTCGTATTTTGGTTTTGTGATTTGAAGATAGATGAATAGTGAAATGGCGATAAGGAGAATAAGACTTACAAGAACCAGAGCGATTTTCTTAACTAATTTCATGGAGAGAATGTTTGGTAAACAAATATAGTAAATAGGTGGATAGAATTAAGTATAGTCTTTGTCTTCTAACACTTAGATAAACCATTTTTAAAAAAGAGAAAGAAAAACTAGAATTATTAGGATATAACAGCAGTAAGACTACTGAAATATATACCCATGTTAGTACAAAAAGTATTGAACAAATAAAGAGTCCTTTCGATGATTTGTAGGAAATAATTTTTATATTTGGAAAGAATAAAGCGAAACAAACCTTCTTATATACAACCTATTTTGGGTGGATTTGCGAAAGTTTGTTTCGGGTATATACAAGTTACAAGCAACCCTAATGAAATAACAGCAATTTCAAATTATAAAGAAATGAAGGAAAACGAAGAAATAATACAAGCACTTTTAAAATTCAGAAATGAAAGAGATTGGGAGCAATTTCATAATCCCAAAGATTTGGCATTAGCTATAAGCATTGAATCTGCTGAACTTTTAGAATTATTTCTATGGAAGAAAGCAGAGGATGTAAATACTGAAAAAGTAAAAGAGGAACTTGCTGATATTTTTTCATTTGCGTTTTTGTTAGCTGATAAATATGGATTCGATGTTAAAGAAATTGTCTTGGACAAAATCAAAACAAATGGAGAGAAATATCCCGTAGACAAAGCAAAAGGTTCAGCAAAAAAATATAATGAACTATGAATTTGTCATTCGAATTATCAATTGAAGTTTCCGAGCAATACGATTTTAGCAAAGAATCATTAAATCGAATTGAACAAAACACTTGGGTTAAAAACCAATGGCCACTTGTTTATTTTATACAAAATGATTCTATAAAATTAGCCTATGTGGGCGAATCAACAAATGCATCGAGCCGCATAAAAAATCACTTGGCAAATCCTGAAAGATGCAAACTTGACAAAATATCAATTATTGGGTCTGATAAATTCAATAAATCTGCGACTTTGGATATTGAGTCGAATTTAATTCAATATATAACGGCAGAAGGAACATATAAACTACAAAATGGTAATTATGGATTGATCAATCATAGATACTACCAACAAGACCTTTATAAAAATCTATTTAAAGAAGTTTGGAACAAATTAATTGAAAGAAAAATTGTCACTAAGTCTTTAACAGAAATTGAAAATTCGGAGTTATTTAAATATTCTCCCTACAAATCGCTAAATGAAGACCAATATAATTCCGTATTAGAAATATTAGAGGGCTTAACTTTGAAAAAATCAAATAGAGTTTTTATAAGCGGTAGTGCGGGCACGGGAAAAACAATTCTCGCAACGTATTTGATGAAGCTTTTAACAACTGATGTTGAAGCCATACAACAAGACGAATTCAATGATGATGAGTTACGGGAGATTAATTATATCAAAGAATTTAGAAATAAATATCCTAATGCAAAAATTGGTTTAGTAGTAGCAATGACTTCTCTTAGAGAATCATTAGAAAATGTATTCAGAAAAATCCCAGGGCTTAAAGCATCTATGGTAATAAACCCATCAGACACTTTTAGTTCAGAGAAATATGATTTATTAATCGTTGACGAAGCTCACAGACTTAGGCAATATAAAAATATTGGCTGGAGAGGTGCATTTAAAAAGAATAATCAAAAATTAAATTTAGATGACACTGGCACTGAGTTGGATTGGATACTTGCAAATAGCAAGAACCAAATTTTCTTTTATGACTCAGCTCAATCTGTGAAGCCTTCCGATGTTGATTCTTCAAATTTTAATACTTTATTGAATGAGAAAAACACGTTAAAGCTTGAACTGAAGTCTCAAATGAGAGTAAAAGGTGGTAATAACTATATTCAATTTGTTGACGACTTACTAAATGTTAAAAGAACAATTCAATCTAAATATAAAGAAGAATCATATGATCTTGTACTATTTGAATCATTTAAAGATTTGTATACCGAATTATCAAAAAAAGAAGAAGACTATCACTTGTGTAGGTTAGTTGCAGGGTATTCATGGGAATGGCAATCTGACCCAAAAAAAAAGAATCCAACTCCAGATGCGATAGATATAGAAATTGAAGGCCTACAATTTCAATGGAATCAAACCGATAAAGATTGGATTAACAATCCAAAAGACATTAATAATCCTTTGCATGAAATTGGTTGTATTCATACAGTTCAAGGATATGATTTAAACTATACAGGAGTTATTTTCGGAAAAGAAATAAATTACAACCCTGCTACAAATAAAATCGAAATTGATTCAAATAACTATTTTGATAAATATGGGCGAATCGGAGTAAATGAAGAAGAACTAAAGAACTATATTGTTAATATTTACAAGACAATAATGTATCGTGGAATAAAGGGAACTTTTATCTACGCTTACAACAAAGAATTGAGAGAGTATTTACAAAATCACATCGAGACTTTCAAAAAAGAAATTCCATTCAGAATCCTACGGTTTGAAGAAGCAAAACCATACGTCAATTCAATACCATTAGTTGATATCTCCGCAGCAGCAGGAAACTTTAGCGACTTGCAGCAACATTCAGAGTTGACATGGATAGAACCGCCATTTAATATTTCAGTTAAAAGGGGCTATTTTATTTGCAAGGTTATTGGAGAATCCATGAATAAAAAAATACCTAATGGTTCGTATTGTCTATTCAAACAAGACGAAGGAGGGACAAGAAACGGTAGAATTGTTTTAGTTGAATCTACAAATATTCATGACTCAGAATTTGGTTCTGGTTACACAGTTAAAGAATATCATAGCAAATGGAATAATTCTAATGAAGAACGCAAACATGAATCAATAGTCTTAAAGCCTTTATCGACAGACCCAGATTATTCAGAAATTGTATTATCTGAAGACGAATTGAATAATTTTAGAGTGGTTGGAATTTTCGAAAAAGTTATAGAATAGACACCATGTTACAGTCACACACATTTGCAAGCCACACAAGCCAACCCACAAGCCAAAGCTTGCAAAAGAGTGCGCCTGCCCAACCGCACCGACACAGCATCACAGGCGACAAACAAACCATAACAGCGAGAAGGGCAGCTTGTAACAGCACCTACCCAAAAGGCGGGGTTTCGTGTTCCAATGACAGTTTTGTGGTTAATCAAACATTAGTTTTTTAAATCAAGTTTTGTGGTGAAAGTCCCGCCCTTCGGGTAGGTGCAAAACGTTATGCCATTTCTCAAAAAATCTAAAAAAAGATATTTACATACCATAAATTGGTATCTTTGAAAGAAAAAATTTAGTTATGGCAAAGAACACATCAATTTTATTAGGAGATTATTTTGAGAGATTCATTAGTGACGAGATTTCTTCTGGACGTTTTAGTTCTGCAAGTGAAGTTGTTCGCACAGCTTTAAGATTGCTAGAACTAGAAGAGCAAAAAATAAAGAAATTTAGAGACGAAATCGAAATCGGCGAGAAAAGTGGAATGGTTTCAAATTTTGACTCTGAAGCTCATTTGGCCAAACTTCACAAAAAGCATTTATGAAAAATGAATATCGCATAAGTGTAAAAGCTTTAGAAGATATAGACAAAATTTGGCTTTACACTTTAGAAAATTGGTCACTAAATCAAGCTAATCATTATTACCGACTAATTTATCAAGAAATAGAATTTATTGTTGAAGACTTTGAGGGAGGAAAAGATATTGGAGAAATTAAGTCGGGTTATAGACAATTTAGAGTAAAATCACATCTTATCATCTACAAGAAAGCAGAAGATGGAATTGTGGAAATTGTTAGAGTGTTGCATCAAATGATGGATATTCCGAATCGATTATAAAAGAAAAGGCATATAAAAGCTGTATCAATCAATTACTTCGTCAGTTCGCTTCGCTCGAGTGCGAATTTTGTGGTAAGTTCACCCGTTTCCTTCTCGGAAAATTAGTCATTTATTTGATAATGTAAACTAAAGGCGGAACCTTAGCAACAATAATTTTGGGCGTTCACAAAAAAAGACTACTTTTGATAATATCAAATGATAGTATCAATGAAGCCTCCTTACGAGATTACTCCGAAAATTTTAAAATTAATAAGTTCTATTTCTGAAAAAATTGGAGAAGTAAATGCCAATTATCTCACCAAACAATCACCACAACTTCGCAAGCAGAATAGAATCAAAACAATTCATTCTTCTTTAAAAATTGAAGGTAACACTTTAACCGAAGAGCAGATTACAGCATTGATAGAAAACAAAAGGATTATTGGTCCAAAAAAAGATGTTTTAGAAGTCCTAAATGCTAACAAAGTTTATGAAAAACTTGATGAGTACAAATACAATTCTGATAAAAGTTTCTTAAAAGCGCATCTTCTATTAATGAACGGGTTAATTGATAGTGCTGGAAAATACAGAAATAAAGGAGTTGGAATAGTAAAAGAAAATAAAGTTGAGCATATAGCTCCTCCATTTGAAAACGTTCCTTTTCTCATGAAAAATTTGTTTGAGTATCTGAAAGATTCTGAAGAATTAACTTTAATTAAAAGTTGTGTCTTTCATTATGAAATGGAATTTATTCATCCATTTTTAGACGGTAATGGAAGAATGGGAAGATTGTGGCAAACTCTAATACTAATGAACGAATATCCAATATTTGAATTTCTGCCTTTCGAGACTTTGATTAGCCAAACTCAAGATGAATATTATAAATCTCTTTCGCATAGCGATAAAGCAGGAAAATCTACATTCTTTATTGAATATATGCTTGATGTAATAAACAAATCTCTTGAAAACTTACTTAGTTATAACAACCGGACTTTAAAAGATATTGATCGATTAGAGTACTTTTTAAAACTTGGTTTAAAAGAATTTACTCGAAAAGATTATATGAATACTTTTAAAGATTTATCATCAGCAACAGCAAGTAGAGATTTGAAAAAAGGAATTGGATTACAACTATTTGAAAGTATTGGAATTCTTAATAAAACAAGATATATTATAAAATAATTTCTGTAGCTAACTTTGGTTTTGCGTTAAAGCTATCTGGGATTTATATAAAATATGCCGCAAGTATTTTTTCAAAATACGTTTTTTCTTTCAATTTTTTAGTATATTTGTTAACCCACAGTTTAAATTTCACAAATTTCATCAAGCAGAAGATTATTAACTAAAATTTTAAAATTGGCTACTCTACGATGAATGGCAAAGAAATAGTTGAAAGACTTGGATTACAAGTGCATCCCGAAGGAGGGTTTTACAAAGAAACTTACAGGTCCAATCAAACTATAGAAACAGATAAAAATGTTTTCAGAAACATTAGTACTGCAATATATTTTCTATTGGAAAATGAAAACAAATCATTATTTCATCGAATTAAATCTGATGAATTATGGTTCTTTCATCAAGGAGAAGCTTTGGAAATCGTCTTTATAAAAGAGGGCGTTTTAAATACAATCATATTGGGAAATAATCTAGAAAACGGAGAAGTGGTTCAAGCAACAATTCCAGCAAATACATGGTTTGCCTCAAGTGTTAAAAATTTAAAAGGATACTCTTTTGTTAGTTGTACTGTTGCTCCAGGGTTTGATTTTGCAGATTTTGAATTAGCCAAGAGAGAAGATTTAATTAATGAATTTCCTAATTTGAAAGAAACAATTGAAAAATTCACCAAGGAATAAAACTCAAGCCACATAGGTTTTTTGTGATTGCTATTTTTTAGATTAGGAAAGCGTGTTCTTTCAATTTTTTTTGAAATAGGTTAAAAATATTTTTGCTTAGACACCTCTATAATCGTAAAGATCTGACCGCTATAAAAAACTAGATCATAAGAACATATTGAAAATATTTTAACTAACAACCTTGTTTCGAGTAAATTAAATTACTCTATAAAAAAATAAAAATGAAGAAGCCAAGTAATCATAAAAGAGAGTCAAAACGAATAGAGAGTTTAAAATCATATTTAGTATTAGATACCGAATCAGAGGAAGAAATAGACAATCTAACTCAACTTGCCTCAGAAATTTGCGAAACTCCAATTTCTCTTGTTAGCCTAATAGATGAGAACAGACAGTGGTTTAAGTCTAAAATTGGTCTAGAGGTAAATGAAACTAGTCGTGATTTAGCATTTTGCGCACACGCCATTAACGAAAAAGATGATTTATTTATTATAGAGGACGCCAGAAAAGATAAGCGTTTTTTTGACAACCCATTGGTTACAAGCGACCCTTATGTAATATTCTATGCTGGAGTTGTATTAAAAAGCGATGAAGATCTTCCATTGGGAACACTCTGTGTAATTGACAATTCACCACGAAAATTAAGTGATAAACAAATTAGATCACTTAAAACAATTTCAAAGCAGATTATGAACCTGCTGAATTATAAGAAAAGCATGCATAAGCAAGAAGAATTAAGGATTCAATTGGTACAAAAAAACCGTGAACTAGAAAGATTTGCTTCTATTGCTGCGCATGACTTAAAATCCCCATTAGCAAACATAATGAGTGCTGCTAATTTATTTTCTGAAATATATGCTTCACAAATAGATACCCAAGGAAACCTTCTTATTGATTCAATTGAAAAGTCTGGACAGCGCTTAAAATTGCTAGTTGATGGCTTATTAGAGTTTACAAAAATTGACGACTTGAGTTTAGTAACTAAGACTAAAGTAAATTTAATCAAACTAACAAAAGATCTTACTAAATTGATTGGCAATAAGGATAATATAAAAATTTCTTTAAACACCACATTAACAACCATTAAAACACATCCAATATTGCTTGATCAGATACTAATCAATCTATTTTCAAATTCGTTGAAATATAGCAATAAAAAAATAGCTGAAATCGAACTTAATGTTTCCGAAAATTCAAGCCATTATTTATTTGTAGTAAAAGACAATGGCCCTGGTATCTCTAAAAAGAATCAAACTACAATTTTTAATTTATTTCAGATTGCCTCAGCTGAAGATCAATTCGGGAATAAAGGCAATGGAATTGGTTTAGCAACAGTAAAGAAAATTATAGAAAAACTCGGAGGCAAAATTCACGTGAAATCTGAAGAAGGCAAAGGGGCTGAATTTCATTTTTCAATTTCTAAATAATAGGGTTTAAAAACAAGCACGTTATCGTCTTAGAAAATTGATTTTCTGTCCTACGTTCATTCCGTTATTCTTAGCTAAAACACCACACATGTGAAATAACATACGAGCTCCAACATTGCCGTCCCAATCATCATTTTCTCCGGGCGCAACTTCTACCAAATCAAAGCCAATAATTTCTTTTCCACTTGCTGCTAATTTGTTGAACAAATAAGTAGCTTGTTCAAATGAAAATCCGCCCGGAACCGGTGTTCCTGTATTTGGGCAATACCAAGAATACATGCCGTCAATATCAAAACTAATACAAACTTTTTGAGGCAAGGTTGCTATTATAGCATCACATTGTTGCTCCCAAGTTTTTCCGGCAAAATTTTCCGTTTTCATATCGGCATCGGTATTTACCAAAACTCTGCCTTTTGATTGTTGTACAACGGCAACTTCTTGTTCACAAAAATCGCGAATACCAACCTGTACTATTTTTGAAATCTGTGGTATTTGTAAAGCATTGTACATTATTGAAGCGTGAGAATATGTAAATCCTTCATAGGCAATACGTAAATCCATGTGAGCATCAAGATGCAAAATCCCAAAATCATCATGTATTGAAGCTAAGGCTTCATAATAACCCAAAGGTGTAGAATGATCGCCACCAAGTAACGCCACTTTTTTGCCTTGGTTCATCCAAAACAAAACCTTTTCTTTTACTTCGGTATGTAAGTCGCGACAAACTTTGTTAATAGTTTGTAAATTTGAAAGTAAACTTGGATGATTATTTAAATCTTCTCCTATTTCGAGTGCCTGAATTATAGGTTGTGCTAATGCTTTGTAGCTATTAGAATTTCTTTTCCATTGTTCAGGTGCTTCATCATAATACATTCCCAATTTCCATAGCTCCGGAAAATCCTGATGGTTTAAATCTACCTGAAATGAAGCATTCAAAACAGCCTCTGGGCCATCTGAAGCTCCGGCTCCATAACTTACTGTTACTTCCCATGGCACAGGAATAATAATTATTTCTGATTGTGCTGCAGAAAAAGGCAAGCCAAAAATGGTGGCATCTGCTAAACCAGGTTGGCTTGGATCAAAAGTATCTATGATTTGTTGTTTGGTCATTGTTCAAAAGTTATAAAGCGGCAAAGTTATCCCGAAGTTTCCGGATTGCAAAGTATTTTTAGCATGGATGTAAAAAAGAAAACCATCTCGTTCTAAAAAGGAGATGGTTTTCTTAAATAGTAAATTTTAATTTATTCTTTTATAAACTTATAAGATACTTTAGCATTATTGAAATACACATTATAAATACCTTTTGCTAAAGAAGTAATATCGATACTTTGGTCGTTAGAAAATAACGCTTTTGTCAAAACAGTTTGCCCTAGCATATTGTAGATAGTTACGCTTTCTTCAGCATCAAAATTACCTTTAATATTTAAAAGACTTGCTGCAGGATTTGGATACAATACAAAGTCATTTTTAACTGACTCATTAACCCCTAAGGATGAATTTATGGTAAGTTGGAAAGTTCTTGTTACTGACGAAGTACCACTTGTTGCAACCATCGTAATTGCGTATGTTCCAGGCACTAAAACTGTTGCAACAGCTGGACTTTGTGTTAGTGTTGCATCACAATTCGCTGTAATTGGATTAGCCAAAGTTGCAAAGCTTGGTAAAGTATACGTATTGGAAGCATCTGCAGTAACTGTTTGGTTTGCAATAGGATTCATTTGCAAACTTAATACTGGTATCGTGTAACCCGCTTCTACAAATTTTTCAGTCATCAACGCAATATCAGCACATGGATAGTTCATGTTTCTTGCTGCAGTTCTAACAGCAATGGCTGCATTTTGCTGATTAGTTGAACTAACTGTTAAGTCTAAACCATTTAAAAAAGCTTTGTCTGTTTTCACTTTACCTATACCATCCCAGATTTTCATCAAAGCAGTTGCCCATATTTGTCCGTCTGTATGAATTTGATTTACCAAACCACCACTATAAGACGCTGCATAGTCAGTAGTTCTTCCGTCCCAAAAAGGATTGTGACCATCCCAACTAAATACCCAATTGTACTCTGATGCACTAGAATCCCATTGATTTAAACTTCTACTATGAGAAACCGCCCAATAATCACCACAACCTTCACTTAATCCGTTTACTTGAGAAAGTCCTCCTCCAGTAATCCAATCATGCAATCCGTGACCCAACTCATGCAATACTACATCTGCATCTTCAGCATCATCTACTCCACCTTCACCAAATTGCAATTGTCCATTACTGTAAAAAGAGTTATCAGCCGAATTGGCACCATGAGGGTCGAATAATACAGCACCTGCATTAGCGGCTTGATAAGGAATACATGGTATTTGTAAAGTTTCATTAATATAACGTAAGCTATTATCTAAATGATAAAAAGCATTAACCGCTTCAAAACCATCTTGTGCTCTTGTAAAACTAAAATTAGATGTGTTTTGTGTAAACAATCCTTTTGCAGGAGAACCTAACTCTCTGATTTCTGCATACCTGCTTTTTAGGGTATACACTCCAGCTGTTAAATCAATTTCAGGCAAGGTTACTGAAACTCTTGCATTATTCATTTGTGTAGTTGCAGCATCATTACCATCTGAGAAACCTGTAGTTCCATAAATCGCTCCCGCTTGAGATAAAGGATCAGGGTTAAAAACCAATGCTGTACCTGTTGTAGGTGCTAATGGCGCGATTGGCAAAGACGATTTACTTTTATTGTTTTCATCATGTTTATGCTTATGATTACCGAAATAAAAAGCAATATCTTTTGTACTTAACACTTCTCCTGACTGAGCATCAACGATAGTTTCCCAACTTCCAGTTTTAGCATAAGAATCAGTAAGCACTCTATAAACTAATTTGGTAGCATTAAATTTGTTGTATACAAATAATTTACATTCTTGAAACACAATATCGCTATTGATACTCAAAGCTTGATTTGAAATTGCGATGGCATTATCTTTACTAATTGTGGGAGTTGTATTGATATTAGCTACAGCTTTATCATACGTTGCATCTGTATGAGAAACATCACCATAAGGAGAAAAATGCACCAAAATTTCAGAATCAAAAACAGGAACTCCATTTTTTAATTGTTGAAAACGAAGTGTTTCTCCAGCTTGTGTTTTTCTTACAAAACGCAGTGAAAAAGTGTCGTTAGGATTTATATCTAATTTAGATTCATTATCTTTTATCCACTTTCTTGCTTCACCTTCTTTTTCAGAAACTTGGGCATTAGTTATAAAAGATAACGTAATGATTGCTACCGTAGTGAAATATAATTTTAATTTCATTTTTTGATTCTTTTATTTAGTGGTTTTTGTTAATAACGATTTACAAATCAACGAATTGTTTTTCTATAAACATATTAATTAACTGTTAAAATCCCTTGTTTTAATATTTGTCCGAAGTCGTACATATCTTCATAAGAACAATAAAAAGGCGCTGGGGCGAAACGGATTACATTTGGTTCACGCCAATCGGTAATCACGCCATTTTTCATTAAATAGTCAAACAAACTTCTACCTTGTCCGTGTAGAAAAACTGAAAGTTGACATGCGCGTTCTTCTTGATTTGCGGGTGTTATAATTTCAAATTCGGCGCCGTCAATTTCCTTATCAATTTCATGCAAAATGAATTCTAAATAAGCTGTTAATTGATTTCTTTTTCTAATAAGCTTTTCCATTCCAACTTCGTCAAACATTTCTACAGAAGCCAAATAAGGTGCTAAAGATAAAATGGGTAAATTACTTATCTGCCAGCCATCGGCTCCAACAATAGGATTGTATTCTGGTTCCATTATGAAACGACGTTCTTTATTATGTCCCCACCAACCACCAAATCGAGACAAATCTTTATTGTCATGGTGCTTTTCGTGAACAAAACAACCCGAAGCATTTCCCGGTCCGGAATTCATATATTTATACGAACACCAAGCGGCAAAATCGATATTCCAATCGTGCAATTCTAGTTTTATATTTCCTGCGGCATGTGCTAAGTCAAAACCTACCATTGCGCCTATTTTGTGACCGGCTTCGGTGATGGCTTTCATATCAAAAACTTGTCCGGTATAATAATTAACACCACCTATGAGTACTAAAGCTAACTGATCACCAACTTCATTTATTTTGGCAATAATATCTTCTAATCGTATGTTGTGCTCGCCTTCTCTTCTTTTGATTTCCACAATGGCATCGTCTGGTTTTATCCCGAGGTGTCGGGAATGAAAATTAACTTGTGTTTGAAACATATATTGGTCAGAAGGAAATGCTTTTTCTTCGCAAATTATTTTATACCGCGTTTTTGTTGGACGATAAAACGACACCATTAACAAATGCAAATTTACCGTCAAGGTATTCATAACAGTAACTTCGGATGGTTTTGCTCCGACTAATTTACTCAACGGATTAGCAAATCGCTCATGATAATCCCACCAAGGTTTTTCGGCATAGAAATGCCCTTCGACAGCCATATTTGACCAATCATTCATTACATCTTCAACGTATTTTTTG
Source organism: Flavobacteriaceae bacterium (assembly GCA_947456955.1). GTDB lineage: Bacteria > Bacteroidota > Bacteroidia > Flavobacteriales > Flavobacteriaceae > Flavobacterium. The sequence continues at coordinate 6,875 of CANGTQ010000020.1, read as the reverse complement.
GTGCGTTTAGGTTGCAATCCTAAAGAATTTCCGGTAAAATAGATTACGTTTTTACCATTGTGTTGGGGAAATAAGAATTCGTTACGATAGTGTTTTAATTCGTCTTGTGCGTCGAGCTGTTGGGCAAATTCGCGTGTATTTTGGAAAGTCATTAGTATTGTTTGTTATGTGGTGTAAAAGTAAAAAAAAGGGATAACAAAAAAGGGATAAGGGATAAGTTTTAATTAGCAGATAGCCCTAGCCCCGAACTGTCTGCCGACAGGCAGGTTACAGTGGGAAATCATTTTTGTTGTTTTGTGCTTCGACAAGCTCAGCATGACAAAACAATAAAAAAATCCCGCCGTTGCTGACAGGATTTATTTTGCTATTTAAATCGATTAGATAATCAACATCGCATCACCATAAGAATAGAAACGGTATTTTTCTTTGACGGCTTCTTCATAGGCTTTTTTCATCAAATCATGTCCACAAAATGCAGAAATCATCATCAATAAAGTGGATTTTGGTGTGTGAAAATTAGTCACCATACAATCGGCTATACTAAAATCATGAGGTGGAAAAATAAATTTGTTTGTCCAACCTGTAAATGGATTTAAGGTTCTTTGTGATGAAACCGAACTTTCAATAGCTCGCATTGAAGTAGTTCCGATGCAACACACTTTACTCTTTCTTGCCTTTGCTTCATTTACAATATCGCAGGCTTCTTGGTTTATAATTAACTCTTCTGAGTCCATTTTGTGTTTTGACAAATCTTCAACTTCTACTGGGTTGAAAGTTCCCAAACCGACATGTAATGTTACTTCAGCAAAGTTAATTCCTTTGATTTCCAATTTCTTTAAAAGATGTTTAGAAAAATGTAAACCGGCTGTTGGAGCGGCTACTGCGCCTTCTTCTTTAGCATAAATAGTTTGGTAACGTTCTGCATCTTCTTCGGTTACTTCACGATTTATGTATTTTGGAATTGGAGTTTCTCCTAGTTCCGTTAATTTTCTTCTGAATTCGTCATACGAACCATCATATAAAAAACGTAATGTTCTTCCACGAGAAGTGGTATTGTCTATCACCTCAGCTACTAATGAATCATCGTCGCCGAAGTATAATTTGTTTCCGATTCTAATTTTACGAGCCGGATCAACTAAAACATCCCAAAGACGTTGTTCGGCATTTAATTCTCTTAACAAGAAAACTTCAATACGCGCACCCGTTTTTTCTTTGTTACCATACATACGAGCTGGAAAAACTTTGGTATTATTCAAAATCATTACATCACCATCGTCAAAATAATCAATAATGTCTTTGAATGTTTTATGCTCAATAGTTTTTGTTTTTCTGTTGACAACCATTAATCTGGATTCGTCACGATTTTCGGCAGGAAATTCAGCTAATAATTCGGCTGGAAGATTGAAGTTGAAATGAGATAATTTCATAGTAAGTAATTAGTGATTAGTAAATAGTGAATAGTAATTTCTATTCACTAATTTTCAGGTTGCAAATATACTATCGTGAGATAGCGAATGTCAAGTAAAATGGATTTTATTTTTATTTTTACTATTTTCGCAACAAAATTCGGGATGTAGCGCAGCCTGGTAGCGTACTAGCATGGGGTGCTAGGGGTCGCTGGTTCGAATCCAGTCATCCCGACTTTTATACTTCTTCTATTGCAAACCCTATCTTTTTTAAATCAATCCAAAAAGCGGGATAGGATTTTGAAACTACTTCGGCTTCTTCAATTATGATATCGGTTTTCAACGCTAAAGGTGCAAATGCCATTGCCATTCGGTGGTCTTGATAAGTTTTTATAGCCACACCGCCCTTTGGGCAGCCATCCAAAAGAGGGGAATATGACTGCAAGGTTAGACTAACATTGGTAACGGAAACTGAAGCTCCTAATTTTGACAGTTCTGTTTTTAATGCCACTAACCTATCGGTTTCTTTAATTTTGAGTGTGTGTAATCCTGTTAAATGACACCCTATTCCTAATCCGAAGCAAGTTACAGCTATTGTTTGTGCTATGTCGGGGGAGTTATTAAGATTTAGGATTAAGGATTTAGGAATTGGGATTTGGAACCTCCTTAAATGAATTTTATTATTATCAAAAACCGTTTCCACTCCGAAGTCTTTATAGATTTCAGCTAAAACCGAATCGCCTTGCAGGCTATTTTTTTTATAGCTCGATAATGTGATTTCAGTTCCAATTTCGGACAAAGCGATTATTGAATAAAAATAAGAAGCAGAACTCCAGTCTGATTCAACGATTAGGGATAAGAGATTAGGGATAAGGTATAAGGATTTAACCGTAATTTTATTCCCCACGAAAGATGTTTGGACGCCAATTTCGTTTAATAAACTCAAAGTCATTTTGATATAGGGAACAGATGTGATTTCGCCTTCTAAAATAAGTTCCAAACCGTTTTCGAGTTTTGGTGCAATGAGTAGCAATGCAGAAATATATTGACTGCTCACATTTGCCGGGAGGGAAACTTTGTTCTGAGTTAGTTTTTTCCCTTTAATTCTGATAGGTGGGAAACCTTCGTTTTCTTCATAGCTGATTTCAGCACCAAGTTGCCTCAGTGCATTTACTAAAATTTTAATGGGTCTTTCTTTCATTCGAGAAGAACCTGTCAACACTACTTCCCGATTTTCTTGTATAGCAAAAAATGCTGTTAGAAATCGCATGGCAGTACCGGCATGGTGCACTTCGACAAGCTCAATTTGACAATCTGTAGAAAGCGCTTTAGCCATTACTTCTGAATCATCCGAATTGGAGGTGTTTTCTAAAATCAAATTTGGATACAACGCCTGAAGCAACAACAACCTATTGGTTTCTGATTTGCTCCCGGTGATTGAGATTGCCGATTGAAGATTAACGATGGAAGATTTTAGAAGTAAATTCATTTTAGTTGTTTCACAGAGATACACAGAGAAGCAAGAAGATAAAGAGAGAAAATCTTAATACTTAATCCTCCAATCTTACTACTACTTCAGTTTATCATTATTATGATGACGGTCGTGATCTCGATTTGTTTTTATATCCATTTTTTTATCAAAAGCGGCTTGTAAATCGATTCCGGTTTGGTTGGCCAAACACAAAACTACAAAAACCACGTCGGCTAATTCTTCACCTAGATCTTTATTTTTATCACTTTCTTTTTCGGATTGTTCTCCATAACGACGCGCTATTATTCTTGCCACTTCTCCAACTTCTTCGGTAAGCTGTGCCATGTTGGTTAGTTCGTTAAAATAGCGAACACCGTGGTTTTTAATCCAATTGTCTACTTCTAGTTGGGAGTTTTTTAGGTCCATTTTATTCCTTATTTTTTGTATCAATAATTATAGTAACCGGTCCGTCATTTAGAAGAGCTACTTTCATGTCGGCTCCAAATTTTCCGGTTTGGACTTTTTTGCCCAGTTCGGTTTCCATTTGTGTTATAAAAGCTTCATATAGCGGAATGGCAACTTCAGCTTTTGCCGCTTTGATATAAGAAGGTCGATTTCCTTTTTTAGTGTTAGCATGCAAGGTAAACTGACTGACGATTATCATGTCACCACCAACTTCTTTCAGCGATAAATTCATCACTTCGTTTTCATCGCCAAAAATTCTTAGATTGGCAATTTTTGACGTTAACCAAATAAGGTCTTCGTTGTTATCGGCATCTTCAAAACCAACTAAAACCAACAATCCTTTTTGGATATTGGCAACAACTTTATTGTCTATTGTAACTGAACAGGAAGAAACTCTTTGGATTACAGCTTTCATTAATAAAGTCTTAAAGTTAAAAAGTCGAAAGTCGAAAGCCATTTTACGTTTGACTTTATGACTTTAGACCTTTGACTATTTTCGGGTTTCATCGCTCGCAATTCGGTCATCGTTAAACACATCTTGTCGATAATTTTCGTCGTCGCCTTCCAAAATTTTTAGGTAACTATTGTAGCGAGACCAAGCTATTTTGTTTTCTTCTAAAGCTTTTTTGACAGCGCAACTTGGTTCTTCTTTATGTAGGCAATTATTGAATTTACATTCGTCTTGCAACTTAAAGAATTCAGGAAAATAGCCACTCACTTCTGAGGGTTCCATATCTACAATACCAAAACCTTTTATTCCTGGTGTGTCAATTATTTTGGCATCAAATGATAAGTCATACATTTCGGCAAACGTAGTGGTATGTTGCCCTTGCTTACTTTGTTCGGAAATGTTTTTTGTTTTTAGGCTCAAATTGGGTTCTAATGCATTTACCAAAGTAGATTTTCCGACGCCAGAATGTCCGGAGAACATAGATACTTTTCCTATCATCATGCCTTTTAATTCATCTAGACCTTTCATTTCTAAAGCCGAAACTTTTAAAAATTTATATCCAATTTCGGAATAGATGTATTGCAAATACAGTTGCTCATCTCTCATGGCTTCATCAAATGTATCTATCTTATTGAAAACCAAAATGGCTTCAATGCCATACGCTTCAGCAGTAACAAGAAACCTGTCAATAAAACTGGTGGTTGTAGGTGGATTATTGATGGTAATCAAAAGAAAAACAACATCAATATTGGACGCAATAATATGGGTTTGCTTAGAAAGGTTTACCGATTTTCTGACGATATAATTCTTTCTATCGTGAATGTTGTGAATTGTTCCTGTTACTGCATCTGAGTTTTCATCTAATTCATAATCTACTATATCACCAACCGCAATTGGATTGGTGCTTTTTATTCCCTTCATTCGGAATTTTCCTTTGATTCGGCATTCCATAAAATCGCCTTGTTCCGATTTTACTGTATACCAACTTCCGGTAGATTTATAAACGAGTCCTGTCAAAATTAATTATGAATTACGAATTATGAATGACAAAGGTAAAAAAATGCAACTGTTATTATATCTAAAGTTATTGAATAAAAAAAAGTTGCTATTTCTAGCAACTTTTGAATATTTAGTATAAAAATATTTAGTATTTATAAGCAACTCCGGTTTTGATAGCTTGAGAACCACCAAGTGCATTTGAGTTTGCACCAACAGTAGTTTTATCTGCCGTTAATAATACGAATGGACATCCTTGTTTTGCTGCGTCCATTTTAAGTTTCTTTTGTGCTTTTTTATCTCCAGTATTTCCAGTCTGGAAGTTGATTAATCCTGTTTTACCACGAACTTCGCCCACTTTTTTCAAACCTGAGATATATCCTTTGTCTTCTAGAATAACCACTTTTTCCCAATCGTCTTCTCCGTTGATAACGATTTTTTCTGTTACATCTTCTTGTCTTTTAGTTTTTCCGTAAATAATTTTTTCTACTGCATATTTACCGATTGTATTTTCTGCATCTTCTCCATCATACTTAAAGACAATTGTATACTCATCTAAACGAATAACTTTTCCATCCACAGTTTCTCCACTGTGTTTATAAATTTTGTCATTTTGTGCGCTTGCAACATTCAAGCCTAGAGCAAACACAACCATTAAAAGAATTTTTTTCATTTTTAAAATTTTAATATTATTAGATTGTTTTTATTTTTTTGACAATAATACAAAAAACCTATGTCATTATCGTAGTTTTAAGGAATATAAATAATTTTAATTAACCATTAATGATTTTTTCCTGATGGCTAATACTTTCCTGGTGAATTGCCTTAAAAAATTGAATGATAAATTCTTCGCTTAATCCTTTTTGGCTACCTTCATTTACCATTTTTTCAAGAATTTCATTCCACCGTTTATTTTGTAGAACGGCTACATTTTTTTCCTTTTTTAAGGCGCCAATATCTTCAGTAACTTTCATCCTTTTTCCAATGATATCTAATAATTTAGCATCAAACTCATCGATTTTACCTCTTAATTTTGCCAATTTAGATTGGTATTCATATGCATCATCTGTTTCTTTTCTGATAGTTAAATCAAAAATGATCTGTTTCAAACGCGTAGGTGTAACTTGTTGTGCCGCATCACTCCAGGCATTGTCAGGATCTATATGTGTTTCGATTATCATCCCGTCATAATTCAAATCGAGTGCTTCTTGTGTAACTTGGAAAATCATATCGCGATTACCCGTCATGTGTGAGGGATCTATTATCAAAGGTAAATTCGGAAATCGGTTTTTTAAATCGATTGCAATTTGCCATTCGGGATTGTTTCTGTATTTGGTTTTTTCATAAGTAGAAAACCCCCTGTGAATAACTCCAAGCTTTTTAATTCCTGCATTATACAAACGCTCCACTCCACCTATCCACAAAGCTAAATCCGGATTTACTGGATTTTTTACCAATACAATTTTATCTGTATTTTGCAAAGCATCGGCAATTTCCTGAACGGCAAACGGATTAACGGTTGTACGTGCTCCAATCCACAAAATATCTATATCGTATTCTAAAGCTAATTTAACGTGAGCAGCTGTGGCTACTTCAATTGCCATTAGTAAACCCGTTTCGGCTTTTGCTTTTTGCAACCATTTTAAACCAATAGCACCTACACCTTCAAATCCCCCCGGACGCGTCCTTGGTTTCCATATTCCTGCCCTTAAAACCGACACTTTAGAATCTTTTAATTCATGTGCAATTTTCATCACTTGATCTTCAGTTTCTGCACTGCAGGGTCCGGCAATTACCAGTGGATGCATTAGTTTAAAATCATCCAACCATTTTCTATTTTCACACGTAATATTCATAGCTCATTATCTTTTGTAAAATTAGCTATTTTTTATTTTAAACCCTTTGCTACCATAATTTTATTCAAATGGAAGATTTACACTTTCTTTATTTAATTATTACATTTGCTTCAAATAATTCCCTATGTCAATAGAAGTTCAAAATATTTCCAAAAGTTATGGTGCCCAAAAGGCATTGGATAACGTGTCTTTTTCAGTAAAAAAAGGAGAAATTGTTGGTTTCCTTGGTC
>CANGTQ010000019.1 GCA_947456955.1 Flavobacteriaceae bacterium | reverse complement strand
CGCTGAGGATTATAAAATCAGAAAGTATATCCATGCTCGTTTATCAAAAGCTAGTGTATCAAAAGTAATCATCGAGAGAACTTTAAAACTTGTAACCGTTACTATCACTACTGCAAGACCTGGTATTATTATCGGGAAAGGTGGTCAAGAGGTAGACAAGTTGAAAGAAGAACTTAAGAAAGTTACTGACAAAGAGGTTCAAATCAACATCTTTGAAATTAAAAGACCTGAATTAGATGCTTACTTAGTAGGTAATTCTATCGCGCGTCAAATCGAAAGTAGAATTTCTTACAGAAGAGCTATCAAGATGGCAATTGCGGCTGCAATGCGTATGAATGCTGAAGGTATCAAAGTTTTGATTTCTGGTCGTTTGAACGGAGCTGAAATGGCACGTTCGGAAGGTTTCAAAGAAGGAAGAATTCCTCTATCAACTTTCAGAGCCGATATTGATTATGCTTTGGCTGAAGCACATACTACTTATGGTAGAATGGGTATCAAAGTATGGATCATGAAAGGTGAGGTTTATGGGAAAAGAGATCTTTCTCCACTTGTAGGCATGGACAAAAAACAAGCCGGTCAAGGTGGTGGTAAAGGTGGCGATTCTCCACGAGGAGACAGAAAACCTTTTAACAAGGACAGAAAACCTGCAGGAGACCGTAAAAGAAAGTAATTTTTTAAAAAGTAAAGAAAAATGTTACAGCCTAAAAGAACAAAATACCGCAAGGTACAAAAAGGTAAAATGAAAGGGAATGCTCAAAGAGGGCATGAACTTTCAAGTGGAATGTTTGGAATTAAATCTGTACATGAAACAGGAATGTTTATGACATCTCGTCAAATCGAAGCTGCACGTATTGCTGCAACCAGATATATGAAAAGAGAAGGTCAGTTATGGATCAATATTTTCCCAGACAAACCTATTACAAAGAAGCCTCTTGAAGTACGTATGGGTAAAGGTAAAGGTGCAGTCGAATATTGGGCTGCAGTTGTAAAACCAGGAAGAATAATGTTTGAAGTTGGTGGAGTTCCACTATCTGTTGCAAAAGAGGCTTTACGTCTTGCGGCTCAAAAACTTCCTGTAAAAACTAAGTTTGTCGTTGCTAGAGATTTCGAAGCATAATCTAAAATTAATTATGAAACAATCAGAAATTATAAATCTATCCGCAGCTGAGTTGCAAGAAAAACTTAGTCAATTAAGAAAAGCGTATGCTGACCTAAAGAATGCTCACGCTATTTCTCCAATTGCAAATCCACTTCAAATTAGAAGTGCTAGAAGAGCCGTTGCTAGAGTAGCAACAGAGCTAACTAAAAGAGAGTTACAATAATTGTATGCTAGCTAAAATGGAAGATAAAAGAAATTTAAGAAAAGAAAGAATTGGTGTGGTTACATCAAACAAAATGGACAAGTCTATTGTTGTTGCACAGGTAACTAGAGTAAAACACCCATTATACGGTAAGTTCGTGTTAAAAACTAAAAAGTTTCATGCACACGACGAAACAAATGATTGTAACATTGGTGATACAGTAAAGATCATGGAAACAAGACCTTTGTCTAAAACTAAATGTTGGAGATTAGTTGAAATCATTGAAAGAGCTAAATAATTATGGTACAACAAGAATCAAGACTAAAAGTCGCAGATAACACAGGAGCAAAAGAAGTTTTGACTATCCGTGTATTAGGAGGAACGAAACGTCGTTATGCCTCTGTTGGAGATAAAATTGTAGTTTCAATCAAAGACGCAACACCAAACGGTAACGTTAAAAAAGGTGCTGTATCAACTGCAGTTGTTGTACGTACTAAAAAAGAAGTGAGAAGAGCCGATGGTTCTTACATTCGTTTCGATGACAATGCATGTGTTCTTTTGAATGCTGCAGGAGAAATGAGAGGAACTCGTGTTTTTGGACCAGTTGCAAGAGAACTTCGTGAAAAACAATTCATGAAAATTGTATCATTAGCACCAGAAGTGCTTTAATTCGTAGTAAGATGATAAAGCTAAAAGTAAAAACTGGAGACACTGTAAAAGTAATAGCTGGTGACCATAAAGGAACAACAGGTAAAATTACACGTGTTTATAGAGAGAAAAATAAAGCGATCGTTGAAGGTGTAAACATGGTATCGAAACACACGAAACCAAGTGCTAAAAACCCACAAGGCGGAATCGTTAAAATGGAAGCTCCTATCCACATCTCAAACCTTTCTTTGGTAAGTGGTGCTGATAAAGCTAAAGGCGGAGCAAAAAAAGATTCAAAAAAAGCTAATAAAGCATAGTTATGGCATATACACCTAGACTTAAGCAAGAGTATAAGGACAGAGTAATTGCTGCCCTTAAAGAAGAATTCGGTTATAAAAACGTAATGCAAGTTCCTAAATTGGAAAAAATCGTTTTAAGCCGTGGCGTTGGAGCTGCAGTATCTGATAAAAAACTTGTTGACTACGCTGTTGATGAGTTAACAAAAGTTACTGGGCAAAAAGCAGTATCTACAATCTCTAAGAAAGACGTCGCGTCTTTCAAATTGAGAAAAGGGATGCCAATTGGAGCAAAAGTAACTCTCAGAGGAGAGAGAATGTATGAGTTTTTAGATAGACTTATTACATCATCTTTACCACGTGTTAGAGATTTTAGCGGTATTAAAGCTACTGGTTTTGATGGCAGAGGTAATTACAATCTTGGTGTTACTGAGCAAATCATTTTCCCAGAAATTGATATTGACAAAGTAAACAAAATATCAGGTTTGGATATTACTTTTGTAACATCCGCTAGCACAGATAAAGAAGCAAAATCATTATTAGCAGAATTAGGTTTACCTTTTAAAAAGAATTAAGACATGGCTAAAGAATCAATGAAAGCCCGTGAGGTTAAGAGAGAAAAAACGGTAGCAAAGTATGCTGGAAAAAGAAAAGCTTTACTAGAAGCTGGAGATTATGAAGGTTTACAAAAATTACCTAAAAATGCTTCTCCGGTTCGTTTACACAACCGTTGTAAATTAACAGGTAGACCAAGAGGGTATATGCGTCAATTCGGTATTTCACGTGTTACATTCCGTGAAATGGCTAACCAAGGATTGATACCAGGAGTTAGAAAAGCTAGCTGGTAAGATTAAAATGAATTATAAATTGGCTAAAGGTTCAATTAGTGAGTACTCTTTGAAAACCATAGCCGCAAATTAATACAAATGTATACAGATCCAATTGCAGATTATCTTACGAGAGTTAGAAATGCAGTGATGGCAAACCACAAAGTGGTTGAGATTCCAGCATCTAACCTTAAGAAAGAAATCACAAAAATTTTATTCGATCAAGGATATATTTTAAGTTACAAATTTGATGACAATTCTGTTCAAGGAACCATCAAAATTGCTCTTAAGTATGATAAAGATACTAAAGACTCTGTAATTAAAGATATCCAAAGAATTAGTAAACCAGGTTTACGTAAATATGCAGGTGCAGCTAAATTACCTAGAATCCTTAACGGATTAGGAATTGCTATTGTTTCAACTTCTAAAGGTTTAATGACCGGGAAACAAGCTAAGCAATTAAATGTAGGTGGAGAAGTAATCTGTTACGTATACTAATTAAAAACAGTTAAACAATGTCAAGAATAGGTAAAAATCCAATTTCGATTCCTGCTGGTGTTACTGTTGAAGTTAGTGAAACAGTTGTTACAGTTAAAGGAAAATTAGGTCAACTTACGCAAGATTACTCAGATGTAATAGTAAAAGTTGAAGAAGGTCAATTAACAGTTGAAAGACCTTCTGATAGTAAAGATCACAGAGCAAAACACGGATTATACAGATCATTAATCAGCAATATGGTTACAGGTGTATCTGAAGGGTTTACAAAAGAATTAGAATTGGTAGGAGTTGGTTACAGAGCTTCGAATCAAGGTCAAAAATTAGATTTAGCTTTAGGTTTCTCTCATAATATTGTTTTAGAAGTTGCTCCAGAAGTAAAACTTGAAACAATCTCCGAGAAAGGTAAAAACCCAATCGTGAAGTTAACATCTTTCGACAAACAACTAATAGGTCAAATCGCTGCGAAAATCAGAGGTTTCCGTAAACCAGAGCCTTACAAAGGTAAAGGTGTTAAGTTTGTTGGTGAAGTATTAAGAAGAAAAGCAGGTAAATCAGCTTAAAAATTAGCGTTATGTCATTAACAAAATCTGAAAGAAGACAAAGAATACAATACAGAGTCAGAAAGATTGTAAGCGGAACTGCTGCAAGACCAAGATTATCTGTATTCAGAAGTAATAAAGAAATCTATACACAACTAATTGATGATGTGAATGGAGTTACTTTATTGGCTGCTTCATCAAAAGATAAAGGAGTAGATACTAAAGGTACTAACATAGAAGTTGCAACAGCAGTTGGGAAACTAGTTGCAGAAAAAGCGTTAAAAGCCGGAATAGATACAGTAACTTTCGATAGAGGAGGTTATTTATACCACGGTCGTATTAAATCATTAGCAGAAGGCGCAAGAGCGGCTGGGCTTAAATTCTAATATATTATGTCTAAATACAAAAATGTAGAATTAGTAAAACCTAGTGGTCTTGAATTAAAAGATCGTCTGGTAAGTGTAAATCGTGTTACCAAAGTAACAAAAGGAGGAAGAGCATTTGGTTTTTCTGCAATTGTTGTTGTAGGTGATGAAAATGGAGTAGTTGGTCACGGATTAGGAAAATCTAAAGATGTTTCTGAAGCTATTGCAAAAGCAGTAGAAGATGCAAAGAAAAACTTAGTTAGAATTCCTTTGAGCGGACAATCTGTTCCTCACGAACAAAAAGGAAAATTTGGTGGAGCTGCAGTATTTTTGATGCCAGCATCTCATGGTACCGGAGTAATTGCAGGTGGAGCTGTTCGTTCAGTTCTTGAGTCAGTTGGTATTCATGATGTATTATCAAAATCACAAGGTTCATCAAATCCTCACAACGTGGTAAAAGCAACTTTTGATGCTTTACTACAAATGAGAAGTGCTGTAACAGTTGCAAAACAAAGAGGTATTTCTTTAGAGAAAGTTTTTAAAGGTTAATTCAAGGAAATTATGGCTAAATTATTAGTAAAACAAGTTAGAAGCAAAATCAATTGTCCCCTTACACAAAAAAGAGGATTAGAGGCTTTAGGTCTTCGTAAAATGGGACAAACTGTGGAGCATGATTCAAATCCTGCTATCCTTGGAATGATAAATAAAGTTAAACACTTAGTTTCCGTTGAGGAAGTTAAATAACAAATATAGTTATGAATTTAAGTAACTTACAACCTGCTGAAGGTTCTACACACAATCAAAATAAAAGATTGGGTAGAGGAGAAGGTTCTGGAAAAGGTGGTACCTCTGCAAGAGGACACAAAGGAGCTAAGTCTCGTTCTGGTTATTCTAAAAAGATTGGTTTTGAAGGTGGTCAGATGCCACTTCAAAGACGTGTACCTAAGTTTGGTTTCACAAACGTTAATCGTAAAGAATATCAAGGAGTAAATCTTGACAATCTTCAATTATTAGTTGATAACGGAATTGTTACCGATACGGTAGATTTTACAGTATTTGTTGAAAACCGTTTGGCTACTAAAAATGAAATGGTTAAAATTCTTGGTAGAGGAGAATTAAAAGCAAAATTAAAAGTAACTGCACATAAATTTACTGCTACTGCAAAAGCGGCGATAGAAGCTGCTGGTGGAGAAGCTGTAACCTTATAATTATAGAACAATGAAGAAATTTTTTGAATCATTTATAAATGTTTGGAAAATAGAAGAACTAAAGAACAGAATTGTTTTAACGCTGTTGATGCTTTTAGTTTACAGATTTGGTGCGCACGTTACGCTTCCGGGTATTGATGCTACACAATTGACTAGCCTTGCTGGGCAAACAGATAAAGGTATCGGTTCGATACTTGACATGTTTACCGGTGGAGCTTTCTCTAAAGCGTCAGTATTTGCCTTAGGTATTATGCCATACATTTCTGCTTCAATTGTTGTTCAGTTAATGGGTATTGCTATTCCATATTTGCAAAAATTGCAAAAAGATGGAGAAAGTGGCAGAAAGAAATTAAATCAAATTACCAGATGGTTAACCATTGCTATTACCTTAGTTCAAGGTCCGGGTTATATCTATAACTTATACAGAACATTACCTAATAGTGCATTCCTTTTAGGATTTGATTCGTTCTCTTTCTTATTTTCATCGGTTTTAATTTTGACTACAGGTACTATTTTCGCCATGTGGTTAGGAGAAAAAATTACAGATAAAGGAATTGGAAATGGTATTTCATTGTTAATTATGGTAGGTATTCTTGCTAGATTACCACAATCATTAATTCAAGAATTTACTTCAAAAATGACCGGACAAACCGTTGGTGGACCAATGTTGTTAGTAATTGAAGTTATCGTGTGGTTATTAGTAATTATTGCCTGTGTACTATTAGTTATGGCTGTTAGAAAAATTCCGGTACAATATGCTCGTCGTACAACAACCGGAGATTTCGAACAAGACATGATGGGTGGAAACAGACAATGGATTCCGTTAAAATTGAATTCTGCTGGAGTAATGCCAATCATTTTTGCACAAGCTATTATGTTTATACCGGCTGCAGTAGCAGGTCTTTCAAAATCGGAAACATCACAATCTATCGCAGGAACATTCAGTAATATGTTTGGATTTTGGTATAATGTAGTATTTGCTTCATTGATTGTAATTTTTACATTCTTTTATACAGCAATTACTGTCCCAACAAATAAAATGGCAGATGATTTAAAAAGAAGTGGTGGTTTTATTCCTGGTGTTAAACCCGGAATTGAAACAGCAGACTTCTTAGATAGAATCATGTCTCTAATAACATTCCCTGGTTCATTATTTCTTGCCTTGATAGCTGTGTTCCCAGCTATTGTAGTAAGTGTTGGTGTGCAACAATCTTGGGCAATGTTCTATGGTGGAACTTCACTTATCATTATGGTTGGAGTTGCAATTGACACTATCCAACAAGTAAATTCTTATTTGTTGAATAAACACTATGACGGATTGATGAAAAGTGGTAAAAATAGAAAAGCAGTCGCTTAATTTTTATGGCAAAACAATCAGCAATAGAACAAGACGGATCAATAATTGAAGCATTGTCAAATGCAATGTTCCGTGTAGAGTTAGAAAACGGACATATTGTAATTGCTCATATTTCTGGAAAGATGCGTATGCATTACATCAAATTGTTACCTGGTGACAAAGTGAAGTTAGAAATGAGTCCTTACGATTTGTCAAAAGCAAGAATTACTTATAGATATTAAAGATATTCAAAATGAAAGTAAGAACATCAGTTAAAAAAAGAAGTGCCGAGTGCAAGATTGTACGAAGAAAAGGCAGATTATACGTAATCAACAAAAAGAATCCTAGATTTAAACAAAGACAAGGATAGTTATGGCAAGAATAGCAGGGGTAGATATACCTAAAAACAAAAGAGGAGTTATCGCTTTAACCTACATCTTCGGAGTAGGTAAAAGTAGAGCAATTGAGATTTTAGAAAAAGCTCAAGTAAGCCAAGATACAAAAGTTCAAGATTGGAATGATGACGAAATCGGAGCAATCCGTGACGCGATATCATATTACAAAATTGAAGGGGAACTTCGTTCAGAAGTGTCACTACACATCAAACGTCTAATGGATATTGGATGTTACAGAGGAATCCGTCATAGATCTGGTCTTCCATTAAGAGGGCAAAGAACTAAGAACAACTCTAGAACAAGAAAAGGGAAAAGAAAAACTGTTGCTAACAAGAAAAAAGCAACTAAATAATAAGTAATATGGCTAAAGCAACAACAAAAAAACGTAAAGTTATCGTTGAATCAACAGGTGAAGCTCATATTAGTGCAACCTTTAACAACATAATCATTTCGTTAACAAACAAAAAAGGTGAAGTTATTTCTTGGTCTTCAGCAGGTAAAATGGGTTTCAGAGGTTCCAAAAAGAATACTCCGTATGCAGCTCAAATTGCAGCAGAAGATTGCGGTAAAGTAGCATTGGAAGCTGGACTTAAAAAAGTAAAAGTGTATGTAAAAGGACCAGGTAACGGACGTGAGTCTGCGATCAGATCTATTCACAACGCAGGAATTGAAGTAACAGAAATCATTGACGTTACTCCAATGCCACACAACGGATGTCGTCCTCCTAAAAGACGTAGAGTATAATTATAGTATAATCAAGATAGAACTAAGGTTATCGAAGGATTCGACCTGAATTCATAACCTCTATCTTAAAACAATTTAAAATGGCAAGATATACTGGTCCAAGTACAAAAATTGCTCGTAAATTTGGCGAAGCAATATTCGGAGAAGACAAAGCCTTCGAAAAAAGAAATTACCCACCTGGTCAACACGGGATGGCTAAAAAAAGAGGAAAAAAATCTGAATATGCTGTCCAATTAATGGAAAAGCAAAAAGCTAAATATTCTTATGGAATTTTAGAAAAACAATTCAGAAATTTATTCGAAAAAGCAGCAGCATCTAAAGGGGTAACGGGTGAAATCCTTTTACAATTATGCGAAGCAAGATTAGATAACGTAGTTTTCAGAATGGGAATTGCTCCATCAAGAAGAGCAGCCCGTCAAATCGTTTCTCACCGTCATATAACTGTGAATGGAGAATTGGTTAACATCCCTTCTTACCACTTAAAAGCAGGTGACAAAGTTGCCGTTCGTGAAAAATCTAAATCTGTTGAAGCAATCAATAGTTCATTAGCCAATTCATCTCATGTATATGAGTGGATTACATGGAATAATGATACTATGGAAGGAACTTTCGTTTCTGTTCCAGCAAGATTGCAAATTCCAGAAAATATTAAAGAGCAGTTAATAGTAGAGTTGTACAACAAATAATAATTGACATTAGTCTAAATTATGGCAATATTTAATTTTCAGAAGCCCGATAAAGTTATCATGATCGATTCAACCGATTTTGAAGGTAAGTTTGAATTCAGACCTTTAGAACCAGGATACGGATTGACAGTTGGTAATGCACTTAGAAGAGTTTTACTTTCTGCGTTAGAAGGTTATGCAATAACATCTATCAGAATTGATGGTGTTGAACATGAGTTTTCAACGATTTCAGGAGTTGTAGAAGATGTTACTGAAATTATCCTAAATCTAAAACAAGTACGTTTCAAACGTCAAATTGAAGATGTAGATAATGAAACAGTTTCTATTTCTATCTCAGGAAAAAATCAAATTACAGCTGGTGATTTTCAAAAATTCATCTCTGGTTTTCAAGTTTTGAATCCAGAATTAGTTATTTGTAACTTAGATAGCAAAGTAAATCTTAATATGGAATTAACTATCGAGAAAGGTCGTGGTTATGTTCCTGCAGAAGAGAACAAAAAACAGAATGCTGCAATAGGTACTATTTTTACTGATTCAATTTTTACTCCGGTAAAAAATGTAAAATATGCTATTGAAAACTTCCGTGTGGAGCAAAAAACAGATTATGAAAAATTAGTTTTTGAAATCAAAACTGATGGCTCTATTAATCCAAAAGATGCTTTGACTGAAGCAGCTAAAGTTTTAATTCACCACTTTATGTTGTTCTCTGATGAGAGAATTACTCTTGAAGCTGATGAAATTGCTCAAACTGAGTCTTATGATGAGGAATCATTACACATGAGACAATTGCTTAAAACAAAACTTGTTGATATGGATTTATCTGTAAGAGCATTAAATTGTTTGAAAGCTGCAGAAGTTGATACTCTTGGAGATCTAGTATCTTTTAACAAAAATGACTTAATGAAGTTCCGTAACTTCGGTAAAAAATCACTAACTGAGTTAGATGAATTAGTTGCCAACAAGAATTTAACGTTTGGAATGGACTTAGGTAAATACAAATTAGATAAAGAATAAATTACTTCATATTTTGCTCTCCAAAGCGGATTGTAGCAAGATGAAGGTTAAAAAAAACAAGTCATGAGACACGGAAAAAAAGTAAATCATTTAAGCAGACAGACTGGACATAGAAAAGCTATGTTGGCCAATATGGCTTGTTCTCTTATAGAGCACAAACGTATTAACACTACTGTTGCTAAAGCAAAAGCGTTAAAACAATTCGTTGAACCGCTTATAACAAAATCGAAAGAAGATACAACGCACAATCGTCGTATATGTTTCGCTTACTTACGTAGTAAATATGCGGTAACTGACTTGTTCAGAGATGTAGCTGCAAAAGTTGGTGATCGTCCAGGTGGTTATACTCGTATCATCAAAATGGGTAACCGTCTTGGAGATAACGCTGATATGGCAATGATTGAATTAGTAGACTTTAACGAACTATACAACGGTGGTAAAAAAGAAGAGAAAAAAGGTAGAACGCGTCGCCCTAAGAAATCGGCAACAACTACTGCAGCTCCAACACCAGCTCCAGCTGTAGAAGAAGTAGCTCCAATCGTTGAAGAAGCTGCTCCAATCGTAGAAGAAGTTGTAGAGACTCCTGCCGCAGAGGTTGTTGACTCGAGCGTAAGCGAACAGGCGGAGCAAACTCCAGCGGTTGAGCAAACTCCGGTCGCTGAAGTAGAGGCTCCAGAAGTTGTTGAAGAAGTTCCTGTTGTAGCAGAAGTTGAAGACTCTCCAGCTGACGAAGCTTTAGAAACTCCGGAAGCACCAGCTACTGATGAGGAATCAAAAGAAGAAGGGGCATAATGATTGCCAACACATAAATATTAAAAGGATAAGCAGTAATGTTTATCCTTTTTTTTTGTCCAAAATTCCCTCTTGAGGGGTGCCCGAAGGGCGGGGTGGTTATTAGGAGCGGCACGAGCGATAGCGAACTGGCGAAGCAATGGCTCGGGCTTTTACAGCAATCCATTTTCCCGCTATCCGCGCTACATGGTAGCTTGCTTCCACCTGCCTGCCTGCCGGCAGGTCGGGGCTAGTATAGAATTATCGGAATGTTTATAAACTCTTATAATTCTTTTTTTAAAATTGAACGTAAATAAATAAATTTGTCCAACACAACTACACTATGCAAAACATTACAAAAACAGCCGCCATTTTATTACTAGCCGACGGAACCATCTTTCACGGAAAATCAATTGGAATTTCAGGAAAAACCTTTGGCGAAGTTTGCTTCAACACCGGAATGACCGGTTATCAGGAAATCTTCACCGATCCATCTTACTTCGGGCAAATAATGGTAGCCACCAATCCACATATTGGAAACTACGGGGTAAACGTCAACGAAGTCGAATCTGATAAAATCATGATTTCAGGTTTAGTTTGCAAAAACTTTAGCTTTAACCATTCAAGACCGGATTCCGAAAGCAACCTTTATGACTATTTCTCAACGCAAAACCTAATCTGCATCTCGGATGTTGACACCAGGGCTTTGGTAAGTTACATCCGTGACAACGGTGCACAAAATGCGGTTATTTGTACAGACGGAACTTCAGTTGAAGAATTGAAGAAACAATTGTCAAATGTTCCTGATATGAAAGGATTGGAACTAGCTTCTAAAGTTTCGACTGCAGCTCCTTATTTCTTCGGAAACGAAAATGCAACTTATAAAATTTCAGCTTTAGATTTAGGCATCAAAAGAAACATATTAAGAAACCTGGCAAAGCGCGATTGCTATGTAAAAGTGTTTCCATACAATACTCCATTTGATGAATTAAAATCTTTTAATCCTGATGGCTATTTCTTATCAAATGGTCCTGGCGATCCAGAACCATTAGAGCAAGTAATTAATACCGCTCAAAAAATGATTGCTTCTGATAAACCTATTTTCGGAATTTGTTTGGGACATCAAATCATTGGTTTGGCTAACGGTGTTTCAACTTATAAGATGTTTAACGGACACAGAGGAATCAATCATCCGGTAATGAATGTACTGACAGGAAAAGGAGAAATAACTTCACAAAATCATGGATTTGCCGTAAACCGAGAAGAACTCGAAAAACATCCCGATTTAGAAATCACACATTATCATATCAACGATAATACGGTAGCCGGAATGCGAATGAAATCAAAGAACTGTTTCTCGGTACAATACCACCCAGAAGCAAGTCCCGGTCCGCATGATTCTGAATATCTTTTTGATGATTTTATTGCAAACATAAAAAAGGCGAAAAACCTTCAATCGGTTTAATACTAAAACGATTGCGTTAATAACATTCCTTGGTTTCATTTAAGAAATATATGTAGATGTAATACATTTGCTTCATCCGGAGCTCAAACAAAGGGCAAAATTTAAAATTCAATAATTAAAATAAAAACAATGAGCATAATCATTAAAGTCCACGCAAGACAAATTCTGGACTCAAGAGGAAACCCAACAATCGAAGTAGATGTAGTAACCGAAAATGGTGTTTTAGGACGCGCTGCTGTTCCAAGTGGTGCTTCAACTGGTGAGCACGAAGCGGTAGAATTACGAGATGGTGGTAAAGCTTACATGGGAAAAGGTGTTTCGAAAGCTGTTTCTAATGCAAATACGAAAATTGCTCCCGAATTAATGGGTGTTTCAGTATTTGAACAAAATCATATAGATCAATTAATGATTGAACTAGATGCGACTCCAAATAAATCAGAGCTTGGTGCTAATGCAATTTTAGGAGTTTCTTTAGCGGTTGCTAAAGCTGCGGCCAACGAATTAGGGCTGCCTTTATACAGATACGTTGGTGGAGTTTCTGCTAACACCTTGCCAGTACCGATGATGAACATCATAAATGGAGGTTCACATTCAGATGCACCAATTGCATTCCAAGAATTTATGATTATGCCGGTTAAAGCGAAAAACTTTACACATGCTATGCAAATGGGAACGGAAATTTTCCACAACCTGAAAAAAGTATTACACGATAGAAATTTGTCAACCGCAGTTGGTGACGAAGGTGGATTTGCTCCAAACTTAGCTGGTGGAACAGAAGATGCTTTAGAAACCATTAAAAAAGCGGTGGAAAATGCAGGCTATAAATTTGGTGACGAAGTAATGATTGCATTAGATTGCGCTGCTTCTGAATTTTATGTAGACGGAAAATACGACTATACTAAATTTGAAGGCACTACCGGAAAAATTAGAACTTCTAAAGAACAAGCCGAATATTTAGCCTCTTTAGCTGCTAATTATCCAATCATTTCTATTGAAGACGGAATGTATGAAGACGATTGGGAAGGCTGGGCATATTTAACCGAATTAATTGGAAACAAAATCCAATTAGTTGGAGACGATTTATTTGTAACAAACGTTGAACGTTTAGCAACCGGAATCGAAAAAGGAATTGCCAATTCTATTTTAGTAAAAGTTAATCAGATTGGAACCTTAACAGAAACTATTGCAGCGGTAAACATGGCACACAATGCTGGTTATACTTCGGTAATGTCCCACCGTTCCGGAGAAACAGAAGACAATACGATTGCCGACTTAGCCGTTGCCTTAAACTGTGGCCAAATTAAAACGGGTTCTGCTTCACGTTCTGATCGTATGGCAAAATACAATCAATTATTGCGTATTGAAGAGGAGTTAGGCGATACCGCTTACTTCCCTGGAGTAAGAGCTTTTAAACAGAAGTAGTTCTTTTTATAGAAATTTAATAATTATACCTGACAGATTTTGAAATCTGTCAGGTTTTTTTTATTAATCTATCGACTTCACATTATCATCAGGAATGCGGTCAATTAAATAATTGTATGGATCAATACCCGCTTTATAAGGTTCAGTCTTCGTTTTAAATACAAAAGTGTTGTCCCTTTTAGTTATTTTTAAGCGTTTGTATACTAAAGGCTTCCCTAAAACATTCTCCTTGTCTGATTTTCCAAATACACCAATATCTATATAATCGGCAATAGGAGTAGGAGTTTCTTTCCCCAAAGCATTGGAGCGAAACTTCTCAGAAGTGGTTTTGATGCTTACTTCATATTCGTCACCAACTTTTTTAGAGGTTACTTTCAAAGTTCTATTAGAAAACAGCGTAATGTTCTCAAACAAATCCGGTATCAAATAACGCAAACTATCAGGAGTTACTTTACGGAATTCATTTACAGCGTCTATAGAAGTAGCATAAGGAGGATCTTTGTATCTAAATTGGGTGATTAGGTTCTTCAATGCTTTATTAACGTTTTGTTCGCCCACCATTTCTTTAAAATAATACATCACGACACTGGCTTTGTTGTAATGAATGTACTGTTGGTTCTCTGTTTTCATAATTGGATTCTCTCCCTCAAATTCTGTGCTCCGTCCTGTCAAGTAACCATTCATTTCATATTCCAAGAATTTCTTCATTTTGTCCTTGCCATATTCTTTTTCCATAACCATTAACGAGGAATATTGTGCAAATCCTTCACTCATCATTTCACTCCCTTGCATATTAGCCCCACACACTTGATGCGCCCAATATTGATGGCCCATTTCGTGAGCTACAACATAAAACACCAAATCAATATCATCTTTTGTTACATCTCTCAAATCAGTAATAAAACCTATGCCTTCGCTGTAAGGCATAGTGCCAGGAAAAGCTTGCGCAAAACTAGCATATCTCGGAAACTCTAAAATTCTACATTGTTTATGATAGTACGGGCCAAAGTTTTTGGTGTAATATTCCAATGCTTTTTGTATGCTCTTCATCATGTTAGGCACATTAGTCGCATGTTGTTTATCATAGTAAACTTCTAAGTCAATGCCGTTCCATTTTTTACGAGCCACTTGATAATTGGCAGAAATAAACGAATAGAAGTTAAGCGACTTTTGGTCCAAATGGTATTTAAAATACTTCCTGCCATTGCTTTCCCAACTTTTTAATAATGACCCAGGAGCAACCGCAATTTGATCTTTAGAAGTACTAATAGTAGTAGTCACTTCTACCCAGTCCGAATCACTACTAATGTAAGTATTCCCTCGTGCAACTAAATTGGTTTTATCCAGTTTTGGCATTCGATCCCTTTTAGGCAATTTGCGTTTAATACGTAGGTTTTTATCTGATATTTCAAAACGATTATTATAACCAAAAGTTGGCATGATGTCTTCATTGTTAAAGAAAGTTCCGTTTTGTGTTAATTGCGTAAAGCTAATCTCGTTTTCAAAACCTTTAGTAATACTAGCTAAGTCGACACTTATTTTAATAGAGTCATTTGCTGCCAAAGCTTTGTTTAGGGTATAGATTCTATAATTTAAGTCTTTGTCATTTAGTTTTAATTTAGCATTTGGTATAGTCAATTTAATACTATCAGATAGCATAGGCAAGGTAAAATGCAATTCGCTTATAGATGCATTAGTTTTGTTTTTGGCCCAAGCTTCAATCTTCGCCGTCATATTACGTTCTTCAGGCATGATGTCAATAGTATAATCAAACTTATAAAAGTGGGGTTGTGCTAGATGTTCGTATTTTTTATATTTCTTTTCATAGTTCACTTGTTTGTCTTCTATTTGTTTAGGCGAGTCATAGCTATTTACAATTTTAGTATTATAAAAAACCCAACTACCACAAAGCATAAAAGCCAGTAAAGCAACCGAAAGCCCCATTTTACTTTTGTTGAATTGTATTCTAGCTTGATTAAAACGATGTTTGAAATTACTTTCTTTACCACGAATGTAAAAGGCAAGTATGATGAAGCAAAGTAAAATACAAAACAAGCCCCAATACAAATTAAACCAAATGGTAGAAGGTACAAACGGACCAAAACCATTCATGTCAGAATAAGTTACGAAAGGTTTCGAATTGAAAGAAACCATATTGCTACTGATTTCTAATAATCCCCAAAGGAAAGAGTTGACTACCACAAACATTACAAACGCAAAGTAAGCCACATATCGGTTGTTTATTAAATAATGGAAAAGTAAAGAGAGCACCACTAAATAAGCATAGCTCAACAGTTTTAAAACCAATAACGATTTAATGTATACATCCAAATCATAGCGAGTGTAACCATGCAATGTTTGGGCAATAATCCCAATAAGGATTGTGCCTATCAATACTAAAGCTATAGCAAAAATAATAGCCACTACCTTCGAACCAAATAAATTTGCCGTTTGGATTGGAGTAGCATCTTGAATTTCATTGATTTTAGCGTCGCGCTCTTTCCAAACTAAGACACCTGTATAAAAAGCAATAAATCCTAGCATAAATAACATAAACGAACCATCAATGATATCTACTATATTATAAGTCACAGGATATTGAACTACCCCGTAGCCTCCTGAAAAGCTGGTCAGGTTGGTGATCAATAAAATCATTCCAATAGAAACAATGATAATAAATGTTGGATTTTTAATCACCGCTTTAATCTCAAATTTAGTCAAACCCAAGAACGTTGACCAAGAAAATACACCCGCTTTAGTAGGTTGAAAAGCTGTATTGGTTATAATAGTAGGAGCTGTGTCTTTGATTACTTTCTCTTTTTTAGCCTTTACATTTTTGGTGTTAAAGGAAAACCGGTAGTAAACAAAAATCAGTATAACAATCATAATGGTTAACCAAACGGCACGGTTTATCAATAGTTCCCCATGAAGCGAAACCGCATGATGGTTCTTTTCATCTACCGTTAAATACTTGGTCATGATTTGGAAAGGTTTAGAACCAAAAGGATCTAACAAATTTGCCAACCATTCTTTTTGAATGTCTCCAGTAAAAATGCTCGAAACAGCATAAAATACCAAAATCAACATTGAACCAATAAAGGAAACGATATTACTTCTGAAAATTATAGCCAAAGAAAACAACATTACTCCAGAGATAATTACATTCGGAATACCAAAGTTTAGTATCCCAAAGAAATGCCCACTTAAGTAAGTTGGGCCAAATCGTTCTGCCGGACACATATCAAGTGCAGGAGCTAATAAACTACCTAATAACGCTCCAATAGATATCCCAAGCAAAGGAATAACAGAAACTATGGCAGCTCCAATAAATTTCCCAAAGAAATAGTCTCTTTTCTTAATAGGAGATGTAAATATGAATTGGTACATTCCATATTGAAAGTCACGATTAGCAGTCGCATTCATAAAGGCAGTTGTCATCAAAAGGCATATCGTTGAGAATACACCATAATATTGTTCAATAACAAAAGGGGCATTTTTATGGGTATTGCCTATGCCTCCTCCAATAGTAACGTATTCAGATGCAACAGCAAAAAATACCAGTAGGGTATTAATAAATAAGAATATCCACACCATAGGTGTTTTCAACCAATATTTAAGTTCGAATTGTATAAATTTCCACATAAGATGTTACGTTTTATAAGTTAAACTAATTCGTTTAATTTGGCGAAGAAGACATCTTCTAGGTTTTCTTCCGCTTTAGTAAATCCGTCCAAGCTAACTTCCGAAAACACGTGAATTAAAGGTTGTCCTCCTACAAGTTTATTCGAGATTACTTTATATTCGTCTTGGTATTTGGAAAGTTCTTGTTTGGTTACTTTTTTCTCCCATACTTTGCCTTTTACTTCCAGTAAAGCATCATCAGTATTGCCCGAGAAGAGAACACTTCCTTTATCAACCACAGCCATTTGAGTACATAATTCACGCACGTCTTGTACAATATGAGTAGAAAGAATAACAATAGTATTTTCCCCTATCTCACTTAAGATATTATAAAACCGATTTCTTTCTCCTGGATCTAAACCTGCCGTGGGTTCATCTACAATTACTAGTTTTGGAGTGCCTATCAAACATTGCGCAATCCCAAAACGCTGACGCATTCCACCACTATAACTGCTTACCGCTTTATTACGTTGTTCCCACAAATTTACTTTAACCAAGAGTTGCTCAATCATTTGTTTTCGTTCCGACTTATTTTCAAAGCCTTTTAGCATAGCCAAGTTGTCTAATAAATCAACAGCAGATGTTCTAGGATATACTCCAAACTCTTGAGGCAAATAGCCCAACACTTTTCTAACCGCTTCTTTATCATTAAGTACATCAATATCACCTAGGGTAACCGAACCACTATCGGCATCCTGAAGTGTAGCTATCGTTCGCATTAAAGAAGATTTACCAGCGCCATTGGGCCCTAATAAACCAAACATTCCCATAGGTATGGTTAAAGAAACATTGTTCAAGGCATGTACGCCATTGCTATATCGTTTATCTAAATTTTTAATTTGTAGTTCCATAGAATTATTTAGTTAGATATTAATTTTGAATCCGTTTGACGTTTAACCAGATTGTTTTGTTACAATTATTTTGTAACAATACAAAAAAAACTTTTTAAGTTGATTCTTCTTATTTTATGGCAAAAAGAAATCAGTTATTAAGAGTTGAAGAAAAGTTAGGTTGTACAGTTTATTTTTCGAGAATTAAAAACTTTTAAACGGAAGTAATTCTGTAATACTATAATTTATTTACTAAATCTGACAGGTTTTTATACTTTCAGGTGTTTTTGTTAAAATTAAAATTTCATATTTAAAATTGGTATACTACTTTTGCACATGCAACACAACGTACTTATTTTAGACTTCGGTTCGCAATACACACAACTTATTGCGAGAAGGGTTCGGGAATTAAACATATTCTGCGAAATCTTCCCTTTCAATCATTTCCCAACTGATTTATCGTCCTACAAAGCAGTTATCCTAGGTGGAAGTCCTTATTCTGTTCGATCGGAAGACGCTTTGCAAGTCGATTTGTCCAATATACGGGGCAAACTACCGCTACTCGCGATTTGTTATGGTGCCCAGTATTTGGCCCATTTTTCAGGTGGAGAAGTAGCCGCTTCCAATATCAGAGAATATGGGAGAGCCAATTTATCTTATATCAAAGAAGGTGAAACTTTTTTTGAGAATGTAAATCTCAATTCACAAGTTTGGATGAGTCACAGTGACACTATCAAACATTTACCAACCAATGGTGTGAAATTGTCCAGTACCAAAGATGTTGAAAACGCAGCGTATAAAATCGAAGGCGAAACAACGTATGCAATTCAGTTTCATCCCGAAGTCTATCATTCAACTGACGGAAAACAAATTCTAGAGAACTTTTTGGTAAAGATTGCAAACGTTCCACAAAACTTTACTCCAAATGCTTTTGTAGAAGATTGCGTCAAAGAATTACAAGAAAAAGTAAAAGATGACAAAGTAGTTCTTGGACTTTCAGGTGGAGTAGATTCTACTGTTGCGGCAGTTTTATTGCATAAAGCTATTGGTAAAAATCTCTATTGCATTTTCGTTAATAATGGTTTGCTTCGTAAAAATGAATTCGAAAATGTTTTGCACCAATACAAAGACATGGGCTTAAATGTAAAAGGAGTCGATGCTTCGGCCAGATTTATGAGTGCATTAGATGGCGTTGAAGATCCGGAAACAAAACGAAAAGCTATTGGAAAAGCATTCATAGAAGTTTTTGACGAAGAAGCTCACAGAATTGAAGATGTAAAATGGTTAGCACAAGGCACCATTTATCCCGATGTGATTGAATCAGTTTCGGTAAAAGGGCCATCGGCTACCATCAAATCTCATCACAATGTGGGCGGTTTACCGGACTATATGAAGCTACAAGTTGTTGAACCTTTACGAATGTTATTTAAAGACGAAGTACGAAGAGTTGGGCAAACATTGGGTATCGACCCTGAACTTTTGGGCAGACATCCATTTCCTGGACCAGGATTGTCTATTAGAATTTTAGGGGCAATAACACCTGAAAAAGTTAGAATTTTGCAAGAAGTTGACGCCGTTTTTATTAACGGATTAAAAGAACACGGTTTGTATGATAAAGTTTGGCAAGCCGGAGCCATTTTACTTCCAGTTAATAGCGTAGGAGTGATGGGAGATGAGCGAACCTATGAAAAGGTTGTTGCGCTTCGTGCCGTAGAATCAACAGACGGAATGACGGCGGATTGGGTTCATTTACCTTATGAATTTTTGATGAAAATCTCTAACGAAATTATTAATAAAGTAAAAGGTGTAAATAGAGTAGTATATGATATTAGTTCTAAACCACCAGCAACTATAGAATGGGAATAGTTTTCTTAGCTTAAAAAAGTTAATGAAAAATTCAGCAAATTTTATTGAGTTTAAAAAGATTTGTTAACTTTAGACGTTAAATAAACAATTCGTAAATGAAAAACCGTGTACTTTTTTCAATATTTATAACGATATTTTCCTTTGTTTATACAGTATCTGCAAAACAAGAAAAATATACGAAACATACTGTTGCCAAAGGTGAAACTATCAATATGATAGCTCAAAAGTATAAGGTTACACCTTATGATATTTATAGTTTAAACCCAGATTCTCAAAACGGAATTCAACTGAATAGCGTTTTATTAATCCCAACTTCAGCTTCAGTAGTTGTTATAAATTCCTCTCAAAACACAACACAAAATAATAATACAATTTCACATTTGGTGCAATCCAAAGAAACATTGTATAGCATTTCAAAACAATATGGGGTTACTATTGATGCGCTTAAAACAGCAAACGGTGATTTACTGAATAATGGTTTGAAGATAGGTCTAAATATCAAAATCCCCAAATCCTATAGCGTACAAAATGGTGCTGTTTCAAAACCTGAAGAAATTAATAAAGTAATTGCCCCGGTAGTATCAAAACCTGCTGTGGTAAAAGCAACACTAGAAGGAAAAACTACTTATCATATAATTGAGCCTAAAGAAACAAAATATGGAATTTCTAAAAAGTATGGAATGACTGTACTTGAATTAGAACACTTAAATCCTCAAATCGTTTCCGAATTTCCAATTGGTTTTAAACTTGTAGTTTCCGGGAATGTAATAAACCAAGCTGTTATAGAAACTGCAAACCGAGGCTCAGCCGGCACTAGCGAAAGCGAATTGGCTGAGCAATCAAGTTTAGCTAAGCCAGCTGCCGAAAAATCAACAGCAGAAAAAACAAGCACTAAAAAATATTTAGAAGAATATGTGGTTAAACCAAATGATACAATTTATAGTATTGCCAATGATTATGGAATCTCGGAACAAGAATTAATTTCACTTAATTCCGAATTGAAAAGAGGAATTAAACTAGGAATGATTCTTCGTGTGCCCAAAGGACAGCGGAAAGAACCCGTAAAAAAGGAACAAGGGAATTTACTAAAAACAATAAATACTAATGCGAGGAAACAACTCGCATTACTTTTGCCTTTTAATATCTCAAAAATTGAAAGCGATACTATCAATTCTACACAAGCCAGATTAAAAAAAGATAAGTTTTTGAATCTGACTCTAGATTTCTATTCAGGTGTTTTGATGGCAATTGACTCGGCCAAAGTGTTAGGGATGAATGTTGATATTAAAATTTTAGACTCGCAGGAAACTAAAAACTCTTCTAATGTAGCCACCTTGGTGCAACAAAACAATCTTCAAAATATGGATGCTATTGTTGGGCCATTTTATCAATCAAATGTTGAGAAATTGGCCGAACTTCTTGAACCAACAAAAACTCCGGTTATCTCTCCTTTGTCAAAAGAAATAGGAAAAAAATACACTAATTTATACCAATCTATGCCTTCAGTAGAGTTTTTGCGCAACTCTATTTTTGACTTTATGAAAGCTAAAAATGGCAATATTATTGCCGTGGTCGACACAAAGAAAGGAAGTGTAAAACAGTACATTCAGGAAATGCAACCCAATGTGAGAATTGCCGGTTTGAGCGAAAAAGGAACATTTGTTGCCGATAGTTTAAAAGTCTTATTTCAGAAAGACAAACTCAATTATGTAGTGCTGGCTTCTGAGAGTACCGGGATGATTTTGGCCACCACTAATGCAATGTTAGCTGCGCAAAAGGATTATCAAGTGCAGCTGGTAATTTTGGAACAAAACGACACTTTTGATTTTGAGGAAATTTCGTTGACACGATTAACCAAATTAAAACTTTTATATCCATCACTTTCCCGACCAAACGAATCAGATGAAGCCAATCAATTTGATGTTAAGTATAAAAAAGTTAATAAAATTATACCCAACCAGTATGCCATTCGTGGCTTTGATGTAACGTTTGACACTCTACTTCGATTATCTCAGGACAATACTTTTGAAGAAACAATTCAGACACCTCCATCGGAACAAATAGAAAATAAATTTGATTATGTTCAAAATGCAACTTATGGGTATACTAATAATGGAATCTACATCTTGTATTACGACACCGATTTAACCATAAAAGAAGCATTATAATGACAACATCAATCATTAGATATTTAGGTGATTTAAGAACTTCATCTATGCATTTGCAATCCGGAACAGAAATTCTGACTGATGCTCCAACAGATAATCATGGTAAAGGAGAAGCTTTCTCGCCAACTGATATGGTAGTAAATTCCTTGGGAACTTGCATGATTACAATTATGGCTATTAAGGCTAGAGATATGGATATAGAATTGAAGGGTACCACAGCTCAGGTAACTAAAGTTATGGCTTCAGAACCTAGAAGGATTTCAGAAATTCATATTCATTTTGAATTAAATCTTGTAGCTGATTCTAAAACCAAAACTATTTTAGAAAGAGCTGCGATGACATGTCCGGTTTACAATAGTTTGCATCCCGATATAAAAAAAGAGATAACTTTTAATTGGAAATAACATTAGTCAAATGTTATAAAGTCAAAAGTTGCAAAGACCTCTGATTTTTCACAAACGGCTTTAAGACTTTAGACTTTGGACAAAAATCAACAACTTCTTATAAAACTTGCCCACACCAAAATGCCATTCGGCAAATATGAAGGCTATTATTTAATAGATTTGCCTGAGTATTATGTCGTTTGGTATAGTCAAAAAGGTTTTCCAAAAGGACAGCTTGGTGAGCAAATGCAACTCGTTTACGAACTCAAATTAAATGGCTTGGAAGAATTGGTTCGGAATATAAAAAAACAATATCCAAGACCAATTTGAAAATGCAGTAATTTGAAAATTTAAGGATGGAATGCGTGCATCTTTCAATCTTGAAAAAATAATAATTTTCAAATCTTCAAATTCTCTAATCTTCAAATTAAATCGTATTTTTGCCTCGTTTTTACAACAACTACAACACAACAACTACAAAAAAAATGAATCAAACAAAATACATTTTTGTTACCGGCGGTGTGACTTCTTCCTTGGGGAAGGGAATTATCGCTGCGTCTCTAGCCAAGTTACTTCAGGCAAGAGGGTATCGAACGACTATTCAAAAGTTTGACCCTTACATCAATGTTGATCCAGGAACGTTGAATCCTTATGAACACGGCGAATGTTTTGTTACAGACGATGGAGCAGAAACGGATTTAGATTTAGGTCATTATGAACGTTTTTTAAATGTGCCAACGTCACAAGCCAACAACGTTACTACGGGAAGAGTTTATCTTTCGGTGATTGAAAAGGAGCGAAGAGGCGAATTTCTAGGTAAAACGGTTCAAGTTGTTCCTCATATTACAAACGAAATTAAAGAACGCATGCAATTGCTTGGTAAGTCAGGCGATTTTGATATAGTGATTACTGAAATTGGTGGAACAGTCGGCGATATTGAGTCGTTGCCATATATAGAATCGGTGCGTCAATTAGTATGGGAGTTAGGAGAACACAATAGCATAGTGGTACATTTAACATTAATCCCTTATTTAGCTGCTGCAGGCGAATTGAAAACAAAACCAACACAACATTCCGTTAAAACATTAATGGAAAGTGGAATTCAGGCAGATATTTTGGTTTGTAGAACCGAACACGAATTATCTGATGAATTGCGTCAAAAATTGGCTTTGTTTTGCAATGTGAAACGAGAAGCCGTGATTCAGTCTATTGATGCTTCAACGATTTATGAAGTGCCGAATTTGATGCTTGAAGAAGGGCTGGATATTGTGGCGCTGAAGAAATTAAACTTGCCAAAAAAAGCAGCACCAGATTTGAAAAACTGGAACACTTTTCTTCACCGACTAAAACATCCTAAGCAAACAGTAAATGTTGGTTTGGTTGGGAAATATGTAGAATTGCAAGATTCCTATAAATCTATTTTGGAATCATTTATTCATGCTGGTGCGGCAAATCAAACCAAAGTAAACGTTATTTCAATTCATTCCGAATATTTAGACGCTAAAACGGCAGAAGAACAGTTAAAAGATTTAGACGGAATATTGGTAGCGCCTGGATTTGGAGGTCGCGGAATAGAGGGAAAAATAGATACGGTTCGTTATGCTCGTGAAAACAATATTCCTTTTTTTGGGATCTGTCTTGGAATGCAGATGGCTGTTATCGAATATTCGAGAAACGTTTTGGGCCTAAAAGATGCAAACTCAACTGAGATGAATGAGAAAACCAAGAATCCGGTTATTTCCATTATGGAAGACCAAAAAACCATTACGGATAAAGGCGGAACAATGCGATTAGGAGCATGGAGATGCGATATAAAAGCAGGAACTTTGGCGCACAAAATTTATAATAACACTCAAATTACTGAACGTCACCGTCATCGTTATGAATTTAATAATAAATTCAGAGAACAAATAGAAAAAGCGGGATTAATTTGTTCTGGAATTAATCCGGAAACAGGTTTGGTAGAGATTATTGAATTGGAAAACCATCCATTTTTTATAGGAGTTCAATACCATCCAGAATATAAGAGCACGGTTGCAAATCCACACCCAATTTTTGTTAGCTTTGTTGCTGCAATGGTAAAACATAAAAATAAATAACAGATCGAAATTATCCCGAAACTTTGGGACAGCATTACTATGGAAGAAAAGAAATTTGATTTTAATACAATAATTGGTTTTGGATTGATATTTATCATCATTTTGTGGATGATGTACAACGGCCAAAAAACGTCTCAAAATGAACAACTTGAAAAAGCAAGAATCACCAAAGACAGCATTCAAAAAGCAAAACAAACTGCACCAAAAAATGAAGTAGTTATTGCTTCAGATTCTACAGTTACAGATTCTGCTATAATAAAACAATTGCAAGGAAGATTAGGAAGTTTTGCCTATTCTTCAACTTTGCCTTCTGCTAAAGAAAATTTCACCACTTTAGAGAATGAATTTGTAAGGTTAAAAATAGCCAATAAAGGAGGTTATGTTGTTGAAGCCATTTTGAAAAAGTTTGAAAAATTCAAAAAAAATTCGGGGCAATTAGTTGAATTGATTAAAGATAATAACGCAAGTTTCAATCTTCAACTGCAAACCAAGGACAACAGAGTTTTAAATACAAAAGACTTGTTTTTTGAACCAACCTTGACCAAAGTAGGGGAAAACCAAATCCTTTCAATGAAGTTGAAAGCCGGTGTAAATGAATATTTGGAATACAAATATGTTTTGGCGCCAAACAAATATTTAGTTGATTTTGATATACAAACTCGTGGACTAAATACCATTTTAGATACATCAAAGGCAATAGATTTGCAATGGGATTTGAAATCGTATCGCAACGAAAGAAGTATTTCTTATGAAAACCGTTACGCTGAAATTTATTTCGAGTATGAAGATGAAAAAATCGATTACGTTGCACAAGGAAATGATAAAGAAGAAAACCCTGAAAAGGCAACTTTTATTGCCTACAAGCAACATTTTTTTACAAGCATACTATCAACTAAAACACCATTCCAAAATGCAAAATTGTATTCGAATGACTTAGTTAAAGATGAAAAGAAAGATACCATTTTCACCAAACAGTATAAAGCAACAATACCATTAGCTTATACTAATGGTGAGTTAGACTATAAAATGAATTGGTATTATGGACCGACGGATTATAATACCCTAAAAAATTACGATAGAAATCTTGAAAAAATTGTTCCGTTAGGTTGGGGAGTTTTTGGTTGGATAAACAAATTTATTTTCATCCCATTATTTGGATTTTTAAGTTCGTTTATGGGATTGGGAATTGCAATCATTATTTTCACAATTCTGATTAAAATTGCAATGTCACCTATTACGTTTAAATCATTCTTATCGCAAGCGAAGATGAAAGTATTGCGTCCTGAGATTACTGAAATTGGAGAAAAATTTAAAAAAGATCCAATGAAAAAACAACAGGAAACCATGAAACTTTACAATAAAGCTGGAGTAAATCCAATGGCTGGTTGTATTCCTGCATTGATACAGATTCCATTTATGTATGCGTCTTTTCAGTTTTTCCCATCGGCATTTGAATTGCGACAAAAAGGCTTTCTTTGGGCAGACGATTTATCTTCATTTGACGAAATATTCAAATTACCTATCCATATTCCTCTTTATGGAGACCACGTAAGTTTGTTTCCAATCTTGGCAGCAATAGCGATTTTCTTTTATATGAAAATGACTTCA
Source organism: Flavobacteriaceae bacterium (assembly GCA_947456955.1). Lineage (GTDB taxonomy): Bacteria > Bacteroidota > Bacteroidia > Flavobacteriales > Flavobacteriaceae > Flavobacterium. The sequence continues at coordinate 9,257 of CANGTQ010000019.1, read as the reverse complement.
GGCGATCAAGCAATGGCACAGCCGCAACAAGACGGAATGCCTGATATGGCTAAAATCATGAAAATAATGATTTATGTTTCACCGGTAATGATGTTAATTTTCTTCAACAGTTATGGATCCGGATTGAGTTTGTATAACTTTATTTCCAATTTAATTACCATTGGAATTATGTTGGTTATCAAAAAATATTTCATCGATAGCGAAAAGATTCATGCGCAAATTCAGGAAAACAAATCCAAGCCAAAAACGGAAAGTAAGTTCCAAAAGAAAATGAGAGAAATGATGGAACAAGCTGAAGCCCAAAAGCAATTGAAAAACAAAAAATAATATTTTTATAATACATTTGAAAACGCTGTTTAAAGACCAATCTTTAAACAGCGTTTTTAATTTTGAAAGCCATGTAATTACTAATAATTGGTAACGTAAATATAGGTAAAACGTATGCCAATAGTTTTATCAGTTCCCGATTTATCAAACCACAAGATTTTAGTGTTTTTGTTCAGTCAATAAAACCTTATTAAAAGACTGCCATTTCAGGAAGCGGAGAATATTTTTTTTTATGTAATCTATGATAAAAGCAGCAGTCGATTTAGGATTTAATGAATCGCAAGCTGAGTTGTTATTTAACCAAACTTTCATGGGCTCAGTAGCCATACAAAATAGTTATTCATTATTTAACGAAGAATGGATTGCCAAATTAGCATCCAAAGGCGGAACGACTGAAATGCGTTAAGGTTTTTTAAAAATGTATGTTAAAAAAACTATTATTGAATCTATAAAAGCGGCTAGTAATAGGGCTTTAGAATTAGGATCATAAAAAAAGCGCAACTAGTTCTAGTTGCGCTTTTTCTTCTTCATAGCAATCTGTTAATTATAATGCAGGCTGTAATACTCTATTTACACCGTGGATTACTCCATTTGATGCTTGAATATCAGCTTGGAATACTCTTGATAAGTTAGTTGCAGTATCACGGATATCTACAGTTCCTGTTCCTAGAATCACGGTTACATTTTGAACAGGACTTGTAAACATTGGTACAACTTGATTATTTGTAAGTTGATTTGCACGAACATTTCCAGCTGTAGTAACATGATATTGTAAAACTGTTGATACTTGAGCAGCATTAGCGCCAACTGCAAACCCAGTTCCTGTTGTTGCATTTGTAAATGCAGTATTATTAGGAGCAAAAAGGGTTGCAGGAGCAGCTGCCGTTAGACCAACTAAAGCATTTAAAACACCGCTTTGATCTCCAAAAGCACCGCTAGTACTTGTAACAACTGCTTGTAATGTATCAAAATCAGGATTTGCAATTACGTGATTAACTATTGTTGGAATAGCGATAACATTACCTACAACATGAATTACGCCATTACTAGCATCTAAATCTGCGGAGGTTACTGTAGCTCCACCATTTGCTGATCCACCATTTATTGTTACTACACTTCCTGATTTTTGAACAAACATACTAATAGTTGGTGCATTTACAGAAGTATTGAAAGGTGATAAAGTAGAGGCGTAAGTAGCAGCTGGTAAAGCACCGCTTTTTATTTCACTTCCAATAACATGGTTTAATAGGATACTTTTAAGTACTACAGCATCTACATTTTCTACAGTCACTCCAGGACCTAGAGAAGCAAAAAATGTATTAAACGCTTCGTTCGTTGGTGCAAATACAGTAAATTGTCCTGAACCGTCTAAAGTTTCAACTAAATCAGTTCGCTCTAAAGCTCTTACTAATGTTGAAAAATCTGCATTGCTTGATGCAATATCTACAATGGTTGGCTGACTTTCATTATCATCACTACATGATAATACACTTACTGCTAAAAATGCGATTCCGATAATTCTTGTAAATTTTTTCATAGTTATTTTGTTTAATGTTTAATGCAAAACTAAATTATTTTGTTTAACAAAAAACATTAAAGTTTAAACAAAACAAGATTTATGAAAAATTTAACGCTTTTGTTTAATTTGTAAATCAGCTAATTTTAATGAATCCCTAGATTAATAAAAGGTTTTTTATTTTAATACCATTCCCATGAGTTAAACAAAACACCATAATCAACTTATGGATAATGTATAGGATAATAAAATGGTATTTTTTTACAGGAAATAAAATCTAGCATTCTTGTCAAATGTTATGTTGTTTGTACTATTATAGTTGTTGTTTTTTGAAGTTAAGAAAACAATCATCGAAGCTATAAAAGAGACTAATGGTAGGGTATTAGAATTAGGATCATAAAAAAAGCTTCTCATTGAGAAGCTTTTTTTATTGTGAATTATTTGATAATTAAGAAGCTGGCAATAAAACAGCATCAATCACATGAATAATACCATTTGAGCATTTTACATCTCTAGCATAAACTCTCGAACTATTAATAAAAACACTTGTTTCTTCAAAGTCACCTAAATCAGTATCATATTCCGGATAGAAAGCATTTGGTGATAAAGTAACTGTAATATTTTGCCCTTGTAATGTAGCAGCTTCTTGACCATCAGATAAATCTGAAGATAAAACTCTAGCACCTAAAACATGATATTTTAAAACAATTTCTAAAACACCTGGATTTGCAGTGTTAAATTCTTCAACAGTTAAACCTCCAAGAACAGCAGCGAATGCATCGTTAGTTGGAACAAAAACAGTAAAATCACCAGATTCTTCGAACGTAGAAGTCAATCCAGTTATTTCTAGTGCTTCTTTTAATTTGCTAAATTCAGGAGTTACTTCAATAATTTTTGCAATTGAGGTAGATGGTAAGTTTTTATTTTCCTCTTCTCCACAAGAAAAAGCTAGAAAAGAGATTACTACTAAAGTAAAATTTCTTAATAAATTCTTCATTTTAATTTTTTTTAAAGTTTATCCAAAAGTATAAAAATTATTTATTATTGCTAATAAAATCTTAAAAAATATTTTTTGAGAATTTTTAGTGCGTCATTTGATACTAAAAATTAGATTTTTTCGTTTATTGAATTAGTTTAATTTACAAATTTAATTTTTACATTTTCACAAATAATACACGGAACAGATGAAATACTTATTGTTGAGTTTATTAATTTCAATTTCTGTTTTTGCTCAAGACATCAATAAATTAGATGAAAACGGAAAAAAAAACGGATTGTGGAAGGGCTTTTATGAAGGGTCAAAGCGACCAAGATATGAAGGTGCTTTTGAGCATGGAAAAGAAATTGGCACTTTCAAATTCTATGATGATACCAAAGCGGGAACAGTAATCGCTACTAGAGAATTTAATGCAAAAGACAACTCGTGCTATACTATTTTTTACAATCAAAATAAAAATAAAGTAAGCGAAGGGAAAGTGTTTAATAAGCAATTTGAAGGCGAATGGAAATACTACCATGAAGATTTGTCTTCGATTATGACACTAGAATTATATGTAAACGGAAAATTGAATGGCATTAGAAAAGTGTTTTATAAAAGCGGAGAAATAGCTGAAGAAACTACCTACAAGGATGGAATTAAAAACGGTGCATATAAAAGTTATGCCGAAAACGGAGTAGTACTCGAAGAGTCAATATATAAAAATGATGAATATGATGGACAAGCAATCTATAGAAATGTTGATAATCAAGTTGCAGCTCAAGGACTTTTTAAAAATGGGAAGAAAGTAGGGATGTGGAAAATGCTTGTGAAAGGAAAATTAAAAGATGTCAACATGAACTATGAAAATATAAAATTCAAAAAACCTGTAATGCCTAATCAGGCTGATGTTAAGGTTGAGGTTAAAGATGTCGAAAAACCCAGTCCAGACATTGATAATGAAATCAAAAGAAAATTTGGAAGATAAATTAGTTTGTCTAGACTTGATTTTTTTTACGGATGTTATATTATTAGATTATAGAGAAATTGAGGTAACTTTGCCTCAAATTTTAGCAATAAAATGAAACGAGTTGTTGTTGGACTTTCCGGTGGAGTAGATTCGAGTGTTGCTGCTTATCTTTTAAAAGAACAAGGCTATGAAGTCATTGGTCTTTTTATGAAAAATTGGCACGATGATTCGGTGACCATTTCTAATGAATGTCCTTGGCTCGAAGATAGCAATGATGCGCTTTTGGTTGCTGAAAAATTAGGAATACCTTTCCAAACTGTTGATTTAAGCGAACAATACAAAGAAAAAATCGTCGACTATATGTTCAACGAATACGAACAAGGACGAACTCCAAATCCGGATGTATTGTGCAATCGCGAAATTAAGTTTGATGTTTTTATGAAAATTGCTTTAAGTCTTGGTGCCGATTATGTGGCAACCGGACATTATTGCAGAAAAGGCGAAATCGAAGTTGATGAAACCCGAGGTACTCGAGCCAAAGGCGAACAGAGTAAAGCTAAACCGGTCTATCAGCTATTGGCAGGAAAAGACGGCAACAAAGACCAGTCTTATTTTCTTTGTCAATTGTCGCAAGAGCAATTGGCTAAATCGCTATTTCCAATTGGTGAATTGACCAAACCTCAAGTTCGTGAGATAGCCTTGAAATTGGATTTGGTAACTGCCGAAAAGAAAGATTCACAAGGTTTATGTTTTATTGGAAAAGTTCGGCTGCCTGAATTTTTGCAACAACAATTACTACCCAAAGAGGGTTTGATTTATGAAATTGATGCAAATAATTCTATTTACAATCAAAAACAACCCAACTTCAATTCTCTAGAAGAACAATTAATTTTTGAATCCACTTCAATTCCTTATTCAACTGAAAATGGTAAAGTAGTCGGCAAACATCAAGGAGCACATTACTTTACCATTGGCCAACGAAAAGGATTAAATGTTGGCGGTACAAAAGAAGCACTTTTCATAATAGCAACTGATGTTAAAACTAATGCAATTTATACCGGTCAAGGTACAAATCATCCGGGGTTATTCAAAAAAACGTTGAAAGTGCAACCTTCAGAAGTTCATTGGATACGCGAAGATTTAGCATTGAAAAACGGAGAAACTATGCAGGTAATGGCACGTATTCGTTATCGTCAAGCTTTACAGAAGGCGACGTTACATCAATTTGAAAGTGGTTTGTATGTTTCTTTTGAAGAACCGCAATCGGCAATAACTGAAGGGCAATTCGTCGCGTGGAATATTTATGACGAATTAGTTGGTTCAGGAGTAATTTCATAAATTAGCATTCTCAATAAGTAAATGCTATGAACAAATTTTTCTTTATTGTCCTTTTTCTTTTAAGTTTCATAGGTTATTCTCAAGAAGATGCCTGGGTTTTCTTCAGCGATAAGCCAAATGCACAATTTTATTTTGATAATCCTTTACAAATGCTTTCTCAGCGTTCAATAGACAGAAGATCCAATCAAAATATTCCACTCGATATAAAAGATATTCCAATTCACCAACCCTATGTTGATCAAATTATAGCCGCAAACGGAATTACTGTAATGGCAAAATCAAAATGGTTAAATTGTCTTCACATTCAAGGTAGTATTGATAATATTATTGCGTTGACTTCGCTCCCTTTTGTAAATCGTGTCCAATTTGCTGATGCTTCTTTGAACTCGAAAAGGGCAATTCCAAGAACTATCATCCCAGTTAACAAACAGATGAATGTCCAGACTAGTTTTAATTACGGGAATTCCAATAATCAAATTCAAATGCTGAATGGGCATTTACTTCATCAAGAAAATTACACCGGTTCAGGGAAAATAATAGCTGTTCTTGATTCCGGATTTATAAATGTTAATTCAACAGCACCATTCCAAAGATTATTTGATAACAATTTGATACTCGGAGGGTATAATTTTGTTAGTCAGGATGCCAATGTATATTCTTTACACGATCACGGAACTTTGACACTTTCCTGTATGGGTGGTTATGTTGATGGGCAACTTGTTGGAACTGCACCCGATGCACAATATTATTTATTTGTAACCGAAGATGTTACACAAGAAAGTCCAGTAGAAGAAAGTTATTGGGTTGAAGCAGCTGAAGAAGCAGACAGACTAGGTGTAGATGTTATTTCTACCTCATTGGGTTATTATGAGTTTGACAATCCAAATTATGGACATTCTTATGATGAGTTTACCGGCGACACGGCTTTTGCTTCAAAAGGAGCTAATATTGCTTATAGTAAAGGAATCGTAGTGGTAGCAAGTGCAGGTAACTCTGGCGGAAGTTCTGAACCTATTAATCATGTTGGTGTTCCGGCAGAAGCAACTAATGTTCTTGCTGTCGGAGCTGTTAAATTTGATGAATCGTATGCAACTTTTAGCTCAGTTGGACCTTCTTTCGATGGTAGAATAAAACCAGATGTGATGGCAAAAGGTCAGGCTGCAGTAGTTGCTAATACCAGTGGGAACATTCAAACTGCAAGTGGGACTTCTTTTTCTTGTCCTATTATAGCTGGAATGATAGCCAGTTTTTGGCAGGCAATTCCGTGGGCAACGAATCAACAGGTTGTAGATTTTGTTAAGCAATCAGCTGATAGATTTGCAAATCCAACCAATCAATTTGGTTATGGAATTCCCGACTTTCAGTTGGCATTAAATAGTGCACAACTTTCCATTAATCAAGATTCAATTGGAAGATTTTTGGTGTATCCGAATCCGGTTTTTGACAAACTTTTTGTTTCATTTCCACCAACTTTTAGTGAAGCAAAAATTAGTTTTTACAATGCTTTAGGTCAAATTGTTTTTGAAAAAAGTATTCAAAATACGGAAACTTCAATTTCAATGGTGAATATTAATTCGGGAATTTATTTCTATAAAATAAAATGCAATTCATTTGTACAAACCGGAAAAATCATTAAAAATTAATACTGAACTCAATTCAGCATAAATGAATAAAATCAACCAACTTTTCAATATTAAATACCCAATTATTCAAGGAGGAATGATATGGAATAGTGGTTATAAATTAGCCAGTGCTGTTAGTAATGCCGGCGGTCTAGGATTGATTGGTGCAGGTTCAATGTATCCTGAAGTTTTGCGTGAGCATATCCAAAAATGCAAAAAAGCAACAGATAAACCATTTGGAGTTAATGTTCCAATGTTATATCCAAATATTGAAGAAATTATTCAGATTATTATTGAAGAAGAGGTAAAAATTGTTTTTACATCGGCAGGAAATCCAAAAACATGGACGAGTTATTTGAAGGAAAGAGGCATTACCGTTGTTCATGTTGTGAGCAGTTCAAAGTTTGCTTTAAAAGCACAAGAAGCCGGAGTTGACGCGGTAGTTGCCGAAGGCTTTGAGGCCGGTGGACATAATGGGAGAGAGGAAACCACTACGTTTACTTTAATTCCAATGGTTAAAGAACAAATTAACATTCCGCTAATAGCTGCCGGCGGAATTGCAACCGGAAGAGGAATGCTTGCCGCAATGGTTCTTGGTGCTGATGGTGTTCAAATGGGGTCTAGATTTGCGGCTTCTTTTGAAAGTTCAGCTCATGATAATTTCAAAAAAACTATCATAGAAACAAAAGAAGGAGATACACAATTAACTTTGAAAGAATTGGCGCCAGTGCGATTGATAAAAAATAAATTTTACAACGATATACAAGAATTGTATTCAAGATGTCCATCAGTAGAAGATTTAAAAGCATTACTAGGAAGAGCAAGAGCCAAAAAGGGAATGTTTGAAGGAGATCTAGTCGAAGGTGAATTAGAAATAGGTCAAATTGCAGGGTTAATTCACAATGTTAAATCAGTAGAATCTATTATTGATGAGGTAATTCATGAATTTCAAATAGTTTCAAAAGATATTCAGGATAGTAGGTTTTAAACTCATTTCAATTTTCCAATTAGTTGTTAATAGCTTTGCAATTGCATGCAAACTTATTAACAATTTTTTATTTTTAACAAGTAAATTAAATTATTAATAACTTTATAATTATTTTTTTATTTAGTGTAAAATGTTTTATTTCAATAAGATAAATATTTTTGCCTTATTGATTTATCTTTATTAATGTTGATTATTTTGTTTATAAGATTTTAATAAGTCAAATACGGTTACTGTTATATTGAGTAATATAGTGAGAGCATTTTTTTAGCTTAGGTATATACTATTTGAAAATCAATTAAAATCTTTATATCTTGATAAATGATAAAAATTTGGTGTAGGATGTACTTTGTAATTAGTGTAAAATGCTTAAAATCGAATTGCTTATGAGAATTACTACTCTTGTTAAAAATTACTTTGCTTATGTTGTTTTATTAGTATCTCTTTTTGGAAATAATAATTCTTTATATTCTCAATGTCCCACGGTAACAAATGCTGCTCAGTCTTTTTGCGATATACAATCACCGACTATTGCTAGTCTTGTTGCTATAAATAATGGTGGTGGCATTAGATGGTATGCTGATGCGATAGGAGGTCCTGTTTTATTAAGTTCTGCAAGTTTAACAAATGGGGAAGATTATTTTGCCGATGACAATACAGGTGCCTGTGGACCAAGACAAAGTGTAGTTGTTACTATTTATTCTACACCAACCGGATTAAATTTTCAAGGAGTTTGTGTAAATAACGCTAATCTGGCAACTCCATCCAATCCGCAATTCGTAATATCAGGAAATGGTTTAAGATGGTACACACAACCAAATGGGGGAACCGCTCTATTGCCTAACGCTATTTTATCAGATAATACGATTTATTATATAAGTCAAACCAATCCGTCCACCGGATGTGAAACTTCAAGATTTCAGTTATTTGTAAATGTTGGAATTGTTCCTGTGCCTGATGGACTTACAGTTCAGGAGTTTTGTAGTAACACTTCTCCCACTGTTAATGATTTGGTGGCTTCGGGAAATAATAATTGGTATCTGACAACAGAATTTGGAATCCCTTTGGATTTATCTACGCCGTTAGTAAATGGACAGCATTATTATGCCACTACAGTTGACCCACCATGTGAGAGTAGTAATAGACTCGATGTATTGGTAAATATTAAAGAGTCAACAGTTCCAGACTTTACAGCCTTAGGACCTTATTGTCAAAATGCTACACCAGGAACTTTGCCGACAACTTCAACAAATGGAATTACAGGAACTTGGTCTCCCGCAGTAATTTCAACAACTACCCTTGGAACACAGACGTATACTTTTACACCGACAGTTGGATTGTGTGCCACTACAACAACGATGAGCGTTACAGTTAATCCTAATATTGTTCCAGTCTTTACAGCCTTAGGACCTTATTGTCAAAATGCTACACCAGGAACTTTGCCGACAACTTCAACAAATGGAATTACAGGAACTTGGTCTCCGGCAGTAATTTCAACAACTACGCTTGGAACACAGACGTAT
>CANGTQ010000018.1 GCA_947456955.1 Flavobacteriaceae bacterium | reverse complement strand
TAGCACTTGATTGTGTTACCGGAGCAACAACAGGATTAGTTCCTATTACGGTGTATGTTACATTTGTTGCAGGTGTTGGTGCTGTAACCACAATTGTTGCTGTTGGTGTTGTACATGTTGGTTGAACTGTTACACTCGCAGTTGGTGCTAATGGCGCAAACGGTACAGCATTTACGGTTAATGACGTTGCTGTTGAAATACATCCTGTGGTTGTATTGGTAGTGGTGACATTGTAAACTCCCGGAGTCAGATTTGAAAAAATAGCACTTGATTGTGTTACCGCAGCAACAACAGGATTAGTTCCTGTTACGGTGTATGTTACATTTGATGCAGGTGTTGGTACTGTAACCAAAATTGTTCCTGTTGGTGTTGTACATGTAGGTTGAACTGTTACACTCGCAGTTGGTGGAGCAACACTTGGAATTGGGTTGACAGTTATGGGTGTTGCCGTTGAAATACATCCTGTAGTTGTATTGGTAGTAGTTAGACTATAAACTCCCGGTGCCAAATTTGAAAAAGTAGCAATTGATTGTGTTACCGCAGCAACAAAAGGGTTAATTCCTGTTAAGGTGTATGTTACGTTTGACGCAGGTGTTGGTGCTGTAACCACAATTGTTCCTGTTGGTGTTGAACATGTTGGTTGAAAAGTTACACTTGCAGTTGGTGGCGGTGAAGTAATAACTGGATTTACAGTTAATGGTATTGGAGTTGATGTACAACCTCCAACGATATCTCTAATGGTTACATTATAAATTGTATTTGGTGCTAAACTAGTAAAGATTGGGCTTACTTGATAAGTTGGGCTCACCACACTATACTGATAATTTGACGTCTGATAATTATAAGTTCCAACACCTGAGTAATCTTCAACTGTAGAGCTAATCCAATCGGTTGCAGTCCAGTCAGAAGGATTCCATATCATTGAAGGGTGTGGAGCAAAAATATTTCTAGTATAGCTATACCCTACTGCACCAGCAGGTGTAAACAAAGTTCCTGTTGTGTCTCCCCATAAATCAAATTCAACATCTCCAATAGTAGCTAAACGTATATTATCATTATTGTTAACTCCACCACAACCTGCAAATGTTAAATCAGGTAAAACGCCGCCAAGATTAGAAACACTTCCAACAGCAATAACAACAACGTCATTATTCAATAGATTTCCCGATAGGGCAAAATCACAGGTGGCTGTAACTGTTCCACTCCCATTATTGTAAATTTTAATTTTATAATTAGCTAAATTAACTGTTGCACCGGTTCCATTAAAAATTTCTATATAAGTCAACGAACCCAAATTTGCATCAGTTACTTGAGATATAAATAAATTTGAAGGAATAGGCAATACAGTATTTACTGGACTTGTAAAAACTATTGTCCCAGTAGGATTAGTACAAGTAGGTTGTTGAGTAACACTTACCAAAGGAACAGGACATGGAGTAGTTGTAAAACAAATTTGTGTTGCAGAACTATAACATCCACTACCAACAGGAGTTACAGTAATTTTAACTTGATCACCTGGATTTAATGAATTTACTGTAAGATTTAGTGACGGCAAAGTTGGTAAAGATGCTATTGATCCTGAATTAATTTGATAGGAAACAGTATATCCTGTGGCTCCAGTCACAGGAACCCAATTAAATGTTATTGAATTAGCGGTAGTTACTCCACATATAATTGTCGCTGACAAAGGTTGATTAAACGTTAATGTAACAGGAGTCCTTGTTGCACTTCTGCAATTGTCACTCAAAGTAAATGTCTCGGCGTAATATGTTCCCGCAATTGTTGGTAAATAACTGAGAGAATTTGAAAGTAATAAATTGCCACCTGTTAATGCATCATACCAATTTACTCCAAGGTTTGCATTAGCTGTAACAGATAAAGCAGGAATGGTTTGGTTAGCACAAATTGAAATGTTACCATTGCTTGTGGGTGGATTTGGTGATGGTAAAAAGGAAACTGTGAAAATGTCGGATAATGTTGAACAGAAATTATTATTTAAATTGGCTATATCTTGCGCCACCTTAGTTCTGTAATATCTTTGAGAAGTAATCCCTGGAGTAATGTAAGTTGTTGAATTCGCTCCAGGTATATCGGACCAATTGATGTTATCTGAGCTTTGCTGCCATTGATAAAAATAATTAGAAGTCCCTGACGTGTTAGCTTGAAGAGTAATATTTACTGGACTATTTTCTTGGCAAACGGTATATGTAGTTCCTATTGCAGATGGACTTGAAATTGTGGTTAAATCACCACAAGAACGGAACATGATATCGTCAATGGCTAAGTCATTACCACATCCACCGGCTCCATTATTCCTCATTTTTAGGACTACAGAAGTTTGGTTTGTTGTTGTAAACACCAACCCATATTGTATCCAGTTTGGTGTTGGTGTTCCGGCTATATTCCCCGTATTTCCGGATTGTAAAAGTACAGTTTCAGTATCATTCCATATCTCGAAACTAATATTGATAGGAATTCCAGTTCCGGGACATCCTCCAGAGGCAGAATTGTAAATATTCATTACCCAAGCCGAAAATTCAAATCTTGTGTTTACACACAATCCAGTTACCGTTCTTTTGAAAAATTCCCCAGTTGTAAAGCTTGCATTCACAATCAAAGATTTGCCATTTGTGCCATTGATTTCAGTATCTGGTGTATGATCTAAAGAGGTATGCCAGTTTACTGGAATCAAATTAGTTGTGTAATGCAGCGTATATTGTCCATCTTGTGGAAATCCGCTGCCAACATATGTGTAATTTGTTGTTCCCGCCGGTAGTTGTGGTCCATAGTTTGTTCCGCTTCCAAAATTTTCTTTAAAAACTGGTTCACCTTTACTTCCTGAACAAAAACCTAATTGACCATTGTTAGCAATTGCTGTTACCGACATATCATCAATGGCAAAATCATTACCATCAAAACTTGTATTATTATTGAATAATTTAATATTTACACAACTACCATTAGGTCTAAAAGTGAAAACCACTTGTTGCCAACCGTTTGCTGTTAGAGGAGCTGTTAAACTACCCGAAACAAGTGTAACTGAATTTGCATTTAAAATTTCAACCCCAATAATAGCAGGCGTAGGATTACCTGATACTGGTCCGTAAACAGATCTAATCCAATAACTAAAAGTATAGGTTGAACCAATAGACAAACCACAAACTCCACCACCGGCATTACCTGCTTCCCAAAAATTTTGTTGTCCACCCGTTGTATTCCCATCAATAACCATCATGAAACCCGTTCCAGAAGTGTGATCACCCGTTGAAACAAACGAGGATGTATTAATTAACTGAGGATTTGTAGTCAATGCCCAATTTCCAGCATTTGTTGAGCCAGAAAAAGGTGGTGTAATCCTCGTATATCCAGCTCCATTTGAAAAGAAGCCAACAACAGATCCGGATTCAAAGTCACCATTAACCAGTAAATTTTGCGAAAATCCTTGGAAGGAAATTAATGAGATTATCAGAATTAATGACTTATATAAAAAATTAATTGGTTTCATTATAAAAATAAATTTTGGTAGGTCTTCAGCTTATTACTGGGTATGTTTAAAAAACTAAATTCAAAGATATTGATTTTAGAGCACTTCTAATGTATATATTTTTAAAAAAACGAATAAAAAAACCTCAATTAGTGAGGTGTTTTTTTTATTTATTTTGCTTTCTTCTTTGTCTTTCAGTCTTTAATAAGTTTAATTCCCTACTTGTTTGGCCAGCAACAGATGTATTTTCTTCTGCTCTTCTAATCAAATAAGGCATAACATCCCTAACTGGTCCAAAAGGTAAATACTTGGCAACATTAAAACCATATTTTGCTAAATTGTAACTAATATTGTCACTCATTCCATACAATTGTCCGAACCATATTCTGTTATCATTTTTAGAAATGCCTCTGGATTCCATCATTTCTATCAATTTATAAGAACTTGATTCATTGTGTGTTCCAGCAAAAATGGACATTACATCTAAATTATCCATCATATATATAATTGTAGCATCATAATTTATATCGGTAGCCTCTTTGCTTTCGCAAATTGGTGTCGGATACCCCATTTCTTCTGCGCGGCTATTTTCTTTTTCCATATAGGCACCGCGAACGATTTTCATACCAATATAAAAACCTTCAACTTTCGCTTGATTGTGTAATTTCTTTAGATAATCCAATCTGTCCCAACGATATAACTGAAGCGTATTAAAAACAATCGCTTTCCTTTTGTTATACTTTCTCATCATGTCAGTAACTAATTCATCAGCAGCATCTTGCATCCAGCTTTCTTCAGCATCAATTAAAAGTGCCACATCTTTATCATGTGCCGTTTTACAAATTAAATCAAAACGAGCCACAACTCTGTTCCATTCGTTTTGTTCTTCAAGTGTTAAAGGTTGCTTCTCTCCTATTTTTTCATACAAATAAAAACGACCTAAACCCGTAGGCTTAAAAACGGCAAAAGGAATCGCTTTTCTTTCTTTAGCAAATTCAATAGTTTTTAAAGTCATTTGTAAGGCAGCATCAAATTGCTCTTCTTCTTCTTTTCCTTCCACCGAATAATCTAAAACAGAAGAAACACCTTTGGTAAACATTTTATCAACAACCGAAAGACAATCATCCTCAGTTGTTCCGCCACAAAAATGGTCAAAAACAGTGACTCTGATCAAACTCTCTACAGGTAAATGGGCTTTCAAAGCAAAATTAGTAACAGCAGTTCCAATGCGCACTAATGGCTCATTGTCAATCATTTTAAACAAAAAATAAGCTCTTTCTAATTCGGTATCCGTTTTTAGTGCAAACGCAACTTGAGTGTCGTTGAAAATCTTTTCCATTAATTTAGTATAAAGCGACAAATATAAAAAGAGTTTAAGGAATAATTCCTCCTAAAAAAATTGTTTTACTATATAATTTAAATTCTATTTAAAATGAAAAAATCAGAACTATATTGCTAAATTTTTAAATTTAAAAATCAGCTAACCAAAGCTTTCTATAATCTTTATCTTTATCATAATCCTGTGCTTGTTTCTCGATGTTAAAATATCGATTTCCTCGAGGGTCATTCCCTACTCCAGCTAAGTAAGCCCAATTTCCCCAATTACTACACACATCATAATCAATAAGTTGTTGCTCAAAATAGGCTGCACCATAACGCCAATCTAATTTTAAATCATTGCACAAATAACTTGCTACGTTTTGTCGACCACGATTGCTCATGAAACCCGTTAACTTCAATTCCAACATATTTGCATCTACAAAATCAACACCTGTTTGTCCATCAATCCAACTCTGTAATGCCAAAATATTGTGTTTATTTATTGTAATTCCTTTACTTTGAATTCCATTCTGATGAAAAAAATTAACATGGTGTTTTTTCATCATAAACCTAAAATAATCACGCCATAGTAATTCAAATACCAACCAATAAGTTGAATCGTTAGATCCGAATTGCGCTTCATATTTTTTAAGTTCAAAATAAATTTCTCTTGAAGATAAACTTCCAAATGCTAACCATGCTGAAAATTTAGAGGAGTAATCGGCACCAATCATTCCGTTTCGTGTCTCTTTATATTTGGAAATCGATTTTGTTTCAAAAAAATAATGTTTTAACCTGAGTATAGCTTCTGTTTCTCCTCCTTTAAACTGTAGGACAGCTCTGGAGTCAATTGAAATACTATTCAAACCTAAGTCTTCCAAAGTTGGCAAACTTATTTTGGATAATTCAGGAGATTTTATAGCAGTTGGTTTTTTAAAAACATTTCTTATTGTTGCATCTTTCTCTGTCTTTTTTCTGAAATTGGTAAACACATCGGGAATATCTTTGATAGAAAAGGGCAAATCTTCTGCATGGTATAATGTGCTAGTACTAAAGGTTTCAAATTCACAGCGCAATTTAAAAAGTTCCGATTGTACCAAACTTTCTTTTTGTTTTTCTTCGTAAGCTACTTCACGTTTAGCATATACTTTATAAACTTTATATTCTTGTACTATTTTGGGAATCTCAATTTCAGGATTTCCTTTTAAAACAATTAATCCCGAACCTAACTCACGAAGGTTTTCATCTAAATTAGCTACCGATTCTAATAAAAACTTTGCTCTAAAACTTCCTGTTTTTTGAAAACCATATTCGGTCATTTGAAATTGAGTGTCATCAAAACAATAAACCGGAATAATTTCATCACTTTGTGAAATTGCTTTTACCAATGTTTCATTATCATGCAATCTCAAATCGGTTTTAAACCAAACAATCGCTCTTTTCATAACTCATTTATGTTTTTTAAATAATAATCGGCTTGTTCTAATAAAGAACTTTTATCTTCTGGTTTCATTTTTCGCCAAACGTTATACATCATTCCAATTCGTGGATTTTTAGCTAATTTATCTTCCTGTTTATCATAAAAATTCCAATACAAACTATTGAACGGACAGGATTTATCTCCGGTTTTTAGAGCTTTTTTATAGTAACAACTACCACAATAATGACTCATTTTATCAATATATGAAGCAGAACTTACATAAGGTTTCGTTCCTACAATGCCGCCATCAGCAAACTGGCTCATACCGCGAGTATTCGTAATTTCGACCCATTCGATAGCATCGATATAAATTCCAAGATACCAGGCATCGACTTCATCGGGATGCACTCCGGCTAGCAACGCAAAGTTTCCGGTAATCATTAAACGCTGAATGTGGTGAGCGTAGGCATACTCTAAAGATTGGGTTATAGCATCTTTTAAGCAATTCATTTTGGTCTTTCCTGTCCAAAACCAATCGGGCAATTTTTCGGTATGATTGAAGAAATTAAGCGTAGCAAACTCGGGCATTTTTAACCAATAAATCCCGCGCATGTATTCTCGCCAACCAATAATCTGACGGACAAAACCTTCGAGTTGGTTGTACTCAATTTCATCTTTACGATTTTCCCACTCTTGAACAGCTCTGTCGATTACCTCTTTGGGTGAAATCATTTTGACATTCATAGAGAACGAAATCCGTGAATGGTATAATGACCATTCGTTGGGTGTCATCGCATCTTGATAGGAACCGAATAACGGCAAACATTCGGCAACAAAAAAATCAAGTAAGGCTAACGATTGTGTTCTGTTGATAGGCCAGACAAAATACTTAGCATCAATACTTCCAATTGTTTTAACATTCGCTTTCTGAATTTGATCAAAAGCTTCAGTTACATCATTATTAAAAACTAAAGGTGTTGTAGCTTTATGATCTTTAGGTAACTTTTTCCGGTTATCACCATCATAATTCCATTGACCTGTCTTGGGTTTATCGCCATCCATCAGCACATTGTGTTTCTTTCGCATGGCGCGATAAAAGCTTTCCATCAAGAACATTTTTTTGCCTTCGAAGAAGTTACCTAATTCTTCTCTCGTACTGAAAAAATGCTCGGTATCATGCACTGAATATGGAATTTTAAGCTGAGCACAATAGTTCTTCAATAAAATATCTAATCGATATTCATCAGGTAATTGATATTCGAATCGGCTGAAATTTTCTTGACTTAACAATGCATCTAAGTTCTTTTCAAATGATTGCAAATTATTTTCATCATTTAAATGAATGTAAATCACCTTATGCTTTTTTGATTGTAGTTCGGCAACAAAAGAACGCATGGCAGTAAAAAATCCAACTACTTTTTGAATGTGATGCTTGGCATAATCCGTTTCCGTTCTGACTTCCATCATTACATAAGTAATCGAATCATCGACAGTTTTGAACCAAGAGTGATTGCCATTTAATTGGTCACCGAGAACTAACCTAAGTGTTTTTTTATTTTTCATTTTTGTTGGCTCTGCATTTATCACTACAATACTTTACTTCTTCCCATACTTTTTCCCATTTTTTACGCCACGAAAAAGGTCGGTTGCAAACCATGCAGTTTTTGTTAGGTAAGTTTTGTTTTTTTATTCCGCGCATTGATTGATTTATTTGAATTGGGATTGGTTACATGCTTTTTCAGAATTCTTTTCCCTTCTGCTTTGACGTCATCTTTTTTGCGAAAACTCCAGATAATATCGCTGGCATATTTTCGAGTAGCTTCAATGTCAACAATTGGTTCTGGATAGTCTTTGCCTATTTCGCATTGATACAATTGCTGCTCTATAAGACTCAATTTCAATGGTTCGTGAATTAAATGAGTCGGGATATTTGCTAATTCAGGCAACCATTTTTTGATGAAAATTCCTTCACTATCATGCTCTTCTGAATTCTTTATCGGATTGTAAATTCGAACCGTATTTATTCCGGTGACACCCGACTGCATTTGCAATTGTGGATAATGAATTCCGGGTTCATAATCTAAAAACTGTCGCGCTAAAAAATGTAATTCACGCCAATCCTGCCATAGATTAAATACAAAAAAAGATACAACCATAGCGCGCATTCTGAAATTGAGATATCCGGTTGTAACCACACAACGCATACATGCATCAACAATTGGCACTCCGGTTTTACCCTCTTGCCAGGCTTTAATATAAGCTTCGTTTCTGGGCTTAATCATAGCATCAAAAGCGCTGTTAATGTTATGGAATTCCATTCGACATTCATCTTCAAACTTTTGTATAAAATGGCAATGCCAGTGCAAACGAGAAACAAAATTAAGCATCGCTCTTTTATTGGTTGAACTTTCATAAAACTGATTCGTGTATTGATACACCATTCGCATACTTATGTTTCCATAAGCCAAATAAGGTGATAATCGGCTGCAACCTTTTCTACTTAAATTGGGTTTAGAAATGTGCTTACTATAATTAATATGCCGCTCCTTTACAAAACTGTCTAAATACCGCCAAGCCCAATATTCGCCACCTTGCTGAAAATTTTTTTGGGGAGTTGTAATGCCTTTTGGAAGTGCATCACCTTTTAATCTTGTATAAAAATTAGTTTCTAAAGTTTCTATTTTTAGCTCATTTAAATTAATTCTTTTGGGTTCAGCACGCATTACGTTTTCCCAACGTTTGTCCCAATCTTTTCTAGATTTTAGTTTCCGAATAACGCCATGGAGTTGAGATTGTTTCCAATGAATAGTGTTATCATCAAAAAAAGACTGCATCGCAATATCTCTATCGAAAGTAACTTTATTACCAATTTCTTGATGTGAAAAAACTTTTTTTACATCATAAATCTCTAGCAATTCCTTAAAAACAGTTTGCACTTCATTGTGAAAAAAATAAATTTGGGCATCAACTGATTTTAGCTTAGACACCATTTCTTGTAATGATTCATAAACAAATCGCCAGTGACGTATATCAGAATCATCATAAGCCATAACTGATGGTTCAAAAAAGTAAACTAAAAGAATGGGGAGATTTTCTTGTTGTGCCATAAAAAGAGGTTCGTGATCTGTAAAACGTAAATCACGTTTGAACCAAACAATATTGACAGTTTTTTTAATCAATTTTGAAGTAATGATGTAATTTCTTTATCGGATTTTGCGTAGCTTAATCTGTCTAGTTGGACAGTTTTGTGATAACTATCTAAACCCGAACATGTGATCGTATTTGCTTTTTCTAAATCGACAAAACCATCTTTGTGTAGACAATCTTCCGGGATATAGATTTGAATTATTTCTCCAATTATTAAAATTGTATTATTCAAAGAGATGTCTATTTTTTCTCTAAATTCAATACCTAACTGTATAGTAGACTCGGAAACAAAAGGAGCAAAAAAATTATTTTTGTATTCGGTTTTCAATCCAGTAGCATCAAATTCAGATATATCTTTATCATATCTTGCAGATGTTTGGTGAGCTTTTTTGTATATGAATTCATTTATATGATTTATGGTATAAAAATGAGTATCTAAAATATTTCTCATTGTATCACGCTCTGGTGGACTTGGGCGAAAAATCATTCCGATTAAAGGAGGATTAGCTCCGATATGAAAAAAAGAACTGAAAATACCTAAATTAGTTTTTCCTTGAGTATCAGAAGTGCCAACCAAAGCAACACTTTTAAATCCGCCTAAACTGTTTATCAGGTGCACTCGCTGTTGCTTTTCTAATCTATCGATAGTCTCAGTATCAAAATAAATTTTATTGTCCATAATAAGAATTTTATCAAAAAATGATGTCGTTTTTATGGAGTACTACCCACTTTTTATCACTATTCAATTTGAAAGTGCCGATATGCTCTTTATTCCATTCGTTTGGAGAAATTAGCGAGAGAAAATTTATGCCATCATCTCCTCTATATAAATGATAAACTTCGCCAATGACAGGCTCAAAAGAAAACCGTGAACTGTAAACTAATTCATTCCACTCAAATTCTTCAATTAAATTTTGGTATTGAATTTTAAGTTCGTTGAACTTATTTTCAAACTCTTTGTTCACATTACTAATGCCTCTGCTCTTCCAAGAAACAAGATCATCAATTTTAATTAACGGGGCACCAACATTGGTTGCATATGGCAACAAACTAGCATTATATCCCTGTTCTTCAGAAAATACAATATTATCGGGTCTTTCTTTTTCCATTTTTTACACTTAAATAATTATCTTTTCGAAATTTTATTATTGGAAATAGCACGTTGTAACTTGCATTTGAATCGGTCGATGCCTTCAACTCTTTTTGCTGCATGTTTGGTTTTACAATTTTCAACTCGCTCGCGCCAAAGTTTGTAACTGCTAAACTTTAGTTCTTTTTTCATTAACGCTTTTACATCGGCTTCCGCCAAACCAAACTGAAATTTAATGGCGTCAAACGGAGTTCTGTCTTCCCAAGCCATCTCTATAATTCTATCAATGGCAATATCATCTAAATTGTGATTTACGGTAATTGGCTTTTTGTTCATTCTTTTAAATAAAACTTTAAACAAAAGTAAACTTTATTTCTGATACAAAAACAAAATTCTATTAATAAATCTTGTTGCGTTAATTAAAAAAAAATCCCTTATTTTGCCCTATACAATTTAAACAATGATGCAATCTATAGCTGCAAATGGTTACCCAATAGTATTCAGCGAAAACGGATATGAATATCTCAATGACTTAATCGAAAAAAATAAGTATTCTACTATATTTATTTTAACAGATACGAATACAAATGAGCATTGTCTCTCTCGTTTTCTTCCTCTATTGGCTACAAATAAAACTATAGAAATTATTGAGATTGAATCTGGAGAAACTGAAAAGAACATTACTACATGTGTTGAAATTTGGTCTATACTGACTGAATTAGGTGGCGACAGAAAAAGTCTGCTTATTAATGTTGGCGGTGGTGTAATTACCGATATTGGCGGATTTGTAGCGTCAACTTTTAAAAGAGGAATTGATTTTATACATATTCCAACAACGCTTTTAGCCATGGTTGATGCATCCGTTGGAGGCAAAAACGGAGTGGACTTAGGGAATTTAAAAAATCAAATTGGTGTAATCAACGTACCAAAATTGGTACTAATTGATACTGACTATTTATCGACATTGCCACAAAACGAGATGCGTTCGGGTTTAGCAGAAATGTTGAAACACGGATTGATTGCAGATGCTGATTATTGGACAAAATTCAAAGAATTAAACGGAATTGATTTTGCTGATTTTGACGGTTTAATATACCGTTCGATTGAAATCAAAAATGAAATTGTGATGCAGGATCCAACTGAAAATGGCATTCGAATGGCATTGAATTTTGGACACACTTTAGGGCACGCCATTGAAAGCTATTTTTTGGAAAATGAGAACAAAAAAACCTTGCTTCATGGTGAAGCCATTGCGGTGGGAATGATATTGGAGAGCTATATTTCTTGGCAAAAGAAACTACTTTCAGCGGCAGAATACATAGAAATCAAAAATACCATTAATGCTGTTTTTGAAACCATAGTTTTTGAAGAAAATGACTTAAAACCTATACTCGAATTACTTATTCATGATAAAAAAAATGAGTACGGAAAAATTCAATTTGCATTGCTTGATGGAATTGGCAGCATCAAAATCAATCAAGAAGTTGAAAATGAATTAATTATAAAATCTTTTGCCGATTACAAAAGTTAATATAATTTTGATACGAATAGTTGCATTTCGAATATATTATTTTTTACATTTGCCCTAATGAAAAAAAGTGTCAATACTTCTATTTACAGTATTTATAGTCAAGGAATCAATACCTATTTCTTTGCTGTTTCTAATCATTTTTATATACTCAAAAATGATTTAATGGACTTGTGTTCACCAATCACATTTTTATTTCAAGAAAAACTTCCTATTATTTACGCTAATATTAGAGTTTGAATTCTAGATTATTTTGTTTTTTATAAAATGATTTAATCTCTTATTATCTACTCCTAATGAATACTAAATATTACGATTTAATAAATCAAACGTTCTACTTCCCACAGGAAGAGTTCACGCTAAACAAAGACCATCTTCAGTTTCATAATATCGATTTGATGAAATTGGTAGAGCAATATGGTACTCCTTTAAAATTTACTTATCTACCACAAATTTCCAACAACATTAATAAAGCCAAGTCCTGGTTTAGAAAATCGATGGAAAAAAATAAGTATGATGCAAAATATTATTATTGCTATTGTACCAAAAGCTCCCATTTTAGTTTCATCATGAATGAAGTTTTTAAAAACAATGTTCATATCGAAACGTCTTCAGCTTATGATATTAATATCGTTGAGAATTTAATTGCTCAAGGAAAAATAAATAAGAGTACTTATATTATTTGTAATGGTTTCAAAAGAGACCAATACATTGAAAATATAGCTCGATTGCTTAATAACGGATTTAATAAAACGGTGCCGATTATTGACAATTATGAAGAATTAGATTTATTGCAAGAAGCTATTAATGGCAAATTCAAAATAGGAATCCGTATCGCTGCCGAAGAAGAACCAAAATTTGAATTCTATACATCCCGTCTCGGTATTGGCTATAAAGACATTGTGCCTTTTTATCGTAAACAAATTCAGGAAAATAAACAAGTAGAACTCAAAATGCTTCACTTTTTTATCAATACCGGAATAATGGATACTGCCTACTATTGGAACGAATTAGTAAAATGTATTAAGGTTTATGTAGCATTAAAAAAAGAATGCCCAACTTTAGATAGCTTAAATATTGGTGGTGGATTTCCTATCAAAAATTCGTTGGCATTTGAATTTGATTATCAATACATGATAGATGAAATTATCAATCAAGTAAAAATTGCTTGCGACGAAGCTGAAATTGATGTTCCTCATATTTTTACTGAATTTGGATCGTTTACAGTAGGAGAATCAGGCGGAGCAATTTATCAGGTTTTGTATCAAAAGAAACAAAACGACAGAGAGAACTGGAATATGATTGACAGTTCATTTATTACTACTTTACCTGACACATGGGCAATTAATAAACGATTTGTAATGCTGGCAGTTAACCGATGGAACGATACTTATGAAAGAGTGCTATTAGGTGGATTAACATGCGATAGCGACGATTATTATAACTCCGAACAACATATGAATGCAGTGTATTTACCAAAATATAGTAAAGAAAAACCATTATATATAGGCTTCTTCAACACAGGAGCTTATCAAGAAACTATAGGCGGTTTTGGGGGGCTTCATCACTGTTTGATTCCACAACCGAGACATATTTTGATAGATCGTGATGAAAATGGAATTTTAGCTACTGAGGTTTTCTCAGAACAACAAACTTCAGACGAAGTATTGAAAATATTAGGGTACGAAAAAAAATAACATACTATTTTAAGCGTAGACAACCCTTATTTATTTCATAAAAAAATGTAAAAAAAATAGTTTGTAGTTATAAAAAAATAGATTTTCTTTGAGTCATAATCTTCAAGCTAAATAATGAGAAGCTAATTGTATTTAGCTCAGTGGAATAAAACAAAAACGTATAATGAGTAAAGGACCAATCAGTCAGTTTATAGAAAAACATTACCTACATTTCAATGCGGCAGCACTTGTTGATGCAGCAAAAGGATATGAAGCACATTTGCTTGATAATGGCAAAATGTTAATTTCACTTGCCGGCGCCATGAGTACAGCCGAGTTAGGAAAATCATTAGCCGAAATGATTCGTCATGATAAAGTGCATATCATTTCTTGTACGGGCGCCAATTTGGAAGAAGATATTATGAATTTGGTAGCTCACAATTCCTATAAAAGAGTTCCAAATTACCGCGATTTAAGTCCGCAGGAAGAATGGGATTTATTAGAAAATCATTTTAACCGAGTTACTGATACTTGTATTCCGGAAGAAGAAGCTTTCCGCAGATTACAATCGCATTTATATGATATATGGAACAATGCTAACTCAAAAGGAGAACGTTATTTTCCGCATGAATTCATGTATCAAATGATTAATTCAGGCGTGTTAGAACAATACTATGAAATTGATCCAAAAGACTCATGGATGGTTGCTGCAGCCGAAAAGAATTTGCCAATTGTAGTGCCGGGTTGGGAAGACAGTACCATGGGAAATATTTTTGCTTCCTATTGTATCAAAGGAGAATTTAATGCTACCACAATGAAAAGTGGTATTGAATATATGATGTGGTTGGCCGATTGGTATCCAAAAAATTCAACTGGAAAAGGTTTAGGGTTTTTCCAAATTGGTGGTGGAATTGCCGGAGATTTTCCAATTTGCGTGGTGCCGATGTTATACCAGGATATGGAAATGCATGAAGTACCGTTTTGGAGTTATTTTTGTCAAATATCCGACTCGACTACCAGTTATGGTTCTTATTCCGGAGCTGTTCCCAATGAGAAAATAACTTGGGGCAAATTAGATATCCACACACCTAAATTTATTGTTGAATCAGATGCGACTATTGTTGTACCTTTAATCTTTGCCTACTTACTAGATTTATAAACTATTTTTTTATGAGAAGAATTATTGTAGATTATGCTAAACTAACTGGTGACATTCTGAATTTATTGGTAGATAAATTCCCTGAAGGTTACGACGACTCTGATATTATTCGTTTTAGAAATGCCCAAAACGAATTGATAGAAGCTGTTGAAGTAAAAACAGAAGACACAATTTATTTGGTTAAAGTCAGTACAAAATTAGCTAGTCGTATGGAAAAATATGATGAAGAAGATATTGACTCTGTAGTGGAACCAATAGAACCAATAAAAGGGTTAGATGACGATGAAGATGCACCAAATGAAAATGAAGACGAGGAAGAAGAAGATTTGTTAAACGACAAAGGTGGTTCTGAAGATGGCGATGACGATGATGACGATGATGATTTTGAAACCTCAGACAACTTTGAAGAAGACGAAGACGACGAGGAATAAACTACGAGGAAGTTTATAAATTCCAAATTTTAAAATATAAAAATACAAAAACACCAAATTATAAATTCCAAATTCCAAACTAGATACAGTTGGAATTTGGGATTTACTTTTTAAAATTTATTTGGAATTTGTTTTTTAGTCCCGAAACTTCGGGATTGGAATTTTAACCTAAACATTTTTCCTCAAAAACTCTTTGATGGTGATTTTGATGTCCGATGATGGTAAACCCAAGAGCCCGAACTGACATTTGATTATTTGAAGCAGTACCTATTCGAAACAATTCTTCATTTGAAAATGATTTAAATAAAAACAAAGTAGCTTGTCTGACAACAGCCAATTCAGTCAATAAATCCTGAATGCTTCTTTTGATTGCATTAGCTTCGTCAACATATTCGTTCTCCTCAAAACCGGGTAATTTGTTCTTGTCATTTCTGGCAAAACGCAAAGCACGATAGGCAAAAATTCTTTCGGCGTCAATCAAATGCTGAATGATATCTTTTATAGTCCATTTTCCTTCGGCATATCGGTAATCAAATTTATCTAACGGAATGTTTTGTACAAATTTTATGAAGCGATGTACCGAGATTTCAAGTTCTTCAATAAGTGTATATTCGCTAGAAACCTGGTTTATATAAGTAGCATAAAACTCTGCAAATTCTTCAGGTTGTAAATTGGATGGTTTCATATGGAATGATATAAGTATAGCAAAGGTCACATTTTTTTTGAAAAAGAATAAGAACTTTGATTTTTCTTTTATATTTTTTTATTTGATATAGTGCCATCATCCGTTTCGCTTTTGTTATTTCTATAATACATTTCAATGATTTTGCATATCTGAAAAAATAAACGCGATCTAATTCATCGGGGCAGTATTCAAATAATTGGATATACCATTTGGTTAATGATTGATTTAAATGCGCAAAAAAAACCTCAAGTTGTCACTTGAGGTTTAAATTTATTATTAACTAATACTAATCTAATTCTTGAAAAATAGTATGCATCAAACGCTTTTTGTCGTTTATACTTTCTTCTAATGACACCATAGTTTCGGTTCTATAAACACCCTCAATATCGTCAATCATATAGATCACATCTTTTGCATGCTTGGTATCTTTAGCTCTAATTTTACAAAAAATATTAAATTTACCAGTAGTAACAGAAGCCACTGTGATATATGGAATTTCATTTATACGCTCAAGAACAAATTTAGTTTGTGACGTATTATTCAAAAACACACCAATATAAGCTATAAAAGCGTAACCTAATTTTTCATAATCCAAAGTTAAAGAAGAACCCATAATAATTCCTTGATCTTCCATTTTCTTAACTCTTACATGCACAGTTCCAGCAGAAATCAATAGTTTTTTAGCTATATCTGTAAAGGGAATTCTGGTGTTGTCTATCAACATATCCAAAATTTGGTGGTCTACTTCATCTAATTTAAACTTACTCATAAAATATATTTTTATTAAAATCTAATTTAAAGGCCAACTCAATAGTTACTTGAGCAAAGCACCATTAACTATTTCAATTTCTCCTAAATAAAAGTTAGCTTTCTTTTCTAAAATAGGAAGATTACTTTCGCCATCATTGTAGGTTCCGCCTTTAGCGTCTAATTCTAGGTGACCAAAATAATTTTCTAAATTATCAATTTGAGCAATCTCTGCCTCAAAAAACACTTTTTTGTTATTTAGAACTTCTTTGAACTGAGCAGCAAAATTGATAATTTTTTCGTTACCATCATAATTTATTTTGACATTTTTATAAACAAAATCATAAAAAACGACTTTATTTTGCGGAATTTTTAGGTAATTATCAATTTCATTGAGAACTATATCGTTTTCGCTTAAAAAAGTAATTCCCGAAACTAAAGCAATAAAAATATATTTTCTTGTTATTTCTCTTTCATAATCGTTGGCAAAATGTCCCGCTTCAAAAAGGATTGTTGGCACTTTTAAGTATTGGAAAGTATCTCCAACGCAATTTAAATTAAATGAGTCGTCAAATCGACCCACTTGATTTGGGATAAAATTTTGCAAAGTAGTGTTCATCGCCACAATAACATTCATGGCTTTAATTCGAACATCATTGATATCCCTGTTTTCATTGAAAGCAGGTGCTAAAAACGAAACTGTAGCTGTGTTTCCACTTTCGCCCGCGCCATAAATAGTCCGTTGATCATGAAGATTATAGCAATAATCCGGTTCAAATAGTTCAAATGTTTTTCGCAAGGCAATGCTTTCGGGTTGTGATAGATTTTGTGCATCCCGGTTTAAATCTATTCCGTTGGCATTTTCCCTGGTGTATAATTTGGCGCCATCCGGATTTAGCATTGGCAACATACAAAAAGTGAAATGATCTAAAATGACACTGCTTTCTTTCGTATTAGAATGCAAAAAATTAATAAAGTCGAACAACGCTTTAGTAGTCGTGCTTTCGTTTCCATGCATTTGTGACCACATCAAAATTCTGATTTTCCCTGTGCCGAATTGCAATTTATAAATTGACTTTCCTAAAACGGATTGTCCAATAATTTCAGCTTGTTGTTTTAAAACTAAAGGTTCAATATGTTCTAAAGTGATATAGCGTCCGGAAATTGTTTCCTCTTTATACTGTTGATGTAGTGCTAAATAATTCATTCGTTTGCTTTTATACTTTACCGGAGGCATCGCCGAACTCAGCGAAGCTATATCCTCTTTCCTGAATTTTCCCTTTGGCATCTTTAAAGAATGGTAAAATAATTTTCATATCTTCTTCATAGTTGCCCGTTACATAAACAGGATTGCCAATTCTGACCTCCTTTTTACTATAATCAAAAGCTACGGGAATTATTGGAACATTAGCTTTTAATGCTATATAATAAAATCCGGTTCGAAGTTCGGTTACTTTCTTCCGAGTTCCTTCCGGAGATAATGCTAATCTGAAAACTTCCCTTTTATTAAAAATGGCAACCGTTGCGTCTACATTATTTTTTCCTCCACTTCGGTCTAATGGTGCGCCGCCAACACTTCTAAAATACCATCCAAAAGGAAATTTGAACAATTCTTTTTTACCCACAAAATTCATTTCTAGACCTATAATTCCTCTAGAAAATAATCCTAAAAAGAAATCAAAGTTGCAGGTGTGTGGAATAACTGCAATGACACATTTTTTAATACTTGCATCAACAGTACCAATTAGTTTCCAACCAAGTAAACGGTAGAAAATAAATTTATAAAGTCGTTGTTTCATTATGCATATTTTCCGTAAATTTAGTGTTTCTGTATTACTTTTGAGAAAATATTTATTGATGATTAGAAAACTGTTTAGCTATTTTATTCCGATTAACATTTACCAAAAAAATTCTGCTGTCAGCAAAACGCTAGAAGTAACTTGGAACAATGGAGAATTGGTTTTAGACAGTAAAAGCACTAATTATTCTTATGGAAGCTTACAACGAATACTCAGAAAAGGTTTAAAATATATAGGTTTTGAACGCATTCGGAATTTTGAAAGTATTTTGGTACTTGGTGTTGCAGGCGGTAGTGTAATAAAAACTTTGGTAGATGAAATCAAATTCAAAGGAAAAATTACCGGTGTTGAAATTGATGCAACCGTAATTGATATTGCCAATCGTTATTTTGAATTAGATAAAATTCAGAATCTTGAAATCGTGATTGATGACGCTTTTGAATTTGTTTTAAAAACCAAGCTAAAATATGATTTGATTATCATTGATATTTTTGAAGATACGTCGATGCCTAACTTTTTGTTTCAGGATTTTTTCATAAATAGAATCAATTCGTTGCTAAATTTGAACGGTTTTATTTTGTTCAATACTATGGTAATTAACAAAATAGAAGAAGAAAGAAACCTGATTTACAAATCAAAATTCGGCGGTGAATATTCCTTAAGAATGTATCCGAAAGTCGAAATTCACAATGAATTGTTTACAATTAAAAAACTAAAATAATGGGATTTTTAAGAAAATTATTGATTGGAAAAGTTTCTCCAAACCAAAAGCCAAAATTCAATCCTATTGAAAGACGGATTTTAAATATTAGAGCTATTTGGAACAATGATCATCAATTTGATAACGGAATTGAAAAAATTGTAAGATTGTTTCTTTCTTCTTCTCAATTGTTATTTCCTGGTGTTTATATAAAATATGCATCCAATAAAATTGGACACGAATATCAAGATTTAGCGCTTGATCTATATGTTTTGGCAAAGGTTTTATTCCCATTGCTTATTTTGACAAATCATTGGCAATACAATCATTTTATTCTTTATACAATGATTTATTTGTTATTGGAAACTGTATTATATATACCTACCTTAATTTTTGCTTCCGATTTATTTACTCGTCCACGTTCCTATAAACGATCAATGTTGATGTTGTTTTTTAATTATATGGAAATTGTGTTTTCTTTTGCTGTTTTATATACTCATGGTAATAATATGAACAAGCCATTTGGACATTGGTTTGATGCCATTTATTTTAGTATTGTAAGCTCAAACTCAATAGGTTTTGGCGATTATTACCCAATATCACTTTTTGGAAAAGTTTTGGTTAGTATTCAAGCAATGTTCTTCTTGTCTTTTGTGGTGTTGTTCTTGAATTTCTTTTCAACGAAACTAAAAAGCAAAGGTTATTTTGACAATGAGGAAATGGAATAATTTTAAATAAGTTTTCTTGCCTTTTCCAAATCTTCAGGAGTGTCAATGCCAATACTTCCTTGATTGGTTTCCACCATTTTGATACGTTTTCCAAATTCCAAATAGCGAAGTTGTTCCAGTTTTTCGGAAGCCTCGAGCGATTTCATAGGCAAACGATAAAAGTCTAATAGCGCTTGTTTGCGGAAAGCATAAATTCCGATATGTTTCATATAGCGAACTCCTGCATTAATATCTCTTGGATACGGAATTACAGAACGTGAAAAGTACAAAGCAAATCCGTTTTGGTCGGTTACGACTTTTACATTATTCGGATTTTCAATTTCGGCTGTATCTTTTATTTCAAACATCAGCGAAGCCAAATCCACTTTTTTATCAAAGTCATTTCTGAAAACATCCAGCAATTCAGCTAATGGTTTTGTGTTAATGAATGGCTCATCGCCTTGAACATTTACAACAATATCAACATCGAGATTCTCGACAGCTTCGGCAATTCGGTCGCTACCACTTTCGTGTGCTGCGATACTCATAATGGCTTTACCACCATTAGTAATGATTTCGTCATAAATTAAAATCGAATCGGTTACAACAAAAACATCATAAAATAACCTTGTGTTTACAGCAGCTTGATAGGTTCTTTGAATTACAGTTTTTCCACCTAAATCCTGCATTAGTTTAGCAGGAAAACGTGTAGAAGCATAACGGGCTGGAATAACGGCGATGATTTTCATTTTGAGTTATTAGATTACTGAGTGGCTAAGGTACAAAGTTTGTTTTTAATGCGCCTAGTGAAAGACATTACAAATATATTTGTATTTTTGATTTGCTAAAACTTTGCGTCATGGATATTAAAATAAACATACAAAACAAAAAATTGGAATTAATCCAATGGCTTTCTACTATTGAAGACTCGACAATTATTGAAAAAATAATGGACTTGAGAAAAAAGGAAAGTAAAGATTGGTGGAATTCAATTTCTGAAAGTGAAAAAGAATCTATCGAAAAAGGATTAAAAGATGCTGATTCTGAAAAACTAAATCCTCATTCAAACGCTAGAAAGCTTTATGAAAAATGGCTATAAAATTCTTTGGACGAATCATGCTCTAAAAGAATTAGAAGATACAATTAGCTATTTAGAAGAAAATTGGACAGATAAAGAACTTCAAAATTTAGCTATAAAAATGGAAGAAACTCTACTATTGATTTCTCATAACCCTAATTTATTTCAAGTTTCAGAAGTTAAAAAAGATATTCGTAGAGTTGTTATTCTAACTTATAACACTTTATATTACAGGGTTAAGAATAATCAAATTGAAATTATTTCATTTTTTTCAAACAGACAAAATCCTAAAAAACGAAAGTTAAAATAGACCAACTGCGCAAAGTCTCCCGACTTTTAACTAAACAAATAAATAGATTTCCGAGTAGCCATTATACATTTGCAGAGTACTTTAAAAACATATACCTGACAGTTTATAAGAACTGATAGGTCTGGAAATCTCAGTCCACAAAACTTTCATCTTTAAAACCAATCAGGTAAAGCTTGTCTTTAGCACGTGTAACTGCCGTATACAACCAACGCACATAATCTACATCAATACCGTTGGGCAAATAAGGTTGCTCAATAAAAACAGTATTCCACTGGCCGCCTTGTGATTTGTGACACGTAATGGCATAAGAGAATTTTACCTGTAAAGCATTGAAATATTCGTTATTTTTTACTTTCAGAAACTTTCTATATTGCGGTTCGCCTTCATAATCTTTCATTACTTCCTGATACAAACGATTGCTTTCATCAAAAGTTAATGATGGTGATTCGCTGGTAATTGTGTCTAATAATAATATGGTTTCAAATGGTTTTTGGTTGGGATAATCCACCATTCTGATTTTGACTTTGGCAAATTTGAAATCATATAATTCATTAAAACTGAAAATCTCTAAAACTTCAACGATATCGCCATTGGCAATAAATCCGGCTTCGTCAGTTTCCTTTAACCAAAAATAATTGTTCTTTACCACCATCAAATAATCCCCAACAGAAAGTTCACTTTCTTTGTCTAGAATTCTAGTTCGTATTTGTTGGTTGTATTGATTCGCTCTTTTGTTAGAACGCACAATAAAACAAGTGTCTTCTATACTATAATTGCTGTAAGCACTTTGTATTGCATCCTGAATATCAAAACCGTCAGTCAATCGGACAATATCTTTGAAACCTTTTAAATCAAACTCAAAAGTATCTACAAAATGACTTTTGAGCAATTCTCTCAACAGGGTTGCATTATATAAAATTCCTGATTTTTCTTCCTGCCGCATGACTTCATCCAACTCAATAGAAAAAATTTCCTTGTTGTAATTCATAGCTAATTTTTCCGAATCCAATGCTGGGCTGACATCCAATTGTACTGGAGGTAATTGAGCCGTATCACCAAGCAAAATCATTTTGCAATTATCACCATTATAGACATACGAAATCAAATCATCAAGCAGCGAACCGTTTTCATAAAGTTTGGCTTCGGTATTTACATCCGAAATCATAGAGGATTCATCTACTATAAATATGGTGTTCTTGTGTTTGTTAGTTTGCATCGTAAACGAAACGCCGCCTGATTTTCCCTTCTTCGGAAAATAGATTTTCTTGTGAATCGTAAACGCGGGTTTATTGGAGTAATTCGCAATGACTTTGGCCGCTCTTCCGGTTGGCGCCAATAAGACATACTTTTTATTGATGGTTCCCAGACTATTAACAATCGTAGAAATCACTGTTGTCTTTCCGGTTCCGGCATAGCCTTTCAAAACAAATATTTCGTTGGTATTAGAATTGGTTAAAAAATCGGCGATTTTCTGAAAAAAAATATCCTGCTTTACTGTCGGTTGAAACGGAAACTGTTTTTGTAACACACTGTAAAACTTGCTGGAAGTCATTTGGATTTTTACTGGAAATTGGATTTCAAATATAGTGATAAAGAAGAAAGAAGAAAGATAATAGATGATAGAGTTTTAAATTTGGAAGATATTACTTCAAATGCAACAGGAATTAATTATCAATTATCAATTATCAATTGTCAATTGTTTTGTAAGTTTGCCATTATCACTAATTCAAAATAACTATGTTCCAAAACAGTAGTGTTGTCGACAAAATGTACCAAAAACTGGCAATTCAGGTTTCTCTGAACGGCTTGGCTTTTGCTACGTTTGATACACTGACCAACAAAGCTAACAACTTACAAAAAATTGTTTTGGGCAAAGTGAATCTCACTACTAAGATAGAAGATTTGTTTGCAGAAGCGTTTCAGAATAATCCCGAACTCAAAGCCGTTTATGATGAAGTTGTAATTATTCACAGTAATAATCTTTCGACTTTTGTGCCAACAGCCTTATTTGACGAAGACTATTTAGGCAGTTATCTGCAATTTAACACCAAGGTTTTTGAAACCGATTTCTTTGCGTATGACGAATTGGGTAATTACGAAATGAATAATGTGTACATTCCGTATGTTAACTTAAATAATTATTTCATTGACCAATTCGGCACTTTTGATTACAAACATGCGAATACTGTTTTAGTAAAAAAATTATTGGATATTTCCAAAAACAATGAAGAATCCAAAATGTTTGTGCATGTGAGCGACACGCATTTTGAAATTGTGGTTATCCAAAATCAAAAATTACAACTTTATAACACTTTTGAATATAAGACTCCGGAAGATTTTATCTATTATATATTATTCACTGCCGAACAATTACACTTAAATCCGGAGAGTTTTAAACTGGAACTTTTAGGCAAAATTTTAGAAGACGATTCGCTTTATAAAATTGCCTTTAAATATGTACGAAACACCAATTTGTTTGATGTGAGTTTTATGCAAAGTAATTTAACCGATGCCGAAAAACGGGAGCATTTTATATTGTTACACTCATGAGAATTATCTCGGGAAAATATAAAGGCAGAAGAATAACACCACCCAAGAACCTTCCCGTTCGCCCTACAACTGACATGAGCAAAGAAGCGTTATTCAACGTTTTGAACAATCATTTTAATTTTTCGGAACTGAAAGTATTAGAGCTTTTCGCCGGTACCGGAAGTATTAGTTATGAGTTTGGCTCACGAGGTTGCTCCCCTATTCTTTGTGTTGATGGCGATATGGGTTGTGTAAACTTCATTAAGAAAACTGCAAAAGAATTTGAATTTGATATTACAGCGATAAAAAGTGATGTCTTTAAATTTCTGGAAAAACACAGTGGTAACTACGATATTATTTTTGCTGATCCGCCTTATGGTATGGAGCAAAAGGAATTCGAGAAAATCGTTGAACTTATTTTTGAAAGAGAATTATTAGATGAAGAAGGAATGTTAGTAGTTGAACATTCGAAATACACCAAATTGGATCAAATGCCTAATTATTCTTTCCAAAAAAATTATGGTGGTTCAGTGTTTAGTTTCTTTGTCCCGAAGCTTCGGGATGAAAGTAAAGAAGACGAGGGATAAATTTTTTCTCCAAAATTTGTCATTCCGACGAAGGAGGAAACTCCACCATCTATTCAAATAAAAAATTCAAAAACTCCAAATGAGGATTAATGGTCTTGATTAAAACAATTTTCTTTTCCCTTCTCCATCCTTTGATTTCTTTTTCTCTTGCAATAGCTTCCTGAATCCAAGTAAATTTTTCATAATACAATAAATAATGAACATTGTATTTAGAAGTAAAGCTATTAGGATTAATACTTTCTTTATGTTGAGCTAATCTAATTTTTAAATGATTAGTTACACCAGTATAAAAGACTGTTTTTACTTTGTTAGTAAGTATGTAGATGTAATACGTGTGATAACCTTCTTGAAATCCTATCATATTTTTAAATTGTTTATGGAGATGCTTCCTTCGTCAGCATGACAAAAAGCATCAATAATTATTTAGATGACAAAATTGTGGGTTTCATAAAAAAAGCAGACCTATAAGCCGGATTCTGTTATTTCTGAACTTGTTTCAGAATCTAAAACAAATTAGAAATACCTTATCATTTATCTAGACCAACAATTGCTCATTGATTCAAGCTTCCTACCCTTCGGCAACGGACGAGTAATCCTTAAATGCCGATATACTTGGAATTTCACCGCATAGAGTTTACCTGGTTTCACTACAGCATTATCTGTACATACTTTCTGTTGCACTTGTCCTCGCCTCACGACGGTTGGGCGTTACCCAATATGCTACTCTTTGGTGTCCGGACTTTCCTCTTCATTCCGAACTTGATTCGGAACCTTCTGACTTGAAATCAAAAGATGCTGAAACGAGTCCAGCATGAAACGATAAGGCGGTCTGCGGCGCAAAGGTAAGGATTTAAGATTGTGAATCAACGATTGAAAATTTTTGAATGAAAAATTTAATATATTGTGGAAAAGTTTTCCCCAAATAACCGAATAACCAAATTACCACCCGAGCAATTTTTATTGCGAATTGACTGCAAGTAAATCAACAAAAATTCTATATTTGTAATCAAGTAAAAATATATGGAACAATTTATAGTATCAGCTCGTAAGTATCGCCCACAAACGTTTAAAGACGTTGTTGGTCAACAAGCTATTACCAATACTTTGCTCAACGCCATAAAAAGCAATCACTTGGCTTCTGCACTTTTATTTACTGGTCCAAGAGGTGTTGGAAAAACAACTTGTGCTAGGATTTTGGCACGCAAAATTAACCAACCCGGTTATGATGATCCTAATGAAGATTTTGCATTTAATGTATTTGAATTAGATGCTGCTTCTAATAATGGAGTTGATGATATTAGAAATATAATAGACCAAGTTAGGATACCTCCTCAAACCGGACATTATAAAGTATACATCATTGACGAGGTACACATGTTGTCTCCTGCAGCTTTCAATGCTTTTTTGAAAACACTGGAAGAGCCGCCAAAACATGCCATTTTTATTTTGGCTACGACCGAAAAGCACAAAATAATTCCAACTATATTATCTCGTTGTCAGATTTTTGACTTCAAAAGAATTACGGTGAAAGATGCCAAAGAACATTTGGCTGAAGTTGCGAAAAGTCAAGGAGTGGAATTTGAAGATGATGCCTTGCACATTATTGCACAAAAAGCGGATGGTGCTATGCGTGATGCGTTATCCATTTTTGACCGTGTGGTTTCTTATTGTGGAAACAACTTAACACGACAAGCGGTTACAGAGAATTTGAACGTTTTGGATTATGAGACCTACATAAACATAACGGATTTGATTTTGGAAAACAAAATCCCGGAAGTATTAATGGCTTATAATGATATTTTGTCTAAAGGATTTGACGGACATCATTTCATTGCTGGATTGGCATCGCATTTCAGAGACTTATTAGTGGCTAAAAACCCGGCAACCCTTTCTTTATTGGAAATGGGTGAAGCAGCACAAAAATTATACGGACAACAATCACAAAAAGTATCACAGGAGTTTTTGTTAAAAGGTATCGATATTGCAAATGATTGTGATTTGAAATATAAAGTGTCTCAGAACCAACGTCTTTTGGTAGAACTTGCGCTAATGCAATTAAGCTCTATCGGTTTTGATGGAGAAAAAAAAAAGTCTGACTTTATAATTCCTCCAACGTATTACCGCAGAAATGATTATTCCATTTCGGAAGTTAAAGAGCCATTAGCCAAAAGCCAAAAGCCATTAGCCGAAGAAATTCAGAAGGTAGAACCCACAACGCAAAAAGCAGAAGAAATTGTTGATAAAGAGGTAAATATCAACAATCAACCGACAACCAACAACCGAGAAACTACAACCGATAACCCTCAACCTAAAGTTTCCTCCATGTCTTTGGCCAGCATTCGTGCGAAGAAAGAAATGGCAGAAGTTCAAAAGTCGACTATCAAAGAAGTAGTGCATTTGGCCAGCGAGCCTTTTACCGAAACGGAAATGCTGGAGCAATGGCTTAAATATGCGCAACGCATTGAAGATAAAGGATATCGCATTGTGGCTTCTTTGTTAACCATTAATGACCCAATTCTTGAAGGCACAACTATCATTCACGAATTACCGAATGAAAGTTCTAAAATAGATTTTGAAAAAGAAAAGCCTGAACTTTTGGGTTATTTGAGAGGGAAATTACATAATCATGATATTACAATCGATGTAAAAGTGAATGAAACTTTGGTATTAAAAAAGAATTATACCCCACAAGACAAATACAACCGTTTGGTTGAACTCAATCCGAATTTAGAATTGATGCGAAATTTGTTTGGTTTGGAGGTTAATGAGTAAACTTCACTGATTATATTTTCCCCTGATACATCGCTTTCACAATTCCGTCAGCCAAACCTATTTTTGGTACAAAAAGTTGACGAGCTCCGCTCCATTTCATAGCGTTTAAATATATTTTGGTTGCGTGTATGATAACATCGGCACGGTCAGTGTTTAGGGCTAACTCGGCGATACGCTGTTCGTAAGTCAATGAATTCAAATATTGGTATTGTGAGTTTAGGTATAAATAAGATAAAGGTTTGTCTTGTAATTTACCCGAGAGTTTGAATAACTTATTGATGTTTCCACCGGAACCGATCAGGATAACATTTTCATATTCTGCTGTGCTATTTTTTATCCATTTTTCTATTTCTTCCCAAACGATATCACTTACCATATTGTTCAACATACGAACGGTTCCGATTTTGAACGATTTGGAAGTAATCATTTTACCATAAGAAAACAGAGAAAATTCGGTGCTTCCACCACCAACATCCACATATAAATAGGTTTGGTCGGTTTTTAAGAAATCGTGCAAATCGGAAGACGCAATAATAGTAGCTTCAATTTTTCCGTCGATGATATCAATATCAATATCACATTTTTCTCTAATTATATCTGCCACTTCTTTACCGTTATAAGCTTCACGCATGGCTGATGTAGCACAGGCTTTATATATTTCTACCTTATAAACTTTCATCAACAGTTTGAATGCTTTCATGGCATCAATCATTCTGTCAATATTCTCATCTGATATTTCACCAACAGTAAACGCATCTTGCCCTAACCGGATTGGCACCCGAATTAAAGAGCTTTTATTGAATTGGGTTTCCTTATCTTTTTGTTCTACAATATTAGTAATAAGCAACCGCATGGCATTGGAGCCAATGTCAATAGCAGCATATTTTTTAATTGAAATCATTAAATGAGTTTATGGTTTTTGGTTTATAGCTTTTGGTTATTATTCTTTGTGTAAAACTTCCAACCTTTCTTTATAGTAGTTATAGGTTTCGTGTTGGGCTCTAAAAATAGGTTCTCCTTCAGCACGAATACGGTAGTTGTTTTCAAATTTCTCTGAATGATAACGTGCTTTTACATTTCCTTTCCAGCCAATATTAAAGGTGTCAATTATCTGTTTTTTAATCGAATCATCATAAATAGGACAAGCTACTTCTACCCGACCATCTAAATTTCGCGTCATAAAATCGGCTGATGAAATATAGACTTCCGGATCTTCATTATTGCAAAAAATATAGGAGCGTGTATGTTCTAAAAAGTAATCCACAATGCTAACGGCTTCTATGTTTTCGCTCATTCCCTTCACGCCTGGAATTAAGGAACAGATTCCTCTCACCTGCAATTTAATTTTTACACCGGCATTACTAGCTTCATATAGTTTATCAATCATTGGGTGATCTGAAATACTATTCATTTTTAAATTAATATAAGCTGGACGTCCCATAATAGCGTTATTTATTTCTCTGTCAATCAACTTATAGAATTTAGAGCGCGTGTAATGAGGTGAAACAATCAAGTGTTTATAACGATGAATTCTATAATTAACATCGAAAAAATCAAAGATTTTAGAAACGTCTTTCAAGATTTGCTGATGACTTGTAAATAGCGTTAAATCGGTATAAATTTTGGCCGTACTTTCGTTGAAATTTCCAGTAGAAATAAAGCCGTATCGCTTTAGTTTTCCGTCTTCAATTCGGTCAATCAAACATATTTTGCTGTGTACTTTCAATCCTTTGATGCCAAAAATAAGTTCAATACCTTCCTGCTGCATTTGCTCTGCATATGATATATTACTGGCCTCATCAAAACGTGCTTGAAGCTCTATTTGAACGGTAACCTTCTTTCCGTTTTTCGCTGCATTTATTAGCGAACTAATAATTTGAGAGTTTTTTGCCAAACGGTATAAGGTGATTTTTATCGAAGTTACTTTTGGGTCGAGAGCGGCTTCACGCAGGAATTTTATCAGATAAGAAAACGACTGAAAAGGAGCATTAATCAAATAATCTTTTTGAGCTATTTTATTCAAAATACTGCCATCAAGAGATAGGCCTTCTACTGGTAGTGGTACTCTTGGTGGGTATAATAAATCAAATCGGCCAAGGTTGGGGAAGTTCATATAATCACGGCGGTTATGATACCTTCCTCCTGGAATCACACCATCGGAAGCATCGATTCCCATTTTGGAAAGGAAAAATTTAAGTGTATCTTTTTCAATATGCTGATCATACACAAACCGAACAGGTTCTCCAATACGTCTATCCTTGACAGAAGTAGCAATCTTTTCGAGCATACTTTTACTCATGTCACTATCGATGTCGAGTTGTGCATCACGTGTAATTTTAATCATGTGAGCCGAAATACTTTCGTAATCAAAAATGTTGAAAATACTACTCAAATTATAGCGGATTAAATCATCGAGCATTATCAAATATTGTTTACCGTCTTTGTTGGGAAGCTCTACAATTCGATTGGTATTTTTTGGGATTTCGATGATGGCATAACGCACTTCGGGTTTTGCTTTTTTTATCAAACCCAAAACGCTCGATTTCTGTTCCGATTTCATTACCAATTTGACGGCTAAATAACCCGAAGTATCTTTTAACAAAGGAAATTCTGCCAAGTCATTTAAGATAATTGTAACGAGTTCGGGACTTATTTTTTGGATAAAAAAATCTTTTATAAAATGTTCGTGTTCTTCCGAAACTTCATTCTCGTCGATGATAATGATGTTTTGTTTTACTAATTCCTTTTCAATAGTGTTTAGTACACGCAAACTTTCAGCCTGTTGTTTGATAACTATTTCAGTAATCTCTTTAACCAATTGCTGGGCTGAAATTCCACCAAGAATTTTTTCACCTGTTTGACCTGACAAACTAAGACGACGAATAGCGGCAAATCTTACTCGAAAAAATTCATCTAAATTATTGGAAAAAATACCTATAAATCGAAGTCTTTCTAGTAATGGGACTGATTCATCAGCTGCTTCTTGTAAAACTCTGGCGTTAAATGCCAACCAACTTTTTTCTCTATCTATATAACGAAAACGGGAATCTGTACTCATATTTATCTTAAATCACTAGGGAAAATAACTTTTTTTGTAACACCTTTTTCAATGTCATTCCATGAGTCATTGTCAAATATAATATTTACAAATCCGGAAGTAGAAACATTATCAATAAAAATGTTTCCAAATTTATTGACAAAATTTGTAATTGCCTCATTGTGCCCAAAAAGAATTAAGTTATCATAATCATTTGGACATGATTTGATAATTTTTTCCAACTTGCTTTCATCAAAAGTGTATAATTCTTCTTTAAAAATGATGCTTTCAATAGGAAATGAAATATTTTGCGCAAAAATAATGGCGGTTTCTGAGGCTCTTTTGGCAATACTACTCCAAACCAAATATGATTTTGGAATTTGGTTGCTAATTTGAGAAGAAACTAAATGTGCATCCTGAATACCTTTATTAGTCAAAGGTCTATCAATATCCTGAAGCGGTGCTCCCCAACTTGATTTGGCGTGTCTAACTAATATGAGTTGTTTCATAATTAAAAATTTCCAAAATTATTAATAGCATAAATTTAAGTTTTTATATTATAAAAAATTCATTTTATCTAAAGACTTTAAAAACTCAATTTACAATCGTTATAAAAAAATGATTTACAGGTCAAGTTCTTGCAATATTTTACAAAACTGTTCAATTAGAATTAATTTAAAAAAATGTCAAAAGTAAATTATGTATTAGACAAGTTATTAATGTATTTTTTGTAGTATTTTTATATCAACAAATGCTAAATAATGCATTTTATCCATGAAATTGTACATTTTATCGATGTTTTTTTTGGTGATTTAAATTAAACTATTTACTTTCGAACTGTAAAAAATAGATAAAAAGTTAAAATAGTAACCAAAACAACCCAAATGTCATGTCAAACTTTAAAACTAAAAGCCCATTTAAAACTATAAAAATGAAAGAAATATGTTATTTTATCGAGTATTCGTGTTGTTTGTAGATTTTTTATTAAAAAAAAAAAATCCTAGTTTACTTTTGAGATCTTAAATAGAATAACCCAATTATCTATCTAACCATAACGCCTACAAAAAACACTACCAATGATGCTTTTTCAAATCTATTCAAGTAACCTAATCTTTGTGAAAACAAATAACCCCAATAATTATTTAACCTTCAAACTAAACTAATACTGTTTGAGAAATCAAGTCAAAATTATGAAAAGAAAAGTCCTTCTACTATTAATGTTAGTTTTTTTCTACTCCAACATTAATGCGCAATTACGAAACATTAGTGAAGAAAGTGATGTAGTCACTGTAACTAATATTGATTCCTACTTCGATACTGCAAAAAAAAGCACAGCATCAAATGTAGCCAAACTTAATGCACAAAATCTAAAAACATTAACTACTAATGTTCAATCATCTGTTTATTGCTATTCAAATACAGTAAATACATATGGTGATGAGCCAGTAAATTTGTTTATAGACATGAACTCATTAGCTCAAGTTGACAATTTAGTAACTTTAAAAAACAACATTGAAATTGTTATAATCAAAATAGATAATGCATCTCAATTAAACGCATCTATCAACTTGGCGTTACTAAGTAATTTTAAAAAATTAAAATACATCTACATAGTCTCTAGTATAACTATATCATCCAATGAAATCGCAAATATGATTACTAACTATGATGAAAAATATAGTGTCTTTTATAAAATCGACAAAGGAGATAACCAATAATTGAACAACAGAAGATATGAAAAATATATACTTAAATTCAATAGCAAATAAGCTTAAATTCAGCTCAGTTGTATTGTTAATCCTTTTAGGGATTTCTAACAATGCTTCAGCTCAGGTAAAAAAAGCATTTACTCAAAGAACCTCACAGTTTACTCCTACCAAGAAGATATACAATGTGAAGGGAGACTTTACAATGTTAGGAAACACATGTTTGACTCCTCAAAATTACACTGCTACCACAAATAACAACGGTCAATTTATGACCTATGTGGATACTGATGGAGATGCAAACACATTCAATTCCTCTTCTTCAACGTTGGTTTTATCAACAGAGAATGGTGCAGTGCCGTCGTGTTCCAACATTATTTATGCTGGTTTATACTGGACAGGGAAATCTTCCCCTAATCCTACGTTCAACGTAACTAAGTCGGTTCCCAATGGTACGCAGGCAATAAACAATAATTTGAATATAATACACAATCAAAATATTGCGAACACTAACTATCTGCTTTCTGTAACCAGAGGTGGTACTAACAATAACCGTTTTCCAGTCTATACTTTTTCCGGAAATGGATTTACCTATGCGTTCAGATTCTATAACAGCCCTACAACCAATAGAGTAACCTTATCTATTAACGGCGGAGCGGAATCTAATATTCCAGCCACTATAAATGGTGCTGGAACTCAAGCAACACTTACTACTCCTTATGCAATTACAGACGGGAATGTTGTTTTAACGATTAGAAGACTTATACGTAATGCAGGAACAAACTTGTCATCTGGCGATACTCAAGATGACTCTAATGCAGATGTAAATGTTACAGGAACCATTACTACTTTTGCAAATGTTACTAAAACATTTAACAAAAGAATTGTTTCATTAAAAGGCCCTGCATCCTCTTCTTACACTCAAATTACTGCTGCTGCAACTGATATATATTATCCTTCAGGTACTGATGACGATATTTATTCTGCGTACGCTGAAATTACTAATTATGTTAGAACCAATGGAATCGGACAATATACTTTGGCAGATATGGCCCTTTTAGAAGGCGATCCAGGAGGGACTGGGTATTCCGGAGGTTGGGGAATGATTGTTATTTATGAAAATTCCAAAATGAAATGGAGAGACGTTACCATTTTTGACGGATATGCTTATGTAGTAGCAAGTAATACTACCGGGCATGATTTACCAGTTTCAGGATTCAACACCGTTCAAACCGGCAATGTAGGATTTAAACTTGGTTTAATGGCGAGTGAAGGTGATG
This sequence comes from Flavobacteriaceae bacterium, assembly GCA_947456955.1. Taxonomy (GTDB): domain Bacteria; phylum Bacteroidota; class Bacteroidia; order Flavobacteriales; family Flavobacteriaceae; genus Flavobacterium. The sequence goes on along the minus strand of CANGTQ010000018.1, from coordinate 2,392 downwards.
TTAATTTCACCGGCGATTATTTCAGAATCAGAAATCTTAACTCAACTACTTATACTGATTTAAGTCATTCTGGTAATTCAACCACCAATTTCTTTAACTCCTCTATAAATGTAGGAGGTACTAGAAATCCGAATTTAGTAAATAATACAGGTATAGACATTGCCATGTTTAATGTTCCAAACAATAACAATAGTGTTATTGGACCCGGCCAAACGTCAACCAACTTCAAATATGGAACTACATCAGACACCTATTCTATTTTTGCAATAGCCATGTCGGTTGATGCCTATGTTCCTGAAGTTGAAGGTGTAATTACAACTACAACTATTAATGGTTCACCAGCTACTCTACCTTATACTATTCTCCCTAATCAAGAAGCTGGTTTCAGTGTTGATATCAAGAATATTGGAACTGAAACTATTAATAATTACAAACTTATAATTCCAATTCCTTATAATGCATCCTATGTTCCTGGCAGTGCAGTTGGTACTATATTTAGTCCACAAACAACTCCTACTCCAAACAATATAAGCTTCAACCCTAGTTTAGGCGTTACAGGTTCTTTGGTTTGGGATTTCGGAACTTTAGTTTTACCACCAAACCCAAATACACTTTTAGCCAAATTAACCTTCAAATTAAGAGCAACTTCCAATTGTTCTATTTTAAACAACGCGAGTTGCACAGATTTGATTGCTGTTAATGGTTATTCAACAGGAGTAAGTGGTATCACATCGGTGAATTTAAATAATACTCCGCTAATACAAGGCTATACCCCTGTTGGTAGTTGTTTTGGTGAACCTATACCTGCTCCTATTTATTTAACTATTGATGGTTCAAGTTATGTTTCTCAAAATTGTTCAGGCGATAATATCTTAAGAAACTTTACTTATTGTAGTGAAGATACAACTGTGGGCACTTCAAATATAGCCTCTAATTTTCCTCCGGGTTCACTTTTCTTCAATGAATTCCCTGTGACAATTAATTCAATACAATATTCAGATAACAATCCTATTCCGCTTATTGCCGGTTCTACAGTCACCTATTACGCTGTTCCTGCCGGTGGTGGTAACGGATGTAACTTCCCATTCACTATTTCAAAATGTCCTACTATTGTTGCAGAAGATGATACCATTAGTGGTGGAAACGGAACAACAGGCAATTCTAATATTGGTAATATTCTAACTAATAATGGAAATGGTAATGACACTGTAAATGGTAATCCGGCTACAATCAACCAAGTAAACATATCTATTGTTACTCCTGCAACTCCTATCGGTGGAAATCCGGTTCCTCTAATCAATATTCTCAATGGTCAAGTTTCTGTACCTCCAGGAACACCTGCTGGTACTTATACTATTGTTTATCAGATTTGTGATATCAATAATATTTCAAATTGTGATTCTGCAATAGTAACAATTACTGTTAGCAGACCTATTATTGATGCGGTCAATGACAATGGAACTTCAATTAATGGTGCTTCCGGTGGACAAAGTGTAGCTAACGTTTTAGTAAACGATACTTTAAACGGAAATCAAGCTACTCTTTCAAATGTAATCCTTACTCAGGTTTCAACAACAAATCCTAGTGTTACTTTAGATCCTTTAACAGGCGCTGTAAACGTAGCTCCTGGAACTGCTGCAGGTAATTACACTGTAACTTACCAAATTTGTGAAATAATAAATCCTACCAATTGTGACCAAGCAGTAGTGACTGTAACTGTTACACCACCTGCTATCGTAGCTCAAGATGACGTTGCTTCAGCTTCAATTGCATTAACCGGAGGAACCGCTTTTACAAATGTACTTTCTAATGATACTTTAAATGGGGTTGCTGTTGTAGCTTCAGAAGTAAATACAACTTTCATCTCATCCTCTAATCCTGGTATTACACTTTCTGGAACCAATGTCATAGTTGCACCAGGAACTCCAGCTGGAAGCTATACCTTAGTATATCAAATCTGTGAAATAGTAAATCCTACTAATTGTGATCAGGCAACTGTAACTATTCAAATTACCTGCCCTAATGTGCCTCAACCAATATTAGCTTGTTATGAATCAGCTAACTTTAATACTACAACTTGTGCTTGGGATGTAACGGGTACTCAACCTGCTGCTCCAACTGGTCTTGCTTGTTATGAATCAGCTAACTTCAATACTACAACTTGTGCTTGGGATGTAACGGGTACACAACCGGCTGCTCCAACAGGTCTTGCTTGTTATGAATCAGCTAACTTCAATACAACAACTTGTGCTTGGGTAGTTTCAGGATCGCAACCAGCGGCTCCAACAGGATTAGCTTGCTACGAGACTGCTAACTTCAACACATCAACTTGCGCTTGGGATGTAACGGGTACACAACCTGCTGCGCCAACTGGTCTTGCTTGTTATGAATC
>CANGTQ010000017.1 GCA_947456955.1 Flavobacteriaceae bacterium | reverse complement strand
TGTCCGCCTTTTCCGATAATGATACCAGGTCTTGCAGTAGTGATAGTAACGGTTACAAGTTTCAAAGTTCTCTCGATGATTACTTTTGATACACTAGCTTTTGATAAACGAGCATGAATATACTTTCTGATTTTATAATCTTCGGCGATTTTATCACCATAATCATTTCCACCATACCAGTTTGAATCCCATCCTCTGATGATCCCAAGTCTGTTTCCTATTGGATTTGTCTTTTGTCCCATCTTACTTAATTTGCTTGTGTGTTATCTAATTGTCCTAATACGATAGTAACGTGATTAGAACGTTTTCTAATTCTGTGTGCTCTTCCCTGTGGAGCAGGACGAAGTCTTTTCAACATCATTCCACCATCTACAGTGATTGTTTTAATAAATAAGCCTGCTTCTGAAACATCTCCATCAGCATTTTTCTGCTCCCAATTATTGATGGCAGACAATACTAATTTCTCTAATTTTCTTGAAGCTTCTTTTGAGCTAAATCTTAAAATATTTAAAGCTCTTTCCACTTTCTGACCTCTTACCAAGTCCGCAACTAAGCGCATTTTTCTAGGTGAAGTAGGGCAGTTATTCAATTTCGCGAAAGCAATCGACTTATTAGCCTCTTTTCTCGCATCTGCTGTTTCTCTTTTACGAACTCCCATTGCTTCTTATTTTTTACCTTTATTTTTTGCTCCAGCGTGACCTCTAAAAGATCTAGTTGGTGAAAACTCTCCTAATTTGTGACCTACCATGTTTTCTGTTACGTAAACCGGTACAAACTGACGACCATTGTGTACTGCGATTGTTTGTCCAACAAAATCTGGAGTAATCATAGAAGCTCTAGACCAAGTCTTTACTACTCCTTTGTTTCCAACTGTGATGTTTTCCTGAACTTTTTTATCTAATTTGTAATGAACAAAAGGTCCTTTTTTTAATGAACGTGCCATATCTTAATTATTTCTTTCTACGTTCTACAATATACTTATTACTAGGGTTAGCTTTAGAACGAGTTCTATAACCTTTAGCTGGTAGTCCTTTTCTAGAACGTGGGTGACCTCCGGATGAACGCCCTTCTCCACCACCCATTGGGTGATCAACAGGGTTCATTGCAACAGGTCTTGTTCTTGGTCTTCTTCCTAACCATCTTGTTCTACCTGCTTTACCAGATACAATAAGTTGATGATCAGAATTTGATACAGCTCCAATAGTTGCAGAACAAGTCAACAAGATTAATCTTGTTTCACCTGATGGCATTTTGATTGTAGCGTATTTTCCGTCTCTCGCCATTAATTGTGCAAAAGTTCCGGCCGAACGAGCAATAACAGCTCCTTGACCCGGACGTAACTCAATACATGAAATAACTGTTCCCAAAGGAATTTTACTTAATGGCAACGTGTTCCCAATTTCCGGAGAAGCATCTGCACCAGACACAACAGTCTGACCAACTTGCAATCCGTTTTGAGCAACGATATACGTTTTCTCACCATCTGCGTACCACAACAATGCGATAAACGCGGTTCTGTTTGGATCATATTCAATTGATTTCACTGAAGCTGGAATACCAACTTTAGTTCTTTTAAAATCAATCATACGATACCTTTGCTTGTGACCACCGCCTGTGTAACGCATGGTCATTTTTCCTTGACTATTTCTACCACCTGAGTTTTTTATCGGTGCGATCAATGAACGCTCCGGCTTATCAGTCGTGATGGCGTCAAAACCATTCACAACTCTAAAACGCTGACCCGGGGTAATAGGTTTTAATTTTCTAACTGACATTTTCTATTAGATATTATTGTAAAAATCTATTGTTTCTCCTTCTTTTACTTGAACGATAGCTTTCTTGTAGCTATTCGTTTTTCCGCTTATTAAACCACTTTTTGTATATTTAGTAGTTCTATCAGCTCTATAGTTCATCGTGTTTACATCAACAACAGTAATTCCATAAGCAGCTTCGATAGCTTTCTTAATTTGAACCTTGTTTGCTTTTTTGTCAACAACAAAACCAAAACGATTGAAAACTTCACCTTCTTTGGTGATTTTTTCTGTTATGATAGGTTTAATTATGATACTCATGACTCTGTTATTTGCTTAAATTTTCTTCAATTCCTTCTAAAGAACCTTCTAAAAGAACTAAGTTATTTGCGTTTAATATTGCATAAGTACTTAATTCCGAGTTAGTTACGACGCTAGAAGCTTTTAAATTACGTGACGACAAATATACATTTTTATTTGATTCACCCAACACAAATAAAGATTTTTTGTTTTCTAAGCCCAATGCTTTCAAAACATTGATGAAATTTTTAGTGTTTGGTGTTTCAAAATTGAAGTCTTCAACAACTACTATATTTGATTCTTTTGCTTTAATTGAGAACGCAGATTTTCTTGCTAATCTCTTTAAACTTTTATTCAATTTAAAAGAATAACTTCTTGGACGTGGTCCAAAAACAGTTCCTCCACCTTTGAATAAAGGATTTTTTGCACTACCGGCACGAGCGGTACCAGTACCTTTTTGCTTTTTAATCTTACGAGTAGATCCGGCAACTTCAGCTCTTTCTTTAGCTTTGTGCGTTCCTTGTCTTTGATTTGCTAAATATTGTTTAACATCAAGATAAACCGCATGATTATTTGGCTCAATTGCGAAAACTGAATCAGAAAGTTGAACTTTTCTTCCAGTTTCTTTTCCGTTGATATCTAAAACTTTTACTTCCATTACTTCTGAATGATTACATAAGAATTCTTGCATCCAGGAATTGCTCCTTTAACAACAAGTAGGTTCTTTTCAGCTACTACTTTTAAAACTCTAAGATTTTGTACTTTCACATTGTCTCCTCCCATTCTTCCTGCCATACGCATTCCTTTGAATACACGTGATGGATAAGAAGATGCTCCTACAGAACCTGGCGCTCTCAAACGGTTGTGTTGTCCGTGAGTTGCTTGACCAACACCACCAAAACCGTGACGTTTAACAACACCTTGGAAACCTTTTCCTTTTGATACACCTTGTACATCAACAAATTCTCCTTCGCTGAATACTCCTACGGTAACACTGTCACCTAATTTAAAATCACTTTCGAAACCTTGGAATTCAACGACTTTTCTTTTTGCAGAAGTTCCCGCTTTTTTAAAGTGACCTAAGTCAGCTTTAGTAGCGTGTTTTTCTGTTTTGTCATCGAAACCAAGTTGAAGCGCTGAATACCCGTCAACCTCTTTGGTTCTGACTTGGGTAACGACACAAGGTCCAGCCTCGATTACTGTACAAGGAATGTTTTTCCCGTTTTCATCGAATAAGCTAGTCATGCCGATTTTTCTTCCTATTAACCCAGACATATTAAACTATTTATAATTATTACTTGTTTACTTTTTTTTGAGTATTAAGAATTAAGTATTAAGTACTAAGACAAAAAACTTAATACTTAATACTCTATACTTAGTACTATGCTTATACTTTAATTTCTACTTCAACTCCACTTGGCAATTCAAGTTTCATTAAAGCATCGATAGTTTTCGAAGAAGAACTATAGATATCTAGTAATCTTTTGTATGAACTTACTTGGAACTGCTCTCTTGCTTTTTTGTTAACGTGCGGAGAACGCAATACAGTAAATATTTTTTTGTGTGTAGGTAACGGAATCGGACCTGTTACAACAGCACCTGTGCTTTTCACAGTTTTTACGATTTTCTCAGCTGATTTATCAACCAACATGTGATCGTAAGATTTCAATTTTATTCTAATTTTTTGACTCATCTTGATAAGAATTAAGCGTTACCTTTTGCTTTTTTGATAACTTCTTCTGAAATGTTAGAAGGAGTTTGTTCGTAATGTGAAAATTCCATGGTAGAGGTTGCTCTACCAGAAGATAATGTTCTCAATGTAGTTACATAACCAAACATTTCAGACAAAGGAACGTTTGCTTTAATAGTTTTAGCTCCGGCTCTGTCACCCATATCATTCACCTGACCTCTACGACGGTTGATATCACCAACGATATCTCCCATGTTTTCTTCTGGTGTGATAACTTCCATTTTCATGATTGGCTCTAGAATTACAGCACCAGCAGCTTTAGCTACTTCTCTGTAACCCATTCTTGCTGCTAATTCAAATGAAAGAGCATCAGAATCCACAGGATGGAAAGATCCGTCTAATAAAGTTACTTTTAAGCTATCTACTTGATATCCAGCTAATGGGCCAGTCTTCATAGCTTCTCTAAATCCTTTTTCTACAGATGGGATATATTCTTTAGGAACGTTACCACCTTTTACTTCGTTAACGAATTGCAATCCAACAGGGATTTTTCCGTCAACTTCAGTAGCTGGCTCCAATCTAAATACGATATCACCAAATTTACCACGACCTCCAGATTGTTTTTTGTAAACTTCTCTGTGTTGTGCAGATTTTGTGAAAGCTTCTTTGTATTCCACTTGAGGCTCACCTTGATTTACTTCGACTTTGAACTCACGTTTCATACGATCGACAAGGATGTCTAAGTGTAACTCACCCATACCTGAGATAATAGTTTGACCTGAGGCTTCATCAGTTCTTACTGTAAATGTTGGATCTTCTTCAGCTAATTTTGCCAAAGCCATACCCATTTTATCAACGTCAGCTTTAGTTTTTGGCTCGATAGCGATACCAATTACCGGCGCTGGGAATTTCATTGACTCAAGAATGATTGGGTGTTTTTCATCACACATAGTATCTCCAGTCTTGATATCTTTAAATCCAACTGCTGCACCAATATCTCCTGCTTCGATATACTCGATTGGGTTTTGTTTGTTAGCATGCATTTGGTAGATACGAGAAATTCTTTCTTTATTTCCTGAACGCGTGTTCAAGATGTAGGAACCAGCATCTAAACGACCTGAATAAGCACGGAAGAAAGCCAAACGACCAACATAAGGGTCGGTAGCAATTTTAAATGCTAAAGCTGCGAACGGCTCTTTTACATCAGGACGACGTAAGATTTTAGTTTGATCTTCTTCCAATAAATCAGCATCATCAGGATGAATTCCTTCAATGCCTTCTTTATCTAAAGGAGATGGCAAATATTTACATACAGCATCCAACATAAATTGAACACCTTTGTTTTTAAATGATGAACCGGCAATCATTGGAATAATAGCCATATCCATAGTAGCAGCTCTTAATGCTGTATTGATTTCGTCTTCGGTGATAGAATCTGGATCCTCCATATATTTATCAAGCAAGTTCTCATCATAATCAGCAACTGCTTCAATAAGGATATCTCTGTATTCTTTTACTTCAGCAACCATATCAGCTGGAATGTCAACAATATCAAAAGTTGCCCCTTGAGTTGCATCATGCCAAACGATAGCTTGATTTTTCACTAAATCAACTACTCCTTTAAAATCATTCTCTTCACCTATTGGCAAAGTAATAGCAACTGCGTTAGATTTTAACATATCTCTTACTTGTTGACAAACTGCCAAAAAGTTAGATCCTTGACGATCCATTTTATTAACGAATCCCATACGTGGAACTCTATATTGATCAGCTAGTCTCCAGTTAGTTTCTGATTGTGGCTCAACACCATCAACAGCAGAAAATAAGAAAACCAATCCATCCAATACACGTAAAGATCGGTTTACCTCTACGGTAAAGTCAACGTGTCCTGGAGTATCAATAATGTTAAAGTGATAAGCTTGTGAAGTAGGTAATGGTTTACCTTGTTCTGTTGGAAAACTCCATTCGCATGTTGTTGCAGCAGAAGTAATGGTAATACCTCTTTCCTGCTCTTGTGCCATCCAGTCCATTGTTGCAGCACCATCATGTACTTCACCAATTTTGTGTGATTTTCCTGTGTAGAATAATATACGCTCCGTTGTTGTTGTTTTACCAGCATCAATGTGAGCCGCAATTCCGATGTTTCTTGTAAATTTTAAATCTCTAGCCATTTCTTAAATATTAAAATCTGAAGTGAGAGAATGCTTTATTTGCTTCTGCCATTTTGTGAGTATCCATTCTCTTTTTAACAGCGGCACCTTCTTCTTTAGCCGCAGCTAAAATTTCGGATGCTAATTTACCTGACATCGATTTCTCGTTTCTTCTTCGAGCATAAAGTATCATCCACTTCATGGCCATAGATATTTTTCTGTCTGGACGAATTTGCATAGGGATTTGGAATGTTGCTCCACCCACTCTACGACTACGTACTTCTACGTGAGGCATAACGTTTGTTAAAGCATCTTTCCATACTTCTAATGATGATTTTTCATCATTGTTCTTTTTTGTTTCTACAATTTCCATAGCATCATAAAATACTTTGAAAGCTGTCGATTTCTTACCATCCCACATTAAGTTGTTTACAAAACGTGTTACTAACTGATCGTTAAATTTTGGATCTGGTAAAAGTGGTCTTTTCTTTGCCGCTCTTTTTCTCATGTCTTTGTTTTTTGTCGAAAGTCGAAAGCCGAAAGTCGTAAAGATGCTACTTTATGACGTTATACCTTTTCACTTTTGACTAGTTAAAAAATTTACTTTTTAGCTTCTTTTGGGCGTTTAGCACCGTACTTAGATCTTCTTTGTGTTCTTCCTGCTACACCTGATGTGTCAAGTGCACCACGCACAATGTGGTATCTAACTCCTGGTAAATCTTTTACCCTTCCGCCTCGCACTAATACTATCGAGTGCTCTTGTAGATTGTGTCCTTCTCCTGGGATGTATGCATTCACTTCATTTCCATTAGTCAAACGCACACGCGCAACTTTACGCATTGCAGAGTTTGGTTTTTTTGGAGTAGTAGTGTAAACACGCGTACAAACACCTCTTCTTTGAGGACAAGAATCTAAAGCAACCGATTTACTCTTCTTAGTGATCTGAGTTCTTCCTGTTCTTACTAATTGTTGAATTGTTGGCATAATTAAATACTAATTTTTCTTTATTTATTAAATTCCCGCTTTTTTAGGGGTTGCAAATGTAGTAATTATTTTCAATGAAACAAATCGTAATTAATTAATTTTCAAACAAATTCTTTTTAGATTCAATAAACAACAATAAAAACAGATTTTTTGCGTTATTTTGAGGCAAACAATTAGGGCTTTTGAAAAAGATTTTTCTCTTTTTTTTCATAATTATCCTCAGTGGAAACATTTCTGCTCAGGAATTCCATCTGAAAATTATCGGACAAAACGAAAAAGAAAACAAAATTATAGACAGTATAGGCTATGTTTTGAAACACAAAAACGCCAAATCAATTTTGGACGAGAATAATTTATTTTACGAAAAGCTTACCAAAAAAGGATATGTGGAAAGTCAGCTTGCTGAAAATTTTAAGCTAAATGACTCCACATTTTACTTCAAATACAATCTCGGAAAAAAAATAAATAATGCGCGGATATATATAGGTATAAAATCGCAAGAAAACGTCGCCGGAATTTACAGCATAAAAAACGATACCTTGACAATTCCTTATGAAGAAATAGAAGCCTTTTTAAATGCCACTTTAAAAAAATTAGAAACCACTGGTTTTTCTATGGCGAAAGTAAAACTTGTTAACATTCAAAAAACAAAAGACTTTCTTTCTGCCGACTTGTCAATTACAACTGAAATAAAAAGACAGGTAAATGATATTGTAATTAACGGTTATGATAAATTTCCGGAAGGGCATAAAAAAAATATCATACGATTATTTCGAAATAAAGTTTTCAATCAAAAGAACTTAGACAAATTGTACAATGATTTTGAAAAGTTCCGATTTGTCAAACAAAGTAAATATCCTGAAATTCTTTTCACAAAAGACTCTACCAAAATTTATGTCTATTTAGAAAAAACAAAGCCAAACACTTTTGATGGTTTTGTAGGTTTCACCAATAACGAAAGTAAGAAAGTTATTTTTAGTGGATACCTGGATTTGGTTTTGAACAATGCTTTGAATTCCGGAGAAAAATTATCGCTGTATTGGAAAAGCGACGGTCAAGACCAAAAAACATTTAATCTGGGGATGGAACTCCCCTATATTTTTAAAAGCCCATTGGGAATTAAAGCAGAATTAAATATATTCAAACAAGACAGTACTTTTCAGAACTCAAAAACAGCTATTAACTTGGGATATTATTTTAATTATAACACACGTTTGTATATTGGCTATCAAGCGACAGAGTCTAGTGACATTCAGAATGTGAATTCATCAACCTTAAGCGATTTTAATAATTCATATTTAACAACAACTTTAGAATATGTCGATTTCAAGAATGATGATTTTCTTTTCCCTGAAAAAACTTCTTTTGATTTAAAAATCGGAACCGGAAAAAGAGATGCTAAGCTAATTTCTGATAATCAGTTTTTCGGAAGTCTATTTTTAAAACATAACTTTTATTTAAATCAAAAAAACATTGTAAACATCAAATCTCAAAATTTCTATTTACAAAGCAGTAACTACATCATAAATGAATTACAACGTTTTGGCGGAATAAATTCCATTCGGGGTTTTAACGAAAATAGTTTACAGGGGAATGTGTTTAGTTCAATTCTATCGGAATACAGATATATACTTACTTCAAATCTATATGTTCATTCGATTATTGATTATGGATATATTCAAGACAAAACTTCTGAAAGCAGCGGAAATCTTTTTGGGTTAGGATTCGGTTTTGGTTTGCTATCTAAAAACGGACTTTTCAATCTTGTTTATGCCAACGGAAGCACAAATAATCAGGCAATAAAATTCTCCAACTCTATTGTGCACATAAGCTTTAAAGCTGTTTTTTAATATTTTAACATTTTTTTTAACTTTTTAACATTTTTTTAATAAATGTTTGATATTTTTTCGGATATTTGATTTCACTAATTATAACCAAATTAAATAATGAAAACAAAGTTAAATGGATTCTTAACGCTTTTCATAGCGTTATTAGTGCAAATCTCTTTTGCACAAGACAGGATTGTTACCGGTGTTGTTACTGACAACAGTGGTCTGCCAATCCCAGGAGTAAATGTTCTTGTAAAAGGAACAAAGTTGGGTACTCAAACCGATTTCGATGGAAAATTTTCCATAAAAGCATCTCCTACTGAAACATTAGTTTTCAATTTCGTAGGTATGAAATCGGAAGAAATTTTGGCTTCATCTTCAACTGTTAATGTTAAGATGAAAGATGACGCAGTTGAATTAGAGAATGTTATTTTGACATCACTAGGAGTTGATGCAAACAGATCTCAAGTAGCTTCATCATCTTCAAAAGTAAAAGGTAATGTTGTAAGAAATTCTGGAGAACAATCTGTTTTAAAAGCTTTATCTGGAAAAGCTTCTGGTGTAAATGTAGTATCAAGTTCTGGTGACCCTGGTTCTGGCGCATATATTCAAATAAGAGGGCAAAATTCAATTACTGGTTCCACCCAACCATTGTTTGTTATAGATGGTATCCCTATGTCAAATGACGAGTTTGGATCTACTACAGAGGGTACAACTCAGCAAAGTAGACTAAACGACATCAATCCAAATGATATTGAAAGTATGCAAATACTAAAAGGAGCTTCTGCTAGTGCTTTATGGGGTTACAGAGCTGCAAATGGAGTTATATTAATTACAACTAAAAAAGGAAAAGAAGGCAAAATGACTGTTGAAATTAATTCTTCTGTTTCTTTTGATAAAGTTAATGTAGAAATGGACTTGCAAGATATTTATGGTCAAGGCAGCAATGGAAACTGGATTAGAAATAATGCCAATTCTTTTGGAGATAAAATATCATCCAGATCAGGTGCAAGTGATTTATTTAATCTTACTGGAAGAAGCTTTGTTGCTAATAATGGTAATATATATTATCCTATTACAACCAAAAATAGTACTGCCAATTTTAATCAATCGAATATGGATGCTGTAATTGGCAATGGGAGTTCTATTGAAAATCACGTTGGGATTAGTGGTGGAAATGAAAATAGCACTTTTTATTTAGGAATTGGAAACACAAATCAGGGTGGTATTGTAAGAAATTCTTCATACGAAAGAACAACCATAGACCTTAAAACTAAAACAAAAATAGGAGATAAAACTACCTTTAAAGCAAAATTTACCTATTCAAATATTAGTTCTAATAGAGTACAACAAGGTTCTAATTTAGCGGGGCTTTATTTAGGATTGTACAGAACCCCAGCTGATTTTGACAATACAGATTTCATAGGAACAAACTTTTCAAGTAGTGGCGTTCCTTCCTTTAATAGTCATAGAGCATATAGACAAGATGTTGGAACTTTCACTGGAGATTTAAACCCAAGTTACAATAATCCGCTTTGGAGTACAGATGTTCAAAAAAACCCAAATAACGTTAATAGATATATTGCAGGATTTGAATTAAAACACGAAGTAAATCAATGGCTGTCGTTGTTAGGAAGATTTGGTATAGATGGCTATTCCGATAAAAAAATATCTATGTTCCCAATGAATTCTGCTGAAAACGGAGGAAATGGAAATGCTTCCGAAAGTGTAATAGATTTTAATCAATATAATGCTGATATAATGGCATTAGGAGATATAAAAATTAATGAAAATACTAATTTAAATTATTTAGCGGGTATTAACTTTTCTGAAAGAAAATATGATGCAAGAGGCGGTACTTATAAAAACTTTTTAGTTGACACTAATACATTTTCCTATGATAACGCATTAATTGTTGATAAAACTACTTTCTTAGATAGAACATATTCTAAACTAAACGGAGCTTATTTTTCAACTGCATTTGACTATAAAAGTTATTTATTCTTGACTTTGGGTGGCAGATTTGAAACTAGTTCTGCATATGATCCTAACCTAAAAGTGTATTTCTATCCTTCTGTAGAATTTGGCTATAAATTCATCAATAACATTAAAGAAAACAAAATTTTAACTGATGGTAAGTTACGATTAACTTTCGGGCAAATTGCATCAATACCTAGACCGTATGCCGGAACTACTTATTTTAATTCAGCAACTGGAGTTGAAGGTTGGGGTGGAGCTTATGACTCTGGTGTATATAATGGATCGTTTCAACAATCAGGCACAAGAGGTAATCCAAATTTAAAGCCTGAAATAAAAACAGAATTTGAAATTGGTACTGACTTAGAATTTTTTAGCGCACTTCAAATAAATGCAACTTTCTACACAAATAAAACAAAAGATTTACTTGTTGATGTTCCATTGAATGGTAGTTCAACATTTAGTGGCGTATACGGGAATTTTGCTACAATTCAGAACAATGGATTCGAATTAGAATTCAATGCAAGAATATTACCTAAAGACTCTAAATTGAAATGGAATGTTTTTGGAAACTGGAGTACAAACAGAAATGAAGTAACTAAATTAGAAGGTACAGAATCATTATTTTTAAACGGATTTACAGGTTCATCATCAAGAGCAGTTTTAAATCAACCTCTAGGTGTTTTATGGGGAGGGAAATTTGATAGAGATACAGATGGTTCATTAATACTAGATTCAAATGGTTTTCCTACAGTTGCAAATGCTGAAGGTGTAATTGGTGATCCGAATGCAGATTGGAGGGGAGCAATTGGCACTTCATTTGAATATAAAAACTTTACAATTAGCACTTTATTTGATTCGTCAATTGGTGGCGATCTATGGGATGGAACTAATGGCGCATTAAACAACTTTGGTAGAACATGGGAAACTGCAAATGAAGCAACACTAACTACTCCTTTAGTTAATTATGCAGGGAATACAATACCAGCTGGCACAGTCAGAGGTAATATAGTAGATTTTGGTGGAGGACCAGTACTTCTTGATCAAAGTTGGTATCAAGGATTAGGTGGCGGTTTTGGTCCAGTTGCAGAACAATTTGTGAAATCTGCCACATGGGTAAAATGGAGAGAATTATCATTATCTTATTATATTCCTTTAACCAAATCAAAACTTGGAATAGAGAGTATTACATTTAGAGGAACTGGAAGAAACTTATGGCTATGGACAGAAGACAAAACATTAGGTCAAGATCCAGAATCGAATCTAACAGGTGGATCTAATGGTAGAGGTTTACAGTACTTTAATAGTCCAAATACTAAATCATTTATACTAAGTGTAAATTTAAAATTTTAAAAATATGAAAAATTTATTAATCAAAACTTTTTTTCTAAGCCTAGTACTTTTTGCTTTTAGTGGTTGTACTAGCATGGTAGAGGATGAAAATGTAGATCCAGATTTATTAACTAATGTCGATTCTAAGAACCTTTTTCAAGGTGCTCTATTAGCCAACCAATTTTTTCAAAATAGTTCAGCTGTTAGAGATGTAATGCTTTGGTTAAATCAAGCGAACGGCGAAAATAGACAGTATGTCGCACTAAATAATTGGAACAATGCAACAGCAAGTGAATTTGATGACAGCTGGAATAATGCATATGTGAATTGTATTACACAAGCTAAATTGACTCAAAACAAAGCGTCTATTGAATTGAATCCAAATTTAAAAGGTGCTGCTCAAGTTATCGAAGCGCATTGTATGGGAACGGTTACTTCATTATGGGGTGATGTACCATATTCAAAGTTAGATGTTTCAGGCAATAATTTAACTCCTACATATGACAGCCAAGCATCTATTTATGCCAATTTACAAATTTTATTAGATGATGCCATTACAAATTTAAGTTCTACAGTAGGAAGTGGAATACCTAGTGATAAAGATATTTATTATGGTGGAGATTCTGAAAGATGGATAAAATTGGCCTATTCTTTAAAAGCTAGATTTTTTCTACATGTTAAAAATTATTCACTAGCTAAAACAAATGCAGTACTTGGCATAGATAATATAGATGATGACTTTAAAGCCATTTTTGGCAACGCTAGTTATCAAAATTTTAATCCTTTTTATTCTTTTTTAGTTTATGATAGAGATGATTATATGTCTGGTGATAGTTATGCCGCAAGGTTACTAGATCCATCTCAAGCCCTGTATAGAGGAAATGCAAAAACAGATGAATCTGCGAGATTTATGTTTAATTATTTAAACAATGGTGAGTATTTTGACCCATATACCTTAAATATTTATGGAAGTGATTATTGTTGTACAAATGGTAAATTTGGTAGCGATTCGCCAATGCCAATGGTTACTTATGGAGAAATGTTATTAATTATTGCGGAAGTTGATGCAAGATCATCCATATCAGAAGGTATAACTTCATATAACAATTATCGAGCGTTATTAGACACAGGCTATTCTATAGGAATTACAAATTCTGGTTATGACACTGAAACTTTTAATTATGAACCCTACATAGATGCAGATTTTAATCCTGGAGGAATGGAAAACAGCGATAATATTGCTGCTATAGATGCTCTTTTAAGAGAGATTTATCAAGAAAGATATATTTATTTTATTGGCAGCTATGAAGCTTATACTGATTTTGGAAGATCAAACAATAAAGCAGAAATTCAATTAAAAACAGGTTTTAGTAATACACCTCAGAGATTATTATATCCTCAAGTTGAAATAAACTCAAACCCGAATACTCCAAAGCCAATACCATCTATTTATATAAAAACTCCTGTGAATATGTAAATCAAATTATAAAAAAATCATAAACCACTGGTTAAACTAGTGGTTTATGTATTTTAAAACACAATATAAAAAGCATACTAAAAAATACAATTTAACAAACTGGATAAATATGGAATAGGTTCCATATTTATCCAGTTTTTTTGAGTATTAAATACAAATAGAAATTATCTTAATAAATAAATTTTTAAAAGCACTGTTTTAATTTACTTTTGCAATATGGAAAAAGAACATCAAATCTTCGGCATTAGAGCAATTATAGAAGGTATTCAATCGGGTGCCGCTATCGATAAAGTATTTATTCAATCGGACACCCAAGGCGAATTAATGAAAGAATTGATGAAAGTGATGAAACAAAAAAGCATCAATTTCTCTTATGTTCCCGTTGAAAAACTAAACCGGTTAACTTCAAATAATCATCAGGGCGCAGTGGCTACCATCTCTCCTATCGCCTTTCATGATTTGGAAACTCTAATTGAAAAAGTACTTGAATCCGGAAAAACTCCACTATTCTTAATTCTTGATCAAATAAGTGATGCCCGAAATTTTGGTGCTATCATTAGAACTGCTGAATGCACTGGTGTTGACGGAATTATTGTTCAAAAAGCTGGGTCTGCACCCGTTAATGGAGATACTGTGAAGACTTCTGCTGGTGCCGTATTCAATGTTCCTATTTGTAAAGTAGAACATATCAAAGACGCTATTTTCCATCTTCAAGGAAGCGGCATAAAAACCGTTGCTGCCACTGAAAAAACAGAGCAAAATATTTACGATATTTCTCTAAACGAACCTGTGGCCATTATTATGGGAAGTGAAGATAGAGGAATAAACCCATCGGTATTAAAGATAGTAGATGAAAAAGCTAAATTACCTATGTTCGGAACTATCGGTTCGCTTAATGTATCAGTAGCATGTGGAGCTTTTCTTTATGAAACCGTGAGACAAAGACAATAAAATATTTCCATTTTTTTAACATTAAGAAATTAAGTTAAATTAAGACATAATACACCTTAATTTGTTAATGGTTTAAATTTTTATTCTCTTTAAAATCATATAAATAATTGATTGTTGCTGTTGAGCTATCTTGTTCAACCTTCTCTTCCTCATTTGGTGTATTGACAAAATTTCCGTTTTCATCAAAATGCTTCATAAAAGGATCTTCTTCCGGGTTAAAATCGGGCTTTTCCCAATTGTATTGTATCGCTTTTTTATAATCGGGAGTTTTATAATAAGCTGCGAAGAAAAATCCGGTAATCAAACCTGCTAAATGACCTTCCCAGGAAATCGTTTTGTCAATATCCGGAAAAACATACCATATCATTCCACCATAAAATAGTACAACCGCCATTGACAAAGCCATCAATCTATAATATTGCGTCATCATTCCTTTAAAAAAAATAAAAGAAACCAACACATATATCAAACTACTAGCACCTACATGAAACGATTCTCTGCCAATTACCCAGGTTATCAATCCGGAAAGTAAAATGCCATAGAACAATATCTTTAGTGATATATCCCTATAGAAAAAAATTAATGCCGTTGTCAGAATAAATAAGGGAATGGAATTGTTGGCTATATGATTCAAACTTCCATGAAGAAACGGACTAAAAATTACGCCTTGTAAACCTGTAACAGTTCTTGGTAAAATTCCGTGTGAAGTCAAATCAACATTGAAACTATTTTCAAAAAAGAAAATGAACCACATTATTATAAGAATAATTGCCGGCACTAGCCAAACCGATGGTGTAAACTTAAAATGATGATAATCGTTCATTGGAAAAACTAAAAATACTTTTTGATCTAGTCAAAAATACAACCAAAATAAAAGTAATGCTAATTTGTCATATCAATTTGAAAATTTGAAGATGAGATAATTTGAAAATTATAATCTATTATGATTAAATTTGTGCTTCAACCATTTAAAATCCTTTATTCATTTTTCAAATTTTCAAATTCCCACATTTTCAAATTAAAAAATGGAAGCACCACTTGCAGAACGCATCAGACCACAACGTTTAGAAGATTATATCAGTCAGCTTCACCTTGTTGGAGTAAATGGTTCATTGACCCAACAAATTGCTCGTGGCATAATTCCGTCTATGATTTTTTGGGGTTCGCCAGGTACAGGAAAAACAACGTTAGCACAGATTATTGCCAGGCAAAGTAATCGTCCGTTTTATGAAATAAGCGCAATAAATAGCGGTGTGGCAGCTATTCGCGAGGTAATTGAAAAAGCCAAACTTAGCGGTGGTTTGTTCACAGCAAAAAATCCGATTTTGTTTATTGACGAGATTCATCGGTTTAGTAAATCGCAACAGGATTCGCTTTTGGCTGCGGTAGAAAAAGGTTGGATTACGTTAATTGGTGCCACTACTGAAAATCCAAGTTTTGAAGTTATTCCGGCGCTTTTGTCACGTTGTCAGGTGTATGTTTTAAATCCGTTTTCAAAGGATGATTTATTGGCTTTATTACAACGAGCAATCATGGAAGATACGTTTATGGCTTCCAAAAAAATAAAACTAAAAGAAACAGAAGCGCTGCTCCGACTTTCCGGTGGCGATGGACGAAAGCTATTAAATATTTTTGAACTGGTCGTAAACGCAAGCCCTGAAGGACCAATTACAATAACCAATAATAAAGTATTGGAATTGGTACAACAAAATACAGTGCTTTATGATAAAACTGGCGAACAGCATTACGATATTGTTTCGGCGTTTATAAAATCAATCCGTGGAAGCGATCCAAATGGCGCTGTGTATTGGTTAGCCCGAATGATTGAAGGAGGTGAAGACGTAAAGTTTATTGCCCGACGAATGTTAATTCTATCCAGTGAAGATATCGGCAATGCTAATCCTACTGCATTTATCATGGCGAATAATACGTTTCAGGCAGTTTCAACTATTGGTTATCCCGAAAGTAGAATCATTCTGAGTCAATGTGCTGTTTATTTAGCCACTTCTGCAAAAAGCAATGCGAGTTATATGGCTATCGGTGAGGCACAACAAGTGGTGAAGCAAACGGGTGATTTATCAGTGCCGATTCATTTGCGAAATGCGCCTACTAAGTTGATGAAGGAATTGGGTTATGGAGAGGAATACCAATACTCACACAGCTATGAAAACAACTTTTCTGAACAAGAATACTTACCAGATGAAATAAAAAATACGGCTTTCTATAAACCAGGAAACAATGCCCGTGAAAACGAATTACGCAATTTTTTAAAGAACCGTTGGAAGGACAAATATGGGTATTAGTTTGCGGTGATAAAATTAACATTAAGAAGTTGAGAAAATTAAGAATTTCATTAAGACTTAACTAAACTTAATGGAAAAACTTAATTTCTTAATGGTGAAAAAGTGTTTGTTCTTAAAATTAAAACCGAAGATTTATTGATTCCGAAATAAGCATATCACCATCATAATATTCAAAAAACCATTTTCCGTTTTTCGAAATTACAACTCCATTTGTGTTTCCTTTTAAACCAATAAATACATTCTTTTGAGTAGTAGTATATAATTTCATTATGACTTTAGGCTCATTGTCAACAACTTGAAAACCATTAGCTGTAGGTTGGGCAAAATAAAAAGTTTCAGAATTTATTTCAGAAACAATTGTTTTGGATGGTTCTTGAGAAATTGAAGAATTATTTTTGCCGTTATACTTATAATTTAACTTATCAAATGATTTTCCTGATTCACGAAATGCCTGATTATAAGCTACTGCAAATTCTTTCTCACGACTTGAACCAAATTGCGTTTCGAAAACAACTTTCCCTTTGCAATCTTTCAAAGCTAGTTTTACTTTAGTAACAAACATACTCTTGTCTTGTATAAAATCAGCATATAAAAAATTGCATTTTTGATTGTATGTATTTAACGGGATTTCTTCATTGCTTAAATACGCTTTAAAACCATATTTCTGCAGTAATAATTTGGTTAATGTGTTCAGGCCATATTGGTCCTCTTTAGATAAAAAATCATACTTAACAGGTACAATCACATATTGATAATCGTTAACGCTTTGCGAAAAAGCATAGCTCGAGGTTAAAATAAACAACAATAGAATCTTCGATTTCATTTTACAATATATTTTTTAATTCTAATAAATGTTTAATCACCATTATTTCTTCTTCTGGAGAATGCATTTCTTTTTCATCAAATAAAATAGCTTGCATTCCAAAAGCCATAGCACCACGCACATCAGCATCAATACAATCACCTATCATAATTGCATTTTCTTTTTTTACATTAGCCAGAGATAACGCAAATTCAAAAATAGTACTGTGTGGTTTTTTCACCCCTGCCATTTCGGAATTAGTAATAGTTTGAAAATACTTCTCCAATCCTGAATGATACATTTTTCGTTGCTGTACTTCAGCAAAACCATTAGTAATAATATGCAAATTATACTTTGAAGTTAAATATTCTAAAACTTCTATAGTACCATCAAACAATTGATTGTTATCTGGTAAAAAAGCAATATAATCAATAGCAATCCTATCTATCTCATCATCTGAAATCTTATAGCCCAACGCATCAAAAGATTGTCTTAGTCGCTCATAACGCAACTCTTCATGCGTCATTTTATCAACCTGATATAATTTCCAGCAGGCTTGATTTATGGGAGCGTATATTTCAATAAAGGTATTGGTATCAATAGTTGGATGATGTTCTGTAAATATTTTTTCAAATGCCAAAATAGAATTTTTATCAAAATCCCAAAGTGTATGATCTAAATCGAAGAAAATGTCTGTTATGTTTTTCATTTTAAAAAATGCCCTCATCTTGAAAACTCAAATAACCATTTTCAGTAATAATAATATGGTCAAGCACTTTAATGTCTAATTGTTCGCCGGCTACTTTTAGTTTTTTGGTAATATCCTTATCGGCATCACTGGCTTGCAATTTTCCTGAGGGATGATTGTGTGTCAAAATTATGGAAATAGCTCTATTTTCCAAAGCAGTTTTAAAAATTAATCTAATATCAACAACAGTTCCTGTTATTCCACCTTTTGACAATTGTGATTTATGAATTACTTTATTGGAATTATTGAGATATAACACCCAAAATTCCTCATGAGGTAATTCGCCAATAATGGGTTGCATGATTTCGAATACGGCTTTACTTGAAGTTATCTTCTGAAGTTCTATAACTTCTTCTGATCTGCGCCTTCTTCCTAGTTCTAAAGCCGCAGCAATGGAAACAGCTTTCGCCTCACCTATTCCTTTGAATTCCATTAATTGTTTTAAGGATAATTTTCCTAGAGCATTCAGGTTGTTATCAACGCTTGCTAATATTCGTTTGCTTAAACTAACTGCACACTCATTTCTACTACCTGAACCAATTAGAATAGCTACTAACTCGGCATCGCTCAAAGCTGCTTTTCCTTTCAGCATTAGCTTTTCGCGAGGCTTATCGTCTTCAGCCCAATTTTTTATAGAAAATTTTTGTTCACTCATCATTAAAGAAATAATGATAAATGTAAGAATTTTTATTAATTAATCAATCTTTTTAACTCATCAAAATTTAATCCGCCATAATTCCCAGAACTCATTAATAATAGAGCCGAATTATTCAAATCGTAATTAAAAAGGAAGTCTTTAAATTCTGCCGGATTAGTATAAATAATCAAATCATCACGTTGGAAAGATTGTGCAATTTGGTCATAACTTACTTCCTCCAACTGTTTAATTTTAACGGCATCGGGCGAATAGAAAACCACAGCAACATCCGCAGCATCTAGAGCTCCCTCGTATTCTTTTAGGAATTCAGCATTCAAACTGCTATAGGTATGCAACTCCAAACAAGCTACTAATTTTCGGTTTGGATATTGTGCTTTTACGGCTTTGGTCGTTGCAGAAACTTTACTTGGCGAATGTGCAAAATCTTTATAGGCTACTTTTCCTTTGCTTTCGGCTATTTTCTCTAATCGCTTGGATGCGCCTTTGAAACTGGCAATTGCTTCGTAGAAATCAGCCTCGTCTACACCCATATTTTGGCAAATCCATTTGGCGCCAGCCAGATTATTGAGATTGTGTGCTCCAAAAACTTCAATCGGCATAGGGCCTTCAGGTGTATCTAATAACGTGGTTCCGTCTTCAACAGAATAACTTGGTGTTTTATAAGGCAATCTTCTTATGATATTGGTCGTTTCTTCGGCTACTTTTTTTACGGTGTCATCTTCTTCATTATAGACTAAAATGCCGCCTTTGGTAATTTGGTTAACAAAGATTTCAAATTGCTCCAAATAATTCTCAAACGTTGGAAACACATTGATATGATCCCAGGCAATGCCCGAAAGTAATGCAATATTAGGTTGGTACAAATGAAACTTGGGTCTTCTGTCTATTGGAGATGACAAATATTCGTCGCCTTCCAAAACAATAAAATCATTTTCATGTGTTAAATGTACCATAGTATCAAATCCTTCCAGCTGAGCACCAACCATATAGTCAACTTCAATATTATGATAATGCATCACGTGCAAAATCATTGATGTGATGGTTGTCTTTCCGTGAGAACCACCAATCACAACACGGGTTTTATTTTTAGATTGTTCGTATAAAAACTCTGGATACGAATAGATTTTCAAACCTAATTCCTGTGCCTTCAACAATTCCGGATTATCTGCTTTAGCATGCATTCCGAGAATTATGGCTTCGATATCAGCTGTTATTTTTTCGGGAAACCAACCAAATTCAACTGGCAATAATCCTTTCTTTTCTAATCGTGATTTAGAAGGTTCAAATATGGCATCATCGCTTCCGGTAACTTGATATCCTTTGTTGTGTAATGCCAATGCAAGGTTGTGCATGGCTGCGCCGCCAATGGCTATAAAATGGGTTCTCATTATGATTTATTTCTGTCTTTATATTCTTCTAAAACTTTAATGGCTTTCTCGGGTTGCATAAGTTTGACTTTATATAGTGAAGCCAAACGTTCATAAGTTGTTTTTGAACCTCCAACTTCTATTGCCTTTATATAATTTCTTTCTGCACTTTTGTAGCGTTCAAAATATTCATCAATTCTACCTTTTGCCAAATAGCCATCAACCGGAGACAAAGTCATCAATTCATTGACATAACGTTGTGCTTTTTTCTCACTTCCTCCAAAAAGTCCTGGCACTTGAAGATAATATTCTATCATTGCCCATCGGGCTTCTATATGTTTTGGATTTAAAGAAATGGCTTTTTCAAAAGATGCTTTCATATCGCCAATCAATCTAATGGCTACCCATTTCCCACCTGCTTGTGATTTTAAGCCCAAAGCACCTCCATATTTATAATAGTAATTAGCTTCCGACGGTTTTAGTTTTTTTAATGTTTGATAATGGAAAATAGCTTTATCCCAATTTTTCAGATGAATCTCTATATCACCCAGGCTTTCAATAACTTTTAAATTTGTTGGGTTATCATTTAAAATACTTTCGTAAATGGGTTTTGCTGCAGCATATTTTTCTTGGCTAAATAGCTTATCTGCTTTCTCAAAACTTGTTTGTGAGAAAGCGAAAGTTGGCAATAAAAAAATGATAAGAAATAGCTTTTTCATTTTCTAGGGAATTGACTCAGTAAGATAACAAATGTAGTTTATTAATAGTGTTTTTATAATACATTTATTAGAAAAAATCCGTCTAGAAAAAACTAGACGGATTATTATTTATTACTTTAGATTTTTCAGAAATAGAAAATTGATTTACTTGACCAATGTCATTTCATCTACAATATGTTTTGCTCCCGAAAATTTCTCAATTATCCAAAGTACATATCTAATATCAACATTAATTGTTCTCTGTAGTTTAGCATCAAAAATAACATCTCCTGCCATAGCTTCAATATTACCATCAAATGCCAAACCAATCAATTCTCCTTTTCCATTAAGAACTGGCGAACCTGAGTTTCCTCCTGTGATATCATTATCTGTTAAGAAATTTACATGAAGTGAACCATCTTTATCGGCAAATCTTCCATAGTCTTTATTCTTATTCATTTCCAAAACTTTTATTGGTAAATCAAATTCTTGGTCTCCCTTTTTATACTTTTTAATTTGACCATCAAGTGTTGTATAGTTATTGATTTTTGCGTCATTACGTTTGTCAGCAGGTAATGAACGAACTTTTCCATAAGTTAAACGCAATGTTGAATTGGCATCTGGATATTTAATAGTTCCTATTTTAGATTCTCTTAGACCTTCTACTAATAATCGGTAGGAAGCACTAAAATCATTTTGTGCTTTTGCAATTTCGTCTGATTTAGAATTGAAATGAGTCAACATATTATTAGATAGCGAATATAATGGGTCGTTATCTAAAAGACCTTGACTTGGAATAGCTAAGAATGCTTTGATTCTATCCATAGATGTGAAAACACTTAAATCAAAAGCTGCATTAACATATTTTGTGAAATCATTATTGTTTTCATCAGCAATTTTTTTCACAGCTGGTGCAATAGCATATCCAGTTGATTTTGTAGCATACAATTTTAATTGTGCCGATAAAATATCTTTTTCTGCCGGAATATGAACTTCTTTAAAAAACTCTGCGGCCATTTCTTCAATTCCTTGAGCCATTTGTAATCGCTTTGTAGCATCGGCTTTTGCATAAATTTCTAACTGACGACCTAATGTTCTGCCAACAGTTCCAAATGAAGTGGTTCTGAATAATTGTTGCAAATAATTATCATGTCTTGACTTTTCGTTTGTCATTCCGTAATATTTATTGATAGTTGCCACAACATTTCCGTACTTCGCTTTGTTGGCCGGTTTGTTTGCCCACGCATTAAATTTAGCTTCCTGTGCTGCTTTTGTTTTTGATGTGCCAAATTTAGATAAGGCATCAATCATACCTTGACGGTTTTTCCAATAGTTTGCAGTTGAAGCATATTTAGAAGCATATACTAAGTTCAAAGCATCGCTTTGATCCATATATTTTTTCATGCCATCCATTCCAGTTTTGGCACCTTCTACCCAAGCTGGGTAAGCAAATTTTACATTTTGCTCTATACCGGCGGCTGGCATCCATCTATTAGTTCTACCTGGATAACCCAAAATCATGGCAAAATCATTTTCTTTTACCCCGCCTACATTAACTGGCAAAAAATGTTTTGGTTGTAACGGAACATTATTTTCTGAATATTCTGCTGGATTTCCTGCTGCATCAGCATATACTCTAAACATTGAGAAATCACCGGTATGACGAGGCCATTCCCAGTTGTCTGTATCACCTCCAAATTTTCCAATACTCTCAGGTGGAGTACCTACTAAACGAACGTCTTTGTAATCTTGATATACAAAATAATAATATTCATTTCCTTGGAAAAAAGATCTTACAGAAACCGTATACTTTCCGCCTTCATTATTTTCTTTCTCGATAGCAGCGATTTCAGCATTAATTGCTTTTTCTCTATCGGCTTCCGACATAGAAGGATTTACTTTTGATAATATTCTCTTTGAAACATCGTCCATACGAACGAAGAAACGAACAAATAAGCTAGAAGGTTTAATTTCTGCTTTTCTGTTTTCTGCCCAAAAACCATCTTTCAATAAGTTTTTCTGAGCTGTAGAAAGTTCTGCAATCGCATCATAGCCACAGTGATGGTTAGTTAAAACCAAACCATCTTTAGAAATGATTTCGGCTGTACACCCCCCATTGAATTGAACAATAGCATCTTTCAAACTGTGATTGTTGATACTGTAAATTTCTTCAGATGTTAGTTGTAATCCCATTTTTTGCATATCGCGGTGGTTTAATCTTTCGATAAACATTAGGAACCACATTCCTTCGTCGGCTTTTATGCTCATTGGCATCAATAATATCCCGACAATCAGAGATAAAACAATTTTTTTCATATTAATTATTATAGGTTATTAGGTTAATTGCTAGTAATCTTTTTTAATTTGTATTTGTTACAAAAACAAAAAAATTAATAGCGCTGCGAATATAGTTTTTTTTGAAATAGTTGACTATGTAACAAATATAAAACTACATCAATTTCATAAATTTTAACTTTCTTTTTAGAAATAAAAAAGCTACCCTTTTACAATAACTTCTTTATAATGTCATTCCGATTTTATATTCCATGACTATTTTCGGGCATTTCGGAATCGACATTAAGCATTTCCCAAAGTTTGTCTTTTAGTTCTGTCAATCCTTGCTGTGCCACAGATGAAATAAACATAAAAGGAACTCCCTTGATTTCCTTTTTTAACTGAGCTTTTAGTTCGGCTTTTAATTCCTCATCAAGCATATCACATTTAGAAATGACAAGTAATTTATCTTTGTCTAACATTTCCGGATTATAGCGACGTAATTCGTCTAACAGAATTTCATATTCTTTTTTGATATCATCGGTATCGGCAGGAACCAAAAATAAAAGGGTTGAGTTTCTTTCAATATGTCGTAAGAAATAATGTCCTAATCCTTTTCCCTCAGCCGCTCCCTCAATAATTCCTGGAATGTCGGCCATGATAAAAGACTTGAATTCGCGATAGGCAACAATTCCCAAATTGGGTTTCAACGTTGTAAAAGGATAATCGGCAATTTTTGGCTTGGCCGATGTTAACACAGAAAGCAAAGTTGATTTCCCGGCATTTGGAAAACCTACTAATCCAACATCTGCCAAAACTTTCAACTCCAAAACTACATCCAACTCTTCCGGAGGCATTCCGGGTTGAGCGTAACGCGGTGTTTGATTCGTAGAACTTCTAAAATTCCAGTTTCCTAATCCACCTTTTCCACCTTTGGCCAATATTCGTTCTTCGCCATTTTCGGTAATTTCAAACAAGATTTCGTCAGTTTCTTTGTCGCGAACTACAGTTCCCAGGGGTACTTCAATCGTAATATCTTCGCCATCATGACCTGTACTTCTCGAACTTCCGCCATCGCCTCCGTGACCCGCTTTGACATGACGAGCAAACTTGAGGTGAAACAACGTCCAAAGACTTTTGTTCCCTTTTAAAATAACGTGACCACCACGACCACCATCTCCTCCATCCGGGCCACCTTTTTCAATAAATTTTTCTCTGTGTAGATGGGATGAACCCTTTCCTCCTTTTCCGGAAGAAACATATATTTTAACATAATCTACAAAATTTCCCTCTGTCATAATTCCTGTTTTCTGTTTTTCCGTTGTCTGTTTTCTGTTTTCAATAACTTAGCTGTTTTAAAACTGAAAACCGATAACCGATAACTATTCCTTTATCGCTTTCACAATTACTTTATCAATCTTTACCCCGTCCATATCGATAATTTCCAATTCTAATTTGTTCCAAATTAATTTTTCACCTGCTTTTGGAATTTTACCCATTTCGGTCATAATTAAACCGCTAACGGTTGTCACTTCATAATCGTTGGTCAACTCATCCATATCAAAATAAGTTAGGAAATCGTGTAACGAATATAATCCGTCAACAAACCAAGTTCCGTCTTCTCGTGATATCAATTGGTATTCATCTTCATCAAAATCGGATGCGTCTCCAACTAGAGCTTCTAAAATATCATTCAATGTAATTATACCTTGAAAAATTCCATATTCGTCAGTCACTAAAGCATAATGTACTTTTGATTTTTTGAAATTTTCTAATGCTTTGTAAGCGGAAGTATGTTCTATTAAATAAACAGGATCTTTAGTTATCGATTTTAAATCAAAAGGCCCTTTTTCAAATCCAGCAAACAAATCTTTCAATAATACTATTCCTTCAACATCGTCTAAATTTTCATTACAAATAGGATAAACGGAGTGTAATTCGTTTAAGACTTTAGCTTTTATTTCTTCGATCGTATCTTCAAGTGAAAGATAAATAATGGATTTTCTGTGTGTCATCAACGAATTGATTTTTCTGTCGCCAATGTGAAAAACACGTTCCACAATATCTTGTTCAATTTCCTGAACTTCGCCACTTTCAGCACTTTCCTTTATGATAGCTTTGATTTCTTCCTCCGTTACTTTTCCGTCGGCCGTTGGTTTTATTTTCAGGACTTTCAAGATTCCATCGGTTGAAATGGTTAACAGCCAAATGAATGGCATTGTGATAATAGAAACCATTTTCATCGGAACAGCAACTCCTTTGGCAATAGTTTCAGGATAATTTAGTCCAATTCTTTTGGGAAGTAATTCGCCTAAAACTAAAGAGAAAAAAGTTAAGATTATCACAACTATTCCAACGCCAATACTTTCTGAATATGGTTTCAAAAGTGTAAAAGACGCCACAAAACCTTGCACATCGTTCGTTATTTTATCGCCGGAATAGATACCGGTTAAAATTCCGATTAAGGTAATTCCGATTTGAACTGTTGAAAGAAATTTATTTGGTGAATTGGCTAAGTCCAGAGCTACTTTAGCATTGGTATTTCCTTTTTTAGCTGCAGTTTCCAAACGGTTTTTACGTGCCGAAATCAACGCAATTTCTGACATAGAGAAAACGCCGTTAAGCAAGATTAAAAAAAGTATAATGAGTATTTCCATTTCTTGGGTTTTGGGTTTATGGTTTATGGTTTAAGGTTATTCAACTATAAACTACAAACCAAAAACTATAAACTTTTTTATAGTTTGTCGAAAACCTTAGTAAGTCTTTCTGTTACTTCTTCGATTGAACCAATTCCATCAACTGAATGAAATTTGCCTTGTGCTTTGTAATAATCCATCAACGGTGCCGTTTTTTGGTTGTATTCATCGTAACGATTTCTGATTTTTTCTTCGTCTTGATCGTCTGGTCTTCCTGAAGTTTTTCCTCTTTCTAACAAACGTTGTACTAAAATATTGTCATCGGCTTCTAAAGCAACTGTTGCTGTAATGTTTTGTTTTTTTGATTCCAAAAAAGCATCCAAAGCTGCTGCTTGTGCTAAAGTTCTTGGGAAACCATCAAATAAAAACCCGGCAGATTTTGGATTTTTATCGACTTCGCTTTGCAACATTTGTATTGTAACCTCATCCGGAACCAAATCGCCTTTGTCCATAAAAGTCTTGGCAAGTTTTCCTAAATCGGTGTCATTTTTAATATTGTATCTGAAAATATCTCCAGTTGAAAGATGTGTCAGATTGTATTTTTCTTTTAAAAATTCAGCTTGTGTGCCTTTTCCTGCACCTGGTTTTCCAAAAAGAACGATGTTAATCATTTTAGTAAAAAGTTATTTGTTGTATGTTATTATGTTGTATTTTCTATTCGGATTGGATTTATATTAATTTTAACTTACAACCCAAAACTTAGAACTTACAACTCTTTTATTGTGCTAATTGATATACGTCCGCCAAATTTCTTCCTAATCCATCATAATCTAAACCGTAACCAACGATGAATTTATTCGGAATTCTAATGCCAACATAATCAATTTTAATGTCTTTTTTATAGGCTTCCGGTTTGAAAAACAGTGTAGCAATCTTTAAATGTTTAACATTTTTTTGTTTGAAAATCGCTTTTAATTCTTCTACTGTATTACCGGTATCTACAATATCTTCTACTACTACGACAGTTCTTCCTTCCAAATCTTGATTTAAACCAATCAATTGTTTTACATCGTTTGTAGATGATGTTCCTTCGTATGAAGCCATTTTTACAAAACTTACTTCGCACATTCCTCGATACTGTTTCATCAAATCAGACAAAACCATAAATGATCCATTCAAAACACCAATAAATACTGGCACTTCATCAAAAAAATCATCATCCATTTGTTTAGCCATATTTTTGATTGCAAAATCAATTTCTTCTGAAGAAATAAATGGCTCGAATGTTTTGTCGTGAAGGTGAATCATGTGAATTTGATTTTAAAAATAAAGTGGCAAATTTACGAAGTAATAACTATTTAGTACCAAGTATTTTGACTTTTTTATAAAAAGATAATTACATTTGTTATATTCTATTTTAAAGGAAATAAACTTTCAAAAAACAACTATTTATATATGGCATCGCTAAATCAAAATACAGCTGTTTTAGGAGACAAAAATGCTAAACATTTATTGAGGCGAGCTACTTTTAAATATACCAGAACATTAATCAGTCAATTTTCTGCATTAACGCCACAACAAGCCTTAGATTTATTGACTACAAACAACCCGTTAACTCTTGCTTTGCCATATGATCCTGTAACAAATGGTGGGGCCGATGGCTATTGGACAGAGTCCAATGCTTTATCCTCTACATTTACTGGACAACAACGAAAAGTAATATATGTTAGCGGTTGGTGGTGGTATAATGCTATAAACGATGCAACTTTAAAGTATAAGCTAACGCATTTTCTTTCAACAAGGTTTACCATTGAAAAAGGAAATTCTTCAGGTACTTCAACTGATTTTTATGATTATGTACGGTTGCTTTTTTTCTACTCCTATGGAAATTACAAAACTTTAGCAAAGAAAATGACACTCAACAATTCGATGTTGTTGTATTTGAACAATAATGAAAATGCTGCGAGTGCACCCAACGAAAATTATGCTCGTGAATTTTTTGAGTTATTTACGATTGGAAAAGGCGAACAAATAGCACCTGGAAATTATACCAATTATACCGAAAATGACATCGTTGAAGGAGCAAAAGTTTTGACTGGCTTCCGACGTGTAGGCGATCGTTCAATTATCGATTCAACCACCGGAATTCCAAAAGGAGGAAATTTATTCAGTCTACACAATACCCAAACAAAGGTTTTTTCAGCTGCTTTTTCGAATACTTCAATACCGCCAGCTACCAACTCGGTGGCTATGGATATAGAACTTGACACCTTTGTAGAGATGATTTTCAGCAAACTAGCAACCGCTAAAAATATTTGCCGAAAAATGTACATTTACTTCGTTAAAGGAACCATCACTTCCGAAGTAGAAACAGATATCATTACACCTCTTGCTCAAGATTTATATGCTAACGGCTACGAGATACTTCCGGTTTTAAGAAGATTATTGGAAAGTCAACATTTTTATGATATGGATGATTCCAGTGCTATTGATGAAACTATCGGAGCAATAATTAAATCTCCATTACAACAAGTATCTGAAATCTGTACCTATTTACAAGCAACGATTCCAGATCCGACAATAAATGCAACATTCTTTTACAATACTTTTTATAGAAATTTTGTTCATGACACCTTTTTTTTAGGAAGCAACATGCCTTTATTTGGTCCCGATAATGTAGCTGGTCATCTTGCTTATTATCAAGACCCGTCTTATGATAAAAATTGGATTTCATCTTCTACTCTAATTGCAAGATATCGGCTGGGAGAATCATTATTAGATGGCTTTAACAGAATTAGTGGAAATAATAATATAGCCGGTAAAATTTATATTTCAGATGTAATAAAAAATGGCGGGTTAATTTCGAATGCTTCCGATCCATTTGTTTTAACAACTGAATTATGTAATGCGCTATTTGGACAAGAACCTGATGTTGACAGGATAAATTATCTTATGAATTCTTTTTTACTTCAGGGGTTAGCAGACTATTACTGGACAACTGCCTGGGAAACTTTTATCACATCAAATAATAATGCTGTTGTAGAGCCACGTCTGAAATTATTGCTAACCAAAATATTAAGTGCTCCTGAGTCACAAGTTTTTTAAAAACAAGCCTAATGAAAAGAAGAAACTTTATAAAATTAACTTCAACAGCAAGTGCATTAAGTCTTTTACCGACTGAAGTTTTTGCATTGTTCAATTCAGCCGGATTGAAAACGTGTCCTAATGTAAATGCTAAAAAAATTGTGTTAGTTCAACTTTCTGGTGCTAATGACGGCTTGAATACTGTTGTGCCTATTAATCAATACGACACTTATGCCGCTTTGCGACCAAACATAAAATTAAATAACGTAGGAGGAAGTAACGGAATAATTAATTTAGACTCTACTCTTCCGATTGAAAACCAAGTTGGACTTCATCCCGCTTTGACGGGCTTTAAAAATTTATATGACAACGGTTTAATGCGTTTAATTCAAGGTGTTGGTTACCCAATACAAGATAAATCACATTTCAAATCAACCGATTTGTGGCTGACAGGTGGCGATGGAACTCCGGCAAATAACGTTTTGGAAAGTGGTTGGGTTGGTCGTTTTTTAGAAAATTATTTTGCCAATTTTTTAACTGCCAATTTCCCTCTTGGAATTCAATTAGGAAGCAGCGAAAACTCATTAGGATTTCACGGCGAAATAGAACACGGAATGTCATTGAATATTAACGGTCAAGATCCCTCAGGTTTTTATTCGATAGTAAACGGATTGGGCGGAATTGCTCCCACAACAATACCAAATTCTGAATACGGCGATTTAATTCAATATATTTTAAATAATGACACTTCAACCAATACCTATGCACAAACTATTTCGGCTGCATTTAATGCCGGTTCAAATTCTATAACCTATCCAAGTACAAGTTTATCTAATCAATTAAAAACAGTTGCAAAATTTATTTCTGGTGGTTTAGAAACCAAAGTGTATTTAGTAAAAATTAGCGGTTTTGATACTCACAATTTACAAGTAGCATCAAATACAACAACACATACTGGAAGCCATGCCGATTTATTAGCCCAAGTTTCTGAAGCTGTTACCAATTTCATAACCGATTTAAATAATCAAAATATTGGAGATGATGTGCTTGCAGTAACTTTTTCAGAATTTGGCAGAAAAGCTGGTGAGAATGGTAACCTTGGAACCGATCATGGCGAGATTGCACCAATGTTTGTTTTTGGAAGTTCATTAAATGCCGGAATATCTGGTACAAATATTAATTTGAGCGAAGCCATTGCTGGAAATAATTTTCAGATACAAACGGTACAACACGATTACAGAAGAGTATTTAGTACAATTCTCCAAGATTGGTTTGGTGTCAGCAATCCAACTTTAGATTTAACTTTTTATGATCATACTAACAATATCGGATTTGCCGGAAATAAAATTACCAGTTTAATTAACACTCAAAACAGCGTTCCTCCGTCCTGTTATAATGATGTTTTATTAAGTACTAATTCATTTAACCACAGTAACGAAGTTATCGTTTATCCAAACCCTAGTTCAGAAACAGTTAGTATAAATTCAACTTCAACTATCAATGATATTTCCATTTATACCATTGATGGCAAACTAATTGGTGTTTATAGAAATCCGTTAACAAGCAATACTTTCACTGTTAATGTCCAAAGCTTATCTATTGGATTGTATAGTTTTAAAATAAATACCATTAATGGTAACGTCAGTAAAAAAGTGATTATTAGAAGATAACCTTTTCTAAAAATGAATTCTGAATTTCAAATCTGTTTGCTGTAAAAGATATTTTAAGAAAAATCAATAACTAAAATTATCAATTATCAATTGTCCATTATCAATTGAATAGTATCTTTGCCCAAACACAACTGCAATGAACTACTTCTCATCCGAATTTAAACTTGGAATACTCGGTGGCGGACAATTAGGAAAAATGCTATTGGCTGAAACTCGGAAATTCGATATTCAAACTTATGTTTTAGATCCAAGCAAGGAAGCACCATCTCAATTTGGAGCCAATCATTTTTTTACTGGGGATTTAATGGATTTTGATACCGTTTATGATTTTGGTAAAAAAGTAGACCTTTTAACCATCGAGATTGAAAACGTTAATCTTGATGCTCTAGATAAACTAGAAGCCGATGGACTGAAAGTTTTTCCATCACCTAAGACTTTGCGATTGATACAAAACAAAGGAAATCAAAAAGATTTTTATGTTGCAAATAATATTCCAACTTCCCCTCATCAGCGATTCGAAAATATTCAAAATCTAAAATCTAAAATCGTTAATCAACAATCTAAAATCCAACTGCCTTGCGTTTGGAAAAGCGCCCGGTTTGGTTATGACGGCAATGGTGTGAAAATTCTAAAACAAGCTCACGATTTGGAATTATTACCAGATGTAGAATGTTTGATAGAAGAACTGGTACCATTTAAAAACGAATTGTCGGTAATTGTTGCCCGTTCCGCATCAGGCGAAGTAAAAACCTATCCTGTCGTAGAAATGGAATTCCATCCTGAAGCAAACCAGGTGGAATATGTAATTTGTCCAGCACGAATTGATGAAAAAGTAGCTCAAAAAGCGACTGAGGTAGCATTGAAAGTTTCTGAAAATTTTAACCATGTTGGATTATTGGCGGTTGAAATGTTTCAAACGCATGACGATGAAATTTTAGTCAACGAAGTTGCGCCAAGACCACACAACTCAGGACATTACAGCATAGAAGCCAGTTATACTTCGCAATTTGAAAATCATTTGCGTGCCATTTTGAATTTACCTTTGGGAAATACCGACAGTAAAGTTGCCGGAATTATGGTAAATTTGGTCGGTGCCGAAGGGTATAGTGGAAACGTTATCTATGAAAACATTGAAAAAATTATGGCAATTGATGGTGTAACGCCCCATATTTATGGCAAACGAGAAACAAGACCATTCCGCAAAATGGGACACGTAACGATAGTCAATGAAGACATGAACGAAGCCAGACGAATAGCCGAAGAAGTAAAGAATACCATTCGCGTCATTGCGAAATAATTATTAATTATCAATTGTTAATTATCAATTAATATGAAAGTAGCCATCATCATGGGAAGCCAAAGCGACTTACCAATCATGCAAGAAGCCATAAACATCCTAAAAAGTTTTGACATCGAGACTGAAGTCGATATTGTTTCGGCACACCGAACACCCGAGAAATTATATGATTTTAGTAAAAACGCACACAATCGAGGCATTTCGGTTATTATTGCAGGTGCTGGTGGTGCCGCACATTTACCCGGAATGGTGGCTTCCATGTCGCCATTACCTGTGATTGGCGTTCCTGTAAAATCAAGCAATTCTATTGATGGCTGGGATTCGGTTTTGTCTATTTTGCAAATGCCCGGTGGCGTTCCTGTGGCAACAGTGGCGTTGAACGGTGCAAAAAACGCCGGAATCCTAGCGGCTCAAATAATAGGAAGCCATAACAAAATTGTACTGGATAAAATCATTGTTTATAAAGAATCTCTAAAAGACGCGGTGAATAAATCATCGGATGAGATGAAGAAATAAATAAAACCATTAAGGAATTAAGAATGACATTAAGTCTCATTTAGCTTAATGGAAACCTTAATTTTCCTTAACTTCTTAATGTTAAAAATAACCATGAAAATCTTAACCCAAAAATTTACTACCAAACACAATACGGCGCCTTTTAGTCAAATTAAATTAGAAGATTTCCAACCGGCATTCGAAGAAAATATTGCCAAAGCAAGAGCCGAAGTCGATGCGATAACGAACAATCCAGAAGCACCAACTTTTGAAAACACAATCGAGGCATTGGAGTTTTCAGGTGAAGCACTCGATAGATTATCCTCTATATTTTTCAACCTGAACTCGGCTGAAACCTGTGACGAAATGCAAAAAATTGCTCAGAATGTTTCTCCATTGTTGACAGAATTCAGTAATGATATTGCTTTGAATGAAGATTTATTCAAACGCGTAAAAGCAGTTTACGAACAAAAAGATAGTTTCAATTTATCGCCTGAACAAGCTACTTTATTAGATAAAAAATTCAAAAGTTTTTCCAGAAATGGCGCCTTGCTTTCGGTGGATAA
The DNA here is from genome assembly GCA_947456955.1 of Flavobacteriaceae bacterium. Lineage (GTDB taxonomy): Bacteria > Bacteroidota > Bacteroidia > Flavobacteriales > Flavobacteriaceae > Flavobacterium. The sequence goes on along the minus strand of CANGTQ010000017.1, from coordinate 6,466 downwards.
AAAAATCCTTTTAAGAGAAATAGATACCGTTTTAGCCAAACTAAAATTGACCTTTGGAGAAAATGTTTTAGCCGAAACTAACAGCTACAAATTACACATTTCCAACGAAGATGCAATTAAAGGGTTACCGGAGGGAGCAAAAGAAATGGCCCGATCGTTAGCTAAATCAGATGACCTTGAAGGTTGGATGTTTACCTTAGATTTTCCAAGCTATTTGCCTTTTGTAACCTATGTTGAAAATCGCGAATTGCGAAAAGAAATGGCTATAGCAGCAGGCAGAAAAGCATTTCAGGGAAATGATTACGACAATCAGGAAAATGTAAAAAATATTGTGTCCTTGCGCAACGATAGAGCTAAATTATTGGGATACAAATCACATTCGCATTTTGTTCTCGAAGAACGAATGGCACAAACTCCCGAAAAAGTAAAATCGTTTTTGAATGATTTGTTAACCAAAGCGAAACCTGCCGCCCAAAAAGAATTTGCCGAATTAACCGCTTTCGCAAAAGAGCTAGATGGAATTGAACAACTAGAAAAATGGGATGGTGCTTACTATTCGGAAAAATTGAAACAAAAACTATTCAGTTTAGATGACGAGATTTTGAAACCGTATTTCAAATTGGAAAATGTGTTGAATGGATCATTCGCCATTGCTGAAAAACTTTTCGGCATCACCTTTAAAGAAGTTTTTGATATAGATAAATACCATGAAAATGTTCAAACTTTTGAAGTGCTAGACTTCGAAGGAAAACTGGTTGCTATTTTCTACACTGACTTTTTCCCAAGAAAAGGAAAACGAAACGGCGCATGGATGACTTCGTTTAAACCGCAATACATTAAAGACGGCATTAATGAAAGACCACATGTTTCTATTGTGTGTAACTTTACGCCGCCAATTGACTCGAGCGATAGCGAACAGGCGAAGCAAACGAAACCTTCGCTCCTAACTTTTAATGAAGTAACGACTTTGTTCCATGAATTCGGACACGCTTTGCATGGGATGTTGGCTAATACGACCTATCCGAGTTTATCGGGAACATCGGTATATTGGGATTTTGTTGAGTTGCCAAGTCAGGTAATGGAAAACTGGTGTTACGAACCAGAAGCTTTGTCTTTGTTTGCTAAACATTATGAAACGGGTGAAGTTATTCCACAAGATTATGTAAATAAAATTAAGGAAAGTGCTAGTTTTTTAGAAGGAATGGCTACTATGCGCCAATTGAGTTTTGGGCTACTGGATATGGCATTTCACAGCAATGATCCAAACAACATTACAGATGTTAAAGCGTTTGAAAAAGAAGCTTTTGACGGAACCTCTTTATATCCTGATGTCGCAGAAAATTGCATGAGCGTTTCATTTTCGCATATTTTTCAGGGCGGTTATTCTTCGGGCTATTATAGCTACAAATGGGCCGAAGTTTTGGATGCCGATGCGTTTGCGTATTTTCAGGAAAAAGGAATTTTCAATAAAGAAGTCGCTACCAAATTTAAAGAAAATGTATTGTCGAAAGGAGGAACGGAATTGCCTATGGAATTATACAAACGTTTCCGCGGACAAGAACCGAAGCCGGAAGCTTTGTTGAAAAGAGCAGGATTGATTTAGATGGTTAGACTACATAGATTGTTAGAATATTAGAAACCGAAGTTGCCACTTCGGTTTTTTATTGGAAAACCATCAACAAAATCAACCACAAAATTGGAATGCTTTCTACCCAAAAGGAAGTGTAATATTGATTTCTTTTTAGAGAAGTAAACTTAATAAAAATGGCTGTGATAATGGATATAAGTAAAACTACATAACTGGGATTAGGCTTTAAAAATTCTAAAACCATAAACGGTATTAACAATATAATACCAAAGATTTTAGAAGAATTGATGCCAAGCAATTGTGGCAAAGTATTCATTGTTTCCAAATCAGTTTTACTATCCATAATTTCAAATGGAATGAGCAAGCTAGTGAGAATAAAAAAACGTTGCATCAAACTCACATAAAAATCAAAAGGTAACAATTTGACATTTTGAAAAGGAATATAAACTGTAACATAAGTAACCACAATACTTACTAAAAATAATTTCAACCAACCGTATTTTCGTAAAAAAGGATAAACCAAAACAGCTACTCCAGAAATTAGCAAATTAATTTGAACACCTCTTTTTAACCATAAAAAGAAAAAAATAAACCCAATTGCAGCCAAAATACTAACTGTCAAAATCCAGAAATATTTTTTAGAATTAAAATTTCCAGTCCAGAAAACATTATAATATTTTAAAAAATTATAGCCCATAACCGTTCCGAAAAAAACACAGCTTGGGTATTCCATATGTTTATATAAGCCATCAGAAAAAGCAGTTACATAAACCAAACTAAAAACTGCAACTCCAACATGAATTGAAGATTTAATATAGAAATCGAAAAGTTGCTTTAGAAAATGCATTTTCAAAAGTAATCAAACTGTTAATAAGAAGCCTTTTTGGTTGAAAAATTCTCATAACATTAGGCTTTGTTTAGCACAAAATTAGAACATTAATAATTACTTTTGTTGCCATTAAAGAACCGCAGGCCTTTACAATTAAGAACTTACATTTAATGAGAACAGACGCATTTGCATTACGCCACATAGGTCCACGTGAGAGCGACCTAAACCACATGTTCAAGACTATCGGAGTTGAAACTTTTGACCAACTTATTTATGAAACCATTCCAGAAAACATTCGTTTAAAAAACGATCTGCAATTAGAACCTGCTATGACGGAATATGAGTATTCACAACACATACATGAACTTGGTAAAAAAAATAAAATATTCAAATCGTATATTGGTTTGGGTTATCACCCTACGATTGTTCCGGCAGTTATTCAAAGAAATATTTTTGAAAACCCAGGTTGGTACACGGCTTACACACCATATCAGGCCGAAATTGCACAAGGAAGATTGGAAGCAATTTTGAACTTCCAAACGACTGTTATCGAGCTAACCGGAATGGAAATCGCCAACGCCTCCTTATTAGACGAAAGTACAGCAGCAGCTGAAGCTATGGCGTTATTGTTTGACGTTCGAACTCGTGACCAAAAGAAAAATAACACTAATAAATTCTTCGTTTCAGAAGAAATATTACCACAAACTTTATCGGTTTTACAAACCCGTTCTAATCCAATTGGTGTAGAATTGGTAATAGGAAATCACGAAACTTTTGATTTCTCAACCGAGTTTTTCGGTGCTATTTTACAATATCCAGGTAAATTTGGACAAGTAAATGATTACAGTGCATTTATCGCTAAAGCAAAAGAACAAGAAATTAAAGTGGCCGTTGCTGCTGATATTTTATCCTTAGTAAAACTAACTTCTCCAGGAGAAATGGGTGCTGCTGTAGCGGTAGGAACTACTCAACGTTTTGGTATCCCAATGGGTTACGGTGGTCCTCACGCAGCCTACTTCGCTACTAAAGAAGAATACAAACGATCCATGCCAGGAAGAATCATCGGAGTATCAATAGATGCTAACGGCAACCGTGCTTTACGAATGGCTTTGGGAACCCGTGAACAACATATCAAACGTGAAAAAGCAACTTCCAATATTTGTACGGCTCAGGTTTTATTGGCTGTTATGGCAGGAATGTATGCTGTTTATCACGGACCAAAAGGATTAAGATATATTGCCAATAAAGTACATTCATCAGCCGTTACTTTGGCAGATGCCTTGAATAAATTAGGGGTTTACCAAACTAATACTGCTTTCTTCGATACGATATCTGTAAAAGCGGATGCTCAAAAAGTAAAAGCGATTGCTGAGAAAAATGAAGTGAATTTCTATTATGTGGATACTGAGACGATTTCAATATCGCTAAATGAGACGACTTCGATTTCAGATATCAACCAAATCATTGCGATTTTTGCAGAAGCGTCTGGAAAAGAAAAATTCACTGTTTCTAACTTATCTACTTCTGATAATTTCGTTTCTAACTTGGAAAGAAAATCTGCTTTCCTTGTGCATGATGTATTCAACAACCATCATTCTGAATCTCAGTTGATGCGTTATATCAAAAAATTAGAACGCAAAGATTTATCGTTAAATCACTCTATGATTGCACTAGGTTCATGCACAATGAAATTGAATGCGGCTGCTGAAATGTTACCCTTATCGATGGCAAATTGGAACAGTATTCATCCTTTTGCTCCAATCGAGCAAGCAGAAGGTTATACCACGATGCTTAAAAAATTAGAGCAACAGCTAAATGTAGTAACCGGTTTTGCTGGTACTACTTTGCAACCAAACTCAGGTGCACAAGGCGAATATGCTGGACTTATGGCCATTCGTGCTTATCATTTATCACGTGGCGACAACCACAGAAATGTATGTCTAATTCCATCATCGGCACACGGAACCAATCCAGCATCGGCAGCTATGGCAGGAATGCACATCATAGTAACCAAAACCATGGAAAACGGAAACATTGATGTGGAAGATTTGAGAGCAAGAGCTATTGAGAACGCAGCCAATCTCTCAGCATTAATGGTAACCTATCCATCAACTCACGGTGTTTTTGAAAGCGCTATTTGCGAAATCACAAAAATCATTCATGACAACGGAGGTTTGGTTTATATGGATGGCGCCAATATGAATGCACAAGTTGGACTAACTAATCCGGCAACCATTGGAGCTGATGTTTGTCACTTGAACTTACACAAAACTTTCTCGATTCCTCATGGTGGTGGCGGACCAGGTGTTGGACCAATTTGTGTCAATGAAAAATTAGTTCCTTTCTTACCTACGAATCCTATAATAAATGTTGGCGGAGACCAAGCAATAACAGCTATTTCTGCTGCGCCATATGGCTCGGCTTTGGTTTGTTTAATTTCTTACGGTTATATCAAAATGCTCGGAGCTGAAGGATTGAAAAGCTCAACTGAACATGCAATTTTGAATGCCAATTATATGAAAGCTCGTTTAGAAGAACATTATCCGGTATTGTATTCCGGAGAAATGGGTCGAGCAGCACACGAAATGATTTTGGATTGCCGATCATTTAAACAAAAAGGCATTGAGGTAACTGATATAGCAAAACGTTTAATGGATTATGGTTTCCATGCACCAACGGTTTCTTTCCCTGTAGCAGGAACCTTGATGATAGAACCAACAGAGTCAGAAGATTTAGCCGAATTAGATCGTTTTTGTGACGCGATGATTTCCATCCGTAAAGAAATTGAAAGAGCAAATGCTGATGACACTAATAACGTATTGAAAAATGCTCCCCATACATTAGCCATGCTAACATCTGATACTTGGGTTTACCCATACACTCGTGAGCAAGCAGCTTATCCGTTGGATTATATTCATGATAATAAATTCTGGCCAAGTGTACGTCGCGTAGATGATGCTTATGGCGACAGAAATCTAGTTTGTTCATGTGCCCCGATTGAAGCATATATGTAAAATTAAAAGTCGTAACGTCTTAAAGTCGAATGTCATAAAGTCTAAAAACACTTGACATTCGACTTTTGACTTTATGACATTAAGACCAAAAAGATGAACGATATTCAAAACCAAGAGGACTTGTATTTACTGGTAGATGAGTTTTACAAAAAATTACTTTCGGATGATTCCATTAGTTATATTTTTACTGATGTTGTAAAAATTAAAATCGAAGAGCACCTCCCTATTTTGGTTACGTTTTGGTCGCAAGCCATACTCGGAACCGGAGGTTATACTAAAAATTTAACGCAAATTCATTTGGATGTAAATACAAAAGAATACCTATCGCCGGAACTATTTAAAATTTGGCTTCATCACTTTTATGCTGCCACTGATGAGAACTTCAAGGGTGAAAAAGCAGAACAAATAAAAACCCAAGCTTTGAGCATTGGAACAATAATGCAGATAAAAATTACTCAAGCCGAAGACAAAAAGGGCTGAATTTAATCTCAAACCTTTTTACTAGTTTTTTACTAGTTTTTTAACCATTACTCCACCATTTTCATCTTCTATCTTTACAAAATAAATACCATTTGGTAGAGATGGTATTGAAATTCTTTTCTGTTTTTCAATCAATACAATTTGTCCATTGACATTAAACAAAGTTACCTTATCAATATTTAAATTTGTTTCTATTTCAAAAACATCATCAACTGGGTTAGGATAAATTTTTATTTGATTTAAGATGTTATCTTCAATGGAAAGTGTTGGATTTTGAACACAGATGTTAAAAGAGGTTGTTAGTAATACCGATTCATTGTGATACACTCTAACATAATACGTTTGACCAACTGTAAATGTATTGCTTTGATAGAATTCATTTGACGTACTACTCGAGCTATCATCACAAACAAAACTTGTTCCCGAACAGGAACCTGTAATGATTTCCATACCTAAGTTTACGATTACTCCATTAGTAATGGATACACTCATTGTTGGATCGGTAGCTACAAAACTATACCATACATCTTGCAAGGAGGATGAAGAACACGATGT
>CANGTQ010000016.1 GCA_947456955.1 Flavobacteriaceae bacterium | reverse complement strand
GAGAAATCGGCGTAAAAATTATTCTCTTCTACAGGTCCAATTTTATCTGAGATTACAGAAAGTCCCAACCCTACATTTCTTCCAACAGGGCTGTGGATAAAAAATGTTCCGGTTGTAGGAGCATCTTCAATTTCTACCCATTGTTTTCTGTAAAGGAAACCTGCTGACATACTCTCTTTTGAACCCGCATACGCTGGATTCATCACACTCATATTGTACATATATTGTGTGTAATGCGGATCTTGCTGTGCTCTTAACTCAGTAATCGCTAAAGCCAATATCGCAATGAAATATACTTTCTTCATTTTGTTTTGTTTTATTTTGAATGCAAATTATATGGTAAGTTATTGTGCTCTATTGATGTAAATCCATCCTGTTTTAACAGTACCCGAACGTTGTTCAATTACATAATAATAGGTTCCGTCAGGAAGTTCGTCTCCATCATTTGAATTACCACCCCATTCGTTTGTGTAATTTCTTTTTGAATATACCTCCATGCCATATCGATTAAAAATTTGCAAATAGTTCACATCTAAATTTGTCAATTCAAAAACATCATTAAAACCATCATTATTAACAGAAATACCTTTTTGTATTGAACAATAATCATTGCTAACAACAAATTGAGCACTATTATCACAAGTATCGGCGTTAGTTACTACAGCAGTGTAAGTACCTTCACCGGTTATAACAATAGAGTTTCCTTGACCAATCATCGTATCATTAAAATACCATTCAACTAAATCAATGTTTTGGTTTTCTGCAACAATTTGTAATACATATTTCTCACCATCACAACCCCCAGAAATTGTAAATTGTGGAATTGTGTTTACAGTTACTGTTAAAGTGGTATTAAATGCGCATTGTCCAGAATTAGGCGTGAAAGTATATACAGTTTGACCTATTATTGAATAATCAATTGTAGATGGATTCCAAGATCCTGTAATTGAGTTGTCTGAAGTAGTAGGTAATAATACTTGCGCAGAAACACCTTGACAGGCTGTCTGACTAGTTCCAAATCCAAAAGTAGGAGTTAGCTTTTGAGTTACAATTACAGTAAATGAGCTTGTAGTAGCGCATTGCCCAATATTTGGTGTAAAGGTATAGGTTCCGTCATTGGCATTATCAACAACAGCTGGCGACCAAGTTCCTGTTACAGAATTACTTGATGTGTTTGGTAACGTTGGTACTGGATCCCCTTCACAAATATTCAAAGTAGTTCCAAAAGTGAACGTTGGTGTAATTTGTGGAGTTATAGTAACAGTAAACGTGGTAGTGTTAGCACATTGTCCTGTATTGGGTGTGAAAGTATATGTTCCATTATTGGCATTATCAACAATAGCAGGCGACCATGTTCCTGTAATGGAATTGCTTGAAGTTGTTGGCAATGAAGGCACAATGCCACCGGAGCAAATACTTGAAGAAGTCCCAAAACTAAAGGTTGGTGTAGTTTGTGGTGTTATTGTAACGGTAAGAGTTGTAGATGTTGCACATTGTGGACTATTTTCAACTAATGAAATATCATCTAACGAAAAATCATTCCCATTAGCAATAAAAACTCTATCAAAAATTTCAATTTGAGCTGCCGTATTTGAGCCTGAATTCCATTGGTAAGTATATTGTGTTGTTTGACAATTGGTATTTGGCGCTAGTGCAGTTCCAATTGAAGTCCCATTTATTTTAACTTCAATTGATGCTTGATTTGGAGTAGCAATAGTTTGCAACCAATAACTAAAAGTATATGTTTTATTTGGGAGTACAGTTACTGTTTGTCCCCAAACTTTATCATTCCCTGCGTTTGATGTAGAACCGTCAACTACCATCATATTTCCTCCAGAAGGAGCATTACTTATACAAGACGGAAAAAATTGAAACCAAGAATTGGCAGCAGATACAATTCCATACGCTCTCTGAACTCCACTTTGCCCAGCATTTGTGATGAATTGATAATCAGAACTAAAGTTCGAATTTCCTTGAGAAAAATCACCATTTACAATTAAATTAGGAGAGGACGAACTCGATGAATTTGGAGTAAAAGTATATGTTCCATTATTGACATTATCAACAATAGCAGGCGACCATGTTCCTGTGATAGTATTATTAGAAGTAGTTGGCAATGTTGGTACAATTCCACCAGAACAAATACTCAATGTAGTTCCAAAACTAAACGTTGGTGTTGTTTGAGGAGTTATAGTAACAGTAAATGTTGTAGTGTTAGCACATTGTCCTGCATCAGGTGTAAAAGTATAAATCGTTTGCCCAAGTATTGAATAATCTATTGTAGATGGACTCCAAGTACCAGAAATAGAATTATTCGATAAAGAAGGCAAAAGCACTTGTATAGAAACATCTCCTTGACAGGCTGTCAAACTGGTTCCAAAAGCGAATGTTGGTGTTGTTTGTGGAGTAATTGTAACGGTAAATGTGGTAGTATTAGCACATTGTCCTGCATCTGGTGTAAAAGTATATGTTCCATTATTTGCATTATCAACTATAGCAGGCGACCATGAACCTGTAATGGAATTACTTGAAGAAGTTGGCAATACTGGTACTGTTACCCCTGAACAAATACTCAAAGTAGTTCCAAAAGAAAATGTTGGTGTTACATTTGGAATATTATCGCTCACTGTAACACAGAATTGCTGTATACAATTGGTATCCAAATCGGTTACGGTAACACAGTAATTTCCAGCACATAAATTGTTGGCTGTTGCTGTGGTTTGCGCTTGTAGGTCATTCCATAAATAACTATAATTCCCAGAACCTTGTGTAATTGTTACTGTTGCACTTCCGTTACAAGTTGAAGTTGCAGGAGTATCACAAATACCATTATTACAATTTGTCAAATTAATGCTTCCAATAATATCTCTTTGCCAAGCGCCACCATCAGGTATTCTGCTAAATGTATTTCCTGTTGAACTTAACCCTTGAAGTGTAGTTTGTCCAACATAATTAATTAAGGAAGGATTTAATTGATGGATGGCTTTTGCTGACAATAATGTCAAACTACTTGTATTACAAGCACCTAATGATGTTGGAATACATGGAGCATCGTCTAAGTCGTCATCGGTTGTTATTTTTGAACTTTCATTAGCACCAACTGTCCAATAGATAGCATCTACAGGAGTTCCGTTTGCATCATTTAAAGATACCCATCCATCTCCATTAGCCAATACAAATTGATTGATAGAACAGTAATTAGAAGTCAAAGTAGTGTTGTAATCGATATTTGCAAGATTTGATGATGAAGTAGAAGTACCAATAACATAATGTGATTTTGGTGCCAAGATAGTTCCGGAAGGAATTAATACCGTACCCCCTCTAGAAAGGGTACTACCGGGATTGGAATTTGGTCTTGCTGCTGTAGCAATAGTGTAACATGATAAGTCTATTGGAGAACAGGTTGGGTTATAAAGTTCTATATATTCCGTCCCAGTAGCAACTAATCCTTGAGCAGTTAATGGGAAATGCATCACTTCATTAATTACCACCTTTGTTCCGGTTGGTGTACAGCCTGATGAACTTGCATTACAAACCGTATTTGGATTTGCATTTGTTGTTCCGGTAATTTCCGGATTAATAACCACTGTTAAATTGGTAGTAGTAGCACATTGTCCCGAATCTGGTGTAAAAGTGTAGTTTGTAGTCGCAGTATTGCTTAGAGCAGGCAACCAACTTCCGATAATACCATTATTTGAAGTAGTTGGAATTAACGAGACTGGTAAACTAGCTCCAAAGCAAAAAGGATTTGGTGTACTAAAAACCGGAGTTATAACTGGATTTTGTAATGTTACACTCGAAGGTAAAATGGTAGTACAACTATTGATAACAAAACTAAAATTAGAATAAGTACCTATACCTAAATTTGAAATTAGAATTTCCCCATTATTATTTGAGGTAAAATTATTTGGACCAACAGATGATGTATTAAAATTGTAGGTGATAGAATAAACTTCATTTGCTTTAAGTCCAGATATAGTAATACTTCCATCTACACCATTACAAGTTGTTGGATTAGTATTGCTTAATGTTGGTAAAGCTATGATACTAAAATTAGCTTTGTAGTTTGTTCCACCGTTGTTTAAAATGATAGTATCATCACATTGAGTTGTAGAATTAAAATCGCCAGTTACATCATAGTAAACTTCCAATGTATAATCGCCAGCAGGAACTGTAGTTAAATTTACAGGAGTATCACATCCAGTTTGCGAGACACATTGCCATTTTTGTTGTCCGGTGGCACAAGGCCCTCCCCCATTTGTAAATTCACTTATACCAGTATTACAATCACTGAAAAAAGCTAAATTTCTTGGTATAAATGCACCAGCTGCTGCAGAAGTTAAATAATATCTATAGTACATTTTAGTACCACAAACATTAGTTCCGCCGTTTTTATAGGTTTTCACCTCACCTCCTCTAAAAATCAAACTAGAAGAGTTTTCTATGTGAACACCAAAATCTTTTATAAAAGTATTACCAGGTTCTTGATTAACTAAATCAGCTCCACCTCCTGTCGTATTATAAAATTTTCCATCGCCAAGATCAGTACAATCATCCATCCAAACTGCAGTAGCATAAGGACCAAAATCACAATTATTTACTGTTATGGTTAGCGTAGTAGTCGAAGCACATTGATCTAGATTAGGAGTGAATGTATAAATTGTTGTTGTGGAGTTATTCAAGGCAGGACTCCATTCTCCTTGAATTCCATTGTTTGAAGTTGTTGGAAGCGGGTTTAGCGTTGAGCCAATACAAACTGGGCTTGGGGTATTAAAAGTAGGAGATACAAAAGAATTTACTACTACATCAATTGACTTAGTATCTGTACAACCATTATTGTCTGTAATGGCAACAGTATAGGTTCCAGAAGCCAAAGAAGTTACATTATTTAAAGTTGGATTTTGAATACTACTCGTAAAACCGTTTGGACCAGTCCAAGACCAAGATGTACCATCATTACAAGTTAGATTTAATGTTCCATTAGCACAAACTGGGCTATTACTTCCTAATGTAGCATTAAGGGAACAATTAGAACAATCGAAAGATGTTCCTGTGGTTTCTATATAAAATGGAGAGACTGACGCACCTGATCCGTCAACGATAAAATGATAAAATTTTCCAATTGTTAAACCACTTAAATTGAGTTGATTGTTTTTAGTAGAACCGTTTAAATATTGAGGTGAAGAATAAGTATCATTACTACTTAATGATGGGCAACCTCCAGTTAACAAAATATTATCGGCTGGTGTACAAGGATTATTATCAATACCTGCATCAATAGCTAAAATTTGTAAATTACCAGTGATTCCTGATATAGTTATTCCTACAGTCGACTGAACGGCTCTAAACTTGAACCAAGCGGAATTGTTTTGGGCTGCATTCCAACTACATGATGCAGTATTGGAATTAAACATATCTCCAGGTTGATTTGTAAATCCATTATTGGAAGCTACAATAATTTCGGCAGTACCTAAACAATATGGCGTTGAGCAATTATCATAACTATTTAGTGTAGTGTAATCTTGAACTGTAAATGGTGATTTGAATATTAAATCTACTTTGTTAAAACGACCTCCTGTAGCTGTAGATGTTTCAGTTATGTTTATAGTCCAAACCCCATTTGGGTCAATGCCATTAAATGCATTTAAATCATCTTGTGAACGATAATAACCAATACCAAATGGCTCAGCAGTTCCTCCGTGTTCAAAAAGTCTTTTTAAATAAGTATTGTATCTAAACTTGGTATTAATCTGCTTAACGGTAGAGTTAGGAAATCCTCCTACAGCAACCAAATCTATACTTGTTGTTCCTTTGGTTAAGGTTATCCTATAGTTATTATAATTTCTTGTATTGGCATCATCACCCATGTGGAGATTAACTTGAACTAATTCAAAAATTCCAGCATTTAAATTAGAAAGACCAGAAACAGTTACTGTTTTTGTTAATGTTCCATTCCAAGAACCCGCAGCAGATGCTGTTGAATTTGAAAAAACTTGAGAAAAACCATTGAAAGAGTTTAACAAAAGGCCAAATGAAATAAAAATAATTTTTTTCATAATTGAATTAGTTTAAAAAAAATGAAGCGCTAAAATAGTAAAGAAATCTCATTACAATTGATTACAAAATTAAATTAAATGTTTTATTTTTTTATAATAGCCTAATTACTATATAAATTTTGTATAATGATGTAGCAATTTTCTTTTTTCTGTTATTTGATTCTATAAATAAGAGGCAAAAATAAGGTATAAGATAAAGTATAAATATTTAAAGATTTTATCCATTTTTTCTAAATTTTCAGTCACTTCTAATTGGCAAAATTCAATGGTTAAAAGTAGGTTATCTAATATTTAGGGAAGCGTAAAATGAATTTAGCTCTTCAAGCGTCTAAAAGAACTTATGCATTTACCATGATAAATTGACTTATGGTCGTCCTGAAAAATTTGTTGTGCAAACTATGTGCAAACTTTTGGCTCAAAAACACCCAAAATCAATAAAAAATTAGGAAAGATCTAAAATGGCTGGAACAAAAAAAAACACTGAAAACAGTGGCTTTGTATGTGAACTCTATAGACTTGTTTTCAAAACAAACAATCAGTTTTCTTGAAAATTTTATTCAAAAATTTACCTAAAAAAATGAACTTAAAGTAATTTAAAGTTCATTGGCACGAGTGAACTCTCTAGCCTTGTTTTTCTAAAAAAGTAGTATAATACCAAAACAATTTAGATGTGAAATAATTTACATTTCGAAGCGGTAGTTACAAATTACATTAAATGCTATGAATTTATTTTTTTTAGAATTTTATTTCTTTTTGCGTCATCATACCACTTTTTTATTTCTTGACGACGGCCGTTTTCTTCGAAAGTATCTAAGACTAATTTTTTAAGTGTGTAATGGAGTTTTCTTTCGATAAGTTCCGGAGATTCTGCTATTGGAATAAAAAAGATTTGTTCTTTTTCATAGTCATCAAAATTGAGTTTGATTTTTACAGCTCGGGTATATTTAGCTACTATTTGAATGTTTATATCCATGTGTAGTATTGTTCCCTCTATGACACAATAATTTTTTCCGTTATCTCCAGGTATTGGGAGTTGGATTTTAATAGTATCATGAATTAAGTTGTCTAGGATAAAGTCTATGTATTTTTGTCGTAACTCCATTTTGTGTTTATTATTTACTTAATTCTTCATATAATTTTTGCATTCCAACGTTAACTTTTTCGGTTCTGGAGTACAAACGTCTTTTGTTTTGTAATTATATTATAATCAGTATTATAAATCAGTAATCGATCCATTAGCGCACGAAATTGATAAAGAAAACGAACGTTCTATTTATTTTCTTAACAGTTTAATTGGATGAGTTATTTTTTCTTTCCTCTTCAACTGCATATATATTTTCTATACTTGCTTCTATGATGCTTATTTTAAAAGGTTTATAAATAACTTGGAACTTACAATCACCGGCAAATTTATAGGGGTTGAAAGGTGTGTCGGTTGGCGTTATTGCGATTGATTTATTGGTTTTAAAAAAAGATGTAATATCATTTAAAACATGATAATCGTCCGTATTTAGTTCTAAAAAACTGTAGATTAATTTTATTTTTTGGAAAAAATCGTTGTAGAAGTGAATTGTTTTTTGATTGCAATCTTTTACAAAAACAAATTGATTTTTAAATTCTGCAAACATGAAACCATTAGGCCAATTTGAGCTATTTTCGTAGAGATAAAATATTTTATTTGTGTCACCATCTATATTCATTTCGTTGATTAAATCAAGTCGTAACATCCTGTGTTTTTCTAAAATATTTACCATAATTAAAATTATCAATCCTATAATAGTTGTAGGGAATTTGTTGGTAATATAATTAATAGTGTTATTTTTCTATATATTAACAAAAATTATAATACACAATTGTACTATCATCAATAAAATGCCTAAAGGTTATGCAATCTAAAGCTCCTGATTTGCCATCGAGTATAAAACTATGATTTGTTTTTCTACTTACATAGTTAAAATGAAATAGACTAAATAAGTTGTAAAAACCAAATACATCTAAATTTGTGAATGGTTTTTGTTCTGTCATGCCAATACCTCTTAAAATTTGATTGCAGCCGTAAGCTAAGATTTGAAGATCTTCTTCATCGTAATCTAAAGATGGCTCTCCAAAAGCGTCTTGTTTTCTATAAATATTTAGCCCCTTCTTTAAGTACATCCATGCCTTTGAGAAGATATATGGAAAACGATTGGCATCCATTATTTGTTTTTCATCTTCAGTAAAATTACTTATTACTTCGTCTAATGCTTGTAGTTGGTTTTTCATATTATACTATTTTAAAATGGTAGGTCAGAATCGTCTTCTTGATCTTTTAATGCTATGTTACTTGTGTCTAATTCTATTTCATCTGTTTCGCATTCAAAGAGGTCTTTATATTTTTCTTTCAGCCTTTCTGAAAACAAAGGATAACTGAACTTTGAGTCGATTTTAAAAGCAACATCACATATTTCTTCATCATCTGAATAAAATTCACTTAAATAATAAAATGTTGACAAATTTATTTGAATTGCCTGTTTTATAAATTGTTTATTGACGTATAATTCATCTGGGATAAAATTTATCATATTACTATCTCTTGTAATTTTTTCTAACCAATCGTTTATATTGCAATTTTCATTTATAACATCTTCATTAAGAATTGTTTGACCATGACATTCTAATTTATTGATTACCTTTCCTTCAATATTGATTGAGGCTAAACATCCATAGGCTTTTAAACTGTTATCATTTTTGACTACTAGACTAAAATTGCAATATTGTTGAATTAATTCAGATGCTGAGAGCACTTTTTTTCTTACCGATGATAGTGGTATGGAATGTTTTTTGGGAAAATTCAATTTTAGTGATTCGGAAGTTGAATGGCACTCTTTTTCTATCCAAACTCCTTTAGGTTGTTGAAATTTTGAATCTAAAATTAACACTTCTGCTTGACCATTTTTAAATGATGAAGCATAACCAAATTGAAAATCAATTACAACTTCTCCATAAGTGTTGATATAACCCCATTTCCCATTTAAAGATACAGCAGCTAGACCTTCACTAAAATCTTTACCATTATCAAAACAAAAAGGGGGTATAGGTTCTAAATTTTCGTTGTAATATCCATTATCTACATACAATCTATTTTCTGAAAAGGTAAACTCACTATATAATTTGTTTTTTTCTAGTACTGTAATAAGTAATAACTTTGATAATACTAAATCATATTGATACAGCTTTTGATTTAAATCCTGGTCTTGTATAAAAATAATGTTATTAGCAAATAACGAGATATCTCTTGCATTATTGTATAATATCTGACCATTAGTCTCAATTAAATCATATTGTTGGTCTTCATCAAATTTCGAAAAACAAACTAGATTATCATTTTGAAGGGGCTGTTCCGAAGTGTAAACTATTGGTAGTAGTAAATCTCCTTGTTCATTTTGGAGATTATAAAATTTAAACTCCTTATCAAATAGTTTATTATTTATAAAAACGGTCTCCTTTTCTGTTAGATTGTCTATGTTCTTTTTAAATCTTTCCAAAAAACCCAATATTTCAGAATATCTTCCTTTGTTAGCATCTATGCAATTTTTATAGAATATTTTACAAAGTTCCAAATCAGGATTAAGCTCAATTAATTTTAATTTTTGCATAGTTCAAAATAGTATTAATTAAAAAGGAAGTTCTATGTCTTTATTAGGAATGTTCTCAATATTTCGCTGTGGAAGATTGTAATTATTAATTCTCTCGACTAATTCATTTCCTAAAATAGTAGTCCAATTATTTGACAACTTATTCTTGTGGTCACAATAAATTGGATAGGTAGTTAACATTTCTGTTTTAAAACCATTTTGGTGCATTTGTGTTTCTAACTTTTCAATGTAGGCTTCTATTTTAGGGCTTTCTATTAGTACATTTTGATTCAAAAAACAATTTAAGACCTTTTCAAAGTCTTGTTTTTCTTTAGTCTCAGAAAAAAAATAGGTAGTATATAATGTATCAGGATCTAATTGAGAATAAATACATACTTCGAACAATGTTTTATGGCAATTATCCCCTCTGAGGGATGTATGCCTTAACGACTCTTGATTGAGTTGAATAGTAGTATCTCCACTGATTAAATAATCTATCACATAAGACTCCTGATTAACTGGTTCATATCCAATATTGCACACTTTTTCTTTACAAGACTCAACCCAATAGAAAGGAGATTTCGAATTTAAAGTAGCGTTACCTATTAGAGATTTGAGTTGGTATTGTAATACATTATTCACTTGATTTTTAAAAAAATCAATATCTATTGCCTCTTTTTTATAAAAAAATAATTGATAATTTTCATTATCATTACCATAACTAATTTTGCAGAAATTCATACTAAGTATTGATATTGGATTTTATTAGTCTAAT
This sequence comes from Flavobacteriaceae bacterium, assembly GCA_947456955.1. Taxonomy (GTDB): domain Bacteria; phylum Bacteroidota; class Bacteroidia; order Flavobacteriales; family Flavobacteriaceae; genus Flavobacterium. Next base: position 32,112 of record CANGTQ010000016.1, on the reverse strand, counting down.
TGCAGCACTTAATACTAGCCAATCGTCTTGGTAACCAAAAAAAGGAATGGAATCATAAATCAGTTCTTCTTCGTCGAACAGATAAGTCAATGCCCATATCGCAATCTCGTTTTTTTGATTCACTGCTAAAGGCATTAGATAATCTACTTGAGATTGAATACATTTCTTGATGTCGTCTGAATTGTTTTCGATTTTAAATTTAGTTGAATAGTCTTGTAACTCTTCAATAGTCATTTGGTAACCTACTGTTATTTTCATCAACTCCAAAAACTTCTCATAAACAGTAGTAAATGAATTTTCATTGAGTATTTGTATGGCTTCATTATTGGATTCTCCTTGAATGTGAGTGCAAAAATTTAAAATTAATTGTTTGTCAATAATGCTTGATGGGTGGTGGTAGAATGGCTCTAATAGTAGACCATTTATGTAATCTGATACATCTGTATTGATAGCCAACTTTAGAATTTTTAAACAATTTTCATGAGAAGGTTTTTTATCAACATCACCTAACAAATAATCTAAAGCATTAAGTATTATTTCTTTTTCATCTTCGTTTTGCAATGCCAAAACTAACAACAAAATAATGTGTCCATATACATAAGCTTGACTACTTGATTTATTAAGAAGTTGATATAATTCGTTTTTTTGAGAAAATGAATGTATTAAATCTATTGATTCAGAGGTCTCAATACAGAATTCCAAAACATTTTTAAATTGATTGGTGATTTCTTCGATATCAGTCATCATGCTTTTTTCCGGATTATCACCAAGTAATTTTTCTCCTAATACTGCTATACCCTCATTTCTAAATCGCTCGATTATATGAACAACTGTCCAATTAAATGGATTTTGAGTCGACTGATTGTTTAAATTAAAATAGGAATCTGAAACTGCATTTTTTTTTATCTTATTATTAATGGCTTCAACTCCATCTGTTTTACTAATCGATTGATAATCGGCAGCATGGATTATTTCGTGTAATATTGTATCATCGTATTCATAAAATTCATCACTAGCATAGATTTTTTTATCTATTAATTGTTTAATGGTTTCATAATAGATTCTAAAATAAAAAATGTTAGTGCTACTATGCTCCGCATCAAATAAACCCAGAATATGATTTCCATGACTTGATTCAAGTTCAAGGTTTACATGAAAAAAAACTTCCTCTTTTGGAAATAATGATTCTACTTTTTGAAATTGGGTTTTAAATGAACTCTTTATTTCTGATATTGTTTGATTAAAATCTAATTTTGGCAAAACATTTCTATACTCAAATTCAAAGTTCATTCTTACACCTGAATTGTCTATTATTTTAAGTTCCATTTATTCTATTTAAAGAAGATTTAAGTAATTCGTGGGTTAAATATTTTTCAGGAAATATATAACAATAAAAGTCACTATTATTAAAATTGCACTTATGACTAGTATTATTTTTTGTTGGTGCTTCCTTTTCTTCTTATTAATGATATTTAAGTAAGTCACCTCTTCAAATAAGACTGAATTACAATAGCGACAGCATGTTTCATTTTTCTTGTCGGGAACTGCAAACGTATCGTGGTAATCAAACACTATTCCTGTTTTTTTATAGTTTGCTGGACAATTTTTATTAACTACACAAACAAAATTTAATTTAGATATATCTTCCATTGAACTATTTATTATTTGATTTTTATTTTTGGTTGGCTCAAAAAGGTGTATTTAAAGCTTACTTTTTTTTAAATATATTGTTTTATTACTCAGCAATTTTACTTGATTTTTATTTATTAAGATAAAATGATTGATTTCTTTCCAGGACCAAGATCTATTCTCTCTTGAATTTATACCAGTGGCGTATACAGTGATATAGAAATCGTTATTTGTATGCGTTGGTTCCATTTTCTCAAACGTGTTTTGAATAGTTGCTGTGTAGGACGTAGTTGAACAATCTTCAAGTCTTTTTGAAGCCTTGTAATCCCCTTTAAACCATTTTTTTTTAGAAAACCTAAATGAGTATCTGAACACTGATAACCTAATATTAAAGCTGATAACAGTTTACACTTTAAATTACTCCTATCTGCATTACATTCATCATCCCAATTACAATCACTTCCGATAAAAGTTGCTATATAACCAATAACTGCTCTTTCTGGGTCTGTTATCGTTTTACAATAAGATTGATTAATACAAATTTCTGAAAACGTAGTTTTATATTTTTTATTATATTTTTCTTCGCGCCATAAAAAAACAATGGTTTTATTGTGCTTCTTGAAAGATTTTTTTTTAGTACTCTTTAATAAATTTTCATTTATTTGTAGTTCAGTATGATTCTTTGCCGCTTTGATAGGTATCACAAAACTAAAAAAGCACAATAATATTACGAAGCGTTTCACCATTAATTTTAAAATCTAAACTTTTTCAAATTTAATTTTTTAAATTTAATGATACCTTGCATATTACAATTAAATTTAGTTTTTATGAAAACACTAGCTTATTTTGGTTGTGGCATCGAAACTATGGATTTTTCTCACTTTCAATATGATCGAATTATACTTATTGATTATCATATAAAAATTCATAATAAAAATTTTGAAGAAGAAATTGAAAATAAAATAATCATTAAAATGGCTTGTGCTGCCTTAGATGCCATTGCTATTTTAAAGCAGAAAAATATCAAATTAGATTGTTACATATCTATAAATGAAGGATTAAGAGAAGGGTCTGGGGATTACCCCTTAAATGGTAGTTATTTTTTGTCTTATTTAGCGCCTGTTCTTAATGATATTTATTATCACATCTATGCTCCGAGATATTATGGCAAAACTGACATTACTCCATTGTGTAATAAAAAGAATTTCAGCAATAGTTCGTTTAACATTTTAGGTTCTGTAAGTATTGAAGCAACTGGTGTTATTGCTTCAAAATTAAATAATGTTGAAAATTTTCCATTAAAAAGTTATTTACTTCAACGAAGAAGGGAAATTGTTGTTTTTGATGATCCTAATGCAAATTTTAAAATCATTTATGGTAATATATGGGAGCATGAAGCTGATTTGGATGTGTTATTTTTAACTTTGAATAAAAAATACAGTCCATTTCTTAAGCAGTTAAAAAAGATTGAATGGTTTGAAAAAGGAGTCTTCCCCTTTGACAAATTGGAAAATTTAAAGATGAAGGAGGTTAAAAAAATTGGTGTAATTCCCTGGTATAGTAAAAACTATATTGAAGAACTGACAAAAATTATGGAATTTGCAGAAAAAAACAGCATAGAAATTACTTTGTTTTTTGTTGATAAAAATGACCAAATCCTTTTTGAAAATATAATACAGAATCCCTTTTAAAAATATGAAACCAAATATTAGAATTATATGTTTAGCACAACATCTGCTTAAAAATCCAGATGGACTTACTCTACAAGAGCTTTTTTTCTTTCTAAAAACACGAAGTCTAAATGTAAATGAAAGTTTGATTGACCAAGATCTTGAACAAATGAGATTACTTGGCTTAAACTTGAGATTTGAAGGTAATAAAATTATTTTGACAAACGAAACCTTACCTGATTTTTGGAATTTAGATTCTCCAATAAATTAGGACATTTCTTCTGTCATTCGGATAAGTCCTTGAATATATTGATCTTTAGTATGTGAGTAAATTCTTAATTTACCTAGTTTTAACTTTATTTGTGTAAAATAGAAATGGTTGGGATTATTTGTAGTATGTAAAGTTATCACTTCACATAATTTTTCTATAGCTTGACCGTAGCCTAACGATACTACCTCTTGAAACTGAAGTAATCTCATGTTATCATTGTTGATCTGATTAAAATAATCTGGATAATTGTCAATGATACTGCAGGCATACACCGCATAAATATCATCAAAATCTCCTATGTTTAGATGATAAAATCTTATCGATTCCAATTTGTTTGTTGGCAAAGCATTAATTAAATTTACTATTTCTTCATAATTTCCGTTATTCCAAGCTACCAAACCTACTCGTTTCGCATTGTTTTTAATACAAGTGTCCATAATTTCTAAAAATTGCTTTTCCTTGATATTGTGTACTTTTGGTTTGCTTTCAAAAAAATCAACTACATTTTGCCTACCGTTTGCTTTACCAACCAACTGGTGTTTTGATCTTAAGTTTAAACCTATAAAATCTAAATCATCTTCATCTTCCCATATACTTCCATGAACTATTTCAATTTTCTCATCTGAATTTATAGAATTTAGAGGGGTTACTTTACGCGATTTTTCCATATAAAACATATCACCAAATGCTTCATCTTGTGAAAATTGTCTGTGAGAAGTAAATAGCTGTGGATTAATATAACCATTGTCTTCAGATTTGAGGGTTTTTATGATTTTATGCCCCCAATCCATTTTTGTTACTGCATTTAAATTCGAATCGTAATAACTTAAATCACAAATCAAAAGGTATTCATCTTGTAAAATTGGACTTAAATACCCTATAAGAAAATCAGAAAATAAAGGATAAGATCCTCCGCCTTGCCATAAGCCCTCATTTAAAAGGACTAAACAATCAATTTTAACTTGCTTTGATTTTAACTGATCTATAGCAAACAAAGCATCCATACCTAAAAATGTAATTTTTGGATGATTTTCAGGGTATGATTTTTTAAAATTACTATTTCCATCTACAAAATAAAGGTGGTCAAAAGCCAAGTCTTCATATTCTGGCTTATATCCTCCTGAGGCAAGATATAGAAGCGTTTTACTATTAGTATTCACAGTTACACAAATTAATTAGTAGACAATCTTAAATAAAAATTCATTTATCACTCCTCATTATCATCAAGATAATCCATAAAATGTTCTCTTACCGCAAATCCTTCTTTTAGTAATCGATTTGCCACACAAGAAATCCCTTCTGAATACACTTTGTCTAAAAAATCATATTGAATTTCTTCATAATTTTCATCTTCTTCCTCATTCGGTCCATAAATAGATGTTGGATATTCTTCAATTACCATTTCCAATTCTTTTAATTGGTAATCATTTAGGAAATTATTATATATGCCTTCTTGATACATTATGTAATGTATTAGGCTATAAATAGAATTATCGTAACTACCATCTATTTTATCCAAATAGAATTTTTTACAACCATAGTTAGGAGTTACTTTGAATTCTTTAGATCTTTTGAATTTTGCTACATGCTCATCAATAATCAGATTAAGAATTATATTTACTTTTTGTATTGCGTTATTAGTTTTCATATTAAGTTTTATAGTTAAGTTACTTATTATTTCGATTTTGTTTAAATTTTAATGTAATTTTTTTTTAAAAAGTCTATCTACTGTTTTTTTTTTAAAATGGTAATTCTTCTTCTAACTTATTAAATTTGTCTAAAAAAATATTCTTTAATCTATTGGAAAAATAATAATATAAATCTGGATTTAAATTAAAAGTTATCTCACAGATTTCATCATCATCTGAATAATAAGTACTAAAATGTCTAAAACACTTTGTATTTTCTTGAATGGATTTTATAACAAATTCTCTATTCAAAAATAAATCATCTGGGACAGAAAAGGTTAAATCACTATGATTAATTATTTTTTTTAACCAAGAATTGAATCGTTCTTCTTTTTCTAAAACATCTAATCTGGCTTTTCTATTTTTCATTTCTAAATCAGCCTCGATTGCAATTTCTTTATTTACTTGGTTACCCAATTTGTCTATGGTAATCCATTTTCCATATTTCTCTGTATCAATTGGAAGATTGTAACTATTATTACCAAAACCTAATGCGTAAAAATGATATTGTTCAATAAATTCCTCTCGATTTTTCTGTAATTTTCTAATTACAGATAATGGTTTCTTAATTTGTTTTGGAAATTGGGGAAAATTATTGTCAAATACATCTTCAGGATAATTAAATTTACTATTGTAATTAGAACTATTTACTTCGATCCAATTTCCTTTTTCAGATTGAAATTCTGGATTCAACTCAAATACTTTGGCAAAACCGTTTTCAAATGAATTGGCATCACCAAATTGAAGATCAATTACGATTTCACTTTTATGGTTAATATATCCCCATTTTCCATTTAAACATACCGCTGCAAGACCTTCATTGAATACCTTTCCTGAATCAAAACAAAATGGAGTTTGTGGCTCAAAATCCTCATTTACATAACCGTTGCTATAAAACAATTTGTTTTCAGAAAAACGTATTGGAAATTCAAAAAAACTATCATCAACTCCATCAACGACAAAAACTAACTCTTCTGATTTTGAATCGTATTTATATAGATTATTTTCCAAATCGTAATCTTGAATAATAACCAAATTATAGTTTAGTAAATGGACACTATAGGCATCCTCATAAAGAATTTTTCCATACTTATTGGCAATATCTAAAAATTGAGTGTCGTATTTAGATAATGGAAATAATTCGGGAGATTCTCCTAAATCGTAAAATACATTTGTGTATTTAAAAGGCAAATAAAATTCACCTTTAGTATTCTCTAAATTATAAATTTTTAGGTTTTTCCAAAATAAATTCTCAACAATTATTGTTATATCTTCTAAAGATAATTCTTGAATTTTTTTATTTAAATCATGTAATTTTTCTTCTAATCGAATTGCAATTTCTACATTGCTTTTCAAAATAGTATTGAAAAATAATTGATATTGTTCAATGTTAGGAGTTAAGTTAATTAACTTTAGTTCTTCTTTCATTTATGCATTTATATTACTTACTCATTGACCAATTTAAAACAAACTGACACTGTTCCTCTGTTTCAGGTGAACTTCTGTGGGCAATATTTGTCGTTCTCTTGAGATAATTTATAGTATCAATCACTTTTTCAGGTTCTGCAAATCCATGTCTAATTAGATAACATCCTATTACAGTTCCCGTTCTTCCAACTCCACCCCAACAATGCACATAAACTTTCTTTCCTAAAGCGATTTGTTGGTCTATTTTATCGAGAATTTCAATCATGAAGTTTTCTGTAGGAATATTTAAATCTTTTATGGCATATCGCAACATTTCAATTTTTTTATTCTTTTTATAAGCCTCTTTGAATAATGTTTTTGAATAATCTTCTAAAACCTCATCACTAAAGTTTTTTTCAACTTCTTCCATTAAATTGATAATAACATCAATATTACAATCCAATAAACTATTTATTTTTTCAATTTTTTTACTTTCCGTTTTTGAACTTGGAATCTCACCCGCAAGTAATTTATTGGGCAAAACCCAATAGGATCTTTCGTAAGGAATAATGTTACTCATAATATTATTTTATAGTTCTTTATTAAAAATTTTAGCAAGTTTAAATTTTACTAAGTTGCGTTCTCCGGGTGTTTCATAATACCTACTATTGATAGCCACAAGAATTTCAATTGGTTTGTAAAATGTTTCTTTTTCTTCTGGAGTCATTAAGTTTACAAACTCACAAATCGCATCAAAATATTTTCTTTCATTAGGAAGATATTCATCAAGCACTGCTCCCATATCATCCTTCGTTACGGACTTATACTCTGATAAAAAATCTGCAATTGGCCTGTATCGTTGTAGTAACTCATCTGGAAAACAAGCCACAAATATTTTTAATAATGATATTTCGAATTTATCTTCATTCATTTTGTAGGTTTATAAAATTTGACTGTTACGTAATTAATATTTAACTTCATCGTAATCTATTGGATTATTAATTTTAGTAATTAATTTGTTTTTTAAATTAATGTAAAAAGAAGTATAAATATCAGATTTATTATGAATTATGACATTATACAGACCATCATCCTTTTTCACATTATCACTAGTAAAAGACCAACTACTTGATCCTCTGCCCGGTAAGGTTTCTATTCGTGTAGATTTATGATAATAAAATCTAACACAATCATTCCATTGCGAATTAGAATACTCATAATAAAGATGGGTTCCGTCATATCCTACAATCAAACTTTCAAACTTTTTAAGCAGCACTTCTTTATTTAAATTAAATTGCTCTCTTGTTACTTGTCCTAAATAGATTTTAGGACTTTCAATTTCAATGGTATCATAATATAAAGGCGCTTCAAAGTAAACCAATTTAGGATTGCTTTTATCTTTCACTGTATTAACAAAGAAATTTTCATTATCAAATTGAATTGCAAAGAGCATTTTTTTGGGCTCTAGTGATTGTATAAATTTATTTTTTAACAAATGTAAATCAGATGGTAGATCATCATTTTTTATTAGTTTTTCATTATCAAAAAAAATATTTTTAGCAATTACAAATTCATCGTTAATATAGATAAAGATTATCAAATGATTTGTTTTCGAAAAGGAGAGTTTGTTAGTTGGTCTTTTATCATTTTTATTAATTTCAATATAAGGACCAATCATTTGACAAGTTTCCTTTGGAGATTTTTTATTATTTTCATAAAACTTCTCAAAATAATTTTTACCCTCAAATTTAACAAAGCATTCGTTTTTAGAATCATAATAAATGATTTTGTTAAACATTATCATATATTTTTTTTGGAAAAACTCTTTTGCTAATTTATTGAATTCAATATTGGAAAATTTATTTACTAATTTTCTAGATTTAATTTGTAACGTATCGGCAAAAAGTATTTCAATTTTATTTGAGGCCTTTTGATTATAGTTTATATTTAGTTTACCTTCTAAGCAAGCAATGGATAAATCATTATTTGAAAAAATAATATTCTTATTAATTTGAGTGTAAGAATTAATAGAAAACAAAATGCATAGAAATAATAAGTTCGGTTTTTTCATAACAAATATTTTTTTATTTAAACGGATAATACCTTCAAAAAACTGATAAGGAAATGGAATTAAAGTTGTACTTCCAAAATCTTTAGATGATGAAAACCAAACTCTAGAATAATCGAAATCACGCACATCCACAAAAAATTCTAGTAGTAAGTTTAATTTATGGCATAATTCCGTAATTTGGTTGTTGTTTGTTTTTTACACGAATTGCTGATTAATTTTAGTCAATATATATTTTCATCTCTAATCATTCAAGTTTCAATTTTATAATTAAGTACTGCAAAATCAAAAGAAATTCTAAAGATAAATCTCTTCTGTAAGGGCTACTAAAAACAATATTTAACCGCGTACCAAATAGCTACAAATTCTTCTATGATAACATTTCCGTCAATGCGAAATTGTATATCACTACTATAAGAAGAGCTTCCTGTAAAAACTTTACTGTCTTTTATTGTAGCAAGAACATCGCTGCTGTAGGTTGAATTTCCTTTATAAATTTTCCAATCTTTTATGGTTAAGACTATATCAGAAGAATAGGATGAGTTTGCTTTGTAAACCTTTCCATCGGATACTGTGAAAAGCACGTCACTACTGTAAGTAGAAGTACCTTTGTATATTTTATTGGATTTTACGTAACAAATAATATCTGAACTGTAATTCGATAACTTTTTTAATATTTTAGCATCTGATAAATTGCAAATAACATCACTACTGTAATTTGACGTTCCTTTATAAACTTTAATATTTGACATTTCTAAAAAATTTAATTAGCAATATAATACTATTTATCAAAATATTATTATTTATTTAAACCCGCAAGTGGCATTATTTTTTCATTTTTAACCAAATTGCTGCATATTTCTAGAGAGAAACAAAACAACATTTTAATTAAGAATCGTAAATAATAGCATTGAAAAAATAATTACTCTAAAAATCTTTTGTTTTTATGGCAGCTGTTTGTTTTTTATGAGGATTTTGAACTTTTATTTAACTGGATTCAAATAGTGAACGATAATGAAAAAGTCAAGAGTAAAACTACACAAAGGCAAGCAAATCACTTTTCAATTATTCTCGAAAATAATTTAAAATCCGGTTAGTATGACAATTGACCTTAAAAACCTAATTATTCAAATTACAATATAGCCTTTCAAAATTAAAAACCGCCACCTCGTTTTGGATAGTTAAATTGAAATACTTTCTTTTTAATTCTGAATGAATAAGTTTTAAATTTTGAAAACCATATTCATTTAGTAATGAACCTAATATATCAGCAAATACGAAATTGCTTGCTTCAATCATCTGCTCATAATAATCGATTTCAGGATTTTGAATTTTATTATCCAAAAAAATTGCCTCTAATGGTTCTGAGATAAACATTCCAGTACAAATCATGTTTTGATGTTGAAAACGATTCTCAACTAAAAACTTATGCGCATTAAACCAAATAAAAATCAAACTTTTCTTCAATTTTAAATAATTGAGAATTGAGCTATCTATAAAATTAGCATCCATTAATTTTTCTCCCCAAACACCATCATTTCCTCCATTACCCATAATAATTATTGCGTCATGATTTTCTATTTCAGTAATCAAAACTTCTCTAGGAATAAAATCCGAAATCACTGTTTTTTGAGGGATCTCTTGATAAATTGATTTCAAAAAATCTTTAGAAGAATCTCCTATGTGTAGAATTAGTGTTTTCATAATGCGTTAGTTTGTATATTTCTCGAATTACTATTTTAAAAATTAATTTTTCATTCCATTACTTGAAATTAAATCAATTCATTTTGATTTTGTTTTTGGTCTTTAAAGGATAATTTTATTGATAAACAATATAAGCTTCATTAAACATTAAAGTGGTCTTCACGAGTTAGAAAATAAATAGCTAAATTTTTTTCTACTTTACTAAAAAAAAATACTTCTTTTGTTAAACTGCCCATACTCCAATAAATTTGGATTTCAAAAAAGGAGAAAATGTTTTGAAAGTGAATTTTCCTTTTCAATTGACATAAATCCATCTAAAAAAAACTGAAAACAAACATCTCTAAAGCAGACATTTTTATTTCAGTTAATTGTTTATCTAAACTCTTACTTAAAATTACTTAGCAAATTCTAGATGTAACAACCAAATAACTTTTAACTTTAAAAATTCTAAAATTTTGAATAAAAATCAATTTATTTTACTTCAAATAATTACACACCATGCTTTATAAAGTTGAAAATTACATAAATGAATAAAATTATGGGTAAAAAAAATAAAGATTCTTCGTGGCGTAAATTTAAAAATCATATTGAAATAACAAAATTATCACTAAAAATAGGGTATATTCTACCTCTTAAAATAACTGATTTGGAGAAGTTCAAAATATGAAAATAAGAAAAACATTTTAAAAGCCGAAATTGAAAAAATTGAAATTGAGAATACTAATTTTAATGTGATGATGGTAGTACTGATAATTTAGAAAGATATAAAGATATTTTTACTTGATTAAATTTACTTAAACAAAAAATAAATGATGATTCAAATTATGTTAATTGATTGGTTTCTATTTTATCTGAGATTTGTGATTTTTATTATAAAATAAGTCACTTTTTTTATTTTAATGCTAAAAATTATTATTTTTAAATTTTATTTAACTTAAATTTATAACTTATGACTTCAAGAGAAGAATCTGACAAAGCTTTTTTCGATGGACTAAAAAAATATTGGTTCATTTGGGCACCACTTTCAGTGTTTTTAATTTTTTGGATTTTCCAGAGTAATCAAAATGAAGAAGATCTAGATAAAAAATCTAAACAAATTAGTTTGAAATTAGAAACAATAGAAGATCAAATTAATATTGAAATTCAAAACAACAATAAGGATAAAGCACTTTCTTTAACAAATCAGCTTGTTCATCCTCATCATATTATCTATTTAGGAACTAAAGAAAATTGGTATTCAGAAGATAAATATTACGATGAATATTGGAATGAAAAAAGAAAATTCTACAAAAAGAAAATTCTTAATGACACTTTAAATCAACAAACTATAAACGAAACTGAGTAATGGATATAAAATCTATCTATAACGAGCTTTATCAAAATGGCTTTTTAAGTACATCTATTGATTATGATGAGTTTATAGCTGGTTTTACTGACTATACTCATATTTCCACATTAAGAAAAGATTTAATCATAAGAGATTATGAAGTAGTTGATGTGTTTACTTTTTTTGAAGAGATTGTTGACGAAATTCCACAATTAAGTAAAAATGAATATCGTAATTGGAGTTTATTTAGTTTAGACAATACCGATTTCTTAGTTGTTAATCAATTTGATAATCGATTTAAAAATTTTAATCAATGGATATATTTCTTCAATGATCAAGAAGATATAGAATTATTAACTGAGATTGATTCCCCTGAAAAATTTTACAATAAATCATCATCTTATTTAAATTCATTACCTACTCAATTTGAGGATAATTTTATTGATTATTCTTATAATAATGTAAGTGAACCAATGGTTGTTCAGCTATTAAAATCTCACTCTAGAGGACTTTGCAGAAATGGAGAACATAGAGCAGCGAATGATTTTTTAGAAAAAAGTGGTAATTTTATTAAATCAAACAATCTTAACAAGCTTTACCAAAATGTTGAAGATAGTTATCAAGAATTTAACTTGTACAACGAAATAAAAGGAAAAGTTCTTCATTCTCTCGAATATGATGATTTTGATTCAGCGCGCGCAACCTTAAAACCAAATTTCAATAATTTAAGTGAAGGTTCTTATGAGGATATTGAATCAATTATAGAAGATGCTGAAAGAAGATATCACCGTTCAATTGAACTTAATGATCAAGCTGAAGTAGAAGCAGCTCAAGAAGAAGTTGATAAAGTAAGAAGGGCTAAAAGAGCGAATGAGGCGATGTTGCAAAGTCAAATGAGACATCAAGAAGAACAACAGCGAAGAGCTTTACAACAACAAGAAAACGAAATTAGAAATCAAGAAGAAGCTCATAGAAGATCTGAACAGGAGAGAGAACAAAGGATCAACAATATGAAAACTGAGGAAAGAGCTCTATCAAATAAAAAGATTGAAAATGAAAAAAAAGAACAATTATTAAACAAAACTAAAAATTCTAACTTAAAAAAATTTAAATATAATTTCAATTACAAAGCCAAAGAATATAACGGAGAATTAGATTCACATCATGATATTGATGTTTATGGAGGAGAAAATGAAAAAATGTTACTTAGATTGCTAGCTAATAAATATGGATTTGGCGTAGAATTTATCAATAGAGGCAGAAATTCCATACAAGTTCATAGAATTAATTAAAAAAACATATAAAATATGAGTATTTTTAAAAAAAGAAGTACACCGACATCGTCAAAAAATGAAGGATTTAGAGACAGTCCTGTTGATGCTCCAAATAGAGAATCAATCAATGTAAGAACTAATGAATTTGAAATTGATAAAGCAAAAGAAAGTTGGGGGTTATCAATGCAAGTTAAAAGAATTCTAATTACGCTAGCAGTTGGTTTAGTTTTTTTCCTTGTATATAAGTATGGAATTTCAGGTAATACTACTTCTTCTGAAATCTCTAGTATTGAAAAAAATACTAAATTAGAACAGATTGAAAATCAAATCATTATACAACTTGAAGGAAGTAGAAACAAAGCTGAATTATTAAGCCTTATTACTCAACTTGAACATACTGATAATGAGAATTATGTAGAAGGTAAAAAACAAGGCATTATTGCAAGTGATGTAAATGGTCCTGATGATATGTTTTATGGGACATATACTGAATATTGGTCTGGAATTAGGGAAGGTTACAAGGAAATAGTTACTCGCGATTTATCTATTGAAGAGTATAAACTAGATTTGAATTCCAAGCAAAGTAAAATTAATACTGCTAATTGATTAATTCAAATATTATCAATTAGTTTTTAAGGTACTAAACCATAAACTGTGTAAGTAGAAAAATAATGGGGTTTTAAAACCCCATTATTTTTTTGTTTAATTTTAAATTTTACACAGTCTTATGAAAAAAAGAAGATTTATTATCAGATGATTTTTTGAAGCAATTCAAAACAGGCGAAGACCTTTATAGCTTTTTAGGTCAATTGCAAAAGCGAGGATTAGAGAAAATGCTCGAAGGTGAATTAGATGCCCATTTGGGTTACGAAAAGCACGTCTTCTTACCGTCTCTATCTTTGGCGTAAAGTGAAGTAGCCCTTACACTTGCGGATATGATTGACACTATCCCGCAAAGTGTGTAAGTTAAAAATAATGGGGTTTGACTTTTTAATTAAAGTTGAACCCTTTTTTCAAATATAGTTAAGAACTGGTTGAGGATTAATCCCCAATTTTGGATTGGCATTGACTCCATCCAAACAATTAAATAAACGGGTTCTAAAGGTCTGTTTTGCCACGCTACAATATCATTGGATACACTATCGGTTATTCGAGATATAGTGGATGTAGAGACTTCAAAATTACGAGAAAACGACTATTCCCAATGCTCGTAATGGTTTTTCAAACAAGAAGATTAAGACTTCTTTTGGGGGATCAGAGATTCAGGTGTTCTCTAAACCATCAAGCTTCATTTTTAGTGATTTCACAAGAATCAGAATTCTCTGAACTTATATCATCAAAAATTTCATACATTTTCCTTTCAACTGAACGTATTGATCCAATGATAGATAGCCAATATCTTCTGATAATTCGAAACCGCCATATTCAATCTCTTCTGGATTATTTCCCATTTCCATACAAAGTCTGACTTTTAATTGGTCTATTGTTTCATTTTCTCATTCAAACGCTTCAAAATCAGATAACAAATCTTTTACTTTTTTAGTACTCATATTGTAATTTAATTTTTAAGTTTCTATTTAAGTATAAAATTCTATTGGTCAAACTAGCATACGAATTCGAATTGTAATAATATGTATGGAAACTGTATTTAAAATTTCCAATGTGAAAAAAATAATTTTTGATAAAAATTAATTATTTTTTGTTTTTTTGGTCTGATAAATTCGAAGATATAGAAGATAAATAATTATAGCAAAATTGATAAAAAGGAAGATTTCAAATAAATACTTACTATTACCTAAATAATCATTAAATAAAGAGAATAGGCGCTAATTATTTGTTTTCTTTTTTGTTGAATAAAATTGATTTATCTATCGTGTCAAGAGAGTCCATCCCTTTAGTATTAATTTTATCTAGCAAATCATCAATAGTGGTATACTCTTTTCTGAAACTAGAAAAAAAAGCTTCATTGGAGAACTTAATTTTTGGATTTAATTTTTCAATTTCTCCCCTTAACAATTTCTCTGTAATATCTTCGGCTTTGAGCTCATAATATTTTTCAAACGCACCCTTGATTCTTTTGTATTTATTTTCGTCCAATCTAATAAAAAGCTCGTCATCGTCAGAAATCCATATATATTTTGCTTCCTCTAGTTCAATTATAGTAGCAAGTTCAGTATATATCGGATGTGAAAAATCATTTTCCTTATAATTGGTTTTAATAATTTCTCTCTCTAAACGTATATGGTATATTTTATTTGATTTCATAAATTTCAGGATAAAGTCAAATTACTTAACACTAATCTTTCCCTTCTTCATTATATATAAGTCGTGATAAATGAGAAGAATACACATCCATTTGAGTCATAAGTTGTTCAACATCTTTGTCTTGATAATTGGGAAATATTTCCTTAATGTTATTTTGAAACTTAGCAATATGTTCTATAGCTTCTTTGTAATTTCCTTTCGCAAAATTTTCAGACATTACCTTCAGCCCTTGATTTAAAACAGCAATTGTATATAACTTTTTTTGTTCCGCCTCTAGAATCAATTCTATCTTTCCTTCTTTTGGCAACCATTTCAAATATACTTTTTCAATCTTTTCATCATACTTTAATTTGTATGGATCAAAATAGGTAATTTTGATTATGATCGGTAACTTCTCAATTGATTTATCTGGATTATTTAAATCAAATTTTAATAACCCAAGTCCTTGTAATCCAGAATATATAGCATCTAGTTTTAATTGCACTAAATTATCGTCTATTTGTTTAAAAGGATATCCATACAATTGCTTAAAAATAATTTTATTGTTGTATTGAATTTCAATCTTAACATCACTTACACTTGGACTCAATAAACTTGTCAATTCCTTTTGAAAAACCGCTTCAATATTTTTTGAAGAACCAATAAAATATAACAATCCAACTCCGGTTGTTGCTAATTGAGATAATTATGCTTGATTATAGCTTTCTCCAACACCAATAGAAGACAATTCTATTCCTTTATCATTATATTCCTTAGACTTTTTTATTGTTATAAGGGGATCGTCATTTCCATAACCATCTGTTAATAATACTAAACGATTGGTGCCTTTTGCTATTTGTTTCTTTGCAATTTGATCATACCCCATAACCATTCCATTGTATATATTGGTTATTCCTCCCGCTTCAATAAGGCTTACCGAGGGATAAAAAAATGGGACAAATCTAAAAAATTAGACTTGTCCCATATGGTGATCCCAGAAGGATTCGAACCTTCGACCTACTGCTTAGAAGGCAGTTGCTCTATCCAGCTGAGCTATGGAACCAAAGAAGTTTTTATAAAAAACTAATAAAAAAATCGTGGTAGGATTATTTTCATGATCCTGTGTGGTTTTGTTGAAAATTAAAGCAAAGCTTCAATTTAAACAAACCCTTCAACTTTATTTTGTCGGGGTGGCAGGATTCGAACCTGCGGCCTCCTGCTCCCAAAGCAGGCGCGATAACCGGGCTACGCTACACCCCGAAAAATTAAAAAGCGGAGAGTAAGGGATTCGAACCCTTGGTACAGTTCCCCATACGCATGTTTAGCAAACATGTCCTTTCGGCCACTCAGGCAACTCTCCAAATTTCAATAATTCTTAAAGAACTTAACTTTTTTTTGCGGTTGCAAATGTAACTTTTCATTCTATAATTTACAACTATTTCATTTCTTTTTTTAATCATTAAAATAAATAAAATCAAAATAGCTTCACTTTCAACAAAGTAGAATTAGAATATTTTCTAAAATACAATTGATTAAAGAATTATTGACCTTTGAATTCCTTAATTTGCAAGAAAAGATTAGTTTTGCATTATAATAAAACAACAAGTTGTCATGAATAAAAAAGTAGTTATCGTTTCAGCAGTTAGAACCCCAATAGGAAGTTTCATGGGATCGCTGTCAACAGTTCCCGCGACCCAATTAGGTGCCATTGCCATCAAAGGTGCTTTAGACAAAATAAAGTTAGATCCAAACTTGGTAGATGAAGTGTTGATGGGTAATGTAGTCCAAGCAGGAAACGGACAAGCGCCGGCAAGGCAAGCGGCTATTTTTGCAGGTTTACCAAACACTGTTGCTTGTACTACCGTTAATAAAGTATGTGCTTCCGGAATGAAAGCCGTTATGCAGGCTGCGCAGGCTATTATGGCAGGTGATGCTGAAATTGTAATAGCAGGCGGAATGGAAAACATGAGCTTGATTCCTCATTATGTTCACTTACGAAATGGAGTGAAATTTGGCCCAACAACTATGGTTGACGGAATGCAAAAAGATGGTTTAACAGATGCTTATGACAATAACGCTATGGGAGTTTCTGCCGACTTATGTGCCTCCGAATATAAAATATCACGTGAAGAGCAAGATGCTTTTGCTATTCAATCCTACGAACGTTCGGCTAAAGCTTGGAGCGCCGGCAAATTTAATAATGAAATCGTACCTGTAGAGATACCACAACGACGTGGGGAACCAATTATCTTTACCCAAGACGAAGAATATACCAATGTAAAATTGGACAAAATTCCGACTTTAAATGCTGTTTTTACTAAAGACGGAACCGTTACACCGGCTAATGCTTCAACTATAAATGATGGAGCTGCAGCTTTAGTTTTAATGAGCGAAGAAAAAGCAAAAGCAATGGAATTAAAACCATTAGCCTATATAAAATCCTATGCAGATGCAGCACAAGAACCAAAATGGTTTACCACTTCGCCAGCAAAAGCATTACCAAAAGCATTAGATAAAGCTGGCTTAACTGTTGCCGATGTTGATTATTTTGAATTCAATGAAGCCTTTGCCGTAGTTGGTTTAGCCAATGTGAAAATATTAGGTCTTGACAATGGTAAAGTAAATGTAAATGGCGGTGCAGTTTCTTTAGGTCACCCTCTTGGGTGTTCCGGAGCCAGAATTATTGTAACCTTAATTAATGTCTTAGAACAAAACAATGCCAAAGTGGGTGCAGCTGCCATTTGTAATGGTGGCGGTGGTGCTTCGGCCATAGTAATAGAACGAATTTAAATAATTAACAATTGATAATGGATAATTAACAATTAAAAAATTTCAATTATCCATTATCAATTATCCATTACCCATTATCAATTATATTTGAATGTTTGCCATTTGTAATCTTGCTATAATTCCATTACGAGCAGAACCAAGCGACAGAAGCGAAATCGTTTCTCAAGTCTTGTTTGGTGAGCATTTTGAGATTTTGGAGACTCAAAATCAATGGTCAAAAATCAAATTACAATTTGATGATTATGAGGGTTGGGTCGATTCTAAACAATACCAGACTATATCTGAAAAGAGTTTCAAAAGTTTGTCTAATGATGCAATAATTTTGAACTCGGATTTGGTTGAATATGTAACGAATTCCTCTAATATATTATTGCCTATCCCATTAGGCTCTTCGTTATCATTTTTAAATTACAGCGAAATTAATATTGAAAATTTTGAGTTTGAAGGTATGAGAACCAGCGGTATCAAACCAAAATCAGATTTGATTTCTACTGCTTTTATGTATTTGAATGCACCTTATCTTTGGGGAGGAAAAACACCTTTTGGTATTGACTGTTCCGGATTTACACAAATGGTCTATAAGTTAAATGGGTATCAACTTCTAAGAGATGCCTCTCAACAATCGACACAAGGAGATGCGTTGAGTTTTATAGAAGAAAGTGAGACTGGCGATTTAGCTTTTTTTGACAATGAAGAAGGAAAGATAATCCATGTTGGCATTATCATGGAAAACAATTATATTATTCACGCAAGTGGAAAAGTTAGAATTGACCGCTTAGATCACTTAGGTATTTATAATTCAGAACAAAACAGGCATACGCATCGTTTGCGCGTCATCAAAAAAATAGTTTAAACCGAAACATTAGATAAATATGCCTTGAATCCATGACAATATTTTGTTTTGGTCAAATGATTTTATTCATAAAAAATCCATTTTAACTTCTTCTTAGATTGTTTTTTGTTGATTAAAGATAAAATTCTCATCATAATTACCTAAATTTGATAAGGATATTTGCTTAATTTCAATCTATGGATAACAATTCTAAAGTTGTAGATTCTTTTAGGAGCTTTTTAATTGAAATTGGTGAACTCTCCTATTTCAGCGCAAGGTTTTTCAAAGAACTTTTCAATCCTCCCTTCGAACTCAGAGAATTTTTCAAGCAATGCTACAACATGGGCAATCGCTCTTTGTTACTTGTTTCCGTGACTGGTTTTATAATTGGATTGGTATTCACCTTGCAATCAAGACCTACTTTAGAAGAATTTGGAGCCGTTTCATGGATGCCGTCAATGGTAAGTATTTCAATCATTAGAGAAATTGGACCGATAATTACCGCTTTGATTTGTGCCGGAAGAATCGGTTCCGGTATTGGCGCTGAATTGGGCTCCATGCGTGTAACAGAACAAATTGATGCTATGGAAGTTTCGGGTACAAACCCTTTTAAATATTTAGTAGTCACACGGATTTTGGCAACCACCACGATGCTACCAATTCTGGTTTTCTTTGGCGATGCTATTGCCATATTCGGTTCGGCTTTGGTGGAGTACTTTAAAGGAAATGTTTCTTTTTTGCTTTACTTCAATAACGTTTTTGACAGTTTACAATTCAGCGATTTGATTCCGACTACTATAAAGACCTTCTTTTTTGGATTCGCCATTGGATTAGTAGGATGCTACAAAGGTTATAATTGCAAAAAAGGAACCGCTGGTGTTGGATTGGCAGCCAATTCGGCTGTAGTATATACTTCAATGTTATTATTTATTATAGATTTTATTGCCGTTTTTGTAACTAATATTTTTTATGGCTAACCCAACAGAAAAAAAACCTATTATAGAAATCAAGGATCTAAAAAAAAGCTATGGTGACAACCATGTTTTGGAGGGATTTAATATGGAATTGTATGAAGGTGAAAACTTAGTTATCATGGGAAAATCGGGTTCAGGAAAATCAGTAATGATTAAATGCCTGATTGGTCTTGAAGAACCCGATAATGGAACAATAACCATAATGGGACAAAATATTAATAACCTGGAGCATTCGGAATTGGATGAATTGAGAACCGAAATTGGTTTCCTTTTTCAAGGAAGTGCTTTGTATGATTCGATGACAGTCAGAGAAAATTTAGAATTTCCATTACGCAGACATACTAAAAAATTTGGTGTAATTAAAGATACTACACCAATGGTGATGGAAGCTCTTGAAAATGTTGGTTTGGCCCATGCAATAAACTTAATGCCGAGTGAACTCTCAGGAGGAATGAAACGCAGAATTGCTTTAGCACGAACCTTAATTTTACAACCAAAAATTATTCTCTATGACGAACCAACAACTGGTTTAGATCCAATAACATCAAAAGAAATCATTTTATTAATGATGTCAATTCAGAAAAAATACAATACTTCTTCAATCATTATTACCCATGATGTAGATTGTGCCAGAGTTATTGCAAACCGAATGATATTATTAATTGACAATATAAATTATGCCGAAGGAACTTTTGAAGAACTATCAAATTCCGACGACCCAAAAATCAAAGCATTTTTTAAGTAAATTAGATCATGGAAAAAACAGCGTCACAAAAAATCAGACTCGGACTATTTGTAATTATAGGACTAACATTATTTGTATTAGCCATCTATTTTATTGGCAGCAAACAACAAATGTTTGGAAAAACGGAGCATTTGAAAGCGGTTTTTAATAATGTCTCTGGATTGCAATTGGGAAATAATGTGCGTTATTCGGGAATAAACGTTGGTACCGTTCGCGATATTGAAATTGTAAATGATACAACGATTCGTGTAGACATGCAAATAGACGAAGCTATTTTTTCGCATATCAAAAAAGATGCTATAGCAACAATTGGTTCCGATGGTTTGGTCGGAAATGTTATCATTAATATTATTCCGGGTAAAGGCAATCTCCCGGCAGTTCAACCAGGCGATATAATTCAATCCAATAATCGGGTAAGAACAGACGATATGTTGGCGACATTGAACGTAACCAACCAAAATGCGGCGCAACTAACTTTTGAATTACTTAAAATAACCAATGACATCAATAAAGGAAAAGGTACCATTGGAGTATTACTTCGTGATACGGTTATGTCAAAAGATTTAAAAGAAACGATTCGCAATCTTAGAATTACTAGTGAAAAAACGAGTCAAACTATGGATCATTTAAACAAACAAATTGCCAGTTTAGACAATAAGGATAATGTAATTGGAGTTTTGAAAGATACTGTAGTGGGAAATAAAATAAGAAGAGTAATTACCAATTTGGATGCATCAAGTCAAGAAATTAATAAAGTGGTAAGCAATCTAAACGTTACTATTTTAAATATCAAAGAAGGAAAAGGCGCTATTAATTATTTATCAAACGATCCTAAACTGGTAACTAAAATTGATTCAACGATGACCAATATTAATGAGGCCAGTAAAAAACTTAATGAAAATCTGGAAGCACTAAAAAGCAACTTTTTATTTAGAGGTTATTTCAAAAAACAAGAGAAAGCCAAAAAGAAAGCGGCAAAAAAGTAGTGCTATATTAAATTTCATTCAATGCCGATATCAAACAATCAATTTCTTCTTTGGTATTGTAATGACTGAATGAAATTCGCAAACTTGGCTTTTTTAACTCTTCTTCGTTAAGCATTTCGGCCAATACATGTGAAGGTTTGGTACTACCACTTTGACAAGCGCTTCCACG
Organism: Flavobacteriaceae bacterium; assembly: GCA_947456955.1. Lineage (GTDB taxonomy): Bacteria > Bacteroidota > Bacteroidia > Flavobacteriales > Flavobacteriaceae > Flavobacterium. The sequence goes on along the minus strand of CANGTQ010000016.1, from coordinate 10,334 downwards.
AGAAACTGATATGCCTTTCATGTCCAAATTAAATAAAATCATGGCCGTTTTTTCAGGAGAAAAAGGTAACAAAACATTTAAAATATTGTAAGATGTATCATCTCCATTAACGCTGAATTCGGGGAATGCTTGCTGCAATTTTTGAAAACAATACTGTTTCAAATCGGTTATGTATTTTCTTTCCTCATTTAAATACTCAAAAGAAAGTTCTAGAGCTTTGGCCATTCCGGCAATTTGGTGAACCGATTCGGTCCCGGCACGCCATCCTTTCTCCTGCTCACCTCCAAAGATCATTGGTTGCAATACCAAATTTTTTCGAACATAAGCAAAACCAGCACCTTTTGGACCATGAAATTTATGGGCACTAGCCACTAAAAAATCAATGGCTAATTCTTCTAAATTCAACTCTGTTTTTCCGATTGACTGAACTGTATCACAATGAAACAACGCTTTGTTTTGGTTACATATTGCTCCTATCTTTTCAATATCATTAATAACTCCGGTTTCATTATTGACATGCATTAAAGAAACTAACGTCTTGATGTCATTGGAAAACAATGCTGAAAATTGAGCATAATCTAAAGTTCCTTTATGAGATACATTTACAAATTCGACAGTAATGCCAAATTCTTCCTGTAATGCCTGAACCGTATATAAAGTGGCATGATGTTCTATTTTAGACGTAATTATTCGCTTAACACCAAAATCTTTTACAGCGCTTCTTAAAATCCAATTGGTAGCTTCGGTAGCTGTTGAAGTAAAAACAATTTCTTGAGCATTACAATGCAATTGTTTGGCAATTGTTTTTCTCGAGGTTTCAATAATGGCTTTGGCACTTCTTCCATTACTGTGTGTTGAAGAAGGATTCCCATACTCTGACTGCATAACTTTTACCATTTCATCAATAACTTCTTGACGAATTGGTGTGGTTGCTGCATTATCGAGGTATATATTTTTCATTTTACAAATATAAAAGTACTGTTCTTAATTAAATGATAAAAGGGAAAATTAATAGTATAAAAAACTTATTTTTGCTTAAAAAATTATACTATTCAGATGAAAAGAATCCTATGTATACTCTCATTGTTATTTTTTATTACTGCCTGTGACGATGGAAATTTAACTGTTGATGTAATAGATTTTACAGAAGTAACTGCCCAAAAATGTAGTGATAAAGATGTGATTTATAAAGTTAAAGATGCTGAAATGCTTTTTATTGAAATTCCTGCTTCAACTTTTGAAGAAAACGAAACACTGGTTGGAGCACCAATAGAAGTTTCTATAAATGCTACTAACAAAGTGACATACAGAAAATATGATGGTTCCGTAAGTTCCTCTAACATTTGTCCAACAATTCCTGATGCAACACCAAATTTAGTAGAACAATGGAATGCCACATCGGGAATAATTCAAATTACATCTACAGCAATTAAGTCGACAAATGCAACTGACAATTCCACACGAATTATCGGTTATACCTATAACATTGTTTTTAAAAATATTACTTTCCAAAAACCAACTGGTCCACAAGTGTATGAAACTTTTATTTTTGGAAATTATGCAACAACTGTCAGTCCTTTAGCCTTTGGATTTAATGAAGAAGTTGATAAAAGTGCTTGTAGTACAAAAATTTATGATTTTAGTGGTAGTGAAGTTTTTACCTTAGATGTAGCTGATTATGCTACATTATTTGCAAATGAAGTAACAACGACTCCGAGAACTGCCTTAATTAGTTCTACTAATAAATTGTCCTACCGATTATATTCAGGGACAATAACGAATGACTATTACTGTGCTACTACTATTCCAACAACACCAACGCTATTACAACAATGGAATGCTATTGATGGAATTGAAGCAACAAGTGGTATTATTGAAGTAAGTACAACAACCCTAACGACAACAACTTATCAACATACTATTCGTTTGAAAAAAGTTACTTTAAAGAAAGAAAATAGCAGCTTTTCTCTAGGAGATGATTATCTTTTTGGAACTTTGATAACCAATTAATTTATTAAAATAATCATGCCAACTGACTGTATAAGCTATCAAAAATCAGGGTATTTCACTAAATTAATTGTACATTATTTAGATAAAAAAACCGAATTGAAATCGCTTTACAATCGTTTACCAACTCTTGAAAACTTTAAAGAACAACTGGAAGAAAAGTCACAAAACTATTCGGCAGAAAATAGAAAAAGTTTGGTTACAGCTCTTGAAAATCAGTACAAAGGTTTTCAAATTTCAGAGGCTACTAGCACAAATATTTCACTCTTATCCAATTCAAAAACATTCACAATAACAACAGGCCATCAATTGAATTTGTTCACTGGACCATTGTATTTTTTGTATAAAATTGTCTCCACCATTACTCTTTGTGCAACGTTAAAAAAAGAATATCCTGATTATAATTTTGTCCCTATTTATTGGATGGCAACTGAAGATCATGATTTTGAAGAAATCAATCATTTCAATTTTAAGAATGTAAAAATAAACTGGAATAAGGAAAGTTATGGACCTGTCGGAAGAGTTTCAACGCAAGGACTAAAAGATGTATTTGAGGCTTTTGCTTTAGGATTAGGTATTGGAGAAAATGCCAGTTATTTAAAAGAGCTTTTTGAAAAAAGTTATTTAAAACACAATAATCTTGCTGATGCTACTCGATTTTTAGCTAACGAATTGTTTGGCGATAAAGGTTTAGTTATACTTGATGGAGATGATATAATGTTAAAACAATTATTTATTCCTTTTGTGAAAAATGAATTAATTCATAAAACGACTTTCCAAAAAGTATCTGAAACAAATGCAATGCTTGAAAAAGAATATGAAATTCAAGTAAACCCAAGGGAAATAAATCTGTTTTATATAGAAGATGAACTTAGAGAGCGAATAGTATTTGAAAATAATCTGTTTAAAATTAATAATACTAGGCTTTCGTTTTCAGAAAAAGAAATTATAGAATTACTGGAAAATTGTCCCGAAAAATTTAGCCCAAATGTAATTCTTCGCCCCTTGTACGAAGAGGTAATTCTACCTAATTTGTGTTACATTGGCGGTGGTGGAGAAATTGCGTATTGGTTACAGTTACAATCTACCTTTAAAGCTAATAAAGTTACTTTTCCGATACTCTTAGTGCGTAATTCTGTTTTGTTAGTAACGGAAAAACAAACAATAAAAGCAGACAAATTAAACCTTTCCTGGGAAAATTTATTTAGTAATCAATTAGAATTGTTTGCCCAAAAAACCAAAGAAATTTCTAATTTCAACTTAGATTTCTCAGAACAAAAAGAGCATTTAAAAAAGCAGTTTGAAAAGTTGTTATTAATTGCTAATCAAACTGACAAATCGTTCATTGGTGCCGTAAAAGCCCAACAAACCAAACAAATAAAAGGGTTGGAAAATTTGGAGAAACGTTTGCTAAAAGCCGAAAAAAAAATGCATGCAGACGAACTCGAAAGAATTATCGAACTACAAAATGAGCTTTTTCCAAACCAAGGGTTACAAGAACGTAGAAATAACTTTGCGGAATATTACATTGAATATGGACAAGAGTTCATCGATAAATTATTCAAGCAACTTAAACCTTTGGAACCTTCATTTACCATTATTACCTTATAATCAAACCATTTATTTACAGAAACTTGTGTATAGCTGTTTGATTTTATATGAAATATATTTTGTTTACAATTAAATCATATGAAAAATCAAAGAATGAAGTTAACAAACAGAGTAACGTATATCAGTTATCTATTTTGCGGAAATTACATACAGATTAAATTTAATTATCAAAATTGACATTCGTTCTATTTTAATACTCATTTAAAAGCCTTACTTTTGCACGCGAATTAAAAATAAACAAATAAAATGGCAACAAATAGAACTTTTACCATGATTAAACCAGATGGTGTTGAAAACGGACACATCGGTGGAATATTAAATATGATTACTGAAGGTGGTTTCAGAATTGTAGCAATGAAATTAACGCAGTTAACAGTAGCAGATGCAAAAGCATTTTATGCTGTTCATGCTGAAAGACCTTTCTTCGGTGAGTTAGTAGAATTCATGACACGCGGACCAATCGTTGCGGCTATCTTAGAAAAAGATAACGCTGTTGAAGATTTCAGAACGTTAATTGGTGCTACAAACCCTGCACAAGCTGCAGAAGGAACTATTCGTAAAAAATATGCAACATCTGTTGGTGAAAATGCAGTACATGGTTCAGATAGCGATGAAAATGCTGCTATCGAAGGTGCTTTCCACTTTGCAGGAAGAGAGCAGTTTTAATAAATAGATCTTTCATTTGATATAGAATCCCATTCCTTCGTTGGAATGGGATTTTTTTATGTCGTTTCCAGTTTCACACAGCTATCATTCATATCAATATACAAACATCAAAAGACGTAGCCTATTAATAGAAAAATAACAAAGTGATTGCTGAATTTCTTTTAAATCCGTAACTTAGTAAATGCCAAATCCTAACGATGATGAGAGCTTTACTTTATTTAATACTGTTTGCATTAGTATCAGCATGTGCTACAAAAAAGTATACTAAGCAACACTTTTTACCAAAAGGAATTAAATCAGCAACCGAAGAAATATACAGCGTTGTAAACAATCAGAAAAAGCTAGTGCAGAAAAAACAAATGGTCTTTACCAAAAATGGGCGCATCAAAAACTCCAAAACGGTCGACTCTTCAGGTAAACTGTTGCAAGCAACCGAAAAGAGATTATGGTTTATTCTAGAAACCTATCCTGATAAAGAACCTTATTACTGCAAAATCCGATGGAAACCTAATCAGTGCGAACGCATCAGCTGTTATACCAGAAAACAATACAAACAAAACGAAGCTATTTATCATTATAATCCAGATGGAACGATTACTAAAATAGTTGATAATTTCACCACGTATTACACTCAGTATTTTTATTATAACAACAAAGAACTTTCTAAAATTATAACCAAAGACAAAAATAATACCCTCATAGACGAAGTTTCGGTATACTGTGAAACCAAAGATGAAAAAGGCAGCTGCTTAAAAGAGATTAGAATTTCGGATAAGACCAAGCTAAAAGAAGAGATACACTTCTACCCTGTTTATTAAATTAAATATTCCGCAATAGGTTTGGAATAATCTTTAACCAAATAAGAATAATTACAAAAAAATCCCACTTAAAGAAGTGAGATTTTTGTTCTTAAAATATTTTTTTATTGCAAACTCTTTAAACTCTGCTCTATAGTTGCAATCTTAGCCAATGCATCGGATTCTTTTTTGCGTTCTATTTCGAGTACTTTTTCGGGAGCGCCACCAACAAACTTCTCATTGGATAATTTGCCTTGTACACTCCGTAAAAAGCCTTGTGTATATTTTAGTTCTTCTGTTAGTTTCGCAATCTCGGCTGCAACATCAATAGTTCCTGAAACCGGAATAAAATATTCGTTTGATTTTACTCTGTACGTCAATGCGCCATCAATCTTAACTGTTATATATTCTAAAGAAACAATGTTACCTAGCTTCATGATTACGCTGTCAAAATAAGTCGAAACTTTTTCGCTGTTTACCACTTTTAAATTAATAGCATCTTTCATAGCTATATTTTTTTCTTTACGAATAGTTCGCAAACCAGCAATAACTTCTATAGTAAATTCGAAATCAGCTATCAATTTAGCATCAAACGAAGTTACTTTTGGGTATTCAGCAATAATTAATGCTTGCTCCGGAGTTCTTTCGGCTATGTATTGCCAAATTTCTTCCGTTAAGAACGGCATAAATGGATGTAATAATTTCAGATTGGCCTCCAACATTTCAATGGCTTTATTGAACGTTGCTTTATCGATTGGCTGTTGGTACCCGGGTTTTATCATTTCCAAAAACCACGAACAGAAATCATCCCAAACCAATTTGTAAATCGCCATCAGCGCATCGGATAACCTATATTTTTCAAAATGATCTTCGATTTCTAATAAGGTTTGCTGTAACTTAGATTCATACCATTCGATAGCGACTTTAGAACTTTCCGGTTGCGGAATATCAGCAACTTCCCATCCTTTGATTAATCGGAAAGCGTTCCAGATTTTATTAGCAAATGCTTTTCCGTTGTTACACAATTCTTCATCGAACATAATGTCGTTTCCTGCTGAAGTACTCAAAAGTAATCCAACACGAACACCATCAGCGCCAAATTTTTCAATCAGTCCTAATGGCTCAGGAGAATTTCCTAATGATTTTGACATTTTACGACGTTGCTTGTCTCGCACTAAACCTGTTAGGTAAACGTTAGAAAACGGCTTTTGACCTGTATACTCGTATCCTGCTATAATCATACGCGCTACCCAAAAGAACAATATATCCGGACCTGTTACCAAATCATTCGTAGGATAATAGTATTTGAAATCTTCATTTTCCGGATCCATGATTCCACCAAAAACAGCCATTGGCCATAACCATGAAGAGAACCAAGTATCGAGTGCATCGGGGTCTTGTTTTAAATCGTTTATGGTTAGTTGTTTATTGTTTGTGGTTTCCTGAGCTAATTTTAAAGCATCTTGAATATTTTCAGCCACCACAAAATCTTCTTTTCCATCTCCATAGAAATAGGCTGGAATTTGTTGTCCCCACCACAATTGACGAGAGATATTCCAATCGCGGATATTTTCTAACCAATGACGATAGGTATTTTCAAAACGCGAAGGATATAATTTGATTTCTTTGGTTTCCAACACTGCTTTAATGGCTGGCTTTACCAATTCTTCCATGCTCAAAAACCATTGGTCAGATAAGCGAGGTTCAATAACAGCTTTGGTTCTCTCGGAAGTTCCAACTTTATTTAAATGAGATTCTGTTTTGGCTAAAGCTCCAATAGATTCTAATTCTTTGGAAATTTCTTCCCTTACCACAAATCGGTCTTTGCCTTCGTAATGCAATCCAAAAGAATTTAAGGTAGCATCTTCATTGAAGACATCAATTATTTCTAGGTTAAATTTATCCCCCAGCATTTTATCATTTACATCATGAGCAGGAGTAACTTTTAAACTTCCTGTTCCAAATTCTCTATCAATATATTCATCAAATACTATGGGAACTTCTCGGTTGCAAATAGGTACAATGGCTGTTTTTCCTTTCAAGTGCTGGTACCTTTCGTCTTCTGGATGAAAACACAAAGCAGTATCGCCAAAAATAGTTTCAGGACGCGTAGTTGCTACTACTACAAACTCGTTGGTATCTTTAATTTTATATTTTACATAAAATAATTTGCCTTGTTGTTCTTCGTAAATCACTTCTTCGTCAGACAAAGTAGTTTTTGCTTCCGGATCCCAATTTACCATACGATAACCTCGATAGATATACCCTTTGTTGTATAAATCTACAAACGAACGAATTACAGATGCCGACATATCGGGATCCATAGTAAATTTGGTTCTGTCCCAATCGCATGAACATCCTAATTGTTTGAGTTGTTCTAGGATAGTTCCGCCATATTTATCTGTCCACGCATAAGCATGAACTAGAAATTCTTCACGGGTTAAATCGTTTTTGTTGATACCATCACTTTTTAATTTGGCAACTACTTTAGCTTCGGTCGCAATCGAAGCATGGTCTGTTCCTGGAACCCAACAGGCATTGAACCCTTTTAATCGCGCACGTCGAATCAAAACATCCTGAATAGTATTGTTTAACATATGTCCCATGTGCAAAACTCCGGTCACGTTTGGTGGTGGAATAGTTATGGTATATGGTGTTCTATTGTCTGGTTTGGAATGAAAATAGTCATTTTTCATCCAGTAATCGTACCATTTTTTTTCTACCGCTGCGGCATTGAATTGAGCTGGAATCATATGATTTTTGATTGAAGATTTTGATATTGTTATTGTTATTGATTTTTTAATTTACAAAAGTGAAATCCCTTTCTCTTCTAGCCCCGACTGTAGAATTCTCGTCTTTTGTAAACTGCACAGCAAAAGTAATTAATAAAGACTTTAGAAAAAATTAAGAATTAAATTTTTGTGTATTAAATTAAACGAGGTAAATTTACGAACCATATAAAATATTTGAGTTATGAAAAAGTATCTACTTTTAACTGTACTTTTAATAAATGCAGCAGTTTTTGGGCAAAAGGGACCAAAAATTGAGTTTAAAGACAAAGACAACACTATCGATTACGGTACTGTCTATAAGGAAGATGACAGTGGTGTTCGTACTTTTGAGTTCACAAATACTGGTGATGAACCTTTAATTATTACCAATGTACAATCGACTTGTGGTTGTACGGTACCGTCGAAACCTACTGAGCCTATTTTGCCGGGAAAAACCGGGAAAATTGATGTGAAATACAATATGAATGTCGGACCAATCAGAAAAACAATTACAGTAGAAAGCAATGCCGTAAATGTTGACGAAGGCCGAGTAGCAATAAAAATAAAAGGTGAAGTTATTCAGAAACCATTGGAGAATCTCTTAGAAAAAAAGAAAAAAAGTCCGATGATGCAATAAAATAACATCCTCTCTTTCCAATAAAGAGGGGATTTTTTTTTAAAATAATCTTCTTTAATTCAAATTTGAATTTATAGGTTTAAAACGCATTGCAAATGATTTTACATAAAAATAAAAAATAATAATTTGCTAATAGTATTTTTAACAAATTATAAATATTGCAATGAATTGTATACCATTTAAAAAAATCGCAAATTTGCAACACAAAAAAAATAGTCATGCCAAAAATATCATTGAAAGGTCAAAAAATGCCTGAGTCGCCTATTAGAAAATTGGTGCCTTACGCAGAAATTGCTAAAAAGAAAGGGCATAAAGTATATCATCTAAACATTGGTCAGCCCGATATTAAAACACCTGATGTAGCACTAAATGCAGTTAAAAATGCTGATATAAAAGTCCTGGAATACAGCCATTCAGCAGGTTTTGAGAGCTATAGAACAAAACTTTCTGCTTATTACAAGTCACATGGATTACCTATTGATGTTGCCGATATAATCATCACAACAGGTGGTTCAGAAGCTTTGTTATTTGCTATGGGAAGCACCATGGATGTTGATGATGAAATTATTATTCCGGAGCCTTTCTATGCTAATTACAATGGTTTCTCAACTGCTTCAGGAGTAAAAGTTGTTCCAGTAATTTCCACTATTGATGAAGGATTTGCGTTGCCACCTATAGCTGCGTTTGAAAAATTAATTACTCCAAAAACAAAGGCTATTCTGATATGCAATCCCGGAAACCCAACCGGTTATTTATATTCAAAAGAAGAAATTTTGCAGTTAGCTGAAATCGTTAAAAAACATGATTTATTTCTAATTGCTGATGAAGTTTATAGAGAATTTATCTATGATGAAAACGAAAAACATTTTTCTGTAATGAATGTTCCTGGTTTAGAAGAAAATGCGATAATGATTGATTCTGTTTCCAAAAGATACAGCATGTGTGGGGCACGAATCGGATGCATAGTTTCTAAAAACAAAGAAGTAATGGCAACGGCAATGAAATTTGCGCAAGCAAGATTAAGTCCACCGACCTATGCTCAAATCGCCAGTGAAGCAGCTTTAGATACGCCTCAAAGTTATTTTGATGATGTTATCGAAGAATACAAAGAAAGACGTGATATCCTAATTGCCGAACTACAAAAAATTGAAGGTGTAAAAGTAGCGACACCAAAAGGTGCTTTTTATTGTATTGTCCAATTACCTGTAAAAAATGCTGACAATTTTGCACAATGGATTTTAGAGTCATACGACAATAATAAAGAAACAGTAATGGTTGCCCCAGCAGCAGGTTTTTATTCAACACCAAATGTCGGTTTGAATGAAGTCCGTATTGCTTACGTACTCAAAAAAGATGATTTAATTCGTTCTGTTTCAATTTTGAAAGATGCGCTGAATGTTTATAATAAAAGCAATTACAACTAATTATTAAAGAAACTATTCCTATTTGCGATATCCCAAAAATGTCTAACTTTTTAGAACAATGCAAATAGGAATAGTTACTTTATGCTTTTCCAAACTTATCGCTTCATTGCGAAGTGCGCTTTAAATTGCTTTACTACATTGCCCTCAATATAATCAACCGTAAACCAGTAATCGTCTGATGGCATAAGATAGCCGTTATACGTCCCATCCCAACCTGCTCCTGTTGAACTGATTTGTTTCAATAGTTTCCCATAACGGTCAAAGATGAAGATTTTAGCTGCCGGTTGTCCTACTAGTCCAACAATATTCCAGGTGTCGTGAATACCGTCTCCATTTGGAGTGAAGTAATGTGGGTAATCGATGATTTGAACATTTTCTATAATCAACTCCTCACAACTGTAAGCTATATCTCCTTTGCCAT
>CANGTQ010000015.1 GCA_947456955.1 Flavobacteriaceae bacterium | reverse complement strand
AGATATTTTTATAACGAGATTACCAAAAGACGGCGGCCTAAATTTTAAAGAGGCGCTAAACCTTGGTGAAGAAGCTAATAATATAAAGGATGATTTTGCCTTTATCATTAATTTTAAAACTAAAAAAGGCTTCCTAAGTTCTAACAGAGATGGAGGACAAGGAAGCGATGATATCTATAAATTTGTAGAAACAAAACCTATTTGGTGTGAGCAAATTCTAAATGGTGTAGTAACTGATGAAGAGACAAAAGCAGTTTTACCCAATACCAAACTACAACTCTTTGATAACAACTTCAATAAAATTAAAGAAACAACCTCTGACGCCGCAGGGAAATATGAATTCACCGAGGTGGAATGTGGCAAAAAATATTATGTAAGAGCTTCTCTTGTAGATTATACAACAAAGGAAGTATCTGTAATTATTAAAAAAGAAACAGGAAAAACTGAACTTAATATTGAGCTTAAGGCCGAAGGTTGTAAAGTTAAAATTGGTGATAATTTAGCAAATTGCTTCAAAATAAATATCATTTATTTTGATTTAGACAAATGGAACATCAGACCTGATGCAGCCATTGATTTATCGAAATTATTGGATGTGTTAGAACAAAATCCTTCAATGAAAATCAATATTCGTTCGCATACCGATAGTAGAGCTTCTGATAAATACAATGATGCATTATCGAAAAACAGAGCCAAATCAACCAAAGATTGGTTAATCAAAAACGGAATTTCCGCAGATCGTTTAACTTCTGAAGGTTTAGGTGAAAAAGAATTAGTAAACAAATGTGCAGACGATGTGCAATGCACAGAAGCAGAACATCAACTTAACAGACGTTCTGAATTTATAATTACGGCATTATAAAAAGTAAAAAACAATATTTTGAAAGCACTCTGAAACGGGTGCTTTTTTTTATCTTTGAAATATGAAAATCACCAAACTTTTCAAAGACTTTTTTGAAAGTGAAAAAGCAGGAGGATTTATATTAATTGCCTGTACACTACTTTCCTTATTTTTAGCGAATTCCATTTGGAGTGAAAACTATTTACACATTTGGCACTATCATTTAGGAAATCATCCGATAGAATATTGGATAAATGATGGGTTGATGACCATTTTCTTTTTGTTAATTGGTTTGGAATTAGAACGCGAAATTTATGCAGGAGAACTTTCCAATATCAAAAATGCATTACTGCCAATCTCAGGAGCAATTGGCGGAATGCTGCTTCCTGCCGGGTTGTTTCTACTTTTAAATTTTGGAACCAAAACACAATCCGGAGCAGGAATTCCAATGGCAACCGATATTGCTTTCGCATTAGGTATTTTATCTCTTTTAGGAAACAAAGTGCCCACTTCATTAAAAATATTCTTAACTGCTTTGGCAGTAATTGATGATTTAGGCGCAATTATGATAATTGCGATTTTCTATACAGGCGATTTAAATTGGATAAATCTAATCATTGCTTTATCCATTTTTGGAGGTTTGTTAATTTTAAATAGATTGAAAGTTCATAACCTAATTCCTTATTTAATTGGCGGTTTATTTATATGGTATTTTATGCTGAATTCGGGAGTTCATGCCACAATTACTGGAGTTCTATTGGCATTTGCAATTCCGTTTAGTACAGGATGTGAAAAATCGCCATCCATAATTCTACAACACTTTTTACACAAACCTGTAGCCTATTTTATTCTTCCCGTTTTTGCATTGGCCAATACTGCAATTATAATTAATTCCGATTGGCATTTTGCTTTGACTAACAATTATACATTAGGAATTGCTTTGGGACTAATTGTCGGAAAACCAATTGGAATTGCACTATTTAGCTATTTAGCAGTGAAATTAAAAGTTTGTAACCTTCCTGAAGACATCAATTGGAAAGCCATAATCGGAGTTGGATTTTTAGGAGGAATCGGATTTACCATGTCAATATTCATCACCCTTCTGGCCTTTTCGGATAGGGAACACATCGATAATTCCAAAATTATGATTTTGGTTTCTTCTTTAGTGGCTGGAATTATAGGTTTATTATTTTTAAAATCTGTTTTGAAGAAGAATTATAATGAAAGTAATTGATAATTGATAATTGTTAATTGTTAATTGTTAATTGTTAATTGTTAATTGATTAATACCAATTCCTTCTTTTGAAATAATAAATCATGCCCAAAAGCAATAAAAGCATACATCCCAAAATAATAAAGTATCCGTATTTCCAGTGCAATTCTGGCATATTATCGAAATTCATTCCGTAAACGCCAACAATAAAAGTCAGTGGCATAAAAAAGACAGAAACCACCGTCAAGGTTTTCATTACTTCATTCATCTTGTGGTTTTGGGTCGAAAAGTAAAAATTAGACGCACTTTCAAGCGTAGTCATATCATATTCAATTTGCTCTAAAAGCTCTAAGCATTTTTGATGCAAACGCTCAAAAAAACTGTAGTTATCCTGATCGATAGCATTGAAGACATTATCATCTTTCATGCTTTTTATTGAGTATAAAGAATCGCGCAACGGAATGATGGAACGTTTTAAAAAGTTATAATTATCCCGATGTTTTTCAATTTGCTCTAAAATTTTCGGATTGGTACTGGTCTTTGACAAATTAATCAACTCCTCAACTCTATCTTCTTCGTTTTCAATAGTTATGTAGAAATTTTCCATTATGGCGTCAAGCAATAAGTACAATAAATAATCCGCTTTTTTGTCTCTTACAATTCCAGAATGCGTTCTGATTCGTTCCCGAATGTGTATAAAAAAATCGCTTCTTTTTTCCTGAAATGAAACCAATATTCCATTCTTCAATAGAAAACTAATCTGCTCAACATTGATATTATCACTATTGTCAATTGGCATTAATGACTTAATGTTAAAAAACAAAACATCGTGATATTCATCTAACTTAGTTCGCTTGGAAGTATTCAGAATATCGCCAAGCATAAAATTATCCACATTCAAATGCTCACCAATGGATTTGATGATTTCAATATCATTCAATCCGTGAATATTTAGCCAATTAACTTTTGAATTATCGAAACACTTGTGTATTTGAGCCGTTCTAAATTCGGCATACTCTGTCAAATCATTGGTATCATAAACAAACAACTGCATTTCTGTTTTTATCGATTTATGACTTCCCGTATATTCTAAAATAGTTGGCTGAACTTTTCTTCCTTTTTTGTATTTAATTTTTCTCACTAATTCTAAATTTGTTTAAAATTAATACTATTTATTTTTTTAGAACTATTTTTACCAAAAATCATTTTATGCAAACGTTAATCATCAACATAAAAGAATTATTGCAAGTCAGAGAAACTTCTATAGATAAAGTTACTGGAAGCGAAATGGCAGTTTTACCGACTATTAAAAATGCCTATTTATTGATAGAAAATGATTTGATTGCTGCTTTTGGTCCAATGGAAAACTGTCCAAAAATAAACGCTGATAAAACGATTGATGCTTCAGGAAAAATGATTTTACCATCCTGGTGCGATAGCCATACACATATTGTCTATGTTGGCAATCGCGAACAGGAATTTGTTGATAGAATTAATGGTTTGACCTATGAAGAAATTGCCAATCGTGGTGGAGGCATATTAAATTCTGCCAAAAAACTAAACGAAGCTTCAGAATTAGAAATTTACAACCAATCCAAAAAAAGACTAGAAGAAGTCATTACACAAGGGACTGGAGCCGTCGAGATTAAATCGGGTTATGGATTAAGCGTTGATGGCGAATTAAAAATGCTTCGCGTAATTAAAAAACTAGCTGAAAATTATCCTATAACAATCAAAGCTACTTTCCTTGGCGCACATGCTTTTCCTTTGGCTTATAAAGAAAATCATGCCGGGTATATTGATTTATTGATTAATGAAATGTTACCCAAAATTGCCGAAGAAAATCTGGCAGATTATATTGATGCGTTTTGTGAAACGGGTTATTTTTCAGTAGCAGAAACCGAACGAATTATGAAAGCCGGAAAACAGTATGGTTTGCGTTCCAAAATCCATGTCAATCAATTTACAGCCATAAATGGTATCGCTGCTTGTGTAAAACACAACGCACTTTCTGTTGATCATTTAGAAATTGTATCCGATGAAGATATTGAAGTTTTAAAAAATTCAGAGACAATACCTGTGGCGTTGCCAAGCTGTTCCTATTTTATTAGCATTCCATACACACCAGCACGAAAAATGATTGATGCCGGTTTGGCCCTTGCCTTGGCTTCCGATTATAACCCGGGTACTTCGCCTTCCGGAAATATGAATTTTGTGTTGGCAACGGCGTGCATCAAAATGAAAATGACACCCGAAGAAGCCATTAATGCGGCCACTATAAATGGTGCTTATGCGATGGGAATTTCAGCAACTCACGGAAGTATAACCGTTGGTAAAAAAGCGAATCTCATTATCACAAAACATCTGAATTCATTTTATGAATTGCCTTATAATTTTGGCACCGATTTAATTGATCAAGTGTTGTTAAATGGAAAGTTAGTTTCATAAAAAAAGTCTCCTCGCAATTTAACGAGAAGACTTCTTCCTTTTATAACTATTAATAAAGACTATTTTAAGCTAAAGCTGCTTTTTGAAACCAATTCTCCTTTGTCAAACACATTGACAAAATAAGTTCCTTTAGCAAAATCTTTTCCCGGTAATTGTTCTGAAACTTCCACCGTTTTATTTTCGTATTTTACCGTTGTGGTAAAGCTATACGTTAGCGAGGTTTCCCCAAATGAAATCGTAGCTTTATCTCCCAAAACATTATTTTTAGAATCTATTACCTGAACATAATAGGTTTTATCACCTGATTTGGCAATTTTGTTTTCTGCAATAGTAAAGTTAATTTTAAGCATGTCAGTTCTACTTGCTTTGTCAGTAGCGATTTGTTTCCCTGAACTTCTCACTTTATAAGAAGCTGTTTTTAAATTGGTAATTGATAATTTGGATCCTAGCTCTACTGTTTTGGCTAGTTGTTCATTTTGCCCCACCAAAACTTGATTGTATTTTTTGTTATCTTCCAATACTACTGTTGTACTATCCAAATTTGTGGTTAGGGTTTGATTTTGTTTTTTCAAAACGGCAACTTCCTGCATCAAATTTTGCATTTTTTGCTCCATTGCTTTATACTGCGTTTTGTATTTCTGCAAAGATGCATTGTCCCCTTTAGACGCTTTTAAATCTGCAATAAGTTTTACTACTTTGTCTCTTTCAGCAATCAACTCATCCGACATAATGGTATTTTCTGCAATAGCTGCATCATAATTAGTCATCAAATCTTCCAAATCCTTTAACACAGATTCTTTTTCAGATTTTACAGTGGTAACTGTAGTTTGTAATGTCTTTGCGTCAGACGTTAGTTTAAAAATATAAATTAAACTTCCTATTAATAAAATAGCTAATACTAGAATAATAGCTTTTAGTTTCGAATGATTGTCTTGATTTTGCATGTGCTAATTTTATTTGTTATGTAATGTCAGACTATTCAATATAGTAACGAAAGTTAAACAATTTTATTATATTTTTGGTGAAATATTATTTCAGATGGAGAATATAATTCCGTTTTCAATTACCGATTTAGCTAAAGTAACGAACCACCGAAGTGGTGAAGTAAAATTTGGCGAAAAAATGCTAACCATTGCCAAAGGCGAGAATTATCATGACTATTTGAAAAACTGCGAAGCACAATATGTACTGTTTGGAATTCCAGAAGATGTTGGTATTCGAGCAAATTTTGGTCGCCCAGGTGCAAATTCAGCATGGAAAAGTGCCATTGCAAGCATTGCAAACATTCAGCACAATCGTTTTTGTAAAGGAAGTCAAATTTTAGTTTTAGGGTCGCTCGATGTTACTAAAGAAATGGAAGCCGCCAAAGATTTGAATTTCCACAATACGGCAGACCGAAAAAAATTAAGTTCTCTTGTCGAAAAAATTGATAAAGAAGTTGTGCACATTGTTAGTTGCATTATAAAATACGGGAAAATACCAATAATCATAGGTGGTGGACACAATAATGCTTACGGAAATATAAAAGGAACTGCACTAGGATTAGGAAAACCAATAAATGCAATCAATTTTGATGCGCATTCCGATTTCAGAATTCTGGAGGGAAGACATAGTGGCAACGGTTTTTCGTATGCTTATGAAGAAGGTTTTCTGAAGAAATATTTCATCTTTGGGTTACACGAAAATTATACTTCGAAAAACGTACTCGATAATTTGAAGAAAATAGAAGAACGAGTAACCTTTAATACTTATGATGAAATAAAAGTACGTCAACAAAAAAACTTTCAGCTAGAATTAAATAAAGCGATTGAATTTATCAAAAACGATGCATATGGTATCGAAATCGATTTGGATGCTTTACCAAACATCGCCAGCAGTGCCATGACTATGAGTGGTTTTTCGGTAGAAGAATTGCGGCAGTTTGTTTACTTTTTTGGAAAACATAAAAATGCAGCTTATCTACATATTTGCGAAGGCGCACCCGATTTGGGTGAAGAAAAAAACAATCATCTTATCGGAAAACTGATTGGGTATTTGGTTACAGACTTTATTAAATCGAGAAAAGAGCTTATTTAGTTGATGGTTTCGGGTTATGGGTTTCGGGTTCAAAACATAGAAAACCCGCAACACGCAACACCTAACCAATAAAACCCTATCTTTGCCTCGACTTACTACTTAACAGTAAGTATATTATATGTTATTCGAAGAATTATCTTTATCCAAAAGTATTCAAAGAGCAGTTTTTGAAGAAGGATACACCAGCACAACACCTATTCAGGAAAAGGCTATCCCATTTATTTTAGCAGGAAAAGATTTAGTAGGCTGCGCTCAAACTGGTACCGGAAAAACTGCGGCCTTTGCTATCCCAATTATACACAATTTGCATCGCATGATTGGATCGTCCAAAAAAACAAAAGAAATTCGTTGTTTAGTGGTGACGCCAACCCGCGAATTGGCAGTTCAGATTGGCGAAAGTTTTGACACCTATGGAAAATATACCAACATTCGTCAACTAACCATTTTTGGCGGTGTTTCGCAAGTGCCACAAGTAGACCAATTGAAAAAAGGTGTTGACATATTGATTGCCACTCCAGGAAGATTATTGGATTTACACAAACAAGGTTTTATCGATTTTGACAGCTTGCATTATTTGGTTTTAGACGAATCCGATTTGATGCTCGATATGGGTTTCATAAACGATGTTAGAAAAATTGTAAAATTGGTTCCCACGAACAGACAAACTTTACTATTTTCGGCAACGATGCCAATGGCAATTCGAGAATTAGCTGATACTTTTTTAAACAAACCAGAGTATGTTTCGGTAACACCAGTTTCTTCTACAGCAGAAATAATAGAGCAAAAAATTTATTTTGTTAGAAAAGAAGACAAACGTGGTTTATTATATCATTTGATACGCAATGAAAACCTCAGCAATGTATTGGTTTTCGTAAGAACAAAACACGGTGCTGACAATGTAGTTAAAGCATTAAAAAAACATGGTGTAAATTCAGAAGCAATTCACGGCGACAAATCACAAACGGCGAGACAACGAGTTTTAGATCATTTCAAAAACAAAGAAATCTCTGTTTTGGTTGCTACCGATATTGCAGCGAGAGGTATTGATATTGAAAGTTTACCGTATGTAATCAATTTTGATTTGCCAAATATACCTGAAACTTACGTCCACCGAATTGGTAGAACAGGTCGTGCTGGAAACGGCGGAATATCGATTTCGTTTTGCAGCAAAGACGAGGAACCTTACTGGAAGGACATTCAGAAACTGATAAAGGTTAATGTAAAAACCATTAAAGACCATCCTTTTCCTTGGCAAGATGCTGAACCAAATCAAGAAGCTAAACCTGATTTGAGAAACAAAAAGAAACCTGAAGGAAGTAATTCCAGAAAATCGGAAGCTTCAAAGAAGAATAAAAAACGCTGGTACTAATTAGCGGTTTCTCTTTTATTAACTTGATTTTGAATAACCTGAAATAACATTGAAGATTCAAAAGGTTTCATCAAAACATCATTCATTCCAGCAGAAATAGCCTGTTCCGCTACTTCTTGTTTGTCAAAAGCAGTCAGTGCAATAATGGGAATAGTAATTCCTTTTTCTCTAATTTTTCGTGAAGTATCAAAACCGTTGATTAATGGCATGTTGATATCCATTAATACTATATCAAACGATTCGCGTTCCAAAGCAACCAAAGCAGCAAAACCATCATCAACAATAGTGCAACTCATATTGCTTACCTCAATCATTTTTTTGGTTACAACCTGATTAATTTTATTGTCTTCAACAACCAATATGTTATATAATTGGCTAGTCGATAAATCAACCTCTATATTATTTATAATTTCTTTTGATTTGTCTTCATCAAATTCAAATCCGATAGTGAATGAAAAAGTAGTTCCAATATTTTCTTCACTCACTATATCAATTTCACTATTGAATAATTTTATCAAACTTAAAACAATAGATAATCCTAAACCTGTGCCTTGATAATCTTCTTCTTTTCTTTCTATCTGAACAAATTTTTCGAAGATTTTTTCTTGATCTTCTTTTGCAATTCCAATTCCTGTGTCTTTAACTTGAAATTCAATAAAATACGTTTTGTCTACTACATTTTTCAAGTTGGCAAAAACAGCAACCTCTCCGTTTTTGGTAAACTTCAAAGCATTGCTTACCAGGTTCATAATAATTTGAGATAACCGAAGTTTATCACCAATTAAAAATTCTGGTATGGCTGTATCAATTTCAACAGTTAATACATCATTGTTTTTATCAGCGATATATTCGACAGAATTTTTTATCATAGTGATTTCATCTGTCAAGTTGAAAATCAAACTTTCTAACACTATTCTTTTTTCCTCTATTTTATTGATTTGAAGAATGTCATTAACCAAAGAGAGCAAGTATTTAGCAGAAAACTTTAAGGATTTTAAATGTGGACTATTGAACAATTCTTTATGTTCGTCTAAAATTATATTGGTAATTCCAATAACTCCATACAAAGGTGTTCTCAATTCATGAGTAATAGTAGAAACAAATTGTGATTTGAGTTGAGAGGCTTCTTCTGCTTTTTCTTTGGCCTCTATTAAAGCTTCATTAGCCAATTGTAATTCTTGATTAGCTTGTTCTCTAATTTTTACGTTTTTATATAAAGTCAATAACAATAACAATAAAATTATTAAGATAACTAT
Source organism: Flavobacteriaceae bacterium (assembly GCA_947456955.1). Taxonomy (GTDB): domain Bacteria; phylum Bacteroidota; class Bacteroidia; order Flavobacteriales; family Flavobacteriaceae; genus Flavobacterium. The sequence continues at coordinate 35,387 of CANGTQ010000015.1, read as the reverse complement.
AAATAGTATTACGATTAACCTAGAATCTTTTTTACTTTGTTGATGCTTTTCGTTTACTAGTTCAATTCGTTCCAATTGGTTTTTATATTCGTCTAGCTCAATTTGCAAAGCTGCTTTTTGCAGTTCATCTAACTTATCTTCTGAATAAACAACTTTGCTTAGTGAATCTGATTTTTCATTATACTTTTTTGCTTTTTCAGGTTCTTGATAGCGTTTGTAATGGTGAACTAAGTTATCATAAATACTAATTAAGTAGGAGTCGTATCGAATCTCCTTAGCTATTTCCTGGGCTTTAGCATAATATTGTTCCGCTTCGGCTTTTTTATTATGACTTGTTGCGTAAGTACCAAGTAAAGACGCCAATATCATTTTATTTTCCTGGTCACCATTTTTCTGAACATGTTCCTGAATGCCTTTTAAATAGAGATTACCTTCATCATATTTATTAATCGCATAGTAAGCACTGACAATATTAATTTTTGTATTAATGATGTCAGTGCTGTCTTTCATTTTTTCAGCATAGTATAATGCCTTTTTATAATAATTTAATCCTTTTGGAACATCATTTAAGTTGTAATAATAAACACTTCCTATATTTCCGTATATCCAATTTAAGAGTTTATCTTTATTGGTTTTTTTGGCATACGAAAGTGCTTTTAAGTAAAATTCAATAGCTTTTTTTGAATCGGAACATTCATTATAAATAACTCCTAGTGTATTGTAGGATTGTGCTATATATGAGTCGTCATTTATACCAAATGAGTTAATCAAAGCTTGTTTTGAAGATTCTAATGCCTTATCATATTGCGCATTATTATAATCGGAAAAAGCTTGATCAAGCAATATTTTTATTTCAGTTTTTTCCTTATTATAATCTTGTGCAACCAAATTGGTATAAGAGAAAAGAAAAAATAAAAGTAAACTAATGTATTTGACTTTAATCATAAGTTTGGTTAATCGCTCAAATATAAAATTTTTATTCAAAAAAAAATCCCGATTGACCGGGATTTTCTTAGTAATAAACTAATTTCTAATCAATTTGCGATATTTAATTCGTTTTGGAGATACATCCGCACCCAAACGTTTCTTTTTGTTTTCTTCATACTCAGAGAATCCACCTTCAAAATAATACACATCAGAGTTTCCTTCAAACGCTAAAATGTGCGTACAAATTCTGTCTAAGAACCATCTATCGTGACTAATTACTACTGCACAACCAGCGAAGTTTTCTAATCCTTCCTCCAAAGCACGAAGCGTATTAATATCCAAATCATTCGTTGGCTCATCAAGTAACAATACGTTTCCTTCTTCTTTTAAAGTCATGGCCAAATGCAAACGGTTACGTTCTCCACCAGATAAAGCCGCAACTTTTTTGTTTTGGTCACTTCCGCCAAAATTAAAACGAGATAAATAGGCTCTTGAGTTTACTTGTCTTCCGCCCATCATGATTAATTCTTGTCCGTCGCAGAAATTTTCCCAGATAGATTTATTCGGGTCTATATTGGAATGTGATTGGTCAACATAAGCAATTTTCACTGTGTCACCTACGCTAAATTGACCAGAATCTGTTTTTTCTTCTCCCATAATCATTCGGAAGATTGTCGATTTACCGGCACCGTTAGGTCCGATGATGCCAACAATTCCGGCTTGTGGCAAAGTAAAGTTTAAGTTATCATATAATAATTTGTCACCAAAAGCTTTGGCAACGTTTTTAGCTTCAATTACATTAGTTCCTAATCGTGGTCCATTCGGAATATAGATTTCTAATTTTTCATCTAGTTCTTTTTGGTCTTCGTTTAAGAGTTTATCATAGTTTTGCAAACGTGCTTTTTGTTTTGTCTGACGTCCTTTGGCTCCTTGTCGCACCCAATCCAACTCGCGTTCTAGCGTTTTTCTTCGTTTGGAAGCCACTTTTTCTTCCTGCTCCATACGTTTTGATTTTTGGTCAAGCCAAGAAGAATAATTTCCTTTCCACGGAATACCTTCGCCTCTATCCAATTCCAAAATCCAGCCGGCAACATTGTCCAAGAAATATCTATCGTGCGTTACGGCAATTACTGTTCCTGCATATTGAGCTAAATGTTGTTCTAACCAAAGAACACTTTCCGCATCCAGGTGGTTGGTTGGCTCGTCTAGTAAAAGTACATCCGGATTTTGCAACAACAAACGGCAAAGCGCAACTCTACGTTTTTCTCCGCCTGATAAAACACTAATTGGCATATCACCGTCAGGAGTGCGAAGAGCGTCCATAGCAACTTCTAATTTATTATCAATTTCCCACGCTCCACAAGCGTCAATACGGTCTTGCAATTGCGCTTGACGGTCCATCAATTTATCCATTTTATCGGCATCCTCATAAACTTCTGGTAAGCCAAACATATCATTGATTTTATTGAATTCGTCCAAAAGTGCCATCGTTTCGGCAACGCCTTCTTTTACGATTTCTAAAACTGTTTTGGTTTCATCTAGTTTTGGTTCTTGTTCTAAGTAACCAACCGTATAACCAGGTTGGAAAACCACATCACCTTGATAATTTTTATCGACTCCGGCGATGATCTTTAATAATGATGATTTACCTGATCCATTTAATCCAAGGATCCCAATCTTTGCACCATAAAAGAAACTTAAATAAATATTCTTTAAAACTTGCTTATCGCTTCCTTGGTATGATTTACTCAATCGTTGCATTGAGAAAATTACTTTTTTATCGTCTGACATTTGTTTTTTATTGTTAGATTAATGAATTGTTAGATTGAATTATAGTCGCCCTTTTAGAGAACTGAAAACCCAAGCGTTGGCTAAGAATCCAACACCAACTGTTCCAAAGCCCCAGCCCGCAACATCTGCATAGCGATAAATCCCTAACCCTATTAGAATAAATCCCATGATAATCATTATTAAGGTTGCCCATCCTAAGACGGTATTTTTATTCATTCCCATGTTTTGTGGTATTTAATTTTTGGAGAGCAAAATTAAGTAAAATATGTGAGTTTTGAAAGGGATAAGAGAAAAGGCAAAAGGGATAAGAAAAAGTAGAGAAAACTTTTCTATTCAAAAGAATATGATTCAAACTAATCCCTTTTCCCTCTTCCATAGAAATTAATTAAAAATACTTACCAACATTTCCTTTAGTAAATCGCCTTGAGGTAACCCATTTGCACCTACACCTTTGCTTTTTATATCAATATCACGTAGCTTTCCAACTATGGCGCTTACTTTTTTCATTGGATAATTATGCGCTGCTGCAATATAATCGTTAACAAAATAAGGGTTTACTTTAAGTATCTTGGCAACATTTGAAGCAGATTTATCTTTTAATCCATGATATTGAAGTAAAGCAGAAAAGAAACTAAAAACCAAGCCGTTGGTCATAACAATGGGATTATCTTTCTGGTTTTGGGCAAAATAATTAGCAATCTGATACGCTTTGAATTGGTTTTTTTCACCAATAGCTTTTCTAAATTCAAACACATTGAAATCTTTACTGAATCCAATATTTTCTTCAATATGATGAGGGGTAATGGTACTTCCTTTTGGCAGAATGATTTCTAGTTTGGTCAATTCGTTAGCAATTCGGCTCAAATCATTTCCAAGAAACTCGACAAGCATAGCCATTGCTTTGGGTTCAATACCATAACCTCTTCCTTGCAAAACGCGTTTAATCCACTCGCCTACTTTATTGTCATACATCTTTTTGCTTTCGTAAACCAAACCATTTTTTTCAAGGAGTTTGGTTACCTTCTTGCGTTTGTCCAACGATTTGTATTTGTAAGCGAAAACTAAAACAGTTGTATTTTGAGGATTTTCGGCATATTTTTCTAATTGGTCAATCGTTCTGGATAATTCCTGTGCTTCTTTTACAATGACTACTTGGCGTTCTGCCATCATTGGGTAGCGTTTAGCATTTGCTACAATATCATCAATAGTAGTATCGCGACCATAAAGCACCATTTGATTAAATCCCTTTTCATCTTCGGTCAAAAGTGTATCTTCCAAATATTCGGTGATTCTATCAATATAATAAGGCTCTTCACCCATCAAAAAATAGATAGGTTTGATTTTACCTGCTTTGATGTCATTAATTATTTTTACTACCTCTTCCATTTTATGTTTGTGGTTTATAGTTTTTTGGTTTATGGTTATTTAAACTTTAAACCTTTAATCTCGCAGTTATTTAAATAATTCATCATAGCTGCTATTCTGTTTATACATTCATCAGTCATTACTTTCAATTTATCAAATTGTTCTTCTGAAATTAATTTTTTATCAAAAGCTCTATAGTTTTGTGATTTGACTTCACCGCAAGAACCTTTGGCTATACTTAAAAATTGTATGAACTCTCTATTTCCACTTCGTTCAAAACCTTCTGCTATATTATCCATTATAGAACCTGAACTTCTATCCATTTGATTCATCAAAGAATATCTTTTACCTAAATTCGTTTCTTCAAATAAATATTCAACATAGTTACAAATCGCTCTTCCTTGTTGCCAAATTTCTAAATCCTCAAATTTTAATATCTTCGCCATAACAATAAACTATAAACCACAAACAATAAACAATAATAATGCAAAACCTTAACTTTCCTTCTTATAACTTTCGCTTCAAAAATAGTGAAAATAAAGTGTCGATTTTTGATGACATCAGGAAAAAGTTTATCATTCTTACTCCCGAAGAATGGGTTAGACAACATACCGTTAAATTTTTACTTGAAGAGAAAAATTATCCAAAATCGTATATCAATGTTGAGAAGTTAGTTAAAGTAAATGATAGTAACAAACGCTATGATATAGTAGTTTTTCATCCTAATGGCGAATTGTTTTTATTAATAGAATGCAAAGCGCCGGAAGTGAAAATCACGCAGGAAACCTTTGATCAAATTGCACGTTATAACCTAAAATTGAAAGCGCAATACCTTATGGTAACCAACGGACTAAATCATTACTTTTGTCAAATGGACTTTGAGAATGAAAAGTATATTTTTCTTGAAGAATTACCTAGTTTTAGACAAGAGACCAAGAGATAATTGATGATAGACAAGAAAATAGCTGTAGTTGTATTAAATTGGAATGGATCCAAACTGTTAGAGCAGTTTTTGCCTTCTGTGGTTGCCTATTCTGATGAAGCAAAAATCTATGTGGCAGATAATGCTTCGACTGATAATTCGATTGCTATTATAAAAGAAAAGTTTCCATCAATTACTATTATTCAAAATGATGGCAATTATGGATTTGCTAAAGGCTATAATTTGGCACTTGAACAGGTTGAAGAAGAGTATTATGCTCTAGTAAATTCCGACATTGAAGTTACTAAAAATTGGCTTGCTCCTATCCTATCTATATTTGATACAGAAGCAAAAATCGGAATCATACAACCAAAAATATTAGATTATAAAAACAAAGAATACTTTGAATATGCTGGTGCGGCTGGTGGCTTCATAGACCAATATGGATATCCATATTGTAGAGGTCGAATTTTTGAAACTATTGAAAAGGACAATGGTCAATATGATGATGCAATCGAAATCTTTTGGGCAAGCGGCGCCTGCTTTTTTATCCGAAAAGAAGTTTACCGAAAACTAAACGGTTTTGATGATGATTTTTTTGCACATCAGGAAGAGATAGATTTGTGCTGGCGCGCTTTTAATATGAGCTACAAAGCAAAATACACTTCAGAATCAGTAGTGTATCATGTTGGTGGTGCCACCTTAAACGAAAGCAATCCGAAGAAGACTTTCTTGAACTTCAGGAACTCATTATTGATGCTTACTAAAAATTTACCCGCAAATAAATTGGTTCCTATTCTTTTTGTACGTCTCATACTTGATGGTGTTGCTGGAATACAATTTATTTTTAAAGGGAAATTTATTCATTGTTGGGCAATTATTAGAGCACACTTTCATTTTTATCATCTGATAAACAAAACGTTAAAAAAAAGAAACGAAACTCAGTTCGAAAATTATTATCAATCCAAAAGCATTGTCTATAGTTACTTCCTGAAAAACGACACTATATTTGAAAAATAATTTTAACAAGAGTTTATCATTTAAAACCACTCTTGAAATCTAAATTAATATGTACTTTTGTTAAAATTTTAATTACCCTATCCTATGAAAAAAGTAATTTTCGCACTTTCGTTGGTTGCCCTTACTCTAACCTCTTGTGGCACAAAGAAAAAAATTGCTGCTCTTGAAGCACAAAACAAAGAATGTCAAGACTTATTAAATTCAACTACCGTTAAATTAAACTTATGTCTGTCTGAAAAAGAGGCACTTTCTAAACAGAACGATTACTTAAAACAAAACAATTCTGATTTGATTAACAGTACCAAAGAAATAACACTGTTAAGCACAAAAGGTGCTCAAAATTTAGAAAAATCATTAGAAAGTTTAAAAGAAAAAGACCTTAAAATCACTCGTCTTCAGGATGCTTTAACCAAAAAAGACAGCGTTACCTTGGCATTGGTTACCAGTTTAAAAGGCTCAGTTGGCATTACTGATCCAGACATTGAAATCAACATAGAAAAAGGTGTTGTTTTCATCTCAATTGCAGATAAATTATTATTCAAAAGCGGAAGTTACGTAGTAAGTGACAAAGCTAAAGAAGTATTAGGCAAAGTAGCTAAAGTAATCAACAGCAGACCAACATTTGAGTGTATGGTTGAAGGTCATACCGATAATGTACCTTTTACAGGAAATGCAGTATTACTTGACAACTGGGATTTAAGTGTAAAACGTTCTACGGCTATTGTCAGAGTATTGACAAAAGATTTAGGAGTAAAACCATCTCAATTAATCGCAGCTGGAAGAAGCGAATTTATTCCGTTAGTGGATAATAATTCGGCAGACAACAGAGCTAAAAACAGAAGAACGCGTGTCGTAATTTTACCAAAAATTGATGAATTTTACGAAATGATTGAAAAAGAAATGAAGAATCAGAAAAAGTAGTTTCTTAGAGAAAAGAAAATAGATAATAGATAATAGACAAAACGTCCCGAGAAATCGAGACGTTTTTTTGTATTTAATAATAATGTAAACTGAGACTGAGACTGAGACTGATTACTAAAATATATCCGGATCGCCTTTACCTTCACGAATGACTACTGGTTCATAACCCGATAAATCGATTATTGTTGAACCTACATTATCGCCATAACCACCATCAATTACTAAGTCAACCAAGTATTGCCATTTTTCAAAAATCAATTCCGGGTCAGTAGAATACTCTAAAACTTCATCATCATCGTGTATAGAAGTTGAGACAATTGGGTTTCCTAACATTCGAACAATGTCTAATGCAATAGTATTATCAGGTATGCGAATACCCACTGTTTTCTTTTTGCGGAATGCTGACGGCAAATCGTTATTACCCGGCAAAATAAAAGTATAAGGCCCAGGCAATGCCCGTTTTAAAATTTTAAAAGTTGACGTATCTATTTGCTTAACATAATCAGAAAGATTACTTAGATCGCTGCAAACAAAAGAAAAATTAGCTTTCTCCAACTTAATTCCTTTGATTTTGGCAATGCGTTCCAAGGCTTTGTTATTGGTAATGTCACATCCCAAACCATAAACGGTATCGGTTGGATAAATAACCAAACCACCACTTTTTAAAACATCAACAACCTTTTTAATAGCAGCTTCGCTGGGTTTGTCTTCATATATTTTTATGAATTCGGCCATAATTAAAGAATATAGATTAAAGAATATAGAGAATAGACGAAAGACTATTTTTTTTCTTAGTGGACTAATTTAAATAAACAAAGTCTATGCTCTTTATTCTATTTTCTTTGTTCTTTCTTCTTATCCAATCACATCTAACTTCGCAAAACGAAGTAATAGCTTCTTAATCCCACCTACTTCAAATTTTATTTCTGCTTTTTTATCAGCGCCGGCGCCTTCCAAACTAACGACTTCGCCTTTACCAAATCGCTCGTGTATGACTATATTTCCAATGGTTAATTTACTATCAAACAAATTCGAATTACTCGGGGCATTTCCAATTGGTTTCAATTTACGAATATTCGCCGACGATACTGGTTCATCACCATATTTTTTTGGAGGTGGTCCTGCGGTTGGTTTGGTCAATCGCAATTTAGATTTATCAATATCACCAAAAATATCCAAATCGATGGTTGGTTTATATCGATAACCTGAATCCATAGGGTTTATATATTCAAGATACTCATCTTTTATTTCTTCAATAAAACGAGAAGGTTCACTATCGACCAATTTACCCCAACGGTAACGCGATTGCGCATAGGTCAAATACGCCTGATGTTCGGCTCGGGTTAAGGCAACATAAAACAACCTTCTTTCTTCCTCCAATTCGCTTCTGGTATTCAAACTCATCGCACTCGGAAACAAATCTTCTTCCATTCCGACCACAAAAACATACGGGAATTCCAATCCTTTTGCCAAGTGAATTGTCATCAAAGCTACTCTGTCGTCATCGCCGGTATCTCGGTCTAAATCGGTTGCTAAAGCTATGTCTTCCAAAAACTCGGATAAAGCTCCACGCGCGCCATCAATTTCTCTTTGGCCTTCGATGAAATCTTTTATACCACCCATTAAGGTTTCTATATTTTCAATTCTTGCAACACCTTCGGGCGTTCCGTCTTTTTTTAGTTCCTGAATTAAGCCTGTTTTTTTGGCAACATGTTCTGTTAATATAAAGGCATCCTGCTGTTCGTTGATAATTTGAAAACTCTTAATCATTGTCACAAAATCTTGCAGCTTTTGCTTGGTTCCTGAGTTTAATTTCAAATCAATCTTATCGATGTTTTCCATCACTTCAAAAACGGAACGTTTATAATGATTGGCGGCAACCGTAAGTTTTTCAATAGTTGTATCTCCAATGCCACGAGCAGGATAATTTATTACCCGAACTAACGCTTCTTCGTCTTTTGGATTAATAATCAAACGTAAATAACACAATACATCTTTGATTTCCTTTCGTTGATAGAAAGACAAACCTCCATAAATTCGATACGGAATATCTCGTTTACGCAACGCATCTTCCATGGCGCGAGATTGCGCATTGGTTCGGTACAAAATGGCAAACTGACCATTTAACATTTGGTTGCGCATCTTTTGCTCAAAGATTTCAGAGGCTACAAATCGACCTTCTTCACCGTCTGTAATGCTGCGATGCACTTTTACTTTTGGCCCAAAATCATTGGCGGTCCAAACTATTTTTTCGAGTTTGGTTTTATTCTTATCGATGATGGAATTAGCAGCTTCAACAATGTTTTTTGTAGAACGATAATTCTGTTCTAACCGATAGGTTTTTACATTTTCATAATCCTTTTGGAAGTTGAGAATGTTATTGATATTCGCTCCACGAAATGCATAAATACTTTGCGCATCATCGCCCACGACACAAATATTTTGAAATCTATCACTCAACGCACGAACGATTAAATACTGAGAGTGGTTGGTATCTTGGTACTCATCAACCAAAATGTATCGGAATCGGTCTTGGTATTTTGCCAACACATCCGGATAACGATTTAAAAGTTCATTGGTTTTTAATAACAAATCATCAAAATCCATGGCGCCGGCTTTGAAACATCTGTCAATATAATTGGCATAAATTTCACCCAAACGAGGCTTTTTGCTCATGGCATCCTGCTCTTGTAATTCGGGGTTATTTAGGTAAGCTTTAACGGTAATTAATGAATTTTTATACGATGATATTCTGCCCAAAACTTGTTTCGGTTTATAAATATCTTTATCCAATTGCATTTCTTTGATAATTGCTGAAATCAATCGAACACTATCTTGAGTATCATAAATAGTAAAGTTGGAAGGAAAGCCTAATTTATCGGCTTCGCTTCTTAAAATTCGCGCAAAAACAGAATGAAAAGTTCCCATCCAAAGATTTTTGGCTTCATTGGTTCCAACAATATCAGCGATACGCTTTTTCATTTCGCGCGCGGCTTTGTTGGTAAACGTCAATGCCAAAATATTAAACGCATCCACACCCAAACTCATCAAATAGGAAATACGAACCGTCAGTACACGGGTTTTCCCTGAACCGGCACCGGCAATAATAATCATTGGCCCGTCTTTCTGAAAAACAGGTTGTTGTTGGGCTTCGTTAAGTTGAGAAATGTATTGTTGCATTAAAAAAGTACCTAAGTTTTTGAGTCTCTGAGTTGCTGAGTTTAAAAATCGTTTTGGACAAATTTAATGTTAGTTGACTTCAATTGCAATATAGATTTACTATTTATTCTATTATATTTGTGAACAATTTTAGACACTAATTAACCATGAACTCAGATAAAATTTTAGAATTACTAATGTATACTGTTCCTTCACTGATAACTGGTGGTGTAGCTTATTATTTGTTTGATAATTACTTCAAAGACCAACAAAATACGAGACGTTGGTTGTTGCAAAAAGAAAATCAGAAACATTCCTTGCCATTACGTTTGCAGGCGTATGAACGATTGGCTTTGTTTTTAGAGCGAATAAATCCGGCGAAGTTGCTGATTAGAGTAGCGCCTTTGAGTGACAACAAAGTAGATTATCAAAACCTTTTGATTCATCATATTGAACAGGAATACGAGCATAACATCACGCAACAAGTATATATTACAAGTGAACTATGGACAATGCTTTTGACTGCCAAAAATACCATCATTCAAAATATCAGAAAAACCGCTTTGGATGAAAGTGTAACTAATGCTGACCAACTAAGGGAAAAGATTTTGAGTAATTTATTGGACGGACAATCTGCAAGTACGGTAGCACTTAGTTATTTAAAAAATGAGGTCGCTGAAGTTTTAGGATAAAAAAAAATCCTTCTCAAACAGAAGTCTTTCTTTATTTAAATTTTGACACACCATCTTTCAACCAAGCTAAATATTCCTGAATATTTGGTGTATAGCTAATAGGTTCGTTAAGCTTTTCTTCTTTTAAATCAATCAAAACATAGAAAGGCTGCGTGTTTGTTTTGTATTTTGTGATGATAAATTCTGTCCATTTATCACCAACCGTAATAATATCATTGCCGGTTTCTTTTGAAACTGTTTGTTCACTTTTTGGTAATTCTCTTTTATCGTCAACATATAATGATATTAAAACCACTTCGTTTTTCAATACGTTTAAAACCTTTTCGTCCGACCAAACATTGTTTTCCATCTTACGGCAATTCACACATGCATAACCTGTAAAGTCGAGCATAACAGGTTTGTTTACTGTTTTGGCGTAAGCCAAGCCTTTAGTATAATCAGTAAAAACAGTTAAACCATGTGGACCAATTTCTGCACCATCAGGTAATCCGTCTTTAGAAGAAGTTGCACTATTTCCGAAAAATCCTGTTGGACTTTCACTATACGTTTGTGGCGGAGGAAAAGCACTAATCAATTTTAAAGGAGCACCAAATAATCCGGGAATCATATAAATTGTAAATGCTAAAACGAGTAATCCTAAAGATAATCTTCCCACAGAAATATGGGTTAACGGACTATCGTGCGGCGTTGTTATTTTTCCAAATAAATACAAAGCCCAAGCGCCGAAAATAGCAATCCAAATCGCCAAGAAAACTTCTCTTTCTAATAGATGTAATTGCAATACCAAATCGGCATTCGACAAAAATTTAAACGCTAAAGCCAATTCTAAAAAGCCTAAAGAAACTTTTACGGTATTCAACCAGCCACCTGATTTTGGTAGTGAATGCATCCAACTTGGAAACATAGCGAACAACATAAATGGCAAAGCCAAAGCAGTTGAAAAGCCAAGCATACCAACTATTGGTGCAATACCACCTTTAGAAGCTGATTCCACTAAAAGCGTTCCGACAATTGGTCCGGTGCATGAAAAAGACACAATCGCTAAAGCCAACGCCATGAAAAGAATACCAACGACTCCACCTTTATCGGCTTGTCTATCGACTTTGTTTGCCCAGGAGTTAGGCAACATAATTTCAAAAGCGCCAAGAAAAGAAACAGCAAAAACGATTAAAAGCAAAAAGAAAAACACATTGAACCAAGGATTTGTAGATAGTGCATTCAATGCATCGGCCCCGAAAATACCCGTGATTGCTAATCCTAAAACAACATAAATCGCTATAATTGAAATTCCGTAAAAAATAGCATTTCGTTTTCCCTTTGCCGGATTTTTACTTTGTTTGGTAAAAAAGCTAACAGTCATTGGGATCATTGGGAAAACACAAGGTGTTAGCAAAGCAGCAAAACCTCCTAAAAAAGCGAGTAAGAAAATAGTCCACAATCCTTTTTCATCTTCTTCTTTCGGAGCTTCAACAACTACCGAAGGCTTACCTGCTTCTTTTATTTCTTTGTTTTTAGTTAATAGCGTGTCGGTTTTTGAGACAGTATCAACTGTCGAAACTACAGCAGTTTCTTTAATTGCAGGAATAGCAAACGTAAATTGCACATTATCATTTATGCAGGCTTGTTTGCAAACTTGATAATCAATTTTAGCTTTTATCGAACTAATATTTGCATTTAAGATTTTTACTTTTTGGGTAAACGTAACCTTTTTTTCAAAGTAATATTCGTCAACTTCAAAGACTTCATTATACTGTTTTTTATAGGGACTTTCCTTTACTTTTCCAACCAATTCATAGTTTCCTTTTTCATTTTCAAAGGCAAATTCAGCTGGCAACGGTCCGTTTTCTGGTGTAAACTGTGAATAGACATGCCACTCGTCATCAATTTTACCTTGCATCACTAAATTGAATTCGGTTTCAGAGAGTTTCTCTACTTTAGAAGTCCATTTTACTGGTTTAACAATTTGTGCATTTAGATTGGCTAAAGCCAAAAAAGGCAAAAGAAAAAATAGTACTTTCTTCATTAGGCTGTATAATTTATTTTTAAAATTTTTGTCGTCTCTTCAGTGACTTTAAATCGCTCGTCCTGTCTTTTTTCAATAACCCAAACGATTTGATTTTCAGAACATAAAAGCCAGGTATTTGATTTATCTAACAAAGAAAATTTTTCGTCTTTAAAAAACTTACTAAGCTTCTTTTTTCCATTCATGCCTAGAGGATAAAACCAATCGCCTTCTTTCCATTTTCTAATTACTAAAGGATATTGAAGTTTATCTTCGTCGACAAATATACAATTAGTTGCTTCAAGCGAAATGTCATCTACGTTACAAAACGTTATTTTTAAGGGAAATTTAATTTCATTTTGTTCTTTTTCTATCAAAAACAGTGTTGTTTTTTCATATTCTTGTTTAGGAAAAACAATCAGTTCATTTCTGTCTTTAAGCAAGGTATGATTTTGCGAATGAATCTGCTTTCCGGATTGTGCAGTTGCCAAATCATTAATAGAATCCCAATCGCTAAAACCGAGAGGTTCGAGCCATTGATACAAATACGCATGGTAATTGGGCAATTGTATCAATTCCGTCAAATTAATTCTCTTTTGAAAATTAATATCTGTAACCACTTTTCGATATATAATTCGAGATGCATCATCAACCAAAGATTGGGCTTGCTTTAGATTAGAAATTGTATTCTCAAATGAATGTAATAAACTTGGATTAATTTTTTTAAGCATCGGAATAACATCGTGACGCAATTTGTTTCGCAAATAGTTATCCGATGTATTGCTGCTGTCTTCTCGCCATTCAACATTGTTTTCTTTGGCAAATATTTCGATTTCGGTCCTTGAAAATGGCAATAACGGACGAACAATAGATTCGTTTTGCTGCGGAATTCCGGTCAAACCATCTAATCCGGAACCACGGGTAAAATTGATTAAAAAGGTTTCAAGACTATCATCCAAATGATGCGCAGTTAGTATATAATCGTAATCATTATTTATTAAAAGTGTGTTGAACCATTCGTAGCGCAGGTTTCGGGCAACAACCTGAATAGATAACTTTTCTTCTTCCGCATAGGATTTGGTGTCGAATTTTTTAATATAAATTGGTATTTGTAATTTTTCTGTTTGTGATTTAACGAAGTCTTCATCTTCATCACTTTCATCACCTCGCAGTTGAAAATTGCAATGCGCCACTCGTATATCCAAATCCAACTGATGACACAAGTGTAACAAAACCATGCTGTCAATACCACCACTCGTTGCCAAAAGGAGTTTATTCTTTTTTAGAAAAGGAAGATTTTCATTTATATGACTTTGGAATTTTGTGAGCATAAAAAAAAGGGATTAGGGAAAAGGGATAAGTTATTCCTCAAGCTTTTTAATTAACGAATTTAGCATTTTTTCAACTTCTATGGAAAGTTCTTTTATTTCATTTAAATTTTCCGCTTTTATAAAGTCTAAATTTACAGCTATTTCTAATTGCGTTTGGTTTTCAAATAATGAACCTCTCGCTATTTGCAGGAATCTTGAATAATCTTTTCTATAATTTCTTCCATATCCTTCAGCAATGTTGGAAGGAATAGAAATCGCACTTCTTTTTATTTGTGGAGTTAAACCATATTTTTCATTTTCAGGTAACTCAAGAACTAGCTTATAAATAAGTGTTACCAAATTCATTGATTTTTGCCAAACAATCAAATCTCTATAACTTTTCATATTTCTTTTTTAAAACTTTTCACTTATCCCTTTTCCCTTTCCTAACCCAAAACTTCAAACATTGCTTTGGCTTTCAAAAGGCATTCTTCATATTCCTGTTCGGGATTTGATTGTGAAGTAATGGCGCTTCCAACGGAAAACGAGACATATTTCTCTTGGGCATTATATAAAATACTTCGAATTACGACATTGAAATCGAAATCATTTTCGGGAGAAAAATATCCAACAGCGCCGCTATATAATCCTCGTTTTGTCTCTTCTAGTTCTTCTATTATTTTCATGGCTGAAATCTTCGGCGCGCCAGTCATACTGCCCATTGGAAAAGTCGTTCGCAGAATTTCTACTGGTGACGTTGTAGTTGAAACATTAGAAACAACCGTTGAAATCATTTGGTGTACTTGTTCGAAAGTATAAATACCACACAACTCTTCTACTTCTACACTGCCCTTTATGGCTGTATGCGATAAATCATTTCGAACCAAATCGACAATCATAATATTTTCGGAGCGTTCCTTTGGGTTTGTTTCTAATTCGGTTTTTGAATTTTCATCTAAAACTAAATCTGAAAATCGTTTGGCTGTACCCTTTATAGGTTGGGAAATGACTTTGGTTCCTTCTTTTCTTAAATAGCGTTCCGGTGAAGCACAAAGTAAATACTGCTCGTTATTTTTGAAAAAAATTGCAAATGGCGGTTTGGAAATGGCGTTTAGTTTTTGATAGATTTTAACTGGTTCAATAATCGCATTTTCGGCATAAAATTCCATGCAGAAATTAGCTTCATAAATATCGCCACGATAAATGTGTTCAAGCATTTGGTTTACTTTGGCAATATAGCTTTCTTTTGAAATGCGTTGTTGAATTGATAATTGACAATTGATAATTGACAATTGACAGTTATTCTCTATATCGATTAAATCAGATTCTATTTCATCATCACACAATTGCAAATACCGAACTTCTAATTGATTTCCTTTTAGCAGAAACAGCTTCTTGGGTTGAAAGAAAAAAAGATCGGGAAAATGCAAACCATCAAAGTTGTTGGAATGCAAATCTTCCACATCATTTTTTACATCATAAGACAAATAGCCAAACAGCCAATCTTTAGTTTGTTGCTGGTATTGTTTTAAATCTTCAAAAGCGTTATGAAAATCTGTTTTGATCGAAGTAAAAGCATCAACAGCCAAAACGCAATCAAAACTGGATTGTTTTTGATGATAATTGTTTGAATCCAAAAAAACCATTTCCCTAAACTGTTGTGACCAATCTAATAATTGGTTTTTGAACACTTCTGGTTTGTCAATTTTTTTTTCAACTATAGTTCTCAATGACATAATTTTTATGGCACTCAAAATTACGACAAAATATTTGGCAGAAAGAGATGAAGATATAAGAAATTTTAGTTATCGAAAAGTAATCGAAAAAAAGCTATACTAATCTTTAATTTATCTAATTGTATTTTTAATGTTATTTAGATTAAAAAAAAGTCCTCTCATTTGAATTGAGAGGACTAATTATGATTGAAGTCATTTATAAATTATTGTTAAGCCAAATCAAATCTGTCCAAATTCATCACTTTGCTCCAAGCAGAGACAAAATCATTTACAAATTTCTCTTTAGCATCTTCACAAGCATAAACCTCAGCAAGTGCACGTAGTTCTGAGTTTGAACCGAAGATTAAATCAACACGTGTTCCTGTCCATTTAACCTCACCTGTTTTACGATTACGTCCTTCAAACGTTTCTTGTTTATCTGAAGTAGCGCTCCATTTAGTTCCTAAATCCATACCATTGATAAAGAAATCGTTAGTAAGTGTTTCCGTATTTTTAGTAAATACACCATGATTAGAGTAATCAAAGTTTGTGTTTAACACACGCATACCGCCAACAAGAGCAGTCATTTCTGGTGCTGTTAGCGTTAGCAATTGCGCTTTATCTAAAAGCATTTCTTCTGCTGTTGTAAGATTACTAGCTTTAATATAATTACGGAAACCATCAGCTTTAGGCTCAAGCACCGCAAATGATTCTACATCAGTTTGTTCTTGTGATGCATCGGTGCGACCTGGTGTAAAAGGGACTTTAACATTATGTCCTGCATTTTTTGCTGCCTGTTCAATAGCGGCACAGCCACCTAAAACAATTAAGTCAGCCATGGAAACAGGTTTGCCAAAATCTTTTTGGATAGCTTCAAGTTTTTGCAAAACTTTTGACAATTGGGCCGGATTGTTTACTTCCCAATCTTTTTGTGGTGCTAAACGAATACGTCCACCATTAGCGCCACCACGTTTATCAGAACCTCTGAATGTTGCCGCTGATGCCCAAGCCGTAGAAACTAGTTGTGATATAGTTAAACCTGAAGCAAGTAGTTTACTTTTTAATGTAGCAATATCACTTTCATCAATTAGTTTGTGTGAAACAGTAGGAACCGGATCTTGCCAAATCAATTCTTCAGATGGTACTTCTGAACCTAAATACAAATTACGAGGCCCCATATCACGATGTGTCAACTTGAACCATGCACGAGCAAAAGCATCTGCAAACTCCTCTGGGTTTTCATGAAAATGTTTTGAAATTGGCGCATATATAGGATCCATTTTTAAAGCCATATCAGCAGTAGTCATCATAAGCGCTTGTGACTTAGACGCATTACCTGCTGCTGGTGCTTTTCGGGCATTAGATGCTGCTGTTGGCGTCCACTGATTAGCTCCGGCCGGGCTTTTAGTTAATTCCCAATCGTAACCTAATAGCACATTAAAATAATCGTTATCCCATTTTGTTGGATTTGGTGTCCAAGCACCTTCTATACCACTTGTGATGGTGTCGTCACCGTGACCACTACCAAAAGTATTTCTCCAACCTTGACTTTGTTCTTCAATACTGGCTCCGGCAGGCTCTCTGCCTACATACTTACTTGGGTCTGCTGCTCCGTGAGCTTTCCCAAAAGTATGTCCACCAGCAACTAAAGCTACGGTTTCGTAATCGTTCATAGCCATACGTCCAAAAGTCTCACGTATATCTATAGCTGATTTAAGCGGGTCAGGATTTCCGTTTGGTCCTTCTGGGTTTACATAAATTAATCCCATTTGAACGGCGCCAAGCGGATCTTCCAATTCACGATCGCCCGAATAACGTTTATCACCTAACCATTCTGTTTCAGAACCCCAATAAATATCTTGTTCTGGTTCCCAAACATCTTCACGCCCACCACCAAAACCAAAGGTCTCAAAACCCATTGATTCTAATGCACAGTTACCTGCAAGTATCATCAAATCGGCCCAAGAAAGTTTTTTACCATATTTTTGTTTGATAGGCCAAAGAAGCAATCTTGCTTTATCTAAATTACCATTATCCGGCCAACTGTTAAGCGGAGCAAAACGTTGTGTTCCTGAACCTGCACCACCACGACCATCATGAATTCGGTACGTTCCGGCACTATGCCAAGCCATTCGTATAAAGAAAGGTCCATAATGACCATAATCTGCAGGCCACCACTCTTGTGAATCGGTCATAAGGTCGTACAACTCTTTCTTAACAGCCTTTAAATCTAATTTTTTAAATTCTTCAGCGTAGTTAAAATCTTCTCCCATCGGATTTGATAGTGAAGAATTTTGACGCAGTATATTTAAGTTCAACATATTTGGCCACCAATCTCTATTGGCTGTACCTTTTCCTGCGCTTTGTTTCAGGGTTCCGCTTGAAAACGGGCATTTTCCCTGAGAATCATTATTTCCCATGTTGTTTGATTTATAATTTTTTAAAATTAGGTAATTCAGCTTCCAAATCTACTGATAACCGTCATGTTTAATAATAGTTTTTAATTATATATAACTATTTATAAATTGCCAAAACTTATATTAAAAAATTCCCAACTGAAATATATTTTCATTTTATAAAAATCTGAATGTCCGCTATACTTTTTCCTCTTACTATCAAATCTTTTATATATTTGTTACTGTTAGATACCAAAACCAAACACTATGCAATTTTCCAATTTATTCCGAAAAAAGACAGTCAAAGAAATTTTAAATCAAGTGGCTAAAAATGAAGCTGAAGGGCATCACACTTTAGGCAAGCATTTATCGGCACGTGATTTAACTGCGTTTGGAATTGCAGCTATAGTTGGAGCCGGTATTTTTAGTACTATTGGTAAAGCCAGTTTTGATGGTGGTCCGGCTGTGATTTTCTTATTTTTATTTACAGCTATTGCTTGTAGTTTCGCGGCCTTTGCCTATGCTGAATTTGCTTCAATGGTTCCCGTTTCTGGAAGTGCCTATACGTATTCTTATGTAGCATTTGGAGAAATTATCGCATGGATTATAGGCTGGGCTCTGATAATGGAATATGCAATTGGAAATATAACTGTTGCCATTTCATGGAGTGATTATTTTACCGGATTGCTCGAAAGTGGTGGCATACGTTTGCCACAATGGATTCAGATGGATTACTTAACAGCCTCTAGAGGATTTGATGAAGCAACAGCATTAATGCGTGGCGGAAAAACTTTTGAAAACCTATCAGATGGTTTAAAAGCTTCTTATACTGCTTGGACAACCTCACCATCTGTAGGTCCCTTTCATTTTGTGGCCGATTTACCGGCTTTATTTATTATTATTTTAATTACAGCACTGGTCTATCGTGGTATGAAAGAGTCACGTAATGCAAGTAACCTTATGGTTGTAGTGAAATTATGCATAATATTACTGGTAATTGCCGTAGGTGTTTTTTATGTTGACACTGATAATTGGATTCCGTTTTCTCCTAATGGTGTTGGTGGAGTTCTTAAAGGTGTTTCAGCCGTTTTCTTTGCTTATATTGGTTTCGATGCTATTTCTACAACAGCCGAAGAATGCAAAAACCCTCAACGCGATTTACCTCGAGGCATGATGTGGGCGATTATTATTTGTACAATACTATATATTATCATTGCTCTGGTTTTAACAGGTATGGTTAGCTATTCCGATTTAAATGTTGGCGATCCATTAGCTTTTGTATTTGACAAGTTGAATTTGAAATGGATGTCAGGAATTATTGGGGTGAGTGCCGTTATTGCTATGGCATCGGTATTATTAGTTTTTCAAATGGGGCAACCTAGAATCTGGATGAGTATGAGCCGTGATGGCCTGTTACCAAAACAATTTTCAAAAGTGCATCCAAAATACAAAACACCATCTTTCGCTACAATTGTTACTGGTTTTGTGGTTGCTGTCCCTGCTTTATTTATGAACTTGACCATGGTAACTGATTTGTGTAGTATAGGAACTCTGTTTGCTTTTGTATTGGTTTGTGCAGGAGTATTGGTATTACAAAATAAACCTGATATTCCAAGAGGAAAATTTAAAACTCCTTATGTTAATTCAAAATTCGTTTTCCCTTTATTGATGCTAATTGGTATCAGCATTGCCTTTACGGTAAACAAGCAAACTACAATGGACTTCATAACGAATGAGAAAAAAATTAATGATCCTACAACTATAATAAAATCTTTAGATAAGGAACAAACCAAAGTAGTTTTTGATTTTCTAAAAACAAAGGTCACTGATTATAAAAATGATGATATAGAAAATGTATTGGGCTTTTTTTATAATGATGCTATGATGTATAAAAATGTAGTTGACTCGCTTCCAATTGATGATTCTTTAAAATATGAAAGTGGTTTCAGTTTATTTAAACACAAAATCCCAATGTGGATATTTATAATCTCTTTGTTGTTTTTTGTGGTTTGGTCTTGGAAACAAAATCTTTCATTGATACCGTTACTCGGATTAGTATGCTGTTTGTATATGATGGCGGAGTTGAGTGTTTGGAACTGGATCTATTTTACCTGCTGGTTGCTTATTGGATTAACCATATATTTTGGATTTAGTATTAAGAATAGTAAACTAAATAAACTAAAGGCATAACACAAAAAAATCCGTTAAAGATAACTCTCTAACGGATTTCTATATAATCTAACATTTTTTACGACTAACCCACGTTTGCTTTAAACAGTTCTGTTTACTGTTACAGTTATTTTAATTCATTGTTTTTTTTACCAACTGCAAAAGGAAAAATTTCTTCTCAACGGAAACTGTAAAGCATAATTAAGAATTGCATATTAAGGAATAGCTTTTACTGTTAAAGTTTCTCCCTTTAGAACATTTTATTCATTATTTATTCAAAACAATTTCTTCTAATATTCTAAATCAATTTAGAAAATTATAATGGTAGTTTTAATGATTTTCAAAATTTTAACATTAAAAGTATCCGTTTTTTATTCTTGTATTCTTATCCTTATTAATTAAAAATAAGGTTAAAAATTACCCTATAAATTCGATTTATTTATGATTCAATGATTAATAAAAAGTCAAATAAAAACTGTAATTTTGTGACGCAAAAAATAAAATACAAACAATAAACACATAACTATGAGTTCATTTGACGTAGTCATTATCGGTTCTGGTCCTGGCGGATATGTATCCGCTATTCGTTGTGCCCAACTAGGTTTCAAAACCGCCATCATTGAAAAATATGCAACATTAGGAGGGACTTGCCTAAATGTAGGTTGCATTCCTTCTAAAGCATTACTAGCTTCATCACACCATTACGAAGAATTACAACATTTTGCTGATCACGGAATTGAAGTTTCCGGGAACGTAAAAGTGAATTTAGAGAAAATGATTGCCCGCAAACAATCTGTGGTTGATCAAACTTCGGGTGGAGTGAAATTCTTAATGGATAAAAATAAAATTACCGTTTTTGAAGGATTGGGTTCTTTTGTTGATGCTACGCATGTCGCTATCAAGAAAGCAGACGATTCAACGGAAACCATAGAAGGTAAAAACATCATCATTGCTACCGGTTCAAAACCGTCTAATCTACCTTTTATCAAATTGGATAAAGAAAGAATCATAACTTCTACTGAAGCTTTAAAATTGCCTGAAGTTCCTAACCATTTAGTAATTATTGGTGGTGGCGTAATCGGAATTGAATTAGGACAAGTTTATTTAAGACTTGGTGCTGAAGTTTCTGTAGTTGAGTTCATGGACCGAATTATTCCAGGAATGGATGCTGCTCTATCTAAAGAATTGACAAAAGTCTTGAAAAAACAAGGCATGAAATTTTATACTTCGCACAAAGTACAATCAGTTGACAGAAAAGGAAAAACAGTTACGGTTAAAGCTGAAAATGCCAAAGGTGAAATCATATCTCTTGAAGGAGATTACGCTCTAGTTTCTGTGGGTCGTCGACCTTATACTGACGGATTGAATGCAGACAAAGCTGGAGTAAAAGTTTCTGACAGAGGTATGATTGAAGTAAACGATCATTTGCAAACCAACATTCCAAACATTTATGCGATTGGTGATGTAGTGCGTGGTGCTATGCTGGCTCACAAAGCCGAAGAAGAAGGAACTATGGTTGCCGAAATCATAGCGGGACAAAAACCTCATATTGACTATAATTTGATACCAGGTGTTGTCTACACTTGGCCAGAAGTTGCAGCTGTCGGTAAAACAGAAGAACAATTAAAAGAAGCTGGTGTAGCCTACAAAGCAGGAAGTTTCCCATTCAAAGCTTTAGGAAGAGCAAGAGCTGGTGGTGATTTGGACGGATTTGTAAAAATATTAGCCGATGCTAAAACCGATGAAGTATTAGGCGTTCACATGATTGGTGCCCGTTGTGCCGACTTGATTGCCGAAGCCGTAACCGCAATGGAATTCAGAGCATCTGCTGAAGATATATCAAGAATATCGCATGCGCATCCAACCTTTGCGGAAGCAATGAAAGAAGCAGCATTAGCCGCTACGGATAATAGAGCATTGCATGTATAAAATTTAATTACAGCCCTTTTTCAATGAAGATAAAACTATTGGTATTTGTACTTTTTATTTCAATCTCTACTACATTTTCTCAAACAATATGTACTAATGGTTTTGCTGGAATATATCCATGTGATAAAGTTGATTTAATGTCTCAACTTTCATTTCCTCAAATTGGAGGAAACAACAATACCGAAGGAAGTAGCTGTTGGGGATGGACAGACCCACTTAATGGAAAAGAATATGCCATCATGGGTTGTACTACTCATACTGCTTTTGTCGATATCACTATTCCTTCTGCCCCTATTTACTTAGGGAAATTAAATTCTCATAATAATACTCCCAGTTTTTGGCGTGAAATGAAAGTCTATAACAATTATGCCTACATTGTTAGTGAAGCTAATGGACATGGATTGCAAATTTTTGATTTGACCCGATTACGAAACGTAACTACACCTCAAATTTTTACTGCCGATGCACGTTATGGAGGTTTTGGAAATTGTCACACCATCACAATTAATGAGGCCACAGGTTTTGCGTATTGTAATGGAACCGGTTTATTTCAAGGTGGTGCCAATGTCTTGAATCTTCAAAATCCATTAAATCCGGTTTTTGTACTTGGATATCCCGATGAAGATTACACTCATGATTCTGAGGTTATTATTTATAATGGTCCAGACCCCGATCATCAAGGCAAAGAGATATTTGTTGGTGCTAACGAGACAAAAGTTGTCATTCTCGACGTGACTAATAAATCAAATCCAATACTAATTTCAAGTTTTTTATATAGTAATACAGGCTATACACATCAAGGATGGTTTACTCCGGATCAAAAATATTGGATTTTAGGTGATGAAATTGATGAACTTGATTTTGGCTTTAATTCTAGGTCAATCATCATAGATATGACAAATTTGGATAATCCAGTTCTAAAAGGACAATATTTTGGACCAACAGAAGCTATAGATCATAACGGATATTGTAAAGGGAATGATTTTTATTTGGCCAATTATACTGCTGGTTTGAGAGTTATAAATACTTCAAATATTACAGCTACTGATACCATGAATGAAATTGGTTTTTTTGATACACACCCCGAAAATAATAATGCCATATTTGAAGGCGCCTGGAGTACATACCCTTATTTCCCTAGCGGCAGTATCATCATTAGTGACATCAATAGAGGATTGTTTGTCGTAAGAAAGAATGCTTCTCTTAGAAATGAAGAGTTTTTAAGTTCTAATTATACTATACATCCTAATCCAGCAAAAACTCATTTCAAAATTGATTCAAAAATTGCTATAGATTCTATTGTCATTTATGACACTCTTGGTAAAACAATAAAAACATTCCTAACATCTGACAGCTACGACATTACTGATCTTGAAAAAGGATTGTATTTTGTTAGAGTCAATAATGATTTCACAAAAAAATTAATGGTAGAGTAATGAAAAGACTAAGCTGTATATTTATTTTGATTTTTTTTATCGGTTGTACAGATAACAATAGTGTGGATGAAAAAAATACCTTTAAAGCAGCATTAGTATGGAGCAAAACCTATGGTGGTAGTTTAGAAGAAAATACAAATAGTGTTGTTGCTACTTCGGATGGCGGAATGTTAATCTTAGGTCATACGGCTAGTTATGATGGAGATATTGTTAAGTCGCATTCATTTACCGATATTTTACTAACCAAACTAGATGCTGAAGGGAATTTGATTTGGACAAAAACCATTGGTGGTTCTCTCAATGATTTCGGAATGAGCATTATTGCTACTAATGATGGAAATTATGCCATTGCCGGCTATAGTGCCAGTAATGATGGTGATGTTCCCGGAAATGTAGGACAACATGATTTTTTCATTTCAAAAATCACAGAACAAGGCAACATTATTTGGAGTAAAAATTATGGTTTCACTGGTCATGATCACGGTCATAAAATGATTCAAACGAGAGACGGCGGTTTTTTTATCGCAGGTTTTGCCGAATATTCCGGAATTGAAGGAAGTGGTGGAACACAAGATAACGGAGCAGGTCATGAAATAGGTCATAAAAATGTACTTCATGGTTCTGGCGAATATTTAGGTGTAAAATTGGATAGTAATGGAGAATTTTTATGGTATCGTTATTTTGGTGGAACACAAAATGACAGAGTGAATGATATCGTTGAGGCTGAAGATGGTGATATTATAATGGTTGGTTATTCCGAAAGTTCTGATTTTGATATTGAGCACAACAAAGGAAGCTATGACTATTGGGTTGTAAGCTTGCATTCGAATGGCGATTTGCATTGGAAAGAAAATTATGGTGGAAGCGGAGTAGATCAAGCGTATGGCATAACAAAAACAGGCAATAATTCGTATTTAATAGTTGGTCGCTCTAACAGTAGTGATGGCGATGTTAAAAATCCAAAAGGAAACTTTGATGGCTGGGTAATTCATATTAATAAACACGGACATCTGATATGGGAGAAATCATTCGGTAGTGACTCTTTTGATGTTGCCTCAACAATTAAAAAAATAGCAAACGGGAATTTTGTGGTTGTAGGGAATTCTAGAGGAACATTTGATGAAAAACCTAATAATGGGCAAAATGATTTTTGGCTTTTTGAAATTGACAACAAAGCAAATACAAAACTCTATTGGCAAAAGACCTTTGGAGGAACCAATATAGACGTAGCTACCGATTTTTTTGAAACCTCAAAAAGAGAACTAATAATCGTTGGCGAGTCGCAAAGCAATTCGCTTGATGTGCCTTCTAACAAAGGAGGAAATGATGTGTGGGCGATAAAATTGGAATAATTATTTAATTAAAATACTTTTTTCTTAACCAAAAAACGACATTAACCAATATAATTAAAGCAGGAACTTCAACTAATGGCCCAATAACCCCTGCAAACGCTTGTCCACTATTGATTCCGAAAACGCCGATCGAAACCGCAATGGCTAACTCAAAATTGTTTCCAGACGCTGTAAACGATAAAGCTACTGCATCACGATAATTCGCTCCGATTTTCTTTGCAACAAAAAACATCAAGAAAAACATAATCGCAAAGAAAATTACAAGTGGAATAGCAATTCGAATAAGATCCAAAGGCAAATCGACTATCATTTCACCTTTTAAACTGAACATGACTACAATTGTAAAAAGCAATGCAATCAATGTAATCGGAGAAACAAAAGGAATAAACTTTTGATTGAACCATTTATCTCCAACATATTTTTTAATAATAAACCGACTGATAACTGCCAATACGAAAGGAATTCCTAAATAGATTCCAACCGTTTTCGCAATCTCAGCAATCGTTATATTTAATTCTAACCCTTTGATTCCGAATAGTGGCAACATAATTTCCAAATAAAAATAGGCATACAAACTGAAAAAGAACACTTGTAACAAACTATTGATTCCTATTAAACCTGCAGTTAATTCTCGGTTTCCTTCGGCTAGTTCGTTCCAAACAATTACCATCGCAATACAAGGCGCGATGCCTATAATGATTAAACCGGTCATGTATTCAGGATAGTCTTTCAGAAAAAATGTCGCCAATAAAAACATTAAAAATGGCCCGACTATCCATGTGATGAAAAACGAGGCAGTTAAGAGTTTAGGTTGTTTAAACATTTGTGGGACTTTCGAAAAATCGATTTTAGTCAATGGTGGATACATCATCAAAATCAAACCAATCGCTAGTGGAATATTGGTTGTACCGGAAGAAAACGAGTTAATAAAATCGGCTGAATTCGGAATATAATAACCAATTGCAACGCCAATTAACATCGCTAGAAATATCCAAAGCGTTAAATAGCGGTCTAAGAATCCTAATCTTTTTTTCATATAATTTAACCACTAAGCGCACTAAGAATGCACAAAGTTCACTAAGAATTATTACTATTTATTTGAGAAAACACATAATACATTTCACTTGCTATTTGCAAACTACGTTCAGCATATTTTTCATCCATCAAATCGGTTCCGTCAAAAGCTTTTGGATCATCGTATTTTATTGGGAATCGGGCTTCCGCTCCAAAAACCATAGGGCAACCTTCGTCGGCATTGTTGCATGTCATTATTGCTCCAAAATTACTTTTCGGATTAAACTCATTAAAATAAGCCTTGGAAAAACAAACAATCGGATGCTGATTTTCATCAAATTTCACCGAATAAAAAGGATTTTGCTCCTGACTCAATTTTTGAATCTGAAATCCTTGATTAGTCAATGTTTCAGCAACTTTCGGAAACATAGCCGTAGCTTCAGTTCCACCAGAATAACAAAACACCTTTTGAATTCCGAACTGAAACGCCATAGTTTGTGCCCATATTTGAGACAAATGGCTTCTTCGAGAATTGTGTGTGCAAATAAAATTCAAACGAATTTCCTGATTAGCTTTCACTTTGTTTTGGATGTAATCCACTAAAGGAAATAACACTTCTTTTCGTTCTTCTGAAACTGAAATTTTTGAAATAGTTGCTATGGTTTTGGATAAATTTTCTAACATTTTAGTAAAGAGTGATTAGTAAATAGTCATTTGGCAATTAAACTTCCAAACTCTAGTTTTTTTTTATCAATTCAAATTTCTTTGTGAAACTTCGTGAAAACTTTGTGAAACTTTGTGGTACATCATTAACAACAACCCGAATCCAGGTTACAACATGATGTTTCTTTTGGCTTCCACTCACCTATTTTGACTTTCATTTTTTCTGTTGGAATACCACAATTGTCTTTGGCCAAACAATCAGTCAATTTAGATTTTAATTGAAAATTAGTGCCATCAAAATCCAAACTAAATTTACCAATGGTTTCTGTTAATTGATATTCGACTTCAATCTCTAAATCGGGAATTTGCAATTTTGCTTCCGATAACTCGATAATTTGAAGCAATTTCTCAGGATGCAAACGGTGGTCGTAATCGTTGGCTTCCCAAAGTTGAAAATTAGCAACTTCTTCATTTCTGACTATGCCTCCGCAATCAATGAAATGTTTTGATAATTTACCTACCTCAGTAACGTGAAAATGACTAGGAACCAGTTCTCCATTAGGTAATTGAAAAGCTATTGTTGATAAGCTTTTTAGTTCGTTTTTAATTTGTGATAATTTCATGATTAGATTTTTAGATTGTTAGAAAGAAAATC
Organism: Flavobacteriaceae bacterium; assembly: GCA_947456955.1. Taxonomy (GTDB): domain Bacteria; phylum Bacteroidota; class Bacteroidia; order Flavobacteriales; family Flavobacteriaceae; genus Flavobacterium. The sequence goes on along the minus strand of CANGTQ010000015.1, from coordinate 7,949 downwards.
TTTTCCCTCTTCCCTCATAATTAACAGCACTTATTTTTTAGCTTATGGCGAATCATACCGAAATGATTTTCTATTTTATCTATCGTATCCGGATTGATGCAATAACAAATCGCTGTTCCTTCTATAGTTCCCTTGATGATATTGGCATTTTTTAACGTGGCTAAATGTTGGGAAATGGTAGGTTGTGCCAAGGGCAATTCATTTACAATATCGCCACAAATGCAAGTATCAACCGTCAATAAATAGTCAACTATGGCTATTCTGGCCGGATGCGAAAGGGCTTTAAATAAGTTGGCTATTTCGTTATGTTCTTCTGAAAATGAATCGGATTTTGAGGCTCCCATTTTTTATAAATTTTTATATTGCAATATTACGATATATAAATTGTATTAAGCAAACATTTTTTGTTATAATTTGATAAAATACTAAACCGTATATCCTAAATATTTTTACTACTTTTGGAACTCAAAATTTATACAAAAATGGCAACAGTAACATTAGGAGGAAATCCAATACACACCAATGGTGAATTACCAAAAACAGGATCAAAAGCACCTGATTTTAAATTAGTTAATACAGACTTAAGTATAGCTTCACTAGCTGATTTTGCTGGTTCAAAAGTAGTCTTAAATATATTTCCAAGTATCGATACAGGTACATGCGCCACATCGGTACGAACTTTTAATGCAAAAGCCAGTGCTTTGTCAAACACCAAAGTATTGTGTATTTCACGTGATTTACCTTTTGCTCAAAAGCGTTTTTGTGGAGCTGAAGGATTGGAAAACGTAATCAATTTATCCGATTTTAATACTGGCAGTTTTGGAAAAGACTATGGTTTAGAAATAACCGATAGTGTTTTGGCTGGACTACATTCCAGAGTTGTAATTGTTTTAGATGAAAATGGTGTGGTGAAATATACAGAGCAAGTTCCGGAAATTGCTGATGAACCAAACTACGAAATTGCTTTAGCTGCATTGTAATTAAAAGAATAATGGAATTTCAAAAAGACAATTCATTCTTTTCAGGGCGATTAAAAAGTATTGGTTTTGCAATAAAAGGTGCTTTCAAACTCGTTACTACTGAACATAGTGTTATGGTGCAATCCTCTTTGGCACTGCTGATGATTATTGCTGGTTTTTATTTTGAAATTGACCGTTATGAATGGATGATGCAAATCCTGGCTTTTGGTTTGGTATTAGGAATCGAAAGTTTAAATACGGCCGTTGAAAAAATCGCTGATTTTATACATCCCGAATTTCATGACCGCATAGGATTCATTAAAGATATTGCTGCAGGTGCTGTTATGTTTGCGGCTATGGCAGCAATGGCTATAGGATTATTAATATATGTTCCTAAATTTCTATAATCATTCGATTAAATTTCTATTTTTATAGCGATTACAATTAACCTATGGCAAAAACAGTAAAAAAAGAATCTAAAGAAAAAGATCCTCAATCGGATATTAAAATTTTAAAGACCAAAAAGCAATACCGAATGTTGTTTGGCTTTCTTTTGATTTTGTTGTCAATTGCATTTTTGGTTTCCTTTATTTCATTTTTTGTATCTGATAAAGGTGTTGGATATGGTCAAGCCGACCAAAGTGCTGTTGATTCGTTAACAGACAGAAGCGAACATGTAGAAAACTGGTTTGGTAAGCTTGGCGCCTACATAGCCGATTTATTTATATACCAAGGTTTTGGTGTTGCATCCTTTTTATTTGTGAAACTTTTCTTTTTAAGTGGTATCTATTTACTTTTAGATTTGCCTATCAAGAAACTAAAAAATACCTGGTTTTGGGATTTATTTGCCATCATTATCCTTTCGATAACCTTTGGGTTTTTCGCCACTTCATTACCAGAATTAGGTGGAACAATTGGCTATGAAATCAATCAATTTATTCAGGATTATATTGGAAAAACAGGAACACTACTTGGAATTGTCTTTGCGATTGTTATCTATTTAATTTTCAAAATAAAAATTTCTCCGGATGCTATTAAAACATTCTTTGAAAAGAAGCACAAGGACATTAAGGATAATTTAAACGAATTAATCGTAGCCGAAAATGGAGCTGATTACAACCTAGAAGAATTTGCGGTTAAGGAAGATGAAGAGCTGGAAGAACCCACTTTAAAACCTTCTCAATTCGAAATCAATAAAGAAGCCTTAAAGCCAACAATTGAAAACGCTTCCGAAATTAATTTGGAACCAACAATTAAAACGCCCGAGCCAGAACCAGAGATTATAACAACTAATGATGAAGCTTTTGTAATTGAACAAGCAGCAGATGAAGATGTTATAGAAGAAAATTTAGCCGCTAAATTGGTAGCCGACTTTGGTGAATTTGATCCGACCTTAGAATTATCCAACTATAAATTTCCAACTATTGATTTGCTAAAAGAATATACTTCTGTTGGCATTACTATCAATCAGGAAGAGTTAGAAGAAAACAAAAATCGAATTGTAGAAACGTTGAAAAACTACAAAATTGATATAGCCCAAATCAAAGCTACAGTTGGTCCTTCGGTTACACTATATGAAATTGTGCCGGAAGCAGGAATTCGTATTTCCAAAATTAAAAGTCTGGAAGACGATATTGCTCTATCACTGGCCGCATTAGGCATTCGTATCATTGCTCCTATTCCTGGAAAAGGAACGATTGGTATTGAAGTTCCTAACAAGAATCCGACGATGGTTCCAATGAAAACGGTGATTTCTTCGGCCAAGTTTCAGGAAGCTGAAATGGAATTACCAATTGCTTTAGGAAAAACAATTTCTAACGAAACCTTTGTGGTTGACTTGGCAAAAATGCCACACCTTTTGATGGCTGGTGCTACCGGCCAAGGAAAATCTGTCGGATTGAATGCTGTATTGACTTCCTTGTTATACAAAAAACATCCAGCGGAGGTTAAATTTGTATTGGTTGATCCAAAGAAAGTGGAATTAACTCTTTTTAATAAAATCGAACGTCATTATTTAGCAAAACTTCCTGATGATAGTGACGCTATCATTACCGATAACACCAAAGTAATCCTTACATTAAATTCATTATGTATTGAAATGGATAACCGGTATTCTTTATTGAAAGATGCGATGGTTAGAAATATCAAAGAATATAATGACAAGTTCAAAGCGCGCAAATTAAATCCTGAAAACGGACATCGTTTCCTTCCTTATATTATTTTGGTAGTTGATGAATTTGCCGATTTGATTATGACTGCCGGTAAAGAAGTAGAAACGCCAATTGCCCGTTTGGCTCAATTAGCCCGTGCTATTGGAATTCATTTGATCATTGCTACTCAACGACCATCAGTGAATGTAATTACAGGGATTATCAAAGCAAATTTCCCGGCTCGAATTGCTTTTAGAGTTACTTCTAAAATAGATTCAAGAACAATATTAGATACTCAAGGAGCTGACCAATTAATTGGTCGTGGCGATTTATTATATTCTAATGGTAATGACTTAGTGCGAGTTCAATGTGCATTTGTAGACACGCCCGAAGTAGAAAAAATTGTAGATTATATTGGTTCACAAAAAGCCTATGCCAGTGCTTACTTTTTACCCGAATATGTTGGTGAAGAAGGCAGTAGTGTAAATTTAGAGTTTGATATTTCCGAAAGAGATAGTTTGTTTAGAGAAGCGGCAGAAATAATTGTAACAGCACAGCAGGGTTCGGCATCATTATTGCAAAGGAAGCTGAAATTAGGCTATAACCGTGCCGGTCGATTGATTGATCAATTAGAAGCTGCCGGAGTTGTAGGTCCATTTGAAGGAAGCAAAGCCAGAAGTGTTAACATTCCTGATTTAGCTTCGTTAGACCAATTCTTTACTAATGAACAAAACAATGATTAAAATGAAAAAAATAGCATCGATTGTTATTTTACTTTTAGTAACTTTTACTACTAATGCTCAAGATAAAAAAGCAAAAGAGTTGTTAGACCAAGTAACAACTAAGATTAAATCCTACAACAATATCATCATCGATTTCAAATACACTCTCAACAATTACAAAGAGAATATCAATAAAGAAAGTAAAGGCAATGTTATTATTCAAGACAATAAATATGTGTTGAATTTTATGGGTGTTACCAAAATATATGACGGTAAAAAAAGCTATACCATAGTTCCTGAAGACGAAGAAATAACCGTTTCCAGTTTAAGTGAAAAAGATGACAACGCAGTTACACCATCAAAAATGCTTACCTTTTTTAACAGTGGTTATAAATTCAGTTGGGATATTCTTCAGGATGTAAAAGGCAGAAAAATACAGTACATTAAGTTAGTGCCAACCAATGCCAAAGACCAACGAAAAGAAATCTTGTTAGGCATTGATTCCCAAACTAAAAATATTTACAATGTGATTGAAATGGGTAAAAACGGAACGAAAACCACACTTACTGTTAATTCTTTTAAAACCAATCAGCCATTATCAAAAAATCAGTTTACCTTTGTGTCCAGTAAATATCCAAATTACTACATCAATAAACTAGATTAATTTCGGGTGAAAATACTTGACAAGTACTTATTAAAATCCTTCCTCATTACATTTGCTACGGTATTTGTAATTCTGTTTTTCATATTCGTTTTACAAGTAGTTTGGCTATTTATTTCTGAATTGGCCGGTAAGGACTTAGACTTCTTAATGATTTTGAAGTTCCTTTTGTTCAAAATGCCAAGTATTATTCCACTTGTATTACCATTATCCGTTTTATTGGCTTCCATAATGACTTTTGGAAGTTTAGCCGAGAATTATGAATTTGCCGCAATGAAATCTTCAGGAATATCATTGCAGCGTTCGATGCGAACCTTAATTTACTTTATTACTATTCTTAGTATTGTTGCCTTTTTTTTTGCTAATAATGTAATTCCATATGCCGAATATAAGTTTATCAACTTCCGCAGAAATATCGCTCAGGTAAAACCTGCAATGGCTATTGCCGAAGGACAATTCAGCCAAGTTGGAAATTATAATATTAAGGTTGAGAAAAAATCAGGTGATAATGGCAGGTACCTTAGCGGTGTTACTATTCATAAATTATCCAACACCAGCGCAGGAAGTAATACCGTAATTAAAGCTAAAAAAGGTGAATTAATAAGTAATGAAAATTCAAACATCCTAAAATTAGTTTTGAAAGACGGAAATTATTATGAAGACATTATTCCAAAAAAATTTGAAGAACGCAATAAAGTTCCCTTTGCCAAAAGTGAATTCAAAACCTATGTTATTAATATTGACTTGTCAAAACTAAACAGTGCTAATTTAAACGAAGAACATATTACCAATACTAATACAATGCTAACTGTAGGCGAACTAAAATTCACTCTTGATTCTTTACAGAAAAATTACAATAAAGATTTGGTTTCTATTGTTGAGAATATAAGCCTACGTTCGGCAATGACCAATTCAAATTATACAAGCGGTACTAATTTTACCAAACTTAATACGGCCAATATCTTAGACGGTTTTCCTCAGAGTGATAAAGAACAAATGCTAAGGGTTGCGAGCAGCAATATTGATGCGACTAACTTTGCTTTGGAAAGTTCACACTTTGAACTGGATGACAAACAAAAGAATATCAATCTGCATTTGATTGCATTTTATGACAAATTCGTAATTGCTTTCGCTTGTTTATTAATGTTCTTTATCGGTGCGCCTTTGGGTGCAATAATTCGAAAAGGAGGATTAGGATTGCCCATCGTATTTGCCATACTTATTTTTATAATATTCCACTTCATCAATACCTTTGGAAAAAAAGTAGCACAACAGGATGAGCTAGCACCTTTTCTGGGCTGTTGGATGTCTTGCTTTGTTCTGACTCCTTTAGCAATAATATTAACCAAAAGAGCCACTGATGATAAAGGATTTAGTATTAGTTTTGATTGGATAACCGACATTTACAATAGATTTGTGCCAGCCAAAACGGAAGAGCAATTGGCAACGCAAGCTGTTATAAATATTGATCAAATTGCTATCGATTCTGATTCAGACTGGGAAAAACTCAACAGTTATGAGAATAAGGTGTTGATTAAGATTGTTAAAGATTCCAAGCAGTATGGTTATACTGACGAATATCGAAATAAAGCCTTAAAAGTATTAGAATCCAGAAATATTTCCCAAGAGGAATTATTACTCAATAATAACCTTTATAATGTTGATTATAACAAAGTAGAAGAACTCCATAAACAATATAAAATCTTTAGTAGAATAACATTATTTGTCTATCTGATCATGCTGGGAATATCTTTTCTTGGAAAGCCAGAGTCTATTGTTTCGATTATTATAGTTATGATTATTGCCGTAATTTTCTACTCAGCTTTATTTAAGTCGCAACAGTTATTAGATGAAATAGGAATAATTATGGATAAGAAAGTAGATTTAAATCTATACTTAGTTATAGCAGCAGGTTTTCCATTCTTTATGCTGTTTTATTTCTACAATAGAAGTTATTTAAAAGAAGTCATATCCGAATATACTAAAAGTGCAAGTTCATGAGCGAAAGTAAAATACACCTCAACACTATAGAAGAAGCCATCGAAGACATTCGACAAGGCAAAGTTATTATTGTAGTTGATGATGAAGACCGCGAAAATGAAGGTGATTTTTTGGCTGCTGCTGAAAAAGTAACCCCTGAAATGATAAACTTCATGGCTACGCACGGAAAAGGGCTCATTTGTGCGCCCCTGACGGAGAAACGCTGTGATGAGTTGGAATTGCAGTCGATGGTAAAAAACAACACCGATCATATGGAAACTGCTTTCACGGTTTCTGTGGATTTAAAAGGTCATGGCGTTACCACTGGAATATCGGCTTCTGATAGAGCTAAAACGATACTTGCTTTAGTAAATGAAGATACAAAACCATACGATTTGGCCCGTCCCGGCCATATCTTTCCGTTAACGGCAAAACAAGGTGGTGTATTGCGACGAACAGGTCATACTGAAGCTGCTATTGATTTTGCGAGATTAGCTGGTTTTAAAGCGGCGGGAGTAATTGTTGAGATAATGAACGAGGATGGCTCTATGGCACGCTTGCCTCAATTGGTTGAAGTGGCTAAGAAATTTGACCTTAAACTTGTTTCTATTGAAGACTTGGTGGCCTATAGAATGCAACACGACAGCTTAATTGTCAAAAAAGATGATTTTGAAATTGATACCCGTTTTGGTACATTCCGTTTGCGAGCCTACCAACAAACCACCAATAAGCAAGTACACTTGGCCTTGACCAAAGGAAGTTGGAATTTGGGAGATCCTATACTTACCCGAATTAATTCAACACAAGCCAATAATGATATCCTTAATACGTTAACCGCTGCAATGGATAAAAAGATGGATAATGTTTTTAATCGTATTATCCAAGAAGGAAAGGGCGCTGTACTATTTATCAATCAGGAAGTTGATTCATCCGACTTATTACATCGATTAAGAGAGTTAAAGCACTTACAATCACAAGGAAATAATAGAGTACCTCAAATTAAAATGGATGTTAAAGATTTTGGTATTGGTGCTCAGATATTACACGATATTGATATTTCGAGAATCCGACTTATTTCAAACACTACTCAATCCAAACGTGTTGGAATGATTGGGTACGGGTTGGAGATTACTGAGTATGTGGTTTATTGATTAAGGATTTAGGATTTGGGATTTGCGATTTAGGAAGTAATCCACAGTAATTGAAAGATATAGCTTCAAGGCAAAAAAATATATGGATATTTTAACCAAATTCTTTTTGCAATCTGCAAAAGGTTATTATATTTGCAACCGCATTAGCCCTTCGGCTCCGCTTAAGGTGACAATGCCCGACTTATTGGAGAAATGGCAGAGTGGTCGATTGCGGCAGTCTTGAAAACTGTTGACTGTAACAGGTCCGGGGGTTCGAATCCCTCTTTCTCCGCCAGTAGAAATACAAACGGTTACAAAACCCACTAAATTCAACAATTTAGTGGGTT
>CANGTQ010000014.1 GCA_947456955.1 Flavobacteriaceae bacterium | reverse complement strand
TGTTGGTGGTCCCACTTGGGCTCGAACCAAGGACCACCTGATTATGAGTCAGGTGCTCTAACCAACTGAGCTATAGGACCCGCTTAAAGCGGTTGCAATATTACTACTATTTTTGTTTTGATGCAACTATTTTTCAACTGATTTCTTGACAAAGTTCGATCAGAACACCATTGGTTCCTTTTGGGTGTAAAAAAGCCACGAGTTTATTATCGGCTCCTTTTTTTGGAGTTTCGTTTAAAACAACAAATCCTTCTTTTTTTAATCTGTCCATTTCTTCTAAAATATTCTCCACATCAAATGCAATATGATGAATGCCTTCCCCTTTTTTTTCTAAGAATTTGGCAATAGGACTATTAGTATTCATAGCTTCCAGAAGTTCTATTTTATTTGGGCCATTCATAAAAAAGGATGTTTTTACTCCTTCGCTTTCAACTTCTTCTTGTTTATAGGGTGGATTCCCAAATAGTTTTTCAAAAAGTAAATTGGAAGTTTCTAAATTGTTGACTGCAATTCCGATGTGTTCAATTTTGCGCATGTTTTGTTCTTTAACCGCAAAGTTCGCAAAGTTTTCGCAAAGTTAGCAAAGCAGCTATGGTTTTTCTTTTAGTCCTGATAATCTAATGCTTTGCTTCTAAAAACTTTGTAACGCTACAACTTTCTAACTTTGTAACTTAAAAATTGTATTTTTGCGCCATGGAAACGAATAGACAGAAGAAAATTGGCAGCGTATTGCAAAAGGATTTGGTAGATATTTTGCAAGGCGAAATACGTAAAAACGGAATCTCAAACTTAGTGATTTCGGTTTCCAAAGTAATTGTAACTACTGATTTATCTATTGCCAAAGTATATTTGAGTGTTTTCCCACAAGACAAAGCAAAGGATTTACTTGAAGCTATAAAAACCAATGCTCCTTTGATTAAGCATGATTTGTCGCAACGTGTAAAATTGCAGTTGCGAAAGGTGCCTAACCTTTCTTTTTATATTGATGACTCTTTGGATTATATCGAAAAGATTGACAATGCTTTGTCAGGAAAAGAAAATCCAATCGAAAACCGTGACCTTCTAGAAAAACGCAAAAAATTTTAAAAGTGAACTTCTCACTTTACATAGCCAAAAGATATCTTTTTAGCAAAAGTAAAAACAATGCTATCAATATTATTACAGGTATTGCATCGATTGGAATTATTGTGGGTACACTCGCATTATTTGTCGTTCTCTCCGTTTTTAGTGGCTTGCGCGATTTCAGTTTGTCTTTTTCCAATAGTATTGATCCCGATTTAAAAGTTAATCCGCTTAAAGGGAAAACTTTTTTTATTTCTCCGAAACAAGAAAAAGAAATTGCCACTATTGAAGGTATTGCTTCTTATAGTAAAGTAGTAGAAGAACGTGTGCTTTTCTTTTTTGACGGAAAAGAACAGGTTACTTATTTGAAAGGTGTTGATGTAAATTACACTAATATAAATGCGGTTTCTAAAAATCTTTTTAACGGGAAATGGCTTCGATACAAGACTGCCGAAGTAGTTGTAGGTTATGGGATTTCACAAAAATTATCCCTTGGCCTTTTTGACTTTAATAATGATTTTGAAGTTTATGTGCCACGAAAAGGGAAGGCTATAATTGAAAGTGAAGCAGAAGCATTCAATAAATCAGTACTTATTCCGGTTGGGATTTACGCTATAAGTGAAGATTTAGATGGCAAATATGTTTTTGCTGATTTGACATTAGCTCAAGACTTATTAGAATTCAAACACAATGAGATTTCGGCTGTTGAAATTAAAACGAAACCCAATGCCAACGAAGCCGAAATTATGGAGAAACTTAAACTTATTCTCCAAAATAAAGTAGAAGTAAAGAATAGAGCCCAACTCAATGCTACATTATATAAGATGTTAAATACCGAAAATATTGCAGTTTATCTTATCTTCACCTTAGTCATTATTATTGCATTATTCAATTTAATTGGCGCCTTGATCATGATGATTTTGGAAAAGAAAAGCAACCTGAAAACGCTTTTTAATCTGGGTTCAGAAGTCAAAGATTTAAAGAAAATATTCTTGCTTCAAGGTAGTTTACTGACCATTATCGGCGGAATTATCGGATTGATTTTAGGGATAATTATAGTGCTGATTCAACAACATTTCAAATTAGTCATGATTACGGAATCTTTAGCTTATCCAGTGGTTTTCAGCATTCAAAATGTGCTGATTGTTTTTGGAACTATTGTCGCGCTTGGTTTTATATCTAGTTTAATTGCGAGTAGCCGAGTGACAAAAAAATTGTTGGATTAAACATAATACTTATTTGCCTTATATGGTAAAAAAATAAACCATTAAGAAATTAAGGTTCATCAAGCATTAATTCTCGAACTTAATTTTCTTAATCCCTTAATGGTTTTTAAATAAGTTTTAGTTTTTGGTGGATTAAACATAATACTTATATTCCTTATATGGTAAAAAAATAAACCATTAAGAAATTAAGGTTCATTAAGCATTAATTCTCGGACTTAATTTTCTTAAATCTATTAATGGTTTTAAATAAGTTTTAGTGTTAGGCAGATTAAACAAATTGATAATCCGCATAAACTTCCTGAATTTCATCCAAAGCTTTGAACAAACATTCAGCGTTTTCTAATGTAACCAATTTTAATCGGTGTTCTTTGAAGTTGGAAACACCTTTAAAGTAATTCGTGTAATGACGGCGCATTTCTACAATTCCAACGCGTTCTCCTTTCCAATCCATGGACCAGGTTAAGTGATTTCGTGCTGCTTCCACTCGGTCAATCATAGTTGGTTGTGCCAAATGTTCCCCCGTTTTGAAGTAATGCTTGATTTCGTTAAAAATCCATGGATAACCAATCGCAGCGCGACCAATCATCATCCCGTCTAAACCGAATTTATTCTTATATTCCAATGCTTTTTCAGGAGAATCAATATCACCATTACCGAAAATCGGCATGGTAATTCTGGGATTGTTTTTCACTCGGGCAATATGCGTCCAGTCTGCACTTCCTTTATACATTTGAGCACGGGTTCTGGCATGAACCGTCAAAGCTTGCACGCCAATATCCTGTAACCTTTCAGCAACCTCATCAATATTAATGGAATTTTCGTCCCAACCTAATCTTGTTTTTACCGTTACTGGGAGATTGGTTCCTTTAATCACCGCTTTAGTCAAACGAACCATCAAATCAACATCTTTCAAAACACCAGCTCCAGCGCCTTTGCACACTACTTTTTTTACGGGGCAACCAAAATTAATATCTACCAAATCAGGACGAACGGCATCAACAATCCTAGATGACATTTCCATAGCTTCTTCATCACCTCCAAAAATTTGGATTCCAACCGGTCTTTCGTAATCAAAAATATCCAACTTCATTTTGCTTTTTATCGCATCACGAATCAATCCTTCGGAAGAAATGAATTCAGAGTACATCAAATCGGCACCATGTAACTTACACAACCTGCGAAACGGAGGGTCGCTAACGTCTTCCATAGGGGCAAGTAGTAAAGGAAATTCTGGTAATATGATGTTGCCTATTTTTGGCATACTATTAATTTTGGGCAAAGATAGAAAAATTAAAATTCAATTTTTTTAACCATTAAGGGATTAAGGTGCATTAAGTCTTAACTTTCTTAATTGCTTAATGGTTTAATAGGGATATGTTTCAAAACTTTGCCTTATATTTGCCGACTAAATGCGAGCGCATTTTACACGAAATTGACAGATTTACGAAGATGAAGAACATTAGAAATTTTTGCATTATTGCGCATATTGACCACGGAAAAAGTACACTTGCAGACCGATTACTTGGTGCTACACAAACCGTAACAGCTCGTGAAGAAAAAGCGCAGTTGCTTGATAATATGGATTTGGAGCGCGAACGTGGAATTACGATTAAGAGTCACGCCATCCAAATGGAATATAAATACAAAGGTGAAAATTATATTCTGAATCTTATTGATACACCGGGACACGTAGATTTTTCATATGAAGTTTCCCGTTCTATTGCTGCTTGTGAAGGGGCGCTGTTGATTGTAGACGCAGCACAAAGTATTCAAGCACAAACGATTTCTAATTTGTATTTGGCTTTAGAAAATGACCTGGAAATCATTCCTGTATTGAATAAAGTGGATTTGCCAAGCGCGAATCCGGAAGAAGTTAGCGACGATATTATTGATTTATTAGGTTGCAAAATGGAAGAAATTATTCACGCTTCTGGTAAAACCGGTTTTGGTGTGGAGAATATTCTGGCAGCTATAATAGAAAAAATTCCTGCTCCAAAAGGAAATAAAGATGAACCTCTTCAAGCTTTGATTTTCGATTCGCATTACAATCCGTTTCGTGGAATTGAAGTTATTTTCCGTGTGAAAAATGGCGAAATCAGAAAAGGGCAGAAAATCAAATTCATGGCAACGGGCAATGAATATTTTGCTGATGAAGTTGGTACTTTGAAGTTAAATCAAGTGCCAAAAGATGTAATTTCTACCGGCGATGTTGGGTATTTGATTTCCGGAATTAAAGAAGCAAAAGAAGTAAAAGTTGGTGATACCTTAACGGATGCAAAAACGCCAACAACGAATATGATTACGGGATTTGAAGATGTAAAACCAATGGTTTTCGCCGGAATTTATCCTGTAGATACTGAAGATTACGAGGATTTGCGTGCGTCGATGGAAAAATTGCAATTGAATGATGCCAGTTTAGTGTTTTCACCTGAAAGTTCGGCTGCCTTAGGATTTGGGTTCCGTTGCGGATTCTTAGGAATGTTGCATTTGGAAATTATTCAGGAACGTTTGGAGCGGGAATACGATATGACTGTAATTACAACTGTACCCAACGTTTCTTATTTGGCATATACCAAAAAAGATCCCGAAACTGGTTTTGTTGTAAACAATCCATCCGATTTACCGGAACCTTCAAGATTAGACAGAGTTGAAGAGCCTTTTATAAAAGCAACTATCATTACTAAATCCGATTATGTCGGAAATGTAATGAGTTTATGCATTGAAAAACGTGGTGTTATTACGAATCAAACGTATCTAACTACCGAAAGGGTTGAATTGAATTTTGATATGCCCTTAGCAGAGATAGTTTTCGATTTTTATGATAGATTAAAAACTGTTTCTAAGGGATATGCTTCATTTGACTATTCTCCAATTGGCATGCGAGCGTCAAAATTAGTAAAATTAGATGTTTTATTAAACGCTCAATCAGTGGATGCCCTTTCGGCATTGATTCATGAAAGTAACGCTTATAACATTGGTAAAAAAATGTGTGAGAAGTTGCGGGAATTAATCCCAAGACAACAGTTTGACATTCCAATTCAGGCGGCGATTGGCGCTAAAATAATTGCGCGTGAAACCATAAAAGCGTTGCGAAAAGATGTAACTGCTAAATGTTATGGTGGAGATATTTCGAGAAAGCGTAAACTATTGGAAAAACAGAAAAAAGGGAAGAAACGAATGCGTTTGGTAGGAAATGTAGAAATTCCGCAAGAAGCGTTTATGGCAGTTTTGAAATTGAATGATTAAAGCCCCCTAACCCAAAAAAGGTGTATAAGAATAAAGAAAATAGACGGATAAATAATAGACAAACCCAATGACGGAAGTTGTTGGGTTTTTTGTTACCACTAAATTGTCATACTGAAAAAGAAAACGTTTTATAACCTATAATATTTATTTGATTTACTTCATCTGTTCGCTATCGCTTGAGTCTCCCAAAAGGTCGAAATTCCGACAAAGGAGGAATCACAACAACTATTATGAGATTCCTCATTTCAATCGGAATGACAATGATAGTGGCAAAAAAGAAAACATCAACAATCATTCGTGCATTCATAGCTAAATGCTATTTTTGAAATTCGAAACCTAAAAATTGTAACTTGAACCAAATCATTTACAAAAACACCAAAATCTCATTTACCGACGACGGGAAAGGTATGGCTGTGGTGTTATTACACGGTTTTTTGGAAAACAAAACCATGTGGGATAAGTACGTCTCAGCACTCTCTAAAAACCATCGCGTAATCACAATCGATCTATTAGGTCACGGAGAAACAGAATGCCTTGGATATGTTCATACAATGGAAGATCAGGCTGATATGATTTTTGCCGTTTTGATTTCTCTCCGAATTAGAAAAATAGTTTTAGTTGGACACTCAATGGGCGGTTATGTGGCTTTGGCTTTCGCCGAATTATATCCTGATAACGTCAAAGGAGTATTCCTATTGAACTCAACCTCAAGAGCTGATAGTGATGAACGGAAAATTAATCGAGACAGGGCGATTAAAGCGGTAAAACAAAACTACACCAACTTTGTACGAATTTCGATTACTAATTTATTCAGCGAAGACAATCGTGAAGTATTGGCCAAAGAAATAGAAAAAGTAAAACTCCAAGCATTAAAAACACCTTTGCAGGGAATTGTCGCTTCGCTCGAAGGGATGAAAATCAGAAAAGACCGAGAAGTGTTATTGCATTTTGCACCTTATCCGATTCAGTTGGTTTTAGGGGAAAAAGATGGTGTTTTGATTTACGATGACACTATAGATCAGATTGAAGAAACTAAAGTGGAACTCACCACTTTTCCTGATGGTCATATGTCGCACATTGAAAACGAAAAGGAGTTGAAAATAGTATTGCTTGAATTTTTGAAGAAGATATAAACACAAATTTCACAAATTAGCTCAGATGAATTTGTGCTAATTTGTGAAATCTGTGTTCTAATTTATTTTCTCTTCAAAAGGAACGTCTTTATTCAAAATTTCCTGTAATAAAATCACAATCTGTTCCAAATAGTTTTCCATGATTTCGCCCGAAATTGTTGCTATAACATCTTTATCTTGTTTAAACTGAAAAGGTAAAAATCCGGATTTTAAGTTTTTAAAAGATATAATTCCCGCTTCCATTTCTTGCCCTTTGGTTTGCTCTTCATACATAAAAGCATAGGCCAAAACTTGTATTATTTTGTCGTTTTTTATGTCATTAGTTAGACCGTTCCAGTCTTTTAAAATAACATTGTTCTTGTCAACTTTACCCGTTTTGTAATCGATGATTCTGATTTTCCTTTTCTCTCCTTTTTTACTTCGGTATTCGATTCTGTCGACATTTCCTTTTATCAGCACCGGAAAAGGCAAACGAACATCGGTTAATACTCTTTCATAAGTTGTTTCGAGAGAAACTATTTGAATTTCATCTCCATTTTCAATAGCTTCTAATTCTGTTTTTAGAAAGTTCAGCACATTTCGCTTTGCAACTTCAAAGGCTAACAGGTTTCTTCCTTTTTTGATTTCACCCTCTTTATAGACTTCTTTAAATTGATTTAAAACTTCTTCGTCAATTTTAGAAATGCACATTTTGATATCTTCTTTAGTTAAAAGACGTCCAATAGTTGGTTTATACAATTCTTCTAATGTGCCGTGAATAATGGTTCCTAAAGTATTAACAGCAATATTTTCTTCTACCTCATCTGTTTCTGAAATGCATAACACCCTTTGAAAATAAAATTGAATTGGGTTGCGAATATAAGTGGTCAAAGATGAAGGTGAAAATCCTTTTGAGGCAATTTCGTGCAATCGGGTCATCACGCTCTCAGTTTTTGGTATAGCAATCGGTTGATATGCAATATTTGGTACATCCGGATTATAATATTGAAAAGTTAGATTGTGATTGGTTTGCTTTTCAATTTCCAATTGCGTTATAAAACGACTTTTTTCACCAGCATCAAAACCTTGACTATCGGAATTATAAATTAAATAAACGTTTGTCGCTCTTTGTAACAAATGATAAAAATGATAAGTATAAATGGCATCTTTTTCTTTGTAAGTAGGTAAACCGTATTGCAACTTTACATCATAAGGAATAAAAGAGTTGGTGGATTTCCCTGCCGGGAATTTGCCTTCATTTACTGATGTGATAATTACGGTTTCAAAATCTAATACACGGCTTTCTAAAACACCCATAATCTGCAAACCACTCAATGGCTCCCCTTCAAAAGAAACTTCAGCTACATCAATGACTTGCTTATAAATAGCTTGTAACGTTTTCATATCATTTATGGAAGGATGTACCGAAAAATAGGAAATCATTTTGTTAATGACTTTAAAAATAGAATACACAAAAGCATTCGTTATCTTTTCTTCATCGTTTTCATAATCGAGATTGCTTTTGATTTTAAGCAGAATTTGAGCAATTTTTTCTAAAACAGTTACCGAATCAGCATTCCACTTTTGGAATAATAAATAAAACAACTCATTTTCTTTGCTGTAAAGCTCTAAAAGCTTTTTATTGGTAATGAATGAATAATTGTTTTTGTTAATTATAGAAACCAATTCATTTGCATTTACATAAGGTTCAACCAATGGATGCGTCAGAACATCGAGAACATCTTTGTAATACATGACATAACCTGATGGATTTCTGGTTAAAGCATTGGTGTGTAATTTGAACAATTTAGCAAGCAGCAGTTGTGCCGGATTATTTTTGCTTGAAAAACCCATAGTAATATTAAGGGTATCAACATTAGCCGGCAACGAATATAACATTGGTAGTAGCAAGCTTTCTTCTCCAAGCACTAACGCCACATTTTGAAGATTCCCTTTTTCTATATGTTTTTCAACAATACTACCTACTATTTTAGCTTGTCCAATAGCTTTTGAAGTAGCAATAACATGAATGTTCTTTTCGGTCTTAAAATCATTCGAGATCCATTCATAAGGATGTGTTTTATAATAATTCCATTCTGACTTAAACTTTCGTTGAAAATGTCCGGCGTCATGGAATGTATCATTGAGTAAAGTTTCGTCTATATCCCAATAAATTTTGGCTACATCTAGCGCTAAAAGATGCTGAATAATTTTTTCTTCGGCTTGATTGAGAGCGTTGAAGCCTGCAAAAACAAAATGTTTATCGTTATTATTTTCGGAGAAATGATTAAGATTTTCAACAGCTTCTCTATAAATTAATCCTTGATAACCAATTCCTTTATTTACTAAATACTGATATAACGAATGGTAATATTCCGGTAGTTTTTTCCAAAAAAGCATATGCTTTTCTATCAAATTTGTTCTTTTATCGACATCAACTGACCAGTGTTCTATTTCTTTGATATCTTCGAGATATTTTAAAATCTTATTTGGTTCTAGAAGATATCTATCTATTTCATTAAAATCTTGTAGTAAAGTTTTTGCCCAATTAGCAAAATTTTCAAAAGATTCTTGTTTGTCTTTATCAGTTATAGCGAGATATACTTCATAAAACTCAAATAACAGTTCGACACTATCAACAGAACGAATACCCGAAATTTCCTGGATAAACTCTTCTATACTGATTATTTCTGGGGCAAAGACATTATTGAGAACCAACAATTTTAATTCTTCAAGCAAAAACACTTTTGCTCTTTTGTTGGGTAAAACAATGGTTAGTTCCGATAAAGTATTGGAATTGCTTTTTAAAACTTCTTGAGCAAGTTGGTTGAGAAACGTTGGTTTTGACATTCTATAAAAATAAAAAAAACGCCCCGAATATCGGAGCGTTTTCTTAAAAATATTTTAGAATAAATTATTTCACTAATTTCACTTCTACTCTTCTGTTGTTAGCTTTACCAGCTTTAGTATTATTAGTATCTATTGGTTTAGATTCACCAAAACCAGCTGAAACTAATCTTGAACTAGCAATACCGTTTTCGATTAAGTAACCTTTTACAGCAGCTGCTCTGTCTTCAGATAATTTTTGGTTAGCAGCATCTTTACCATCGCTATCTGTATGACCTTCAATCGAGAAGTTAGAGTTTGGATACTCTTTCAAGATAGCTGTAATAGCTTGTAATACTGGATAAGTTTGTTGTTTAAACGAAGCTTTACCTGTATCAAATAAAATCGTTTTTGCATAGTCATTTAATTTTTTGATAGCTTCTTCTGTAACTTCTGGACATCCATTGTTAGAAACAGTTCCTGCTTCATCCGGACATTTGTCATCTTTATCCAAAACTTTATCTCCATCTCTATCTGGCCAAGGACAACCACCGTTTTCTTTTGGACCTTTAACATCTGGACATTTATCTGATTTATCAGTAATTCCATCACCGTCTGTATCAGGACAACCAGCTAAAGATTTTAAACCAGCTACATCTGGACAAGCGTCATCTTTATCAGCAATACCATCACCGTCTGTATCAGGGCAACCATTAAATTCAGCTGGACCGGCAACATCTGGGCAAGAGTCACTTGCGTCTGTAATTCCGTCAGCATCTGTATCAGGACAACCATTAAATTGTTTTAAACCAGCAACTTCTGGACATGCATCATCTTTATCATAAATTCCGTCACCGTCAGTATCTTTACCTCCAAATTTGAAAGTAAGACCTGCAAAGTGTTGCATGTGCGATGGCATGTCTTCACGAATATCTTCAAATGACTGTTTGTATGTTGAACGCCATGATAAACCTACCATTTCGGTAAACCAATACGTCAAACCTAAACCTCCGTTTAATGTACCAGCTTTTAACTCATCACCAATCCAAGTATAACCTCCTCCAATGTGAATAGAAGGGTCTATTCTTTTAGATTTTATTAAATTCATTAAGCTATAATTAATAACTCCATCAATTGCATAATAATTTTCGTCTCCAGGATTAACTACGGTATATGGTCCTTCTTCAACTCTTGGTAATACATACTTCGTTAATCTGTTAACAGATCCTGTAACTCCAAAAGAGAAATTGTTTCCTACATATTTGGATACGTTAACAAAAGATACTGAAGGAAGAATATTCCAGTTGTCTTTAGTACTAAAAAACTGAGAAAATTGGTCTTCTAACGAAGATGCAGCACTTACTCTTGTATCTACTGCGTTAGCCCCAAACGATACCGCCCAAGGATTGTTATTGTCTTGAGCTTGTGAGCTGAATCCAGCCAACATTACCAAAGCAACGAATAATTTGTTTAGATGTTTCATACTTAATTTGATTAGATTATCATAATTATAATGACGCAAAAGTAATACGTATTAATATAATATCAAAATGTTTTGTTAAAATATAGGTAATTATAAAATATTTAACTCTTTCGCTACCTCTGTGAATGCTAAAATTGCTTTGTCTAAATGTGCTTTAGAATGAGAGGCAGACAACTGAACTCTAATTCTAGCCTTATCTTTAGGTACAACCGGAAAAAAGAAACCTATAACATAGATGCCCTTCTTTAAAAGCTCATCTGCCATTATTTGAGACAATTTTGCTTCATATAACATGACTGGAACAATTGCAGAATCACCATCAATAAAGTCAATCCCTGCTTTGCGTAACCCTTCTTTAAAATAATTGGTATTCCATTCTAGTTTATCTCTGAGTGTAGTGTCTTTTTCTAATAGTTCAAAAACCTTAATTGATGCTCCTACAATGGCTGGAGCCAATGAATTTGAAAATAAATAAGGACGCGAACGCTGTCTCAAGATTTCAATCACTTCTTTTTTAGCTGTAGTGTAACCACCCATCGCACCACCTAATGCTTTACCTAAGGTTCCTGTGATAATGTCTACTCTTCCCATTACGCCTTTGGCTTCAAGTGTTCCTTTTCCTGTTGCTCCAATGAAACCGGCAGCATGACATTCGTCAACCATTACCAATGCATCATATTTATCAGCTAAATCACAGATTTTATCTAATGGAGCTACTAATCCATCCATCGAAAAAACACCGTCAGTGACTATAAGTTTAAATCGATGTTTAGCTTCAACCGCTTTCTTTAATTGGTTTTCCAAATCTTCCATGTTGGAATTTTCATAACGATAACGAGCCGCCTTACATAAACGAACACCATCAATGATAGAAGCGTGATTCAAACTGTCTGAAATGATACAGTCGTCTTCACCAAGCAAAGGTTCGAAAACGCCTCCATTAGCATCAAAAGCTGCAGCATACAAAATGGTGTCTTCTGTACCATAGAAATCGGCTATCTTTTTTTCTAACGTTTTATGAATATCCTGAGTTCCACAAATAAAACGTACCGATGACATTCCGAAACCATGCGAATCCAAAGTGTCTTTGGCTGCCTGAATTACTTCCGGATGTGAAGACAATCCTAAATAGTTATTGGCACAAAAATTTAGAACCTTTTTACCATTAACAGTAATTTCAGCTCCTTGTGGGGAAGTTATAATGCGCTCTTTTTTGAAAATTCCATTTTGCTCAATGGTGTCCAATTCGTTTTGTAGGTGCTGTTGAATTTTTCCGTACATAGTAATGTTTATAGTTTGTTGTTTATAGTTAACTCCTATTGCCTATTGCAAATTTACTATTTCCAAAGTATCTCCAATATAAACCAGTGCTTTTTTAGTGACTTTAAAACCCATTTTTTCTATGGCCTTTTGATAGTTTTCTAATTGTAATTGGTATTTGGTTTGATGTGTCCCCGTTTTATAATCTAATAAGTAAATTTCATTTAGCTTAGTAAGAACCATTCTATCTGGTATTACTAGGTTCCCTTCTTTTTGAATAATGGTTTTTTCGTTTAAAATTTTATGCTCGTTTGAGAAAAATAATGACAAATCTTGATGGTTTACAATTTCATAAATGGTTTTTAAAACGTCTTCTTTTTGCGAAGAAACAATCAGTCCGTTTTCGATGGCTTTTGTTAAGGCCAAATCTATATCATCTTTGGTTTTGATAAACGATAAGATTTCATGCAGAATGTTGCCGTATTCTATAGCTTTTTGCTGTTTTGTATTCCACATTAAACTTTCGCGCTGGGCGATTTTGATGTTTTTCATATTTAATGTTGTTGTAAGCTGCGGAATAATTTCTGTTTCGTCTTTAATTTCCTCTGTTTCTGATAACTTTTCGGCTGACCCAAATTCGTATTCCAATTTGACTTCATTAAACTGGTTTTTTTCTTCCAAAAACTTTATAAAAAATGATGCCGTATTACTCGGTAAAATTCCATCTTTATTTCTAGAAACTATTCCGGAAATAATATATAATTGTTCTTCAGCGCGCGTCATTGCAACATATAAAATATTGATGTCGTCTAATAACTCTTCCTGTTTTTTCTGTTGGTAAATTAGTGCTGCAGGTTCCCCATAACCTGAAACGTTGTTATTCTTATCGACTAAAACTTTGGGTAAACCAACTTGTTCTTCATCGGCGTTAAGCCAAATTTTTTCTCTTGGGCCTTTGCTATAATCTTCTTCGGCAAATGGAAAAATAACTACCGGAAATTCCAATCCTTTAGAAGTATGAATGGTCATGATTCGCACTGCTTCTCTACCTTCAGGCGCTGGAATACTCAATTTACCAGAATTAGCATCCCAATACAATAGAAAATCTGAAATTCCAGCCTGCTTTTTTATATCTTGTTCAAGTACAATGTCCAAAAAGAACTGTACATAGGCATTGCGTTTTTCTATTGGGATAATTTTGGAAATGATACTTTCTGTAGCTTCATATAATGATTTTTTTCGGGTGTTTTTAAACGAAAAATGAATGTCAAAACTTGCTAGCCATTGTTCAAAATCGGTTTCTCTATTTTGGTCCATTCCAAGAGATATAAAATCATGTATAGCCAATTTTTGTTGACAATTAATCTTGGTTCCATTCGGACTTTGGTCTCGGTTGGATGCGATATAATATAAGAAATTTGCTTTGGATTCGCGATCGTTATTGTTTTTCAAATAGTATAAAACAGCAACAATACATTGTACTTCAGAAGAAGAACCAATCAACAAACTTTCAGAAGACAAAATCGGAATTCCTTGTTGGGTCAAATAATTGGCAATGGCAATTCCGTTATCTTTTTTTCGGGTTAATATGGCAATCTCTTTATAGCTAAATCCGTTGGCTTTTACTTTTTGAATCCTGTTTAATGTTGCCAACAAATACATTTCCACTTTTGCAAGATTTTCTTCTTCGCCATTGTCGGCTTTTTCAGATTTGGGCAAAAAGGAAATATTCACATAGCCGCCTTTTTTATTGTTTTCTTCCTGATGACTATGGTTTTTATATAAATCTATGTAATCGTTATGAGCAAATTCATTGGCTATAAATCCAAAAAATTGATTGTTAAAGTCAATGATTTTTGAATAACTTCTCCAATTCGTTTTTAACGAGAATAACTCTTTCTCCGGATTGTTAAAAGGATTTACGTCTTTGCTTAATTCAATAAATTGTTCTGCTTTTCCGCCACGCCAACGGTAAATAGATTGTTTTGGATCGCCCACAATCAGCAAACTGCCTCTTTCACCCAGTAAATCTTCGCTCGAAGTAGCATTGTCAATCAATGGAATCAGGTTTTGCCATTGCATTTCAGAAGTATCCTGAAATTCGTCGATAAAAAAATGTTTGTATTTTTCACCCAAACGCTCATAAATGAATGGTGCCGGCTGATTCTGAATTTGGTCGTGAATCAATTTGTTGAATTCTGTTATAGATAAAATTCCTTGTTCTTTTTGAATTTCAGTTAATTTATTGCTCAACGTATTTAATAGAGAAAGTGGCGTAATGTTTTTTAGAAAGGCCATATAAAACAAAAGCTTTTCTGTTTTGATATAAATAGAATCCAAAATTTCTAAAAGCGATGGGATAATACTTTCAATAATAGCTTTGTCTTTGGCGTCTTTTTTTATTTTAACATCATCAAATTCTCTGAATCGGTGGTTGTTGGCTCTGCTATCTTTTTCTCTGAAAAAATTCAAATGCTTTGGGAAAGTACCATACGAGAAAGAATTGGTGTCAATCCCATTATTTTCGATAAGTAATAGTGCGCCGTTTGCTAAATCAACACAAGCGGTTTCTAGTTCTTTCGTAAGTTCTGTGAGTTTGTTTTTTATAACAACAAAATCCGTTATTTTCTTTTTGTCAAAATGAGTGATTTCCTCGCGATTATTTTCATTTAAAATCAACTTCCCGGTTTCCATAATTTCTCTAGAAATATCCCAGGATTTATCATCATCGGTTTTTTCCATAGTGAAATCAACCAGTAGTTTTGTCAATTCTTCATCATTACCAGCTTCGGCTATGATAGCATCTACGGCTTCGGTTAACAAAATTTCGGTATCCAAGGAAACTTCAAAAGTGATTGGCAGATTCAAATCGTGTGCAAAAGCGCGAATAACTTTGTGTGTGAATTTATCAATAGTCGAAATATCAAAAGCTGCGTAATTGTGAATCAAGTTTTTGATGATGCTTTTGGCTTTTTCGGTAATAGCATTCAAACTCAAACCTGTGTCCGAGCTGATATCCTGCATTAATTGCAGTGCTTTTTCCGAAGGGTTTTCTTTGCTGAATTGGGAAAGACTTTCCAAAACACGGCTTTTCATTTCGTGTACCGCTTTATTGGTGAACGTAATGGCAAGAATATTGCGATAAGCATCCGGTTTTTTGGAAACAAGAATAATTTTCAAATATTCCTTAACCAATGTATAGGTTTTACCGGAACCTGCCGATGCATCATATATGGAAAAAGCTGGTTTTTGCATTAGTTTTTTTGGATTAGATAAACGAAATTTAACTTACTGACTTCACCATAATATTCAACTTCAAATTCGTCCACTTTAGTTGCACCTATCTTCTCGATGGCTTTTTGTGAACGATAATTCAATGCTCCAATATGAAAATACACTTTGTCCACAAACTGAAACGCATAATCAAGCATTAATTTCTTTAATACTTTATTATAGCCATTGCCCCAAAATTTTATTCCTATAAAAGTATAGCCAATCAAAATTGTACTGTCTTTTTCATTGTAATCATAATACCTACTACAGCCTATAGTTTCATTTGAGATGGAGTCCAAGATTAAAAATGCTCCGTTGGATTCTATCGCACCTTTAAAATAATTAGTGAAATCTTCTAATTTATATCGGTTCGGATTGGGATGCTGTTCCCATACTTTAGGATTAGAACCCACTTCGAACAATCGGTCAAAATCTGTTTCTTGAAGCGGGATTAAGCGAATCCTTTCGTTGTGCAAGTGAGTTGGTTGAAGGTCAAATTTCATTTTAGCTCTGCTGTAATTTTAAATTATAATTATATCATGAATGTATTTCATTTTGTAAAGTTAAATGTATAATTTTGGATTACTTTTATAAAATTAATTTAAATTAAAATATTATGGCTTTTGAATTACCTCAATTACCTTATGCATACGATGCATTAGAACCACATATTGATGCAAGAACAATGGAAATTCATCATTCCAAACATCACAACGCTTATACTACTAATTTAAATGCTGCCATTGCCGGAACAGATTTAGAAGGAAAAACAATTGAAAATATTTTGATGAATCTTGACATGAAAAACATGGCTGTTAGAAATAATGGTGGTGGTTTTTATAATCATAATCTATATTGGAGAGTAATGTCACCAAATGGTGGTGGAAAACCTTCCGGGGATTTAGCCGATGCTATTGATGTGGCTTTTGGTTCGTTTGATGAATTTAAAGCACAATTTGCAAAAGCCGGTGCAACACGTTTCGGTTCAGGTTGGGCATGGCTTTGTGTACATAAAGGAGGTAAAGTTGAAGTTTGCTCAACTCCTAATCAAGATAATCCGTTAATGCCGGATACTGGTTGTGGTGGATTTCCAATCTTAGGAATGGATGTTTGGGAACATGCTTATTATTTGAATTATCAAAATCGTCGCCCTGATTATATAGAAGCATTTTTTAATGTAATTAACTGGACAGAAGTAGCAAGATTATACGCTATAGAAAAATAAAAAAATTTACTTTTTACCATATAAAACCGATTGTGAAAGCAGTCGGTTTTTTTATTTGATATGGTGATAAAAAATAAACAGGCGGAATTTCTTCCACCTGTTTGCCCCAAATCTACCATAAATTACTTAACCTACTAAATACTATGGTAAGACAAAACTAATAACTACAAATTAAAATATGTGTTTTTTTACGAAATATATTGGGATGATTGGCAAATGAGAGGTTATTTATGATTTTTTAATGATTTTCAGACAATTATAAAATAAAAAAGGTGAAAATTTCTTTTCACCCTTTTTGCCCCAAATCTACCATAAACTTAACCTACTAATGCTATGGTCCACCAAATGTAAAGTTAATATAATAGTTAAAACAAAAAATATAGATGAACTGCAACAATAATCGTTTAACTTCAAAAAATGTTAAATTTTTAGTAAGCTCGTGCATTTTTCCCTTCGTAAAAATTCATAAATGCCTTATTAGCAACTCTATTTCCTCCCGGAGTTGGATAATCACCCGTAAAGTACCAATCCCCTAAATTTTTTGGGCAAGCAAGGTGAAGGTTATCTACTGTTTGAAAAATAATTTTTACTTCTGCCTTGATATCATCTGAAGTCAGTAATTCCACTATTTTATCTGAGATTTCCTGATCTGAAAAAGGGGTATAGATTTCTGTTACATAATTTATAACATCATTATCTTTATAATTTGCCTGAGCTTTACATTTAGCATAAACCTCATCAACAATATGATATAAATTACGTTCTTTCAATAAAGCTAAAGCCGCCTGAAATGCTACTAATCCTTCTAGTCTTGCCATATCAATACCATAACAATCAGGGAAACGGATTTGCGGCGCTGAAGAAACCACAACAATTCGTTTTGGATGTAATCTGTCCATCATCTTAATAATAGACATTTTCAAGGTTGTTCCTCTAACTATGCTGTCATCAATAATAACTAAATTATCTGTTGGTTTAATAACGCCATAAGTTACATCATAAACATGAGCAACCAAATCATCTCTACTGCTGTCTTCCGTAATGAATGTTCTTAGTTTGGCATCTTTTATGGCAATTTTTTCCGTTCTTATTTTAACCGAAAGGATTTCTTCCAGTTTTTCCTTGGTTAATATTTTTCTGTTATCTAAAATAAATTGATTTTTTCTTTGATTCAGAAAATCATTCGCTGCTTCTACCATTCCGTAAAAAGAAGTTTCTGCTGTGTTCGGAATATAAGAGAAAACTGTGTTGTCGGTATCGTTATCAATGGCATCTAAAACCGCCGGAAGTATTAATTTTCCTAATTCTTTTCTTTCTTGATAAATTTCAGCATCGCTTCCGCGCGAAAAATAAATTCGCTCAAAGGAACATGCTTTTTTTATAGTTGGTTCAATAATTTCTTCTTCAGAAATATGCCCTTTTTTCTTGATGATTAAAGCATGTCCCGGTTGCAACTCCTGCACTTTTTCAAAAGGGACATTAAAAACCGTTTGAATTACTGGCCTTTCTGAAGCAACCACTGCAATTTCATCATCCTGATAAAAATACGCTGGACGAATTCCTGCAGGATCACGAAAAACAAATGCATCTCCATGACCTAAAAGTCCAGCCATAGCATAACCGCCATCCCAGCCACGAGAGGCACGTTTTAAAATTTGCGCAATGTCCAATTTTTCGGCAATTACTGGCGAGGCTTCTCTTTTTGATAGGCCATTATTTTTACATTCCTGGTATAAATCGGTAACAGCTTCATCCAAGAAATGCCCTATTTTCTCCATGACAGTAACAGTATCTGTCATTTCTTTTGGATGTTGACCTAATTCTACCAAACTATTGAAAAGTTCAGTAACATTGGTCATATTGAAGTTTCCTGCCAAAATCAAATTGCGGTGCATCCAATTATTTTGACGCAAAAAAGGATGAACACTTTCTATACTATTCTTACCAAAAGTTCCATAGCGAACATGACCTAAAAACAATTCGCCGATGTAAGGAATGTTTTCTTTCTGTAACGCTACATTATCTTGATATTCCGGATGTGAAGTTAGCTCTTCATTAATTCTTTCATTAATCTGTGCAAAAACATCCTGAATCGCTTGGGCTTTGTTCGAACGGACCCGGCTAATGTATCTTTCGCCTGGTTCAACATCTAATTTTATTGAGGCAAAACCGGCTCCGTCCTGACCTCTGTTGTGTTGCTTCTCCATCAGCAGATACATTTTTTGTATACCGTAGAAAGCAGAGCCGTATTTTTCTTTGTAGAATTCTAACGGTTTTTTTAATCGTAAAAGTGCAATTCCACATTCGTGTTTTATGGCGTCGCTCATAGTAGTAGTTATTTAGTTGTGCTGCTTTTTATTGCCACTGATTCAGAGATTTAAAGAATTATATTTGCAATCTGTGAATCAGTGGCTACTTTTATTTTAAATAAAAATGCCCCGAATTTCGAGGCATAAATTTATGATAATTCTATTTCAAATTGTGTTAACGCTTTGAATTGTTTTAGTCGGTCGATAACTTCGTGTTTTGTCAAAGTTAACATTCTTTCTGTTCCAAATTTTTCTACACAAAACGAAGCTAAATTTGAACCTTGAATAATCGCAGTTTTCATAGTTTCAAATGAGATATTACCTTGTTGCGTAATGAATCCGGCAAATCCACCAGCAAAAGTATCACCCGCACCTGTTGGGTCATACACATCTGCTAAAGGCAAAGCCGGAGCGAAGAAAATATGTTCGTCATGGAAAATCAACGCGCCGTGTTCTCCTTTTTTAATCACCACATATTTTGGACCCATCGTATGGATTTTTTTAGCGGCTTTCACTAAAGAATATTCCCCAGATAGTTGTCGCGCTTCTTCATCGTTAATTGTAATTACATCAACACGTTTAATAACGTCTAATAATTCAGGCAAAGCACAATCCATCCAAAAGTTCATTGTATCCAATACAACCAATTTTGGTTTTTTAGTCATTTGATTCAAAACACCGGTTTGTATAATTGGATGCAGATTTCCTAACATCACCACATCAGCATCTTTAAAATTTTCAGGAACAATCGGATTAAAATCAGCCAACACATTTAATTCGGTAGCCAACGTATCTCTCGAGTTCATATCATTGTGGTAACGACCGCTCCAGAAAAAAGTCTTTCCGCCTTTAACAACTTCTAATCCTGAAATATCGATGTTTCTTGCACTCAATAAATCTAAATATTCTTGTGGAAAATCATCACCAACCACCGAAACAATAGCCGATTGTAAGTTAAAATGCGAAGCTGATAAACCAATAAAGGTTCCTGCTCCACCTAAAATTTTGTCTGTTTTTCCAAAAGGCGTTTCGATAGCGTCAAAAGCAACCGTTCCTACTATTAAAAGTTTGTTCATTTTTTGCGTTTCAAATTAAAGGAGCAAAGATAAACTTTAGTTTCAGAGTGGCAAAGTTTCAAAATGGCAAAGTTTTAAAACAATTTATCTTCTTCCTTTTCATAAAAAGCATCAACAGATAAATTAGGCAAACCCGAAGCCATAACCGCTAACTCGTCACAACGCTCATTTTGCGGATATTATTTACAATTTAATTTCCTTCCAACTCATTACTTTTCCTAAAGTTCGTTGTTGATTAAACAATCCGGTATGAACTATTGACTTGCTTTGAATTAAATCGGGTTTTAATTTTTCAAAATAAGTTAACCCTTTAAACATATCGGTCATAATAGTTTCAGATGCTTCGATTTCGACTAGATTGATTAATTCTGAATTTTGCCAAATTAAATCTACTTCATGACCGACCGCATCGCGCCAAAACCAAAAATCTAAAAGTAAATTATTGTGATAATTTTTTTTGATGTATTCATTAATTACATAATTTTCGAATAAACTCCCTTTTAATGCGCTTAATTTTACACTTTCGGCGTCATTTAATTTTAGCAAAAAACAAAGAAGTCCTGTGTCGTAAAAATACAACTTTGAACTTTTAGTAACACGTTTATTAAAATTTGAAAAATAAGGTTGCAATTGGTACACAATATAACTACTTTCTAAAACAGAAATCCATGATTTTGCTGTTGGTTGTGAAATACCACATTCATTTGCCAACGAATTAAGATTTAGCAATTGACCTGCTCTTGCGGCACATAAGGAAATAAAATTTCGAAATTGTTTTAAGTCTTTTACATGAATTAGTTCCGATAAATCTCGTTCGACATAAGTCTGAATATAGTTAGAGTAAAAAGCTTTTGATAGAATGTTTCTATCATAAATTGCTGGATAAAACCCTTTTTGAAGGTTTATCGCATAATCATCATTTAACCAATTTGCCTCTTGCATTTCTGAAACATCAAATGGTAACAATTTAAACAAGGCTACTCTTCCAGCTAAACTTTGGGTAATATTTTGCATTAAATGAAAATTCTGCGAACCAGACAAAATATATTGTCCCATGATCTTATCTTTATCTACTTTAGTTTGTAAATAAGAAAACAATTGAGGAACTCGCTGTGCTTCATCAAAAATTACGTATTTATTATATTGAGCTAAAAAACCGTTTGGGTCGTCTGTTGCAAATTTTCTTGTATCTAAATTCTCTAAATTCACATATTCATATTCAGAAAATTGTGTTTTTAAAAAAGTAGTTTTGCCTGATTGTCTTGGTCCAGTTAAAGCCAAAATTGGATATTTGGTTTTATAAATGTCCATTTCAATTTTAATTCTTCTATTTGAACTCATAATGAAGGTTTTAGAAGTGCAAATATATAACTAATTTTGAAATTACACTATATATAACTTTGAAATTACACTATTATAAACTTTGAAATTACAATATAAATAATTTTGAAATTGCATAGTCAAATTCACAACAATTTCTGCTCTTCCTTTTCATAAAAAGCATCAACGGATAAATTAGGCAAACCCGATGCCATAACCGCTAATTCATCGCAACGCTCGTTTTGCGGATGATTGTTGTGGCCTTTAATCCATTTGAAATCTACTTGATGTTGCCGGTATATTTTTAGGAAACGCATCCATAAGTCAGGATTCTTTTTGTCTTTAAATCCTTTTTTCTCCCAGCCAAAAACCCATTTTTTTTCTATAGCATCTACCACATATTTTGAATCGGAAACAACCAATACTTTCATATTGGGTTTTGTTATTTTTTCCAAACCCACAATTACTGCTAATAATTCCATTCGGTTATTTGTTGTATATCTAAATCCTTCGTAGAATTCTTTTTTATAGTTAGATCCAACCAATTCCATGACAACGCCATATCCTCCGTTTCCTGGATTTCCTTTGGCTGCGCCGTCGGTGTATATGTGGACTTGGTGTGTCATTTTCAGATTTAGGAGTTAGGAGTTGGGATTTAGGATTTTTTCAATAATTATAGGGAAATACTTGTGCTCGAGTTCGTGGATTTTGTCAGCGACTTCTTCCGGTGTTTTACAATCTTCGATAGCAACTTTTTGCTGAAAAATATATTCCCCCTCATCATAATGTTCGTTTACATAATGAATTGTAATTCCGGTTTCTTTTTCCTTGTTCTCCAAAACCATTTGATGAACTTTTATGCCATACATTCCTTTTCCACCATATTTTGGGAGCAACGCAGGATGGATATTGATAATTTTATTAGGATATGCGGATACAATTTCTTCGGGCATTTTCCATAGAAAACCCGCCAGAACAATTAAATCAGGTTTGAGTTCTGCAATTTTATCCAAAACAAATCCATCGGTAAGTTGCTCTCTGTTGAAAATAAGTGTTGGGACATTATGGCTTTTTGCTTTGTCTAAAACTTTGGCATTTGGATTATTAGTAAGAACGCCAACTACAATAATATCTTGGTGATTTTTGAAGTGGTAAATAATATTTTCCACATTGGAACCAGTGCCTGAAGCAAAAAGCAAAATCTTTTTCATATGAAGATAACATTGTTTTTCAAAGGAATATGGAATCGCCGTCATTATAATTGTTTAATTGGCTGCGGCGATTTCATTTCAAACAAATTTACACCACAAAAAAAGAATAAATACTTGAATTAAAACCATGTTTTTAGAAGATTCTGAAATAATTTATTTATTTTCGTGGTCACTTTTACTAACAAAAATGTTGTTTTAAGATAAAGTTTTTTATTTTTGCCAACAAATTAAAAATTAAAATTAGAAATTATGTCAGACATTGCATCAAGAGTTAAAGCGATTATTGTAGACAAATTAGGCGTTGATGAAAACGAAGTTGTAACAGAAGCAAGCTTCACCAATGATTTAGGAGCTGATTCATTAGACACTGTTGAGTTGATTATGGAGTTCGAAAAAGAATTTGACATTCAAATTCCAGACGACCAAGCTGAAAACATTGCTACTGTAGGTCAAGCTATCTCTTACATCGAAGAAGCAAAAAAATAGTAATTACTAATCCGTGAGACTTGAACTAGTTTCACGGATTTTTATTATTTTTACTGAAAAGAGTAAAACTGATTGACATCCAATCTCAAAAATATTGAAATACCCTTGTATCTTTAATGATTATATTTGAAGAAAACATGGGTATTATTTGTTTAAATACAATTGTAAAAAATAAATTATGACATTAAAACGAGTTGTAGTAACAGGTTTGGGAGCAATAACACCGATCGGAAATAACATCTCCGATTATTGGAACGCCCTAATTAATGGCGTTAGTGGTGCAGCTCCGATTACCTATTACGATACTGAAAAGCATAAGACAAAATTTGCCTGCGAAGTAAAAGACTTCAACATTGAAGAGTATATGGATCGCAAAGAGGCAAGAAGAATGGATAAATTTGCCCAATATGCTGTTGCCGCAAGTCAGGAAGCAATTGCAGACGCCGAAATTACCGATACTAATGTAGACAAACAAAGAGTTGGTGTGATTTGGGGAGCTGGAATTGGTGGATTGGAAACTTTTCAAGAAGAAGTTATCAGCTATGCTCAAGGCGACGGAACTCCAAGATTCAATCCATTCTTTATTCCGAAAATGATTGCCGATATTGCTCCAGCTCACATTTCGATGCGAAATGGTTTTATGGGACCAAATTATACTACAGTTTCTGCTTGTGCTTCTTCTGCCAATGCGATGATTGATGCTTTCAATTACATCCGTTTAGGTATGTGTGACGTCATTATTTCAGGTGGTTCAGAAGCTGCAGTTACTATCGCCGGAATGGGCGGATTTAATTCGATGCAAGCCTTATCAACAAGAAATGATAGTCCGGAAACAGCCTCAAGACCTTTTGATGCTACCCGTGACGGATTTGTTCTTGGTGAAGGCGCCGGCGCATTAGTTTTAGAAGAATACGAACATGCCAAAGCACGTGGGGCCAAAATATATTGTGAAATTGGTGGCGGCGGAATGTCATCAGATGCTTATCATTTAACAGCTCCACATCCGGAGGGAATTGGCGTTATCGCAGTTATGAATAATACACTTCGTGATGCCGGTATGAAACCGGAACAAGTTGACCACATCAACACTCACGGAACCTCAACTCCACTTGGTGATGTTGCCGAATTAAAAGCGATAAGTGCTGTTTTTGGTAGTCATGCTAAAAATATCAATATCAATTCTACCAAATCAATGACTGGTCATTTACTAGGTGCAGCTGGTGCTATTGAAGCGATTGCTTCGATTTTGGCCATGAAATATGGTATTGTTCCTCCAACAATTAATCATACTGTTGTAGATGAAAATATTGACCCTAGTTTAAACCTAACATTGAACAAAGCTCAAAAAAGAGAAATCAATGTAGCTATGAGTAACACTTTCGGCTTTGGTGGACATAACGCTTGCGTTTTATTCAAAAAACTTGAAGCTTAATTTCTAGATGAAAATTCTAAAAAATATATTTCAAAAATCCCGTTCAAAAGAGGACGGGATTTTTTTTAATGAAATTCAAACAATAATAGGTTTCAAGCCACAGTCTATTATTTACTACCAAAAAGCATTTACACATCGCTCTACAAATCAATTGGATTTAAATGGAAATCCGATGAATTATGAGCGTCTTGAATTTTTGGGAGATGCTATGTTAAGTGCCGTAATTGCTGATCACCTTTTTAATAAAGTTCCGACCGGCGATGAGGGCTACCTAACAAAAATGCGTTCCAAAATAGTGAGTAGGGAACACTTAAATGAATTAGGCAGAGACTTAAATTTAATCCGATTTGTAGAGAGTAAAGTGCCTACACAACACTTTGGTGAAAACATACACGGAAATATTTTTGAAGCGTTAGTCGGTGCCATTTTCCTTGACAAAGGCTATGATTTTTGTCAAAAATTTATTCAAAAAAGCGTTATCATTCCTTATGTTGACATTGCCAAACTTGAAGGAAAAGTTATCAGTTATAAAAGCCTGTTAATTGAGTGGTGCCAAAAAGAAAAAAAATTGTTCAACTATGAAGTGTATGACGATAATGGTAACGATGGACAAAAATATTTTGGTGTTAGATTAAGTATAGATGATAAAGTAATTGCAAGAGCAAGAGCAACATCAAAAAAGAAAGCAGAAGAAAAAGCATCTCAACGAGCCTATTTTGCTTTTCAGGAAAAAATTGACAATAAATAATTCCTATTCCTTGAAAACTACAACGTTTTCGTTCATAAAATAAAGTTAAGCTAAAAAGTTGTTTGTGGAAATCTATAACAGATAAACTATATTTACAGCTAATTTTGCGAATTTATGGCTATTCACAAGTTGCATCTTGAAGAATTTGATGAAATAGATTATCAATTAATTGCGATTCATTCAAGTCTAGAAGATTATAGATTGGCCTATTATATAAATCAAAATCTACCGATTAATTTAAAGAAGGAAAATTGTAATATTCAGATTAGTAATAAGGTAGGTGAAACGCAATTTACGAGATTTGTTTTTGAAGATTCAAAAGATATAATGTGGAATTTGGTTCAAAATAAAAACGATGTTTTTGTCCCTTCTCAAAATAGCAATCAAGGATTATTTGCAGAAACTAAGAACAAATTTTCGACAAAAATATATTTGATTCCCGAGTTTAAGAATGTAGATTTTTTTTTAAAAATTGAAAATGGTGAGGTCAATATTGATGTGTCAAAAATTACAAATTGTATAAAAAAAATAGACAGGGTAAGCACTGTTTACGCTGTAGAAGTAGAAAAAATAAAATCAAAAAATAATTTAATTTTTTAAGTATAATGCCAACTAGAAAAAAAACCAAAATTGTTGCCACGCTTGGTCCTGCATGTAGTTCTAAGGAAGTAATTAAGAAAATGATTGACGCCGGAGTAAACGTTTTTCGTATTAATTTTTCTCATGCTGATTACACTGATGTAAAAGAAAGAATTGATATCATAAGAGGTTTGAATGATGAGTTTGGTTATGCAACGGCTATTTTGGCCGATTTACAAGGTCCAAAACTTCGCGTTGGTGTGATGAAAGAAGATGTGGTTGTGAACCCTGGCGATATTATCACTTTTCAAACTGCTGAAGATATTCCGGGCACAGCCGAAAGAGTTTACATGAACTATAAAGAATTTCCCAGAGATGTAAATCCAGGAGAAAAAATTCTGTTAGATGATGGAAAATTGATGTTTGAAGCATTGGAAACTAATGGAACAACAGAAGTTGTTTGTAAAGTAATTCAGGGTGGACCTTTAAAATCTAAGAAAGGAGTAAATCTTCCAAACACTAAAGTTTCTTTGCCTGCTTTGACCAAAAAAGATATTAAAGATGCGCTGTTTGCCATAGAACAAGAAGTAGATTGGATTGCACTTTCATTTGTTAGAACACCAAAAGATTTAGAAGAATTGCAAGATTTAATAACCAAGCATTCGTCTTATAAAATTCCGATTATTGCCAAAATTGAAAAACCAGAAGCAGTTGAAAACATTGATAAAATTGTTGCTTATTGTGATGGATTAATGGTAGCTCGTGGCGATTTAGGGGTTGAAATTCCAGCACATGAGGTTCCGTTAATTCAAAAAAAATTAATTCACAGAGCAAAAACTGCAAGAATCCCAGTAATTGTGGCTACACAAATGATGGAAACCATGATTACCAGTTTAACCCCAACGCGTGCCGAAGTAAATGACGTAGCGAATTCAGTTATGGATGGCGCCGATGCGGTAATGCTTTCGGGAGAAACTTCGGTTGGAAATTATCCTGTAGAAGTAATTGAAAAAATGAGTCAAATCATTGAAGCTGTTGAAGATTCGCCATTAATTATTGTTCCTCAAAATCCACCTCACGTTAGAACCAAGCGTTATATCACAAAATCGATTTGTTATCATGCTGCTATTATGGCCAATGAGATTAATGCAAAAGCAATTTCAACACTAACTAATAGTGGTTATACTGCTTTTCAAATTTCGGCTTGGAGACCTAAATCACATATTTTGGTTTATACTTCAAACAAAAGGATTTTGACTCAATTAAGTTTGCTTTGGGGTGTTAACGCTTTTTATTATGACAAATTTGTAAGCACCGATGATACCGTTGGCGATGTAAATGATATAGCCAAAGAAAAAGGATACGTAAAAAAAGGGGATATGCTTATCAATCTTGCCGCCATGCCGGTTGCTGATAAAGGAATGGTAAACACCTTGAGAGTTTCAGAAATAGAATAATTTACTACTTTTACATTTTAAAACTAAAAATTATGAATTCAAACAACCCGTTTTTTAAAAACAAAACTTTTACAAACACATCAGCTGCAGCTGAATTTCATGAGGCTACAGTTATTGATCGTAATGAAACAATGACAGTTTCGGGTACTATTAATAAAAGTTTCCTAATGTTGATTTTATTAATTGCAAGCGCAGCAATAACTTGGACAATGACTTTTAATGGTCAACCACCAATGACATTTATTTTCGGCGGTGCTATTGTAGGTTTTATTTTAGTACTAGTAGCTACTTTCAGACCACAATCCTCAGGATATTTAGCGCCTGGTTATGCTATTTTTGAAGGTCTTTTTATTGGTGGTCTTTCAGCCATTTTCGAAACAATGTATCCAGGAATTGTGATACAAGCGGTAAGTTGCACTTTTGTAACCTTTATGGTTTGTTTTGGACTTTATAAATATGAAATTGTAAAAGTCACTGAGCGATTTAAATCGGTAGTTATAGCATCTACACTTGCTATTGCAACCTATTATTTGATTTCATGGTTGTTATCAATGTTCACAAGTTTCCAACCGGTTCATCATGGAAATTCGATGTTTAGTATTGGAATTAGTGCTTTTGTAATTGTTATCGCAGCGTTAAATTTATTCTTAGATTTTGACCAAATTGAAAAAGGGGTACAGCAAAAAATGCCAAAATACATGGAATGGTATGGCGCAATGGGATTAATGATTACACTAGTTTGGTTGTATATCGAGTTCTTACGATTGCTTTCTAAACTTAATAGAAAATAATCTTTGCATTCTAAATATTTAGAAACCGTCTCGCTTGAGGCGGTTTTTTTTATGGCTAAAATTCAAACCTTAACTGAACCACAACCGTTTTTTTGATTTCGGTATTTAAATTGTTTAAAGATATCCCGAGCAGACGCACTGATTCTTTCATTCGTTCCTGAAAGAGCAGCTCTTTAGCGGTCTCTAAAAGCAATCCTTTATCGGAAATGAAATAAGGCAATGTTTTGCTTCGTGTTTGTGTCGTAAAATCGCTGTATTTAATTTTGAGTGTAATGGTTTTCCCTGAAATATTATATTTCTTCAAGCGATTTTCCAATTCCGAAGCGATGCGTTCCAATTTTTCTATCATGAATATTTCGGAAGTCAGGTTTTCGTTAAAGGTATGTTCCGCTGCAACCGATTTTGTAATTCTATTGGGCTTCACTTCGCTGTTGTGAATGCCGCGAACAATGTTGTAATAATACAAACCACTTTTATTGAAGTGCTCTTCTAAAAATTCTGCCGATTTTGATTTCAAATCTTTTCCTGTAAAAATTCCCAAATGATACATTCTGTCTGCTGTTACCTTACCAACTCCATAGAATTTTTTGATGTCCAAGTTTTCCAAAAAGAATTCCACTTCTTCCGGAGTAACTGCTTTTTGTCCGTTGGGTTTATTGTAATCGCTCGCGACTTTTGCAACAAATTTATTTACCGAAATTCCGGCAGAAGCTGTAATTCCAACTTCTTCAAATATCCGCTTTCTAATTTCCTGAGCGATTAATGAGGCGCTTGGATTTCCTTTTTTGTTTTGGGTAACGTCGAGATACGCTTCGTCTAAAGATAAGGGTTCAACCAAATCGGTGTAGTCGTAAAATAATTGAAGGATTTGTTTTGAGATTTCTTTATAGCGGTCAAATCTGGGACGAACAAAAATCAAATCGGGACAATTTCTTTTCGC
Source organism: Flavobacteriaceae bacterium (assembly GCA_947456955.1). Lineage (GTDB taxonomy): Bacteria > Bacteroidota > Bacteroidia > Flavobacteriales > Flavobacteriaceae > Flavobacterium. The sequence goes on along the minus strand of CANGTQ010000014.1, from coordinate 35,609 downwards.
CTGAACGCCGCTCATGGCACTCTTTACACCAAACTTTCGTGCTTCATAACTTGCTGCTGAAACTACGCCTCGTGTTTCGCTTCCGCCAACAGCTAAAGGCTTTCCTTTCAATTCAGGATTATCCATCTGCTCGACAGAAGCATAGAAAGCATCCATGTCGATATGAATAATTTTTCTGTATGAAATTGGGTCAGCCATATCACAAATTTATAATATATTTATTGCGTCGGGTTAAAACCGGAGGCTATTCAGAATAAATTCAAAAAATGATAGAAATAGAACGTAAATTTTTAGTGGTTTCGAATGATTTTATAAATGAGACTTTTGCTAAAAAAAGGATTGTTCAGGCCTATTTAAATTCCAATCCGGAGCGAACGGTTCGTATCCGAATTAAAGAAAATAAGGGGTTTTTGACCATTAAAGGAAAAGGAAATGCAACCGGGACAACGCGATTGGAATGGGAAACAGAAATTCCGTTACAAGATGCTGAAAAATTATTGACTATCTGTGAAAACGGTATTATTGATAAAACTCGTCATGAAGTAATGGTAGGAAATCATATTTACGAAGTTGATGTTTTTGTAGGCGATAATATGGGCTTGATTGTTGCTGAAATCGAATTGCAATCTGAAGATGAAGCTTTTGAAAAACCAAGCTGGCTTGGAAAAGAAGTAACTAATGACGAACGTTTTTATAATGCTTATTTGAGTGTAAACCCTTTTAGAACCTGGTAATTAATTTGGTTCTATCACTTCTTCTATAGTTACAATAGTAACTCCCGAATTTTTATTTGAGGTAATTTCCATAAAAGCTCTTCTGCTTAAATCTATTTCACGTGCTTTTGAAAATGGCCCGCGGTCTGTAACCTCAACTATCACCGATTTCCCATTGGCTTCATTGGTTACTTTTAGTTTTGTGCCAAAAGGCAACTTTTTGTGTGCTGCCGTATATCCGTTGTTGTCAAATTTTTTCCCGCTTGCTGTTCGTCTTCCGTTGAATTTCTTGTGGTAATAAGAAGCGTGAGCATTTTTCTTGAATAACCTAAACTTTGAATTGGCATGGTAAAGGTCTAAAGAATCAATACCTAAAATTGTTTTAAATTTAAAGGTGTCAACTTTTACCGCTGCGACAACTTTTTCCTGCTCTTTTGGTTCAGTAATTTTGAATGTTTTGGCCTTGCTTTTAGCTTTTTTGTTATGCTTTTTTTGGGCTGAAATACTTGTAAATAAAGAAGTAAACAGTATAAAAAACAGTATAAATATCTTATTATTCATAAGTAGTATTTTAATTTGAGGGCTAAATTACAAAAAGTGCACCTTGATGAAAAAAGTCCTGAAAAGGACTTTTAGTTTTTACTTTTTAAAACCACAATTTCCATGGAATTCGGCTTAAAATTAACAGCAATCCTAGACCGTAGAATAAAAAAATACAATTAAATTTTGCTTTGCCAGTAGTTGCTTTTTTATGTTTTGACCAACCGATAGTTATTAAAACAATCGCTAAAATATTTATTATTGGATGTTCCAACCATGTTAATCTTACATCTGATTCTGCCATTTGACCAATCGAGTCAGAGCCTAATGGTGATTTAAAATATAAAATCAAAGCAACTACTAATTGTATATGAGTAGCTATGAGTCCAAATAGAGCAATTTTTCTGTCTTTGGCTGTGAATTCTTTTTTTGAAGATTTTCCTAAAAATGAATTTACTACTGCGAAAACTAATAATAGTAGGGCTACATAAGCCCAACCTGAATGGAAATTTTTAACAAAAGGGTACATTTTTTTATTTTTTAGAGTAACAAATATAACAAAAAAAGGCATAAAAATGGTCTCTTTATTAATAACGAGACCGTTTTGATAATTATTTATCTTTCAGAAAGTGCTTTAGTAAAAAGGTTGTTGAGCTGTCGTGTTGTTTTACTTTTGAATTGTGAATTTCATCCAAAATTGAATTGGCCAATTGTTTCCCTAACTCAACGCCCCATTGGTCATAACTGAAAATGTTCCAGATAATTCCCTGAACAAATATTTTATGCTCATACAAAGCAATTAAAGAACCCAACGTTTTTGGCGTAAGTTTTTCTATTAACAAAGTATTTGTTGGTTTATTGCCATTAAAAACCTTAAATGGCAGCAGGAAAGCTGCTTTTTCTCCGGAGATGTTTTGTTTTTCAAATTCAGTTTTGACTTGTGCTTCTGTTTTCCCGTTTAACAAAGCTTCTGTTTGCGCAAAAAAATTAGACATTAATTTATTGTGATGGTCTTGGTTTCCATATAATGGTTTTACAAATCCGATAAAATCAGTTGGGATTAATTTTGTTCCTTGATGTATTAATTGAAAAAAGGCGTGTTGTGAATTTGTTCCAGGTTCGCCCCAGATAATGGTTCCAGTTTGATAATTTACCGGTTTACCATCACGGCCAACACTTTTACCGTTGCTTTCCATGATTCCTTGCTGAAGATATGGCGCTAATTTTTGTAAATATTGGGTATAGGGAATTAACGCTTCGCTTTCGGCTCCGAAAAAATTGTTATACCAAATGCTTAGTAAAGCTAAAACTACGGGAATATTTTCTTCAAAATCGGCTGTTTTGAAATGCTCGTCCATTTCGTTGGCGCCTTTTAATAAATTGTCGAAATTATCAAATCCAACGACCAAACTTATAGACAAACCAACGGCACTCCAAAGTGAAAATCGTCCGCCAACCCAATCCCACATGGGGAAAATATTGTCCGGATTAATTCCGAAATCAGTAACTTTATGAATGTTAGTTGAAACTGCAACAAAATGTTTGGCTACATCTTCTTGTTTGGCTGATTTCAGAAACCACGTTCTGATTGTCTCAGAATTGGTTAAAGTCTCTTGGGTAGTAAATGTTTTCGAAACGATTACAAAAAGTGTGGTTTCGGGATTTATTTTTTTAATGATTTCGTTCACGTGATCGCCATCAACATTGGATACAAAATGAACATTCAGATTGTTTTTATAAAATTGCAATGCTTCAACAACCATAGCCGGCCCTAAATCTGAACCGCCAATTCCTATATTAACAACATCGGTAAATGCTTTTCCGGTATATCCTTTTCTTGTTCCTGAAATGACTTCGTTACTAAATTTTTTGATTTTGTTCTTTACTTCAAAAATTTCGGGAAGCACGTTTTGTCCATCAACTAAAACGGTTGCGTTTTTTGGAGCGCGTAAAGCTGTGTGAAGTACAGCTCTATCTTCTGTTTGATTAATGTTTTCACCTGAAAAATAGCTTTCAATTGCAGATTTCAAATTTACTTCAGTTGCTAAATCTTTAAGTAATGTTAGCGTTTCCTGATTAATTATGTTTTTGGAATAATCTACTACAAAGTCATTCCATTGAATGTGGAATTTGGCTGCTCTTGACTTATCGTTGGCAAACATTTCCTTCATGGAAATATGCTGAATTTGAGCGTAATGCTGATTGAGTTTCTCCCAGGCTTTTGTGCTGGTTGGATTGATATTTGGTAAAGCCATTTTAATATTTTTATTTTACTTAGTTCAATTCGCTTCGCTTGAGTCATACAATTGCTTCGCCAATCCAGCTATAGCTTCGTGTCGGCTTATCATTCTCGTGTGAATGACAAATTTACAAATATGATTGGTATAAAATTTAGGAATCTTTTACGCTAACGTTATAGTTGTGAAAATTATTTTTTGAAAGCATCAGAAACACTATCCAATTCTCTTTTAAGCGGATTCATGTATTCCATATATTTTTGTCTGTATTTTGAATCCATTGGAGTAGATGTTGGTAAATTCAACCGTAAGGCATCAACCTGGACACCATTTCTCCAAAAACGATAACAAACATGTGGCCCAGTCGCTAAACCTGTGCTTCCTACTTTACCAATAACTTGACCTTGTGTTACCCTTTGACCACGTCTGACCAATATTTTTGACATGTGCAAATATTGCGTTGAATAGGTTTTGTCGTGTTTTACTTTTACGAAATTCCCATTACCTGTTGTGAATCCGGCTTGTTCTACGACACCTGCCGCGGTTGTCATAATTGGTGTCCCTGTCGGTGCAGCATAATCGGTTCCTTTATGAGCTTTCCAAATTAATTGAACCGGATGAAATCTGTTTTTGGCAAAACGGGATGTAATATTTACGAATTTCAATGGCGCTTTTAGGAAAAAGTTTTTTAATGTTTTTCCTTCTTCATCAAAGTATTGCTGCTTTTTGGTATTGGCATCGGGTGCAAATGGAAAAGCATAGACTTTCTTGCCTTTGTATTCAAAAAACGCTGATTTTAAACTATCAACACCATCATAAATAGTATCATTAATATATCTTTCGGTAAACTTTAAAGCGAACTTATCCCCTTTTTTTAATTTAAAAAAGTCTATTGACCAAGCATAAATTTTTGCTATTCTTGGGGCTAAAGCAGGATCAACTTTTAGATTTTGAAGTGTTTCAGAAAGCGAACCGTTTAATGCGCCTGCAATTGTTCGAGTTTTAAAAGTTAATGGCTTTGCCTTTTTATAAACTACTATAGAATCTCTAAAATCAATCACATAAAAATTCAATCGGTCTGGTTGGTAAATTAAAACCTGAATTTTATTGGTTCTGTCTTTGCTTCTGAGAATAGTAAATGGTTTTCCTATGCGGATACTTCTAACGTCAAAAGTGTCTTTTACTTTGGCTACTATATCATAAACTTTTCTACCGTCAAGGTTTTGTTTTTCTAACAAACTTCCAAAAGTATCCCCTGATTTTATGGTGTCATTAACTATATTAAAATCGTGTATTTTGAATCCAAATTCGACCAATTTTGGTTTGGCTTTTTGGACAATAATTTCTTCTTCATTTGTTTTATCACAAGATATTATAAATATTGAAAGAAGAAAAATCAGAATTACTTTTTGAAATGTTTTTGACATCGTGCTTACCTATACTCCTTCGCCCCAGTTTTTTAATTCTTCTTCGCTCCATAATTCCGGGAAAAATATTCTGCGCTGGTATTTTGGATGCATGTATTTTTTCCAATCGCTTCCACCAGTTGCTTCGCCCGAACCTTTTCCACTGTCTATATATTTTTTGGCGGCATTCAAATGACCCATTACCCATGTAACGTTTACAGTGTAATCGTAATGACGCATTGCATTTACTAGTTCTCTATCTTTTTGATCAGCATCAGGCAATTGCTTGAATTTTTGCCAAATATTGATAGTATTGTATTCTTCCATATAGCGAAGAAACTCTTCACGATATTTTCTTTCGAATTCTAAAATCAAAAATGATTTTTCTCCGGTTTTATGATCTTTCCCAGCAGCCTGCCAATACAGATGTTCAAATGCGTGAGAATAAGGAGTGTTTCTATCTATAGAAGCTCTGAATCGATAATCAATTAGGTTGATTAAATCAGTTGAGGAAAATTCTATAAATCGGTATTGTGCACTTTGGAAACCACTTGCAGGAGTTAGTGTATTTCTAAATTTCATGTATTGTTCAACTTCCATTCCGTCACCCATGATATCGAAAGAAGTTGTTAACATATCAAAATAGCGGCTGATTCGTCTCAGTTTTTCGGTAAAGAAATCTGTTTTTGGTTTATCAATATGACACAATTGATTGATTTCCCAAAGTATCATTTTAAATAATAATTCATTTACTTGATGATACATAATAAAAACCATTTCATCAGGAAGAACAGTTCTTTGTGTTTGCAAATTCAGTAAAGCATCGGTTTGAATATAATCCCAATAGGTTATTGGCTTTGACCAAAGTAGCCCTTCAAGATGCGTTTCGATTTTTTGATTTATAGCATCAAATTTTTGTTCTAATGCTTCTAATATTTCTTCTGAATTTGTTTTAGTATTCATTAATTTTTTAATTTAACCATAAATGGATTTTTTAATCCTTTAAAACTATCTAAATCCGCTTTTATAGAACCGACTGCTAAGCTGGCTTTTATTCGCAACGGAATTTTATTTTCATCATCTGAAATCCAAACCGTTAGGCTTTCTTCTTCTTTAAAAACTCTTCCCGATTGAACAATAGGTCTAAAAATCATCGTTGGAGCGGTTCCAAATTTAGTTTTTAGATCTTCCTTTCCTATGAATTTTAACTTGAACTTATATACTTCATCATCAAAAAACATGTCTACAACTATAGATTCTCCAACTTTTAGTTTGTCAATATTTGGATGATTTCTTAAAAAATAAAAGGTAGAAACTATGTCTTGAACATTTTCGGTAACAGAAAAAGTTTTTTCGGTTTTATTTTTATAATCTTTTACCAAAACTTTATTCTTTTCTTGATTAAAGAATCCTTCTTGGTTTTTGGTGTAACCGCCTTCATCTATTTTTCTAACATATTGAAAGGGTTTATTGGTTACTTTATCAAAATAACTTTCGTAGTTGTCGTCTACTTTAAAGAAAAAGCGTGACATCCCGACAGTATATCCTTTTCCAATAGCATGATATACATTTTTATTGTCCTTGATGGCTTCTTTAACTTCTAGTGTAGCATAACCTGCATTGATGAACCCATAATGTATTCTAAACTTGAACCATTCTCCACTATCATAGGCATCCGGCTTTTGAGAATCAAAACTTACAGTCATTAAAAGCAACAATAAGAAGAAAAAAAATTTCATGTTTAATTGATTTTAAAAACTGCAATTGCAATTTCTGTTCCAAATGTATTAAAACAAAAAAACCCAATCAAATTAATGACTGAGTTTTTATGCTATTAACCAACCAAAAAACTATAAATTATTAAAATTTATCCAAAAATATAAGGAAACCACTCCCTGTTTTTTTTGATGGTGCAAATGTAGTCCATATCATTACAGAATTACAAGTGATTTGTCAACTTTAACAATTAATTAGTAAAAAATAATGGTTTTAACGGCTTCTTTTTAAATAATATTCAAAGAAAATTGCGTTTTTACAATGTTCCTCTAAGCATTTGTTCTCTTTCGATAGATTCAAATAGTGCTTTGAAATTTCCTGCTCCAAAACCTCTGGCGCCCATTCTTTGAATAATTTCGAAAAATAAAGTCGGTCGGTCTTCAATAGGTTTTGTAAATATTTGAAGCAAATAACCTTCATCATCTGCGTCAATCATGATTCCTAATTTTTGAAGTACATTAATGTCTTCTTTGAACTTGTGCATATGATCTTTCAATCGTTCTGGAATTGCGTCGTAATAGGCCTGTGGTGGCGTACTTAAGAACTCAATACCTCTAGAACGCATATCCGCAATTGTTTTGATAATATCATCTGTTGCCACTGCAATATGCTGAACACCTGAACCTTCGTAAAAATCTAAGTATTCTTCAATTTGAGAACGCTTTTTGCCTTCAGCTGGTTCGTTAATTGGGAATTTAATTCTTCCGTTACCATTACTCATCACTTTACTCATCAAAGCCGAATATTCGGTTGTGATTTGCTTGTCATCAAATGAAAGGAAGTTTACAAATCCCATCACATCTTCATACCATTTTACCCAAGTATTCATTTCATTCCAACCCACATTTCCTACCATGTGATCTACATATTTCAAACCAACTGGAGCTGGATTGTAATCGGATTTCCACTCCTTGTAACCTGGTAAAAAAGCACCTTTGTAATTTTTGCGCTCCACAAACATGTGAACCGTTTCTCCGTATGTATAAATTCCGGCTCGAACTACTTCTCCGTGTTCGTCTTTTTCTACTGTTGGTTCCATATATACTTTAGCGCCACGCTTGGTAGTTTCTTCAAATGCTGAACGAGCATCTTCAACCCAAAGCGCAATAATTTTTACACCATCACCATGTTTTTTTACATGTTCGCCAATTGGTGAATTGCTATTTAATGCTGTAGTTAAAACCAAACGTATTTTGTCTTGTTTTAAAACATAGGATGCTCGGTCTTTCAATCCGGTTTCCAATCCTGCGTAGGCCTGCGATTGAAATCCAAAAGCTGTTTTATAAAAGTGAGCGGCTTGTTTGGCATTGCCTACATAAAACTCAACATAATCAGTTCCTAAAAGAGGGAGGAAATCTTGCGCTCCTTCAAATATTTTTTCTAGTCCGTATTCTACGGAATTTATTTCTTTACTCATTGTATTAATTTGTTGATTCGGTTATTTGGTTATCCGAACGTTGTTTTGGTTTTAACTTCTAGCCCTGATGGTAGCGGCATCCTTTTTGTTTTTCTTCAAAAACAAAAAGATATAGCGAACAGCAGGACTCGAGCTCCTAAAAGAGCGAACAGGCGAAGCAAATAGCTCCTCATTATTCTGCCCAAGATTTATAATATTTTCCGTCGTCTAATGCCATAGCTTCTTCGGTAACCATCAATGGACGGAATGTGTCAACCATGACAGCTAATTCCTGAGTTTCCTTGTGCCCGATACTACGTTCCATTGCGCCTGGTGCTGGCCCATGTGGAATTCCTTTTGGATGCAACGTAATATGCCCTTGTTCAATATTATTTCGTGACATAAAATCGCCATCAACATAGTATAAAACCTCATCACTGTCAATATTGCTGTGATTGTATGGTGCTGGAATGGCTTTTGGATGATAATCATATAACCTTGGACAGAAGGAACAAACCACAAAAGTCGACGTTTCGAATGTTTGGTGAACAGGTGGTGGCTGGTGTACACGACCTGTTATTGGTTCAAAATTATGGATGCTGAATCCGTATGGAAAATTGTATCCATCCCAGCCAATAACGTCAAAAGGATGTGTAGCATAAACCATCTCATGTATCATTCCTTCTTTTTTGATTTTGATTGTAAAATCGCCTTTTTCATCATGTGTTTCCAATTCGGTTGGCAATTTGAAATCGCGTTCGCAAAAAGGCGAGTGTTCTAAATGTTGTCCAGATTCGTTTTTGTATCGTTTTGGTGTATAAAAAGGCGCATACGACTCGACATAAAACAATCTATTATCTTCGGTTTCGAATTCTATTTGGTATATCATTCCGCGTGGAATGATAAGATAATCGCCATATTCGAATTGGATATTCCCCATCATTGTGCGCAGTTTCCCTTTTCCTTTGTGAATGAAAATCAGTTCATCGGCATCGGCGTTTTTGTAAAAATAGCTTGTTAATGATTTTCTTGGCGCTGCCAATCCAATGATACAATCGCGGTTAACAAGCATAGCTTTTCTACTATCTAGAAAATCATCTTCAGGTTTTAATTCGAAGCCTTTTAGAAGTAACGATTTTAAGTTTTTGCCAATGGCAATTTTTGGTTCTACTGAATATGATTTGGATATTTCCTTGAGTTGAGTTGGTCTATGAACATGATATAGTAATGAAGAATGTCCATGAAATCCTTCAGTACCAAAAAGCTGTTCATAGTACAAACCCCCGGTTGGTTTTTCAAACTGTGTGTGTCTTTTGGGCGGAATATTTCCTAGTTTATGATATAATGGCATAGTATTTTTAATTTGAAAATTTGAAAATGAGATAATTTGAAAATGGGTTCAAATTAATATTAATTCGTATTAAAAAAACTCATTCAGGATTTCTCTTAATCAGAAATTTTAAGTGTGCTAACAAGTTTTTCCAAGTTTTCATTTAACAAATATCGGGAAAATATAAATTCTAAAAATGATAATTGTCAATTATTTATATCCAAAAAAGGATTAAAGAGCGAACCCTTTAATCCTTTATATAATTTATTTTTAAGCTCTATTATTCTTTTGGATTATTGAGTCTACTATTTTTCTTGCTGTAGCCAAAATAAACAACAAAACCGATAGCTAACCAACCTATAAGTCTTAACCAGTTTGTCCAACCTAATCCATAAATCATTGCTAGGCAGACAATAATTCCTAAAATTGGCACAAGTGGCACAAATGGTGTTTTGAATTCGCGCTTCATATCCGGTTCTGTTTTTCTTAAAACAATAACTGAAATACAAACTAATATAAAGGCGAAAAGGGTTCCGATACTTGTCATATCACCAACAATGTCACCTGGAATAAATGCGGCAAATAAACCGACAATTACCATAATTACCAAGTTAGCTTTGTATGGTGTTTTGTATTTTGGGTGTACGGCACTGAATGACTTTGGCAATAAACCATCCTTACCCATTGAGTAAAATACTCTCGACTGACCTAATAACATGACTAGGATTACAGATGAAAATCCTGCTAATATTGCCACAGTTACGAACTGAGCCAACCATTCATATCCTGGCATTGCCGAAGTTATTGCGTTGGCGACAGATGCTTCTTTCCCACCAGTTCTAAAAAACTCAACAGATTCAAGTCCTGTTAATACGTGAGCGAAAAGAATATATAAAACTGTGCAAACTGCCAAAGATCCTAAGATTCCGATAGGCATATCGCGTTTAGGATTTTTAGTTTCCTGAGCGGCTGTACTAACAGCATCAAATCCGATGAAAGCAAAGAAAACCGTTCCTGCTGCACCAAGAATTCCCATGATTCCTCCAAAACTATGTCCAACACCGTGTTCATCCGTAAAGATTCCCGGTTCAGGAATATAAGGTGTATGATTTTCAGGTTTTACAAAATGCCAGCCAAAAATGATAATCATTACAACGATAGCCACTTTGACCACAACAATAACTCCGTTTACAAAAGCAGATTCTTGAGTTCCTTTGATTAAAAGCAAACTGATGGCAGCTACAATAAATAGAGCTGGTAAATTAATAATTCCGCTTACACCATCTATTGAGTTTTGAAAAGGCGAATGGCACCACTCATAAGGAATTGGGCTCACATGGATCACATTGACCAGCAGGTTGTTGAGGTATTCACTCCACGCAATTCCAACAGTTGCTGCTCCAACGGCATATTCTAAAATTAAATCCCAACCGATAATCCAGGCAAGGAATTCACCCATTGTAGCATAAGTATAAGTATAAGCACTTCCGGCTATAGGAATAGAAGAAGACAATTCGGCATAACATAACCCTGCCAAAGCACAACCAATGGCTGCAACGATGAATCCTATAGTAACTGATGGTCCGGCATTTTGAGCTGCTGCTGTTGCAGTTCTAACAAAAAGTCCGGCACCGATGATTGCTCCAATTCCTAAGGCAACCAGTGACCAAGCGGTCAGTGTTCTTTTTAATCCTTTTTCAGATTCAGACGCTTCAGCAAGTAATAGCGCCATGGGTTTTCTTTTCCAAATAGACATATTGTGGGTTTTTAGTTAAAAAATAATAGCTTCAAATATAGTTTTTTATTTTAATACTGATAAAAACAATAGTATTGATTTTAAAATGCAAACCCAACAGTGAAATAAGCATACCCTCTATTTAATTCTGGCGACCAAGAGTATTTGATTTCAATTGGGCCGATAATTGATTCTAAGGCATAACCAACTGCATATCCGTTAAAATTAGGTTTTGAAAGCCAATTTCCGTTTTCAAATAATCCGTCTTGAACGTTGGCATAATTAGCAGCAAAATTAAAATGGTTTTTCTTTAAAAACTCATAATCCAAAGTAAAGCACGATTTGAAATAACTATCCCCAGCAATGCTTAAAAAATCATACCCATAAAAGGGCTTGAAATTATTTACTGTATTAAATCCATAGCCTCCCAAAACAAAATCGAAAAAAGGCACACTGTCTTCACCAATGCTAAATCCAACTTCTGACTGAACTTTAACAGTTAGTTTTTTATTTATAGATTTAACTACACCTACTTCACCTTTTGCAATAGTAAAGCGACTAAATTCATTTGTATAATCGGAAGAAAGAAGAAAAGAATGTATGTCTCCGGCAAACATCCATCCTTTTTTTGGAAATAGTTTATTATCAAACGAATCATAAGTCATATTGCCAAAAACACTTAGATAACTACTTTTTTCAAAAGTTGAATTTATATTCCCTAAGTTGTCGGATTTTATTCTTAATAACTTATGCTCTATTCCGGCCCCAATCAAGAACTTCTGAATAAAAACAGTTTGCATGTAGACCTGATTGGTCAGGTCTGAAAAATCAATATTGATAGTGTTTAAGCCAAGTTGTGATAATAATTCGCCATTTCTAAAATCGGTAGTTACATTTTTATTAAAAGTATTAAAACGTGATTTTATTCCAAAACTCCAATAAAAACCATTATCAATATAGTAATCAAAATTATATCGGATATTATCTCCAAGTCCAAGATCAAGAGATGCCACATCGTTTTTGAACAACGATTTTTTTTGAGTAATGTTAGCTAAAACTGCACTTTTGTATAAACCATCATAATGTAGACCGAACTTCAAAAACGTTTTGGTTGGGTTTTCGGTTAAACTTAATTTTAATTCGTCTTCGTTTTCTTTCCTTTCAAGAGTGTAACTAATTCTGCTAAAATTCTGTGTAGCATTGATATTATTTATTCCTGTTTTTAAATCTTCATACGTGATTTTTTTGCCATTATTAAAACGAAGTTTCCCTAAAACATAAGCTCTGGTATAATTATCTAATTTGTTTATGGAAATGCTTTTAACTTGTAAAAAATCCTTTTTAACCTTTACCACATTGAGTTTATAAACTATAGTTGTATCGGCTAGCTTTTTAAGTTGCTGGGAGACTCCAAATGCAGCTTCTTCTCCTTTATTAACAATTTCCTGCCCTTCGTTAAACGAAATTACGCCATAGACTGAAACTTCTGGTTTGATGTAAATATCGGTTAGTTTTTGTTTGTCTTTCATTATCTTAATCATGTCTAGATTGGAGATTTGAACTAAAATCCGTGTAGCATCTTTCAAAGAATTCCGGTCTTTTAAATCATCTTGAACATCAACACCAATAACAATGTCTGCTCCCATTTTACGAATTTCTTCAACTGGATAATTGTTTACCACACCTCCATCAATCAATAGTTTCCCATCTATTTCAACTGGTGAAAATAAAGAGGGAAATGCAGAACTCGCTAACATTGCCTGGGCCAAGTAGCCTTCTTTCAAAATGACTTGTTCTCCTTTTTCAATATCAGTTGCTATACACAAAAAAGGTATAGGAAGCTTATTAAAATCTCTAACATGTCTCACTTTATGAGTAAGTTTCGATAAAAGATTATAGTTATACATTCCTTTAGAAAGTGCTATTGGGACGCCTATTTTTAGTTTGTCAAATGGTAACGTAAGTGCATACATTTGATCATTTCGTTTTTCGTAAAAGCTTTTCGAAGAGCGAGGAATATAATCTTGCAGTAATTCATCGAAGTCAGTGTTGTAAAAAATAGAATCTATTTGTGTGGCACTATAACCCGAAGCATATAGTCCGCCAATTACAGCGCCCATACTTGTTCCGGCAATATAATCAACTTTTACTCCAGCTTCTTCGAGCACTTTTAAAACTCCTATGTGTGCAAATCCTTTGGCGCCGCCACCACTTAATACTAAGCCGATTTTTGGTCGGATTTTTTTAATAGTGTCTTGCGCTTGAGAGGCAAAAGGCAAAAGGCAAAAGGCAATAGCAAAAATTAATTTAGCGACAAAACTGCTTTTGACTAATGGATTATGGCTAAGGGCTGAGGGCTCTTTACGCATTTAAGTTTCTTTTTGGTAAAATTCGGAAATTTTTATGGCTTTTGATACTCCTACAACATCAGAAATTTCTTTTTCAGTTGCTAATTTTAATCTTTTAACACTTTTAAAATGTTTTAGTAACGTCAGCATCGTCTTTTCGCCAATTCCCGGAATCAGTTCTATGGTCGAATTTAATGCCGATTTACTTCGCTTATCGCGATGATGTGTAATTCCAAAACGGTGTGCTTCGTTACGCAGCTGCTGAATTATTTTTAACGTTTCTGATTTTTTATCCAAATATAACGGAACCGAATCGCCAGGATAAAACAATTCTTCCAATCGTTTGGCAATACCTATGATAGCAATTTTCCCACGCAAACCTAAATCATCAATGCTTTTTAATGCCGATGATAACTGGCCTTTTCCCCCATCGATGATTATTAATTGTGGTAATGGTTGATTTTCATCTAAAAGCCGTTTGTATCTTCTGTAAACCACTTCTTCCATAGATGCAAAATCATTTGGGCCTTCAACGGTTTTGATATTAAAATGACGGTAGTCTTTTTTGCTCGGTTTTCCATCTTTAAAAACGACACAAGCTGAAACCGGATTCGTTCCTTGAATATTCGAATTATCAAAACACTCAATATGTCTGGGTTCAACAGAAAGACGTAAATCTTTTTGCATTTGTGCCATAATTCTATTCGTGTGACGTTCCGGATCAACTATTTGAATTTGTTTTAATTGTTCTAATCGCTGGTACTTTGCATTTCTTTCAGAAAGTTCTAATATCTGTTTCTTGTCTCCGAGTTGCGGGACAGTAACTTTTATTGTAGAACCAAAATCTAAAGCAAAAGGAAGTATAATTTCTTTTGAATTCAACTGAAATCGTTCCCGAAGTTCTACCACAGCAAGCTCTAACAATTCTTCATCTGTTTCATCCAGTTTCTTTTTGAGTTCCAATGTAAACGACCGAATGATAGCGCCATGTGAAATTTGTAAAAAGTTGACATACGCCATAGTTTCATCTGATACAATGGAGAACACATCAATGTTAGAAATTTTTGGATTTAAAATGGTGGAACGAGATTGATAATTTTCTAAAACATTAATCTTTTCTTTAACTTTTTGTGCTGCTTCAAATTTCATTTCGGAAGCCAAGTCTTGCATCATTTTTTTGAAAGCGCGCATGCTGTCTTTAAAGTTTCCTTTCAGAATTTGGCGAATGGCATCAACTTGTTCCTGATAATTTTCTAACGTTTCAAATCCTTCACACGGTCCTTTGCAATTGCCAATGTGGTATTCCAAACAGACTTTGTATTTTTTTGATTTGATATTGCTTTCGCTTAAATCATAATTGCAGGTTCGCAACGGATATAACTCTTTGATTAAATCTAAAATGGTATTTACGGTTTTAAAATTGGTATAAGGGCCAAAATATTCTGAGCCGTCTTTGGTCATTCTTCGAGTAGGAAATATTCGAGAAAAAGGTTCTTTCTTGATGCAAATCCAAGGATAGGTTTTATCATCACGCAATAGCACATTGTATCGCGGTTGAAGTTTTTTTATCAGATTGTTTTCCAGCAAAAGCGCATCTTGCTCTGAAGAAACTACTATGTGTTTTATCTCGACAATCTTCCTGACCAAGACATTAGTCTTAGCATTATCATGTTGTTTATTGAAATAGGATGAAACTCTTTTCTTGAGATTTTTTGCTTTCCCAACATATAAAATTTTGCCTTCTTTATCGTAATACTGGTACACGCCTGGATTGTCGGGCAATGTTTGTATCTGAAGTTCGATAGAAGGAATATTCATTTGGGATTTAGGAATGAGGAATTAGGATTTCAAAGTTATAAAAATTAAAGTACTTTTGAAGTATGAACAAAAAAGAACTCCGAGCTAAATATAAAGCCTTGCGCCAAGAATTATCGCAAGACGAAATTGATGACAAGAGTTTAGCTATTGCTAATAGAATGTTACAGCTTGACGTCTGGGAGAAAACCTATTTCCATTTATTTCTTACTATCGAAGAGCAAAAGGAAGTAGAAACTGAATTCATTCTCCAAATAGTAGCAGGAAAAGACAAAGAAATTGTAGTTGCCAAAAGCAATTTTGAAACGCTTGAAATGACCAATTATTTGTTAACCGACAATACTAAATTTCAAAAAAACGAATACAACATCTACGAACCCGTTGATGGTATCGAAGTCCCGAATACTAAAATACAAGTCGTTTTAGTGCCGCTTTTAGCCTATGACAAATTTGGGAATAGAGTAGGTTATGGCAAAGGTTTCTATGATACTTTTTTGTCTAAATGCCCTGAAGATGTGATCAAAATTGGGCTTTCCTTTTTTGACCCTGAAGAAACGATAGATGACATTTCCCCAACTGATATTCGGTTAGATTATTGTGTTACGCCAACGACTAACTATTCGTTCCTATAGAAGTCTTTTGGGCAAATGCTTTTTTGTTAAACACAATCAAAATTCCAACACCTGTTGAAATCGCCATATCGGCAATGTTAAAAATAGCATTAAAAAATTTGAATGGCTGTCCGCCCCAAATAGGCAACCAATTTGGAAAGTTTCCTTCAATAATAGGGAAATATAACATATCAACCACTTTTCCGTGAAACAAAGTACCGTATGGTTTTTCTGCAAATACTGTTGCTAAATTATTATAGCTGTCATCGAAAATAACACCATAAAAAACAGAATCTATAATATTTCCAACGGCACCTGCAAATATTAAAGCGATAGCGACCATCAAAAAATTAGAACTGTGTTTTGTACTAGAATCATATAACCAATAGCCAATTCCAAAAACTGCTAAAATTCGGAATACTGTTAGTATTAATTTGCCATGTGTGCCAGGAATTTTTGCTCCCCAAGCCATTCCTTCATTTTCAATTAACAATATTTTAAACCAACTGGCAACATCAACTTGCCCGACTTCGCCATAAACAAAATTAGTTTTTATATAAATTTTGACAAATTGGTCAACCAATAAAATAATTGCAATGATTAAAATGGAATTTCTTAAGGACATTTTTTGGTTTTTTTACTTCTTACAATTCGGCCTTCGGCTTCGTGTGGCGCAAAAATAAGACTATTTTTCTAAAAAATAACGCCCCGTTTGGAGCGTTACATTATTAACTGTAAAGTTGTTATCGTTGCATATTTTTTGCTTCAATACTCATTGTAGCATGAGGAACAACACGTAATCTTTCTTTCGAAATTAGTTTTCCTGTTACTTTACAAACACCATATGTTTTATTTTCTACACGGAAAAGCGCATTTTTTAAATCTCGAAGAAACTTCTCCTGACGAATGGCTAACTGTGAGTTAGCTTCTTTTGACATGGTTTCGCTACCTTCTTCAAATGCTTTAAATGTTGGTGATGTATCATCAGTTCCATTGTTTAAGTCATTCATGTAGGCACTTTTTATTAGCTCTAAGTCAATTTTTGCCTTCTCCATTTTTTGTAAAATTAGTTCTTTGAACTCTGCTAAATCTGCATCTGAGTATCTCATTTTTTCTTCTACCATCTTATTTCTATTTTGAGATTAATATTCTTGTTTTTATGTTGTCAAATTCTATTTCTGTTCCAGTGTCCAAATCATCTACAAAAACTAATTTTTCTGTTAGTGTTTCCGATTTGATATAATTTTCATTCGCTGCAACTGCTTTTTCTAAACCATCACATGGCAGTAAATGAACTTTAATCTTATCTGTAACTTCAAACCCAGAATCTTTTCTTAGGTTTTGGATTCGGTTAACTAATTCTCTTGCTATTCCTTCTTTAATCAATTCCTCTGTTAAGGTAATATCTAAAGCAACCGTTATTCCGTTAGCATTTGCTACTAACCACCCCGGAATATCTTGAGAGGAAATCTCAACATCATCGGATGTTAAAATTATACTATTTCCCGAAATAACAAGCGACAATTCACCTTTTGTATCTAATTCGTTGATTTGTTCAGTAGATAAATTCTGTATCTCTTTGGCTATCAAACCCATGTCTTTGCCAAAGCGCGGTCCAAGTGCTTTGAAATTTGGCTTAATTTGTTTTACTAAAACCCCCGAAGCGTCGTCCAAAAGTTCGATTTCTTTCACGTTTACTTCAGCTTTTATTAGGTCAGAAACTGCCTCAATTTCAGCACGCTGATTTTCATCAAGTATAGGAATCATAACCTTTTGCAACGGTTGTCGCACCTTTATCATTTCCTTTTTTCGAAGTGATAAAACCAGTGACGAAACAGTTTGCGCTTTCATCATTTTACTTTCAAGCGATTTATCAACAAAGTTTTCAACCGAAACCGGAAATTTTGCCAAATGAACGCTGGTAAATTCCTCACTATTAGTGGTATTAACTAAATCACGATAAAGTTTATCCATAAAGAACGGAGCGATTGGTGCCGATAGTTTTGTCACAGTTATCAAACATGTATACAAGGTTTGGTAAGCCGCAATTTTATCTTTTTCATATTCGCCTTTCCAAAATCGTCGTCTGCACAAACGAACGTACCAGTTACTTAAATTCTCCTGAACAAAATCAGAAATAGCTCGAGCTGCTTTTGTTGGTTCGTAATCGGCGTAAGCTTCGTCAACCACTTTTATTAAAGTGTGTAATTCCGATAAAATCCAACGGTCAATTTCAGGTCTTTCGTTTAATGGTATTTCCGCTTCTGCGTATTTAAACCCGTCAATGTTAGCATATAACGAGAAAAAAGAATAGGTATTGTATAAAGTTCCGAAGAATTTACGACGCACCTCAGCAACCCCTTCAATATCAAATTTTAAGTTATCCCAAGGATTTGCATTCGAAATCATATACCAACGTGTGGCATCCGGTCCATATTCTGCTAATGTTGTAAATGGATCGACGGCATTTCCTAAACGTTTGGACATTTTTTGTCCGTTTTTGTCAAGTACTAAACCATTTGAGACGACATTTTTATAGGCAATCTTATCAAAAACCAGCGTTCCAATAGCGTGCAAAGTATAGAACCAACCACGAGTTTGATCAACACCTTCCGCAATAAAATCGGCTGGGAAGTCTTTGTTCTCGTCAATCTTTTCTTTGTTCTCAAACGGATAATGCCATTGAGCATAAGGCATTGCGCCTGAATCGAACCAAACATCAATCAAATCGGCTTCGCGTTTCATTGGTTTTCCGGAAGCAGAAACTAACGTAATGGCATCAACAACATTTTTATGTAGATCAACCAAGTCATAATTTTCTTCACTCATGTTTCCTATTTCAAAACCTTTGAAAGGATTGGCTGATTGGAAACCTGCTGCAATAGCTTTTTCAATAGCGTTGTATAGTTCTTCAACAGAACCAATCAGTACTTCTTCGGTTCCGTCTTCGGTTCTCCAGATTGGCAATGGAATTCCCCAATATCTTGAACGCGATAAATTCCAGTCGTTGGCATTTTTCAACCAGTTTCCGAAACGGCCTTCACCAGTTGCTTTTGGTTTCCAGTTGATGGTTTCGTTTAGGTCGAACATTCGGTCTTTGACTTCGGTTACTTTGATAAACCAGGAATCTAACGGATAATATAATAATGGCTCATCGGTTCTCCAACTGTGTGGGTAACTGTGAACGTATTTTTCTACTTTGAACGCTTTATTTTCTTCTTTTAGCTGAATGGCTATTTCAACATCTGCGGAACGTTCAGGAGCTTTATCGGCATCGTAATACTCATTCTTTACATATTTACCAGATAAATCTCCTAATCCTTGAATGAATTTACCTTGTAAATCAACTAATGGTACTGGATTTCCATTGGCATCCAAAATCAGCATTGGCGGTACTTCCGGTTTTGCTTCTTTAGCCACTTTTGCATCATCGGCACCAAAAGTTGGCGCGGTATGCACAATTCCAGTTCCGTCTTCAGTAGTTACAAAGTCTCCCAAAATTACCCTAAAGGCATTTTCCGGATTTTGATAAGGTAATACCAAAGGCATTAATTGCTCATAACGAATTCCGACTAAGGCTGCCCCTTTAAATTCGGTTAAAATTTTATATGGAATTTGTTTATCGTTCGCTTTAAAATTTTCAAAATCAGAAGTCTCTTCACTTGCAAAAAATCCTTTACCGAATTGTTTACCGACTAAGTTTTTAGCCAAAATAACTTTTACCGGAAGGAAAGTATATTGATTAAACGTTTCTACCAAAACATAATCGATTTTTGGTCCAACGGTCAATGCGGTGTTACTCGGAAGTGTCCATGGCGTGGTCGTCCATGCTAAAATGTGAACTTCTCCAAACCCTTGTAAAAAGCTTGGTAACGTTTCTAACAACGTTTTGAATTGCGCTACAACGGTTGTATCCGTAACGTCTCTGTAACTTCCCGGTTGGTTTACTTCGTGAGAAGACAAACCTGTTCCGGCTTTTGGAGAATAGGGTTGAATTGTGTAGCCTTTGTAAAGTAGGTCCTTTTCGTAAATTTGTTTAAGCAACCACCAAACCGATTCCATGTATTTGGATTTGTAGGTTACATATGGATCGTTCATATCGACCCAATAGCCCATTTTTTCGGTTAGGTCATTCCACACATCAGTATATCGCATAACGGTGCGTTTACAAGCCTCATTGTATTCTTCGATGGAAATTGTTTTTCCGATATCTTCTTTGGTGATGCCCAATTCTTTTTCGGTGCCTAATTCTACAGGCAAACCGTGTGTGTCCCAGCCTGCTTTTCTTTTTACTTGAAACCCTTTTTGAGTTTTATAACGACAGAAAATATCTTTAATAGCACGTGCCATTACGTGGTGAATTCCGGGTAACCCATTGGCTGATGGTGGCCCTTCAAAAAACACATATGGTGTTGCTCCTTCGCGGGAGGTCACGCTTTGCTCAAAGATGTTGTTTTCTCTCCAAAAATCAAGAACATCAGAGGCCACTTTTGGCAAATCAAGTCCTTTATATTCAGTAAACTTAGTACTCATTTTTGTCGTATTCTTTAATCAAGTCTGCGAAAGTAGTGATTATTAGTAAATAGGCAAAAGACAAGAGGCAAAAGTTACTATTTAAGCGAAAACTTCTTTTAAAACCTCAAGTGATTTTGGTTTTTTGAAACCATCGAGATGAAAGGTGTAATAATCGAGTAGGATTTTGAGTAAGATTTGCCGCTCGATTCCGGCAAAAACCTTTTGGTCGCTATCGAATTTTAAATCGATTAGTTTTTTGAACAGAAACGTTTCGTGTTCAGAAAGGCAATTGGTTCCCTGAAAGGCCGTAAAGTTTCCTTCTTTGCAATCAAAAAATTTAAAAACACTTTCAGAATTGTCGGGATAAAAGCCAAAAAACTTGGTCATCTCCAGCATCAGAATCAAATGGAAATTCGCCATTTCATCATGCGCATCGAGCCAAAGCAAAGCCGATTCGAGAAAATTGAACAGGTTTTCGTTTTTTTCTTCTTCGAGTATGCTGTGATGGATGATTTCGGAAAGAAACATCACTATGGTACTTTTGACAATATCTGTAGAAATAGTCTGATACCCGTGTGCGAGTTTTATTTCTTTGAAATGCTCGAGGGTTCCTTTGTTTTTGTGATTGGCTTCAATTTCAAGTAAAGACAATGGTTGGAAATAAGCGATTTTCTTCCCAAAGCCTCGGGATTGATTTTTTGCCGCAAAAGCATTGGGTACAAAATAACTTTTCAAACCATCAGACTGTGTCAGACATTTAACTACCAGACTTTTTTCCTGATATTTTAAAGAAGAAATGACGATGGCTTTGGTTTTTACGAGCATGTTTATGGTTTATGGTTTATGGTTTATGGTTTTATAGTTGTAAAGGATTTAGTAACAACAAACTATAAACAACAAACCACAAACAGTTTACCGAATTATCATCACTTTTTTAACAGCAGTTTCAGAAGCGTCTTCGGCAGCGATGAAAATCATATAGACTCCTGAAGCTACATTGTATTTTCCAAAAGCTTTGGTATCCCATTCAACCGTTCCGCCTTCGGAAGTGGTTTCATATACTAAATTTCCTTCGATGTCGGTGATTTTGATATTGGCTTTGGAAATTAAACCGGCGATTTTTACTGTTCCCACAAATTGAGGACGAACCGGATTTGGGTATACGTATACTGCGTTTAAATTATCTGCTGGTTTTGTTGCTGTGCCTTGAAACGAAACCAATCCTCTATCAGTAGCAAAGAAAATTTCTCCTGTGACCGCATTGATATCTATATCGTTTATCACATTACTTGGCAAAGGGGAATTATCCTTAGTAAAATGATAAATCGTTTCCTGACCATTAGACGAAAAAAGAAAAACACCTGAATCGGCTGTTCCTATCCATTTTTGATTTGAACCATTGACAGCTATATCGGTAATAAATTGTTCGAATAAAAGTTCTTGTGCCAAACCATCTTCCAGAATAATAATTGGATTGGCTTTCATTTGTTCGTCATTATTGTAGCTTCCGGTGCTTGGCAATACCCTTAATCCTCTATTAGTTCCTATCCAAACCTGATTTCTATTATCTACCGCAATGGCCCTAACATCCTGAGAAGGGAGATTTCCTAGGTCGACACCTTCCGATAATTTTTTAAATCCAATATTTGAATTTTCATTAAAAGCAACAACGCCATTTTTATAAGAGGCAATCCATTTTGTCCCGCTTTTATCGATGGCTATTTTACAAAAATCGTTACTTGCATAATCGGTTAAAATTGTTTGCATATCAAAAGTTGCCCATGTTCCATTTGATTTTAAAACATGGAGTCCGCGTTGCTCCCTGCTTTGGGTCACCCATAAATTACCGGACTTATCATATGCGGTGCTGTTAATCCTTGGCGCTCCTCCTTCCATTGTACTGTTTGTTGCATTATATAAGGTTGTTGGAACATCGCTTACTATTTTTATGAGTCCGTCATTATAGGATGCAATGCAAAGCTCATTTTCATCGTTAGGGTTTACGGAAATCCTAACAAGGGCTTTGGCGCCTAATAAATCGCTATAAGGAATATTCCGCCAACCGTTACTTTCATTAAATTTGCTAATCCCAAAGGCAGGCGGACCCATAGAGGGTATATAAGTGAATGGGTTATAGAAAATATCATACCCTCCATAAACAGCCCATAAGTGGGAAGAGGAACTATTTATAGAAAACATATTATTCATGTTCGGACCGTTAGGCATAATAAATTCAAAATTAGTTGGAGAATTAATGCGTGAAGAAACTATCCCGTTTTCATTTGTTCCAATGTAAATCATTTCATTAGCAACGCTTGCACAAGTAAAGGTTACCGGAATTGAAGCTATTTGTGCGTTTTGGATATGAATTATTTGACTTAATGAAGTGTTGTAAATAAACACATGGCTCGAAGAAGTGACAACTAAATAATTTGAAGTGGCACGAATATCAAGTCCGGGTTGTCCAATAGTTCCAAATTCCTGGAAAAAGAAACCATTGTATTTATATACTTTATTGTTGGCATTTAATGCTATTAGTTGATTATTAAACGTCACTATTCCATTCCAAAAACCGCCGTCAAAAACCTGCCATTGAGCAAAATCAATCAAATTTGGATTTGTAATAGCCGCTTTTCTGATTCCGTAAAATTGTGTTACCGCAAATAGATCACCATTATAAATTGCCGTTTGATAGACTTTTATTTCTTGGCCGGCGGGACCTATAAAATAAGTATCACCAAATTCTAAGGTTGCCAATTTATATTGCACTATACCAAAATCACAGGATACGTAAACAATACCATCGTATTCCATAAAGTGATTTACTCTTTTGATATTAGAAGGAATATTTTTATTGATGATATCCACAACATTTAACATGCTTCCGTCGGCATCATTAATTACAATCATCAATCCGTCTTCATAACCAACAATTGTTTTATTGAAAGTATCGCTGTGATAAATAGCAGAAATAGTTTGACCCGAAAGGCCATCAATCGTGTTTATGGTTTTGATATCGTTAGTCGCTAGGTTTTTGGTAAACAATGCGTTTTCGGCAGCAGCATAAACTTTAGTGCTTGATTCAGATAAGTCTTTAATTTTATTGTACGAAAAATAACCTTTCCAGTTTTGAAATGGCTGTGATAGACAAATTTGAAACAAAAGAAATAAAACCCCGAAAAAGCACTTTTTCATTTGAAAAGAATTAGCATACAAATATAGTACAAACGTGAAAATTATCTAATTGTTGTATTTGAATCAAAAAATGCCATCATTTCTGATGGCATTTCAAGGGTTTAAGTGGTTGGTTTATAAATTATACTATTCCTTGTG
This sequence comes from Flavobacteriaceae bacterium, assembly GCA_947456955.1. Classification (GTDB taxonomy): domain Bacteria; phylum Bacteroidota; class Bacteroidia; order Flavobacteriales; family Flavobacteriaceae; genus Flavobacterium. The sequence goes on along the minus strand of CANGTQ010000014.1, from coordinate 11,854 downwards.
CTAACATAGCATCGGCTACTTTTACGAAACCGGCAATGTTTGCTCCTTTTACGTAATCAGTATATCCTGTTGCATCGGTACCATATTTTACACAAGCTTCATGGATGTTTGCCATGATGTTTTTCAATCGTTGGTCAACTTCTTCCGATGTCCAGCTTAAACGCAAAGAGTTTTGCGACATTTCAAGACCTGAAGTTGCCACTCCACCAGCGTTTGATGCTTTTCCTGGAGCGAATAGAATTTTAGCTTTTAAGAATTCGGTAACAGCTTCTGGAGTTGAAGGCATGTTTGCTCCTTCAGCTACACAAATACATCCATTTGCAATAAGTACTTTTGCTTCGTCACCGTTCAATTCATTTTGCGTAGCACATGGTAAGGCAATATCGCATTTAACTTCCCATGGGCGTTTTCCAGCTACGAATTTTGCAGAAGGATATTTAGCTACGTAATCAGAAATTCTTCCATAGTTTACATTTTTGATTTCCATGATGTAAGCCAATTTTTCAGGATTGATACCATCGGCATCATAAATATATCCAGATGAGTCAGACGCAGTAACTACTTTTCCTCCTAATTCAGTTGCTTTTTCGATAGCATATTGTGCTACGTTTCCAGAACCAGAAACGACAACGGTTTTTCCATCGAAGCTTTGTCCTTTTGTTGCCAACATATTTTGAGCGAAGTAAACATCACCATAACCTGTGGCTTCCGGACGGATTAATGATCCTCCGAAAGTGATTCCTTTTCCAGTTAAAACTCCGGTAAACTCGTTTCTTAATCTTTTATATTGACCGAACATATAGCCTACTTCTCTTCCTCCAACACCAATATCTCCTGCAGGAACATCGGTATCAGCGCCAATATGTTTTGCTAATTCCGTCATAAAGGCTTGACAGAATTTCATGATTTCGATATCCGATTTCCCTTTTGGATCAAAATCAGAACCTCCTTTTCCACCGCCCATTGGCAATGTTGTTAAACTGTTTTTGAATGTTTGTTCGAAGGCTAAGAATTTCAAGATACTCAAGTTTACAGAAGGGTGAAAACGAATTCCGCCTTTGTATGGTCCGATTGCAGAATTCATTTGGATTCTGTAACCGCGGTTTACTTGTGTATTTCCGGCATCATCGATCCAACATACGCGGAACATGATTACTCTTTCTGGCTCAACCATTCTCTCCAAAAGCATTTTGTTTTGGTATTTTTTATTTTGTTCAATAAAGGGAATTACTGTTTCAGCAACTTCCATAACAGCTTGCATAAATTCTGGTTCATGACCATTTCTTTTTGCAACCAAGTCCATAAATGAATTAATACTTTGTGACATAAAATTAGCTAATTAATATTTTAAGAAATCGATTTCGTAAAATCGGACAAATATACATTTTATTAAAAACGGAGGTGATACTTTTTTATAAATTCTTGTAATTTTTATGTTTCTGTTAAGAAACTATGAAGAAGACCTCAATTATTCTCACTTTTTAAATCGTTTGATTATTTTTTTTGTATATAAATCAACTATTTTTTATTTTATTTTATAACTGATTGATGTTTTTATATATTTGTCGAGATTTGAATTAATTAGTATGCCAATGCCTAAAAATTTTATCATAACTTTCCTTCTGCTATTTGGCTTGTCAAATAGCTTAAAGGCTCAATTCGGCTTTTCTCATGAAGTTGGAGCTATACTTGGGCCAGTTGCCTTTCAATCAGATTATGGACAGCGTGGAGATTTATCTACTAACGCTGGTAATACAGGTTATGGAATAGGAATTATACATTACTTAAACTTTTCTTATAAAGCAGAGTGTAATTGCTATACTCCTGAAACTTATTTTAATGATCACTTCAAATTAAGAAGCGAGTTGTCTTATAATAAAACCGATTTACAGCATTATGGGAGATGGGTTGAGCCAAGCAGAACAGGTTTATTGGCAAATCAATTAAGAGCAATGAGAGGTAGTACTGCTGTGACTAATGTTGGTATGCAATTGGAATTTTTTCCATTAAGTATTAGAGAATTTACAGCAACTACAGGTTCGTTTGCGCCATTTATTAGTTTGGGAGGTCAATTTAGTTTTTACGACCCAAGAGCTTGGTCAGAACTTGGTCCATTAAATACGCCTATTTCTACGCCCATTAAATATTACAATGCAACAACAAGTCAAGGTGGAACTGTTTGGTCAATAGTATCTAGTATTGGGTGTAGATACAAATTAACGGAACTTTCCGATTTGATGGTCGATTTAAGATGGCAATATTATTTTTCAAATTGGGTTGACGGTTTAAATCCTGATCCTACAATTTACACTGAAAATAAAGCCAATGATTGGAATGTTTGGTTTAACGTTGGCTACATATATTATTTAAATTAGTAGTAGCTACTCTTCTTTTTCGACAGCGTCTTTATAATCCGGATACAAGAATTTATTATAGGGAAATCTCGTAATATGTATTTTTCTCACTGACTCATATACTTTTTCTCTGAATTCTTCAAAGTTCTCTTTATTAGTAGCTGAAATGAATAAAGTATTTTTTTCTCCTACATTATTCATCCAAGTCGTTTTCCATTCTTCTAAAGTATAATGCTTTGTTGTTTTTTCGGTAATTAAATCATCGGCTTCTATTTCCTGATTTTTAAAAGCATCTATTTTATTAAAAACCATTATAGTAGGTTTGTTATTGCTCTTTATATCTTGTAAAATTTGATTCACCGAACTTATATGTTCTTCAAAATCAGGGTGAGAAATATCAACAACGTGTAATAATAAATCCGCTTCACGCACTTCATCGAGTGTGCTTTTGAAAGAATCCACTAATTGTGTTGGCAATTTTCTAATAAATCCAACGGTGTCTGAAAGCAAAAATGGTAAATTCTTGATAACTACTTTACGAACAGTTGTATCCAGAGTTGCAAATAATTTATTTTCAACAAATACTTCGCTTTTGCTAATTACATTCATCAAAGTAGATTTTCCAACATTAGTGTAACCAACCAATGCTACACGAACCATAGCGCCACGATTTCCTCGTTGTACAGACATTTGTTTGTCGATGGTTTTTATTTTTTCTTTTAGTAAAGCTATTCGGTCACGAACAATCCTTCTATCGGTTTCAATTTCTGTTTCTCCGGGACCACGAAGACCAATTCCTCCTTTTTGTCGCTCTAAGTGCGTCCACATACCGGAAAGTCTTGGTAATAAATATTGACATTGTGCTAACTCTACTTGGGTTCTTGCGTAGGAAGTTTCTGCTCTTTGGGCAAAAATATCCAGAATTAAATTTGTTCTGTCCAGCACTTTGCAATCAAGTATTTTCGAAATATTTTTTTGTTGAGATGGAGACAATTCATCATCAAAAATTACTGTAGAAATGTTTTTTTCTTTGATATAAGAACTAATTTCCTCCATTTTGCCTGTTCCTAAAAAAGTCTTGGGATTTGGCTTTTCTAATTTTTGAGAGAATCTTTTAATTACCTCTCCTCCTGCAGTATAGGTTAAAAACTCTAATTCGTCCAGATATTCTGTTAACTTCTCTTCATTTTGATTTTGCGTAACAATTCCAACAATTACGGTTCTTTCAAAATTAATAATTTCTTTTTCTAACATGTCTTTTTATTCTTTGGCAAAATTAGACATTTGAGAATTATAAAATCATAAAATTGTTAATGATTCTTAATGTTAGTTATAATTGATATTGTTGAATATGTGATTTTTCAAAACAATTCATAAAGAATTCATAAATTTTATTAAATTTGGGCTTCAAAATCCTAAACAAATTTTAATTAAATAACTCAAAATTTTCATTTTATGAAAAAAATTACTTTACTACTGCTGTTTTTATTCTCCTCCATTAGCGGCTATTCACAGCTATCTCTAGAAGGTTTTGAAAACACTTCAGGTCCTGATGCTTTTCCATCAACTAACTGGACTTTAGGGACTGGAAACTGGGCCGTTTTTGATAATGGTGTTGGATCAACCCAAAGTTGGGAAATTAATAATGCTGTAACTACACCTGTTAGTGTATACCAAGGGGTTAACGCTGCTTATGTTAACATTGAAAATGTTGGTGCGGGAAATACTTCCGAAGAATATTTAGCTACTCCTCCTGTTCTTATTCCAGCTAATGGAGTATTAAATTTTTACACAAGAATGAATACCCTTGGAAATCAAGGGACTATATATCAAATAAAGGTAGCTCCTGCAACAGCCTCACAAACCGATCCTTTTGCTTATTCTTTAGTACAACAATGGACAGAGAATGAGTTAATAGTGCCAACATCTAACTTTAACTTATATACAGAAAAAACAGTTGATTTATCTGCTTTTGCAAATCAATTCGTTTATGTTTCTTTTGTGAAAATATTCACCCAAACAGGAACAGGTACTGGAGGTGACACATGGTTTATTGATAATGTAAGCATTGATTCACCTTGCTTAACTCCTACCGGATTGACTGTTTCTGCAATAACTTCAAATAGTGCAAGTTTAAACTGGGTAAATCCAAATGGAACTGGATCAGCTTCCTATGAAATAGAAGTTGTTCTCGCTTCGGGCACTCCTACAGGAATACCGACTAATACAACCATTACTTTTCCTTATATAGTAACCGGATTAATACCAAATACTGCGTATAAGTTTTATGTAAGAGCTAGATGTACAACCGGTTTTGCAAGTCCTTGGTCTGTAGCCTCTGCCAACTTTACAACACTTGTTGCGCCTCCTGTTTGTGGTGGTAATTTTGTAGATAATGGAGGTATCGCTGGTAATTATCTTGCTAATTCAAATGTTACAACTACTATAAATCCAACAACTCCGGGGGATTTAGTTACCGTAACATTTACTTCGTTTAATACAGAATCCGGTGTTGACCTTTTAAAAGTATATGATGGCCCAAATGCCACATCACCACTATTAGCTACCTTATCAGGAGCGACTATACCTCCTGCTATTACAGCCTCTTCGGCTTCTGGAAGTTTAACATTTGTGTTTACTTCAAACAATACAACAAATAATGCAGGATGGGCAAGTAACGTAACTTGTGGACCACCTCCGGCGTGTAGAATTCCAACGGCTGTGACTGCATCCGGAATTACAATTAACTCAGCTACTTTGAACTGGATACAACCAGCCAATCCTGATTCTTCAGTTGCGTCTCTTTTTGATATTATTGTTTTGCCAGCAAACTCAGCTGCCCCTACAGCTATTTCTGTACCAACTTTCAATGATGTTATTGCTGCAGGACCATCTTTTAATGTTACTGGTTTAGCTTCAGGAACATGTTTTGATATATACGTAAGAGCTGTATGTGCCTTAAATAGCGGATGGAATATAGTAGGTGCACGTGTGTGTACGTTAGTTGCTCCACCGGTTTGTGGAGGTAATTATGTGGATACCGGTGGTACTGGTGGTGATTATGGTAATAATGAAAATCTTACTTCTGTAATTTGTCCAGTAAATCCTGGTGATGCAGTTACTGTTACGTTTACAGCTTTTAATACACAGGCAGGTTCTGATATTTTGAGAGTATATGATGGAAATAATGCCTCTGGTACCCTATTAGCTACTCTATCAGGCACGACTTTGCCACCGTCATTTACTTCATCTGCGCCTTCAGGTTGTTTAACATTTGTGTTTACATCTAATGGAACTACTGTTTCTTCAGGTTGGTTAGCTAATGTCACTTGTGCACCAGCGCCAGCATGTCCTAAACCGGTTGCTTTAACTACTGCAGGTTTATCTCCTACATCGGTTTCTTTTGGATGGACTCCTATTGGAAGTGCCACCTCTTGGCAAGTAATAGCATTACCATGTACGGATCCCGCTCCAACAAGTACAACAACAGGGTGGACAGTTACTAATAGTAATCCGTACCCATTTACAGGTCTTAATACTACTACTTGCTACAATTTTTACGTAAGATCTGATTGTGGTGGACTTTCTGGATTAAGTGAGTGGGCAGGGCCACAATCATTCACTACAGCTGCGCCAGGATTAACTTGTGCTGCACCAATAATAGTAGGTTCATTACCATATACCACTACAGATACCACCGCAAATTATGGAGATAATGCTCCAATAGAGGGAAGCCCTGGGGCGACGGGTTGTGGTTCTACTAGTACTTATTTGAACGGTAATGATGTTGTATATTCATTTACTTCAACATTCACAGGCACTATCAATGTTGCAATGACTCCTACTGGAACTTGGTCAGGGATCTTTGCATACAGTAGTTGTGCTAATATTGGTGTGAATTGTTTAGCAGGAGTTGCCAATAGTGGATCAACTATAAGAACATTTGATTTGCCTGTTGTGGCTGGATCAACCTATTATTTTGTGATTTCCACATGGCCAGCGCCTCAAACTACTGGATATACTTTAGTTATAAATAGAATTAACTGTGTACAACCTACCAACGCTTCAGTATCAGGAATTTCTAGTGATTCTGCACAAGCATCTTGGGGTAATCCTGGAGCAGCAACTTCCTGGCAAGTTGCCGTTCAACCAGCTGGAACAGGAGTTCCTTCTGGATCGGGAGTTGTAACTGCTACCAATACGAACTCTCCATTATCTGGTTTAACACCTTTAACTAATTATGAATATTATGTTAGAGCCGATTGCGGTGATGGCACTTTCAGTCTTTGGACCGGCCCAGTGCCTTTTACTACCGCGGCACCTCCTCCAGCTTGTGGTGGTAACTTTTTTGATGCTGGTGGGCCGACAGCCAACTATCCGAATATTGTAACCGATAATACTACAACAATATGTCCAACCAATCCTGGAGATGTAGTAACAGTGACTTTTACTTCATTTGAAACAGAGGCTACATGGGATGGGCTATATGTTTTTGATGGGAATACAATTGGAGCCACTCAAATTCCTAGCGCAAATCCCGCGGGGAATGTGAATGGTGGTTTAGCAGGAAGCTTTTGGGGTCTTTTAACAGGTCCAAATTTACCTGGTCCGTTTACTGCTTCTAGTGCAAGTGGGTGTTTGACTTTTAGATTTAGAACTGATGATTTTGGGTCTGGACAAGGATGGAGCGCAAACGTAACATGTTCCCCAGCACCTAACTGTTTAAAACCAACAACTTTGACCGCTACGAGTATTACTTCTACTTCTGCTTTATTGGGCTGGACTGAGCCTAGCCCAACTACTGTAACACAGTGGGAAGTACTAGTATTGCCTTTTGGTTCTTCGGCACCATTACCTAATACAACAGGAGGTATTATTATATCATCTAATCCAAGTTTAATAACTGGATTACTTCCTGGAACGCAATATACTTATTATGTTAGAGGAATATGCCCTACTTCGGGCACTAGCTTATGGTCTACTGGGTTTAATTTCACTACTTTAATTATTAATGATAATTGTGATGGTGCTATTTTTGCTCCTGTAAATGGTTCGCTACAATGTCAGCAAGTAACCCCTGGCACAATATCCGCAGCTACTGCTTCATTAACCCCGCCAATTGCCCCTTGTATAGGAACAGCTGACGATGATGTATGGTTTCAGTTTATTGCATCTAATACCTATTTAAATATATCTTTATTAAATGTAGTAGGAAATACAAATTTAAATTTTGCTGTTTATTCTGGGGTATGTGGTACATTGACACAAAGGTATTGCAGTGCAGCTAATTCACTAAACCTTATTTTAAATAATTTGGTTTTAGGGCAAACCTATTATATTAGAGTATATTCTAATGCAAACACACCTCAGACATCTACATTTGATTTATGTATAACTACTCCTTCTACATGTTCAAATTCAAATACAATTTGTAATCTTTTAGGTGAAAATACACCAAGTACCGTAGGAATTACTAGTTTAGGAACTATAGGTTGCCTATTCTCATCACCAAATCCAACTTTTTATAGCTTAGAAGTAGCTACCACTGGACCTATTAATCTGTTTTTAAGTCAAAATGCTTTGCCAAATGGTCAAGGTGCTACTAGAGATGTTGATTACGCAGCTTGGGGCCCGTTTACTAGTCAAGCTCAAGCATGTTCAACAATTGGAATTCAAGCACCATTTGCCCCACCTGGGATAGGAGTGCCTGTAACTGAAACAACAGGTTGTAGCTTCAATTTTTTATCAACCGAAACACTTAATATTGCAAACGCACAAGCTGGACAGATATATATAATTTTAATTACAAACTTTTCTCAACAACCTGGTTTTATAAATTTAGTTCAAACTAATTTCGGTCAACCTGGATCAGGAACAGTAAATTGTTGTCCAGAAGCGTTCTTCCAATATCAACCTTCTTCCTATTGTAAAACTCCTGGAAATCCAAATCCAATTGCAGTAATTACACCAGGGTCTTTGGCAGGGGTTTTCTCTTCTCCTTATACACCAGGTCTAGTATTTGCAAATACCGCAACTGGAGAAATTGATTTAATGGCAAGTGCACCAGGCAATTATGTTATAGTTAATACCATCCCCGCTTCTGGAACATGTCAATCAAAAGAAAGAACATATACTATTAATATTACTGAGCCAACCTCAGCAACTATTAGTTATAGTAGTCCATCATATTGTAAAAGTGTTACCACTCTTCAAGCTGTGACTCAAACAGGAACAACAGGTGGTAGTTATTCTGCAATTCCAAATGTTGGGTTAAGTATTAATCCAACAACAGGTGATATAAACCCAAGTTTAAGTTCGCCTGGAGTATACACTGTAGTTTATGGTTTACCTGGTTCTATTTGTACCGCAGGAAATCCTTCAACTCAAGTTGAAATTATAGCTAATCCAAATATTTCTCAACCAGCACCAGTTGCTTCTTGTTACACATATACTTTGCCTAGTTTAACCCTTGGCAACTATTTCTCTCAAACGGGTGGAATAGGACCATTGGATATAACAGTTCCAATCACAAATACTCAAACAATTTATTTATATGTGGTCGGAGCTGGAGGATGTAGTAATGAAAAATCGTTTACTGTGACGATTAATACTGTACCAACTCCAACATTTACTACCACAGCCTCAGCTTGCGCAACAGCAACAGGATCGGTTACCGTGACAGGTCCGATTGGAGCTTCGGCACCTACACCTGCTGGTTTATTTATTTCTGAAGTTACAGATGCAAACACAGGTTCATTAACTTATGTTGAGTTATATAATGGAACAGGAAGTCCTGTGAACTTGGCTAATTATAAACTGAGAACATTTAACAATGGTTCAACTACATTCACAGCGGGATGTGACAATATATTGTCAGGTACTTTAAATAATAATAGCACCTATGTTATTTCTGTTGGAAGTGCTACCAATACTGGTGGTGTTATTCCTAATCAGGTTTTTGTAGGTTGTTCAGGTGTTAATACTGATGACTGTATTAAATTGATGACACTTACAAATACTGTAGTTGATTTGTGGGGAAGAACAGATGGTGTTAACTTTACACCATTAAATCAGCCTGGTTATACCTACAGAAGGTTAAACACGGCAACAGTTCCTAGTACAACTTGGAACACTGCTGATTGGACTACTTTAGATCCTGAAGATTACGCCAATGTAGGAAGTTATTCATTAGCTACTTCAAGTTATGAATATAGTATTGATAATGGAGTAACTTATCAGGCAGGCTTAACATTCAATAATTTAGCTCCTGGAAATCATATTTTAATAGTCAAAGATTTAATAACGGGTTGTTTGTCTGCTCCTGTTACAATAGTAATTGATACTTTGAATCCAACGCCGAGTGTGACTACATTTACTTATGTAACGCCTGTGTGTCAGAACGCAACTTCAAATCCAATTCCAAATACCTCTGCTACTGGATTTACTACTGGCGGAACGTTTTCAGAATATTTAACAACTGGATTAGTGTTTATAAACGCATCAACAGGTGAAATTGATTTAGCTAACTCAACACCTGGATCGCATACAATTAGATATAGTGTTGCTTTAAATTCAACAACTTGTATTGCTGCTGGTTTCACTGATTTCCCTATAGTAATTAATCCAGTTGTAAACCCGACTTTTAGTTTTGGAACTACTTTGAGTATTTGCTCGGGGGGTATTGTTCCTGCTTTACCAACATCATCAAGCAATTCCATTACAGGAACATGGTCGCCAGCTATTGTTGATAATGCCAATAATGGAACCTATACTTTCACGCCAAATGCCGGACAATGTGCTAACACTACAACATTTATAGTTACAATTACTCCACAAACAACACCAACGTTTAGTTTTGGGACTACATTGAGTATTTGTTCTGGTGGAATTGTACCAACATTGCCAACTTCATCAAGCAATTCCATTACAGGTTCATGGTCGCCAGCTATTGTTGATAATGCCAATAATGGAACTTATACTTTCACACCTGACGCAGGGCAATGTGCTAATATTACCACATTTACAGTAACTATAACACCACAAGCAACACCAACGTTTAGTTTTGGGACTACATTGAGTATTTGTTCTGGTGGAATTGTACCAACATTGCCAACTTCTTCAAGTAATTCTCTTTCAGGTTCATGGTCGCCAGCTATTGTTGATAATGCCAATAATGGAACCTATACTTTCACACCAGACGTAGGACAATGTGCCAACACTACCACCTTTATAGTTACAATTACTCCACAAACAACACCAACATTTTCGTTTGGAACTACTTTGAGTATTTGCTCGGGGGGTATTGTTCCTGCTTTACCAACATCATCAAGCAATTCCATTACAGGAACATGGTCGCCAGCTATTGTTGATAATGCCAATAATGGAACCTATACTTTCACACCTGATGCAGGACAATGTGCTAATACTACCACATTTACAGTAACAATAACTCCTCAAACAACACCAACGTTTAGTTTTGGAACTACATTGAGTATTTGTTCTGGTGGAATTGTACCAACATTGCCAACTTCATCAAGCAATTCCATTACAGGTTCATGGTCGCCAGCAATTGTTGATAATGCCAATAATGGAACATATACTTTCACACCAAATGCAGGTCAATGTGCTACAACAACAACACTTTCTGTAACAGTAGCCTCACCAATTCTAGTACAGCTTACTGGCGGTTGTCAAAGTGTAAATTATATATTAACTGCTACTCCGGTAAATGGTTCATTTGTTCCTGAAACAGCATCCTATTCTTGGCAAAATGCCGCTGGGATTGAAGTAGGAACAACTCAAAGTATAACAGTAACAGATGTTGACGTTTATACTGTAACAATAACGGTTGACGGTTGTTCTACTGAATCACTCCCTTTCAATGTAACGTCGGTATCCTGTGTAATACAAAAAGGGATTTCTGTTAACAATGATGATCTGAATGACACTTTTGACTTAAGCGGTTTTGATGTTAAAAAATTAACTATTTTTAACCGATTAGGAATGAAAGTTTATTCTCGTAATAATTATGTTGATGAATGGGGAGGTAATTCAGATGATGGAGACGAACTTCCTGACGGAACCTATTATTATGTCATTGAACAACGTTCGGGTACTGTTAAAACAGGATGGATTTACATCAATAGAGCACAATAACTTACCATATAATTTGCATTCAAAATAAAACAAAACAAAATGAAGAAAGTATATTTTATTGCGATATTGGCTTTAGCGATTACTGAGTTAAGAGCACAGCAAGATCCGCATTACACACAATATATGTACAATATGAGTGTGATGAATCCAGCGTATGCGGGTTCAAAAGAGAGTATGTCAGGAGGTTTCCTTTATAGAAAACAATGGGTAGAAATTGAAGATGCTCCTACAACCGGAACATTTTTTATCCACAGCCCTGTTGGAAGAAATGTAGGGTTGGGACTTTCTGTAATCTCAGATAAAATTGGACCTGTAGAAGAGAATAATTTTTACGCCGATTTCTC
>CANGTQ010000013.1 GCA_947456955.1 Flavobacteriaceae bacterium | reverse complement strand
TCAGCTACTGCAAGTAATCCAACAGCTAACCCAAGTTCAACTACTACTTATACAGTAACCAAAACCAATACAGCTTCAGGTTGTACTGCAACTGGAAATGTTACAGTAACAGTTAATAATTCAGCAATCTCAGTAAACGCTGGAACAGCCTTTACCAAAACTTGCGTAGCCAATACAAGTGGAGCAGCAATAGGAGAAACAGCTGTTGTTGGTCATACGTATTCATGGTCTCCAGCAACAGGATTGAGCTCAGCTACTGCAAGTAATCCAACAGCTAACCCAAGTTCAACTACTACTTATACAGTAACCAAAACCAATACAGCTTCAGGTTGTACTGCAACGGGAACTGTAATAGTAACGGTAGATAATCAAGCCCCAACAGTTTCAGTATCTGCTAATCAATCTATTTGTGCAGGTTCTAGTGCTACAATAACTGCAAGTGGTGCTACATCTTATGTTTGGGATAATTCATTGGGAACAGCATCCTCTGTTACGGTATCTCCAAGCACTACAACTACTTTTCAAGTAACTGGTACAGCTGAAAATGGATGTACCAATACCGCTAGTACAACTGTTGCAGTTAATCCAAACTTAACAGCAAGTGTAAGTGTTGGAGCAAGTGCTACAACAATTTGTTCAGGAACGAGTGTAACATTTACAGCTACACCAACTAATGGCGGTGCTTCACCAATTTACCAATGGAAAGTTGGTTCAACCAATGTGGGTAACAACAGTGCAACCTACACTACAACAAGTTTAGTAAATAATGATGCTGTAACGGTAGTAATGACTTCAACGGCGACTTGTGCTACAGATTCACCTGCTACCTCAAATACGGTTACTATGACTGTTACTCCAGCTTCAGTTGCTCCAACATCAGCAACGGCTAGTGTTACTACTATGTGTGGTTCAGGAAGCACGACTTTAACTTTAACTGGTGGCGGTGGCCAAGGTGCTACAATAAAATGGTATACTTCTTCATGTGGAGGAACGCTAGTAGGAACTGGAAATAATCTTGTAGTTTCACCAACAAGCACCACAACTTATTATGGTCGTTATGAAGGAAGCTGCGATACTACATCATGTGCATCAGTTACAATAACATTTATTTCTGCTACCACCACTACATGGAATGGAACTACATGGAGTAATGGAGCACCTACTGCATCAACAGCAGCTATCATATCGGGCACTTTTACCTCACCAGGTACTAATCCGAATTACAATTTGAGAGCGTGTAAATTGACTGTTAATGCTGGTGCTACAGTGCTTATTAAATCAGGCGATACTGTAACTCTGGATGGTGCTTTAATAGCTTCCCCAGGAAGTTTTGTGACTTTTAATAGTGGCGCCAATTTGATTCAATATGGTACTACTAATGAAAACACGGGTGCAATAGTAATCAAAAGAGAAAGCGCACGAATAAGACGTTTGGACTATACCTTATGGTCTTCGCCAGTGGCAGCTCAGGGATTACAGGCGTTTTCGCCTAGCACATTGAGTAATCGTTTTTATAGTTACAACTCGAGCACCAATTTTTATCAAGCAGTTGATCCTTCGGCTACAACTTTTTCACCATTTTATGGTTATTTAATTAGAACAGCTAATACACATCCAACTACTCCAGCAACTTGGACAGGTCAGTTTACAGGTGTGCCAAATAATGGAAACTATAGTATGGCATTTACAGGATACCGTGTGATAGGAAATCCTTATCCATCTGCTATAGATGCGGAAACTTTTATTGATACTAATATTGCCAATGGATCAATTACAGGAACAGTGTACTTTTGGAGAAAAACCAATGGATCTTCCAATGCAGCCTATTGTACTTATAACTTAGGAGGTTTTGTTTCTAATAATGATAGTGCAATTTCAAATATGACAGTAAATCCTAATACTTCTACAAATGTTGTCCAAGTAGGACAAGGATTCATTGTAGAAGGAACAGGAACAAGTGATGTTGTTTTTACCAACGATATGCGTATAGATTCTAATGTTAATCGTTTCTTAAGAGTAGCAAACACTATAGAAAGAAATCGTATTTGGTTGAATATTACCAATGCAGCTGGTTCTTTTTCGCAAGCTATGATTGCTTATATGACAGGTGCCACGCAAGGAGTTGATCCATCTATAGATGGTAAATTGCTTACTGATGGCGATGTATCTCTAGCTAGCTTAATAGAAACGACATCCTATGCTATTCAAGGTAGAGCTTTACCGTTTGACATGACAGATGTGGTGCCAATGAGTTTTAAAGTTACTACCGCTGGAGATTATACGATAACGATAGATCATGTAGATGGTTTGTTTTCTAATGGCGCTCAAACGGTTTATTTAAGAGACAATACCACAGGAGTTGTACATAATTTAAGTGCTGGAGGTTATACATTTACATCGGCTTCAGGAACTTTTGATACCCGATTTGAGATTATTTATCAATCGACATCATTGGCTGTTAGTACACCAACATTTAACGAAAGTCAAGTGGTGATTTATAAAACACCAACCAATGAAATTTCGATTAACACAGGAAATGTTGTTATGTCGAAGGTTAAGATTTTCGATATAAGAGGAAGATTACTTCAAGAGAAGAAAGATATTAATGCTTCTCAAACCTTAATGAATGCTGGACTAACAACAGAGGTTTTATTAGTTCAAATTACTTCAGAAGAAGGTATAGTGGTAACTAAAAAGGTATTGTTCCCAAGAACGTCTTTAAAACTAGACAAAAAGATTGAAGTGAAAACTCAACTAGCAGAAGACGAATAAAAAGTAATAGTTTTTTAATTATTTTGTTTAAGTCCCTACCGAAAGGTGGGGACTTTTTTTTGTTTTTGTTGAGGTGTTTTTTAAAGAATACCAATCCAAAATTTTAGTATTTAATTTTAAAATAATGCTTAAAGAACCACAAAGCTGGTTTTTAAAATACCGTTTAAAGTATAAAAACTACTTATTAATTATAAAATAATACCTTTAAACGTAAAAAAAGCGCATAATATTTTTAAAAATCATAGGTTTTATAGAAAACATTTTCTTTCTTTGTCAAATGATTTGTTAGTTCTTATGTTTCTTAATGTAGTTCATTTTAGTTAATCAATTTTAATGGCTACTGAACTAATTTTTTAAAGTAGTATATATGTAAACTTAATTTCACAAATAAGTTTGAATCGCCCGATTTATAAACTTTAATTAACAATTGATTATGAAAAAATTATTACTAAACTCTGCAAGAAAAACAAATGGTTTTTTTTTTAACAATAATTAAAGTTTTATTGGGAGTAGGCTTTTTTTTAGTGAGCTCAAATACTTTTGGACAAGCTGCCTCTATTTGGACAAATCCAATAACGGGAACCAATCCTGGAGCATCAAACCCATATACAACTGGAGATGTAAAGAATGCCAATATCACTGTCACAGGAATTGGAAGGGGAACTTCACTTTCAGCATCAAATGCAAATAATATTTATAATACTTCTGGCTGGTCTACTGCTGCAACAATTGATTTGAATGGGTATTTTAATTTCACTATTACTCCAATTACGGGATATAAAGTGAGTATGAATAATTTTACTTATACAACAACGAGCGGTTCTCGACCACCAGCGTCTTTTGCATTTCGCTCAGATGCTAATTCTAATAATTTTACTAATGGAATAGGAGCGCCAAATGTTGGAGGAACTACAAACGATTTATTTAAGAGATAATACCACAGGAGTTGTACATAATTTAAGTACTGGAGGTTATACGTTTACATCGGCTTCAGGAAATTTTGATGCCCGATTTGAGATTATTTATCAAGCGACGTCATTGTCTGTTAGTATACCAACATTTAACGAAAGTCAAGTGGTGATTTATAAAATACCAACCAATGAAATTTCGATTAACACAGGAAATGTTGTTATGTCAAAGGTTAAGGTTTTTGATATAAGAGGTCGCTTACTTCAAGAGCAGAAAGATATTAATGCTACTCAAACTACCATAAATGTAGGATTAGTTAATGAAGTGCTTTTGGTTCAAATTAGTTCCGAGGATGGAGTAGTAGTGACAAAAAAAGTAGTTAGATAGCTTTATTTTTTTATTGATAAATCACTACAAGATTGAAATTGTAAATAAAGATAATAAAAACTGTTTGGCAAGTTTTTGTATTTAGTTAAATTGGGTTAATGTTTTATAAAAACTTAAAACCCCTCGATTTTTTCAAATAATTTGCCTCCTAAAACTGAAACATTATGTTTCAGTTTTAGGAGGCAAATAAAAATTAAAAAACCAACTTCAAAAGTTATATTTGAAGAGTACTTATATTAATAGATCCATTTTTTGGAAACAATACTTCCATTATCAGAGATTGCTTTTACAATCATTGGTTGATTATTAACATATAGATTTTGTATTAGTAATTCATTTGAATTTACGTTATTGTTATTGTATAACATTTTGCCATCAATACTAAAAAGTGCAACGTTTACTAAAACAGTATTTCCTGAATTAATTATAATACTATCATTACTTTTACTTACAACAAGATCACTAACTCTAAAGTTATTATTAGCTACATCAAGAGTGTTATTATAAACAATTCTAAAACGATCATTATAAGTTCCAGGTGTTGCTGAAAATGAATAGTTGGTGGTTTTTAAATTTACATAATTGTTTGTGACAACATCATATATGTAAACAGGTTGATTTGGGTCTAAAAAAAGACCGTCCATGTGATCAATAGCTAAAGTAAAAGTTCCAGAAATACTTGTCGCAAAACTCAAAGGCATCATGCTTGAACTTGAAAAAGGAAAACCTCTAAATTGTATAGCATAACGATCATTGTTTATTAGAGTAGTTAATGAGATGGCTCCATTATTAAAAAATGCGCCATCTAATCCAGCATCTACTCCGTCAGTAGCGCCTGTTCTATATCCAATTAATGTTTGAGAAAAAGTATCAGCTGGTCCAGTTACATTTAACCAAACACGGTGTCTTTCTATAGTTGTTAACGATGCCTTAGATGACATTCCAACAGCGCTCATCTGAAGAGAGCCAATTATAAATAGCAATACAACTGTTATTTTAGTTATGCTATTGAAGCGAAATTCTTTTTTACTTGTTTTCATAGTGTAATAGATTAAGTTGTTTGACATGATTTGGGTTATAAATCTGATACAAATATCTACAAGGTTTTTTGTTAATTTTAAAAAATTCGACAAGTTGAATTCATTTTATAGTTAAAAGGTTAAATATTTAAGTTAAAAGGTATAATATCGACATAAATAATAAAATAATCGACAAAATACATCTTTTTATTACCTTTTAACCTAAAATTTAAATAACAAACAAAAAAATAATTAAATAAACGGTATGTTTTTTAAAGATAAAATCGACAAAATGCTATTTTGATAAGACGAAGCAAAAAGAATGTACTGTTATTGAAAAAAAGGAATGGAAAAATAAAGAGACCTGTAGAACCAATTATAAAATGATTGGTATAAAAAAGTATTCTTTTAATTAAACTCAAATTATGGTATCTGTTATTTAATAGTAAAACTACTTTTCATTTTTGTAAATAGTAATTTGCTTATTAAGATAAAGAAATGCAGGTGTGTTAATTAATACACTTACATTAATTAAATTTATGATTAAACTAATTGTATCTCTTTCTATAAAGAGTTTTGTATAAAATAAATAAAGTGATAAGCATATCTGGTATTAATTAAGAATCGCTAATCACTAAAAAAATTCGATTATATTGCAAATATAATCGATGAAATGCATTATAAATCAAAATAAATAAATTATTACTTATAAATTGGAATTCAATTATTTAAAAAATAGTGCTCCATTAATAAACTACTTAAAGTTATATAAAACCACCTAAAATATAAAAAAAAGTTCCTTTTAACTTGATAAAGTTGCTTTTCGTCATAATAATACATTATCATGAATTATTATAATTAAATTTGGATTAACCCTATTTTAATAATAACAATGCTTACTAATTTTGATCTTTTAGAATATCACCCATTTGCATCTATTGTTTTAGATTTAGATGGTAAAGTTGTATTCAATAATAAAAAGTCAAAATTATTACTTCAGGAAATTACTTCTAAAGAAGATAGTAAAGAAATTAGCTCATTCTTTCCGCTTTTTACTTTTCATGAGTCAATTCAAAATCATTTTGTAGAAGACAGACACGGAAATTCAGTTACTTATCAAACAGAAACCACCAAATATGAAAATGGTTTTTATATAGTTTTCATACAGAAAACAATAAAAAATAGTGCTATTACTAAAAGAAAGCAAATTTTAATTGAACAACGATATAAAGTTTTTGAAGATTTTATTAATACTATAAAAGAAGGAGTTCTGGTTTTCGATAATAACGGGAGACTACAGTTTACAAATAAAAAAGCAAATAGTTTGCTTGGAATAACTAAGATAAACTCAAAAAAAAGACTGGTTTGGGAGTTGGTTGATTATTTTAAGGACGAAATTGATTGGAAGAAAAAAATTGAACTATTGTCTACACAAAAAATAATTAAATTTATTTTAAATAGGAAAAATAATTATTATCAATTTGAAATTCAAAAAAAGAATTATGAAAACCAATGTTTTTATCTTTTTATTCTTAATGATATTACCAAAAAAGTTAAAGATGCAGACAAAATAAAGGAACAACTTAATGAAATTGATTTTTATCACAATAACTTTCCTGCCGCTTTTTTTCAACTAAAAGTAACTAGTATTGATGAAACCTATTTTGAATATATTAGTGAATCCTTCGAAAAAATTTTTGGGTTTCGATTAGTAACTGATCATTTCAATTGGGACAAAAAACTATTGTTGCATCCAGATGATTTAGAGACTTTTAAAGAAACTAAAACCAAAGCTATTCAAAATCGTACGCAATTTAACTATAGTGGTAGAATTGTTCTGAAAGATGGAAATATAATTTGGTTTGAAGTTAATGCTATTCCAATTGTTATGAATAATACGCTTACTTTTAAGGGTATTATGCAAAACATTACTGAACGTAAAAATGCTGAATTAGATTTAAATGAAAAAAGGTTTTTTAATGATAGTGTATTGTATAATATTCCTGCTGATATTGCTTTCTTTGACAAAAATCACAATTATTTATTTATAAATCCTAAAGGAGTTGCTGATGAAACTACAAGAAATTGGCTCATTGGCAAAAATGATTTTGATTATTGCAAAATGAAAGGGGTTGATGATACTTTAGCTAAAATTAGAAGAGACTATTTTAACCAAGCAGTAAAAACAAGAAAACAAGTAGATTGGGTTGATGTAACAAATAATGAGGGAAAGAAAACATATATTTTAAGACGTTTTTATCCTGTTTTTAATGAAGATAAATTCACCAATATGGTTGGTTATGGAATAGATATTTCAGAACTAAAAAACTTGCAATTAAAATTAGATGATACTCAACATCAAAATGAATTAATTCTTAAATCATCTCAAATTGGAATTGTTATCATTGAGAATGATTGGTCAGTAACTTTTTGGAATCCACAAGCGGAGAAAATATTTGGCTGGAAATCTGATGAAGTAAAGGGTAATAATTTATCACTTATTATTTTTCCAAAAATTGAAAAAGTAAATTATGACATTCGTGATTACTTCAAAAAAAATAAAGGTCAATCAGAAAACAAAAAAAACTTTGAGTTTACTGCAATTACAAAAGAAAAGAAAGAAATTACAATAGAACTTACAATTGTAAACGCTGATGATAATAAAATAAGCCCTAAATTTATTGTTTTCATAAAAGATGTAACTGAAAGAAAAAGTAAAGAAAGGGAAATTCAATTTCAAAACGATATGTTGATCAAGCAAAATAAAGAGCTTGAACAATTTAATTTTGTTACTTCACACGATTTGCAAGAACCTTTGACTTCATTAATTGGTTATTCAAATATGCTAAAAGAAGACTATTTTGATAAACTTGATGACGAAGGAAAATTGTTCTTGGATTTTATTAGTAATTCAGCCCTTAGAATGCGGAGCTTAATTTCTGGTTTGCTAGAGTATAATCGCATATTTAAAAATAAAGAAACCGAGATCTATGATTTTAATGAGTTGATTTCAGAAGTTATAGATGATTTGCATTCATCTATATTAAATAGGAGAGCGATAATTACATATGATAATTTACCAACTATAAAATGCTATCCTGTATTTTGCAGACAATTACTTCAAAATCTTATTAGTAATGCCATAAAATTCAGTAAGAAATCGACAAGATCTAAAATAAATATTTCGGCAAAAGAAACTAGGGAAAAATGGATCTTCGCTGTTAAAGATAATGGCATAGGAATAGAAGCAAAATATTTTGAGCAGATTTTTATTATTTTTAGAAGAATAAATAATAAAGCCGATTATCAAGGCAATGGAATAGGATTAGCACATTGTAAAAAAATAGTTGAGATTCATAACGGAGAAATTTGGGTTAACTCAACCCCTAATGTAGGTAGTACATTTTATTTTACCATAGATAAAAATATTTAATACCATGAATAAAAATACCATAGTTTTAGTTGATGATGATTTAACGATTAATTATTTCCATAAAAGATTGTTAAAAATATATTTTGATCAAGAATTTATACAAACGTGTTTCAATGGGAAACAAGCTATAGATACTTTATTGAACCTAAATGAGAAATTGGATAAAGATGACAATGTTACTGTTTTATTAGATTTAAACATGCCAGTAATGAATGGATGGGAATTTTTGGCTGAATTTCATAGTTTTAAATCAGAATTGAAGTTTAATTGTTCAATATATATAATAACTTCTTCGATAAATCCTGAAGACAAAAAACATGGAGTTTCTGACTTTAATGTTGCGAATTTTTTCAACAAACCTTTATCTAAAAACGATGTTGATTTAATATTTAATAAATAATAAAATCCCCTTAGTCATTGTAATTGGTATAAAATCCCAGCTATTTATAGTTAACTTTTGAAATAATATTATAAAGGTAATTAATAAGTTCTTTATCAATTACTAGCGCAGTTTAAACTTTGACTGTAGTAATAAATTGGTCTTATATTTTTTTAAATGAAATGCATATAGCCAACTTAATTAAACAAAAAAAATAAAATCAAAAATGCTTTTTTTAAAATTGTCAATCTAAAAAAAAATATTTTTTTGGACTATCCTATATGTTTAAATTATTTTAAAGTAGTTTTTTTCTTTATATTTGATAAAAATAGATAATGAATTAATAATGAATAATTTATTGAATATACTCTTGATTGAAGATGATTCTCTCGAAATAATGAAATTTAATCGTGTTATTAATAGTTTTGAAAAAAAACACACGGTTTTAGTAGCTCGTAATGGTGAAGAAGCCATAGATTTATTAAATACAAAAACACAAGTTATTAATCTAATTGTATTAGATTTAAACATGCCAAAAATTAACGGTATAGATTTTTTAAAGTTTATAAAGAAAGACAATAAATTTCGTTTCATACCTGCAGTTATATTAACTACATCCAATAATTCTAAAGACATGTTAGAATGTTATGAAATAGGTATTGCTGGCTATATGTTAAAACCATTAAAATATGAAGATTATGTTGTGTGTATTGAAAATCTAATGAACTATTGGTCAATAAACAAATTAATAAGTCAAAACTAAGTTTATGTATGGAATCATTAACAAAGCAATTGAGGAACTAGTAATTTCCAATTTTGGGAAAGACAAATGGGAATTAATTCTTGCAAAAAGCGGTATCGAACATAGTTTTTTTATTAGTAACGAAACATATGATGATGCTATAACATACCAACTTGCGCAAACAATTTCTCAAGAAATGAATATGAGTATAGATGATGTAATGATTGCTTTTGGAGAATGGTGGGTTGTAAAAACTACTCGAGATAAATATAGTGGGTTGATGCAAACAGGTGGTTCTAACTTAAAACAATTTTTGATTAATTTACCAGTGTTTCATAATAGAATTATGTTGCATTATCCTAAATTGACACCACCCGAATTTAAAGTTAGCCATATTGAAGAACGAAATCTTTGCTTGCATTATTTTTCAAAAAGAGAAGGATTACAAGAATTTGTTAGAGGTTTAATTCAAGGATTAGGAATTATCTATTCTACCGAAACCGAAATAGAATTATTAAAATCTAGGTCAGATGGTTCAGATCACGAAATTTTTAAAATAAGCTGGTAACAGTTATGGAACAATTAGAATTTAATTTTAGAAAAGATACTTTTAGTAAAATATTTCCTTTTTATATTTTATTAGATACTAATTTGTGTATTAAAAGCTATGGCAAAAGTATCCCTAAAATTATTCCAGAATTAAAAAAAACCTTATTCAAAGATAACTTTTCTATCTCAAGGCCGCATATTGAAGAATATTCAACAAATCAAATTAATACTATAATTAATCAACTGGTTATATTAAAATCAAATTACACAGATGAAACTATTCTTAGAGGTCAATTTGAAATTCTTGACGAAGGTTATCTTTTTGTTGGATCTCCATGGTTTGTTTCTATAGATGAGGTTGTTCAAAAAAATCTATCTATAAATGATTTTGCTTTTCATGATACGTTGCTTGATATATTACACGTTTCTAAAAATCACGAAATCAATTATAACGATTTGAAAGAATTGTTAAAGACTGTAAACGAACAAAGAAATATTCTTAAAAAAGATAAAGAAGAATTAAATAAATTATCACTAGTAGCGAGTGCCAATAAGAATGGAGTTGTCATATTTGATACTAAAGGAATTATATCTTGGTGTAATGATGCTTATCAAAATATAGTAGGCTTACCTTTAAATAAAATTATTGGTAGTTCTATTCATGATTTTGAACCAGACAAAAGATATGATCCGATAGAAATAGAAAGTATTTTAAACGAATTTGAAAAAGGGGTAATATTTAATAATGAAAAAACCACCATTTCACCAGATGGAAAAAAAATATGGTTTAAAACTATTAAGCAACCAGTAAGAGATGCAGATGGCAAAATATTAAATTACTTTGCAATAATCGAAGATGTTACATCTGAAAAAGAAAAAGAAGAAAAATTATTATTACTATCCTCATTAGCTGAGAAAAATATTAGTGCCATTATTATATGTGATAATTTAGGTACAATAGAATGGGTAAATGACAGTTTTGTAGAATTGACAGAATATACTAGAGAAGATGTGTTGGGCAAAAAAATATACAACATAGTAAAGGGCCCAAAAACTAGTGGAGAAACTGTAGAGTTCATAAAAAATCAAATTATTAATGGCGCAGAAATCAACACTGAAATTATTAATTATAAAAAATCAAAAACTCCCTTTTGGTCTAAGTTAAGGGGAAGAGCTATAACTAACGATAAAGGAGATGTTTTAAAGTATTTTACTTCTCAAGAAGACATCTCCTTTGAAAAAGAACATAGACAAAATCTTATTGATTCGGAAAACCGACTTTATTCATTAATTAAAAATTTTCAATCGGGTATTTTATTAGAAGATGTAAATAGGAAAATACAACTTGTGAATAAAAAATTCTGTGACATTTTTGGAATAGATATAGATCCTGAGTTAATGCAAGGTTTTGATTGTTCCGACTCGGCAGAACAAACTAAATCACAATTTAAGAATCCTGATATTTTTATTAAAAGATTAAAAATTATTTTAAAAGAACAAAAATTGGTTATTGCAGAAGAAATAGAAATGGCTGATGGGAGAATACTCGAAAGAAGTTACATACCAATTCTAAAAGACAAAAAATATGATGGTCATTTATGGAATTATGTAGATGTAACCATCAAAAAAAGATACGAACAAAGCTTAGAAATAGAAAAAACAAAATACAGTAGCATTATTGATAATATGAATATGGGTTTGCTTGAAGTTGATAATAAAGATATTATACAATTAGCCAATCAATCTTTTTGCTTAATGAGTGGATATAAAAAATCAGAGTTGATAGGTAAAAATGCATCAACTATTTTTTTAGATGAAATGAATAAAAAAATAATTAAAAATAAGTTACCAGATAGAACAATCAAGAGTATTGCAGATTCATATGAAATTGATATAAAAAATAAATCAAAAGAAATAAAGCATTGGATGATTAGTGGTGCGCCCAATTTTAATTTGAATGGCGAAGTTATAGGAAGTATTGGAATTCATTTGGATATTACAGAAAAGAAAAAATTAGAAATTCAAAAGGAAGAATTATTATTAAAACTTGAAAAACAAAATGAAAGTTTAAATGATTATGCTCATATGATATCCCATGATTTAAAATCTCCGTTAAGAAGTATTCACACTCTTATTTCTTGGATAAAAGAAGAAAAAGAGATGTTATTTACTGAAAACGGGAAAAAATATATGGACATGTTAGTAGAGAAAGTTGAGAAAATGGATAACTTAATTGATGGAGTTTTAACGATTTCTAAACTTGATACAACAGCATATAAATATCAAGAAGTTGATTTAAATGAAATACTTAACATAGTAATTTCAATAATACATATTCCAAGTCATGTAACTATTAAAATAACGAATAAATTCCCTACTATTTATACTGATAAATACAGGATACAACAGTTATTTCAAAACCTAATAAGCAATGCTGTTAATTATAGTAACAAAAAAGAAGGAAAAGTCACTATTACTTATAAAGATATTGATGATTTCCATTTGTTTTCCATAAAAGACAATGGTATTGGAATAGAAAAATCATATCATGAGAAAATATTTGATATTTTTGAATCATATTCTGACGACTCAAAATCTTCTGGAATAGGATTGTCAATAGTAAAAAAAATAATTGAAAATTACAAAGGCGAAATATGGTTGGAAAGTGAGTTAAATAAAGGGTCTATATTTTATTTTAAAATACCAAAAGTAAATAATGGAACAACCTAACTTAGATTACATTCTAAAACTTTCGGCTAAAAACGATACGTTTAAACAAAAAATGATTGACATCTTAAAATATGAATTACCTTTGGAAATGGATGCCTATTACGAGTGCTTGCGTTTAAACAAAATTAAAGAAACATCAGAATGTGTCCATAAACTAAAACATAAAATAGCTGTTTATGGTATGGAGAATAGTTTTTATATTGCTCAAGAATATGAAAATAACTTAAGAGAAGGAAGAACAGAATTACAAAAAGAATTTGAAGAAACATTGATTGTAATTCGTGACTTTACTAATCTACTATAATTAAAAGAATGAAATGTATTATTATTGATGATGAGATAATGGCTCGAGCTATTATTAGTGAATTGATTACTTCTAGAACAGAACATGTTGTAGAGGCGGAATTTGATAGCGCTATAGAAGCTATTAAATACTTAAATAAGAAAAAAGTTGATTTAATATTTCTAGATATTCATATGCCCGATTTTAATGGGTTTGATTTTATAGATTCTTTAAAACATAATGTTAAAATTGTTTTAATTACATCTGACAAAGAATTTGCTATAACTGCATTTGAGTATGATAATGTTGTTGATTATTTAGTTAAACCAATCTCGGAAGAACGATTTGACAAAGCAATAAAAAAAATAAACAACATAAATATTGACAACTTAAATGCTGCCAACTTAATTCCAAAAAGTAATAACAAAGAAAAAATAAGTGAAGATTTTGAATCATCATTTTATATTAACATTGGCAAACGATTAATTAAAATTGACACTAATTCTATATTATATTTTCAAGCCAAAGGAGATTATGTAACAATAAAAACGGAATCAAATAATTACGTAATGCATAATACACTTAAGAAAATAGAAAATAAATTGCCCGCAGGCATGTTTTTCAAATCACATCGCTCTTATTTGATCAATACCAAAAAAATAATTGACATTGAGGAAAATACAGTGCTGATTGGTAAAGATGTTGTTCCGGTTAGCCGACGAAATCGTCCGCAACTAATGAAAAGTTTGAAGTTATTATAAAAGCTTATTAAAAAATAAAAACCCTATTTAAATTTAATTAAATAGGGTTTTTTATTGAAGTTTTATATTTAAACTATTTTTTTATTTTTTCTATAGGTATAAATCACAAATGATATACCAAAAATAGCTAATACCATTAATTGACCATTAATTGGTGCAACAGGTACTGGATCTTCACCACCTAGACCGCCGCCGCCATCATCTTCTCCAGGTCCTTGAGCAAAGACAACAAAATCTGAAAATAAAACAAAAGCCAAGAGGTAAAATTTCATAAGTTTTTTCATATCAAATAAATATTCAAGCAACAAATATACTAATCCTTATATAAATTAAAAAAAAATTGAATGTTAATTAATTTTTATTTAATCAAATTCAGAAGTGAAAAACAATTTCACAGTTGGAAACTTGCTTTGTGTCATTTGTATCGTGAATTCAGAATCAGCTAAAAAAACCAATTGGCCATATTTGTCGTGCGCTAGGAATTTTTGCTTAATTCTTTTAAACTCTTTGAATTCTTCGCTTTTTGGGTCATCGGGCTTTACCCAACATGCTTTGTGAACAGGAAAATTTTCATAACTGCATTTAGCGCCATACTCATGTTCCAATCGGTATTGAATTACTTCGTATTGAAGTGCGCCAACGGTTCCAATAATTTTTCTGTTATTCATTTCCAATGTGAACAATTGCGCCACACCTTCATCCATCAACTGGTCAATTCCTTTGTCTAATTGTTTAGCCTTTAATGGATCAGCATTATTAATATATCTAAAATGTTCTGGTGAAAAACTTGGAATTCCTTTAAAACTCATAATTTCTCCTTCGGTTAAGGTGTCGCCAATTTTAAAATTGCCGGTATCGTGTAAACCAACAATATCTCCTGGATAAGAGATGTCTACAATTTCCTTTTTCTCTGCAAAAAAGGCGTTCGGACTAGAGAATTTCAAATTCTTGTTGAGCCTAACGTGCATGTAGGGTTTGTTTCGTTCAAATGTTCCTGAAACAATTTTTACAAATGCCAATCTATCACGGTGTTTTGGATCCATATTAGCATGAATTTTGAAAACAAATCCTGCCATTTTTTCTTCTTCAGGTTTTACTAAACGGGTTTCTGATTCTTTTGCTCTAGGCGCTGGTGCGATTTCAACAAAACAATCAAGCAATTCTCTTACACCAAAATTATTCAACGCGGAACCAAAAAATACAGGTTGTAAATTTCCGGCAAGGTATTGGTCTCTGTCAAACGCCGGATATACTTCTGAAATTAATTCTAGTTCATCACGAAGTTTTACCGCTGGTTTTTCGCCAATTATTTTTTCTAATTCTGGACTTTCTATGTCAGAAAATGCAATGGTATCTTCAATGTTTTTACGGCTGTCACCACTAAAAAGGTTGATATTTTGTTCCCAAATGTTATAAATCCCTTGAAAATCATAACCCATTCCAATAGGGAAACTCAAAGGCGTTACGTTCAATCCCAATTTTTGCTCTACTTCATCCATCAAATCAAAGGCGTCTTTCCCTTCTCGGTCCAACTTATTAATAAAAACGATAATCGGAATGTGTCGCATTCTACAAACAGAAACTAATTTTTCGGTTTGTTCCTCAACACCTTTGGCAACGTCGATTACCACAATGACACTATCAACTGCAGTCAATGTTCTAAAGGTGTCTTCTGCAAAATCTTTGTGGCCTGGTGTGTCTAGAATATTTATTTTTTTTCCTTTATAATTAAATGCTAAAACAGATGTCGATACCGAGATTCCTCTTTGACGTTCAATTTCCATAAAATCGGAAGTCGCTCCTTTTTTAATTTTATTATTTTTAACTGCGCCAGCTTCCTGGATAGCGCCTCCAAATAATAACAACTTCTCGGTAAGTGTCGTTTTCCCAGCATCGGGATGCGAAATAATTCCAAAGGTTCTGCGACGTTGTATCTCTTTTAAAAAACTCATGATTTTTGATAAATTGGTTGCAAAAATACTATTATTTACTGATTATTTCTGTATGCTTCCCATTTCAAATCTTTCAATAGTTTTTTTGTGTTAATAAAATTTTGTTAATACTAGTCACGATAGTTGTATAATGTGTTTGAATTGTTAATTTTGTTGATTGTTACGTTGCTTTCCTAAAGTAAATTTGTTGAGGTAATAAACATATAATTTAATCATAATTTTTAATAGAATGAGTTTTAAACAGTTTTTTTTCGGGTTGTTCTTTTTAATATCATTTGCAAGTAATGCGCAAACCAATACAAAGGAAGTTTTGTTCACCGTTAATGAAAAACCCTATTATACAGATGAATTCTCAAGGATTTACAAAAAGAATTTAGATTTGGTTAAAGATGATTCTCAAAAGGATTTAAATCAATATTTAGAACTTTTTGTTGGATATAAATTAAAAGTAAACAAGGCCTATAAACTTGGTTTACAAAATGGAACACAATATCAAAATGAGTTAAAATCATACAGAACTCAATTAGCCAAGAACTATTTTAACGATACCAAAATCACTCAGAAACTCTTAGAGGAAGGCTACAGCCGACTTCAAAAAGAAATCAGAGCTTCGCATATTCTTATTTTAGTAGATGAAAATGCCTCTGCGGAAGACACTTTAAAGGCCTACAAAAAAATGGAAGACATCAGTAAAAGAGCAATAGCCGGAGAAAATTTTGATGACTTGGCGGTTCAATTTTCGGAAGACCCATCTGCCAAAGAAAACAAAGGTGATTTGAGTTATTTCACAGCTTTCAGAATGGTTTACCCATTTGAAAATGCAGCTTATAAAACGCCAAAAGGTAAAATCTCTAAAATAATCAGAACTCGTTTTGGATATCATATTTTAAAAATTACTGATATAAGGGCCAATCGCGGAGAAATTACGGTGGCTCACATTATGATTTTAAAACCAAAACCTGAAGAAAAGGATAAAGATGCTGAAAAGACCATCAACGAAATTTATCAAAAAATTCAGCAGGGAGAAAAATTTGAAGATTTGGCCAAACAATTTTCAGATGATAAATCTTCATCCTCTAAAGGCGGTCAGTTGAATAAATTTGGTTCAGGACAATTAAGTTCTGAAGAATTTGAAAATGCAGCTTTTTCACTTGCAAATCCAGATGATATTTCAAAGCCATTTCAATCCGAGTTCGGTTGGCATATTGTAAAGTTGATAGAAAAACATCCTATAAAATCTATGGATGAAATGAAAAATGAGTTAGAAACTAAAATTGGTAAAGACGATAGATCAAAAAAAATCACGGCTTCTTTAAACGAAAAACTCAGAAAAAAATATACTTATAAAAGAGATGATAAACAATATGGTTTAATTTCAAAATTGGTAACCAATGATTTCTACGACTCAAAATGGAAACTTCCAGAAAACATAACAGATTATTCGGCTACTTTACTATCTATCAATACAAAGAAAATAGATGGCAAAGCATTCCTGGATTATATAGAAAAACAACAAAAAGCCGGTTTAAAAGTTAAGCCATTGTCAAAGTTAGTTGATGCATTGTATGGTAATTTTTTGGACGAACAATTGACAGCTTACTATGATGAAAATTTAGAAACCGAATTTCCCGATTTTGCATATGTGATGGAAGAATATCGTGACGGATTATTACTTTTTGATTTGATGGAAAAAGAAATTTGGGATCGTGCTAAAACCGATACCATTGGTTTGAATACCTTTTATAATGAACATAAAATGGAGCACATGTGGAAAAAAAGAGTTGATGTGACAATTGCGTCATCTACTAAACAGGACATAATTAAAAAAGCGCATGCTCTTTTAAAGAAGAAGGAAAAACCACAAGATATAAAAGACAAGTTAAACGTTGACAATGTAATCAATGTGATGATGAATAGTGGCGTTTTTGAAGAAGGAAATGATGCTTTGCCAAAAACAATGAAATATGATGTTGGTGTTTCAGATGTTTTCAGAGAAGGAGAATATTATTTTGTAACTAAAGTAGAAAAGGTGATGCCGGCTGGAGTCAAAACTCTTGAGGAGTGTAAAGGGAAGCTTATTAACGAATACCAACAATATTTAGAACTACGTTGGGTAGATGATTTAAAAAGTGAATTCACAATCAAAATCAATAATGATGCTTTTGAACATGTGAAAAAACAACTAAACCCATAAAATGATTCGAAATAGTATTTTTCTGTTTTTTTTAATGGTTTGTTCCTGTAATTATTTCAAACCAGAAAAAAAAGCGCAGTCAATTGCTAGAGTAGGTAAGAGTTATTTGTACAAAAGTGATATTGCTACATTAGTTCCGGCCGGAACTACAAAAGAAGATAGTTTACTTTTGGTTCGTGATTTTATTGATCGTTGGGCTAGTCAAAAATTACTGATTGAAGCGGCCGAGAGAAATCTTAGCGATGCAAAAAAGAGTGAATACAACACATTAATTAAGCAGTATAAAATCGATTTATATACCAAAGCTTACATCGAAGAAGTTGTAAAAAGGACAGTTGATACGGTGGTAAGTCAGGAAGAATTAAAAAAATATTACGAAGAGAATAAAGAGAATTTCAGGACTAACGGAACATTAGTTCGATTACGATACATCAATGTTTCAAAGGCCAATCCGCGTTTTGAAACTATCAGAAGTAAGTTCTTTGATTATTCTAAAAAGGATAAAAAGTTTTGGGAAACCTATGCTTTACAATGCAAGAGTTTTGCAATGAATGACACAGTTTGGGTTGATATGAGTCAGGTCTATACAAAGCTGCCTTTTATTACGCCGGATAACAGAGATGAATTTGTGATTGCTGGAAAAAGAATAGAAAAAACAGTTGAAAATAATGTATATCTTGTAAAAATCACTAATGTGATTGACAAAAATCAAATCTCACCATTTGAATTCAGTAAGCCTACGTTGAAAGAAGTGCTGTTGAATAAAAGGAAACTAGAATTGATAAACAAATTTGAAAAAGATATTACCAATGATGCCATTAAAAACAATGATTATGAAATATACAAATAGCAAATTTACCGCAGCAATTATCGCCATATTTTGCACAGTAGGTTTTGCCAATGCTCAAGAAATAATTAAAGATACAGTTAAAACCAAAACTGTAACAAGTTCTTCTAAAAAGCAAAAAGTTGATGGTGTTATAGCAACAGTAGGTGATTATATTATACTTGATTCAGATATTGACAAGACCTACTTAGAGTTGTCAAGTCAGGGGAATTCTATAAAAGATATTACTCGTTGTCAAATGTTAGGTAAATTGTTGGAAGACAAATTATATGCTCACCAAGCCGTTCAAGACAGTATCATTGTTAAGGATGAAGAAATAAAAGAAAAACTGAATGAGCAAGTAAATTATATGGTTGAGCAATTGGGTTCGATGGATAAAGTGGTACAATATTTCAAAAAGAGTAATGAAGATGAATTCAGAAATGAATTATTTGACATCATTAAAACGAATAAATTGGGAGCCGAAATGCAGAGGAAAATAATTGAAGGTGTCGAAATTACTCCGGAAGAAACACGTAACTTTTTTAAGGATATACCAACTGCTGACTTACCTGTTTTTGGAGCCGAAATGGAAGTAGCCCAAATAGTAGTGGTTCCAAAAATTTCCGAAGAAGAAAAGCAAAGAGTGATTACCAGATTAAAAGAAATAAAAGCGGAAGTGTTAGCAGGTTCGAGTTTCAAGACAAGAGCAGTTATCTATTCTGATGATAGAGGTTCAGCCTCTATTGGCGGTTTCTATAAAATTAATAGAAAAACCCAATTTGTGAAAGAATTTAAAGATGTTGCTTTTTCATTGGGTGAAGGAGAAATTTCTGATCCGTTTGAAACAGAATATGGCTATCACATCATTATGGTTGAAAAAATAAAAGGACAAGAGGTAGAGTTGAGACATATCTTAATGATGCCAAAAGTCTCAGACCAAGCTTTGAAAGAGGCTAAAGAAAAAATACTAACCATAAAAAGAAAAATCGAAAACGGTGAAATTACTTTTGCTGAGGCAGCAAGAACCATGTCTGATGAAAAAGAAACACGTGCTAATGGCGGAGTTTTGATTAATCCTAAAACACAAGATACCCACTTTGAATTAACTAAAATGGATCCAAGTTTGTACAGCGAAGTTTCTAATTTGAAAGATAAAGCCGTAACACCACCTATTTTAGATGATGACCCAAGAAGCGGTAAAAAATATAAAATCATTACAGTAACCGACAGAATAGATCAACATACTGCTGATTATGCCAGAGATTATGTAAAAATAAAAGATTTGGCACTGAAAGAAAAACAAATCAAAGCCATTGGTAAATGGACAGACGAAAAAATTAAAGAAACCTATATAAAAATTAATGGTGAGTATAAAGATTGTACTTTCACTAATAATTGGTTAAAAAAATAATAAATATAGATTATTGAAATCCTAATTCCTTAATCCTAATTCCTTAATACTTAATAAAGATGTCAGACGTAGCCGCCATTCAAAATTTAGTTCAGAAAAGAGCCGAACTTAAAAAAGAAATTGCTAAGATAATCGTAGGTCAAGACGATGTTATAGATCAAATTTTGCTAAGTATATTTTCGGGTGGGCATGCACTGCTAGTTGGTGTTCCCGGCTTGGCAAAAACATTGATGGTGAATACAATATCACAAGTATTAGGATTAGATTTTAAAAGAATACAATTCACACCCGATCTGATGCCTTCGGATATTTTAGGAAGTGAAATTCTAGACGAAAGTAGAAATTTTAAGTTTATAAAAGGTCCCATATTTGCCAACATTATTTTGGCCGATGAGATTAACAGAACGCCACCAAAAACGCAGGCAGCTTTGTTAGAAGCTATGCAGGAACGTTCGGTGACCATTGCAGGTCAGAATTATAAATTAGACTTGCCTTATTTTGTTTTAGCAACGCAAAACCCAATTGAGCAAGAAGGAACCTATCCTTTGCCAGAAGCACAATTAGACCGTTTTATGTTTGCCATCAAATTGGATTATCCGTCATTTACAGAAGAAGTTGATGTGGTTAAATCGACTACATCAGATAATAAACCAGTAATTAATCCACTATTTGTGGCGCAAGAAATTATAGATTTTCAGCATTTAATTCGCAGAATCCCGGTAGCAGATAATGTTATAGAATATGCGGTTACTTTAGTTAGCAAAACGCGTCCTAACAATCCGTTATCTAATGACTATATTAAGAATTATTTAGATTGGGGTGCCGGACCAAGAGCTTCGCAGAATTTAATTTTGGCTGCCAAAGCGAATGCTGCTTTCAACGGAAAATTTTCTCCGGATATTGAAGATGTAAAAGCGGTAGCAACCGGAATTCTGCGTCACAGAATTATAAAAAACTACAAAGCTGACGCCGAAGGAATCACTGAGGAAATGATTATTGATAAATTACTTTAATCCTTTCTGAAGTAATTCATCCAATTCCTTATCGTAAAAGAACAAAAACATGCTTCCCATCATGTCTTGGCTTATTTGACTTGTATTGTCAACATCCAATACAATTTCATACTCATGATTTTTGAATAGCCATATGCCTTCTACAGTAGAAAAAGGTTCGATACTGTTTAAGCCGATTTTCCCTTTATGATTTACAATTTTGCTTATAAAAATAGGCTTATTTGTTGTTTTATTAAACAATGAAATTTTGGTTGCAAACGGATGAACGTGAATCGCTGCAGCATGTAAACGCAAACTGTCTTGTAGCTGCAATTGCTCATTTATAGTACTTCTATAGGTGTTTTTCCCAACTGGAATTACCCAATGACCGGAGAGTTTATTGCCTTTTCCATCATCATACGTATGGTTTTTGGTTTCAACAGGAATGCATTGATTAGTGCCCGGGTCTAAGGGCGATTTAAAGGGGTTAGATTGATTAAACGGAAGCATAATAAAAGCCGTACGGCTCATCAATGGTTTCAAGTTTTTTTCTATTGAATAATTAATATCCACTTCATGACGCATCCAAAAATTAGCTTCCGGAAGATTGTGATTTAAAGATTGTGTGGTTATATACAAGAATTCATTCCCTTTCATCGGAACGCCATAACCGTCGGGAAAACTAAAATTTTCCATCCCATGTGAAAGCGATGTCAATCGCGGATATTGTTTGCCAATTCGTTTGTTTAAATGAAAAGAACTATAATAGTATACGTCGTTAAAATCAACATTTGTGTGGCAAATAAAATCATTTGAAATCCCTTTTAATGTTCTTGAATCTATAGCTTTGACATGAAAACCTGTTAACCAAAGCAAAGTAGAATCTTGAGAAAGTTGCACATAATTAGAGGCTTTCGGACCTTCCATCGATTTGTAAATGCCGTCAATATAAAACTCGGGCGAAATCATTCTATAGGTTTCTGATTTGTTTTCCACCTTCCAATTTGGATTTACAACACCTAATTTTTCAAACAAAAAAGATTTTAAAATTGCTTTATGGCGTGTGGGCAATTGCCAATACCAAATTCCGCCCCCAATAAGAGCGAGCAAAATTAGAACTCCTAAAAATTTATATATCTTTGATTTTCTCATCGAAGTCAAATTTACAGTTTTATATGAACGATAGAAAACAAATAAGCGCAAAAAGATTTTTCGGCTTAGATTTTTTAAGAGCACTTTCTATAAGTTTACTATTGTTTTCGCATTCGTCATGGATTTATAATTCGAGTGGAATTCTAGGAAAAATGCAAGATGCGAGTGGTTTTTTGGGTGTTGAATTGTTCATTGTGCTGAGCGGATTTTTAATTGGAGGAATGCTTTACAAACAATTTCTTCACGAAAATTACACCATAAAAGACGCCGGTTTATTTATAACTAGAAGATTAATGCGTGTTTTGCCAAGTTACTATTTGGTCATTCTGATAATCACTATTATTTATTTGTTATTTGGATTTTCAGTTACCGAAGTATGGAAATATCCTTTGATGATTCAAAATTTTAGTTCGCCAATTCCTGCTTTTTTCCCCGAATCCTGGAGTTTACCCGTCAAAGAAATGGGCTATATTTTTGTGGTGATTATTTTGTTGGTTGTATCAAAGACATTTATTAAAGCATCTAAACAGGTTTTATTTTTAACGGTTGTAATTGGACTTATCGCTTTTACCTTTCTTTTGAAATTATATTATGATATACATTCTGCCAATTTGCAGTTGAGAATTTGGAGTTTTACGGTTCGTTCGGTGGTGATTTACAGAATCGATTCGGTTTTGATTGGGGTGCTCTTTGGTTATTTTTATCATAATTATAAAGAATTCATAATGTCAAAACGAAAACTATTTTTAGCCGTTGGCCTATTGCTGTTTCTGGTTTTGTTTTTGTACATTGTTGTTTTTAAATTAAGGTTAACCAATGCGTCTTGGTTTTGGAATATCTTGTGTTTGCCTTTAGTTTCGACAGCTATTTGCTTATTTATTCCTTTTTTATTGAATTGGAAATCACCACCTCAGGCAATCGGAAATGGGATTACTTTTATCTGCAATATTGCCTATTCTATATATTTGTTGCATTACAGTGTAGTGCTTTTTCTGCTAAAATATTTTATCGACACGAAACATTTCAGGTTATGGCAATTGAATCTATTTGCTATCTTATATCTGTCAATTACTGTTGGTTTAAGTTACCTTTTTTACACCTATTTTGAAAAACCAATTAACCAATTCAGAGCTAAAAATTTAAAGTTAAATGACAAATAATAAAACCCGCGTTTTTGGACTTGATTTAATGCGTGCCATGGCAATTGCCATGGTTTTGTGTTCGCATATTCTATGGATATATAATCCAAAAGATAGTATAATTATACAACTTTTTTCGTTGTTTGGGTTTTTAGGAGTCGAATTTTTCTTTGTGTTGAGTGGTTTTTTGATTGGGAAAATGCTTTATAGTATTTATATCAAGGATGATTATACCATAAAAAGCGCTTTTTATTTCCTCAGAAGAAGATGGTTTAGAACATTGCCAAATTATTATCTAATACTGATTATTAACATAATAATTACAACTGCTTTAGGATATTCTATTCCTAAATTAGGATTGTATTTTATATTTCTCCAAAATGGGTTTTCTAGAATGTCAACCTTTTTCCCCGAATCATGGAGTTTGTCTGTTGAAGAATGGGCTTATGTAATTTTGCCTATGTCACTCTTAGTGCTATCATTTCTATTCAAACCTAAAATCAAGAGTAGGTTTTTTCTATGGCTAATAGTACTATTGATTATGTTATTTATTGTTTTTAAAATAGGGTATCAAATCAATATTAAAACAACTACGCTCGATGAGTGGAATGTTTCCCTTAAATCAGTTGTGATTTATAGATTAGATGCCATTTTTATCGGAGTATTATGCAGTTGGATTAGTGTAAATTATAAAAAAAGCTGGGCTAAATTCAAATATCTTTCCGCTATATTTGGAGCACTAATTATGATGTTTATGTATTTTGGAATGGGCTTTTTACAAATTTTACCCGACACTTACCCCTTTGTTTGGAATGTTATTTATCTTCCGTTGGCTTCAATCTCAATTGCATTTTATATGCCATTTTTTTCTCAGCTAGAAACTACAATTGGAATAATAAAAAAGCCAATTGAATTTATCAGCAAGATTTCATACGCTATTTATTTGTTTCATTACAGTATGATTTTGCAATTGATTATGTTATTTGTAGATAGAGAGAATACTACTTTAATTCAATTTCATATGATTACAGCTTTTTATTTTACGGTATTAATTCTTATAAGTTATGTTTGTTACCGTTTTTATGAAAAACCAATTATGGATTTAAGAGATAAAA
Organism: Flavobacteriaceae bacterium; assembly: GCA_947456955.1. Lineage (GTDB taxonomy): Bacteria > Bacteroidota > Bacteroidia > Flavobacteriales > Flavobacteriaceae > Flavobacterium. Next base: position 48,413 of record CANGTQ010000013.1, on the reverse strand, counting down.
AATAAAAAATATTTGTTTTATAGTGCTTTTAATTACGTATTTGTAAAAAAGCTACAGCAAAAATCATCATTTCGTAAAATAGCACTCCGAATCAATATATTTTATGAAAAACTTTTATAGAAGTACAACGTTTTCGTAAATTTGCACTGCACTCGAGGCCGCATGGCCGAACAGAACGCAGTTAAATAATTAAACCCAATATACTATGGCTTTTGATATTGAAATGATTAAAAAAGTTTATGCGACTATGGCAGAAAGAGTTGATAAAGCTCGACAAATTGTTGGTCGTCCTCTTACTTTATCTGAAAAGATTTTATATTCACATTTATGGGAAGGAAATCCAACACAAGCATTCACTCGTGGAAAAGATTATGTTGATTTTGCTCCCGATAGAGTGGCTTGTCAGGATGCAACTGCTCAAATGGCTTTATTGCAATTTATGCATGCCGGAAAAAAGACAGTGGCGGTTCCAACAACAGTTCATTGTGACCACTTAATTTTGGCAAAAGATGGTGCTAAATCTGATTTGGCAGCAGCCAATTCACAATCAAAAGAAGTTTTTGATTTCCTTTCTTCAGTATCAAATAAATATGGAATTGGGTTTTGGAAGCCGGGTTCTGGAATTATACACCAAATAGTTTTAGAAAATTATGCGTTTCCAGGTGGAATGATGATTGGTACCGATTCGCACACGGTTAATGCCGGAGGATTAGGAATGTTAGCTATCGGTGTTGGTGGTGCCGATGCTGTAGACGTAATGTCGGGCATGTCATGGGAATTGAAATTTCCAAAATTAATTGGAGTTAAATTAACCGGAAAATTGAATGGCTGGACAGCGCCAAAAGATGTAATCTTAAAGGTAGCTGATATTCTTACCGTTAAAGGAGGAACCGGAGCTATCGTTGAATATTTTGGTGAGGGTGCCATTAATATGTCGTGCACGGGTAAAGGAACCATTTGTAATATGGGTGCCGAAATAGGAGCGACTACTTCAACTTTTGGTTATGACGATTCAATGAGAAGATATTTGGCTGCGACCGATAGACAAGATATTGTTGATGCTGCAGATAAAGTAGCCGGTTATTTAACTGGAGATGTTGAAGTATATGCTAATCCGCACAACTATTTTGATCAGGTTATTGAAATCAATTTATCAGAATTAGAACCACATATCAACGGACCATTCACTCCGGACAGAGGAACTCCTGTTTCAAAAATGAAAGCAGAAGCTGCCGCCAACGGTTGGCCATTAAAAATTGAATGGGGACTAATTGGTTCTTGTACCAACTCTTCTTATGAAGATATGGCTCGTGCGGCATCAATTGTGGAACAAGCCGTTGCACACGGAATAACACCAAAAGCTGAATTCGGAATCAATCCGGGTTCAGAGCAAATCAGATATACTATCGAAAGAGACGGAATCATTGCGACTTTCGAGAAAATGGGTACCAAAGTTTTTACCAATGCTTGTGGTCCATGTATTGGTCAATGGGATAGATCTGGAGCCGATAAACAAGAAAAAAATACCATTGTGCATTCGTTTAATAGAAATTTCTCTAAACGTGCTGATGGGAATCCAAATACTCATGCTTTTGTAACGTCACCGGAAATGGTTGCCGCTTTAGCCATTTCGGGAGATTTAACGTTTAATCCAATTACAGATACTTTATTGAATGATAAAGGGGAAGAAGTAAAATTGAATCCACCTCACGGGGATGAATTGCCAAAAAGAGGGTTTGATGTAGAAGATGCAGGTTTTCAAGCACCGGCCGCTGACGGAAGTAGTGTTCAGGTTGCAGTTTCTCCAACTTCGGATAGATTGCAATTGCTAGCGCCTTTTGATGCCTGGGATGGTAAAAATATCACAGGAGCAAAATTACTTATCAAAGCTTTTGGAAAATGTACTACGGATCATATCTCAATGGCTGGACCTTGGTTACGTTTCCGCGGCCATTTAGATAATATTTCTAATAATATGTTGATTGGCGCAGTGAATGCTTTTAACCAAGAAGCTAATAAAGTTAAAAACCAATTAACAGGTTCATACGATTCAGTTCCTGCTGTTCAAAGAGCTTACAAAGCGGCTGGAGTTCCAACAATTGTAGTAGGTGACCACAACTATGGCGAAGGTTCCTCCAGAGAGCATGCCGCTATGGAACCAAGATTTTTGGGAGTTAAAGCAGTTTTGGTAAAATCATTTGCGCGTATACACGAAACAAATTTGAAGAAACAAGGAATGTTAGCATTGACATTTGCTAACGAAGCGGATTATGATAAAATTCAGGAGAACGACACTATTAATTTCTTAGACTTAACCGAATTTGCTTCAGGTAAACCGTTGTCTTTAGAATTTGTTCATGCTGATGGTTCAAAAGATGTTATTTTGGCAAATCACACCTATAACGATAGTCAAATTGGCTGGTATGTAGCTGGTTCTGCATTGAACTTGATTGCTGCCGGAAAAGCTTAATTTTTTCATCTAGATTTATAAAAAAAACTGCTCAACAGTAGTTGACTGCACCTTAAAGTTTAGACAAATTTAAAATTAATTTTGATAATAATGAGTTCGATATTTTATCGGACTCATTTTGTTTAGATTTGATTTAATTCTTTCATTGAAGGCAAAACAGCTCATGATAAGCAAACAAAAAAAGCTTTTTTAATGTGTTGTAAGTCACTTTGGGTAATATTAGGTACGGAAAACAATGATTATATAATATAAAACGGAATTATTATTATTTAAACATTGTTTAAATGCTAAAAAATCCGTTTAGCTTTAAACAAACCAAACGGATTTTACTCTACTGAATTAATTATCTACTAATAATAAGTATAGCGTCTGACTTTTGCTATATATTTTGACAAACGAATTACCTGATGGCTGTATCCATATTCATTATCATACCAAACATAGAGCACTATATTTTTTCCATCTCCAGAAACAATTGTAGCATTGCTATCATAAATTGAGGGTTGAGCTGTTCCAACAATATCTGAAGAAACCAATTCGTTATTCAACGAATACCTGATTTGTTCAATCAATTCTCCTTCAAGAGCATATTTTTTCATGATTTTATTCACTTCTTCAACAGAAGTTTCTTGGCTAACCTCTAAATTCATAACTACCAAAGAACCATTTGGAACAGGTACACGGATGGCATTAGAAGTTAATTTTCCTGCTAAACTAGGCAATGCTTTGGCAACAGCAGTTCCGGCCCCAGTTTCAGTAATTACCATATTCAAGGCAGCTGCACGACCACGGCGGTATTTTTTATGCATATTGTCCACCAAGTTTTGATCATTAGTGTAGGCGTGTATAGTTTCAATATGACCTTTTACAACACCAAGCGTATCTTCAACTACTTTCAATACCGGAGTTATAGCATTGGTTGTACAAGAGGCGGCAGAAAAAATGTCTACATTCTCTGGGTTATAATCGGTATGATTTACTCCATAAACAATATTCGGAACACCTTTACCCGGTGCAGTCAATAAAACTTTGCTAACTCCTTTTGAAGACAAATGGCGTTTCAATTGTTCCTCGGTTGTAAATGCACCAGTATTATCAATTACTAAGGCATCTTCGATTCCAAATTGAGTATAATCAATTTCTTCGGGTGAATTGGCTGTAATAACATGAACTGTTGTTCCGTTAATGATTAACACGTTGTTTTTAGCATCGGCCTGAACTGAACCATGAAAATCTCCATGAACAGAGTCATAACGCAACAATGAAGCTCTTTTTTCTAAAGAAGAAGCGTCATTTCTATCACGGGTTACAATAGCGCGAAGACGAAGTTGTTCTCCTTTACCCATTTTACTCATCATTTCACGAGCTAACAAACGACCAATTCTACCAAAGCCATACAAGACTACATCTTTTGGTTTTAAGTTTTTAAAATCTTTTGCATTTTTTAATTTATCAATAACAAAGGCACGACTGTCATTATATTTATTGTCTTCAAGATGAAATTCATAGGTTAATTTCCCAATGTCAATTCGGGATGGAGGTAAGTCTAAATTTTGAATAGAGCGGGCTATTTCAACAGAATCAAAGATATTGATTGGTTTTTGGACAAACTCACCGGCATATTCGTGAAAGTTGATAATATCACTCACATTTCTATCAATTAATTGATTTCTAAAAAGAACCAATTCTATTGATTTGTCATACCACAAATCGCTGATAATTTTAATTAATTCAACGGCAGCTTTGCGTCTGTCAGCCTGAAAAGATAATTCCTTCTCGTATAACTTGTTATTGTCCATAAAAATAAAAAAGTTTTAGTTGTATTGTCTACCCCGAATTTATTTCGGAATCTTAATAATTTTGAGCAAAAGTATAAAATAGAAGTCTTTTACGAAAACGATTTCGTAATTTTTTTATAAACAAAAAAACCAGTCCAAATTTTGAACTGGTTTTAAACTAAATTAACCTATTAACCTTATAAAATTACTTGAATGACTTGCCCAATTCTGTTAAGCATTTGAATACTTATATTTTGATTTTCGTCTTTTTTATTTAAAATCTTGGAAATGGTTTCTACATCCGTAGCTTTTACATTATCCACAGAAAGAATAATGCCGCCTTTTAATTGGTCATAATAAGGTTTCAGATTTTCGTTATTGATTTCTTTAATTCGGACACCATAATCAATTCTGAATTTCTTTTTATCAGCAGCTTCAATGTTTTCCAATTCTAATCCTTTAAATTCGGTGGTAACTAATTCATTTTTGATTAAAGTAACTGGTACCGTTTTAGTTTCTCCATCTCGAACGAAAGTTACTTGCACTTTATCATTTGGCCTTTTGGTACTGATATATCCAGAAAGTTCGGCGTAAGTATTAATATTTTGACTGTCTAGTTTTTTTATAATATCACCTTTTTGTAGGCCTGCTTTTTCGGCACCTGAATTTTTTGTTACTTTATTGATGTAGAAACCTTCGGTTTCATTAACGCCTAATTCTTTAGAAGCTTTGCTATTTAATTCGCCGCCTTCAATTCCAAGAATCCCTCGTTGTACGTTGCCAAATTCCATAATGTCTTCAATGATTTTTCGGGTAATGTTTGATGGAATTGCGAATGAATATCCAGCATAACTTCCTGTTGGGGATGAAATCATCGTATTAATTCCAATCAATTCGCCTCGGGTGTTAACCAATGCACCACCAGAATTTCCTGGATTTACTGCTGCATCAGTTTGTATAAATGACTGAATGCCATTATCTTCTAAATTTCTGGCTTTTGCCGAAACAATTCCGGCAGTCACAGTCGAATTCAGATTATATGGATTCCCGACGGCCAAAACCCATTCGCCAACTTTCACCTGATCAGAATCAGCAAATGTAGAATAGGCTAATTTCTCGTCTGCATTTATTTTTAACAACGCAATATCCATTTTTGAATCGGTTCCTATTAGTTTTGCTTTGTATGATTTATTATTGTTTAGAGTTACTTCAAGTTCTGTAGCATCTTTTATTACATGATTATTGGTTACAATATAACCGTCTTCTGAAATAATAACACCAGAACCTGTTCCGATCTGTTCTTGTTGTTGTCCGCCATTAGTTCCGTAAAACCATTGCATCATCGGATTATAAACGGTTCTTACCGAAACATTTTTAACGTGAACAACGGTGTGAACTGTATTTTCTGCAGCTGCAGTAAAATCAATCGCTTCACCAGATAAACCTACATTTTTAGCATAATTGTTAGATGCCATAGTCACAATCGAATTGCGATTGTTTTTTCCTTCAATAAATAATTTGTAAGCACCAAGTGTGGTCGCGCCACTTAATAAAGAAATAAAAAATAAACTTGATAATCGTTTCATATGTCTATAATTTTTGTTTTTAATTGGTAATATGTAATTCGCATAACAGCCTCTTATTTTTAGACAAATTTTTGGTTATGCTCATTTCATAGTCATTAACATTTTAAATTATTTGAACGTAAAATTATAAATTTCTATTTTTCGAAATATCAGTTTAACGGTCGTTTAACAATTTTTAAGTTAATCTTAATATTTGTTATATTTGTTGAAGTAAACCTCGCTATGCAATACACTTTTTATAAATACGAAGGAACAGGAAATGATTTTATCTTTATTGATAATCGTCAAAACAACTTCCCAAAAAACGACATTAAACTCATCGAAAAATTGTGCGACCGACGTTTCGGAATTGGCGCTGACGGATTGATATTATTAGAAAATGATATAGAAACCGATTTTCGAATGGTTTATTACAATTCGGATGGCAATCAAAGTTCAATGTGTGGCAATGGTGGTCGTTGCATTGTAGCCTTCGCTAAAAGTTTGAATCTTATTGATGACCAAACTACATTTCTGGCAACCGATGGTTTACATCATGCGTATGTTTTAGATAACGAAATCATTTCTTTGGAAATGAAAGATGTTGATGAAGTAAAAATTCAAGACGATTATGTTTTCCTGAATACCGGTTCTCCTCATCATGTAATGCTGGTAGATGACTTAGATAATTATGATGTAAAAAAAAATGGCGCCAAAATCCGTTATTCAGATTTGTATGGTAAAGCCGGAAGCAATGTTAATTTTGTAAAACAACTGTCAGATAATCATTTTCGTTTACGAACCTATGAACGTGGAGTTGAAGATGAGACTTTTTCGTGTGGAACCGGTGCTACAGCTACAGCTATTGCTATGTATGCAATTGGTAAAACAACTTCAAATTATATAAAATTAGATGTTGAAGGCGGAAAACTGGAAGTTTCCTTTACAAAAGGAGGAAGTGTCTACACTAACGTTTTACTGAAAGGTCCTGCAACTTTTGTTTTTCAAGGAGAAATTAATTTATAATTTTTTATGACACTACATGGAAATACTATCTATTTACGCGCACTCGAACCCGAAGATTTAGAGTTTATCTATGTCATAGAAAACGATGAAAACATTTGGGAAGTCAGTAATACTATTACGCCATATAGCAAATTTCTTATTCGGCAATACCTCGAAAATGCCCATCAGGATATTTATGAAGCCAAACAATTGCGATTGGTCATTTGTAAAAAAGGGAATTCTGAAGCTATCGGATTAATCGACTTATTTGACTTTGATCCCAAAAATAAACGGGCAGGAATTGGAATAATAATTCAAAATGATGTCAATAGAAATAATGGTTTTGGAAAGCAAGCTTTAAGTTTGGTAATTAATTATGCTTTTGAGCAATTGCAGCTACATCAGTTGTATGCAAATATCGGAACTGAAAATAAAGCAAGTGAATCGCTTTTTACTACATTTGGATTTGAAAAAATTGGCGTTAAAAGGGACTGGAATTTTACCAACAATGCTTTTCATGATGAAGCAGTTTATCAATTAATTAAAAAATAAATGGTTTTGAATAGAAATAAAATTATCAAGATTTTAGGAATTGTTTTCCTTGTTTTTGTGACGGTAATTTATATCAAGTTTTTCACTTCGGATACGAATTTTGAAAATGACGAAATATATGTACAAATTCCAACAGGTTCCAACTATCAGGATGTTGAAAAAATCCTTTCACCATTGCTAAAAAATATGAATGATTTTGAATTTATCGCTAAATGCCGTTCGTATCCAGAAAATATAAAAGCAGGACGATTTTTGTTAAAGAAAGGAATGAGTACTATTCAATTGGTGTCCGCCATGCGAAGAAACGTTCCGGTAAAATTGGCATTTAACAATCAGGAGCGCTTGGAAAATCTGTGCGAACGCTTGAGTTCTCAAATAGAACCCGACCAAAAAAAACTCTTAGCTACTTTCAGGGACAGTACTTTTCTGCAAAAAAACGGTTTTACCAAAGACAATGTTTTTGCCATGTTTTTACCAAATACGTATGAAGTGTATTGGAATATTACTGCAGAAAAATTCAGAAATAAAATGCTGGAAGAATACAATAGGTTTTGGACAAACGACCGAGTAAAAAAAGCTGCAGCTTTGGATTTATCTCCAGTTCAAGTGATTACTGTAGCATCTATTGTGCATAAAGAATCGGTAAAGAAAAGCGAGCGACCTATAATTGCCGGCGTTTATCTTAATAGATTAATTCAGGGAATGCCTTTGCAGGCTGACCCAACAGTGATTTATGCTTTGAAATTGCGTGACAATGATTTTGACCAAATCATAAAAAGAGTTTTATACAACGATTTGTTTATCAATTCACCTTACAATACGTATAAAAATATTGGTTTGCCTCCAGGGCCAATAGCGATGCCCGACGTTGATGCGATTGATGCTGTTTTGAATGCTGAGAAACACGATTATATTTATTTCTGCGCAAACGTTGAAAAATTTGGCTATCATGTTTTTGCTTCTACTTATGAGCAACATCAAGTTAATGCTAAGAAATACGCTGATTGGATGAACAAACAAGGAACAAATAGATAATTTTGAAAGTAGACAAGCGCCTAGTTATACTTTTGTTTTTTTGGTGTTCCCAAATTACCGTCGCTCAAAATGCTGTTGAAAATTTTCTAAAGCCTTCGGATACTTTAAACAAGAAGCGTCTCAAAACACTTGTTATTTCAGAAGTCGCTATAGGTTCAGCAACGTTGATTGGTTTGAATCAAATTTGGTATGCCGATTATCCTCGTTCTAATTTTCATTTTATAAATGACAATGCCGAATGGCTTCAAATGGATAAAGCGGGTCATATTTTTTCATCTTATCATTTAGGATATTTTGGTGCCAATGCATTGAAATGGTCAGGTGCAAGCCGAAATAGTCGACTAATTTATGGTTCCACTTTGGGATTAGCTTTTTTGACTGCGGTTGAAGTTTTTGATGGTTATTCGGAAAATTGGGGTGCTTCTTGGGGCGATATTGCGGCTAATGTTTCAGGAACGGCTTTATATGTTTCACAAGAATTACTTTGGCAGGAACAGCGAATTGTACCAAAATTTTCTTTTCACACCACGCCTTACGCTTCTGCAAGGCCAAATATTTTAGGAAGTTCTGTTCCCGAACAAATTCTTAAAGACTATAATGGTCAAACTTATTGGTTGTCTGCCAATATTTTTTCATTTGCAAAATCATCTAGAATTCCTAAATGGTTGAATGTTGCAGTTGGTTATGGAGCAGAAGGAATGATTACTGGTAGTGATGAGTTTGTTAATGCTATTTTTCTTCCGGAAAGTAAAAGATATCGTCAATTTTACCTCTCGCTTGACGTTGATCTCACTAAAATAGAAACCAAATCGCATTTTGTTAAGACACTTTTAACAGTTTTTAATTCGATTAAAATTCCGGCTCCAACTTTTGAAATCAAGGGTTCAGGCGGAACAAAATTTCACTTTCTTTATTTTTAACTACTTGGTATTCAATTTTATAAATTTAGTTGTATATTGCGCCTCCGAAATATCAAGTCGGTGACAGCGCTTGAGAAAAAACAATTAATGATAAAAAAAGGAATATTCTACACAACAATTCTACTAACTGTAGCTTTCATAAGCTCTGGTTTTAAACCTTACAATTCCCAAATCAGCAAGTACTTATTTGCTGATGAAAATGAACAACAATCTTATGTTTTTCCTTCTCAAAACAGCATCGATTATTTTAAATTAAAAGTCCCATTTACAGGAAGATATTTTATTGGCTTTAAAGAAGCGTTGGCCCATAAAGAATCACAAGGGAAATATGGCAAAATCAATTCTTTAGGTTATATGGGAAAATACCAATTCGGAATTGAAACTTTGAAGTCTATAGGTATTAATGATAGCATTGGTTTTATAAATAATCCAAGACTTCAGGAAAAAGCTTTTGTAGCCTTACTTTCTAAAAACAAATTTAAACTTAAGGATTATATCAATTATTTTGAAGGTAAAATTGTCGATGGTATTAAAATAACAGAATCAGGAATTTTAGCGGCAGCACATTTAGGAGGTCCAGGATCAGTAAAACGATTTTTGAATTCGAATGGCGAGAAAAAATGTAAAGACGATTATGGAACTTCTGTTAAAACCTATATGAAAGATTTTGGGGGATATGATACCGCCGGAATCCAAGCTGTCAAAAACGCTAAAGTAAACTAATTTACGTTTTGTGAATAATAAAAATGGTTGGTCTGTTGTGCAGGTCAACCTTTATTTTTTTCCAGTCAGCCACACGAAAGGTTTTGATAAATTCAGTCGGCAATGTAATATCAGTTGCAATACAAAGATGTGTATTGGCTTGTAAAATTTGCAGTAAATCTTCTAATAACTTATTATTTCGATAAGGCGTTTCAATAAAAATTTGTGATTGATTTTTTGAACTCGATAGGTTTTCAAAGGTTTTTAATGCTGCTTTTTTATCGCCTTTATCAATTGGAAGATAGCCGTTGAAGGCAAAACTCTGACCGTTCATTCCGGAACCCATCATTGCCAATAGGATAGAAGATGGTCCAACCAAAGGCACAACTTGTATCCCGTTCTCGTGAGCTATTTTTACAATTACGGCTCCGGGATCGGCAACTCCGGGACAACCGGCTTCGCTCATTAAACCAACATTTATCCCATTCAGGCATGGAGCAATCATCGCTTTGTATTCTGAAACTTCAGTGCGTTTGTTTAGTGAAGAAATTCTTAAACTGTTTTGAACTTTTTCAGGATGTATGGATTTAATAAATTTTCGAGCTGTTTTTTCATTTTCAACAATATAGTCGTCAATAAAATCTATAGCTCTTTTTACGGTTTGAGGTAAAACATCATGGGGATTCATCTCTCCCAAAGTAGTTGGGATTAAATAAAGTTTGCCTTTTAAATTTATAGGTTTCATCTGCACTTTTTTATTATTTTTTATCTGTCAGATGTAATGCTAAGGCATTTCATGAATGTTTCTCTATTAGTTTTTGGGCTAAAATAGTACAGGTTTCGTCAAGCATTTCATAAACCATATCAAAACCATTTTGCAATCCGTAATACGGATCAGGAACATCTACATTATCCCCAGGAAATAAATAATCCAGAATTAGCTGAACTTTTTGTTTGTGTTCTTCTTTTTTTGCTAATTCAATTACATCATCATAATTAGAATTATCCATTACGTAGATATAATCAAAATCATCAAAATCTCTAGAAGTAAATTGTCTAGCTTTTTGATTGGAAATGTCTAATCCATTTTTTTGAGCTGTCAATACAGAACGTTGATCAGGTTGTTTACCAATGTGGTAATTTCCAGTTCCAGCAGAGTCAACGATAAATTTATCTTTGGGAAGTTTAGCAGCAAGAAGCCCTTCTGCCAAAGGAGATCGGCAAATATTTCCTAAACAAACCATCAAAATTTTAACGGGCATAATTTGATTCTAAAGCGCAAACTTACTCAAAAAGGAATTATAGCGATAATTTTTTATGAATATCTTCTACAAATTTTTTGAACTGCTTGTCAGTTGAAACTAAGTTATCAACTGTTTTACAGGCGTGAAGAACGGTTGCGTGGTCTCTATCTCCAATTTGAGAACCAATATTTGCCAAAGAAGATTTTGTAAATTTCTTAGCAAAGAACATAGCTAATTGTCGAGCTTGAACAACGTGACGCTTTCTGGTTTTAGATTGGAGAGTATCAAGATCTAACTGAAAATAATCAGAAACTACTTTTTGAATATATTCAATCGAGATTTCACGTTTTACATTTTTAACAAATTTCTCAACTACATTTTTAGCTAAATCTAAAGTCACTTCTTTCTTATTGAAAGAAGATTGAGCAATCAACGAAATGATAGCGCCTTCTAATTCACGAACATTTGACTTGATGTTTCTAGCTACATACTCTAATATTTCATCAGGCATTTCAACGCCGTCTCTGTACAAAATATTTTTTAATATAGAAATTCTAGTTTCGTAATCCGGTTGGTGCAATTCGGCAGACAAGCCCCACTTGAAACGTGACAACAAACGTTGTTCGATATCTTGCATGTCAACAGGTGCTTTATCTGAAGTAAGAATTACTTGTTTGCCATTTTGGTGTAAGTAATTGAAAATATGAAAGAATACATCTTGAGTTCCTGTTTTCCCTGAAAGGAATTGAACATCATCAATTATCAAAACATCTATCAATTGATAAAAATGAATAAAATCGTTTCTATTATTTTTCTTAACGGAGTCAATATATTGTTGGGTGAAAACTTCTGCCGAAATATATAATACTGTTTTTTCAGGATATTTGTCTTTGATTTCAACACCGATAGCATGTGCTAAATGTGTTTTTCCTAACCCAACACCACCAAATATTAATAATGGATTGAATGATGTTCCGCCTGGTTTGTTGGCTACAGCCATACCAGCAGAACGCGCTAGTCTATTGGAATCACCTTCAAGGAAATTGTCAAAACTATAATTTGGATTAAGTTGCGACTCAATTTTTAAGTTTCTAATTCCAGGAATTACAAAAGGATTTTTTAACTCTGGATTTAGATTTTTAAAAGGAGCATCAACATCTTGAGATTTTATTGGACTGCGGTGAGCACTTGGAAGTTGTTCAGTAAATGGTTGTTTATTCCCATAAGTGTTCTCCATTTTAATTTTATAAAGTAACTTTGCATTTTTTCCAAGTTCTTTAGTTAACGCTACTTTTAATAATTTCACATAATGTTCTTCTAACCATTCATAAAAGAATTTGCTAGGAACTTGAATGTATAAAGCGTTATCAGTTAGTTCAACTGATTTAATCGGTTCAAACCAAGTTTTAAATGCTTGCTCTTGAATATTGTCTTTTATAAATAACAGACAGTTTTCCCACACCGATTGCGCAGTTTTGCTCATATTTGGTTTAAAATTAAAGTATTTATTTATTAGGTTTTAACTCAAAAAAATAACGAATGTTATAATATATTTTGGGATAGCAAATATGTGAATAAAATTTGTTAAAAAAAATTATAATGCCCTTGATTTTTTAATAATATTGTTGTAAAGAAAAAATAGATTTTAGATTAAAAGCAAAAAAATCGGATGAAAGAACATCAAATACAAATTAGAGTACGCTACTCTGAAACAGATCAAATGAGTGTTGTTTATCATGGCAATTATATGCCCTATTTTGAAATGGGTCGCGTGGAATGGCTTAGAAACAAAGGGATTTCGTATAAGTCATTAGAAGAAAACGGAATAGCACTTCCAATTGTATCGATGACAATAAATTACAAAAAACCAGCACGTTATGATGATTTACTTACAGTGATAACCAAGTTAAAAAGTCAGTCGTCTGTGAAGATAGAATTTGATTGTGAAATTCGTAATGAAAATGGTGATTTGTTAACAACTGCTTATTTTTTGTTGGTTTTTGTGGATATAAATTTAGGAAAACCTATAGCGCCTCCACAATATATTTTGGATATTATGAATGATTAAATTTTTTTAATTTCAATCTCAAATAAATTAAAAAAAATGTCGAAAATTATTTCGGCATTTTTTTTTCGAGTTGCTATTATTATTTGGCAACTTTCTTTCATTTGTTGTGAAATGATTTCAAGGTTTTTCTCTTTAATGATGCGCATTACTTTATTCATGTTTTTATAATCAAAGGAAATTTCAAAATGAATATCTATTGTTTTTTCAAGGATTACGGATTCTTCTAAAGCCATTTGAGCTGCTGTTTTATAAGCAGAAATTAATCCGCCTACACCCAATTTTACTCCTCCAAAGAAACGTACAACAACTACTAAAACATTGGTTAAACCAAAAGATTGAATTTGTCCATAAATTGGCATTCCAGCTGAATTGCTTGGCTCACCATCGTCATTGACTCGAAAAAAGAGAGTTTCTGTACCCAGTTGAAAAGCATAACAAAAGTGACCAGCGCCAAAATGTTTTTTGCGTAATTTGTCTAAATGCAATTTGATTTCATCTTCTGTAGTTACAGGAAAAGCATAGCCAAAAAACTTACTGTTTTTTTCTTTAAATAGAATTTCCGTTGAAGGTGAGGCAATGGTTTTAAAAGTGTCTTTTATTTCCAAAACTATAAGGGCAGATGCTTTTGGTCAAACAATTCGACAACATCTTCTTCGCCAACTTTTAAATTCCAAACGTGTAATCCTAGCGATGCGGCCGCATCTGTATTAACTTTTTTATCATCAACAAACAAAGTTCTTTTTGGTGATAAATCATGATTGTGAATAATGGTATTGAAAATTTCTGTATCAGGTTTTCGCATGCCCATTTCATAAGAGTAATATACCTTTTCAAAGCAACGATAAAAATCACTGTAAAAAGACATTCCTACTTTATGTTCAAAACGATCTATATGAATGGAGTCAGTATTTGTCAATAAAAACAAACGATATTTGGAAGATAGCATTTGTAAAAACTCTAATCTCTCCAATGGAAATTCGCCAATTATTGAATTCCAAGCTTTTACAATTTCTTCAATACTGGCATTAGGAATGTATTTTGAAAAGGAATTTATGAACTGCAGTTCGTCTATTTTCCCTTTTTCGAACAAGTCATTATGTGCTAACAAATCTTCATTTGGACCATCCAATCCTAATTTTTTGAACTCTTCAATAGAATGTTCTTTATTTAGATTAATAAAAACATCACCAAAATCGAAAATTATAGCGTTAATCATAATTGTAAAAAAGTTTAAGTTGGTCGTCTATTATGTTTTTTGTTTGAAAATTTCCATTTATTAGAGGTGCTTTTAAACCACTCTTCAAATGAATGTTTCCAATAAAAACTCTAGCTTCATCCCAAAGATTATCTTCTATAAAACTTTGAAGCGTTTGTCTTCCGCCTTCTACTACTATTGATTGAATGCCATATTTATATAAAATATTGGCAATTGTTCTAGTTAGCTTAGTATCAAAGATAGCATTTTCATAAATACAATTTTCGCTAGATGTTACATTTTCTTGCTCGGTTATGATTATGGTTTTTGTTTTTCCATCCTTTATAAAAAAGTCATTTGGTATTTTCCCGGTTCTGTCTAAAACAATTCGTATCGGGTTTTCACCTTTCCAATCACGGACATCTAATTTTGGATTGTCATCTAATACTGTTTTGGTTCCTACCAAAATGGCTTGTTCTTCAGTTCGCCATTTGTGAACCAATTGTCTCGAAAACTCATTAGAAATCCAAAAGGGTTCTATTTTTTCTTTAGTTAATGGCGCTATAAATCCGTCCTGACTTTCTGCCCATTTCAGTATAATGTATGGTCGTTTTTTTTGATGAAACGCAAAAAAGCGTTTGTTCAATTCATGGCATTCCTTTTCTAAAACACCAAAGGTAACATTCGCACCGCTTTCTATTAATCTTTGAATTCCAGTTCCAGCAACTTTGCTGTTTGGGTCAATCGTTCCAACTACAACATTTGGGATTTTATGTTTGATAATTAAATCACAACAAGGAGGAGTTTTTCCAAAATGGCTGCATGGTTCAAGCGATACATAGATAGTTGCTTTTGCTAATAATGATTTATCTTTTACAGAGTTTATGGCATATACCTCGGCATGTGGTTCGCCTGATTTTCGGTGCCAACCTTCGCCAATAATTTGATCATTATAAACAATAACACTGCCAACCATTGGATTTGGATAGGTAGTTCCCAAGCCATTTTTGGCCAATTGGATGCAGCGTTTTATATATTTTTGATGTATATTCACCTCACAAAAATAAGACATTACTTTTAGAATGAATGGCATCGTAATAAGAGAAATCAAAAAGGAAGATAACCAACAAATTGCAGCGGTTATTCGGGATGTTTTTATTTCGGATAATTTTCCAAAGACGGGAACTGCATTTGCGGACATACAATTAGATTTTATGTTTGAAGCATATGATAAACCTAGGGCAACTTATTTTGTAGTTGAAAATGAAGGAAAAATAATTGGTGGCGCTGGCATTTCGCAATTAGAAAGTTCAACGGAAAACATCTGCGAATTACAAAAAATGTATTTTCTAGAGGAGGTTAGAGGTAAAGGAATTGGTTTTAAAATGATACAAATTTGTTTGCAAGAAGGAATCAAGCTGGGTTATGAAAAGTGTTATCTTGAAACTTTACCCGAAATGCTAGCGGCGCAACATTTATACAAAAAAGCAGGTTTTAAATATCTTAGTGAACCAATGGGAAGCACAGGCCACACTAATTGTCCGGTTTGGCTGATAAAAAGTTTAAATTCCAACACATAAATTCTAAAATCCAAATGCTACTTAAAAATTACAAAACCACTTTTCTTCAGGAGCTTTCTTCTTTGTACGAGGAACAGGAAATCGAAAGTTTTTTCTATATTATATTAGAGAAACTACATGGTTTAAAGAGAATTGATTTGGCTTTAAATCCCCAAAAGGTAATGGATGGCGCTCATTTGAAGCAATGGAAAAATATAGTTTCAGAGTTAAAAAAGCAAAGACCGATTCAATACATTTTGGGTGAAACAACGTTTTATGGTTTGTCGTTTTTGGTAAATGAAAATACCTTAATTCCAAGACCGGAAACAGAAGAATTAGTGGAGTTGATTATTAAAAGTTTCGAGTCAAGTGTTTCGGGTTCGGGCTTAAAAATTCTTGATATTGGGACAGGCAGTGGTTGCATAGCTATTTCATTGGCCAAAAACATTCCAAATGCAGCAGTCTTTGCGATTGATGTTTCGGAGAAAGCTTTGGCTGTAGCCAAAAAAAATGCTGAATTGAATAAAGTTGCTATAGATTTTATATCAACAAACATACTCGATGTTGTCACCCTGAGCGCAGTCGCAGGGTTGGATAAACAATTTGATATAATTGTTTCCAATCCACCTTATGTTCGAAATATAGAAAAATCCGAAATTAAACCGAACGTATTAGAGTATGAACCGCATTTGGCTTTATTTGTAGACGACATTGATCCCTTACTTTTTTATCGAAAAATAGCTGAACTGGCAAATAAAAATCTTAATCCGAATGGTAAATTGTATTTTGAAATCAATCAGTATTTGGGAAATGAAACGGTTGAATTAGTTGAAAGTTTTGGATTTAAAGATGTAAAGTTGATAAAAGACATTTATGGGAATGACAGGATGATTAGTTGTGAGAAATAATGATTAAAGGTTTTTGTTTTACAGACCTGCCTGCCGGCAGGCAGGGATGCACAGAGAAAAAAGAGATTACTTCGTCTGTTTGTCTATTGGAATAGGGTTACGGATACTAACTGAATACTGCGACTGAACGCTGAATACTAACTACTCATAGCGCAACGCTTCTATCGGATCAAGCTGTGATGCTTTTATTGCTGGATATAACCCCGAAACTAAACCGACAAAAAAACTAGTAGCAAAGGCAGCAAAGATGGCTTGCCATGGGGTTACAAAAGCCAAGTTAAGAAGGGATGAAATTCCGTAACCAACTAAAATTCCGAATAGTATACCGAATATGCCGCCAATTTGTCCGACGGTTATAGTTTCAATGAAAAACTGAAAAGCAATAGCACTTTTCTTGGCCCCAAGTGCTTTTCTAACGCCAATTTCACGAGTTCTTTCGGTTACTGAAACAATCATAATATTCATCAATGCGATAGACGAACCTAGAATGGTAATAATTCCGATTAACCATGCGGAAACGCCTAAAAAACCAGTAATACTGGCAATTCTATTAACTAAATCATCGCTTCTAGAAACACCAAAATTATCTTCTTCCACTGGATTCAATTTTTTGATTTTTCGCATCGTAAAAATGGCATTATCTATAGCATCATCGAGCAATTCTGTTTTTTGAATCATGGTACTCAACGAGTAATTGATATTGGGAGCCGAAAATAATGAGCGTGCAACTTGAATAGGGATCATAATCCTCAAATCTTGACTGTTGCCAAAAGTAGATCCTTTTTCTTTTAAAACGCCAATAACTTTAAATTTAGCACCACGAATGGAAATTATTTTCCCAATAGGATTTACATCTTTCAGCAATCCTTTAGAAACAAAATCAGAACCTACTATGCAGTAATAAACATTATTTGAAATGTCAAAAGGATTGAAATTTCTACCTTGAGTAACTTCCAAACCCGAGTTGGCTAAAAAATACTCATCAATACCTAACACCGAAATCTCGGGATCTGTTTTTTGATTTTCAAATTTAACTTCCGCTGACGAAGTTGCAATAAAAGAAAGCGAGGTTTGCGTTAATGGATAGCTATATTTTTCTTTAAATGCTTTAGCTTCGGGATAAGTAATAATGGGATTTATTTTTTCAATTTTATTAATACCACCATTTCCTCTTAGTTGTGTTTTGTATTGATTTATGTTGAAGGTATTGGAACCCATTGAGGCAAAAGTGGAATTCAAATTGTTCTCGAAAGCAGCAACCACTGTTAAAATCCCAACCAAAGCAGTAATTCCAATGGTGATGATAATAATGGTCAGAATGGTACGAAGTAACTGCGTTCGTATGGAACCCAACGCAATTTTTACATTTTCTCTAAATAGATCTATTCCAAACATATCTCAAATTTGACACTAAGATAAAGTTTTTGTTACAAGAAAATTTCTATTCAGACATAAAATATTGATATTTGCAAGACAATTTAGGATTTGGAAATCAGGAATTAGGATTTCTAAATTACCAATTCCTAAATCCTTATTCCTAAATCCTTAATTAAACAATGGCATCAAAACCAAGTATTCCAAAAGGCACAAGAGATTTTTCACCGGTAGAGGTTGCTAAGCGTAATTATATTATTTCTATCATGCGAAATCATTTCGAGAAATTTGGTTATCAACCAATTGAAACACCTTCGTTTGAAAACTCGGATACGCTTATGGGAAAATATGGGGAAGAGGGAGACCGTTTGATTTTTAAGATATTGAATTCGGGAGATTATTTGGATAAAGTTCCATCGGAACAACTACAAACCATAAACTACAAACAACTAACTGGCAAAATCTCAGAAAAAGCCTTGCGGTATGACTTAACTGTGCCATTTGCCAGATACGTAGTGCAACATCAAAGCGAGATCGAGTTTCCGTTTAAGCGTTATCAAATCCAGCCAGTTTGGCGTGCAGACCGACCACAAAAAGGAAGATTCAGAGAGTTTTATCAATGTGATGCCGATGTTGTTGGTTCCAAATCGTTGTGGCAGGAAGTAGAATTGGTGCAATTGTACGATTCGGTTTTTGCTGAATTAGGTTTGAATGGTGTTACTATCAAAATCAACAACAGAAAAATTTTATCCGGAATTGCTGAGGTAATAGGCGCTTCAGATAAACTGATTGATTTTACGGTTGCTTTGGACAAGCTCGACAAAATAGGAGAGGATGGTGTTAAAAAAGAAATGCTCGAAAAAGGGATTTCAGAAATAGCTTTAATAAAAGTGCAGCCTTTGTTCAACTTTACTGGAACGATTCAAGAAAAATTAGAAAAATTATCAACTTTGCTTTCTTCATCTGAAGAAGGGAAAACAGGTGTTGAAGAACTGCGATTCATTTGTGAAAACGTTACTAAACTTGGTTTGCAAAAATCGATTTTAGATTTAGATGTGACTTTAGCACGTGGTTTAAATTATTATACCGGTGCTATTTTTGAAGTTACTGCCCCAAAAGAAGTGGCTATAGGTTCTATTGGCGGTGGCGGAAGGTATGATGATTTGACCGGGATTTTTGGTTTGACAGCCATGAGTGGTGTTGGAATTTCGTTTGGTTTAGACAGAATTTATTTGGTGCTGGAAGAATTGAATTTATTCCCGAAAACCGTTACAATAGCTACAAAAGTGATGTTTTTAAATTTTGATGAGAGTCATGCCTTTGAGGCCATGAAAGCCATTACGACACTTCGAGATAATAACATCAAAGCCGAATTTTATCCCGATGCAGCTAAGATTGACAAACAATTTAAACATGCTGAGCGTAGAGGAATTCCATTTGTAGTAAAAGAAATTGAGGATTCTAATTTTACTTTAAAAAATATTCAATCAGGAGAACAACTTCAATTAAATCTTGAAGATCTTATTAAAAAACTAACTTAATACTTTTCTTTTTTAAGTATACATATTGCACAAAAAAAATCCCTGCCGAAGAGGTTTTTTTATTTTACAAAAGAGCAAATTAGTGTCAAAAAAGTTTAATGGGAAGTCTCAAAAAAGTGCTTTTTTTTTAGGTTTTCTGGAGATAGTTGTACAGATTTAATTTTGTTGTGTATTTGAAAAATAAACCAGACACATTGAGTTTTTAAATTTCTATAAGATATTGAATTTCAATAGTTAGAGTAAGTTTACTGCAAAAAAAATCCTCACATTTCTGTGAAGATTTTTTGTAGCGAGAGGGAGATTTGAACTCCCGACATCAGGGTTATGAAAATTGAAGTTTAGGTAAATAACACCTGTAAATCAATTGTTTAAAATATAATATTTTCGGTTTTCGACCTTTTTTAACAGTTCTACCCGACAACAAACCCGACACCTTTTCCCGACACCAAAAACATGAGGTCTGTTATTAAGATAAGACATAATGTAAGAAACTAATTGTTTTTTTTATAAAATTACCTTTACAATAGTTGAAGTAACTTGAAGTCAAAACTGGGGTATTATAGTTCTATAAAATGTTATTTAAAAATGTATATTTGATGTTTTATTTATATTTTTAAATAAAATAAGATTAAAAATTAATAGTGGTAGATTAAGTTATTCATCAGCTTAACTCATAATAAATAAAATATAATTGATAGAAATTCAATTCAAAGTCATTATAATTAGTAATTGCTGAATAAAAATTGATAATTATAGATTTTTGGGGTGATTTCATTTTTAATTAATTGCTGGGTAAATTTATGAATTGTAAATGTAAATTAATGAATTCCGGAATTAGGTATGTCAATTATTGACATACTTATATTTTAAATTTACATATAATTATTTTATGGAGATTTTGGTGTCATTGTAAAAGTTACTTTTGCCAAAATTTAAACCTCAACACAAACAAAAAAATGCTTGGTTAACTGAAATTACAACAAATAATATAAAAACTATGGAATTCAATAAAAATTTGCATTCTGAAAAACTAGGATTAAAAAGTTATACAATTGTAATCACTTTATTTCTCTTTTTGTTTGCAATTGAAAATGTTTCAAGCCAAAATACTGTAAAACATATCTTAACGAATGATCAAAAAAGTACAATTGAGGCAATATCTAGTTTAGGTATGATCGATGATCAAATAGGAATGGCGGGCAATCCAATAATACAATTAGATCTTAACGGCAATGGCCAACTTGATTATGTTACAGCCGCTCATACTAGTGGACTTGTGTTTGTTTTTTTTGATCTTCCCGATTTTGTTAATACTACTTATAGTCCTAGCAATGGCCCAAATTTAATAATAAATGGTGCGTTAGGTTTGGGGTCATCTTTTGCTAGTGGTGATATTAATGGTGATGGGATAGACGACTTATTATTAGGTGCCAAAAATCAAGGAGGAGATGGGGAGGCCTATGTGATTTATGGTAATTCGTCATTTCCAACAACAGGAACCGTTTCTATTCAGGTAATAAAAAATATTAAAATCACCTGTAGTAGCGATGGTGGTAATTCTGATTTGTTCGGAGATCAAGTTGCTACATTGGATTTGAATGGAGATAATTATGATGACCTCTTGATTGGCGCTACTCACGCTTGGTATGAGGGCGATGGTTCTGGCCCTGGTGATGTTTATGTAATATTTGGTGGCCCTGCAGTAAATAATACTATACAAGCCCGAACGCAATCGAATGTAATTATATCAGGAGGAAATCAATTTGACCATATAGGAAAATATGTTGGAAAAGGAAATTTTAACAATGATGGTTATGAAGATCTAGTATTCTCCTCTGCATATTGGCCAGGAGCAGGGGCAAGCGGACAACGGGGAAAAGTTTGGATATTATTTGGCTCAGCTAACGCATCTGGAAACTATAATACTAATAATACTTATAGCAATATTAGTACTTTTGAAGGTCCTTTTCAAGGGGATGAAATGTGCTATTTTGAACATGGTGATATTAACGGTGATGGAGTTGATGACTTGTTAATGGCGGCTGGGAAATATCCAGACCAATATAATACAGGGATTGTATATATCGCTTATGGCCCAATTTCTTCTGGCAACACATACAATCCAGCAACCTATCCAAATAAAACCATAATTAAACCGACAATAAACTCAAATTGGACTGATGCAAAATTCGGACAATCTATTGCTGTATCAGATGTTAATAATGATGGATATGATGATATGTTAATAGGTGGTCCAGGGTTTTCAAGACCTCCTCTATATTATGGAACTATGCCAACTGAGGGAGCAGCATGGCTTATTTATGGTTCGGCATCACTTGGAAACATTGTAAACCCGGATACTGAAGCCGTAATTACATTTTATGGAGATAATCAAAATCAGATTGTAAATCCTGACTACAGCATAAGTTTTGGAAGATCCGTTAATTTAATAAATTCAAATAATGGGAAACATTATGCTGCAATTTGTGATGTAGAGAGAAACAAGATACGTCTTTATGAATGTCCTGATTATTCCTCTTATCGGTTTGAAGCAAATTGCAATTCAATGCAAACTTTCACTACTGCCCAAACAGACCCTCCTACAGTTGTCATATCTGATTTCAATGGTGATGGAAAAAAAGATATTATAGCTTGTGGAAACCAAGGTGGCATTTATAAGTCATACCTCTACACTAATAATGGCATTGGTGGATTTACAGAGTCAGTTTTTAGCTTCATTAATTTTAGGTTATTTGACATTATGGCTGTTGATTATGATAATGACCTCGATAATGATTTGTTTATTACTGGAATAACATCACAAGGAGTTTATGTAAGCAAAATTTTAAAGAATAATGGTAATTTAAACTTTACAGATGCTAATTTTTCTTTGGAGGGTCTTGGAAATTCTTCAATTGATAGTGCGGATTTTAATAACGATGGTTACCGAGACTTGGTTTTAACAGGAAAATCAAATGCCGCAGTGCTTGTAACTAGAATTTACATAAACAATTTAGGTAGCGGTTTTTCACTACTTACTACAACAATTAAAGGAACGGAGTATGGAGAAGTTAAATGTGGAGATTTTACCGGAGATGGACGTGCTGATATATTTATTTGTGGAGCAACTTCTAGTAGTAAAATCAGTGAACTTTATATCAATAATTCCAATAACACATTCAGTTTGAACAATGGTATCATATCTACTAATGGTGGTGCTACAACAAGTTTAAGGGCCATGTCAAATGCTTCGGCTGCATGGGGAGATCTTGATTTAGACGGAGATCTTGATTTATTAGTTAGTGGATACGGTAGGAACCCATTTAGGGAGTATACAAAGTTTTATCGTAACACTGGTAATGGAAATTTTACGGATGTGTATTATGACTCTTATGCAAATGAAAAAATATCGGGTCCTATTTTGACTGACGTAAAATATGGTTCAGTTGCCATTGTGGATATCAACAATGATAATGCACCTGATGTACTTTTGGTTGGTGATGCAGGCTATGCGACATTTTCGAAATTACAAAACACTTGTATACATTTAAATAATGGTAATGGAAAATTCAGCCAAAATTTTATAAACGATTTTGAGCAAGTACAAAACGGATATATAGGCGCAGCAGATTTTGACAATGATGGCGACAAAGAAATTGTGGTTATTGGTCAAAGTGCTTCTGGACCGATTAGTAGAATTTACATTAACAAAATTATTAATGGAGTAAACTGTTTTAACATAAATCAGTCATTAAATATTGCTCAAGGTCAGTTTGGAGGTAAAGTTGCGGTATTGCAAGGAACAACTGGGATTACTACTTGGTTTAATACAAATAGCCAAGCCTGTGATGGAGCTGGAACCGGAAATTTAAGCTCTGGAAATACATCCGCATATACAACTTATTTAGGTGATAAGTTTTATATGGGAGCAAATACGCTAACTTTTGGTTTTCCTGCGAGTAATGATGGTTCTTTTTTACAATGGCGTTATTATGTTGTTGGGGGAGCTGCTCCTAGCTTTGGAACAGCGTTAACATTACCTTTTAGTAGTTCGGGAGTTTGTTCAAGTGTATCTAACAAAAAATACGAATATGTGCCAAATACAGGTGCTAACTCCGTTCATTGTACTGCTACCGGAAGCTATAGATTAGATGTAAATTTAGTAGCTTATCAAAATGGAAATAATTATACGGTATATACTAGTGGAAATTATATTCCAGTTACGGTAAATGCACTTGGAAATCCAACATCATGTACAGCTAGTATTTCGGGAACAACTGCATCGTTGGGATGGACTAAATTCACCGGAGGAAGTACAGCCTACAATGTGATGATTGTTAGGTATCCAAAAGATGGAACACCTACTGCTCCAACTAACGGAACTGCTTATGCTCTTAATAGTGCTATAGGTTCGGGAACAGTTATATATGCAACAGGTGTTGGATCTTCTACAACAAATACAGTAACTGCATCGATAAATTATGATTATTATTTTTATTCTGAAAACTGGTCTTATTACAGTTCAGGACAGAAAGTTACCGCTTTAGCTCCAGCTCCTACAATTACTTTGGGTGCAAATCCTTCGGTATGTAAAGGGATTACAACGGCTAATTTATCTTATACAGCGACTACAAATAGTCCAAATCAATACAGTATTGTTTATGATTCAACTGCTATCAGCGCAGGTTTTTCTAGCGTAACAAATGCAACATTAGCTACTTCACCTATTGTTTTATCTGTTCCAAGTGGTGCAACTTCGGGAACTTATAATGGGGTTTTGACAGTTAGAAATAGTACCTCGGGCGCAGTAAGTAGTAACAATACCTTTACGGTGACTATTATATCATTGCCAAATACTGGAACCTTGAGTGGGTTACAGTCTTTCTGTTTGAATGGCACTAGTGCATTAACTACAAATGGTACTACTGGTGGAACATGGTCTTCTTCAAATTCAGCTATAGCTTCTGTAAATTCTTCTGGATTAGTTACTGGAGCAGGAGTGGGAGTTGCAACAATAACTTACTCTTTAAATGGTTCTGGATGTTCAAATAGTTCAACTTTAGGAGTTACAATTAATGGTAATACATCATCTAGCCAAACGGTTTCAGCATGTGATAGTTACACATCGTCAGTAAACGGACAAACCTACACTTCAAGTGGAACGTATACTTATGTGTCGGGTTGCGATACTAAAACATTGAATTTAACGATAACACCAAGCACAAGTAGTTCTACAACAGCAAGTGCATGTGGAAGTTATACATGGTCAGTGAATGGTCAAACCTATACTACATCTGGAACGTATACTTCAGTAACAGGATGTGATACGAAAACATTAAATTTAACGATTACCCCAATTACAAGTAGTACTACTACAACAGCAAGTGCATGTGGAAGTTATACATGGTCAGTGAATGGTCAAACCTATACTACATCTGGAACGTATACTTCAGTAACAGGATGTGATACGAAAACATTAAATTTAACGATTATCCCAATTACAAGTAGTACTACTACAACTTCTGCATGTGATAGTTATACTTGGTCAGTAAATGGTCAGACCTATACATCAAGCGGAACTTACACTACCGTGTCAGGATGTGACACTAAAACATTAGTTTTGACTATCTATGCCAGCACACCATCAAGCCAAACAGTAAATGCTTGTGATACATATACCTGGTCAGTAAACGGACAAACTTATACCACATCGGGAACTTATGTTTTTGAAGGTACAAATGCAGCTGGATGTTCACAAAACATTACACTAAATTTAACTATTAACAGTAGCACAGCATCAAGTCATTCAGTATCAGTATCAGTATCAGTATGTGATACGTATACTTGGTCAGTGAATGGACAAACGTATACTGCAAGTGGAACATATACTTTTGTTGGAACAAATGCAGCTGGTTGTCCTGACACTAAGACATTAGTATTAACAATCAATAACAGCACATCTTCAAGCCAAACAGTTTCAGCTTGTGATACATACACTTGGTCGGTTAACGAACAAACCTATACATCAAGTGGCACATATACTTCAACAAGTACTAATGCTGCCGGTTGTCCAGATACTAAAACGTTAGTATTGACAATCAACCCATGTGAATCTATTGTTAACTTGAAATTAAACATCCAAGGTTACTATGATACAGATACTAATTCAATGCGACCAGTTATAGCGAACCAAGGAGTTGGATCAAGTACAACGGATGTTGATGATGTTACTGTTGAGTTGAGAGATTCAATTACAAGTGCCTTAGTTGCAAGTGTAACAGCGCGATTACATACAGATGGAACAGCTACAGCTACCTTCGGTACAGCACCAAGCGGATCTTTCTATATTGCTGTTAAACACAGAAATGCTATTCAAACATGGAGTGCTACAGCACAGACAGTTGGATCTAAGCCATTGACTTATGATTTCACAACAGCTGCTAATAAAGCTTATGGCGACAACATGATTCAATTAGAGTCGGGAGTTTACGGTTTCTATTCAGGAGATTTGAATCAAGATGAAGCGGTAGATATTTTTGATTTCCCATTATTGTTAAATGATAATGATAATTTCTCGTCAGGCTATTTGTCAACAGATTTAAATGGCGATGGTGCAGTTGATATCTTTGATTTTCCATTGTTATTAAATAATAATGATAACTTTATTTATTCATCTCATCCATAACATAACTAAAAACAATAAAATAAAACATTGCTATCCGATAAAAATTCAATTTAAGACTTTTTACTAAAAATTATTTAACTCGCAAAGACCCAAAGACGCAAAGACGCAGTATATAGTAAATTTTCTCTGTGTTTTTTCGACTTTGCGAGAAATACTCAAAACGAGTAAAAGCTAATTAAAATTTCAACCCCAAGAATATGAGGGAAATTGTCAGCCAAATAATTTTACTCTTTGTCATTATAATTGTCTTGTTGTCTTTGTTTTTGCGGTCTACTAAAGTTGCCTATGACATTTTGCAGCTACTCGAAGGTGGCGCTTTTACGCACCAACTTTAATTCGAAGAGCTGAATTCAAATTACTTAACCACCCTTAATACATCAACTGAATTTTAGACTTGTTATTCCAACCTGCTTGGTTTTCATATTTTACAAAATAGATTTTTAAGTCAGATTGGTTGGCATACTTAACGAAGTGTATTTTTTTATCAGCTTGATTAGCATAATCCGTAAAAAACCACCTGCCTTCATTTTTGTCAGCTTGGTTTTGGTATTTTACTTTATAGACTTTTAAATCAGCTTGGTTTTCATAATCAACTACAAAAACTTTAACATCGGCTTGGTTTTGATATTCAACAGAATATACTTTTTGGGCTGTAGCATTAATAGAAAACAGAAGTATAGTTATAACTGATAAGCAAAATTTTTTCATTATTATTAAGGTATTAATTCCAATTTAATGTTATCAAGCAAATCATTTACAACTTCAAATCGATGATTGGTGTTGTAATAATAAGGCTTGTTAGGTACGTTATTTTCTTTTAAATAATCAAACATAGTATCAAAAGTTAGCACTTCGTCAAAGTTAGCAATATGCAAAGTATAATGGGCTCCCGAATACTGTTTTAAATTTTCGAGACATTCTTTTTCAAAATGCGCTAAATAGTTTAAATGTGCATCAGTAAAAATCCAATTCTCATTTGTTTTTAAATTATTATGCGATTTATTGACTTCTTTTTTAAGGTTACTACTTGGTGACCAACTTGGGTTTATGGTATGCACTTTTATTTGGTCCGTTTGATTCATAGCACGAACATAATTAGCATAGAACCCACCAAGCGAAGTTCCCAATACAATGATGTTTCCATAATTTTCTTGAATAATGCTACCTAGTTGTTTTATGGCTTCGTTGGGATTGTAATTCAGTTGTGGTGCAATGAAATCGATAATACCTTCCAGATTGTTGTCAATTAGCCATTGACTGATTATGGCTTTTTTATTTTCTGGTGCACTGTTGAAACCATGTAATAACAAAATGGTGGTTTTATACTCATAATTTGGAATGAGATATTCATAAGGTATTGCTATGTTTTGATTGTTATATTCCACTACTATGCCCTTAATGGGATGGATTAGATTTTTGGTATCAGGAATTTGTTCGAGTATTGTTCCTACTGGTATATCCAAAGTCGACCAAAGGTTGTGTTTGGTTGAAATAGGTTTTATGGTCTTGAATTGTTTTGGCATTGTCTTATTCAATTTGGCTTATTTTTTTGTAAATTTAGCATTTTTTAAATTTAAATTTTATTTATGGGGAAGTTTAAACGACATATCAGTTTAAAGCAGGTTGACCTCCTAAAGTTGACAAACAAAAAATGGAGACAGGAATACCACTATTAAAACAGGGAGTATGCAGAAATTCCATAAGAGTAAGGTAAAAATTAAAAGAAAATAACAAAATGAAAAATTTATTGATTTTAGCAACTGTGTTTTACTCTTTTGGGCTTGCGAATGCTCAAAATAAATTTAAAAATAAAGAGAATTGTATTAAATTTTGTGATTCAACAATCTATTTATAATCACCTGCCCATAACCGCACCTACCCTCAAGTGGGGCGTATGTGGGTTATTTTTAACCTTTGTGCCACTAATGAACCTTTATGTAAATTTAAAAATCATATTTTTCAAAAGCTCTACAACGTCATATAGGTTCTATATGTTATGTTTAGGATTAACTATTTTTGTACTTCTTTTGATATTAACTGGGTGTGTTGGCAATCAAACTAATAAAGAGGTAAATAATGAAGTTTCTCAATCTTCAGTTGATACTACAATTAGCAATAATAAAATCATTCAGTTATCAACGCTAAACACGGGTATTACCAGACAAAAAATAAAGCTTGGTCATTCTATTAATACCTCATCAAACGAGTATTTGCCAATAATCTCACCTGATGGGAAAGCATTATTCTTCTCAGCCATGGATAGGACAGGTTTTTTTGATTTTAAGTTGGACTTTACCAAAGAAAAATCAGCAGGAGGCGAAGATATTTTTGTGAGTAATCTTAAAGAAGGGATTTGGGAAGATGCTCGACCACTCGCTTCCTTTAATACAAATGGGCATGAAGTTGTTTCGCAAGTTTTTGCAAATGGCGATTTATTGATAACAGGTAATTATCCTGAAAAATTAGGTGTTAAAAAGGATAAGGATGCCGGTGTTCAAACTACTGATTTGTTTTTTATTCGCAACACAAAATCCGGATACCAAGTTAATCATCTACCTGAACCAGTAAATTCAATTTTTACGGAAGCCGATGGATGGATGGCAGAAGATCAATCATTTATTTTATTCGTTTCTGATAGATCTGGGCATGTTGGTGAATATCATAAAAAGGGGTGGAAATGGAATGATAGCTTTTGGGGTAATACAGATATTTATGTGAGTTTAAAAGAAGGTGATTATTGGTCTGTCCCTATTAATTTAGGTAATATCATTAACACTAATTTTTCGGAACGTACACCTTGGCTCTCAGCCGATGGTTTAACTTTATATCTCAGTTCAAATGGCTATGTAAAAGATAAAACTGATTTAGATGTGTATGCATTCAAGAGGAAAACCTTAAATGATTGGGTTAACTGGCAAGGTCCTTATGTAGTGGAAGATGCAAATACCCCTTACGATGATTGGGGTTATAAAGAAAATTCCAAAAGGGATGCTTTCGTTGCTTCTGCTAATAAACTTGGTTTTAAACCCACACAAGGTGGAGTTGCCGGAGACGGTGGTGTAAGAGAAACAAATTATAGACCCGGTTATGAATTGCATGGTTTACAAATTGCTTCATTGAACAGAGAATTTGAAACAAATATTTACCATTTACAAAACACCCAATCACCAGCTTTCATTGCAAGCGATTTGTTCTTTGATTTCAATTCATTTGTAATAAAAAATTCTTTTAAAAAATACTTATTATTATTAGTTGATCAAATTAAGCAGAATAAGGATTCAACTATTGAAATTTTTGGTCACACAGATAATTTTGGCAATGCTGATTATAATTTACAGCTTTCCAAAAAACGTGCTGATGCTGTAAAGGAATTTTTATTGTTAAATGGCGTAAAAAACGCTGTTGTATCAAAAGGTTTTGGTGATCAAAACCCTGCTTTACCTAATACTTCAGTGTTAAACAGGCAAAAAAACAGACGTGTAGAAGTTTTTATTAAAACAGCAAATCATGATTAACAAGTGTCTCGCCCAACCGCTAACTTCTTTTAGGCAAAAGCTAGCAGTCATTGGTAAAAAGACGACATAAACAAAGAAAATAATAAATTTGACAAACGAAACCCTAAATGCCTTTTAACACAGTAGGAATAATTAAAAAAACAGAATTATGTTAAAAATAACACAACCAATTACTGGAGCCGAATTGCAAGTAGCAATCCAAGATTTTCCTAACGGAATGAGTTGGGATAAAGCCGAAAGAGCGTGTAGTGAACTAGGCAGCGGCTGGCGATTGCCAACAAAAGAAGAGCTAGAAGCAATGTATATACAATTGCACAAAAAAGGGCAAGGCAATTTTAATTATCAGCACTATTGGAGTAGTACGGAGTACGACGACGGCCACGCGTGGGACTTCGGCTTCAACGATGGGGCTGCCAAGGTCAACTATAAGGGCTACACGTACTACGCGCGTGCAGTTCGGGCTTTATAACTTTCATCTATTTAACTAATTAATGCCGCGAAGCGGTCGATTTTATTGAAGATTCTCCTAGTTTATAGAAATAAGTAAGTTTGTTTATAAACATTAACAGTTTATAGGTCTACTTAATTTAAAAGTAAAATTATTAAACCGAAAAAAAATGGCAAAGTGCTTAAACTGTGATTATCCTTATGTTCCTAAATATAAACCTTGTCCAAACTGCGGTGATAGTGGTTCAGACTCGGAATCAAATTCAACGGGATGTAATTTTATAGTATTTCTTTTATGTTTATGTTTTGGAATATTTTGCCTCTATCAAGAATTTACTTTTGGCGAGGATGATATGGATCATAAATGGTTTTCCTTAAATAATAGAACAATAACATTTGATGTTTGGGAATACGCTAAAGAAACGGATAAAAGAACATATATCAGATTTAATAATAATAGCGATATTACTGATAGAGGCACATGGAAGTTAGAAAACGATAGTGTCATTTTATACCCAGATAATGCCGGAAACGGAATATTTGAAAAATATTCTGTCGATGATTTAAAAGAAGATCCTCATTAAATAGTGAACCAATTGAATATCCGTGTTTTTTATTAATATAATAATAAAAGAATAAATTTTCCATTGATATTCGTCATGAAATAGCCATTGATTTAAGCAATACCAAAAATTAATTTTTGGTTTGTCTCCCAAAGAAAAAATAAGATAGTAATAAAATAATTTACACCCAACGGGTTAGACTTAAAATTTAATTATTTCCAAAGCCAACTGCTTTGTTAAGTTTTGGAACATAATGATTGTCTTTGTCAAAATTAAATATTTCTGCAACTGGAAGTGGATGTAGCACTTCAATGTTATAACCTAATTTTTGCAATAAACTATTGGTTCTGTCTAGAGAAAGATTTTTAAACTCATAAATCTTAGAAAGTCTACCTTTTCGTAAAAGAGCCCTGTCAATATTTTTGACATCAGTATTAAACGTAGCTATTATTTGTATTCCTAAACTTTCTCCCAACAAACCATCGGTAAGATTCAATAACATTGATAAATTAGAATTTCTAACATCTTCACGAGATGTAATAAGTTCCTCGGCATCTTCTATTACAAATACTGTATTTTTATTATTCAACAAGAAAGGTGTCATGTTCAAATTATCTAATTCACCCGCCATTTTTGGAGAAATAAAGATTACTTTTTTCTTTAGTTGGTGAATCAAAAATTTGATATAAGTACTTTTTCCCGTTCCTGGTTGCCCGTGAAAAAGGTAAAGGCCATTTGTGTCTTTTTTATTGAGTTGCTTAACTATTTCTTTATGAATTGGAAAGAAATCCAGGTTATAATGAATGTTGAAATCAATTTTTGGTTTTTTGATTTCAACTAGTTGTGTGTTTAACTCTCCGTTTTGATTATATATTAGGCATATATCAGTTGTTTTCCTAAGGGTATACATAAATTTTTTGGCTTCTTCAAAAAGCTCTTTTGCCAATTCTAAATGTTCTTCATTGTGCAGAAAATAAACACTAGAATATTCGATACTTACAAGTATACCACTTTGCAATAGGTAATTATGATGGGCATTTTCTAAAACCTTTTTAGTCATATTAAAATCATGTGAATAATGTTGCTGAACAATATCGTTTTGGTACTTTTTTTCAAACCATTTTTTGAATTGTTCAATATTCAAATCGTCAATAGTTATAATATTTGGGATTCTTTTAGTGTAAGCAAAAAATATCCTATAGGGACTCACGTAACTACTTGTGCTATTAAACAATGTTAAATCTTCAATAAGCAATGGGAACTTTAATGCTAGATTTTCGTTTGTTTCTGATTTCATATATTATTGGAGTTTGTAGGATAAAATTTGATAATGATGCGCATTGGCTTGAGATAAATAATATAGAACGATAAATATGTTAATTGAGTATAAAAAGATATTGGTTTTCTGTATTTTTTAATTCCTAATTATATTGAGTGAAATAAATTTATTAAACAGAGTGGATATTTGGTTGATCCTTTACAAAATAAAATTTATCCAACCATCAAAAAAACTTTCTTACTTCTTTTATCCCAACAATTATAATAGCTCTTTTCATTGTAATCGAACACATTAATAATTTTATATAATTCGTTTTCAAAACCCACCCTAAAATCGGATGAAAGAAAAACAGGAGTAGTTGCTTTTAATATACTTTCATTTTCACATTTGTACCCAACATTTCTCTTATATTCCAATTCAAATCCGAGTTCTTCTTTAATTTGCTTTAAATCTCGTTCTAAGGTTTTATAAGAGATAATAATGTTGTACTCCCTTAGATAGGCCATAATTTCTTTTTTACTCCTGTAATCAATAGAAATGAAACTTATTATTTTTTGCAAACGGGAAATACTTTCTGAAAATGCCATGATAGTTTTTTCTCAAAAATAATAATTAACAGACATAATTTGTCTGTGTGTCACGTAATTTTTTTTCAAGTTATTCAAAAACTACTTTGTCACAGTTTTGTTTGATAATTTGAAGTCTTTGGAAAAGTTTATAAAGAGGTTTTTGCTATTTTATTATCAATAATTAATAAAATAAATCTATTAATTGTTAATTGGTACTTTTAGCATTATAAATATAAGAATAGAAATAACCGTTGTAGAGAGTTGTAATTCATTCATTCCAATGTTATTCACCTCAGATAAAAAAAGTATAACCAACTATGAAAACTGTCAAACTAATTTTTCCTTAGAAGATTAGCTATAAATTAATTGTAATTTTTCCATCATTTTTCCAAACGCCGTCAATAATGTATAATATTCTCCATCTTCACCGATAAGCAGATTAATATTGATAGGAATGGCAATTACATCAGCTCCGGTACTATTTCTGGTTGTACGAAGTAAACTTTCATTTCCTGATAGTCCGATGGTATTTTCTTCCAGAGTGAATGACCTCTCGATATTCTTTTCGCTTTGTGAGCGATAGCTTACCGATTGCAATGAGTCGGCTATAATTTTTCTAACCTCTTCCATACGTTCGGCACTGCTAAAGGTAGAAGTAGAACTATTCCAACTAGTATCACCAGCCTCGTTTCCGTATTCTAACACAACATGGTTTCGGCCACTGGCTGCGGAGGACAATA
Organism: Flavobacteriaceae bacterium; assembly: GCA_947456955.1. GTDB lineage: Bacteria > Bacteroidota > Bacteroidia > Flavobacteriales > Flavobacteriaceae > Flavobacterium. The sequence goes on along the minus strand of CANGTQ010000013.1, from coordinate 14,699 downwards.
TTACAATGAGGCTATTTGAATCAGCTTTTGTAAGATCTCTCATAAACTCAGTAAACGGTAAAGAGAAGTGGTCGGGCCCTTCCAAAATATATTTAGGATAAAAAATACTCTTGTTGCTGCCAATTTTATTCTCACCATTATAAAGGGTAATTTCACGAGATACAAAACTAATTGGACAGTTGGTTCCAAGGGTAAAGGCAAAATGACTTATTCCGCGTTCAACCTCACCAACAGGGTTGATTAACATAACAGAGGAATCAGAACGAATGTTTCGGTAACCGTAACTGCAATTTTGGTGAAAGCATTCTATAATGCGTGTGTCATTATAACGCAAATCAGGACTTGATTTCATAGCCCTGAAGCGCAACCTTGAAGATTCTCTTATAGCTTCAAATAATTGTTCGTCCGAGAAAACAAATTTGGCCTGAAGGGTATCAAAAGATGCAAATCGATAGTTCGCCTTGTAAAGCAAATGTTTTCCACCACCCACCGAATTATCAAAGTAGTTTTGAATTTGGCTGTATCGTTCTTTTATTTCATTCAATCTTCGTTTTTCACTTAACTGATCTATAAATGCAGAAGCGAGTATACCGGACGGAATAGCAAAAAGAGCAATACCAAGCAGACCATTTATAGTTGCTACGAGCTTACCCATAACAGTTATTGGTACTGCTCCGGCGATTGCGCCATAGTCACCGGTATATTTACCCATAGACCAAATAAATACTTCAATGATACTTGAAAAAACTTCTGATCCTTTTGTTTTTTCGGCGTGAAACATGATAGCCGATAAAGTGAGTGACAAAAGTACAACTGCTAGCAAGGTTACTAGAATTTCGTCTTTTCTAGATTTAAATGCATCGGATACACCTCGAAAGGCAGGTATGAAGCGGGTTATACGCCACAATCGTAATATACGAATGAATGCCAGACTTCCGCCAAGGCTAATACCAGCTATGTTGGTCAAATAGGGAAAAAGAGAGAGTAAGTCAATAAGACCAATAAATGAAAACAAATAGGCGATAGCGGGAGCAACAGATTTGTTAAATCCTAAGTATTTGGCAAAATGAATACGCAGTAGAATTTCTATCAAGAGGAGCGTTCCTGTAATGTATTCAATAAAAATTACAGGTAATGGGGCATTTGTAAGATCATTTCCATTGGTAAGTATATAAGTGATAGTGCTGAGTAAAATACCACTTAGAATAATTATATTGCCTATAAAACTTACTCGTGATGACCAAAGTTCACCGTCAAGAGTGTCAATTGCTATGCTGGCCCAAAGGTTGTTTCCAAATCTTTCTCTTGCTTGATCATCGGAGAGTGATGTCCAAGGAATATTTTTAAATTTATCAAATATCATTTTTAGTTATTTTAAACACAAACTCAATAAAGGAAACCATCCACTATAAATATAAATAGTTTGAAATTTTATCAATTATTTATAAAAAAAATCAACCACATGATTTTCCTAACACTACAAGAATGATAATAATCAATATTAAACCTCCTAATGAAGTTTTGCCACTTGGATTATTACTTCCACAATTCGGACAATTTTTGCCTGAAGCATAAGGATAATCACAATTTTTACATTTAGCCATTATTTAAAATTTAAATTTTGTACTTATTTATTACTTTTTCGATTTTGCTCACTTTACTAAAGTGGTTTCTTGGAGTTCATCCCATTTAAATTATTCTAATTTTTGGTAAGTTATATTTATGTTATTACCACTGATGATTATCAAAACTACACTTTTTTTTGATTTCTTGCACCTTTTGTTAGAATTGGATTAAAAATGTTAAAAATGTGTGAGTATAAAAAAATTATTGGATGAAATACTTTCTGAAAATGCCATAATAGATTTAAAAAAAAAATTAATTAATAGACATAATTTGTCTTTTTGACAAATAATTTTGGGTTTATATTAATGAAATACACTTTGTCATAAATTGACTATCCATTATACTATTTTTGTCTAAATTTTAATAAAATACCTATGGTTTTAAACTATTCAAATGCTGTTTCTAGAGTAATTTGTATTGATTTATTAAATTCTTCTTTGGAAGCAATCCAAAATTATTTTATTGTTTCAAACAGTAATGAATTACTTAAATCATACATTGAGCATTTATACATTACGCTGCATAGCAATTTGTTTGACACTAAAAATCCTCATTTACTATATATAGATGATAATTATATTTTGGGAAGTCGACGCCATGAGGATAGTGTAAAAAAAATGTCTTTAGGACATACAGAAATTTTACCTGACACTAGTGTTGACAATTTAGATAAATCTATTTTTCCTTTAATGGAGAAATTATTACTAAAAAATAAGAATTTACAATGTACAGAAGATTTAACATTTATTTTTAAACACCACTTTAGAGAGCAACTAACTAATGAAAAATATAGTACTATTTTTATAGATGCGCATATTGAGGTATCAAGTAGTTTAGCTGTTCTCTATTCAGAATTATACAAACAATATAATTTAACTATTGAATTTTTGGATTGTGTGAATAAACCAGACACAACCCATTTCACTTTACACAAAATATACTACAAGAATCAATTACCTATAATTTTTGTATTTAAAACTTTAGAAGGATTAGATTTTATGGGTTGGAATATTGAATACTTAATTTTATTACATAAAGTAACTCCCATTAATCATGTTTCTATGGATAAGAAAACAACACTCAATGTAATCTTAGAAAAAATCAATCATACCGGTCTTTCAAGTTTAAATAGTGCCGAGATTTCATTTTTGGATTCCTATTCAAAACCTTAAATCAATGAAACTTCTAATTATTTTAGATCTTGACCATACCTTGATATATGGTTCTTATGCAGAAACAGAAACTGCCGAATTACTCTTTCAACATAATAAGTATTTAAAAGTGTATAAACGACATTTAGCTGAAGATTTAGTGAAATTGTGCCAAGCTAAAGCTGATATTATAGTTTACACCACAGCTTTAAGATGTTATGCTAAAAGAGTATGTAATTTAGTAGATATACAACCACTTGAACTATTGAGCAGAAAAAATTGTAAAACCATTGATGGCAAATTAAAAAAAGAATTTAAACCCGAATGGATTGCAAACTATAATAGGATTGTGGTTATAGACGACAGTCCAAATGTTTGGATGATTAACAATGACAAAATTGATTTTTTAGTTCCAAATGAATTTAGAGGTGATAAAAATGATTTTGGATTACAAACAATAATAAATGAATTAAAGCGTTATTAAAAGATGAAAAAAATAATAATTGAAATTTCAGATAGTCAACATGAAGAAATGAAAACCTTTTTAGAAAAATGTTTTTCAAGTTCCATTCGGGAAGAATGTGGTTTTGATGGTTATACAATTAAACTCGACGTATCCCCATTAGGTCCTGAACTTTCAGTTGAAATGTATGGGAAAGTTGATTTAGGTGATGTAAAATGGTGTATTGAATAAATGAGTTAAATTATTTTATGAATATTGAATTTATTTTAACACTTATTCCTAAAGTTTGTGAATGGCTTGAATATCAAGAAAACAATATCATAAGTATTGGCAGGGATTTAACGCCAGAAGAACTTGCTATTGCAAAAAGAATTGGGATTAAGAATTACGATATTATAAGAGTTTATGAATCATCAGTAGTTCCCAATCCAAGCGATATTGTTTTAAAAGAACTTGGTAAGCAAATTGGCTTGATTTCAACAAATACAAGTGGCATTTGTTTTCGGTATGGAATATTTATACACGAAAATACTATAGATAAAAAAGCAGTGCTTACACACGAGCTCATTCATACCTTACAATATGAGCGATTTGGAAGTATCAAAGCATTTATCACACAATATTTAAAAGAATGTATAGAAGTTGGCTATCACCAAAGTGATTTGGAAAAAGAGGCTTGTGAAGGAGTAAAATTAGTTACAATGTAATTTAATCACTCGTAGATTATTGAATAACCAATGTGCCACTTTGTACATTTGACCTCTTTTTTTCTTCCAAAACATTACAAACTTGAAGAATATATTCGTCGGGTTCTATGTCATAAAATTCAAATACAGAATTTTCAATAACCTCTATACAATTAGAAGGTCTTAGGGTAAAAAACGAATTGGAACTATCTAATGTGGCCCCATGTAACTAAAAAATGGTTTTGAAATTTTATCGTTAATTGATAAACAAAATGACTTACAAATGACAACTTCAATTTCTTCCTTACTATTTTTCATCCTTGTAAGCTCTTTTGGAATTGTTAAAGTCATAACATGCTTTTCTTCATCATAGGCAAGGTTTATTTCTCTAACGGTAATATTTTGTGAATATAAACAGGGAGAAAAAAAGATAAATAAGAATAATTTTTTCATGAGGTTGATTTGTAGTAAGAACCTAATTTTAAGTACTTTATTGTTTATATTTTAAAAAAATATACAATAACTTGTATTATTAATAGTATTAATAAGTTGTGAAATAATTACAGAATTTCTACATTTATGAATTGTTAAAATAATTTAGATGATACGAATTCAATTATACATATTTTTATTTTTTTTTACTTCAACTAATGCCCAAGTTTTAAATATTGACCGCAATATTGCAACAGATTCGATTATTAAAAAATGGGTGGGATTCACCACTCTAAATTTCAGCTCAGATAAAATCAAAAAAGATTATTTGGATGGAAGTGTTAAAACAGAAATTGTTCGAACATTTTCTAATGACTATTTGTTTGTCGGAATGTTTAATTATGATTTTTCAGTAAATGGGTCCACAATATTACAAAACGATGGATTTTTGCAATTGCGTTATCGCGACAACGATAAACACGAATGGAGTAATGAATCCTATTTACAATACCAATGGAATGGTCCACTAGGCATGATATATCGTAATGTTGTGGGCTCCAACCTTAGAAAACGATTTTTTGAAAAGAAGCGTGTTGATTTGTATTCCGGTTTAGGAGTCTTTTATGAAGGAGAAAAATGGAATTGGAATGGGGTTGAAAACGAAGACGAAATAGCTTTAAAACCAATTCGTGACCGCAGGATTTTTCGTTTGAATCACTATTGGAAAATGGCCTATAAAGTAAATGACCAATTGGATTTGTCGGCTATATCCTATTTTCAGTTTCCAATAAATAGTGAGTTTCAAAATCTACGTTGGTTTTTTGACTTAAATGCTTTTATAAAAATTAGCAAAAAGCTAAATTTTGTCGTTCACTGGGACCATACTTATGATGGGTATAGGTTGGTTCCTATTTCTTACTTTTATTATTCTTTAAATTTTGGTATTCAATTTAACTGGTAACCATGAATCAAGACTACACACAATACGGAATTGAAAATTATATCCTCAAAATTAGTGGGGTGTTTAATTATACTTCAACGTTTTATGCAACGGCTCTTAAAAATAGTTATGAACCTTTGGTGTTTTCGGAGTCAAATGTTAACTTTTGTAAAGATTTTTTCTACCCGAATCTTAGAAAAGAGTTTTTTAGTAACAATAATGATAGGCATCCTATTTTGATTCGAAAAGGGACTGCGAATACCCCCGTCAATTTATTTCAATATGCCTACAATTCCACTACAGAAAAGGCAAAAAGCATCGATATAACTGTTGCCGAAAGTCGCCTTGATTTGTTTGAGAACGGATTTGGAATGTTTTCGCTTTCATTGCGTTTGACCACCGACCAACTTGCCTTAGCAACGTTCTCAGATGCCGCTTTTTTAGCCCGCAACTTTGATACTACTATTGCATATGGCAGCTATACCAAATGGCACGAATACATAGAAAATGAGGTTTTATTGGGGTTGAGTACACGCGGAAGCACCATAAAAGTTGATGAATATTCAGGCTCAAAATACAAACTGTATATGGTTTTGGATGTGCCCCAGCTGGAAGATAAAACACAAATAACAGCCTTGCTTTTTGATATCGGAACTTTATCGCGCTTGGGTTCAGCTGTAGGAGGCGCCCCTGAAGGTATGGACGATACCTACATTAAAAAGTTAATTAAAAACAATTCGATCGAAGTATTTAATAATTGGCAAGGATTGGCACTGCTGGATACCTATACTGTAGTGGGAAAATCAATTTTAAATGCCGATTGGAAAAAAGAAACCTACGGAACCATCTATTTTGGAATTTATTACTACTGTTTATTTTTGAAATACAGTTTGTTTAAGTTCAATTTTGATATTGCCGACCTCGATGAAGACCGCCGCGAAGATTTCCAAGATTTTTTAGCAAAATATTACTTTAACTACGTTTCCTATAATTTCTTGCCAACTGAAATTTATAACAAAATTAGGGCAGCTCTTGATATTGAAAAAGAACTCCAATTGCTGAATGAAAAAATTGTTGCTGTTGGACAAAAAATTCAAGAAGAACAGCAAGACCGAACCAATAAAATACTAGGAATTGTAACTGTATTATCTTCTCTTTCATCTGCACAACCCGTGTATGATTATTTAATTATAGGGCAAAAAATCTTAGGATGGAATGTTGCTTTTTATTGGACAGTTACCATTTCAATTGTACTACTTCTTATAGCTGGTATAGCGTTTTATGTGTTTGGGAGAAATATTTTGAAGTGGATTAAAAAAAGGAAGTAATTTTGAAAAATCATCCTCATTTAGCGGAATTATATACAATCTATAAGTCAGAAAGTCAGCCTTTTCGGAAGGTTCACCGCATGATTGACTTATTTGAGTCAATAATAAAAACGCATACCGTTGTCATTTTAGGTGAATACTTCAAACAAAATAAATACAGTAATGCAGCTAAAGGACTTTTAGCTACAGGTTTACGTACCCCGTCATTGGGGACCTGGCAATTGTTTAGCCGAGTATTATATAAAGAATTAGCAGCAGAAAACCATGTTTTTTTTCAAGTAGATTTTGCTAAGGAATTTGAAAAATTAGACAAAGATTTAGACAACCAAAAAACCAATGTCATATCTTTCAGAAACGAATATGCGCACGGAGCAACTCCATCAGATGAATTGTGTTCGGAAGATATTAAACGATTTGAACCTTTTTTGGAATCTCTATTGGCCTCAAAATGGTTGGCAAATTCTACACTTTTAGAATTAGAGGGTAAGGTGTCCATTTCAAATTCTTCTACTGCAGTTGTAATAAGTTTATACCCAATTTTGTTATTCAAACCAGAACCTAACGCCCAACCGTTTGTGTTTTTTAATGATTTGAAGAATGACAAAGTGGGATTGCTCAATTATCCTTTAAGTAAACATTATAGAGAGAAAGATTTTTTTCAGGAATTTAATACCTATTTACCATTAAAAGAATGGAAAAATTCCGGAAGCAGCGAATTTCATCAGCGAATAGAAGAGCTTACGGAGACCTTTAAAGGGAGAATCCAAGAACGACTTAGAATCAGGGAATTTATAGAAAAAAAAGACAAAGGGTATTTTTCAATTCAAGGAAATCCAGGAATTGGGAAATCAGCTTTAATAGCACAACTTTTTAAAGATTTAACGAATCATACACCCAAATTGCCCATTAAATTGGTTGAATATTTTATTCGACGAGGTACTGCCCAAGCCAATTCAACTTATTTACTGAACTATCTCTTAAAAGCAACGGACACTCATTTTAGTGAAGGAAAAAATATTCAAGCAGAAGGTAAAACAAACTGGGATTTACAACAACAATTATTTGCCAAGTGGCGCGCCTATGGGGATGCCAATCCCAAAGAAAAATTGGTCTTTTTTATTGACGGATTAGATGAAGGAGTAGAGAATGATATTTTGCGGTATTTACCTCGTGAGAACTTTAAAGATATTATCGTTATATATGGTTCTAGACCCGGAGGTCATAAAGATATTGAAGCGTTTTGGACCGAGTTGCCTGTTGAATACCACCAATCACTTTTGTTGACTGGATTAAGTAAAAACGACATTCGTGCGTTATTGTATGAAGTGGGTAATAAATACGAAATTGAGAAAGACTCTGCATGGATTGATACTGTGGAAAAACGCTCGGAAGGCAATCCTTTGTATTTGAAATTACTTTGCAATGCTATCGAAAACGGGAGCATTCCATATAATGACCCAAAAGCATTACCCACAGAAATCAATGACTATTACAAAGCCATTCTCACTCGTTATGCCAACGATAGCCAAGATGGCGATGCATTGTTGTCTAGTTTGTTCGTCTTTGCGGCTGCGGTTGATTACCTAACGCCAGTACACCTGCAATTAATTAATGGATTTGGCACAGCACAAAGTATACGAATTGAAAGTACGCTAAAAGAGGTATTGTATGAGAATCCGTTGACAGAAGAAGTGCTCGATTACCAATTGTTTCATGAGAGTTTTCGGGAGTTTTTGGTTCAATTTTATCCAACTGAACTCAAACGTGCCGAAACAAAGCTATTGGAGTTTTGTAGTACTTGGAATACATTACAACACACGTTTGAACAACGTTATGCGCTACAGTATTATACAAGCCATTTGACCCAAAATAGCTCTAAGCAATGTATACTTACCTTAATAAATTTGAGTAAAAACAAAGCGTATACCGACACTCAAAAAAAAGTACTGCGCGGTTTTAATGCTACTAAGCAATTGTATCAGGAAATCGTTCACCATACCATAAAATCAGCAAGTACCGATGAAGCACTTGAAGCGGCTTTAGCACTTGTCGAATTAAAATATGAAGAGCAAAACGATGTTGTATCTATTTTGACTATGGTAGCTAACAATGAAATAGACTTGGCTTTGCAGCGCATTGCTGCCTTAGGGGGTGAAAGTAAAGAGGATAAACAACGTCAGTTTATTTTGTACATGCTTTGTTTGATGGAGCTTACCCTTTTAGAAAGTAAAACTCAACCTTGGCGAAAATCTGCTATAGAAAAACTATTGGCACAGTTTGAGGAACAAATACCCATTGACCACAGTTTGGTGAATTGGGATGATTTTTTTTCATCTTTTTTAATGTTCTTAATTTCTGTAGAATTAGCAATTTTAGATGTTGATTTTCTTGAATTATATAAGAGAACAAAAGTCCTTGATATGAAATGGATAGATGGAAATGGTCCTTATTCTAATTTTCAATACAATTTATTTAAAGTTATTGCCAATAATTTTTATAACGGCAAAATTGGATTTAACGAAGAAAGCCGTACACAATATATAACACTTTGTAGCATCCCATCTGAAATGGCTAAAGAAGGAAAAGTAGAACAAGCAATAGAATTTTTAAAAAACATCGAAATTTCCAATAATATATTTATATCACAAACTAATAAAACACAACATTATATTTCTATCGAACTAGCAAAACAGGGCAAAAATGTTGTAGCAATTGATTTTGCTAGAACAATTAATGATGAAGTCAAAAAGATTGACACTGTATCAAAAATATCAACTATAGTTTTTGAACAAGGAATGAATGAACTATCTAGTACTATAATGCAAGAATCAATTGATTATGCTAATTGCATTAGCGACGATTTCAAAAAAAACAGTGCCTATCATTATATCACTATAGAATTGGCAAAACAAGGGAAAGTTGATTCGCTTGATTATGCTAAAATTATTAGTGATGACTATTTGAAGAGTAGGACATATGCTTTAATTTCATCTGAATTTTCAAATCAAGGAATGATAAAAGATTCAGAAATACTAATGAATCAAGCAATCGAAATCGCTCAAAACATTAGTGATGAAATGGATAAAATTAATGCGATACGAAACATTGTTATTGAATTAGAAAAACAAGATAAGAAAGATTATGCTTTATTGTTAATTAAACAATTACTTGGTTTTTCCCGAGAAATTAAAAATGAAATACAGAAAATTAGATCATTAATAAGCATTTATAAAGAAACTAATAAACTAGGTATGTTTGAATTGGCTTCTGATATATTAGATGAGGCAATTAATTGTGTACGCGGATATAGTAGAGACAGAATTAAAATAGATATTCTAACAACAATTTATAAAGAAGTTTATACCCAAGGAAATATTGAAATAGCTAATGATATAATTAAAGAAGCTTTTTCTTGTGCAATTCAAATTAATTTAAAATTTCAGAAAAACAAAGCATTAAAATCAATTATTAGTGAAATTGTTATGAATGGTGGATATAAGAAAGCTTCACTTTATATGTTAACAGAATTAAACAGTGTAAGTGGAAACTTAGATAAAATAAACACACTTAAAATAGTATCTGTTAATCTTTCTAATCAAGGTAAGGAAGAAGAGGCAATAATTGGATTAATTAAATCGCTAAACTATATTGATGAAATTAAAATTATTGAGCATAAATATAAAGCGTTTTTATCCGTAGCTAATGGATTAAATAATAAAGGGAAGGAAGATATTGTAGAATCATTAATGCAGAAATCACTTGAATGCTCTGAATTAATTAATATTAGAATAGGAAGGAGTGTTGCATTAAAAAATATTTCTATAGAATTTTCAAAACAAGGAAAGTTTATAGATGCAATTGAATGTACTCGAAAAATTAGTTCTGAACGACATAAAAATATTGCACTAAAGCATATTTCTATTGAATTTATAAATGCAGAGAAAATAGAGGAAGCTCAAGAATGCATTCGTAATATTAGTGATGAATTAGAAAAGGTAAATACTTTAGCTATATTATCAACAAAACTATTTAGTTTGGGCATGAAAGATGATGCTTCATTAATTATTGTTGATGCTATTACTTTTGCCCGTGATATGAATTCAGATGATATTAAGAGTGAAGCTTTGGCTAATATTTCAACTGAACTTTATAGACAAGAGAAATCAGGTGAAGCTGCATTAATATTTCAAGAAGCCAAAAAATATTTTTACAATATAAATTTTGAAGAGGATAAAATAAGTACACTAAAGAAACTATTTTTTGAATTAATTAATCAGGAAAGAAAAAATGAGGGCATATATTTAATCGATGAAATTTTTGAGTTAAATCGAATAATTAGTAATGAAAGTTATAAAAATAATGTTTTTGTATTTATATCTACCGAAAAAGCTAAACTTTCAAAAATTCATGAAGCTGAATCAGTAGCATTACAAATAAGCGCAACAGCTGTCCGTCATTATTGTTGGAAAGAAATTGCTAAAGTAACTATAGAAATACATGATGCTCTAACTTCATTGGATTTTTATTCAGAGTTTAAAAACGAAGAAGCAAGAACTTTTTACCTTAAAGGATGGGCTGAGCATGTGGGCATACAAAGTATATCAAACGAGGTGTTTTGTGAAGCATTGCCGCTTTTAGCACAAGATACAGAGGCACTAGAACAGTTCCTTCAAACCTATGCTATTCAGGTGTTGTTTTTTGAAAACCCATCGCAAGCCAAAATACAAATGCTAAACCAAACACTCAACTTGCAATGGGCTTTGGATATCCAATCACAACTTCCACAACCACAAACTGCAACGCGACTTTCTACCAATCTTGATACCTGGCTGCACGAAATAAATGATGAAGATGACCAAGACCAAATTACGCTTTGGGCCAAACAAGTGGTTAAAGGTAAGATTACGGATGAGGAGTTTCAAAACCGAATAAAAGATATTTAACATGAGTTATACCTGCCAAACCACATCTTGTGCTATTGCAATTTCTAAAGCTGAATTTCCTGTGGCAATGAATTGTCCGGTATGTCAAACACTTCTTTCAGAAGTTTTAGAATCATTACCCCAAGAAGATATCAATCTAATTGCAACCTTGCCTTATGTTATTGCATATCCTTTGCAACAAACTCTTTTAGAAAAACATCCTCCACAAAGAATCAACTTATTTAAAGATACGTTCCTCAATTACCTTAAATATTTAGGATTGCTTTCTGCCTCTGAATTTTTTAATAGCGATATTAAAGACAAAGGAATGGTATTGTTGTTTCAACAAAATCTAATTGAAACCGCCTTCGGAAAATGGAACCATTATATTCGAGAATCACTCAAGTTTTTAAAAAAGCATAACCATCCTTTTTTTTGTCCCGAATTGGTGAGCTATTATGAACAAATTGAAACCGGTAGCAAAGCAAAAAAACACAAAGGAGAAATTGAATATATCGATGCCAATGGTGATATTCAATTAAAAAAACAAGAAGCAACCAGTATAGGCATGCTTATCAATTTTCGCAATCGCTACTTAGGTCATGGATTAACTTTAGATGCACAAAAATCAGAGGAATTATGGCAAGAGTATTTTCCAATTTTTAGAAATTTATTAGAGCAGTTGAGTTTTGCAAAAGACTATCCCATGATGAAATATGAGGATGGCCAAACCTATTTATTACACAGTTCAGAAATTACAACCAATTCTTTTATAACTAACCCACAAGTATCCATTTGGATTCAAAATAAAGAGGATAAAATCACGAATATTTTACCTTTTTTTATTGTTCCTGGTGAAGTTTCATTGGCCAAAGAAGATAAAGAACAAATGTTCACCTATGAATCGTATACTGGTAAAACCATTAAATTCTTTAGTCCTGAAGGAACTGAAAAACAAACCTCTGGTAAATTATTAGAAAAATTGAATTTACTGCTTCGGGACAAACAAAAAGAAGTTCCTTTTACGCCGCTTCAATTTACTAAAGGAGAATTTTTAAATAGGATTGCCGAAGAAAATAAGTTGCTACTGAAAACTTTAATTAGTGAGAAGAAAATCATTCCGGGAGTATATCAACACCGAGAAGAAATGGAAATCAAATTGAGGGAATGGATTGGCGCTAGAGCCAATATCTTTTTCATAGCAGCCGAAGCAGGAAGTGGAAAAACCAATTTGTTAGCTGAAATACAAAAGCAATATGCAGAACGCGATTTACCAAGCTTACTCATCCGAGCAGGTAGAATGGAAAAACAATCCCTTAAAGAGCAAATTGCCTATTTACTCAATATAGATTTACAGCAAGGATTAGAAAATTATTCTTCTCTTGCTGGAACTCAAGCCGAACCTACTTTTATTTTAATTGATGGCATGAACGAAGCCAACCATGCTGAAGCTATTTGGCAAGAAATCCTGTCGTTGAGTACCATTTTTGAAGCGGGAAGTTTAAAGTTTGTAATAACAAACAGAGCCAATACCAAAGGCGATTTAGAACGCTATCTTATTTCTGATAAAGAGCAAGAACTGCTATATGGAGAAAATAAAGAAAATGAGAATTGTTTAGGTGCTTATTCATATTGGCTTACATCATTAGACATGAAAGAGATGAAAGGGGCTTGGGAGAATTATGCTACCAAAGACAAAGCTCGATTTAAACCACAATTTACTTTTGATGCTATTGCAGAATTTGACAGAGGAATTTACAATCAAATTAACAACCCACTTATTCTTCGTTTGTTTTTAGAACAATACAATGGCAAAGCACTACCAAAAAAAGGAAACAAACATTTGCACATTTGGAGTGACTGGTTTAACACCTTTTCAGAAGCAGAACAAGCCTTCTTTAAATTACTAGCTGATGCGGTTTGGGATAAAGGAGAAAACGAATTGTTATTAGATAATGTATTGAAGCTTGAAACTCTAAAATCTTATTTCACCTCTGATGTCATCAATGCACCTTACCAAAGATTAAAAAATTTGGGTTGGATAAGTAGTTATACCAAAGACTTAAATAGTTATGTTAGCTTTACAGTAGAAGGTTCTTTACTCTATTTATTAGGAGTACAATTACAAAACCAAACTCCCAAGATTGATTTAGAATATATTCAACTTATTCTTCAAAACAATAACAAACTCCAAACCTCAGTAATTGAAGCATTTTTAGGTGAAGAAGCATTAGCGGGTAATTTAGATTTGATTAGTGAGTTGATAGATGCAGATGGGCAAGATATTTCCATTTGTATAACTCCTTTGGTTTTAATTTTAAAAACCTTTGGAGTAAAAGCCACAATTGATCAAGTTTTAGCAAACCCAACAGAGAATGATTGGAAAACGTTGTTAAAATTGGATGAACAATTAGATGATTTGCAGTTGCATGTTTTAAGAAAAGAATTCTTGACTGAGCTGATGCCCAAAAACCTTTTTAATACCGAAGATTCCGCTTTGTTAGGGTTGAAGGCAATTGAAATTTTTGACAAAACTGAAGCTGTATTTTATTTGGATAAAATAAATACAATTGCTTTGTTTATAAATGAAAATCCTAATTTGTTAATTCAATTGGGTGCTTGTGAAAGTAAATTAAGTAATTTTGATAAAGCACTTGAATACTATGAAAAATCATTGGCGATTTATTTAAAAGTACATGAAGACCAACACCCATATACAGGCATATCGTATAACAATCTTGGCTTAGTTTGGAATAATAAAGGCGAATATGACAAAGCAATTGAATACTATGAAAAATCATTGGCGATTTATTTAAAAGTACATGGAGACCAACACCCACATACAGGTACTTCGTATAACAATCTTGGCTCAGTTTGGAAATATAAAGGAGAGTACGACAAAGCAATTGAATACTATGAAAAATCATTGGCGATTTATTTAAAAGTACATGGAGACCAACACCCATCTACAGGCATATCGTATAACAATCTTGGCGCAGTTTGGAAATATAAAGGAGAATACGACAAAGCAATTGAATATTATGAAAAATCATTGGCAATTCAATTAAAAGTACATGGAGACCAACACCCATCTACAAGCATATCGTATAATAATCTTGGCTCAGTTTGGAATGATAAAGGCGAATACGAC
>CANGTQ010000012.1 GCA_947456955.1 Flavobacteriaceae bacterium | reverse complement strand
GCTCCCCCTCTTGGGCTCGAACCAAGGACCCTCTGATTAACAGTCAGATGCTCTAACCAACTGAGCTAAGGAGGAAGATAGTTTATCTTTTAAGCGGTTGCAAATATAGAACGATTTTTATTTTTTACAAATAAAAAATCAAGAAAATTTTAAAAAAGATTATTTGTGAAAAATCGCCTTATATATATCATTCCCGTTGGCAAATAGCAATAACGAAATAAGCATTACAAAGCCAACCATTTGGGCTCTTTCCAGGAACTTATCACTAGGCTTCTTGCCGCTAATCATTTCATATAATAAAAACATAACGTGACCTCCATCTAATGCCGGAATAGGCAACAAATTCATAACCCCAAGCATAATAGATAACAAGGCCGTAATGCTCCAAAACGCTTCCCAACTCCATGAATTTGGAAAAATATTAAAGATAGCTGCAAAACCACCAACGCCTTTATAGGCACCCGTACTTGGATTGAAGATCATTTTCAATTGTCTCCAATAATTACCCAACTGGGCAAAACCCTTATCAATACCCACCGGAATAGATTCAAAGAAACCAAAAGTCTCAGTGCTGAATTTGTAATAGCCTAATTTCTCAAGATTATCCTCTTTTAGGGCACCTAATGCTACTCCTAATTTACCCTCTTTATTCACCGTCACGGTAATTGCAGTTTCCTTTTGGTCTCTCAATACAACAGCCTGTAATTGTTTCCCTTTATTAGTAGAAAGTATAGGTTCAGCCTGATCAAAATACCTAGCCGATTGACCGTTTATAGAAATAAAAATATCTTTAGCTTTCAACTCTTTGTTAGAAGAATCGTCCTGTAAACCACCAACCACAAATGGCATTCTTAAAGCAATCAATCGTTTTTTATCTTGATCTATGAACCTCCCAATGAAATTATTCGGAAGTGTAATCGTCTTCTCTTCTCCATTACGATTGACCAAAACAGTTTTAGCCATTAAAATATCCATGTTGACAGAAGGCTCAAACTTTACGATTTCCTTGCCGTCAATGGCTACTAATTTATCTCCTGTTTTGATTCCGGCTTTTTCTAATTCTGTATTTTGCACCCAAACCCCGTCTTTCACTTCACTATTATTGATGTACTTTTCGCCATAAAAGAATGTCATTCCAATATAAATGATAAACGCCAAAATAAAATTTACCGTAACACCACCAAGCATAATGATTAATCGTTGCCAAGTTGGCTTAGAACGAAACTCCCATGGTTGTGGCGGCAAGGCCATTTGTTCTTTGTCCATGCTTTCGTCTATCATTCCTGATATTTTAACATAACCTCCCAATGGCAACCAACCAATACCGTATTCGGTTTCGCCAATTTTCTTTTTTAGTAAAGAAAACTTGATGTCAAAAAACAAATAGAATTTTTCTACTCGTGTTTTAAATAATTTGGCAGGAATAAAATGCCCTAGTTCGTGAAGTATAATTAATATTGATAAACTCAGTAAAAATTGAGATAATTTGATTGCAATTTCCATTTCTTATGTATCGGTTTATATTTAACGCACAAAAGTAAGGTTTCCTCACTACTCTCACACATATTATTTTATTTTAGGTTATTTTTTTATGAATTTTTTATGATATGTTCCGTCACTAGCATAATAAAGAACCAGTTTTTATTCGATTATTTGGACGGAAGTTTTTAAGTATCACAAAGGTTTTATCAAACATTTCATTAAATTTGCGTCCTTATAAAGAAAATGTCATGTTACAAGTAAGTTACATAAGAGATAATAAAGAAAAGGTGATTACGGCTCTCGCCAAAAGAAACATGGATGTGAAAACACTCGTGGAAGAAGTAATCCAATTAGATGAAAACAGAAGAAGCACTCAAGTAGCTTTAGACAATACTTTGGCAGAAGCCAACAAACTATCATCAGCCATAGGCGATTTGATGAAAAGTGGTGAAAAAGCGAAAGCCGAAATCCTGAAATTAAAAACAGCTCAGCTAAAAGAAACCAGCAAAGAACTGGCTGAAAAATCAGAGGCGCTGGCTAATGAACTTTTGCAAAAAATGTATCTGTTGCCTAACCTTCCTGCCGATATTGTCCCTGTAGGGAAAACTCCGGAGGACAACCAAAACGTTTTTGAAGAAGGTACTATTCCAGTTTTGCACGAAGGTGCGCAGCCACACTGGGAATTGGTAAAAAAATACGACATCATCGATTTTGAATTAGGAGTAAAAATCACCGGAGCCGGATTTCCGGTTTATAAAGGAAAAGGCGCCAAATTACAACGTGCACTGATTTCTTATTTCTTAGATAAAAATACGGAAGCCGGTTATCAGGAATTTCAAGTGCCGCATTTGGTAAACGAAGCTTCAGCATACGGAACCGGACAATTGCCCGATAAAGAAGGGCAAATGTATCATGACGCTAGCGATGATTTATATTTAATTCCAACGGCAGAAGTTCCAGTGACCAATATTTTTCGAGATGTTATTTTACAAGAAAGTGAATTGCCGATTTTGTGTACCGGGTATACACCTTGTTTCCGTCGTGAAGCAGGTTCGTATGGAGCACACGTTCGTGGCTTGAATCGTTTGCACCAATTTGATAAAGTAGAAATAGTTCGCATTGAGCATCCTGATAAATCATATGAAGCTTTAGACGGAATGGTAGAGCATGTAAAAAACATAATGCGTGAGTTAAAATTGCCTTTCCGCGTATTGCGCCTTTGCGGTGGCGACATGGGTTTTGCTTCGGCATTGACTTATGATTTCGAAGTGTTTTCTACTGCACAAGATAAATGGCTGGAAATCAGTTCTGTTTCTAATTTCGAAACTTTCCAGGCCAATCGTTTGAAATTGCGTTTTAAAGGAAAAGAAGGAAAAACACAATTAGCACATACTTTGAACGGAAGTTCATTAGCATTACCAAGAGTTTTAGCGGGAATTTTAGAAAATTATCAAACACCCGAAGGCATCGTGATCCCGGAAGTATTGCGGAAGTATACCGGATTTGATATTATAAACTAAAACCATAGAAGACATAGAAGTTAAACTTCTTAATTTTACTTTAAACCTTATATGGTAAAAAATATACTTTCATAATCAATGTACTAATTGAACACAAATGTTTTACTTTAGTACATTGTTCATTTTTACCTAAATTCATGAAAAAAATTCTTTTAATACTGATATTATTCTTTTCGCTTTGGGCTAATGCTCAAAACGAGCAATTGGCGAATAATTATTTTGACCGAGGAGATTTTGAAAAAGCATTGTTGAGTTATGAGGATTTGTTAAAAAATCAGATTGGAAATTTTAATTATTTTCAACGAATAATCGAGTGCTATCAGCAATTGCAACAGTATGAAAAAGCCCAAAAAGCTATAGAAGTCCAACTTGATAAATTCAAGCAAAATCAATTGCTGGTTGAATTAGGCTATAATTTCCAACTGCAAAAAGACCAGGAGAAAGCCAATAAATATTATAATCAGGCAATTGATAAAATCAAGAAAAATGCTAATGAAGTTTACGGAATTGCTTATGTTTTTGAAAAAAAGGCACTAGTAGATTATGCTCTTTTGGCTTATAAAACAGCTCTAGAAAAAGATCCCAAAATGAGTTTCAATTTTCAAATGGCAACGCTTTATGGGCAACAGGGCAATACCGATTTGATGATTGAAACTTTTTTGCAAGAGTCGTTTCAAAATCCACAAAATCTTCCTTTAATTCAAAACCAGTTGTCCCGATTTATGACGGAAGACATGGGTGCAAGTTTTAACGATTCATTAAAGAAAGCCCTTTTAGTCAGAGCACAAAAAACACAAGATGTCTTTTGGAATGATTTCCTAAGCTGGCTTTTTATTCAACAGAAGGAATATGGCAAAGCCTTTATTCAGCAAAAAGCAATCTACAAACGAAATCCTGATTCTTTTGCCAATATTGTGAATTTAGGACAAATGGCCATTGAGGATAATGACCAAGATTCAGCTACCGAAATTTTGAATTTTGTTCTTCAAAACACGCGTGATTTAGATTTACTCATTCAGTCAAATTCTTATTTGATTGAAATGAAAATTGACCACGCGACAGAGATAGATTATCCAACAATAACAGCTGAATTAGATAAGCTGATAAAAGAATTTGGTGTAAGTCCATACACCCTTTCGCTTTTAAAACTGCAGGCCGATTTCAATGCATTCCATTTGAACAATCCCGAAAAAGCCAAAGCAATTTTGAAAAGTGCTATGGAAATGCCTATTAACAGATACCAATTGGCTGAAGTAAAAATGGAATTGGCGGATATTCTTTTATTCGAAGAAAAATTCAACCAGGCATTGATTTATTATTCTCAAATTGATGAAGATATGAGTGGCGATGTAATTGGTCAGGAAGCCAGTCTAAAAACCGCTAAAACCAGCTATTTCAAAACCGATTTTGAATGGGCATCTCACCAATTGAAAGTACTGAAATCGGCTTCTTCTCAATTAATAGCTAATGACGCTTTAGATTTGTTTTTATTAGTAAGCGACAACACCGTTGAAGATTCTTTGCAGGTTGCTTTGAAGAAATTTGCCCGTGCTGATTTTCTTTTATATCAAAATAAAAAGGCAGCCGCTTTAGCAGGATTTCAACTTATTTTAAAAGAACACAAAGGAGAAGATATTGAACCGGTAACTCTTTTACGTATTGGTAAAATCTATGAAAAAATGGGCGACTTTGCCAATGCTTTAGCAAATTATGATGCAATTATCACCAAACATAAAGACTGTATTTATATTGATGAGGCACTTTATTTTTCTGCAGAAATTTATAATATTCAACTAAAAGATCCCGAAAAGGCAAAACTGCTCTATGAAGAAATGCTCACCAAACATGAAGACAGTATTTATTATGTTGATTCGAGGAACAAGTACCGAAAACTCCGTGGAGACTCTAATTTATAGTGTTCAGTCTCAGTCACAGTTAGCAGTTTTTTTATAAACTTCATAAACTCATAACCCTCATAAACTTTAGAAAATGATTTTATACAACGTAACCATCAACATACACGAAAGCGTTCACGACCAATGGATGAAATGGATGCAGGAAAAACACATTGGCGAAGTGTTGGCAACTGGGAAGTTTTCAGCTGCCCGAATGGTAAAAGTTTTGGTAGAAGAAGACATGGGCGGAACTACTTATTCTATTCAATACACCACTGATAGCAAAGAAACGTTACAACGCTATTATGATGAAGATGCTCCAAGATTACGCGAAGAAGGGTTACAATTATTTGGTGATAAAATGCTGGCTTTCCGAACTGAATTGGAGTTGATAAGTGAACATTAACCAGCCCATTTGTCATTGCTTCGCCAGTTCGCTGACGCTCGTGTCCCGCGCAGGCGTGAATCCGAAACTAATAGTAAAATAGAATAAAGTTAATAAATGATTGTCTTTCCCGCGCAGGCGGGAATCCAGAAAAAATAAACATGGATTCCCGCCTGCGCGGGAAAGACAAAAAAGAGAAGAGAGAGTATAGAAATAAAACAGCAGATGTATAAAACCATCCATCAATATTATGTATACATTTTAGCCAGTAAAAAGAATGGAACCTTATACATTGGAATGACAAATGATTTAGAAACAAGAGTTTTACAACACAAACAAAAAATAAATGAAGGTTTTACTTCAAAATATGATGTGATAAATTTAGTTTATTTTGAAAACCATCAATATGTAAACGATGCCATAAAAAGAGAAAAACAACTTAAAAAGTGGAATCGTCAATGGAAAATAAATTTGATTGAAGAAGAGAATAAAGATTGGAAAGACCTGTCTGAAGATTGGAATAATTAATATGGATTCCCGCCTGCGCGGGAACGACAAGCGGAAATGAATGACGTAAGAGCCAAAAAACATCTCGGGCAACACTTCTTAACAGACGAATCTATTGCCAAAAATATAGCCGATACCTTGAATTTTGAAGGCTATGATATTACTTTGGAAATCGGTCCGGGAATGGGTGTTTTAACCAAATACCTTTTGGAAAAACCAACCGAAACCTATGTCATTGAAATCGATACCGAATCAGTAACGTATTTAGATACGCATTATCCAAAACTGCACGGCAAAATCATTTCTAAAGATTTTCTAAAATACAATATCAACGAAGTTTTTGAAGGCAAACCCTTTGCTATCATTGGCAATTTTCCGTATAATATTTCATCGCAAATTGTCTTTAAATGTTTGGAATTGCGCCATCAAGTACCTGAGTTTTCGGGTATGTTTCAAAAAGAAGTAGCCGAACGTATTTGCGAAAAAAAAGGCTCTAAAGCTTACGGAATTCTATCTGTTTTGGTGCAGGCGTTTTATGATGCCGAATATTTATTTACGGTTTCACCCGATGTTTTTAATCCGCCACCAAAAGTAAATTCGGGTGTTTTACGCTTACGCAGAAAAGAAAATTTTACGCTGCCTTGTAATGAAAAATTATTCTTTTCTGTAGTAAAAACCGGTTTCCAACAACGTCGCAAAACCTTGAGGAATAGCTTAAAATCATTCAACCTTTCGGATAATTTAAAAGAAGATACTATCTTTGACCTTCGTCCGGAGCAATTAAGCGTTGAACAGTTCATAGCACTTACTCAAAAAATAGAAGCCAATGCAGTTTAAAATCAGCAAAGAACTCTTAGAGCAAATCGAGCAGCTCATTCATCAAAAAAACGATCAGGAATTGATTGCTTTATTGAATGACATGCACCATGCCGATATTGCAGAGATTTTTGATGAGTTAAATATTGAAGAAGCTACTTATATTTTTAGAATTTTAGATAGCGAAATAACCGCTGAAATTCTTACGGAACTTGAAGACGATGTACGTGAAAAAATTCTTCATGGCCTTTCTGCAAAAGAAATTGCAGAAGAGTTGGATGAATTAGATACCGATGACGCAGCCGATATTATCGCTGAACTTTCGCAAAGCAAAAAGGAAGAAGTAATTTCGGAGTTGGAAGACGTTGAACACGCAAAAGACATTGTCGATTTGTTGCGCTACGACGAAGATACTGCCGGAGGTTTGATGGGTAAAGAGTTGGTAAAAGTCAACGAAAACTGGAACGTTCTTACCTGCGTCAAAGAAATGCGTATTCAAGCAGAAAACGTTACCCGCGTTCATTCTATCTATGTAGTCGATGATGAGAATAGATTGAAAGGAAGATTATCGCTAAAAGACTTATTAACGACTTCAACCAAAACGCCAATTAGCGATGTTTATATCAAAAAAGTAGATTACGTAAAAGTGGATACTCCCAATACTGAAGTAGCCCGTATCATGCAAAAATATGATTTGGAAGCCATTCCGGTTGTAGATGAAATGGGAAGATTAGTAGGTCGGGTTACAATTGATGATATCGTAGACGTTATTAAAGATGAAGCTGATAAAGATTACCAATTAGCAGCGGGTATCTCGCAAGATGTTGAAGCAGATGATAGTATTATTGAACTTACAAAAGCACGTTTGCCTTGGTTGGTTTTGGCTCTTTTGGGAGGTTTTATAAGTGTAAAAATGTTAGGCCTCTTTGAGCCAGCCATGAAAGAACATGGCGAATTGTTTTTCTTTACACCATTAATCGCCGCTATGGCAGGAAATGTTGGTGTTCAGTCTTCGGCAATAATTGTACAAGGTTTAGCCAATCACTCCATAAGTGGTTCCATTTTTAACCGATTATTAAAAGAAATTTCATTAAGCCTTTTAAACGGAATTATTCTTGCGTCAATACTATTAGTCGGAAGTCATTTTCTTTTAGGAGTTGAACCTAAAATAGGAATGATTGTAACCATTGCTTTGGTATCTGTAATTATTATAGCTTCACTTATTGGCACTTTTATCCCGCTTTTATTAGACAAATTAGGAATTGATCCCGCTTTGGCTACAGGGCCATTTATTACTACCAGCAATGATATTTGTGGGATTTTAATTTACTTTTCGATTGCAAAATTGATTTTAGGGTTTTAATCAATTAGAAGCGCAATAGTTTCTTTCTTTAGACTTATGCTCCCGCTGTACATTATATCTTTTTCTTTTGCAAAGAAAAAGGATGTCATTCCCATCGGGGCTATTAAGGACTTTTTGTTTTTCTTTACTCCGCAAAAGCAGCCATAGCCGGTAGCGCTCTATTGTTAAAATCCCAAAGCGATTGGTTTTCCCATGGCGAACCATTAGTCGATTGATTGCCTCTAAAAGCGACCCATTCTGTTCCCCAATAGCAAAAGCCAAATCCGTGTTGGGTTTCTTTTATCTTTTCTTTTAATGCAAGTAAATAGGACTTTTGCCCAAAAGGCGTGGCTTCATAAGATGGAATAATTTGGTTGGTTGTACCCAAAATATTATTGGTCCAGTCATTAAAACCTAAGGTAAAAGGATACGAAGTCTCAGCTATAATTACTTTTTTATTGTGCGTTTGGCCTAAAGTAATGATGGTAGATTTTACTTCTTCAAGATTCTTTCCGTGCCAAATGGGGTAATATGACAATCCAATATAGTCGTAATTTACAGCAGTCATTTTATTGTAAAACCAACTTGCATCAGCACCAATACCAGCATAATGAAGCATGATTTTTGTTTTTGGCGATGTAGCTCTAATAACAGTGCTTGCGGCATTTAATAGTTCTAAAAATTCACTTTCATGCGTTGTTAAATCGGCTTTAGGCCACATAAAACCATTATTAATTTCATTTCCAATTTGAATAATGTCTGGTTTTATCTCGGTCATTAGCATTGAAGTATAACTGGTAAAAGCAATTTTCAAATCGCTAAAGGATAAATTGGCCCATGCTGCTGGTATCGATTGCGCTCCCGGATCGGCCCAGGTATCAGAATAGTGAACGCAAAGCCATACTTTCATACCTGCATTTTTTACTCGTTGTGCTAATGCTTTGACTTCATTAAAAGAAGAAAGATTTTCGGGAGAGTTATTCCAAATGCGAATTCGAATGGTGTTACAACCTGCTTTTTTTAAGGTAAGTAGTGCGTCTTCCGATTGATTAGTAGCATTGAAATATTGCGTTCCTTCATTTTCTATTAAAGGTAAAAACGACATATCGGCTCCTTTAATAAATACTTCTTGTGAAGTGTCATTAGGCGAATTTTCATTAGAACATGAAAAAGAAAACAACAAAAGGGTACAATAAAAAATGGCTCTTATTTTCATGTTTCAAAATTACTCAAAATTATCGAAGCGTTTAAAAATAAAAAAACCTCTGAAAAGAGGAGTTTTCTATACCTGCCAACCGAAACCATGATGATTGTTTACAGTAAAAGAAAATGTACCGCCCTTAACAGTTTCTTTTATTATCTAATTTAGATTTGTAGTATTATTATATTATATTTGAAAAGAATAAAGCGAAACAAACCTTCGTGTATACAACCCATTTTGGTTGGATTTGCGAAAGTTTGTTTCGGGTAAATAGAAGTTATGCGGCAGCTTAAAGAAACGACAGTAAACAAAGAAAACAATATAGAATGGCAGTATTAAATCAGTTCCAACATTATTCTCAAGGAGAAAATACGGTGACAAACAATGTTCTTTTGATGTTGTCGAACCTTTATGAAATAAATCCCAAGTATTATGAAGAATACATAAAAGGGCTAACTGAAGATTCTGACCAATACGAAGTAATTCCGACTTTCAGACAACAAGTTGGAAATCGTGGAAACGGAATTATTGACGGACATATTCAAATAAAAGCTTCAAAAATTATCATTGAGACCAAACTTCACGGCTTGGAATGGATAAACAAACTTGTCAAGTATTCCAAAAGCTTTGACCCGAATGAATACAAATTACTAATTCATTTAAGCTCAACAAGATATTCTCAGACAGAAATTGAACAAATTGAGAATAGATTAAGCGAATTAAAAGAACTTGGAAAAATTAACTTCCAATCTGTCACTTACCAAGACTTAGTTGACCAATTGAAAGAACTTGCAAGTAATTATCAATTTGAACATTATCTTCAAAGACTTAACGAACATTTTGAAAGCTACTGTTTAGGAATGGGATTAATGCCACGAAGCAATAATGTTCTAAGGGCAATGGCTTGTGGACAATCTTACGACTTAAATGTAAAACATCAATTTTACTTCGACTTAGCATCTAGGGGTTATAGTGACTTCAAATTTCTCGGGATTTATAAATGGAAATCGGTTAGACACATTGGACTTGTTGAAAATATGATTCAAGCTGATTGGGATGAAGTAAATGGGCTTGAAGTAAAAAATTCAAAGTATCCAGTAACGAAAGAACAAGAGCAAAAACTGATTGAAGCAATTAAAGAGTCAATTAATGAAGGTTGGGGCGTAGCAAAAGACCATCGTTTTTTCCTCTTATCCGACTTCACAAAAACTGACTTTAAAAAGACAAGTCCAGGGGGAATTTTCAGAGTTAGATTTTTTAATCTTGAAAACGTATTGGACGAAGTTCCAGAAGACATAAAAATGATAGCAGAAGGACTAAAAACAAAAACATGGGAATAGAAACCGAACGTATAACAGCACCTACATGCAATTGGCGGTTCAGTAGTTAAATGAAGCTTTGTGTTTCGAATCAAGTTCAGTGGTGGCAGACAGTTTAGTGCTTCGAAATCCGCTTCTACGCCAAGCGCCAAACCGTTAGTGGCAATTTACTCCTCAAACCTAAAATGATGATGACAGCTATTACAAAAACCATATTGAGTGGACGAATAATTAAAAAACTAAGAAATGACAAAAAAAGCTTTATCTATAACAATTCTAGCAGTATTTACATTCCTATCTTGTAATCAAACATCAAAACAAGAAGCAACAAATGCAACAGACTCCGACCCAAAAACCGAAAATATAACAAATCTTTTGGTAGGTTCATGGGTGCAACCTAATCCCATTAATGAAAAAGAAGTACAAGGTTTTACACTTAAAAATAATGGAACGGCAGAATCCATCAATATGGCAACTTTACTTTATAAAAAATGGTGGACTGAGGAAGGAAAATTGGTCTTGGTAACTGAAAGTATTGGGAATGGTTCATCAAGCATAGATACAACCAAATATGAGATTATAAATAAGACAAATTCTATCTTAGAATTAAAAAACGGAGATTATACAGATATATATAAAAAAAATGAAAACTGTCACTAACATCCGTTTATAGCAACTGCGTAGTTCTCGCTTCTCCCGAAAGTCCTTCAGACTTTCAAATGGGGTCTTGCACTTGAAATCATCAGTAATAAATTATCGCAACTACTCCATGTCGCGGAACGTTAGCGATAAGTTTATTATCTAGAAGATTAAACTTTTTTAAATAAAAACAGTCTAGTTTGATTAAATATTTAAAATTTATTTTATGAGAATTCTTATACCATTATTCATGTTGTTTTTTTTATCGTGCGAAAAAGATAACACGTCAGACCAGCCTAACCCAAATAGTTCGGCTTATAGAATTACTAAGTCTATTTCTTATAATAGTGTAAACGTAGATGTAATAATTGACAAACCCGAAGGAAATGAATTTGACGTATTAATTACGTATCACGGCACCGTGCAAAGTGATTCAGCTATTTTGACTGCTGCTGAAACTACTCTTAACCAATTTAAAAACATTTTGAACCGACAAGATATGATGATTGTTAGTGTAGCGCATCCTCAACTCAATATATTATTTGGCGACAATATCCTGCAAGCAGAGGCTGCTTTGTTATGGGTAAAACATAAAGCAAACCAAGAATTAGGTATTACTGTAAAAAAAATATTTTTAGCAGGACATTCTCAGGGTGGCTATTTGGCTACAAGGCTAAATACAATGCATCAAACCAACGGTGTAATAGCAAATTCACCAGGTCCTTTAAATTTAGTTTATAGATGTCAATTGGAAGAAAATGGACAAGCACCTGCAAGTTATCCTTGCAATAATTTAAGAAATGTATATGGAACTACAATTGACAATTCTAA
Source organism: Flavobacteriaceae bacterium (assembly GCA_947456955.1). Lineage (GTDB taxonomy): Bacteria > Bacteroidota > Bacteroidia > Flavobacteriales > Flavobacteriaceae > Flavobacterium. The sequence goes on along the minus strand of CANGTQ010000012.1, from coordinate 61,670 downwards.
TGCCTACCACCAAAGGTCATTACTTAATTTCACAAATGGTTTTAAATCAGATATTTTATTTGTTCAAGGATTAGATGATATGCCAATCCAAATGTATTCTTGGCCAACTTTTAAACAAGATGTATTAAGTTGTACAAATTGCCAAAATCGTCAATTTGTTGAAATACCAGGAGGTCATACTGCAATTTTTCAAAGCCAAACAGCTAAGGCCGAATTCAATAATTTTATAAATAGTAGATAAAAGAGAAAATCAAAAGCCCCTGATTTCTCAGAGGCTTTAAGTACCCGGAGCAAATCAAACTTAAAAAGTTTGACTCGCTCCTAAAAGAAAAACGACTGATTTCTCAGTCGTTTTCTGTACCCGGAGCCGGAGTCGAACCGGCACGGTTTCCCACAGGTGTTTGAGACCAGCGCGTCTACCAATTCCGCCATCCGGGCAGTACCTTTTGGATAGTTTACAGTTTAATTTTTAGAAAAAATTAATTAAAGTTATCGCCATCCGGGCTTAACCTTCGAGACTTTTACTTTAATTAAATAAAAGTATCTTCAGGTTTGGAGACAAAACCAACAACAGTTGGTTTATCGCGAAAAATAAACAACATAAATGTTGCTTATCTTTAAACACGGTGCAAATGTAAAAAATAAAATATCATATTCTAAAAAAATACTCTAAAATATCCTTTCAGAGTTGGATTAAATTTCTAAATTTGCACCTCGGTAAAACGAGCAACAACTAACTAACTACACCCGAGGCACTTCCAAACTAGAGTGCCGCTGGTCAAAACAACTAATTACAATGTCGCATTTAGAACCAGAAGCAAAGATATTTGCGTGTTCGCAAAGCGTCTATCTTGCAGAACAAATAGCCGAAAACTATGGTGTTCCGCTTGGTAAAGTTACGTTCTCAAAATTTAGTGATGGTGAATTTCAACCTTCTTTTGAAGAATCAATAAGAGGATTGCGTGTTTTTATTGTTTGCTCTACATTTCCTAGCGCCGACAATTTAATGGAACTTTTGTTAATGATTGATGCTGCGAAAAGAGCATCAGCGCGACACATTACTGCCGTAATTCCGTATTTTGGTTATGCAAGACAAGACAGAAAAGACAAACCAAGGGTTCCGATTGGAGCAAAACTAATAGCAAAACTATTAGAAACTGCCGGAGCTACTCGAATCATGACAATGGATTTACACGCCGATCAGATTCAAGGTTTCTTTGAAAAGCCAGTAGATCATTTGTTTGCATCGACTATCTTTTTACCTTATGTGAAGAGTTTGCAGTTAGACAATTTAACAATTGCTTCTCCTGATATGGGAGGTTCAAAAAGAGCCTATGCCTATTCAAAGTTTTTAGAATCGGATGTGGTAATTTGTTACAAACAAAGAAAAGCTGCCAACGTGATTGACACCATGGAGCTGATTGGTGAAGTGAAAGGACGAAATGTAATTTTGGTTGACGATATGATTGACACCGGAGGAACATTGGCCAAAGCAGCAGATTTGATGATGGAAAAAGGAGCTTTAAGTGTGAGAGCCATTTGTACTCATGCTATTCTTTCGGGAGAAGCTTATGAAAAAATAGAGAATTCTAAATTATTGGAGTTAATTGTTACTGATTCAATTCCGTTAAAGAAGAAATCAAATAAAATAAAAGTGGTGAGTTGTGCGCCTCTTTTTGCAGAAGTAATGCATATGGTGCAGCACAACAATTCCATCAGCGGGAAGTTCCTGATGTGAGTCAAAAGTTTAAAGACGAAAGTCAAAAGTTAAAAGAAGTGAGTTCTTTCAGACTTTGGACTTGTGACTTTAGACTGTAAAGCGTTAGGGATAGAGGCAAGCACCGCGTGCAGCCGATAGCCCGGCACGAGGAACGAGGGCAACGCCCAGAAAAAAAGAATTTTTTTATTAATTAATATATTTTACAATGAAATCGATTACGATTAAAGGATCACAAAGAGAAAGCGTGGGCAAGGTAGCAACCAAAGCGGTACGTAATGCTGGAATGGTTCCTTGCGTTATTTACGGAGGAAGTCAACCAATTCATTTTGCAGCAGAAGAAAAAGCATTCAAAAGCTTGGTTTACACTCCAAACGCACACACAGTTGTGATAGATTTGGATGGAAAAACGACCAATGCTGTTTTGCAAGACATTCAGTTTCACCCAGTTTCTGACAGAATCAATCACATTGACTTCTTTCAATTGGATGAAAACAAAGAAATCATTATGGAAGTACCTGTAAAAGTAACTGGAACTTCTCCAGGGGTGCTTTTAGGAGGTGTTTTAAACTTGAATCAACGTAGATTAAAAGTGAAAGCTTTACCAAAAAATCTACCTGATTTTGTTGAAGCAAACATTTCTGAATTGCAAATGGGAAATAAATTGTATGTAACTAAATTACCTACACCTAATTTCAAATTAATGCACCCAGACAATACTGTTGTAGCTCAAGTTAAAATTTCTCGTGCGGCTATGAAAGCGGCTCAAGAAGCTGCAAAAGCAGAAAAAGGAGCAGCAAAAAAGAAAAAATAAGTAATTTATTTTTCCAATTTAAAAAGCATCAGTTCAAACTGGTGCTTTTTTTATACAATCAAATTAGTTTACTTTTGCAAAATGAATTGGATTAAAAATCTGTTTATAAAAAAGACAATCTCTGAAAAAGCAGAAGAAATGAGTAAAAAATTCCTAATTGTCGGACTTGGTAATATTGGCGCCGAATATGTAAATACAAGGCATAATATCGGTTTTAAAATAGTAGATTATGTAGCATCTAAACAAGGTGTGTCTTTTGAAACCGCTAAATTGGGAGCTGTTGCTGAATTCACTATAAAAGGAAGAAAGCTTATTCTGTTAAAGCCCAATACGTATATGAATCTGAGTGGAAAGGCAGTTCACTATTGGATGCAAAAAGAAAACATTGCCAAAGAAAATGTTTTAGTTATTACTGACGATTTGAATTTGGCATTTGGCACTATTAGGATAAAAGGAAAGGGAACAGATGGCGGGCATAATGGTTTGAAAAACATCCAACTTATTTTAAATACTTCTGAATATCCGCGGTTCCGTTTTGGAATTAGTGACGAGTTCAAAAAAGGACAACAAGTAGATTATGTACTCGGCGAATGGAATGAAACTGAAAAAGAAAAACTTCCAGAACGATTTGAAGTGGCTAAACAAATAGTAGAATCTTTTGCTTTGGCCGGATTAAATGAAACTATGAACAGTCATAATGGCAAATAAAAAATCCTTTCTCATAAGTTAGAGAAAGGATTTAATATTTATAAAAATGTGGTTTACTCGATTACCAACTTTTTAGTAACTAAACCTTTATCACTTTTAACGTTAATAAAGTATATACCTCTATTCACATTATCCAAGTTAATCATCTGAGACGGATTAGCCGATTGATCATAATTGTTTTCAAATATTGTTTTTCCTGTTACGTCATAAACCTCAACTGAAAAACTGTTGGCTAATTCTTTGAACTCTATAGTAAAACTTCCTTTATTTGGATTAGGATAAATGCTAAACTGATTCTCTAAAAATGTCTCATTTGCTAAAGCTGTTGTAGAAAGTTGAGTTTTAATAAGATTATACCAAGCCAACATTCTTGTTGCTTGTCCTGCTGTAAACATATACATGCAAGCATCGTCGGTATAGTCCATGTAATTCATTGTTAATTGAGTGTCTACACAGCCAGAGACAGTGCCAAGAGCTGGACAGTCATAAGCTGCAACATTTGCTGAAGGGGTATCACAAACTCTATCACCAGTATTTGCACAATTTGCTCCGTCGCAGGATTGGAAAGTGTGATTTAAATTCAAGAAATGTCCTAACTCGTGGGTTAATGTTCTTCCTTTATTGAAAGGCGAGGTTGGCGCAAAATTAGAGCAAGTAGTTGGGCTTGGAGATAAACTAGCTCCAAATGAATTGTTGTCAATAACAACCGTTCTACCAAATTGTGGTTGTCCACCCAGTGGAGAGAACCCCAATACGCCTCCTGAAATATTTGTTACTACAATATTCATATAACCAGCCCACGTAATATCTTCGTTGCAGCCATTTGTGCAACCTAGCACTCCAGATCCAATAAAGTCTGTTCCAAAGGTTACTGCAACTTCTCCGTCAACTAACCCAGATTCCGCTGGATGATTTTGTGTAGCAATTACAAATTGCACATTTAAATTTCCGTTTGATATCCCGGGGAAAAATGCGCTATCATTATTATTCCATATAGAAATATCTGTGTTAACCGCATTGTAATCTGCATTCAAAATATCAATTTGTTTCTGAGCCAAACGACGCAAACATGTCTTTACAGCTTCTGTAACAGTACCAGCAGTAGGATAATGAACAGCCACTGGGATTCTAATTACAGCATTTGTATTTCTTAAAGAATTAGATTCTAACCTTTGCAATTCAACTTCAAACTTTTCTTGTTGCTCAAGATAAGCCTGTCTTTGAGTAGGATTACTCATTATTTGTTCCATTAAAACTTGTGTTCCACAAGTTCTTTGTTGCGCTAAACCTACTTGAAAAACAAGTAATACGAAAAGTAATTTTAATTTCATTTTTAGTGTTATTTTTTTAAACGTTTTCAAAATTAATTAAATATTTTAAAAATCAATATTTTACAATAATAATTTTCATTCAAGCAATATAAAAACAAACTAATTATTAGATTTAAGCGGTTTACTTATAATTACTTCATTTTGTATAAGTAATCTACATAACTAAAAAAAAGGAGGCGAAATAACTAACACCTCCTTTTCAAACTATTATTTATTAGTGAATTATTCCACCACAATTTTTTTGGTTTGTTTTATTTCTCCATCTGTAACCGTCAATAAATAGACTCCGGATTGAGCATTGTTTAATTGAATGTTTTGATTAAATGTAGCACTATTTTCAAAATTGTTTTCTAAAATAACTCTTCCTCTCATATCGTGAACCAACACTTTTACTCCGTTTCCATTTGAAGTGTTGCTTGTAAATTGAATATTAAAGTTACCATTATTCGGATTTGGATAAACCGCAAAATCAGTAAAACCAACCGTTGGAGTTGACAAAGAAAATGTATCCGTACAAACTTGAATAAACCAAGAGTTTACTCTTCCTGTATCTTCATTATAAAAATCTGCTGCTAATAAAGACCATGCTCCATTTGATTGCAAACCATTAAAAGCTGAAAGCGGTGATGAAGGATTAAATGTTCCGGTCATATTGGCTACACAAGTAAATGCCGGAGAACCGTCATTCAGAGTAACATTGAAATTGTTATTTCCGGCACAAGCTCTATTCCAAACAGGGACTTGAGTTGCTCCTCCGGGACTATTAATAGCAATAACTAAATCATTTGGCCAAGTATGCGTAACGTTCAATCCAATATTTACATCAGAAACGTTTCCGGTAACCGGTACATTTATTGAATTAGACGCAACCGCACCTGGCAAATCAGCTCCTACTCCATCAGGAATTGTTAATGCTGTAGAATTTGTATAAGTATTACATGAAGTGCTTACAGTATAGCCAAGTGCAATTTTTTTGGATACAGCATAAAAAATATTTCCAACCGCTTCAATTAATATTCTACAACTTTGGAAAGGCGTATTTGGAAGCGTAACAGTTTCTGAACCATCATTAGCAGTTCCTGAAGCTAAGACTGTTGGGAAAGTTGCACCTCCATCTGTAGATAATAAAATATTTACATTAGCCGTATTGATTCCGCTTCCTGTTGTTCCGGCAACGCTCCAAGTTATGGTTTGCGTTGAACCTGTATTCCATGAAACATTCTCTGTGCTTGGATTTGTAATTGCAAAAGCTCCTCCAGCATCAACAACTGTAACTACAGTAGCTGCGCTATTTGTTTGTCCACCATAAACACCCGTATTATTATCTCTCACCGTGAATGCAAAAGCTAATGATCTTGGTACAGTTGATACCGTTTCCCAGGTATTAACCAGATTTCCTGCTAAAACATCTGAAAATTGGGGAAAATATCTAACTGGTGAAGCACTTGGAGGACGAGATCTGAAATTTGGTCCATCTGTTTTGGTTGGTGATGGAAGAGTAGATGTTCCTCCAACTACTGTTGCGTCATTATTTTGTTCCCAACAATAGGTTAACACTTCTCCTGCTGTTCCTGTTCCAGATCCTGTAAGCTTAAATGCTGTTCCAACAGGTATTGTAAATGCCGGTGTAACTGTGACACCTGGTCTAGGATTTAAAACTGCTAAATTCGTACTAACCGGGCAAGTCTTACCCCCCAAATTAGATTGTATTTGAGAAAAACTTTTAAAATGAAAATAATCGTCTGAGTTTTGTTGCATGTCAATCCCGGCTCCACCAAGTCCGGCGTAAGCCATGATAGTCGATCCAGAACCTGGTTCAACATTTACTGAATTGTTTTCAGTAGTATGAGTAAACGAATGATTAGCCCCCATTTGATGTCCCATTTCGTGTGAAACATAATCAATATCAAATGTATCACCTTGCGGAATACCGTCTACAGGCGAGGTTATTCCGCTTCCTTTAGTCGCATCAACACATACACAACCTATACAACCTGCACTTCCTCCGCCACCAGTTGCACCAAATAAATGTCCGATATCATAATTTGCAGCTCCAATAACTGTGTTTAGGGTACTTTGTAATTCTGCGTTCCAGTTATTCATATTAGCTGCAGCTGAATATGGATCAGAAGTAGCATTTGTATAAACTACCAGATCATTATTAGCGATGATTATTAATTTTACTGCTAAATCTCTTTCAAAAACGCCATTACATCTTGTCATCGTGGCATTCATAGCTGCTAGCGCTCCACTCACTGTTCCTCCGTGATACTGTCCGTATTCGCCAGTACATGACAATGCAAGTCTCATTGTTTTATAGGATTGAGCACTTGAGAGAGTTACATTTACTAATCTATCAGATAAATTTTGGCTAATAGCAATATCCTCTGTACTACAGTTAAAAGGTAATTTTCCAGCAATTCTGGTTGCAGAGTCAAAAATTACATAAACAGAATTATCTTTGGTGTAAGGCTCAATAAATTCTGTTCCTTTGTCAGCTCTAAAGACCATAGTTTGTATTCCTCTTGGAGAAACGCTAAAGTTTAAAACTGCTGAAGGATCTGTTATTCCTTTTCCAATATAAGCCCTAATTTCAGGAAATTGAGCTTGTAATGCCGGGTCAAAATTTGAAGATTCCCAAACCTGGAATTTTTCTAATTCTCCATTACTATTTGGAAATTGAATTACAGTGCCTGCTTGACCAGAAGATCTTTGTGAAACAGTAGCAAGTGATTGCTTAAACTGAATAGCATTGAATTCTAATAATTTTTGGTTAACAGAATAAGGAGTTTTTCTTATTTTTTCTGAAGTAACCGCTTTATTGTTTTCGAAAAGTTTCCATGAGTTATTTCTTTGTGAAAAAGAAAAGTTAAGGGATAAAATAAAAACAACTAAGAGTAAAAATTTTTTCATGATTTAGTTTGTTAATTAAATAGTGAGTAAAGATAGTTATCTTTCAAATATTTGCAAATTACATGTCGGTTTTTTGAATTATCCCGTTAAATTTTAACATATTCCTATTAATTCATGTTTTTTCTGTAAAAATTATTATATTAAATTTCTAAAACATATTTTTGCGAAATACATTTTTTCCTTGAAAATATTCAATTCCATAAAATCATTTAATGCGACTAAACCAACAATTGTAACTATTGGTACTTTTGATGGCGTACATCTTGGGCATCAAAAAATAGTAGCGCAAATCACCAAAAATGCTCACGCTTTGAATTGTGAAAGCTTGGTACTTACTTTTTTTCCGCATCCTAGAATGGTGCTTCAGGAAAGCACCGAGATGAAACAACTCAATACCTTAAATGAAAAAATAGCGCTATTGGATAATTTAGGAATTGACAATCTGGTAGTGCATCCTTTTGACAAAGAATTTTCAAGGTTAACCGCTGAAGAATTTGTTAAAAAAGTTTTGGTTGATGTATTTAAAATCAAAAAGATAATTATTGGTCACGATCATCGTTTTGGAAGAAACAGAACTGCTACTATTGGTGATTTAATAAATTTTGGGGAAACCTATGGTTTTGAAGTGGAACAAATTTCGGCAGAAGAAATCAATGAAGTTTCTATTAGTTCTACCAAAATAAGAAATGCTCTTTTAGAAGGTAATATTGAATTGGCTGCCAACTATTTAGGATATGATTATTCACTATCGGGAATAATTTTTAAAGGCAAGCAACTTGGCAGAACAATTGGTTATCCTACTGCAAATATTACAATAGAAGAAGATTATAAACTCATTCCAAACAATGGTGTTTACATTGCCAAAAGTGTGTTAAACGGTAAAACTGTTTTTGGCATGATGAATATTGGAACCCGACCAACAGTAGATGGAACAAAACAAACTATTGAGATTAATTTTTTTGATTTCAAACAAGATTTATATGGCCAAAAAATTACGATCTCTCTTTTACACCGAATGCGCTCAGAACAAAAATTTGAATCAATAGACGCATTAAAAAACCAATTGGGTAAAGACAAAAAAACTGCTCTTGCTTTTATAGAAAATTTATAATTATCATTCTTTAGTTTGACTTTAAACTCTATATCCACAACATTTGTTAGTAACAACATTCTAAAATCTACCTCAAAATTGTAACTTCCATACAATTTAACTACTTTTGATGCACTATAAAATTGCACTTATGAGCATTACAAAACACAATTGGACTAAAGAAGAAATCATTGCTATTTATAACAAACCTATGATGGATTTGCTTTATGAAGCAGCAACAATCCACAGAGAACAGCACGATCCAAATGTTGTTCAGGTTTCCACTTTATTATCTATTAAAACCGGCGGCTGTCCTGAAGATTGTGGTTATTGCCCTCAAGCTGCTCGTTATCATACTGATATAGAAGGCAACGATTTAATGTCGGTAAGCCAGGTAAAAGCTCAGGCTTTGCGTGCCAAATCGAACGGTTCTTCTCGTGTTTGTATGGGTGCTGCATGGCGTAATGTAAAAGACGGTGAAGAATTTGACCAGGTTTTAGAAATGGTAAGAACTATTAACAAACTTGATATGGAAGTTTGTTGCACTTTGGGAATGATAACTGAAAATCAAGCACAGCGACTTGCCGAAGCTGGTTTATACGCTTATAATCACAATTTAGACACTTCTGAAGATTATTATAAAGAAGTAATTTCTACCCGAGGTTTTGAGGACCGTTTAGAAACTATCGAAAATGTACGTAAAACAAATGTTACTGTTTGTAGCGGTGGGATTATTGGTATGGGGGAAAGTATTGAAGACAGAGCTGGAATGCTGGTAGCGCTTTCCACATTAAATCCACAACCGGAATCGGTGCCGATTAATGCTTTAGTAGCAGTTGAAGGAACTCCGATGGAAAACGAAAAACCAGTCGAGATATGGGAAATGATACGAATGGTCGCTACTACCCGAATTGTAATGCCAGAAACTCAAGTACGCCTTTCTGCAGGAAGAACGGAAATGTCACGCGAAGGACAAGCCATGTGTTTCTTTGCTGGCGCAAACTCCATTTTTGCTGGTGATAAATTATTAACTACACCTAATCCGGATGTGAATGAAGACATGAAAATGTTTGAAACACTTGGATTGGTGGCACAAAAACCATTTATCAAAGTAATGCAGCCTACCACAGTTGAAGCTGCAGACTCACAATATCAAGCTTTAGGAGAAAAACCTAAATGGTCTCGCCCCGGGCATACTATTGAAAGAAACTTAGAAGCGTCAACAAAAGGAAAATAAGATTATATAACCATGAATGATGGGTCTTCACTTGTCAACACGCATTTTTGCAAATATGGAGAAATTGCAGACAAGGGAGTGTAATTCGAATTAGATTCACCAAGATAAATAGGTCTTTTAAGTTTGCCTTTATCAATTGCGCGATAGACAAATTCACCATTTATTTTGTTTAAATCGGCTTCGCCATATTTGGTAATTTTCAGCTTCGTGTAAATCTTCGTGAAGTTAGTGGTTAAAAAATTAACATTAAGGTATTAAGGAAATTAAGAGATTTCATAAATACCTTAATTTTTCTTAATGCTAAAACTTACCTTCTTAATGGTAAAAAAACTAAAACACAAAGAGCACTAAGAAGGCACAAAGAACATCAATTGCTTAGCGTGCTTCGTGTAAAACTTCGTAACCTTAGCGGTTAAATAAATAACTGTGGTTTTAAATCAAGACCTACTTAACAAAACACTCACCGCATTCCCCCAAAATCCAACCGCATTTATCAGCACGTTTCGAATGGCTTTGCGCGGATTTTGTTCGGTAACAAAAGGAACTACTATAAACTGTTGGTGTTGCATCATGAGAAGTGCCATTTCAAGATTGAGCATGAAGCTAAAATAGCATAAAGCACGGAATTGTCAAGTGATTTATACTTTACATCATCCGAGCACTAATATAGCTCCACAGATTTTTAGATAGAGAATTGCTTTTTTTGCCTCTTGTTTGTCATAGTATTATTTACTTAGCCAAACAACAGTTCCACAACTTCTTCAATTTTGGAAATCAAAACGATTTTTATACCGGGAAACTTGGTGGCAATTTTATTGTATTTAGAAACAAAAATCGTTGAAAATCCTAATTTTTCAGCTTCCTGTATGCGTTGCTCTACACGGTTTATCGGACGAATTTCGCCCGAAAGCCCAACTTCGCCGGCAAAACAAACATCTTTGCCCACAGCAATATCTTCATTAGAAGATAAAATAGCAGCTACGACAGCCAAATCAATCGCCGGATCATCAACTGAAATTCCACCGGTAACATTCAGAAAGACATCTTTGGTTCCGAGACGAAAACCTGCCCGTTTTTCCAATACGGCTAAAATCATGTTCAACCTTTTTGCATTATAACCTGTGGTGCTTCGTTGCGGTGTGCCATAAACTGCAGTAGAAACCAAAGCCTGTATTTCTATCATCAAGGGACGCATGCCTTCTAATGTAGACGCAATGGCAGTTCCTGAAAGTTCTTCTTCACGATGTGAAATTAATATTTCAGAAGGATTGGAAACTTCACGCAAACCGGAACCCTGCATTTCATAAATGCCCAATTCGGCAGTAGAACCAAAACGGTTTTTGAGCGAACGAAGTATTCGGTATACATGATTTCTATCGCCTTCAAATTGCAAAACCGTGTCTACCATGTGCTCTAATATTTTTGGTCCTGCAATGTTTCCATCTTTGGTAATATGACCAATCAGAATCATCGGAATGTTGGTTTCTTTAGCAAATTTTATGAGCTCAGCAGTTGTTTCTCTTATTTGAGAAATGCTTCCTGCGGTTGATTCTATATAATCGGTGTGCAAGGTTTGTATTGAATCAATAATGACGATATCAGGTTCGATTTCTACAATGTGCCTAAAGATATTTTGGGTTTTGGTTTCGGTTAAAATATAGCAATTGTCGCTGTTTGGATTAATCCTTTCTGCACGCATTTTGATTTGTTTCTGACTTTCTTCACCGGAAACATATAAGGTTTTATAAGGTAATTTTAAAGAAATCTGCAACAGCAACGTACTTTTTCCGATGCCAGGTTCACCGCCCAAAAGTATTAAGGAACCCGGAACAATTCCGCCGCCAAGCACACGGTTCAATTCGCCGTCGGTTGTGTTCATCCGCACCTCCTGAGAGGAATCGATTTCTTTTATTTTAAGTGGTTTTGAAACTCTTTTAGATTCAGTATTTGAAGATTTCCAACTGGTTTTCTCCTCTTTTTGAATAATTTCTTCGGCAATGGTATTCCATTCTTTGCATGAATTGCATTGGCCTTGCCATTTGGCATATTGAGCGCCACAATTTTGACAAAAAAAAGTAGTTTTTACTTTAGACATTTATGCTGAATTTATTTTACTGCGTCAGTCGCTTTGCTCGTGTCAGGATTATTCCTGCTTTTTCTCTTCGGTTGGAGGAGTATCCGTTGGAGCTGAATCTGGTAGCGTTTATTCCTCAACAAGTTCATTTTTACCGTTCTTTAATTCGTCAGCTCTTTCAATCATCATGTCTTTTGTCAAATCACCAATTTCTTCACGTTGGTAAGCCATCATATACGATTTAACCGCTTTTGCCATCTCGCCCTTTTTTTCATACATCTGCCCCATTTCATAATCTGCCAACATTGATTTAGGGTAATTTTTTTTGGCTAATTGTGCTAATTTTTCAAACTCAGGATAGGCTTTGTTTTTCAAGATGGCAGCTTCTATTGCTTTAAAATCATTTAAACGAATTGGTAATTTTAGCGCAAATGACTTTTCAATAACATCATATTTTTGAATTAAATAATCGACATATCCTGAAGTAAGCACAGCAATTTTCTCATTAAATTCAGTAGTTGAAATAGGTTGGTAAACAGAGAATATTTGGTACAATGCACTTGGAATAGAATTCAAAACCAACGAATAATGAGAAGCTCCTTTGAAATCATCAAATCTGTAATTAAGTGATGGTTTGTTTATTTTTTTGGCAACTTCGTCTAAAGCTAAAATCCGGTTGCGCATTTTTTTCATATCGCCATCGCCTGAGGAATGATAGTAAAAAATTGGTTTTTGAATGGCTGCTAATCTATCCGGAAGTTGTTCTTCCATTCCTGTTGGAAGTTCGGGACTCATAGAAATATAGGCGTCAAAAAGTGGAACGTCTTTATATAGATAACAATTTAAAAAGCCTGCTGTAGTGTCTAATCCGGCAATCATTTTAAAAGGAGCAGTTCTGTATTTTTTTTCTATATAAGGTAATAATTCCAAACCAATAAATTCAAAGAAAGCTTCTCCTTTTTCTGTTGGCAAACCATTTTCTTGGTCAACAGCGCAGTCGGTTTCGCGCTCGTTATTTTTATTTTGAGAAATCCCAACAATAATAACTTCAGGCAAATCGTACCAATAATTACTATAACTCAATGCCCCTTGGAAAGCATCAAAAAGAAAATCGCCATCCAATAAAACTAAAACAGGATATTTTTGGTTTGGATTTTTGTCGTATGAAGGCGGCAAGCCAATGGTAATTTCGCGCTCTTCGTTTAGTCTTTTAGACGATATAGTATCGGTTACTTTTTGAGAAAAAATAGCGTTGGAACAAATGAAAAATAGAAACAAGATGATTTTTTTCATGATAGTAGGATTGGTTCGAATAGAATGGTTGTTAAATTGACTAGCAATATAACAAAATTATTTATTTCTATTTAAAACTGGAAGCAAAATATACGAAATCAACCCGAGGATAATGGTTAAAATAGTTTGTGATGTCCAAACCAGCCATCCAAAAGCGGTTCCAACATCTTTTGTAATTCCGTAAAGTGAAAAAATCAAAGCTATAGAGAAAGGATAAGCGCCTAATCCGCCATTAGAAAAACCAACAGCCAGACTACCAAAAATGAAGCCCATAATCACAATATCAAAATTGATTTCTGAAGTTTCAGGGAGAGCAAAAACGGCTACATAAAACATCATTAGATAAGAGAACCATATAAAAAATGAATGAAAAACATAATTCCATTTATCTTTCATTTTATAAACAGTAGTTATTCCTTCAACTAATCCGGACAATTTTTTTTTAAGTTTTAAGATTATTTGCCATTCGGCATAAATCCATATCAGGATAAATACAAAAAATAAAAATACCCCAACAATAGCTGTTATAATCAAAGATTTAAAGGATACATTTTCACTCAAAAGGAATTGATAAATTTTATCAAATTGAGAAACAAATCCAATAAAAACAAAAAGCAAAAAGACTAGTAAATCGACGATTCTCTCGGCAACTATGGTTCCAAATGCCTTGTCAAAAGGTACATCTTCGTATTTTTTCAATAAAGCAGCACGCGAAATTTCTCCCGATCGGGGAACGGTTAGGTTCACCAAATAGGAGACGCAAACCGTAAAAAAATTGTTAGAAAATTTAGTTTTATAGCCCAAATGGTTTAATGCAAATTTCCAGCGATATGCTCTTGACCAATAGCCAACGCAAGCAATTATTAAAGACAATAAAATATAATAATAATTTGCCTTTTCAAAACTGATTTTTATCTTCTCAATTTCTTCAGAAGTCAGCGTCTTAAATTGATAGTATATAATCCCGATTCCTATTAAAAGAGGAATGAGAACCGTCAACCATTTACGGATTTGTTTTTTCAAGATGAATTAGGTCAGGGAATTATTAGTTTCGTTTGGAAAAACCAACCAAGGTTTGAAATTTTTGGCTTCTTCAAAATCCATTAAAGCATAAGAAATAATGATGATAATATCACCTTTGTGAACTTTTCTTGCCGCTGGACCATTTAGTGTAATATCACCTGAATTTTTGATGCCTTTGATAACATAAGTTTCAAAACGCTCTCCGTTATTAACGTTTACAACAGACACTTTTTCGCCTTCAATTAAATTAGCCGATTGCATCAATGTTTCATCAATAGTTATACTGCCAATATAATTTAAATCGGCTCCGGTAACTTTTACCCTGTGAATTTTAGATTTTACTACTTCAATTTGCATGGCCCAAAAGTAAATTAATTTAATGAAATCGTATCAATCAATCTGATTTTGTTGACAAAAACTGCGATGAAAGCACGGTATTTTTTTGTTTTGTTTTTTCGGATACAAGGTAATAGAGTTGTTTCGTCGGCAATTTCAAAATATTCTAATTCAAAATTGCTCTGTTTTTCAAATGTTTTTATAACAAACTCGTATACTACTTCGGCCGATTTTGTTTTAAATAAATTCTGGGCTTGAGATATAGTTTTATATATAATAGCGGCTTCTTTTCTTTCAGTAGCTGACAATCTTTCGTTGCGCGAACTCATGGCTAAACCATTGGATTCTCTGTATATTGGACAGCCAACAATTGTGACCGGAATTTTCAATTTTTCAACCATTTTCTTAATAATTTGCAATTGCTGAAAATCTTTTTCGCCAAAGTAGGCGCTGGTAGGTTTTACTATATCGAAGAGTCGTTTTACGATAGTTCCAACGCCATTAAAATGTCCGGGACGAAACTTTCCTTCCATCTGATTTTCCAAACCATCAAAATCGAAATGCTCAGAAACCATCTCACCTCTGTAAATATCCTCAACACTTGGTGCAAAGACAATAATATCATCAGAAACAGTTTTTATTTTTTCGATGTCTTTGTCTAATGTTTTAGGGTATTTTGCCAAATCTTCAGCATTGTTGAACTGTGTAGGATTGACAAAAATACTTATCACAACTATAGTGTTATGTTGATATGCTTCAGATAGTAACGAAAGATGTCCTTCGTGTAGCGCACCCATTGTAGGCACTAATCCAACAGACGTTTCTTTATTTGAAATAGAATTAAGATGGGATATTAATTCGTTTTGAGTGTTAAAAAGGAGCATTGGCTTTCAGTAAATGAGTTGCAAACTTACCATTTTCATAAATAACTGCATAAATTTTTGTACTTTTGCCTGTTTTTTATTGCCAATAAATAAAGTAGATTAGATTATGGAAGATAAGAGAATATTGTATGTATCATCTGAAGTGGTGCCTTATTTAGCTGAAAATGAGGTTTCTTTACTGTCGTATGATGTTCCCAAAATGATAAATGATCAAGGCGGACAGATTAGAATTTTTATGCCAAGGTATGGCAATATTAATGAAAGAAGGCATCAGTTACACGAAGTAATTCGTTTGTCGGGAATGAATCTAGTAGTGAACGATTTGGATATGCCTTTGATAATTAAAGTAGCGTCTATCCCAAAAGAGCGAATTCAAGTTTATTTTATAGATAATGACGAATATTTCAAGAGAAAAGCCACTTTCAGTGATGAAGAAGGAGTGCTTTATCCTGATAACGATGAAAGAGCTATATTCTTTGCTAAAGGCGTTGTGGAAACAGTTAAAAAATTAAATTGGGTGCCGGATATTATTCATGTTCATGGTTGGATGGCGAGTTTATTGCCAATTTATATGAAACATTATTATAAAGATGAAGCCTTATTTTCGGAAACAAAGATTGTGACTTCTGTATATAGCCAATCTTTTGAAGGAAGTTTAGATGCTGAAATGATAAACAAAATTAAGTTTGATGGAGTGCCTCAAGATGCTATTCAGGAATTAGAATTACCTAATTATGAAAATCTTATTAAGGCAGCGATTAAACATTCTGACGGTGTAATTATTGCCTCTGAAAATGTGTCTGGAAGTTTAACAAAATTTATACAGTCTTCAGAAAAACCTTTTTTACCTTTCGCCTCGAAAGATAAATTTACTGAAGCATATACGAACTTTTACAAAAGTATGCTTTCCTAAGAAATAGAAATTTTATGTACAAAAAATCATTTTTACGCCCAATTTTAATTGTTGGTTTAATAACTATAATTTTCGCCTCATGCGATAAAGATTTTAACGAATTAGGAACTGATATTGTTGGTGATGACCACTTTGGTTTTGATGTCGACAGCACCTTAACTGTAAAAGCATACAATCAAAAACTTGGTCCTATTGCCTCAAATAACTTGCCCATAAATCCACTTGGGTTTTATTCAAATCCTGCTTTTGGAACTACGCAAGCTAACTTTGTAACTCAAGTCGAACTTTCTACTTTAAATCCGGTTTTTAACAATACAGATACCGAACTTTATGAAGATCTCCCGGTTATCGATAGCGTAATTTTGGATGTCCCTTATTTTAAAACGTTGAAATCAACTAATTCGGATAATATTAATACATATAGGTTAGATTCAATTTTTGGAGTGACTCCATATGATAAAGATACTCCTTCAACAAATAATTCAAAGTTTAAGTTGAGCGTTTATCAATCTAATTATTTTTTGAGAGACTTGGATCCTGATCAATCTTTAGCGGAGCAACAATTGTTTTATTCGGATCAAAATAACCTGATTGATAATAATAAAATTCCGGTTTTGTTAAATAATGCGCCACCGACTGCTCCAGCTCCGAACACAGAAGGGAATGTTGATGGCCGTGAAAACGAACAATTTTATTTTGACAAAAGAGAGCATAAATTAACAACTTATGAATCTGATGGGGTTACCAAAAAATTTACAAGATCAGTACCGTCAATGCGATTGCATTTAAGAACGGATGTTTTTTATGATAAAATTTTAAACGCTCCAACAGGTCAATTATCGAGTAATGCCCTTTTTAAAAATTATTTTAGAGGGATTTATTTTAAAGTTGAAAACGGAAATCCAGGTAACATGGCTATGATTAATTTCAAAGCAGGAAAAATAACTATTTTTTACAAAGAAGATAAAATAACCAAAGACAATCCAGCAACTACTACAATAAACGAGTACAAAAAAGAACGTGTAAGTAAATCATTTCCGTTAAATTTTAATGGAAATACAATAAGTTTGTTGGAAAACTCTAATGAGAACCTCGATTATTTGAATGCTGCCAATAATAGTACTCAAGAAGCTTCGAGACTCTATTTAAAAGGTGGTGAAGGAGCAATGTCAGTTATAGATTTGTTTGGTTCAACCGATTTAAAAGGGTATATTAAAAATGACAGCTTTAACGAAAATCTTCCAATTAGTACCACCAATCCTAAATACATACTCACTGGTCCTAATGGCATTTCAGATGAAATTGACGATATTAAATATAATGGTTGGTTAATTAATGAAGCCAATCTTACTTTTTATGTTGACAATGCAGCCATGTCAAACTTTTCTCCAGCAACTCCTGAAGCCCAACCTACGGAACCCAATCGTATTTTTTTATATGACTTAACAAATAAAAAGGTCTTGATTGATTATACATTAGATTTTACAAGTAATGCTAATTTTCCAAAATTCAGCAAATTTATACATGACGGAATTATTCAATCCCAAAATGTGAGAGATGGAAGAGGTGCCAGAGGAAAAAAATATAGAATAAGAATAACTAACTACGTAAGGGATTTAATTAAAAAAGATTCAACTAATGTTCGTTTAGGGTTATCAGTAACTGAAAATATTAACAATGTTGGTTTTTCGAAACTGAGAACGGCAAACAGCAACTTTAGTAGCGCTCCCTCTATGTCGGTGTTGAGTCCATTGGGGACTATTTTATACGGAACAAGTCCGGTTGTTCCTGATGGGAAAAAATTGAAACTTAAAATTTATTATACAAAACCTGATTAATATTTAATGTTATGTGTGGAATTGTTGGTTATATCGGATTTAGAGAAGCTTACCCAATTGTAATTAAAGGGTTAAAAAGATTGGAATATAGAGGTTATGATAGTGCCGGAATCATGTTATGTAATGGTAAAGACATTCAAATTTCTAAAACCAAAGGGAAAGTTTCAGATTTAGAAGAGAAATCTATAAACATAGCTTCATCTAAAGCGACAATAGGAATGGGACACACTCGTTGGGCAACACACGGTGTTCCAAATGATATCAATTCACATCCGCATGTTTCAAATTCAGGAAACATAGTAATTATTCATAACGGAATTATAGAAAATTATGAACCGTTAAAAAAAGAATTACTAAAAAGAGGGTATACTTTTACTTCGGATACAGACACGGAAGTATTAGTAAACTTAATAGAAGACGTAAAAAAGAAAGAAAAGGTAAAGCTCGGAAAAGCAGTTCAAATCGCCTTAAACCAAGTAGTCGGTGCTTATGCAATTTGTGTTTTTGACAGAGAAAAACCAGACGAAATTATTGTTGCAAGATTAGGAAGTCCAATAGCAATTGGAGTTGGAGACGACGAATTTTTTATTGCATCAGACGCCTCTCCTTTTATCGAATATACGTCTAACGCCATTTATCTTGAAGATGAAGAAATGGCAATCGTTAGACTTCACAAACCTCTGAAAATTAGAAAAATTAAAGACGACTCATTGGTTGATCCGTATATTCAAGAACTTCAAATGAACTTAGAGCAAATAGAAAAAGGCGGTTATGATCATTTCATGTTGAAAGAAATCTATGAGCAACCTAATGTAATCAAAGACACCTACAGAGGAAGACTTTTGGCCAATCAAGGGATTATACAAATGGCTGGTATAGAAGATAATTTAGAAAAATTTCTTCAAGCAGAAAGAATCATTATTGTTGCCTGCGGAACATCATGGCATGCCGGATTAGTTGCTGAATATGTAATAGAAGAATTTGCAAGAATATCAGTTGAGGTTGAATACGCTTCAGAATTCAGATACCGAAATCCGATAATCAATAAAAATGATGTTGTGATTGCCATATCACAATCAGGAGAAACAGCTGATACTTTAGCTGCAATAAAATTAGCCAAAGAAAAAGGGGCTTTTGTTTTCGGAGTTTGTAACGTTGTGGGTTCTTCCATTTCAAGAGAGACTAATGCTGGAGCTTATACTCATGCTGGACCTGAAATTGGAGTAGCATCAACGAAAGCTTTTACCACTCAGATAACCGTATTAACAATGATAGCTTTGCGTTTGGCAAAAGCCAAGGGAACACTTTCCAATTCTGATTTCCATCTTTATTTGCAAGAATTAGAAGTTATACCTGAAAAAGTAGCTGAAGCATTAGCATCAACCAATGAAAAAGCCAAAGAAATAGCAGCTAAATTTAAAGATGCCACTAATTGTCTCTATCTAGGTAGAGGTTATAATTTTCCAGTTGCTTTGGAAGGCGCATTAAAACTTAAAGAAATATCATATATTCACGCTGAAGGTTATCCTGCAGCAGAAATGAAACACGGACCAATTGCCTTAATTGATGAGCAAATGCCCGTAATTGTTATTGCCCCAAAACAAGGGCATTACGACAAAATAGTAAGTAATATCCAAGAAATAAAATCAAGAAGCGGAAAAATTATTGCTGTGGTTACCAAAGGCGACACTCAAGTAAAAGAATTAGCCGATCACGTTATTGAAATTCCGGAAACTTCTGATGCTTTATCGCCGTTAATTACTACCATTCCATTGCAATTATTATCATACCATATCGCGGTAATGAGAGGATGCAATGTAGACCAACCAAGAAACTTGGCGAAATCGGTTACGGTAGAATAATAGTTATCAACATAAATCATAAAAAAAGCGAGACAATGTCTTGCTTTTTTTGCTTAAAATTTTATGATTAATTAAATGAATGTTTCATAATGTATTACGCACTATATTTTTTATCTCAATAATTCCAATTCGTTAATAAAACTTGATAATAGTTCAAAAAGCATAGCCTTGATTAAGAAACTAATTATAGATTATTAATAAAAATACACAAGGTTTTTTGATAATGTAAAAAAAATATTTGTACTTTGGCTTCCTAAACCAACAAAATTATAACCAAATGAAGATTTATTTATTTATCGTTTCATTGTTTTTTTGCGGCATAACGTATGCGCAAACTTCAATATCGGGTTCGGTAAAAGACAGTAAGAACGAACCAATTCCTGGTGCCAATGTTAAAGTAGCTGGAGATAGCTCTAGTGCTGTAACTGATGCCGATGGAAATTTTAGTTTAACAACTAACAAAAAACCACCATTCGACCTTGAAATATCAAGCATTGGTTTTGGGGCAAAAAAAGTTAGCGTTACAGCAAACAATCAAAAAGTTACCGCGGTCTTATCTGATGAGGAAACCAAGCTTGATGAAATTGTAGTATCTGCATCTAGAACACCTGAGAGAGTTTTAGAATCTCCAGTAACTATAGAAAGAATGAGCTTAAAAGAAATTAAAAGTACTACTGCAGCAAGTTACTATGATGGATTAGAAAACCTCAAAGAAGTACACTTTAACACGAGTAGTTTAGGGTTTAAATCGGTTAACACCAGAGGTTTTGCAACAGTTGCCAACACGCGTTTTATGCAACTAGTTGATGGTATGGACAACTCTTCTCCTGCCCTAAACTTTGTCTTAGGTAATTTAATTGGACTTTCTGAATTAGATGTAGCTAATGTGGAGCTTCTTCCCGGAGCATCATCTGCTTTGTATGGTGCAAATGCTTTTAACGGAATTATGTTTATGAACAGTAAAAGTCCGTTTACTAATCAAGGTTTAAGTTTCTACTTTAAATACGGTCAAACGACTCAAGAAATTGCTGGCACTAATGATTATTGGGATTTTGGCCTTAGAGCCGCTCATGCTTTTTCACCTCATTTTGCAGCTAAAGCAAACTTCTCATTCTTAAGAGCTACAGAATGGATTGCTGGAGACACAAGAGATTTAACAATTAACAATACTGGTTCTGCCTCAAATCCTAATTATGATGGATTAAATACATATGGCGATGAGGTTTCTACTAACTTAAAAAGTGTTGGAGTTGGATTGGCAGCAGCAGGTTTAATTCCAGCTTCAGCTGTAAATTTATTGCCAAATTATAATGTGTCTAGAACAGGTTACAGAGAACAAGATTTAAATGATAATACGGTTAAAAGTGTAAAAGCAGATTTCTCTTTACACTTTAAACCTTGGGCTGATGATAATGAAATCATCCTCCAACATAAAGTTGGTTTAGGAAACACCATTTATCAAGGTGCCAATAGATATTCTTTGAAAAATTTCTTCATGAATCAAACTAGACTTGAGTTTAAAGGGAAAAATTATTTTGCAAGATTTTATTTGACTGCCGAAGACGCCGGAGATTCTTATGATATGCGTTTTGCAGCATGGAATGTAAATAGAGCGTGGAAATCAGATCAAACTTGGTTTGGACAATATGCTGGAGCTTTTGTACAATCTACTTTAGCTGGTGCAACTCCTGAGCAAGCACATGCTGCCGGTAGAGCAACTGCAGATACTGGTAGATTTTTACCAGGGTCTACACAATTTAATAATGCATTAGCCACTATATCAGCTGATCCAAGTTTAATAACTGGTTCTAGATTTCAAGACCAATCAAAAATATATCACAGTGATGTGAATTATAATTTTAGAGATATAATCAAATTTGCTGAGATTCAACTAGGAGGATCTGCCAGACAATATGAATTAAATTCTAACGGAACTATTTTTACTGATTTTGATGGGCCAATCAGATACAGTGAATTTGGCGCGTATGCCCAAGTTCAGAAAAAATTTATGGATGATCGATTAAAATTCACTGGGTCAGTTAGATACGATAAAGCGCAGCTTTTTGACGGGTTTTTCTCGCCAAGAGTATCATTTGTTTACTCAGCTGGAGATAAAAAACAACATAACTTCAGAGCGTCTTACCAAACTGGTTTTAGAAACCCAACTACTCAAGACCTTTTTATTGGTTTGGATTTAGGGCCATTTGCTTTAATTGGTTCTGCTGCTGATAATTTAGATCGTTTTCAAGAAACATTTAATGTAAGTGCCGCAGGTCAGTTAGTAAATGGAGGTATTGGAACAGCTACATTAGATGGTAATAATGCCTACAATAACTCGTTTACTTTAACATCGGTACAAGCATTTTCTGCAGCAGTTGCAGCAGGACAACCATTACCAACAGCAGCAGCACTTCTAGATGTTGCCGATATTGATTTGGTTAAACCAGAAAGGGTACAAGCATTTGATGTTGGTTACCGTTCGGTTATAAATAATGATTTGACTGTAGATATTACAGGTTATTATAATATTTATAATGACTTCTTGAATCAATCAAGAGTTATTACTCCTTATTATGGTGATGTAAATACATTTGACCCTACTAACTTGGCAACTTATGCCCCAGTTGCGGCTATCTCAAATGGAGACAGAAGGGTTTACCAGGTATATGACAATTCAAAGTCTAAAATATATTCTGTAGGATTTGGAATTGGGGTTTCAAAAAAAGTATATAAGGATTTCGAATTAGGAATTAATTATAATTCAGCTTTCTTTGGAAATGATTGGACAGGACTAAATTGGAATGGTTTTAAGTATTGTAGATTAAGATATGATGACAAAAAAGAATCAAGTTTTATTCCAAGTTTTAATACTCCAAAACACAGAATAAAAGCTTCTTTTGGTAACCAAAAATTATTCAAAAACTTTGGGTTTAATACAAACGTAAGATGGAATACGGAATATTTATGGCAGTCTTCTTTTGCTGATGGTATGGTTCCAGAAAATGTAGTGTTTGACGCGCAAATTAATTATGCAATACCTACATTAAAATCAGTATTAAAAGTAGGTGCCACTAATTTATTTGGCAAAGACTATATCCAAGTAATCGGAGCGGGTGCTATTGGACAACAATGGTTTGCTTCAATAACAATTAATCCATAATAATCAATAATATATAATTTAAAAGTTATGATAAAAAATTTCAAATGGCTATTATTGGTTTCGTTAACCTTTGTAGCATGTACTAGTGATGATGAGGCTGGAATTGATACTAATTCATCAGACGGATTGCCGCTTACTGCCGGAACTGCAGATTTTTCAAAATATGTTTCCTTAGGGAATTCATTGACGGCAGGATATTGTGATGGCGCTCTATTTATTGCTGGGCAGGAAGGTTCCTATCCAAATCTTCTCTCACAACGATTTGCATTAGTTGGTGGAGGAGAATTCAAAATTCCCTTTATGAATGATAATGTTGGAGGATTACTTTTAGGAGGATTTCAAATACAGGGGCCAAGATTATATTTTAATGGGACTGGCCCTGCGACAGTTTCAGGAACTCCAACCACAGAAGTAAGTAATATTTTGACTGGACCTTATAATAATTTTGGAGTTCCAGGAGCTAAAAGTTTCCATTTAGTTGCACCAGGATATGGAAATGTTGCAGGAGTAGCTTCAGGAGCATCAAATCCTTATTTTGTTCGTTTCGCATCAAGTCCAGGCACAACTGTTTTAGCCGATGCCGTTGCGCAGTCTCCTACTTTCTTTTCATTATGGATAGGAAATAATGATGTCTTATCGTATGCTACATCCGGAGGAACAGGAATAAACCAATCAGGAAATTTAGATCCAGCCACTTATGGGGGTAATGATATTACTGATCCTAATGTGTTTGCTAGCGTTTATTCTACATTAGTGAATGAATTAACTGCTAATGGCGCTAAAGGAGTTGTTGCTAATATTCCTTATGTTACTTCAGTTCCATTCTTTACTACTGTACCAACCAATCCAATTCCTGGATTGCCTGTTGCAAGCGCGGGACAATTAAATACACTATTTGGAGGAATCAATGCTGCTTTAGCGGGAGCAGGTTTGCCAGCACGTTTTGTAACTTTAGTTGCTGATGATGCTAATCCAGCTACAGTTGAGTCAAATCCACTTTTAATCAAAGATGAATCATTACTTAATATTTCTTCACAAATAACAGCCGCTTTAACTCCAGTTCTTGGAGCTCCAACAGCAGGTTATCTAGGAGTTTTATATGGCCAGGCGCGTCATGCTAGTAGTGCTGCTGCCTCGAGAGATTATATTTTATTAACAGCAAGATCTGTTATTGGAACTACACAAACTGGAGCACCTGCTCCTTTTAATACTATTGGGGTATCTTATCCTATGCAAGATAATACTACATTAACAGCTAGCGAAACAGCTGAAGTTAAAACAGCAACGGATGCTTATAATGCTACAATTTTAGCTTTAGCTAATAGCAAAGATTTAGCTTTTGTGGATGCAAATGCTGCTTTAAATCAAGTAGCAAACGGCGGACTTGTCTATAACGGTTATACGATGACTTCTACATATGTTACTGGTAATTCTTTTTCTCTAGATGGTGTTCACCCAAGTCCAAAAGGATATGCTTTAATTGCTAATAAATTTTTAGAAGCAATTAATGCTAAATATGGATCCAACTTTAAGGGAGTTAATTTAGGGCAATACCAAATTTTATTCCCAGCAATGTTATAGAAAAAGTATATTTAAAATACGAAAACCATCCTAATTAATTGGGATGGTTTTTTATTTTTTGGACTATTCAAAAAATCTTCCTTTTTTTATAAAAATAATTATTGATTATTCAATTTATAAAAATTATCTTTGCGCACTGAAAAAAGAATGTTTTTTCAAACCTAAATAGCTATTTTAAAAATACATAAACAATGTCAAAAGCAATAGGAAAAGTTTCCCAAATCATTGGCCCAGTAGTAGACGTAGTATTTGATACTAAAGATGTTGAACTACCAAAAATCTATGACTCACTAGAAATCGTTAACAAAAACGGTTCAATTTTAGTACTTGAAGTGCAATCACATATTGGTGAAAACACCGTTCGTACCATCTCTATGGACTCAACAGATGGTTTGAGTAGAGGAACAGCTGTAAATGCTACAGGTGCTCCAATACAAATGCCAATTGGTGCCGATATCTACGGACGTTTGTTCAACGTAATTGGAGATGCCATTGATGGTTTAGGAGATTTACCGAAAGCCGGAGCGAATGGAATGCCAATCCACAAACAAGCACCAAAATTCGAAGATTTATCAACTTCTACTGAAGTGTTATTCACTGGAATTAAAGTTATCGATTTAATTGAGCCTTACTCAAAAGGAGGTAAAATTGGATTGTTCGGTGGAGCTGGAGTTGGTAAGACAGTATTGATTCAAGAATTGATTAACAACATCGCAAAAGGTCACGGTGGACTTTCTGTATTCGCAGGAGTGGGTGAAAGAACTCGTGAAGGAAACGATTTACTTCGTGAGATGTTGGAATCTGGAATTATAAAATATGGAGAAGATTTCATGCATTCTATGGAAAATGGAGGATGGGATTTATCTAAAGTGGATAAACTTGGAATGAGAGAGTCTAAAGCTACTTTCGTTTTCGGACAAATGAATGAACCACCAGGAGCAAGAGCACGTGTTGCCCTTTCAGGATTATCTATCGCTGAGTATTTCCGTGATGGAGCTGGTTCTGATCAAGGTAAAGATGTACTTTTCTTTGTTGACAATATCTTCCGTTTTACACAAGCAGGTTCTGAGGTTTCGGCACTTTTAGGTCGTATGCCATCTGCGGTAGGTTACCAACCAACATTAGCAACAGAAATGGGTGCGATGCAAGAAAGAATTACTTCTACAAATAAAGGTTCTATTACATCGGTACAAGCGGTTTACGTTCCTGCGGATGACTTAACCGATCCGGCACCAGCAACAACTTTTGCTCACTTAGATGCAACAACCGTATTGTCTCGTAAAATTGCTGAACTTGGTATTTATCCTGCGGTGGATCCATTGGATTCTACTTCAAGAATTCTTACGGCTCAAATCTTAGGTGACGATCACTACAACTGCGCACAAAGAGTAAAAGAGATACTTCAAAAATACAAACAACTTCAGGATATCATCGCCATCCTTGGTATGGAAGAGCTGTCAGAAGAAGATAAATTATCAGTATCAAGAGCACGTAGAGTGCAACGTTTCTTATCACAACCTTTCCACGTAGCTGAACAGTTTACAGGTATTCCTGGCGTATTGGTTGATATCAAAGAAACTATCAAAGGATTCAACATGATTATTGATGGTGAATTAGATCACTTGCCTGAAGCAGCTTTCAACCTAAAAGGAACTATTGAAGAAGCGATTGAAGCAGGAGAAAAAATGTTAGCGGAAGCGTAATTCAATTAACAATGGATAATTAACAATTGACAATGCCAGTAATTATCAATTATCAGTTATCAATTATCAATTATAAAAAATGATTTTAGAAATAGTATCGCCGGAAGCTACATTATTCCAAGGAGAAGTTACTTCGGTTACTTTGCCGGGAGTTATTGGTTCGTTTCAAATTTTGAATAATCACGCCCCAATAGTTTCTATTTTAAAACACGGGGTTGTAAAAATTGAGGCAACAAGTTTTAATATCAAAAAGGAAGTAGAAGATAAGTTTACCAAAGTAAACGATCAAAATTACCTTTTGGAAATCAATTCAGGAACTATAGAAATGAAAGACAATAAAGTAATTGTATTAGCTGACTAATACGATTTAAATAAAAGAGAAAGCCCGACGTTATGTTGGGCTTTTTTATTAGGAGCTATTTCCAGCTTTCCACTATATCTTTTTATTGTTTGGTAAAACAATAAAAAGGATGCCGTTCCAATCTGGGCTATTTACTATCTTTGACACGAGCCTTGCATAAGCAAGTTGAATTGATGAAGAAAACATGAAGCAATTCCCAAAATCACTACAACAAAAACTGCAGCAACGCGAGGAACAAAATGCTTTGCGCCAATTGCCAATTCCCAATAATTTAATCGATTTTGCCTCCAATGATTATATAGGATTTGCCAAAAACGAAACTATCTTTCACGAAACACATCAGTTGCTTTTAGATAAAAAAATCAAAGTAAATGGCGCCACTGGATCGCGTTTGCTTTCGGGAAATCATGAATTATATAATGAAACCGAAGACTATATTGCTCAATTTCATTACGCTAAATCTGCCTTGATTTTCAATTCGGGTTACGATGCCAATATTGGCTTTTTCAGCGCTATTCCTCAACGAAAAGATATCATTTTGTATGACGAATTATGCCACGCTTCCATCCGTGATGGTATCCAAATGAGCAATGCCAAAGCCTATAAATTTCAGCATAATGATTTTGAAGATTTGGAAAGATTATTACAGCGTTGTCAGACTGAGCCTATCGAAGTCTACATCGCAACAGAATCCGTTTTCTCCATGGATGGTGATTCTCCTAACATGGAAGAACTAACAAAGCTTTCGGAAAAATATAACGCTTATTTAGTTGTTGATGAAGCGCATGCACTCGGAGTTTTTGGCGAACAAGGCGAAGGATTACTACAAAGCTTAGGATTGCAGGACAAAGTGTTTGCCCGAATCGTGACTTTCGGAAAAGGATTAGGTTGTCATGGCTCCGCTGTTTTAGGAAGCCAGAATCTGAAAAGTTATTTGGTCAATTTTGCACGAAGTTTTGTTTACACCTCAGGACTTTCTCCTCACTCTGTTGCCACTATTTTGCAATCGTACAAACAATTGAAAAAAGAAAAGGAAGCTCTTGAAAAACTAAAATCAAATATCATTTTTTTCAATCAGGAAAAAATGCGTTTGGGTTTAAAACCAATTTTTGTTTATAGCAAGTCGGCTATTCAATGCGCTATCATACCAGGCAATGAAAGGGTGAAAAATATTGCAACTCAACTCCAGCAAAAAGTGTTTGATGTGCGTCCAATTCTATCACCAACGGTTCCTGAAGGACAAGAGCGTTTGCGTTTTTGTTTGCACAGTTATAATTCGGAAAAAGAAATCTCGGAAGTCTTGCACTTGTTGAGTACATTTGTGTTTTAATTACACAGAGACACACAGAGCAAATGGAGATGCACAGAGAAATAGCTCCGTGACTCGAGTCCGTAGGACGAACAGACGAAGTAATCTCTAAAAATCTCAGTGAATCTCTGTGAAACTTAAAAAATAGGACAACAATGGTCTCTAACTATGGAAGAAGAAAAATTCACATTCTTACGCCGATTTCAATATTCAAGCGAAGCCATTATTTACCAAGGTAAATTAGAAAGCCAGGGAATTGAAGTGTTTATGAGAGACAACAATATTGTTGATTCCAATCCGTTATATAGCAATGCGGTTGGCGGTGTGAAAATGTTTGTCAAAACAGCAGATTTTGATAAAGCCAATGAAATCTTGGGCGATGTGAGTCTTTATTCTGTGGATGATGATAACCAACCTTTAAAATGTCCGAAATGCGGAACCGAGCAAATAGAATTGGAACCTTCGATTGATGGTGTAAAATCGTTTTTCCGTGTTGTCATTTTAGGTGCATTCGCTCAATTCTTTTCAAAGTACAAATACAAATGTCAAAACTGTAAATATGAATTTAATTAAATGTAAACCGCTGAGAATTTTTTTGCCAAAGATGACACAGATTTTACCGATTTACGCAGATAGATTATGACAAACTTATATACAAACGACAGAAAAATTAATTTAAAAAATAAGTGATAATCCTTATTATCCGTGGCTAAAATTATGAAACTATTCATCACAGGTATCGGTACCGATGTAGGTAAAACTGTGGCTTCTGCTATAGTAGTCGAAGCATTGCAAGCCGATTATTGGAAACCCATACAAGCAGGCGATCTGGACTTTAGCGATACACATAAAGTCAAATCATTAATTTGTCACACTGAGCGCAGTCGAAGTGCCAAATTCCATCCTAATGCGTATGCCTTAAACACGCCTGCAAGTCCCCATTATGCTGCGCAGCTCGATGGAATTGTTGTTGATTTAAAGAAAATAAGAGAACCAAAAACAGACAATCACCTCGTAATTGAAGGCGCAGGTGGAATACTGGTTCCGTTAAACGACAGCGATTGTATAATCGATTTAATCCAAAAAGATTATAAAGTTATAGTAGTTTCGCGACATTATTTGGGAAGCATCAACCACACTTTGCTCACGATTGAAGCGTTGAAAAGCAGAAAAATAAGCGTTGCCGGAATCATTTTTTCGGGCGATGAAAACAAAGCCACAGAGGAAATTATCCTTAAAAAATCTGGATCAAAATTCATAGGCAGAATTGAGAATGAACCTTATTTTGACCAAAATGTCATTAGATATTATGCCGATAAATTCCGTGATAATCTTTTAAATTTGTAAAGATGAGAGATAATAGACGGATAGATAATAGACATTTTATCTGTAGTCATCTATCATCTTTTAGTCTATCATCTATTATCTAAAAAAAATGAACCTTTCCGAAAAAGACAAACTATACAACTGGCATCCCTATACGCAACACAAAACTGCCCCTGATTTTCCGGCTATTATCAAAGGTGAAGACGCTTTACTTTGGGATGAAAACGGTAAGGAATATATTGATGCGATTGCTTCTTGGTGGGTAAATCCGTTTGGTCATTCTAACAAAGTGATTGCCGATGCTATTTATAAGCAACTGACGACTTTGGAGCATGTGTTGTTTGGCGGTTTTACGCACGACAAAGCCGTTTTATTGGCCGAAAAGCTGATGACTATTTTGCCCAATAATCAAAAGAAACTATTCTATTCTGATAACGGCTCGACTGCGGTGGAAGTGGCACTGAAATGTGCGCTGCAATACAATTATAACAAAGGAATTAAAAAGACAAAAATCATAGCTTTTGAAGACGCCTTTCATGGCGACACTTTTGGAGCGATGGCGAGTAGCGGGATTACTTTTTTTACCGAGGCATTCAAAGGTTCTTTACTGGAGGTTGTTCGCATTCCTGTGCCGACAAATGGAAACGAAGAAGAAAGTTTACAAGCATTAAAAAATTTGGTTGCAACCAATGAATTTGCGGCTTTTATTTTTGAACCACTTTGTCAAGGCGCAGCCGGAATGGTAATGTATTCTGCTGAGATTTTAGACAAGATGATTTTGATGTGTAAAGACAATAATGTATTCACGATTGCTGACGAAGTAATGACGGGTTTTGGTAAAACAGGAAGAACCTTTGCCTCTGATTATTTGGACAATAAACCAGATATGATGTGTTTGTCAAAAGCGTTAACAGGCGGAACTATTCCGATGGCAATAACAACATTTACTCAGGAAATCTTCGATGGATTTTATGGAGATGACACCAATAAAGCTTTCTTTCACGGTCATACTTTTACCGCTAACCCAACAGGTTGTGCGGCAGCTTTGGCAAGTATCAATTTGTTGCAGACAGCCGAAACACAAAAAAATATTACCCGAATAAACCAATCGCATTTAGACTTTGAACAAAAAATAAAATCACATCTAAAAGTAAAAAAAACTAGAGTTCTCGGTGTTATCTTTGCTTTAGAAATTAAAACCGAAACTCAGGAAAGTTATTACGGTACGATGCGCAACAAGCTTTACAATTTCTTTATTGAAAACGGTATCATTCTTCGACCTGTTGGAAACATCGTTTACATTTTGCCGCCTTATGTTATTACCAATTCCCAACTGGAAAAAGTATATACTACTGTCGAAAAAGCGCTCGAAATAGTTTAAGTTACACAGAGATGCACAGAGGTTTCGCAGAGATACACAGAGAAGCTTTTAAAACTCTGTGAGTCTTAATTTTTTTCTCCGTGTATCTCTGTGTAATAAAATAAAACTTTGCGGCCTTTGCGGTTAAAGAAATAAAACTTTGAAAACACCCATTGCCATAACTTCGATAGCTTCTTTTTCTCCATTAGGAAAGACTTCTGATGACATTTGGAAGGAATATCTGAATCCAAGATCGTTGATTGTTGAAAAGAAACTAGGGAATACTTCTGCTTTGGTTTCTCCATTATCAGAAACTTTAGCTAATGAAGTTCAAACATTGCGAGACTCAGATGCAAAGTATAAAGTGCTCGAAATAGTTTAAGTTACACAGAGATGCACAGAGGTTTCGCAGAGATACACAGAGAAGCTTTTAAAACTCTGTGAGTCTTAATTTTTTTCTCCGTGTATCTCTGTGTAATAAAATAAAACTTTGCGACCTTTGCGGTTAAAGAAATAAAACTTTGAAAACACCCATTGCCATAACTTCCATCGCTTCTTTTTCTCCATTAGGAAAGACTTCTGATGACATTTGGAAGGAATATCTGAATCCAAAATCGTTGATTGTTGAAAAGCAAATAGGAAATACTTTGGCTTTGGTTTCTCCATTATCAGAAACTTTAGCTAATGAAGTTCAAACATTGCGTGACTCAGATGTAAAGTATAAATCACTTGACAATTCCGTGCTTTATGCTATTTTAGCTTCCAGAGAAGCGGTGAAAAAAGCAGGTTGGTATAACTCAAAATTTGGTGTTAACATTGGGTCTTCTCGTGGTGCAACCCAACTTTTTGAGAAGCATCATCAGGAATTTTTAGCAACCGGAAGAACACCAACATTGACTTCACCAACAACAACTTTGGGGAATATTTCAACTTGGGTGGCTCATGATTTGAAATCAAACGGACCTGAATTATCTCACTCCATAACTTGTTCTACAGCACTTCATGCTTTGTTAAACGGAATCGCTTGGATGCAGGCAGGTATGGCGGATAGGTTCTTGGTAGGCGGAAGTGAAGCTCCCTTAACAGCGTTTACGATTGCTCAAATGCAGGCGTTGAAAATATATTCTAATCCAAAAAACTGTCACCCTGAGCTTGGCGAATGGGCTTGCAGAGCTTCTGATTTAACCAAAACCAAAAACTCATTGGTGTTGGGAGAAGGCGCTGCTATGGCTTGTTTGGAAAGTGGCGAACATAAAAATGCCTTAGGTTACATTACCGGATTTGGCTATGCTACCGACGTTTTGCAACACAGCATTTCAATTACCGATGAAGCGGAATGCTTTCAGAAATCGATGAAAATGGCGTTACAAAATATAGCTTTGGATGAAGTTGATGTAATCGTGATGCATGCACCTGGAACGCTAAAAGGGGACAAATCAGAATTTAAAGCAATTCAAAAAGTCTTCAGCAAAAACCTTCCAATGCTGACGACAAACAAATGGAAAGTGGGACATACTTTTGGTGCTTCGGGCATGCTCAATCTAGAAATGGCACTTCTCATGATGCAACACCAACAGTTTATAGGAGTTCCTTTTGTTACCGAACAAAATCCGCGTAAAGCCATTCGAAACGTGCTTATAAATGCGGTTGGATTTGGGGGAAATGCGGTGAGTATTTTGTTGGGAAAACCTTAATTTAATACTACAACTGTGAATTTTTTACCATTAAGAAGTTAAGTTTTACCATTAAGAAAAATTAAGTTTTATGAAATCTCTTAATTTCCTCAATGCCTTAATGTTAATTTTTTAACCACTAAGTTCACGAATATTTACACGAAGCAGACTAAGCAATTTGTGTTCTTTGTGCCTTCTTAGTGCTCTTTGTGGTTAAGTTTTTTTACCATTAAGAAAAATTAAGCCTTAATGAAAACCCTTAAATTCCTTAACGTTAAAAATTTTATTAAACACTAACTTTCCAACTCCTTTAACCTATCATACACCAAATTACTTTCCCAGCCTTTGCGCAATAAGTAATCACAAAACTTTTTCTTCTTTTTTTGCACGTTGGTTTCTTTGATGGTTTCCCAATGCCTTTGGGCTAGTTTTTTAAAAGTGTCATGGTAATCTTCGACTGAGATTTCAGTTAAGCCGCATTTGATATTGGGTGCCGAAATTTGCCGTTGTTTGAGTTCGTTAACAATACGGATTTTGCCCCAATGCTTTATACGGAATTTCCCTCGGGCAAAACTTCGCGCAAAGCGTTCTTCGTTCAGAAAATTGTTTTGTAACAAATGCACTACTATAGCATCAACCTCGTTGGATTTCATGCCCAAATCATATAATTTTTGAACTACTTCCTGATGGCATCTTTCCTGATACGAACAATAATATTCTAGTTTGAGTTGGGCTTCGTTGCGTGTTAGCTTTTCGTTCATGTTGTTATGTTGTGACTAATACTAACAAAAGTAACTAATAAAATAGCGCTAAAAAATTTAAGATTTAATTTATAAAATTTCTTCTTCTTTTTTAAGAAAAATCAAAACTACAACCTTATAGTTGCGTTATTCGTGTTAAATAAAAATCAAATCTAAGATTTATAACATTTTATTAATCTAAACCTATTGTAATTTAGTTATTTAAACATAAATTTGTAATCCCCATTCTACCGATTATATGTCTTTGCCTATTAGTGCTTGTTTTGCTATACAATGAAAAGATATTAATTATATGAAAATTAGAAAATTACTATTCACTTTTGTACTTCTTTTTTCTGCTTCTATATTTGCTCAAAGCCCAGCTAATGGTGGTTTTGAGAATGGTGTTATTAATGCTGTTACGGACTGGGCGGCGCCTGTAGTGTCAGGAACATCTACAGTTACAACTACCAATGCCAGAACTGGAAGTTTTGCATTGGCAGTAACTACAAGTTCTAATGCAATTAATCAGGATAACATAAATGCTACTATTATAAGTGTTCCAGATACTTGGTATGGTCATGCGATTGGCTGGGCTAGAGGATCGGATGCAAATTCCAGAGCACAAATGCGCGGAAATTTAAATGGAATTAATGTAACAGGAGCGCTAACAGCAGTGGGTGCTTTAAACAATATTTTATTGCGATTGACAGTTTCGTCAGGACAAAATAATAATGGTGGTCCAAGAAACTTTGTAGTAAGAGGCGTCACTGCTAGAACGGCAACAAACACTGTAGCAACTACTGTTTATTGGGATGATATCATAATGTATACCTCAGCTTCAGCAACACCTGACTTAATAGCACCTATTGCTCCAACGTTATTTACCACAGGAGCTACATTAGCTAGTTCTGTTAATTTTTCTTGGACCAATGGGTCAGATGCTGCTACTGGAATACAAAATACAATTATATTAAGAACTACCAATTTGGGAGCAGTTACACCGGTTATGAATGACCAGGGAGTTTATTCCACTTCAGGAGGAGCTAATGGACCAAATACTGTTTCTACCGATTGGACTGTTATTTCCACATCAGTTAGTTCGGCAGCTACTTCTTTTACTGACAACACAGTTGTAGCAGGAACCACTTATCGATATGCCGTTATTCACAGAGATTTAGCTTACAACTATTCGGCTGCTTTGGTTGGTGTGATAACTAGTTCGTCCTCAATCACTTCTACTACTACAGGAGGTTTATGGTCAGTCGGTTCTACCTGGGTCGGCGGTGTTACGCCTACTTCAAGTTCGGATGTCATCATTGACAGCGGAGCTACAGTTACCTTGGATGCTGCTGTAACTAGAAATGACGGATTTAACACTACGGTGAGAACAGGAGCAACTTTAGCTACAGGTGGATTTGCTTATACTAATAGTGGTACTACAACCGTTAACGGAACATTTAAATTAGATGCTAGTGGTTCGGTCACGGGTAATAACTTTGTATATGGCGCAGCAAGTACTCTAGCTTTAAATACTACAGTCACAGTTGTAAATACAGATCCATATTGGCCATCCAGTAATAGTCCGAACAACGTAAATGTTTTATCAGGCGGTTTAACAATTAATGCAGCGAGAACAGTTGCCGGAGTTTTTCAGATGGCAGCAGGGGTAACGTTAAATACTATTCTAACTTTAAATGGTACATGCCAAATTAATTCAGGAGGGTTTTTTAATAATGGTTCTCCAACCTATGGAAGCAGTTCTTTGTTGCAGTATAACTCAACGGGCATTTACAATCGTAGCTTAGAGTGGACTTCGGATATAGCTACCATTGGAACAACACCGGGTTATCCTAACAATGTTCAAATTAGCAATGGCACTGCATTAAATTACTATAATGCTGCCACTGGACCTAAAGGAATCAATGGAAATTTGGTTATTGACGCTGGTTCATCTCTTAGTTATGGAGCGATTACTACAGGCGGAGCATTAAGTGTTAAAGGCAATGTGACTAATGCGGGTAACATTAGCTTATGTTCTTCTGGAACTCTTGGAGATGACTTAAAAGTAGGTGGAAACTATACCAATACAGGAGCAGGAACCTTTACAGGAAATAACAGAGCAATTTGGTTTGTTAATTTTACTTCACCTATAGTTCCAATAACCCAAATTGTAACCTCTGCTACGCCATTAACGATTCCGTTTGTAGTGACATCGGGTGGAACTGCAGGTACCACAGTTCAGTTGGCAAGTGATGTCATAATTTCCTCTTCTCCTACAGGAGCAAATGTTATTAGTTTTGGAGCTAGTGGCGCTGATATTATTGATATCAACGGAAGAAATTTAACAATAGGAGCTACCAACAGTATAGGAACCATCGGAGGAACAGGAACATTCAAAGGAAGTGCGACTTCTAACTTAACAATATTAGGATCAACCGCAAGTACTATTGGAACGCTTAGTTTTACCAGCGGTTTTCAAAATTTGGGAACATTTACCATGAATAGGCAACCATCTGTTGTTGGTTGTGTATTGGGAACGCCTTTAACCGTAAATACCAGTTTAGCTTTAACAAATGGGCATGTAGATTTAGGCACAAACAATTTAACGTTAGCTTCAGGAGCAAGTATTGGCGGAACCCCGGGATCGGCTAGTTTTGTAATAGCAGATGATACCGGAGGACAGTTGACAAGAACATTAAGCGCCTCGGGGACATATACTTATCCTATAGGGGATAATTCCGGAACTACCGAATATACACCAGCCACTTTCAATTTCACAGGAGGAACCTATGCGGGAACTGTTGGAGTTAGAGTTATAGATGCCATTCATCCTAGTAATGTAGGCGCAACAAATTACTTAACCAGATATTGGCAAGTTTCAGCATCAGGTGTTACGCCGACTGATTATACGTTTGCAGGAACCTATGCTTCTTCTGGAGATATCACAGGAACAGAAGCAAATTGTTTTCCAGCACGTCAAGATGGCACAAACTGGATAGATGTTGGTGGGAGCAGCATTGGTTTTAATACCTGTACAGTTTCTGGAACAACTTTCCCTTCTCCTGCTAATGATTTCTCAGCAGGTTCAGCTTATCCTGAAATAAATATCAAAGGTGTTGTAGGATCTAACCCAAATATTTTATCTGGAGATGTTACACCTTCAAGTTTAGATAATACATTGTTTGATGCTACAAATGTAGGATCAATTCAAACTAAAACATTTAGAATTGAAAGTTTAAGTGCTTTACCACTTTCCGTAACTAGTATTACTTTATCTAATAGTACTGATTTTACAGTTACAGCAAGTGCTTCTTATACTATAAGCGGTGGTAGTTTTGTTGATTTTACAATTTCATTTAATCCAACTAGTCTTGGGATATTAACATCTACGGTTTTTATTGTTAGCAATGACTTCACAGGCGGAGAAAATCCATATACCTTTACAATACAGGGAAATGGTACTTGTGCACCTACATCTAATATCATAACTCCTACTTCAGGACCAGTTGGTACTGTAGTGACGGTCACAGCAGTTTCTCCCTATAATTTAACAGGGGCTACAGCTACTTTTAATGGTGTTTCGGCAACAGTCGCTTCAATATCATCTTCTCAAGTTACCGTAGTTGTTCCATCAGGCGCTGTATCAGGAACTTTAGTTACAACCAATTCTCTGGGTTGTCAAGGATCAAATACATTTACTGTTATCAATAATCTTACTACTTCATGTCAAGGCGGATCAACAGTTTCGGATTTATTTATAAGCCAGGTTACAGATGCAACTTATGGGGGGTTAAGTTATATCGAAATTTATAATGGAACAGGTGCGCCTGTTAATTTATCGAATTATAGTTTACAGTTTTTTGCTAATGGTAGTGCTGCCTCGTATGGTACACAGACGCTATCCGGAACCTTAGCAAATTTATCAACTTATGTTGTTAGCTGTTCTTTAAGCGGTTTTTCTTGCTCAGTACCGGGCGGCGATGGAACATTTGCTAATTTACTGTCAGGTATTTCAGGTATAAATTTTACTTCGGGAGGTAATGATTATATAGGATTATATAAGATTAGTACTTCAAGTATGATAGATTCTTTTGGTGTATTTAATAATGCAACATGGGCAAGTAGTTTAGGAATCGGAGATCGAGGAGTCGATTTTAAGAGAAAAAACACAGCCACTGTTCCAAAATTTGCCTTTGCTAGTGCTGATTGGAATATTACAGATTGGTTAGGAACAGGTTCAGCTTCATGCTCTACAAATGACTACTCTGATATAGGAGTTTATAATTTCCTGGTGGGAACTCCCCCAACCGTAACGGTCAATCCTAGTTTTACACCAAGTTGTTTAGCTACTTCGATGACTGTCGCTGGGACTGAAGGATCCGCAGGTGGTAATTCACTGGCTTATCAATGGTATGTTGTTGCACCGAATTCAGCTTCTTGGACCGCCATAACAGACACAGGTGTTTACACTGGATCAACAAGTGCTACTTTGAATATTTCAGATGTCTCTAGTTTAATTGGCTACCAATATTATTGTCAAATAAGAGAAAATAGCGCAACATGTTATTCAGCCTCAAACGCTGTAATGATTACTGCAGTGCTAAGTACAACATGGCAAGCTGGCAACACTTGGTCAAATGGTACACCTAGCACTAGTAGAGTTGCAATTATAAACAATAATTATGACACTTCGATCAGTGGAAGTTTCGAAGCATGTAGTGTTACGGTGAATAATGGATTTACTCTTGATATAAAATCGGGAACGTATGTCTCAATAATAAACGATTTAACTGTTAATTCTGGAGGAAATTTATTGGTTCAAAACAATGGGTCATTGGTTATGGTGAATGACAGT
Organism: Flavobacteriaceae bacterium; assembly: GCA_947456955.1. Lineage (GTDB taxonomy): Bacteria > Bacteroidota > Bacteroidia > Flavobacteriales > Flavobacteriaceae > Flavobacterium. The sequence continues at coordinate 23,566 of CANGTQ010000012.1, read as the reverse complement.
GGAGTTGTAACAAATAATGGAAATACACAAGTTTATAGAACAGTTTCCGGTATACGTGGTTTTGATTATGTTTATTGGTCATCGCCAGTATTTGGACAGTCCATAGACAATATATATTCATCTCCGACTCCAGGATTTAAATACAGATGGAATCCGTTGGCAACCAATATTAATAGCCCTACGACTTCCGGAAACTGGCAAACAGCTTCAGGCGCAATGCTTACAGCTACAGGATATATTGTTAGAGGTTCTAGTTCTTTTGGTATGGCTGCTACAAATATCACGAGCGTCTTTACAGGTAGAGTAAATAGTGGTATTGTATCGCCCTCGATTACGAGAGGTTCTTATCAAGGAATAAATTATTCAGGAGCTAATTCTGTTACTGTTACTAAATTTGATGATAATTGGAATCTTGTAGGTAATCCATATCCTTCATCAATAAAAGCGTTAGATTTTTTAACGTTCAATACAAATATTCAAGGATTTGTTTACTTATGGACACATGGAACCGCACCAGTTTCTAATACTAATCCTTTTTATGATTCCTTCACATACAATTATACAGCTAATGATTACATTACATACAATGGTACAGGCACAACAAGCGGGCCATCTGGATTTAACGGTTATATCGCCTCAGGTCAAGGCTTTTTTGTGTCAATGAATGATGGAGTTACTGGAACCCAAACCGTAACTTTTAAAAATAGTATGAGAGATAAAACGTATAATAATAGTCAGTTTTACCGAACAATGCAGACTGCAACAGAGGAAAAGAACCGAATATGGTTGGACCTAATTGACTCTAATAATGTTCCTGTTCGAACTGTTGTAGGATATGTGGCTGAGGCAACACTTGGTTTAGACAGAATGTATGATGCTATTAAAAACATTGCTAATGAGAATAACATTTATTCTCTTGCAGAAGATGAAACTTTAATAATACAAGGAAGACCAACGCCTTTTGACCAGAACGACCAGGTTCCTATAGGAGTTACTATTTTATCAGCGGGAGATTATAAAATTGCTATTGCCGCAGTTGATGGCTTGTTTGAACAAGGGCAACCTATATTTTTAGAAGACAAACTATTGAATGTTATTCACGATTTAAGAGTAGTCCCATACAGTTTTTCTACGACTGCAGGGAAATTTAATGATCGATTTGTATTACGCTATACAAACACCACTCTGGGGAATCCTGATTTTGGCAATATCGAAAATAGTGTTATTGTTGCGGGTAATCAAGGGGAATTAACGATTAAGTCTTCTATTGAAAATATAAAAGAAGTAACTATATATGACGTATTAGGCAGACAATTATTCTTTACAAAAGAAATAAACAATACTAATTTTGTAACATCTAATATTTCGTTGAGCCAACAAACATTAATTGTAAAAATTAAGTTGGAAAATGGAATGACTATTTCAAGGAAAATTATTCTTTAGTATATCATCATTAAAAAAAGCGTCCCGACATTAGACTGCCCGAAAATTTTAGATAAATTTATAATTACTTAAAAATAGAAATATGTTTTCAAATTGTTGATTTTTAGTTGAAAACAATATTAAATTATCAAAAAAAATAAAAGATTAGTGCTTTAAAAAAATAGATTATAATTAATTATGAAAATAAAAAAACATTTCTCAAATATTAAATTACTATTATTTTTGTTCCTGGTTTTTTTTAACAGCTCACACATTTTGGGTCAAAAAACTAGCACCGGAAGTACTGATTGGAACACAGCATCAACATGGAATCCAGTAGGAGTTCCTACAATAACTGACAACGTAATAATTAGGGCAGGTGATATTGTTACCGTTAATGCTTCACCACCAACCCGTGTTGCTTCAATTACATTTAACAATAATTCAGCTTTACCCTCAGGATTAAATATTGCAGCAGGAGTAACTTTAACTACAGGTCCCGGACCTGTTAGACTTTTGAATGCTGCATCTAATTTGGCAGCTACAAATACAACAGCATCAATTAGCGGAATGGGTACACTTACTTGTGGCACGCTTGATATTGGAACTCCAGTAACTGTAGCTGCAAATGGACCTGCTCAAAATACATTAAATTTAAATATTAAAACAATTAATGTAGCTAATGCTATTACTTTAAATAATAGCGATTATGGTGGAGGTGCGTCTTCTCAGCCCGTTTTGAATATAAATAGCGGATGTACTCTTTCTGCATTTCTAATAACTTTTACACACTTAAGAGCAGATGGAGCTGGTGGTGCTTCAGGACCTAATTCTAGAAATTATTTACAAGTAAATTCTGGAGGCACATTGACCTTGTGTAATTTTCCTCCAATTATAGTTGACTATAGAATTAGATTAAATAATAATATTGCGACTAACCCCCCTCAGATAAGTGTAGATTTTTTGTCTGGCTCCACTGTAAATTTACTTGGCGTTTCAGCACCTGCGTTCATTCCACAAAATATTGTTAACAGTGGTACAGGAGGTACTGGATCACCATTAGTTATTAACTACTCAGGCACTACAAATGTGGGTGCTTCAAGAGTTGCCATTAGTACGCCCTCAAACACCATTTGTTCAGGTAATAATGTAACTTTTACAGCAACACCAACTGCAGGGGGCTCAACTCCTAGCTACCAATGGAAAATAAACGGAATAAATACTGGCACAAATAGTCCTTTAAATTCAACTTTTACTTCTAGCACATTAAATAACGGTGATAGCGTAACTGTAGTAATGACAACAAATAATTCATGCGTTCAAACTGCAACCTCTAACGCTATTGTACTAACTGTAAACCCCTCACCTGTTTCACCAACAATTGGTACAGTTTCAATGCCGAGTTGTGATGCTACAACTGGCAGTTTAAATTTATCTAATCTTCCGGCAACGGGCACATGGACTTTAACACAGAGCGGCACATCTTCAAGTACAGCAACAGGATCAGGAACAACTACAACCGTTAGCGGTTTAGTAAGTGGCACCTATACTTACACCGTTACGGGCACAAACGGTTGTGTATCGCCACCTACTTCTTCAGTAGTAATAACAGGTAATTCTACAACATATAATGGAACAAGTTGGAATAATGGAGAGCCCGACCTAACAAAAATTGTTGTTTTTGACGGGGATTATATTTCAAGTTCAAATTTATCGGCTTGTGGAGTAATAGTAAATGCCGGAAAAACGGTAACATTTACTAATTCAAATGTACTTACTGTTAAAAATGAAGTAACCGTTAATGGTAGCTTAATATTTGAAAACAATACGAGCTTGGTTCAAATAAATAATGTTACCAATTCCGGAAATATTATATATAATAGAACTGCAACAAGTTTAGATGGAACAGGCATACGTGGTTATGATTATGTATATTGGTCTTCACCAGTTACAGGACAAGATATATCTTCCATTTATTCTATTACCACACCAGGTTTCAAATATTTTTGGAATCCGTTGGCGCCAAATATTAATACAGCAACTACCACAACTTCAGGAAACTGGCAAACAGCTTCAGGCGCAATGCTTCCAGCTACTGGATATATTGTTAGAGGTTCTAGTTCTTTTGAAATGCCATCTACGAATATTCCGGCTACTTTCACAGGAGTGCCTAACAATGGTATTATAACAGCTGCTATTTCAAGAGGTGTTAATCAAACAACTTTTGGTCCACTTTTAACTACTAATAACAGTACTGTAACCAATTTTGATGACAACTGGAACTTAGTAGGTAATCCATATCCTTCATCAATAAAAGCGTTAGATTTTTTAACGTTCAATACAAATATTCAAGGATTTGTTTACTTATGGACACATGGAACTGCCCCAGTTTCTAATACTAATCCTTTTTATGATTCCTTCACATACAATTATACAGCTAATGATTACATTACTTACAATGGTACCGCCACAACAAGCGGACCATCTGGATTTAACGGTTATATCGCCTCAGGTCAAGGCTTTTTTGTGTCAATGAATGATGGAGTTACAGGAACCCAAACCGTAACTTTTAATAACAGTATGAGAGATAAAACGTATAATAATAGTCAGTTTTACCGAACAATGCAGTCTGAAACAGAGGATAAGAACCGAATATGGTTGGACCTAATTGACTCTAATAATGTTCCTGTTCGAACTGTTGTGGGATATGTGGCTGAGGCAACACTTGGTTTAGACAGAATGTATGATGCTTTTAAAAACATTGCTAATGAGAATAACATTTACTCTCTTGCAGAAGATGAAACTTTAATAATTCAAGGAAGACCAACGCCTTTTGACCAGAACGACCAGGTTCCTATAGGAGTTACTATTTTATCAGCGGGAGATTATAAAATTGCTATTGCCGCAGTTGATGGCTTGTTTGAACATGAACAACCAATTTACCTAGAAGATAAGGAACTAAACATAATTTACGATTTAAGACAAAGTCCATACAGCTTTTCTTCGGCTGCTGGAATATTCAATGCTCGATTTGTATTGCGCTATACAAACACCGCTCTAGGGAATCCTGATTTTGGCAATATCGAAAATAGTGTTATTGTTGCGGGTAATCAAGGTGAATTTACGATTAAGTCTTCTATTGAAAATATACAAGAAGTAACTATATATGACGTATTAGGCAGACAATTGTTCTTTGCAAAAGAAATAAACAATACTAATTTTGTAACATCTAATATTTCGTTGAGCCAACAAACATTAATTGTAAAAATTAAGTTGGAAAATGGAATGACTATTTCAAGGAAAATTATTCTTTAGTATACCATCATTTAAAAAGCGTCCCGATATCTATCTTAGAATCGGGACGCTTTTTTTATTGTGCTTGTACCGTTTTGATTCACAACAACATTTAAAACCTTTTGCTGTGCAACAAAATAGTTTCCTGACCAAACTGATGTTGCGTCGTAATGTTTTGACTGAAAATGATACGATTGGTCAGCATATTCCAATGATAATTTCGGGTGATACCAAATTTTTTCTGAAACAAAACCCGACAACTACTGAGACTGATAGCATTTCGGTAGATGAGTTTGAGTTTATGGCTAAATAGAAATAAAGAAAAGTAATCCTCCTTGATTCCGTTTGTTTTTAACGATTTGATTTAAAACTTTATATTTCTAACTTTACGCAAAATAAAAAACCTGCTATGAAAAAAATTATACTCTTTATCATTACACTTTTTGCTTTTTCGGTTTCAGCGCAAACGGTAGCTGTACAAACTTTTGCCACAGGTTTATCTAATGCAGTCGCGTTAGTTCATCCTCCGGCTGACTCTCGCCTATTTGTAGTTCAAAAAGGAGGTTTAATTCGAATTGTTAATTCGAACGGAACGATCAATGCTACACCATTTTTAACTGTTACTGGATTGAGTACTGGAAGTGAGCAAGGTTTACTTGGATTGGCTTTTCATCCTAATTATGCTACCAATGGTTTCTTTTATATCAATTACACCAACACTGCTGGCGACACTATTATTGCTAGATATAGTGTTTCTGCTAATCCAGATATAGCCAATACTACTGCTACCATTTTAATGACTGTGGACCAACCATTCAATAATCATAACGGTGGGAGTTTAGCATTTGGGCGCGATGGTTTTTTATACATCGGATTGGGTGATGGTGGAAGTGGCGGTGATCCACAAGGATATTCTCAAAACATGACTATAGATCCTAATTTTCCTAGTAGAGTAATGTTAGGTAAAATGCTTCGAATAGATGTTGATACTACTTTTGGGTCATTAAATTATGGTATTCCATCAACTAATCCTTATGCGACCACGGCTGGTCTTCGCGAAATTTGGGCAATTGGTTTACGCAATCCATGGAAATATTCATTTAATAGATTAAACGGAGATTTATGGATAGCTGATGTTGGTCAGAGTACTCGTGAAGAAATCAATAAAACAACATTCCCTTTACCTAATATAGGTTTAAATTATGGCTGGCGATGTTATGAAGGAACTTCTGTTTTTAACACAAGTGGTTGCCCAACATTTGCTAACACAGTTGCGCCTTTTACAGATTATGTTTATGGTTCCAATGGCAGATGTTCCATCACCGGTGGTTATTTTTACACGGGTACTTTATATCCAAATTTTGCAAACAAATATATTTTTGCCGATTATTGTACCGCAGAAATAGGACTTGTTGACGCTTCAGGTGTGATTACTTGGAATGCAAACTTGCCGGGTGTAATTACTTCTTTTGGCGAAGACGTTAACGGTGAATTATATATTACAAATGGTAGTACGGTTTTTAAAGTAATCGATTCCTCTTTAAGTAATGCAACTTTTGAAAATGGAAACATTACGGTTTATCCAAATCCTGCAAAGACAGAAATTTTTATCAAAAATAGTTCTGAAACAGTACTTTCTAAAGTAAAAATATTTGATTTAACAGGTAAATTGGTTTTGACCAAAGCCCTTGAGAATAAAGAAACAACGACTTCTGTAGCGATTTCCGCTTTGCCTAGCGGATTGTATATGATTGCTCTTGAAGATTCAACGGGAAATCTGTATCAGTCAAAGTTAATTGTTGAATAATTAAGGGGCAGGATTCGGAATTAATTCCTGGATTTTATTGATTTCGTTGATAACTTCCGAACTTAAAACGGCTTCAAAAGCTGCTATGTTTTCCTGAAGCTGTTCCATAGTTGTAGCGCCAATAATGGTTGATGTAACAAAATCTTGTTGGTTTACAAAAGCCAAAGCCATTTGAGTTAAAGTTAGTCCGTTTGCCTGTGCTAATTCTTGATATAATTTTGTAGCTCTGATGCAATTCTCATTAGAATATCGTGAAAATTGAGGAAATAATCCTAAGCGTGAATTTGGTATAATTCCACTCAAATGTTTTCCTGTCAAAAAGCTGAATCCTAATGGAGAATAGGCCAATAAACCAACATTTTCTCGCATCCCAATTTCGGAAAGTCCCACTTCATACAAACGGTTTAGCAACGAATACGGATTTTGAATGGAAACGATTCTTGGCAAATTGTTTTTTTCGCTTTCGCTGATGAATTTCATAACACCATACGGGTTTTCGTTGGAAACCCCAATATGTTTTATCTTTCCTTCTTTAATTAAAGCGTCAAAAATGCTCAACACTTCAAAGAAATTTTCTTTCCATTGATCGTCAATTTTTGAAACACCGCGTTTTCCAAACATATTCATTACACGTTCAGGCCAATGCATTTGATATAAATCGATATAATCTATCTGTAGATTTTTTAAACTCAAATCAACTGCTTCGTGTATGCTTTTCTTTGAAAAATCTAACGGATTTCTGATGTATTCCATTTTTCTGTTTGGTCCAGCAATCTTTGTAGCAATAACCAAATCATCTCTTTTACCCGATTTCTTTAACCAAGTTCCAATATACCTTTCCGTTTCTCCAAGTGTGGCTTCACGGGCTGCAATCGGATACATTTCGGCAGTATCGATAAAATTAATTCCTTTTTCAATAGCATAATCTAATTGAGAATGGGCATCGCTCTCAGAGTTTTGTTCTCCGAAAGTCATGGTACCAAGGCAAATTTTACTGACTTTTATATTGGTATTTGGTAACGTAGTATAGTTCATTTTTGGAAGTTAAAGAAATTTTTATGGCACAAAAGTAAAATATAGTTAGCGTTAAAACTGTTTGATTAACACATTTTTTGGAAGCGTTTAGGATAAAAAAGGTTCTAAGAAAAAACTCAAAACCCTTAAACTATTGGCTACTGCCTATTGTCTTTTGCCTATTCCTTAAAATTCATTCAGCATCTTAGAAATCTCGTCTAATTTTGGAGTTAGTATCACTTCAATTCTACGGTTTTTAGCTTTGCCTTCATTGGTATCATTGCTCAATATAGGTGCAAATTCACCACGACCGGCAGCCGTTAAGTTTTGTTTTCTGATTCCGCTGTTTTCAGATAAAATGTTCACAATAGCTGTGGCTCTTTTAGTAGATAAATCCCAGTTGTTTTCTATGCCGCCACCAATATTTCCAAGGATTTTATCGTTATCGGTATGTCCTTCAATCAAGACTGTAATATCCGGATTTTGAGCCAATACTTTTCCAACCTCAACAACGGCAATTCTTCCTTCTGAACCCACAGACCAGCTTCCGGTTTGAAAAAGTAATTTATTTTCCATAGAAACATATACTTTCCCATTCTTCATTTGTACGGTCAATCCTTTTCCCTCAAAGGCATTCAATGCTTTAGACAGCGTGTCTTTCAGCTTTTTCATAGCGGCATCTTTAGCCGCAATCATGCTTTCTAACTCGTTTAACCTTTTTGTATTGGATTCTAATTCACTACTTAGTTTATTCAATCGATCTTGTTCAGCTGACAATGCTTTTTCTTTAGCATCGAGTTGCGCTAACAATTCACGGTTTTTTGCCATATTTGTTTCTAGGGCATCGTTGCTGTTTTTTTCCAAAGCAGCATACGAATCCTTCAACGTTTTCAGGTTGTTGCTTGCTGCAGTATAATCTGTTTGTAATTTGTCTCGTTCTGCTTTGAGTTGATCTCGTTCTGCTGTCAATGCTCTATTCACCGAATCAAATTCGGAATTAGCTTTACGAAGTTCATCGTTTTCATCTGCTAAGAATCGGTTTTCCTTTTTTAGATCGGTGTATTTATTTTCCAAATCATTATAGATTTTTTTGGAAACACACGAAGACATTAAACTCAATAGGGCTAAACTAAAAATTACTTTTTTCATCATTTTTTTATTCTATATTCTTATTACTTAATTCTTACTACTTCAATCAATTTCAACCAAAACCGGACAATGGTCAGAATGTTTGGCTTCGGGCAAAATGACTGCGCGGGTCACTCTTTTTTTTAGTGGTTCACTGGCCAAACAATAGTCGATTCTCCAACCTTTGTTATTGGCTCTGGCGTTAGCGCGATAGCTCCACCAGCTGTAATTATTTGGTTCTTTATTGAAAACCCTGAAGGTATCGATAAAACCTCTTTTCATAAATTTATCCAACCAAGCACGTTCTTCGGGCAAAAATCCGGATACGGTTTTGTTTCGAATTGGGTCGTGAATATCAATCGCTTCGTGACAAATATTATAATCGCCACATATAATTATATTCGGAACATCTTTTATTAATTCATCAACATAATGCTGAAAATCATCCATGTATTTGAATTTATGGTCAAGTCGGTCACTATTCGTTCCCGAAGGCAAATACAAACTCATCACCGAAAAATCATCAAAATCAACACGAAGGTTTCTGCCTTCAAAATCCATGTGGTCAATTCCTGTCCCAAAAACTACATTATTTGGTTTGGTTTTACACAAAATAGCCACGCCACTATACCCCTTTTTTTGTGCCGGAAACCAATAATGATAAGGGAAACCCGACAGCTCAACATCAATTAATGGTATTTGATCCGGAGTAGCTTTAATTTCTTGAAGGCATATCACATCAGGATTGACTTGCTGAATCCAGTTTAAAAATCCTTTGGTAATAGCGGCTCGAATGCCGTTAACGTTATAAGAAATAATTCTCATTAAATTTTGTTAAGCGTTATTAACTTAGTTTAGTCAAAAGACCTCGTGTCAAATGTAAATAAAAATGACTTGTGATTAAAAATTTACGACATAAGATTACAGAAGTTATTAACTCAAAAATCAACATTTAACTGACCTTAAATCTTAATTCAAAAATCGTTAATCTTGAATCTTCAATTCATGAGAATTGTTATCTTTGTTTCCTACTCAAAAAACAAAATTATACATGGGTTTAGTCACCGCCAAAGAAGTTGCAAAAGCAATAAAAGCAGATAAGTACGGAGTTTTCGGTACTTTTTGTGGCTGGCTATTGATGAAAGCTTTAAAAATTTCGAACTTAAATAAAATGTATGACCGAAATAAGCATTTAAGTGAAGTAGAATTTTTAAATGCTATTTTGGATGAATTACAAATCAAGTTTGAAATTCCGGAAGAAGATTTTAAACGTTTGCCAAAAGACGGAGCTTATATCACTATTTCCAATCATCCGTTGGGTGGAATAGATGGAATACTTTTGTTAAAACTGATGCTCGAAAGAGAGCCCGACTTTAAAATTATAGCCAATTTTCTGTTACACAGAATTGAGCCCATGAAACAATTTATCATGCCGGTAAATCCTTTTGAAGATCGTAAAGATGCTAAATCAAGCGTGATTGGGATTAAAGAAACTTTGCGACATTTGAGTGATGGTAAACCATTAGGAATGTTTCCGGCAGGAGAAGTTTCAACCTATAAAGATGGTAAATTGGTTGTTGACAAAGCATGGGAAGAAGGCGCCATAAAAGTGATTCGAAAAGCCCAAGTTCCTGTAGTTCCGATTTATTTTCATGCTAAAAACAGTCGTTTTTTCTACTTGTTATCTAAAATAAATCCAACACTTAGAACCGCAAAATTGCCATCAGAACTTTTAACACAAAAAGGACGAGTAATCAAAGTTCGTATCGGAAAACCTATTTCAGTAGCTGAGCAAAACGAGTATAAAAGTATCGAAGAATATTCAGAATTCTTGAGAAAGAAAACGTATATGCTGGCTAATTCTTTTAATGAAGAAAGTAAATTATTAAGCTCTCAAAATCTAAATTTAAACCTAAATTTAAAAACTCCAAAAGCTCCAAAAGAAATTGTTTTTCCTGCCAATCATGAAAAAATGGTAGAAGAAGTGGAGAAGTTGAGAGCAACAGATTGCAGATTTTTTCAAAGCAAAAACTACGAAGTTTTCTTTACCGAAGCACATAAAATTCCAAATATCCTTCATGAAATAGGAAGATTGCGTGAAATTACTTTCCGTGAAGTGGGTGAAGGCACAAACGAGTCTATTGATTTAGATAAGTATGATCAGTACTATCATCACATGTTTTTGTGGGATGAAGAAACGAAACGAGTTGCTGGTGCCTATAGAATGGGATTAGGGTCAGAGATTTTTCCTAAATATGGTATGGACGGTTTTTATCTGAATGATTTATTCCGATTTGATTCTGAATTGCACGATATGATGAAGCAATCTATTGAAATGGGGAGAGCATTTATTGTTAAAGAATACCAACAAAAACCTATGCCTTTGTTCTTATTGTGGCGAGGAATTATACATACAACGTTGCGTTATCCTGAGCATAAATTCCTGCTTGGTGGTGTAAGTATCAGTAATCAGTTTACCGATTTCTCAAAATCATTAATGATTGAGTTTATGAAATCTAATTATTACGACCCTTATATAGCACAGTATATAAAGCCTAAAAAAGAATTTAAAGTTAAATTAAAAGACGCTGATAAAGATTTTATCTTCGATGAAGCGGAAGCTGATTTGAATAAATTTGACAAAATCATTGATGAATTAGAGCCTGGAAGTTTGCGTCTACCGGTACTAATAAAAAAATATATTAAGCAAAACGCGCGATTGGTTGCCTTTAATGTTGACCCACTATTTAACAACGCTATTGATGGTTTAATGTACATCCGAATTGCTGATTTGCCCGAAGGTACTGTAAAACCAGTAATGGAAGAATTTCAAGCGGAATTAGAAAGAAAAGAAAAACATTTATAATAAAAAAGCAACTCATGAGTTGCTTTTTTTCTATTCTTTTTTTACTTGTTCCTGAAAATCTTTCCAGTCTTTTTCAGAAATTGTAGACTTGCTTTTTAATTTCTTGCCTTTAATATATTCCAAAATATATTTGGCGCGCTCTTCCGATTCAGGATGATCTGCTATCCAATACATACTTTTATCCATATTGCTATCTTGTGCCATCTGATACATAAAATCGGCCATAGGTTTTGGATCAATATTCGCTTTTAGCAAGTATTTCACACTAGTAATATCCGCTTCTTTTTCTAGAGATCGATCATAAGCAGATGAAGAAAGAGTTTTCAAAATCTCACGTGCCATTTGACCTCCTTTTGTTCCGCCTGCAGCGGTGAGTAATACGGAATAGCCGATTTCTTTGGATAACTTTTTCATTACATGTTTGTTTTCTATATGAGCAATCTCATGTCCTAAAACTCCTTGTAATGCTTCTTGTCGTTTGCAATCTTCGATCAGTCCAGTGTATACCACCAAATGATTATTTGGCAACGCAAATGCATTGATTTCATCTTTTATTACAATATGCACTTTTAACGAATCGCGGTCAATATCATTAGCATCACATATAGGTTTTATCAGTTTATCCAATGACTTAACAATAGTGTCATTAGTAATGACATCTTCAGTATCTTCTATTTGATTCCAAATCAAATCCCCAAGTTTTTGTTCCAGATTTTCGGTTCTTTCTTTTACTTTGAAGAACTTCATAAAATCGAGCTGGGAAAATCCAAACCATATCAGAAAAAATGCTGATAGTATAATTACTGCTTGTAAAAAGGTTTTCTGTATCATTATGGTTTGCAAATTAAGTTAGTTATATTTCCAAAGAACAAAAACTGAACGTGCTTCCCTTTGCGAGTTTGTATAGCGGCATAAATTGTAGAGAAAATTTCCAATAAGTTAAATATGATCACTGTAAAAATATAAGCAAAGTATTGATTGCTGACTTTTTCATCTGAAAAAATTATGGAAATAGTCCACCAAAAACTGGCGCTGTTAATACCTAATAACGCCAATTGGGAAAATAACGATTGTGTACAATGCCAACGCACAAAATAGGTGCCTTTTCTATTGGCTAAATAAAAAAAGAAAGTGGCAAATAAGTTAATAATTGGCAATGGCATTCCGGCTATTAATGCTACCAATGACATCAAATAACTATTGGATGCTTTTTCGCGTTCGTGCTCGCCTGGTTTATAGGCAAAAGTGGTTTCCTGTATCATAAGTGTTTGTATATATTCCAAATCCAATTGAGAAGTACTAATACTATTAAAATAGAGGCAAGCCATGGTTTTCTAATAGTACCTTCTGCTTTTTTATACCAAAAATAAAAGGTTTCTTTTTTAAAAATAATATCTATTAAAATCCATATTGGAAAAATTATCATAATTATGGCAACTACAATTCCAATCGGATTTAAAACTAAAGACTCTATAAATCTTCCATTCAAAAGCAAAGTTACAGCCCGAGTAGTCCCACAAGATGGACAAGGATAACCTGTCACATTTTTAATGATACAAACCCGGAATGTTTGACTTTGTAAAGTATGAATGTTGTAAAAAAGGTAAATAAAACCAGCCAAACAAGCTATAAGCAACAAGGAATATAACTTATTTCTGGTCATTTATTAATAAAATGTGTTTTGGAAAGTTTCCATGTTTTTTTCACGGGTAGCACCCATAATCAAGAACCAGTCAATAATGGTCCAAATATAAAATCCCCCACAAGTTAGTAGTTTTCCAATTCCCATTCCTGTATCACCAATCATAAAACGGTCAATTCCTAGTGATCCTCCTAGTATAGAAACAATCAAAGAAGTGGTTGGCTCTTTAAATTGCATGGTTTGCACTAACCCCCATTTTGATTCGTCCAAGCTCAATAATTTTTCTCTAACAGCATTCAAATGATGGCTTTCGAAATATTTTGCGTTCATCATCATAAACATGTCAACTTTTTGTGCGTCCATAATATTGGTTTTTTATTGGTTATATTTATTTATTCGACTAAAATATAAAAATTTACAAGAAAGCACTATCAATTGGGTTTCAAAGTTCAATTTATTTTCTAAAATGACTATTGTTCAAATAATTTCTTGATTTTATCTACAATTATCTGAGCCAGTTTTTGATGACTTTCAAATGTCCAGCCGGCAATATGTGGCGTTAATAAAACATTTTCAGATTGGAGTAAATACTCAAATGCTATGGGAAGTTCCCTCGACTGAGCTCGGGATGACAAAAAAAGGTTTTCAAACGACAATTTCTCGTATTCTAAAACATCCAAACCAGCACCAATAATTTTTCCTGATTGCAAAGCAGTAACCAAATCATCTGTCACTACATTTTTCCCGCGAGAGGTGTTGATGAACCAAAACGGCTTAGCAAATGCATTGATAAAATTGGTATTTATCATCTTATCCGTTTCAGGAGTCCAAGGAATATGTAGACTCAGCACATCTGCTTTTTGTTGAAGTTCTTGTAATGAAGCCTGTTTGGCATTTTCATCTCCAACATCTGGCAAGATATCATAACACAAAACTTCAACATCAAAACCACGTAGTTTTTTGGCAAACGATTTTCCCATATTACCGTAACCAATAATCCCAACTGTTTTGCCTTCCAGTTCATAACCTCGATTTCCTTCGCGAATCCATTTCCCTTCGCGAACCAATTTATCGGCACGATTGAGTTTATTCATTAACGATAAAAGCATTCCTAATGCATGTTCGCCAACCGCATTCCGATTGCCTTCTGGAGCTGCAATTAACTGTATGTTTTTAGCTTTTGCATAATCACAATCGATGCTTTCTAAACCAGCCCCAACCCGGGCAATGAATTTCAGATTAGTAGCTTTATCAATGAATTCTCTATCTATTTTAAATCGGCTGCGAATAATAATTCCGTTGTAGTTATGAATTTTAGCTTCTATTTCTGATTTAGAGGAAGTAAAATCAGCTTCATTATGAAAACCAGCTTCTTCCAATTGTTCCCACAACAAAGGATGATTACTATCTATATGGAGTATTTTAACGTCTTTTATGGACATACTTTGGTTGAAAAAGTAAAGATAGTATTTATTGAAAAACGGTGCTACATATTCAATGTAAATAAAAAACCATCAAATTTCTCTGATGGCTTAGTATTATATTTTGAACTTTTATTTTAATAACCTGCGCCAGCGCCCGCAATAACCTCAATAGGATGCCACGTGGTTTTGGTTTCTTGAAAATCATAAATCAAATAAGGTGATTCAAATTTGTCATCAAAGTAATCGCCATCTTCTCGAACTACTACTCGCTTTAAATTTTCGATTGCTAAATCTTGAATTTTGGGTATCATATCAGCATCTTTACCACAATATAAAATTGCATTGACATCTTTATGAGCAGCAAACTGCATTAATAATTCTGTTTGATTTCCCGTAAGGATATTAACTACACCGCCTGGAACATCTGAAGTTGCTAGCACCTCAGCAAAAGTAACGGCGCATAAAGCTAATTGTTCAGCGGCTAATACCACACAAGTATTCCCACCAGAAATGATGCTTGCTATTTGTGTTACCAATCCAAGTAAACTACTTTGTTGAGGCGCAAATACGGCTACAACTCCCGTAGGTTCTGGTACTGAAAAGTTAAAGAAACTTCCAGAAACTGGGTTTACACTGCTAAAAAGTTGTGTGTACTTATCGCACCAACCTGCATAATAAATCAAACGGTCGATACTCAAATCAACTTCTTGTTGCGCTTTTGTTTTGCTGATTCCCTGCAATTCTAATTCTTCTATAAACTGCGCTTTTCTTCCTTCGAGAACTTCCGCAATTCGATACAAAATCTGATTGCGGTTATAAGCCGTTTTGTGAGCCCATCCGCCTTGTGCATTTCGGGCTGCTACAACTGCATTCCTGAAATCTTTTACAGAAGACAAACACATATTGGCTACTGTTTTTTTGTTCACGATAAGTGGATAATAACGCCCTGATTCGGTTCTTGGGAAACTTCCGCCGATATATATTTTATAGGTTTTCAAAACTTCTATTCTTGACATGATGTTAGTTTTTATTCAAATTTTAAATAAGGTTCCAATCCGTGTAAACCGCCTTCTCTACCGAAGCCGCTTTCTTTATACCCTCCAAAAGGAGATGCCGGATCAAACTTGTTAAACGTATTCGCCCAAACCACTCCGGCACGCAATTGTGAGGTCATATTAAAGATTTTTGACCCTTTATCTGTCCAAACACCTGCTGATAACCCGTAAGGTGTATTGTTTGCTTTTTCGATAACTTCATCAACCGTTCTGAACGTTTGAATGGCTAAAACAGGTCCGAATATTTCTTCCTGCGAAATTCTATTCGACTGGCTTACTTTTGTGAATATTGTTGGTCTGCACCAAAATCCTTTTGCCGGTAAATCGCATGTTGGTTGATACATTTCGGCACCTTCTGCTTTTCCGATTTCTATGTATTTGCTAATAGTGTCTAATTGCTTTTTGGAATTGATAGCACCGATATCTGTATTTTTATCTAATGGATCACCAACGTTTAGCGAGTTCATTCGGTCTTTCAATTTTTGAACAACAACATCGAATACTGATTCCTGCACATATAAACGAGAACCTGCACAACAAACGTGACCTTGATTGAAGAAAATTCCGTTTATGATTCCTTCTACAGCCTGGTCTAGCGCCGCATCCTCAAAAATAATGTTGGCTGCTTTTCCTCCCAATTCCATTGTAGATTTTTTAGATGTTCCGGCAATGGCTTTCATAATAATTTTACCCACAGCCGTCGAGCCTGTGAAGGCAATTTTATTGACATCCGGATGATTGACAATGTGTGAACCTGTACTTCCGGCACCAGAAACGATATTCACAACTCCGGCAGGCAAACCTGCTTCCTGAATCACTTCGGCTAGTAAATATAAAGTCAAAGGCGTGGTTTCCGAAGATTTAATTACCACAGTGTTTCCGGCAGCTAAAGCCGGAGCAATTTTCCAAGCAGCCATTAGTAATGGAAAGTTCCATGGAATAATCTGTCCTGCAACGCCAAGCGCTTTTGGTTTTCTGTTTGGGAAAGCATATTCTAATTTATCGGCCCATCCGGCATAATAAAAGAAATGTGCTGCCGCCAAAGGAACATCAACATCACGAGATTCACGAATGGCTTTTCCTCCGTTTAAGGTTTCCACAACTGCAAATTCTCTGGCTCTTTCCTGAATGATTCTGGCAATTCGATAAATGTATTTTCCGCGTTCTTTACCGGATAATTTTGACCAAACCGTATCGTATGCTTTTCGGGCAGCTTTTACAGCTGAATCTATATCGGCTTCATTAGCTTCGGCTACTTTAGCTAATACTTTTTCGTTGGCCGGATTTATAGTATCAAAATATTTCCCTGATTTAGGCACAACAAATTTACCGTTGATAAACAAGTCGTAAGTATCTTTTAACTTAAAATGCGTTGTGCTTTCAGGTGCTGGTACTAAATTCCAGTTAGAACTAAAATCTATTTTATGTGTTTTTTTCATTCGAATTAAACTTTAGAAAAATAATCGTTTGATTGGTAAATGCCTGATTTTTGTTTTACGATTTGCAGCAATACATCGTTAGCTAAACTACTTGCTCCAAAACGGAAATACTCATTGTTTAACCATTTCCCGCCAAGAGTTTCTTTCACCATAAGCAAATATTGAAGGGCTAATTTTGAATTTGAAATTCCACCTGCAGGTTTCATCCCAATCATAATTCCTGTTTTATAATAATAATCGCGTATGGCTTCAAGCATTACTAAAGTTACGGGCAACGTTGCTGCGGGTTTGATTTTTCCGGTTGATGTTTTTATAAAATCGGCTCCGGCATACATGGCAATATCACTCGCTTGACGAACTTTATCCAAAGTTCCAATCTCACCAGTTTCCAAGATAACTTTTAGTCGTACATTCTTTCCGCAGGCTTCTTTTATCATGGCAATTTCATCGAAAACAAAATTGTATTCGCCACTGTGAAATTTACCACGGCTGATTACCATATCAACCTCATCGGCACCACTATCAACCGCTATTTTAGTATCTAATAATTTGATTTCGGCACTAGATTGACCACTAGGAAAAGCTGTTGCTACCGAGGCTACTTTTACGCCGGTTCCTTTCAGTTCATTAACCGCAAGTTTGACAAAATTTGGATACACGCAAACTGCCGCAGTAGTTGGCAATCCAAGCAATTCATCATGCAAATGATGTGCTTTGAAGCAAAGTTGTTTTACTTTTTCATCGGTGTCGGCACCTTCTAAAGTAGTTAAATCAATCATATTTAAAGCCATAAGTAGCCCTTGCATTTTTGATTCTTTCTTAATACTTCGGGCAGTAATTCTAGCAATTCTATCCTCAATTCCAACTTGATCTATACGGGGAGAATTTGAAAAATCAATATGTTTCATTTAATAAATTTAATTAAAAAATCGTGTGAAATTTTGTCAAAATCAACGCGAACAAACAAAGATATAAATATCTTAACGACAAAAACCCAATATTGGTAATTTATTGTTTTGGTGTAACAATTTATCAAACTGCGAAGTGTCCCGTCCTGAAATAAGTTGACACAAAACCGAATTAGTATAGATGCAAAACAAGACAATTCCAATGCCAATGGTTTCTATAAAATCAGTCATGTTCATAGCGTCAATTTTTTAAATTTATAATCCAAAGTAATTCCCAATTTATCACTCAAAATCGTTTTACCATTAGAGATTTTCGTTTGATCAAATTCGGGTAAGGGTAAATTCTGTTCCAAAGCTTTTTGAGTGTAATATTCTTTTCTCGTCGGATGAAAAGGAGCAACTGCATTAAAAGTTTCATTCCAACACTCTTGTTTAACAATTGCTTCAATGATTCCGATACAATCTTCCTGATGGATTAAATTAATTGGCGTTTCAGGATTTTCAATGTTCTTTCTTCCTGCTAAAAAATGAATTGGATGACGGTCTTCGCCAATCAATCCGCCAAAGCGGACAACTGTTGTTTTGAAATTTGGATTGCTTTGCAAAAGGATTTCTGTAGCCAATAATTGCTTTCCGCTTTCCGTTTCCGGATTTGGTTTTGTAGATTCTGTCACCCTGAGCGCTCCCGAAACTTCGGGAGAAGAGGTATCACTATAAACGGAAGTTGAACTTATAAAAATAACTTTTTCAATCTTCGATTTTTCTATAAACGGAATCATATTTTGAATTTTTTTGACAAAGTTTTCGCTTGAAATGCTTCGCAATTTTGGAGGAATATCAATTATCAGGATTTCAGAATTTTTTAGAAAAGAATCGATTTCTCCTTTGATTTCGGTTTCTGATAATTCAATTTGAAAGGGTTGAATTCTATTACTTTCTAGCGCTGAAATTTTCTCCAAAGAAGTTGTTGAACCTTTTACTGAAAAGCCTTTTTCCAATAATGATTTAGCCAAAGGCATACCCAGCCAACCACAACCTAAAATAGCGATTTGCTTCATCTTTTAATACTGTCAACTTCAACTGTAATACTATCTTTTTGCTTTGGAAATCTTCTAAAACTTGGTTTTTCTTTTTCAACTTTGGGCGATGGTTTTATTTTCTGTTTGATAATAATGGCATCGTTCAACACAAAAGGCGTTGGAATCATTCCAGGTTTTCTTTGAGTCATTTTTAACAAAGAATTTGCCAGCAAATCAAACGAACTTTCTACTAAGTTTAAATCTAGATTTTGTGTATTTAGCGTGGAGAATTCCAGTTCTAACGGAAGATTATCAACTACATAATACGTCAACAGTTTCCCTGCAGTTTTGGAAGCGATATTGCTTTTAAAATCTATCGATTGTACACCATTGGCTTTTAGATTATTAATTTGAATATTGTTGTTTACAAAAATATCATACCGATTTACACTGCGGTTTGGCGTGATTTTTATCTTATACAAATGCTGATTCCCTTTAACCGTATCCCGAAGAAATTCAATGGTTGGTTTAGGAATTTTTTTCAGAGGTGCTTCAGTCATAAAAGTATATGGCGAGTCATATTTGCTATACAATTTATTTGAATAAATGGAAGTATTATTTTTTCTCATTAAGATAAAATTAATGTTCTTTTTTTACTAACATATAAAAATCGTTATCTAAAAAACGATACCCTTGGTCATAAACAAAATAATATGTGTTGCCCGTTCCAGTATTTAGTATGTTAGTAAAAAAATCAAAATCAAATCCCTTGCTTAACAATTTAGTTTTGGTAGTTTTTGATTTCCCTTCCACATTGAGATCTGACAAAATTCGGTAATTTTTGCGTAACTTGTTGTTGATGTTCCGCATATAATTAGTAATGTCCTTGTTTATTTTGTTGTTATAGGCATTGCGACAGCCATCGCTACAAAACTTTTTGTCCTCACGACCTACAATTTTTTCGCCACATTCTAAACAGACTTTATTCATAGCCAATTCATTAAATTTCAATCAAATATATAAAAAATATTTCCGGTTACAAACGGTTACAAACAATTACAACCGAAAGTAAATGGTTAGTTACCGAATAATTTTTGAAAGGCGGCACAACTTTGCCTCGTCGGAAATGAGAAACTGAAAACTCTCAACTGACAAATGGAAACAAAAAATAACAATAACATTTAAATTTTAAAAGCCATGAATGCAATGAAAAACAAAGTACAGTTAATCGGAAACGTAGGACAAGAGCCAGAAATCAAAACGTTTGACGGAGGGAAAAAAGTAGCCAACATTACCATCGCTACCAATGAGTATTACACCAATGACAAGGGTGAAAAAGTAGAAGATACGCAATGGCACCGGGTAAGCGCTTGGGGGAAAGTAGCCGACATCATCGAAAAGTATGTAACCAAAGGCAAAGAAATTGCCGTAGAAGGAAAACTTACACATAGAAGTTACGACGACAAGGAGGGTAACAAACGCTATATCACAGAAGTGGTTGCCAATGATATTCTTTTATTAGGAAAATAGTAATTTGAGATTTGAGATTAAAAGCGGTAAAGTGAAAATTTTACCGCTTTTTCTATAATAAAATCTCCAAAACATCGGAAATTTTTTCCAACGTTCTGAAATTTGGATGTTCTACTTTATGACTTATTTTTTCGTGCTCCCAAGTGGTGTGATAAGGGACGTGAACAGCATATCCTCCAATTCCTAATACGGGCAAAACATCTGATTTCAGAGAGTTCCCAATCATAAAAAACTCTTTTGGTTTAATTTCGAGACGATTTAATAAGTCTGAATAATCTTTTTCTTGTTTGTCTGACATTACTTCAATGTGGTGAAAATAAGCTCCCAATCCCGAATCATGTAATTTACGTCTTTGATCTTTCAAATCGCCTTTGGTTGCCACAACTAATTTATAATTTCCATGAAGTGATTTCAAAGTTTCTTCTACACCATCCAAAAGTTCGATAGGTCTTTGTAGTAATTCTTTTCCAAAGACAATGATTTTCTCAATAGCCTCTACCGATAAAGTATTGTTAGAAATTTTCATAGCCGCTTCAATCATTGAAAGCGTATAACCTTTGATACCATAGCCATACAAATGCAGATTGTCTACTTCTGTTTTAAAAAGTTCTTGCGACAAGCCTTGTTCGGACAAATAATCGCTCATCAAGGCACAAAACTTTTGTTCGGTTTCCTGAAAGTACGGTTCGTTGACAAACAAAGTGTCATCAGCGTCAAAAGCAATTACTTTTAGATTCATCAACTATTTTTCTAACTAATTAAAGCACCATTATTCACTCCGTCAGCATCTGGATTTACAAAAACCAATTTGCCTTCTGCGTTATTAGTCATTAAAATCATGCCTTCACTTTCGACACCTCTTAAGGCTCTTGGCGCTAAATTAATTAAAACAGTCACGCGTTTACCAATGACTTCTTCGGGAGAAAAATGCTCTGCAATTCCTGAAACAATAGTTCTTACATCTAAACCTGTATCTACTTTCAATACTAAAAGCTTGTTGGCCTTTGGCATTTTTTCAGCTTCTAATATTGTTCCAACACGCAAATCTAATTTGGCGAAATCTTCAAAAGTAGCAGTTAATTTTTGTGGTTCGGTTACTTGGTTTTCCATAACATTCGCTTTTTTGGTGGCTTCGAGTTTGTCAATTTGTTTTTGGATTTCGGCATCTTCAATTTGGGCAAATAAGATTTGTCCCGAAACTTCGGGATCGCCAATTTGGTGTCCGGCCGGAATCAAATCTGAAGTATTGGAAACAGTATTCCAACCCAATTGATTTACGTTTAAAATCTTTGACAATTTTGAAGCAGTAAAAGGCAAAAAAGGCTCACACAAAATTTGCAAAGCTGCAGCAATCTGTATAGCTACATACATTTGTGTTTGTACCCTTTCCGGATTGGTCTTAACCATTTTCCATGGTTCTTCGTCGGCTAAATATTTGTTTCCTAAACGAGCTACGTTCATCAATTCGCCTTGCGCTTCACGAAATCTGTATCGTTCAATCGAACTCGAAATCACAGCCGGATAGGCTTTTAATTCAGCTAAAGTTTGCGTGTCAACCTCATTAAATTCATTTGGCACTGGAATTATTCCGTTGTAATATTTATTAGTTAAAACCACAACGCGATTGATGAAATTTCCAAAAACCGCTGCCAATTCATTATTATTTCTTGCCTGAAAATCTTTCCAGGTAAAGTCGTTGTCTTTAGTTTCCGGAGCATTCGCGGTTAAAGCATAACGTAAAACATCTTGTTTATCCGGAAAATCCTGTAAATATTCGTGCAACCAAACTGCCCAGTTTTTTGAAGTCGAAAGTTTGTTCCCTTCCAAATTCAAAAACTCATTGGCAGGAACATTATCAGGTAAAATAAACGTTCCTTCCGCTTTAAGCATCGCCGGAAAAATAATACAGTGAAAAACAATATTGTCTTTTCCTATGAAGTGAATTAATTTAGTGTCGGCTGATTTCCAGTAATCTTCCCAGTTTTTTCCTTCTCTTGCTGCCCATTCTTTTGTTGATGAAATATATCCAATAGGTGCATCAAACCATACATACAATTTTTTTCCATCGGCACCTTCAACAGGAACATCAATTCCCCAATCTAGGTCACGCGTCACAGCGCGAGGTTTTAGTCCGTCATCCAACCAAGATTTCACTTGCCCCAAAACATTTACTTTCCAGTCTTTGGCATGGTCAACTAATATCCATTGGGTTAAAAAATCCTGATATCTATCCAATGGTAAAAACCAGTGTTTTGTTGATTTTAAAATTGGCGTATCTCCTGTGATTGTTGATTTTGGATTAATTAAGTCTGTTGCATTTAAGGTAGAACCACATTTTTCACATTGGTCACCATACGCTTCTGGGTTATCGCATTTCGGACACGTTCCGGTTACAAATCTATCGGCCAAAAACTGATCTGCTTTAGCATCATATAATTGCTCAGTAACTTCTTCAATAAAGTCACCGTTATCATATAATTTTCTGAAAAATTCCTGAGCTGTCTCGTGATGTATTTTAGAAGAAGTTCTCGAATAATTATCAAACGAAATTCCAAAATCAATAAATGATTTTCGAATAATGCCATCGTATTTATCAATCACTTGTTGTGGCGTGATGCCTTCTTTTTTGGCTTTCATCGAAATAGCAACACCATGTTCATCGCTTCCGCAAATGAAAGCAACATCTTTACCTTGCAACCTTAAATAACGAGCATATATATCTGATGGTACATAAACACCTGCCAAATGACCAATATGAATTGGGCCATTGGTGTAAGGTAACGCAGCTGTGATGGTATATCTTTTAACTTCGCTCAATTCGGCTTTGCCTCGGGTTGGGTTTTCTAACATGATAAATTTCGGTATATAAACCGCAAAAATAAGCAATTTATTCGGAGCTATTTCCTGCTATCCGCTTCAATCTTTTTATTTTTTTTCTTTAAAAAAATAAAAAGGATTTTCACTATTATCAGGGCTATGGCATTGGTTTTCTTAAACTATAATTTGATTATATTTGCT
>CANGTQ010000011.1 GCA_947456955.1 Flavobacteriaceae bacterium | reverse complement strand
TACATTCCTTTTTATCTTAAAAAGAAATTTTACGCTCTCGAAAAAACGGCATACATATTATCATTCATTTATTACGGACAACTATTTTTCTTCCCCATTTTCGAAACAGAAGCGGTTTCGTATTGGACATTAACGATTTTTAGTTTTCTACTTTTTGGATATGTTGCTTTTTTTATACAAGAATTAATGAAATTTCACAAACATCGATTTAATTATTTAGTATGAAACTCAACGCCGAACAAGTCGAAAGACTCTATGCTTTCACGCGTCAACACTATGTGGAATAAAACGATTTGCAAACCGAAAAAAAATGGCTGCTATAAGAAATCATTTTTGGTTACAGTTCTGTAGCCGGCTCGATAAATATTCCGATACAGTTAGTGTTTCATTTAAATGGTAAACACTTCCATGAATTGACTTTAGTCTTGTTCAGTTTTCTTTTGGTTCTGTTGTATTTAACTATATATATCGTATTGGTACTAATTCCGTCGTAAGCCGAAGACTATCTCAAAGCAACTTATCCTGAATATGAATTGTTACAAAAGCTGTAACAATTTTTTACATTTAATAACTAATTTCACAATCTAAACAATAGTAATCATGTTTAAACACTTCATCAAATTAGAATGGAAATCTTTTTTTCGTTCGGCTTCTTTTGCCACTAATTTAGCATTGAAAATCGTTATGGGTTTTATGGCCATTTATTTTATGGTCATTTTTGTTGCTGCCGGAGTCGTTGTTTTCTTTTTGTTGAAAGAAGAATTTCATTTAGAACCTTTGGCAACAGTTAATAAATACCTAATTTATTATTTATTTGGAGATTTAGTGATTCGGTATTTTTTCCAAAAGATGCCAGTAACCAACATCAAACCTTTGTTGAATTTACCCATAAAAAGAGATACCATTGTCCATTTTTCTCTAGGAAAAACGAGCATATCTTTTTTTAATATGTTGCATGCTTTTTTCTTTATTCCGTTTACGGTTGTTTTATTAATGAATGGATACGGATTTCAAGTAATTTTTTGGCATTTCGGAATAATGGCATTAATTTATGCTAACAATTTCATCAATGTTTTACTCAATAACAAGGACAGCGTTTTTTATTCACTATTGGCCGTAGTAGCAAGTTTGGGATTGGCTCAATATTATCAGGTTTTTGATGTAACTAATTACACACAACCCTTTTTTCAAGGAATGTACAGCACCAATTTTCTATTCCTTATTCCGATACTTTTAGCAATTGTAACCTATTACTTTTCGTTTGACTATTTTAAAAAGAACTTAAATCTCGATACCGGTTTGGCGAAAAAAAGCGACGAAGCGAAAACCGAAAACTTTACCTGGTTAAACCAATTTGGAACATTGGGAACTTTTCTCAAAAACGACATCAAGCTTTTAAAAAGAAACAAACGTTCTCGAACCACAGTTATCATGAGTTTCCTTTTTATTTTTTACGGATTATTATTTTTCACCAATTCGATTGAAGCCTATCAAAATCCAGCAATGCAGGTGTTTGCAGGTATTTTTGTTTCGGGTGGATTTTTATTTACGTTTGGACAATTTGTGCCAAGTTGGGATAGTGCTTATTATCAACTGATGATGAGTCAAAATATTCAGTACCGCGAATACATCAGTTCAAAATGGTGGTTGATGGTTATAGGAACATTAATTTCTACCATTATAGCTTCATTTTATCTGTATTTTGGCTGGCAAACCTATATGCTAATTGTGGTTGGCGCTATTTATAATATTGGCGTAAATTCTCATTTGGTAATGCTTGGCGGAGCTTTTGTTAAAACGCCTATTGATTTAACTATGGCAAATAAAGCTTTTGGCGACAAACAGGCTTTTAACATAAAAACTATGCTGATTTCAATACCAAAATTAGCGGTGCCAATGATTTTGTACGCACTTGGTTATTATCTTTTTTCTGCCAATATCGGATTTCTTTTTGTTGCCTTAGCTGGAGTGCTCGGGTTTGCTTTTAGAAACAAAGTTTTTGGTATGATAGAGAAGATTTATAAAACAGAAAAATATGCAACCATAGCTGCTTACAAACAGAAGAATTAGTGTTCAGTAACAGTTAGCAGTATTCAGTTAGAATTCAAATTAAATAAAAACAGTAGTTTAAAATAAACTCATAAATCTCATAAACTTTCAAAATGATACAAGTAACTAATTTAACCAAAAGATACAATTTAGGTACCATGGTTTTAAACATGCCAAGTCTTGAAATTCCAAAAGGACAAAGCTTTGGATTGGTTGGAAATAATGGTGCCGGGAAAACTACTTTTTTTAGTTTGCTCTTGGATTTAATTCAGCCCAGTTCCGGACATATCAAAAATAATGATGTGCAGGTAGACAAAAGTGAAGCATGGAAACCTTTCACTTCTGCATTTATAGATGAAAGTTTTTTGATTGGCTATTTAACCGCCGAAGAATATTTTTATTTCATTGGGGATTTACGTGGACAAAACAAAGCCGATGTTGATGGTTTACTAAAAAAACACGAAGAATTCTTTAATGGTGAAATTCTAAACAGCAAAAAATATTTAAGAGATTTATCTAAAGGGAATATGAAAAAAGTAGGCATTATTGCTGCTTTAATTGGGAATCCGGAAGTGATTATTTTAGATGAACCTTTTGCCAATTTAGATCCAACCACGGTTAACCGATTAAAAATCATAATCAAAGAATTAGCCGAAAATCCAAACGTTACCGTTTTGGTTTCTTCGCACGATTTGGTTCATACGGTTGAGGTTTGCAACAGAATTGTAGCTTTACATTTGGGAGAAGTAGTAAAAGACATTCAAACTTCCCCGGAAACCTTAAAAGAATTAGAAGCTTTTTTTGCCGTTTAAGAAACAACTCAATATATAATAGTGGTGAGGTTTTACCAATAATGGCAAAAACTTCCGTCTTATTTTTTTGCTATATCAAAAAGAAACGTATTTTTACCAGTTAGTTATACTATTTATGACTTTTTCGCGTTATAACACTAAACGTTTTGCTTTGAAAACCAATACAATAAAATATTTTCTCTTTTTTGGATTATTGCTTTTTTTAATCGCTTGTTCTACCAAGAGAAATACTTGGCTTTCTAGAAATTCACACGCCTTAAGCACTAAAGACAACATTTTATACAATGGTGGTATAGGTTTAAATAAAGGTATTGAGGAAGTAAAACTTCAAAATAAAGACAATTTCTGGGAAATACTTCCTGTAGAAAGAATGCAGGTTTCGGAAGACAATCTTATGCCGGGAAGTACTAAGAATGCCAATTTCGAGAAGGCAGAAACTAAAGCCACCAAAGCAATTCAGAAACATTCGATGAACATTAACGGTTCAGAGAAAAACCCACAAATGGATGAAGCATACATGATGCTTGGACAAGCAAGATATTATGACCAGCGATTCGTTCCTGCTTTGGATGCGTTTAATTATGTGTTAAACAAATCGCCAAATAGCGATAAAATTTATGAAGTAAAAATTTGGAGAGAAAAAACCAATATGCGTTTGGATAACGATGCATTGGCCGTAAATAATCTTCGAAAATTGCTAAAGGAAATCAAATTTAAAGATCAGATTTTTGCTGATGCCAATGCTACTTTGGCGCAGGCTTTTTTAAATTTACAAGAAAAAGACAGTGCTGTAGCCAAACTTAAAATTGCTAAAGAGTTTACTAAATCAAAAGAAGAAATATCTAGATACAACTATATTTTAGGTCAAATCTATGAAGAACTAGGATATAAAGATAGCGCTTATGCCAGTTATCAAACCGTAATTGACATGCATCGAAAAGCTGCTAAATCCTATGTAATTCATGCCCACGCAAGACAATCAGCACAGTTTGATTATGAAAAAGGAGATACCGTTGCTTTCCTAAAAAAATATAATGATTTACTAAAAGATAGAGAAAATAGACCGTTTTTAGATGTTTTGCACCATCAATTGGGGTTGTTTTATGAAAAAAAGAATAATAAAAAACTAGCCATAAAAGAATATAATCTTTCATTAAAAAAGAAATCACAAGACACCTACCTTATAGCTTCCAATTATAGAAATTTAGCCGACTTATACTTTATTGAATCTAAATTTGCGAAAGCAGGGAATTACTATGATAGTACGCTGGTTCAATTGAAACCAAGAACAAGAGAATTTAATTTAATAAAAAAGAAAAGAGAAAATCTCGAAGAGGTTATCAAATACGAAGCGATTTCACAAGCAAATGACAGTATTATTGCTCTCTATAAAATGTCGGGTTCTGAAAGAACAGTCTATTTTGAAAAGCATATTGCAAAATTAAAAAAAGTAGAGGAAGCTCAATTAAAGGCAGCCGAAAAAGAAGCTCTAATTAAAGAAAATCAGGATAGAAAAGATGGCAAAATCGATTCGGAAGATGCTGCTAATAATAAAAAAGAAAAGGCATTAGGTCCCAAAGCAAATAGCAACATAGCGTCATCAAGTCAAAATGATTTTTATTTTTATACCCCTTCCACTATCGCTTATGGTAAAGTAGAGTTTGCAAAAAAATGGGGTAAAAGAGTCTTACAAGACAATTGGCGAGTTTCGTCAATTTCTTCAAAAGAAAACGGGAAAACAGAAGATTCAAACGCTGAAGATACCGAAACTGACAATGATGCTAAAGGTGCAGTTGATTTAGAAGGGAAGTACACGACAGATTTCTATATTAAACAAATTCCAGAATCACAAACTACTATTGATAGTTTAAGCAAAGAAAGAAACTTTGCAAACTACCAACTAGGTATTATTTATAAAGAGAAATTCAAAGAATATCAACTAGCGATAAACAAATTTGAGAAGTTATTGAAGGACAACCCTGAGGAAAGATTAGTCTTGCCATCAATGTATCATTTGTATAAGATTTATGAAATTTTAGACAAACAAAAAGCAGATGCAATGAAAGAAAGTATCGTTGCACAATATCCAAATTCTCGTTATGCTCAGATATTACAGAATTCATCAAGCAAAACGGAAGAGTCAAACGATTCTCCTAACGTTGCTTATGCAAACATTTATAAACAATATCAAAACGGGGAAATAAAAACAGTTTTAACTGCAACGGAAAATGCTATTAACCGATTTACAGGAGATGAAATAGTCCCTAAATTTGAATTGTTAAAAGCCAATATAGCGGCTAAACTTGGCGGACTAGACGAATTTAGTACAGCGTTAAATTATGTAGCGTTAAATTATCCAAATAGTGAAGAAGGTAAAAAAGCAGAAAAATTATTGACTGTCGATTTACCAAAATTAAAAGCGTTGGAATTGTCTAAAGCACCATCAAAAAATTGGAAAATTCTATACCAAACGAAAGATTTTGAAAATGCCGGAACAAAAGTTCTTCGTGAAAAAATCAAAAAATTTATAGCAGACAGAAGTTTAAATAAGCTAGCAGTTTCTTTAGATATTTACACAATGACTGATAATTTTGTTGTGTTACATGGTATAAATTCAGAGGATTTAGCCATAGGCATTACGTCTATTT
Organism: Flavobacteriaceae bacterium; assembly: GCA_947456955.1. Taxonomy (GTDB): domain Bacteria; phylum Bacteroidota; class Bacteroidia; order Flavobacteriales; family Flavobacteriaceae; genus Flavobacterium. The sequence goes on along the minus strand of CANGTQ010000011.1, from coordinate 73,397 downwards.
TAAAAGACTATAAAGATTATAAAGTAATACAAAAGCCAATTATTATTTCGGCAGATAATTATACCATAGTTCAAATAAAAAAGAATTTAGATGAATTTTTAGCCGGAAATCTCCCTGAAACTGCACCGCAGCCAAATTGGGATGGAACAATAGAACAAGCACCAATTGCAGAACAACCAAAACCAGTTGTTAATAATAAACAACAAGATCAGCCTTCAGAAGACAACCCAAATCAGAATATTAAAGGGAAAGATCAAAAAGGAGGTCAACAAAAGCAAGGGGATCTAAATGGGGACGACCAACAATTCGGTCCGCCACCATCACCCGGAGGAGAAAAATTAGGTAAAAAAGGATAGAAATCATGTTTGAAAAGAGTCCAAAATCATATACCGATCTTTTAGGTAAAACCAACCGAATTGTTGAAGGGACGACCATTCAAGGCGATATTATTTCGCCCGCAGATTTTCGTTTGGATGGTCACTTAGTTGGCAATTTCCAATCCAAAGGCAAAATTGTAATTGGCCCTGCAGGAAGTGTAAAAGGAGATGTTATTTGCAAAAATGCAGACATCGAGGGTAAATTTGAAGGAAAAATACAAGTTCAAGAAATCCTAAATATAAAATCAAAAGCACATATTATTGGTGAAGTAGTATGTGGTAAATTATCAGTTGAACCTGGAGCCGAATTTAGTGCATCATGTATAATGAAACAACATGTAAAAAACATGATAAGTGATGGAAAATCCTCAGAAGAAAAAACAGCGTAATAAATGGTTAGCACTTATTAATATTCCCATTCAAATGGGAATTATTGTTTTTTTATTTTCAAAATTAGGGCAATGGCTCGACTTAAAATTTCTTAACAATCATAACATTTTTATTAAAATCACAACAATCGTAGGTGTTGGAGTTGCTTTTTACAATATAAATCGTCAATTAAAAGAAATAAATAAAATGGACGAAAACAAATGAAGACAAAACCATTATTTACAATTATACTCATAGCAGTACTTGGGTTAATTATTCACAAATTAATTTTCTTCATACTAGTTGTTAAAACGATTGAAGATAATTTTATTTATTCTATTCCGTTGCTATATGGTCTGTTTTCTATTTTTTCTTTACTAATTGTAGGCGTATTGATTAAAGTAAAAGAGCGAAATATTGATAATGTTGGGTATACATTTTTATTGCTCACGTCAATAAAATTAGTAGTTGCTTATCTTTTAATTCACCCTATTCTAAAAGCTTCTTTACATCAAACGCCATTAGAAAAAATTAATTTTTTTATAATTTTTATTTATTTTTTAGCAACAGAAACGATTTTAACTATCAGAATATTAAACAATAAGTAGTAAAGTGTTTTATAATCGATAATTCATTAAAAATATTAATAGCATTGCTACATAATACTAATTTTAATTGTACTTTTGCGCCAAATTTGAAAACGTTTATATAAGTTAATTATTAGATATGGTGATTTCAAGAAAACCACTGCAATTTTTTATATGCACTTTAATGGTGTGTATGTCTTTGATAAATTATGCTAATCCTTTGAATGATACAGATGTTGCTAAGACTAAAGTGCACGAAGTCGCAACAACACATGGTGAAAAAGAGGCAGAGCCTAAAGACATCAAAACAGAAATCAAGGAGTTTATAGACCATCACTTACAAGACTCATATGATTTCAATATTTTTGGTTACAAAAATGAAGCTGGAGAACAAAAGCATATAGGTTTTCCTCTGCCAGTTATTCTATATGATAACGGAGTACAAGTTTTCTCATCATCTAAATTTCATCACGGAGAAGAAACAGCAGAAGTAAATGGTAATTTCTATAAATTACATCATAATAAAATTTATAAAGTTGATGGTAAAGAAGCTGCTTTGACTTTAAGCGAAAAGCACGAACCAACCAATATAAAACCACTCGATTTTTCTATTACCAAAAATGTATTTATGATTTTTGTAGTAGCTTTATTGATGTTTTTATTATTTAGAAGCTTGGCAAAATCGTATGCTAAAAACGGAAATATAGCATCAGGTATTGGACGTATATTTGAGCCAATCGTTTTGTATGTTAGAGACGAAATTGCGATACCTAATATTGGAGAAAGGCATTATAAAAAATATATGAGTTATTTATTAACCATTTTCTTTTTTGTTTGGTTTTTAAATATTTTCGGTTTAACACCATTCGGAATTAACGTTACCGGTAATATTGCAGTAACAGCTTGTTTGGCTTTGCTTACTTTTTTAATTACCACATTTACAGCAAAAAAAGACTATTGGGGACATATTTTTTGGATGCCAGGAGTTCCTGTGTTAATGAAAATAGTTTTAGCTCCTATAGAATTGTTAGGTGTTTTCATTAAGCCATTTGCCTTGATGATTCGTCTTTATGCTAACATCGTTGCAGGGCACATTGTATTAATGAGTTTGATTGGATTGATGTTTATTTTTAAAAGCTGGTTAGGAAGTAGCTTATCATTTGTGCTTTCTTTCGCTATTTCTATGATTGAAATATTAGTTGCATTATTGCAAGCGTATATATTTACAATGTTGTCAGCACTATATTTTGGTTCTGCTGTAGAAGAGCATCATCATGAAGAAGCACATCATTAAAATGGCCACAGGTCATTTTAAGCGAAGTACCAGTCGATGCGCTGGCAAAGTTAATTGAATGTTTAATTTTTAATACATATTTTTATGACAATTCCTAGAATTATCGGAGCAGGATTAGTAGTAATCGGAGCAGGTATTGGTATCGGAAGAATTGGTGGTTCAGCAATGGACGCTATCTCTCGTCAACCAGACGCTTCTGGAAAAATCCAGACAGCGATGTTGATCGCAGCAGCTCTTATTGAAGGTATCGGATTTGCTGCATTATTTGCAGTTTCTGAAAACTAAAAAAAACAATAAGCCACAACGGTTGGTTGTGGCTTATGTTTAAAAAAATAAAATAAAAGACTATAATTATATTATACTATGGATAAGTTAATAAGTGATTTTTCGTTAGGATTGTTCTTTTGGCAATTCGTCATTTTCGTAGGATTGATTTTATTATTGAAAAAGTTCGCATGGAAACCAATTTTGGATACCATTAACGAAAGAGAAGAAGGAATCAAAAATGCCTTGCATTCAGCAGAAATTGCAAAAAGAGACATGCAAAACTTAAGATCAGATAATGAGAAATTATTAGCTGAAGCTAGATCGGACAGAGAAGCTATGATGAAAGAAGCACGTGAAATCAAAGAAAAAATGATTAGTGATGCGAAAGCTGAAGCTCAAGTAGCGGGTCAAAAAATGATAGAACAAGCTAAGGCAGCTATTGAAAGCGAAAAAAATGCGGCAATGAATGAATTGAAAATACAAGTTTCAACTTTATCTTTAGAAATAGCCGAAAAATTATTAAAAGAAGAATTATCTAACAAAGAAACTCAAACCAAATTGGTTGAGAAAATGTTGGGTGATGTTAAATTAAATTAATCGTTATGTCAAGAGCTGCGATTAGATACGCTAAAGCAATTTTAGAAACTGCGCTTTCAAGCGTGAAAGCGAACCAAGTTAATGATGATATGAAGTCAATTATTAATGCGGTTAATTCTAGTACTGATTTAAAAGATTTTTTGGTTAGCCCAATCATTTCTTCGGAGGTAAAAATGAAAGCCTTGTCAGAAGTTTTTGAATCGGTTCAAGCAGATACCAAATCGCTTTTCAGATTGCTACAGGAAAATAAAAGATTTGAAATACTTGAGGCTATTGCCACTCAATTCAACGCTCAATTTGATGAGATGAATGGTGTTGAAGTTGCAAAAGTGACGACGGCTTTTCCTATTACGGCCGATTTAGAAGCTAAAATATTGGCAAAAGCAACAGCTATTTCAACTAAAAAAATAACTATTCAAAACACAGTTGACCCATCAATCATTGGTGGATTTATATTGAGAATAGGCGACAAACAATATAATGCTTCTGTTTCAAACAGATTACAAGAATTAAAAAGAGAGTTTAGTAATTAGATTACCATTAAAGATATATCAAAATGGCAGAAATTAATCCAGCTGAAATTACAGCAATATTAAAGAAACAATTATCTGGTTTTGAATCAGGTGCAACATTAGAAGAAGTAGGAACTGTACTTCAAGTAGGTGATGGTATCGCTCGTGTTTACGGGCTATCAAATGCGCAATATGGTGAGTTAGTACAATTCGAAAACGGATTGGAAGCTATCGTTTTGAACTTAGAAGAAGACAATGTGGGAGTTGTACTTTTAGGACCGTCTACTGGAATTAGAGAAGGGTCTATAGTAAAAAGAACACAACGTATAGCATCTCTTAAAGTTGGTGAACAAATCGTAGGACGTGTAGTCAATACACTTGGTGAGCCAATCGACGGTAAAGGTCCAATAGGTGGTGAGTTATACGAAATGCCTTTGGAAAGAAAAGCTCCTGGAGTTATCTTCCGTCAACCAGTAACAGAACCATTACAAACAGGTATCAAATCTATCGACGCGATGATTCCGGTTGGAAGAGGTCAACGTGAGCTTGTTATCGGTGACCGTCAAACAGGTAAAACTACTGTTTGTATCGATACCATTTTGAACCAAAAAGAATTTTACGATGCTGGAAAACCAGTATTTTGTATTTATGTGGCAATAGGACAAAAAGCTTCAACAGTAGCTAATATTGCTAAAACATTAGAAGAAAAAGGCGCTATGGCTTATACAACTATTGTAGCTGCTAACGCTTCTGATCCAGCGCCAATGCAAGTTTATGCGCCAATGGCCGGAGCTGCAATCGGAGAATATTTCAGAGATTCAGGACGTCCTGCTTTGATTATCTATGATGATTTATCAAAACAAGCGGTAGCTTATCGTGAGGTGTCTCTTTTATTAAGAAGACCACCGGGTCGTGAGGCATATCCTGGAGACGTTTTCTACTTACACTCTCGTTTGTTAGAAAGAGCTTGTAAAGTAATCGCGGATGATGATATCGCAAAAAACATGAACGATTTGCCAGATACTTTAAAAGGAATCGTAAAAGGTGGAGGTTCATTAACGGCTTTGCCAATTATTGAAACACAAGCAGGCGACGTTTCTGCATATATCCCAACAAACGTAATTTCGATTACTGATGGACAAATTTTCTTGGATGGTGATTTGTTTAACTCAGGAGTTCGTCCGGCAATTAACGTAGGTATTTCGGTATCTCGTGTTGGAGGTAACGCTCAAATTAAATCAATGAAAAAAGTGGCTGGGACATTAAAATTAGACCAGGCACAATTCCGTGAATTGGAAGCGTTTGCAAAATTTGGTTCTGATTTGGATGCGGTTACTTTAAACGTAATCGAAAAAGGAAAAAGAAACGTTGAAATCTTGAAACAAGCAGTTAACGATCCGTATACTGTAGAAGATCAGGTTGCGATTATCTATGCAGGTTCAAAAAACTTGTTGCGAAATGTTCCTGTTAACAAAGTGAAAGAATTCGAAAGAAGTTACATCGATTACTTAAATAACAAGCATAGAGATATTTTAGATGCTTTAAAAGCCGGTAAACTGGACGACACTATTACCGAAGTTTTAGAAAGTGTTGCAAAAGAACTTTCAGCGAAATACTAATTAACCAATTTGAAGATTTGAGAATTTGAAGATGTTACCCATTTTCAAATTTTCAAATTAGCTAAATTTTCAAATTTACTATGGCAAACTTAAAGGAAATACGTAATCGGATTAGTTCAGTTTCATCTACGATGCAAATTACATCGGCGATGAAAATGGTTTCTGCTGCAAAGCTGAAAAAAGCTCAAGATGCTATTACAGCGATGCGACCTTATGCCGAAAAACTAACCGAACTTTTGCAAAATGTAAGCGCTACTTTAGAGGGAGATGCAGGCGGAGAATTTACATCGCAACGCGAAATAAACAAAGTTTTAATCGTTGTTATAACCTCTAATAGAGGTTTAGCAGGCGCATTTAACACCAATGTAATTAAGCAAGCCAAAGAAGTTGCGGATAGTTATGTAGGGAAGCAGGTTGATATTTATGCGATTGGTAAAAAAGGAAATGATATTTTAAGAAAGACAAATACCGTTATTGATAACAAAAGCGAAATATTTGACGAACTTACTTTTGAAAGAGTTGCTGAAATAGCTGAAGCATTAACTGAAAAATTTGTTACAGGTGAGTATGACAAAATTGAATTAGTATATAACCAATTTAAAAATGCCGCAACACAAATCGTTCAAATCGAACAATTTTTGCCGTTAGCGCCAATTGCATCAGATGTTCCAGCTTCAACAGGAGATTATATTTTTGAACCTTCAAAAGAAGAAATTGTATTAACATTGATTCCAAAATCTTTGAAAACTCAATTATACAAAGCAATCAGAGATTCATTTGCTTCTGAACACGGAGCGCGTATGACGGCAATGCACAAAGCAACTGACAACGCAACCGAATTGAGAAACCAATTGAAATTAACCTATAACAAAGCGCGTCAAGCGGCCATTACAAACGAAATCTTAGAGATTGTTGGTGGAGCCGAAGCATTGAAAGGATAATAAGAAATAAAATGATAAGAAAGAGTGAACATTTGTTCGCTCTTTTTTTTTGGAATGAATTTAATAGTTATTTTTGTTCAATACCTTAAACAAACTCTCATTGAGCCTTTATAAAAATCTCTTTAAACAAACCCTAATTTACGGATTAGCAACCGTTATTCCGAGGCTAATCAGTTTTGTGCTGAATCCGATTTATGTGCTTTACTTGCCGGATAAAAGCAAAATGGGAGAAGTTTCTGTGATTTTTGCCTACTTGGTTTTTTTTAATGTGGTCTTGTCCTACGGAATGGAAACAGCTTTTTTCAGGTTTTACAATTCGGAAGACAATAAGAAGAATGTTGTTTCCACCTCGACAATTTCACTGTTTTGGTCGTCCTTAGTATTCTTGGTTTTAGGATTATTATTCCGAAATAACTTAGCCAGTTGGTCCGATATTAAGGTTGAATACATCACCTATACGATATGGATTTTAACGCTTGATGCTTTGGCAATAATACCATTTTCAAAACTCCGCGCAGAGCGAAACCCCATAAAGTATGCTGCAATAAAAATTGGAAATGTTTCTATAAGCTTACTATTGACTTTATTTTTTCTGGCAATTTTACCTGAATTGGCAGCCAACAATCCCGATGGCATTTTCAGTATGATTTATTCCAGAAATTATCAGATTGGGTATATTTTTATTTCTTTCATTGTGGCAAGTTTGGCTACATTCCTAGTATTGATTCCAAATTACACCAAAATTGCATGGAACTTTGATAAAGCACTTTGGAAAAAAATGATGACTTATGGACTTCCAATCTTATTTGCAGGAATAGCCTTTGCCATCAACGAACATTTTGATAAAATTCTTTTAGACTGGATGCACGTTCCCATGTCTGAAATAGGTGCGTATTCAGCCTGTTATAAAATAGGAATGTTTATGGTACTTTTCAGAACAGCCTATACTTTGGGAATCGAACCGTTTTTCTTTAGCCATGCCAGTAATGAAAACGCGCAGCAGACTTATGCGACCATTACCAAATATTTTGTGATTTTCGGCTCGTTTATTTGTCTATTTGTAATAGTGTTTGCCGATTTATTGAAACAAGTTTTAGTACCTAATGATAACTATTGGGATGCGATGAAAGTGGTGCCATTAATTGTTTTAGCAAATTTCTTCCTTGGAATTTATTCGAACCTATCAGTTTGGTACAAACTGATAGATAAGACCAGAATTGGCGCTTATATTTCTTTAATTGGCGCTGCCATAACGCTGATTCTTAATTGGCTTTTAATTCCGTCAATGAGTTATTATGGTTCAGCAATTGCCACCATTGTAGCTTACGGAAGTATGATGATTATATCCTACAAATGGGGACAAAATCACTATCCGATTCCGTATGATTTCAATAGAATTTTCAGTTATTTGGGATTGACTATTTTATTCTCCGCAATTTCATTCTATATTCCTTATCTGAGAGAGAATTATATTGTAAAAATAGGTTTGTTAGCCCTTTATTTATATTTCATTTATTACAGTGAAAAGGAAACATTACTTCGAATCATAAAAAGAAAAGCAAAATAAAATGACCATAAGAATCATCAATAAATCACAACACGATTTACCAAATTATGAAACCATTGCTTCAGCAGGAATGGATTTAAGAGCAAATTTGACTGAACCCATAGAATTAAAACCTTTAGAAAGAGCCATTGTAAAAACGGGACTTTTTATTGAATTGCCAATTGGCTATGAAGCTCAAGTTCGTCCAAGAAGCGGTTTGGCTGCCAAAAAAGGAATAACCGTTCTTAATTCACCCGGAACTATTGATGCTGATTATCGAGGTGAAATTGGTGTGATTTTAGTAAATTTATCCAATGAAAATTTTGTCGTAGAAAACGGCGAAAGAATAGCCCAATTAATCATCGCCAAACACGAAAGGGCCGAATGGATTTCAGTTCAAGAACTTTCTGAAACTTCTCGTGGAGAAGGCGGTTTTGGAAGCACAGGAGTGAAATAGCACTCAGCCTGCCTGTCGGCAGACAGGAATTTAGTCACAGTAAACAGTTAAATAAAAATATAGTAGTGTTTTAGTCTTTATACTTAATACTCAAATCTTAATACAATTAATAATGAAAATAATAGTTCCTATGGCAGGTCGTGGTTCACGTCTTCGCCCACATACATTAACCATTCCAAAACCATTAATTCCAATTGCAGGGAAACCAATAGTTCACCGATTAGTAGAAGACATTGCCAGTGTTTTGAATCAGCAAATTGACGAAGTGGCGTTTATCATTCATGAAAGTTTTGGAAAAAAAGTAGAAGAAGATTTAATTGCTATTGCTCAAAAATTAGGGGCTAAAGGAACCATTTACTATCAAAACGAAGCGCTTGGAACGGGTCATGCAATTATGTGTGCGAAAGATTCTTTAAGCGGACCAGCCGTAATTGCGTATGCCGATACATTAATCCGCGCCGATTTCGATTTAGACAAAACTGCCGATAGCGTTATTTGGGTAAAACAAGTGGATCATCCGGAAGCTTTTGGGGTAATCAATTTGAATGATAACAATGAAATTGTAGAATTAGTAGAAAAGCCAACAGCATTTGTTTCTGATTTAGCTGTTATAGGGATATACTATTTTAAGAATATTTCCGTTTTAAGAGATGAGCTTCAGTCTGTTTTGGATAACAATATCATTCACGGTGGCGAATACCAAATTAATGATGGAATTAAACAAATGATGGCAAAAGGGATGAAATTTGTCCCGGGCAAGGTAGATGAATGGATGGATTGCGGTAACAAAGACGTGACCGTGGAGACCAATTCAAGAATGCTCGGATTTTTGCACAATGACGGCGAACATTTAGTAGATTACAATGTGAAATTAGAAAATTCAACCATCATTCCGCCATGTTATATTGGTAAAAATGTAGTTTTAATTGATGCCACTGTTGGGCCAAATGTTTCTTTGGGCGATGGCTGCCACGTTCAAAATTCGGAGATAAAAAACAGTTTGGTTCAAAATCATTCTCATATAAAAAATGCTCAATTAGATAATGCGATGATAGGAAATCATGTTAGTTTTGATGGGAATTTCACTAGTATTAGTGTCGGAGATTACTCGGTTTTAGAATAAAAGAATGAAGAAAATCACAATTTATTGTCTGTTACTTTTCGGGATTCTTTTAGTTCCCAATATTGTTTTGGCTCAAAATGAACCAAACGATGTGGTTACGATAGACGATGGATTTGAAGATTTTTTCTACGAAGCAATTAAACAAAAAAGCATCGAAAACTACGATAAGGCAATTGAAGCTTTAGAAAAAGGGAAAGCAATTGAGCCTGAAAACCCGATAGTTTATTTCGAATTAGGCAAAAATTATCTGGCTCAAAAAAAATATAAAGAAGCGTATGATAATTTTGAGAAAGCAGCTAAAATGGATCCAAAAAACCGTTGGACTTGGGTTGGAATGTATGATGTTTGTTATGATACGCGCGATTATAATCAAGCGATTGTTATCGTTGAAAAACTGATAGAATTTAAAGAAGATTACAAAGAAGATTTGACTTCGTTATACATGAATACACAGCAATATGACAAAGCGTTGGAACTTATCAATGAATTAAATGCAAAGTTTGGGAAATCTGATAAACGCGAATTATACAAAGCGGATATTTTAAAAGATGCTAAATACCAATCGGCTGAAAAGTTCAATTTATTAGAACAGATTAAAAAATTTCCAAAAGAAGAATCGAATTATATTTCTTTGATTTACATGTATTCGCAAAGCAATCAAGAAGAAAAAGCATTAGAAATTGCTCAAAAACTAGAAAAGGAAATTCCAACTTCCGATTGGGCGCAAGTAAGTTTATTTAAGTTTCATTTAAATAATAATGATGGAGATAATGCCGTAAAAGCTATGAATATTGTGTTCCCAAGCAAAAAAATCGACTCCAAAATTAAGCACCGAATGCTCAATGAGTTTCTAATTTTCACCAAAAATAATCCAAAATATGAAACTGATTTAGACAAAGCCATTTCTTATTTTGACAATGATAAAGAAGTAAGGGTAGCCAAAGAAATAGGAAAATTTTATTTTTCAAAAGCCAATTGGGAAAAAGCGGTTAAGTATTTAAATATGCATTTAAAAAATGCTGAAGACGATGTTGAAACGCAACTTTTATTACTTCAAGCGTATACTGAAAATCAGCAATTTGCCGATTTGGCTAAAAAAACAAATGATTTGACAGAGCTTTTTCCATCACAACCACAGTTTTATTATTACGGAGGTTTAGCTAACAATCAGCTGAATAACTTTAAAAAAGCAGCTACGATTTTAGAAACGGGTTTAGATTTTGTAATTGACGATGACGCTTTAGAAATCAATTTCAATATTCAATTGGGAGAAGCATATTCAGGTTTGGGAGATGTAAATAAGAAAAACAAATACTTTTCCAAAGCGGATGAACTCATAAAAAAACAAAAAAAATAATGAAAAAAGGATTGTTTATTCTGGCCATTATTTTTTTAAGTTCTTGCAAATCAAAAGCGGTATTTGTTGATACAAAATCACCAAAAGCGGTTGTAAATGAAGAGAACGTTTTAACTTCTGAAAAAATTATTCAAAATCATTACAGTAATAAAAATGAATTTTCAACGTTATATATCAGAGCAAGTGCCAAGTACAAACACGAAGATGATTCACAAAGTGTTTCGGCAGAAGTCAAAATAAAGAAGGATGAGAAGATTTTAGTTAGCATCCGAGTATTGGGTATAACAATGGCAAAAGCGTTGATAACACCCAATGAAGTAAACTATTATGAAAAAATAAACGGGACTTATTTTCAAGGAAATTATGAAGGGTTGAGTCAATGGCTCGGAACCGATTTAGATTTTAATAAAATACAAAATATGCTGATTGGACAACCAATTGACGATTTGACGAAAGGGAATTATTCGTTTATAGAAACGGAAAAATTCTATAAACTAAATGCTCTTGAAGATAAAACTGAAAAATCTTTTTCTTTTGAAGCGGAACATTTTTTGCTTAAAAAACAAGAGATTATTCAACCGGATAAAGAAAGAAGTTTTGAAGTGAATTATCCTAATTTTCAAGATTTTGTTTCGGGAATTTTCCCGACAAGTTTAACGATTAATGCATTTCAAAAGACAGTAAAAACAACAATCATAATAGATTATAATTCTAAAACATTCAACGAAGATTTATCTTTTCCATACAATGTTCCTGATGGATATGATAGAATATTTATAAAATAGATTAGCAAAATTCAAACGATGCCAAAATTAATTCTCACTTTATTATTCTTCTGTTGCACTATTCAAATGTATAGCCAACCGCCAACACAGGAAGAACTCGAAGAGCGTAAAGCTAAAATTCAATTAGAAATTCAGGAGAAAGAACAATTATTGCAATCGGTAAAAAGCAAAGAGAAATCTGTGGTTACACAGCTTCAGATTCAAAAAGAAAAAATAGGATTAAAAGAAAAATTGATAAAAACAACTGAAAAACAAACCAAACTTTTAGGGAATGATATTTATGTTAATCAAATAAAAATTAACCAGCTAAACCGAGATTTGGAACAACTTAGAAAAGACTACACCGCGATGATTTTAAAGTCATATAAAAGCCGGTCTGAACAAAGTAGAGCTATGTTTTTATTGTCTTCAGAAAACTTTTTGCAAGCTTATAAACGCGCGCAGTATATGAAGCAATATGCAAGCTATAGAAAAATGCAAGGACAGGAAATACAAGGAAAAACTAAGCAATTGGTTGGATATACCAATAAAATTGTAGTTCAAAAAACGGAAAAGGAAAAACTAATTGCTGAAAACGAGAATGAAAAAAAAGAACTAGTTAAAGAGAAAAAGGAGCAAGAAAAAATAGCTAGTCAGATACAAAAGCAAAAAGGTAAAATCATCGCTGAGATTAAAAAGAAACAACAGGAAACCAAAAAAATTGATGCGCAAATTCAAAAATTAATTCGAGAAACGATTGCTGCAGCCAATAAGAAAACAGCGGCGGCTAAAGCAAAAGCCAATCCAAAAACAACCACAGCCGAATCAACAAAAGCCGTTGAATCTTCAGCAAAAATTGTATTGACTTCAGAGGGACAATTGGTAGCAAATAATTTCAGAGCCAACAAAGGGAAATTGCCTTGGCCTGTTGAAAAAGGAGCTGTTTCTTTACCCTATGGCGACCAACCACATCCGGTATATAGAACACTTACGGTTCACAACAGTGGGGTTGAAATCACTACAGAAAACGGAGCTTCGGCAAGAGCAGTTTTTGGAGGAGAAGTAACCAAAGTAATTAAATTATCGCCTTTGAATATTGCAGTCTTTATTCAACATGGAGATTATTTCACGGTATACCAAAACTTAATTAGTGTTAATGTAAGCGTTGGCGACAAAGTTTCTACAAAGCAAAGTATAGGTAAAATCAGAACCAATGGCGATACAGGAAAAACGATTTTAAAATTCTTAATTCTTCAAAATACGACTTATAATAATCCGGCCAGTTGGTTGTTTAATATGTAAAACAATTAAATAAAAACGCACCATATGGGTTTGTCTTTCCCGCGTAGGCAGGAATCTAATTTATTGAATCGTGGACTCCCGCCTACGCTGGAATGACAGAATAAAATATATTATATAAACAATGCTTTTAATTCGGTTGCATCGTGTGGATTCATTTTTCCGGCCAAGACTAAACTCAATTGTTTTCTGCGCAAAGCAGCATCATAGCGTTCTTTCTCAAGTTCTGTTTCAGGAATTATAGGCGGAACACTTACAGGATTCCCAGTTTCATTTACGGCTACAAAAGTATAAATAGCTTCATTAGCTTTGGTTTTGATTCCTGATTCTCTATCTTCAATCCAAACATCCAAAAAGATTTCCATTGACGAAGTAAAAGCTCGGGAAACTTTAGCCTCAATAGTTACTACGCTACCTAAAGGAATGGCACGATTAAAAGCTACATGATTAACAGAAGCAGTAACGGTAATTCTCCGCGAATGTCTTCTGGCAGCAATACTGGCAGCTCTGTCCATCCGGGCTAACAATTCACCACCAAAAAGATTGTTTAAAGGATTGGTTTCGCCTGGTAAAACTACATCGGTTAAAATGGTTAACGATTCAGAAGGATGTTTTGGATTCATACTTTTTTTTGCAAAGGTACTTACTGAAAACAAAAAATATCGAGAAATTGAGATTTTTTATAATTCATCAACCAAAAGCCAAGCGTCTTTATTGTCTAACTTTTGAATATTCTTCATAGCATCATGAGCTTCTGAGTAGGTCGAATAACTTCCGTAAACTACAGGAAATAATCCATGCTTGTTTGGCGCTAATCTTTTTGCTTTTTTAAATCCTAATTCAAGCAGTCTTTGATATTGTTCTTCAGCATTGTTTTCTATTCTAAAGGCACCCGCAACAACAGAGTAAGGTAGTTTTTCTTCAGGAACCGTTAACGTAACCGCTGGCAACGGGTTTGAAATATAAAAAGTTGCCTCCTGAATTTTTTGATTTACCTTTTTCTGAACATTGGTTTCCACGATAAGTGTTTCTTGTGCAATTTTATTTTCGTAATATTTGTAACCAACAGTTCCTGTGATTCCGGCTGATAACAAGAAAACAGCAGCATATTTTAAAACACTGTAATTTCTTCTTTTCTCCGGTGTGAAAATAACTGGCGCTTTTTCTTCGAGTTGCTCAACTTCTACTTTATAAACTTCTCTTTTTACTGCTGGAGAAACAAAGGAACTCAACCCGAAAGATGCTGTAAGATAATTGATTTGATCAACAGGCACAAACACTATATTATTCTCCGAATTCAATGAAAAATCACCAATATTTTTTAAAGAGATATTGCCGAATTCCAGGATTTTAGTTTTCCAATGCGATACTTCATTCTGAATACTATTTACCGCAATTTCATAGGATATTTTTTCTGCTTGTGCCAAATGGTTTGCCAATAATCCATCATTGTTTTTGATAAACGGATTAAAAGAGACCATCTTTTTTGGAGGATAAAACGAATGGGAGTTTTCGTCCAATTGTGCCGACTGAAATTCAGTTAGAAACGCACCAAATCCAGGTACGGTAACACATTGATAACGAAATAATAATTGGGAAATGTATTGTTCAATCTTCATATGGACAAATTTAGATAAACTACAGAACTATCAAAAAATTATTCACAAAATTTATTAACAATCCCAATAAAAAATAATTATTTTTGTAGTAAAATAAGCACATGAACCCAACGGAACTTTTTAATATTTTGGCGCTATTGAAAGTAGAAGGCGTTGGAGATATTGTTGCCAAAAAACTTATAAATCATTGCGGTTCAGCCGAAAATGTTTTTAATTCCAAATCACAATCATTAAAATCAATTGACGGAATAGGTGGGGTTTTAATTAAAAACCTCAAGGATAAATCCATTTTTGAAAAAGCAGAACGGGAATTGCGTTTTATTGAGAATGAGAAAATATCCATTTTGTATTACCAAAATGACGATTATCCTAACAAGTTAAAACACTGCATAGACGGACCGGTTTTGCTTTTTGGTTCGGGTAATTTAAATTTCGAAAACAGAAAAATAATCAGCATCGTTGGCACAAGGGAAGTTACTTCACACGGAGCAGATTTTTGTAAAAAACTTATCGAAGATTTAGCCATTTTTAATCCAATAATCGTTAGCGGATTTGCCTATGGAGTTGATATTGTAGCACACCAGGCAGCTATGGAAAATAAGTTGCAAACTATCGGAGTTTTGGCGCATGGATTAAATCAAGTTTATCCAAAAGCACACAAAAAATATGTTGCCAAAATGGAAGAAAACGGCGGGTTTTTAACTGAGTTTTGGAGCAATTCAAATCCGGATAAAGAGAACTTTGTACGTCGCAATCGTATCGTTGCCGGAATGAGCGAGGCTACAGTTGTTATAGAAAGTGCTGAAAAAGGCGGTTCACTAATAACAGCAATTATGGCAAATGATTACAATCGGGATGTCTTTGCAGTACCCGGTAGAACTTCTGATAAATACAGTCAGGGATGCAATAATTTAATTAAAACACAACGTGCTAATTTGATGACTTCTGCAGCCGATTTGGTTTATATTTTGAATTGGCAGATTGCTTCGCATACTCACAATGACAAAGCGGTTATTCAAAAACAACTGTTTGTTTCTTTAGATAACGACGAACAAAAAGTATACGATTATCTTCAACGAAATGGGAAGCAATTGTTAGATAGCATTGCTCTCGAATGTGATTTTCCGATTTTCCGAATTTCTTCTTTACTGTTAAATATGGAATTGAAAGGCGTTATTCGACCTTTACCAGGGAAACTGTTTGAAGCTATTTAAGTTTATTCAAACCCTAATTTCACTCTGACTTTTTTCAAAACAGCATCTGCAATTGTTCCCGCTTTTACTGCTCCTTGTTTTAGCAAAGCATCAACTTCCGGCCAATTGTTCATGTAGTAATTGTATTTTTCTCTTTCGTTTTTGAAGTTGGCAACAATTAACTCAAACAATTCCTGTTTGGCATGACCGTAACCAAAATCTCTGTTAGCATTAGCATATTTGGTTTTCATTTGTGTAATTTGTTCCCCATTTGCCAATAATTTATAAAGCCCAAATATTTTACAGGTCTCAGGATTTTTTGGTTCTTCTAATGGTGTACTATCGGTTTCAATGCTCATGATTTGTTTGCGCAACGCTTTATCATCCAAGAAAATATTGATGATATTGCCACGCGATTTACTCATTTTTTGACCATCAGTTCCGGGAACGTACATGGTTTCTTTTTCAATTTTTGCTTCCGGAATTACAAATGTTTCCCCCATTTGATGATTAAAACGAGAAGCTACATCACGCGTAATTTCAATATGTTGTAATTGGTCTTTCCCAACCGGAACAAAATTGGCATCATACAATAAAATATCAGCGGCCATTAGCATTGGATACGAAAACAAACCAGCGTTTACATCTTCAAGTCTATCGGCTTTGTCTTTAAAAGAATGCGCTAAAGTCAAACGTTGAAAAGGGAAAAAGCAACTCAAATACCATGACAATTCAGCGGTTTGAGCCACATCGCTCTGACGGTAAAAAATCACTTTACTGACATCCAATCCACAAGCCAACCAAACCGAAGCAGTGCTATAGGTATTTTGACGAAGTTCGTCTCCGTTTTTTATTTGGGTAATCGAATGCAAATCAGCAATAAAAAGAAACGACTCGTTACTTGGATTTTTTGACAGTTCAATAGCGGGCAAAATGGCACCTAATAAGTTTCCTAAATGGGGTGTTCCCGTGCTTTGAATTCCGGTTAGTATTTTTGACATGGTAATTTTATTTCAACCGCAAAGTTCGCAAAGTTTTCCGCAAAGTTTGCAAAGTTTTTATAAGTTATTTACAATTCTCCTTACTCCTTTTTTTAGCAAAACTTCATTGAAATTTATCAATAAACCAAGCTTATAATTTCCTAATTTTAAATACGTTAATGTTTGTGCTAAATGAATATCATTTAAAGAATCAACACTTTTTATTTCTATAACCAATTTGTTTTCTACCAATAAATCTATTCTATAGCCACAATCTAGTTTAATTTCTTCGAAAACTAATGGCATTGCTTTTTCCTTTTCTACTTTCAAACCATGTTTATTTATCATGTAAAACAATGATTCTTTATAAGCACTTTCAAGTAATCCTGGGCCAAGAACTTTATGAACATCAATTGCTAATCCGATAATTTTTGTTGAAATTTCATTTTCTGTCATAAACTCTTTTTTACTTTGCTCTTATTCTTTGCGAACTTTGCGGTTAAAAATTCAAAGTTAAACCTTTGTATTAAAAATTGCATACCTTTCATTACATTTGACAATATGAGAGCATTGAAAATTGTTTTTTGGACACTTTATCGGGTTTGGTTCTACGTATTAATGGCGATTCCCATACTTGTTATGTTCCCGTTTCTATTTATTTCCATTCTTAAAGAAAAATGGTATCCCTATTTTTTTGTGATGGCTCGAATTTGGGCTAAAGTCATATTATTTGGCATGGGTTTCAGAGTAAAATTAGAAACAGAAGAAGAAATCATAGAAGGCAAAAGCTACATGTTTGTTGCCAATCATACTTCGATGACGGATATTATGCTAATGCTTTCTGTGGTAAAAAATCCTTTTGTTTTTGTTGGTAAAAAAGAATTGGCAAAGATTCCGCTTTTTGGGTTTTTCTATAAACGAACCTGTATTTTGGTAGATAGAAGGAGCTCCAAAAGCAGAATGGCAGTATTTGAAAGAGCTCAAAAAAGACTAAATCAAGGATTAAGCATTTGTATTTTTCCCGAAGGAGGTGTTCCTGATGATGAATCTATAGTATTGGATGAATTTAAAGATGGAGCTTTCCGATTAGCGATTGACCACCACATTCCGATTGTTCCGCTTACTTTTGCCGATAACAAAAAACGTTTCTCGTATACTTTTTTTAGCGGAAGTCCTGGTTTGATGCGTGTAAAAATTCATCATTTTATCGACACTAAAAATCAATCTGCAGATTATAAAAAAGCCATAAAAGGGCAAGTTCATAACGTTATATTAAAGCAACTGCAAGATTATAATTCATAAAAAAGAGTCCCGGATTTAGTAACTCTTCCTCGATATTACTAGTAAGCAAGCTACAAACAGTTTTGGAGAATACAATTTGCATAACTGTTCTTGTGCTTTTCTATGTTTTTTTTGCAATCATTTATGGGTTGATTTAAATCCAATTTTTGAAAATTGATTCTTGTTTAATTCGTTACAGGCACTTCATATTCTAGAAAAATATTATTCCCTTGGTCGTCTTTTCCTTGATAAAATTTAAAAATATAGGAACCATTACCAGTCACATAAAAATTGAAAGTATAGGTGTTTGCCCCATCAGCAGCACTTAAATCCTGACAGTTATTTCTTTGTGCTATAGCATTTTCAATAGCAATTGTTCTTATGTTTAAATCTTTATCATAATAGAATGAGCTAAAATAATAGCAACTTGTAGGTACTGTATAATGAACAGTTATAGGATAGGTTTCCCCTAAAGTAAATTCAGCAGGAATATCGACACTTTCTATAGGCATTAATTTAAAGGAGTATTGGGTATCGTCATCTGGAGAACAAGAATTTAATATAAAAAACAGGGCTAAAAGGGATATTATTTTTTTACTCATGATATAATATTTTGTTAGTATACTTTTTCATAAAAAAGGCTGCGTTAAGGCACTAAAAAAAACATCCCGTTAAAATTTAATGGGATGTTATAGTTAGTTAAGAATTGCTTTCTTTAATATGATCTTTTATTTTTTGTTCTAGTTCATCGGCTAATTCTGGATTGTCTTTTATCAAGACTTTAACAGCGTCTCTTCCTTGCCCAAGCTTTGTGTCACCATAGCTAAACCAAGAACCTGCCTTTTTGATGATTTCAAATTCAACGGCTAAATCAAGAATTTCGCCTGTTTTTGAAACGCCTTCGCCATACATTATATCAAATTCTGCGGTTTTGAATGGCGGTGCTACTTTATTTTTTACCACTTTAACTTTGGTTCTGTTTCCAATTACATTTTCGCCATCTTTAATTTGTGATGAACGACGAATGTCTAAACGTACAGAAGCATAGAATTTCAAAGCATTTCCTCCAGTAGTCGTTTCTGGGTTACCAAACATCACTCCGATTTTCTCTCTCAACTGATTAATGAAAAATACGGTACAATGTGTCTTGCTAATTGTTCCTGTTAATTTTCTTAGTGCTTGCGACATCAAACGAGCGTGTAATCCCATTTTTGAATCTCCCATTTCGCCTTCGATTTCACTTTTTGGAGTCAAGGCTGCAACTGAGTCGATAACCACAATGTCAATAGCACCAGAACGGATTAAGTTTTCTGCAATTTCTAAGGCTTGTTCTCCATTGTCAGGTTGAGAAATAATTAAATTCTCAATATCAACACCTAATTTCTCTGCGTAATTTCTATCGAAAGCATGTTCAGCATCAATAAAAGCAGCAATTCCACCCGCTTTTTGTGCTTCGGCAATAGCGTGCAATGTTAAGGTTGTTTTTCCCGAAGATTCCGGGCCATATATCTCTATAACTCTTCCTTTTGGATAACCATTTACCCCTAATGCTAAATCTAAACCAAGCGATCCAGAAGGAATTACTTCAACTTCTTCAACGGCTTTGTCACCCATTTTCATTACGGTTCCTTTACCGTATGCTTTGTCTAATTTATCTAGCGTTAATTGTAATGCTTTTAATTTGGCTTCTTTTTCTGAACTCATTTTTTATAAATTTTGTGGCATAAAAATAATGCTTTTTTTGATGTTAATGGATACAAATCGGAGGAGTTTTGAACAAATTATTTTGATTCTTTTGACCTTGATTAAACAGACTGTAAAGCTAATAGCGTTTGGCTTACTATAGGTATACAAAAAGTGTACATTTTCACAAAATTTTAAAAAACGTTTTTTCTTATCTTATTCTTCTTCTTCCTTTTGATTTTTTATATTTTTGTTATCTATTTTTAAATCATGGAAAAGCTTATTTCATATCCAATTTCGGTCTTATTTTATCTTTGTTTTGGATTGTATTTGGTTATTTTCCATCCTATTCAATGGATTTGTTTAAACTTTTTTGGTTATCAGGCACATAAAAAAAGTGTTGACTATTTAAACTTTTTTTTGACCAAATGCACTACTATTTTAGGAACAAGATATACTTTTGAAAATAGAGATACTATTCCAAAAAATGTCCCGATAATCTTTGTTTCAAATCATCAAAGTCTTTATGATATCATTGGAATTATTTGGTATTTGCGACGTTTTCACGCCAAGTTTGTGAGCAAAAAAGAATTAGGAAAAGGCATTCCAAGTGTTTCCTATAACCTTCGTCATGGCGGTTCTGTTCTTATTGACAGGAAAGATCCAAAACAAGCCATTCCGCTGATAAAAGAACTGTCGGAATACATTGAAAAGCACAATCGTTCTGCTGTTATATTCCCGGAAGGCACCAGAAGTAAAGATGGAAAGCCAAAAGAATTTGCCCAAAGCGGGTTAAAAATCCTATGTAAATATGCACCTTCAGCATATGTTGTGCCAATTACTATAAATAATTCCTGGAAAATGGTTAAATTTGGAGCTTTCCCTATGGGTTTAGGGAATCATCTACAATTTATAATTCACGAAGCGATTGCTGTAAAAGACTTTCCTTTTGAAGAATTGATGCAGAAAACAGAAAAAGCAGTAATCCAATCTATTAAAAATTAAACAATGTCGATAAAGAATATTCGTCTAGAAGTAATGCAATTTCTGGAAAATAAAGTAGAAGGTTTCATGGAAGAATATTTGATTCCAGTAGAAAAAATATGGCAACCATCAGATTTTTTACCTAATTCTGAAGATGAAAATTTCTTTGAAGAAGTAAAAGAACTTAGGGAAATTGCCAAAGATTTACCCTACGATTTCTGGGTAACACTCGTAGGCGATACCATTACCGAAGAAGCTTTACCAACCTACGAATCTTGGTTGATGGATGTTGATGGCGTTGGTCAGGTTGAAAATAACCCTTGGAGCAAATGGGTGCGTCAGTGGACGGGAGAAGAAAATCGCCATGGTGATTTGTTAAATAAATACTTGTATTTATCCGGGCGCGTAAACATGCGTGAAGTTGAAATTACAACGCAGCATTTAATTGCTGACGGATTTGATATAGGTACAGGACGTGATCCATACAAAAATTTTGTATATACCAGTTTTCAGGAATTAGCAACTTATGTTTCTCATAATAGAGTTTCTCAAATCGCCAAACAATATGGCGACAAGAAATTATCAAAAATCTGTAAAATGATTGCGGGCGATGAGATGCGTCATCATCATGCTTATAGCGAATTTGTAAACCAAATTTTTAAAGTTGATCCAAGCGAAATGCTATTGGCATTTAACTATATGATGAAGCAAAAAATTGTTATGCCGGCTCAATTCTTAAGAGAATCAGGCGAAAAAATAAGCTCTGCTTTTTTAAATTTTTCAGACTCTGCCCAACGAATTGGCGTTTACACAGCTGCTGATTATGTTGATATTATGCAAAAGTTAATTGAAAAATGGGAAATAGATAAACTTTCTGGTTTGACAGATGAAGCAGAAAAAGCAAGAGATTATCTAATGAAATTACCAGCCAGGATGGCAAAAGTTTCTGAAAGATTAGTGATTCCTGCTGAATCTACAATTTTCAAATGGGTAGAACCAGCTATGATTAGATAATTTTCAGAAATTCCAATAACTAAAATTCCAAATTCCAAAACGTATTAGAATTTGGATTTTTTTTATCAAATTAAAATGATATTGATAGATAAAACTATAGCATTTGTAAAAGAGAAATTGGATAATGCCGAAGGCGGACACGATTGGTTTCACATTGAACGGGTTTACAAAAATTCAATTTTAATTGCTCAGGAAGAAGATTGCGATTTGACAGTCGTAAAATTAGGTGCGTTACTTCACGATATAGCGGACAGTAAATTTCATGATGGCGACGAGACGATTGGTCCAAAAACAGCGAGAACTTTTTTAGAAAGTGAAAATGTTTTTGAGGAAACTATTAATCACGTCATAAATATCATTGAAAATATTTCGTTTAAAGGCGGAAATTTTGAAAACAAATTCAGCTCAAAAGAACTTGAAATTGTTCAGGATGCCGATCGGTTAGATGCTATTGGAGCCATTGGAATTGCAAGAACATTCAATTACGGAGGCTTTAAAAACAGAGCGCTTTATAATCCTTCTATTGCACCAAATCTCAATATGTCTAAAGAAGAATACAAAAATTCGAATTCACCAACATTGAATCATTTTTACGAAAAGTTATTGTTACTAAAAGATAAAATGAATACGGCTACCGGCAAGAAAATTGCTTTAGAACGCCATAAATACATGGAAAATTTCCTTTCGCAGTTTTATGCCGAATGGCAAGGTGAGAAATAGTATTCAGTTTGCAGTTGGGTTTTACAACGTTATTTTTAAAAGTTGTTTGTCTTTCCCTTTTCTTCCAAGAAAATAAACAGTATTGTCAATTACAGCACCTTTTGATACCATAAAAGGCACTTCGTTTTGTTCGTCATCAAGAATTTCCTGATAGTTAAAATCGCCAGCAGCATTAACTTCAATAACGTTGAGGTTAGATTTGTTTTTTCTGATTTGCCCAAATTCAATTCGGTCGTTTTTTAGCTTTTTGATTTTGTCTCTAGCATTTATAAAAAAGTACGTTTTATCATTTCTTACCGTTGAAGTATAAGAAAGATAAGAAGTGTCGTCGTCAGTAGTTGATTGCCTTTTGTTAATGTTTCGAGACCATAGCATATCACCATCATAATTTAGTTTTGCAATAACAATGTCATCATAACTATAATGTGTAGATGAACTCATCGGACCTGCAGCACCATTAATTCCGGCTCCAGCCCCAGCTTGTGTAGTTTTGTCGTATTCTTCGGCATTCAGGATTATTTCATTATAGTTATTAAAAAATACTTTTCTGAAAGTCAAAAACTTTACGGCTTTTTCGGTATTCTTACCATATTTATCAAAGAAAAACTGTTCGGTAAATAGGTTATATTTTGATTTTTTCAACTCCAATGAATTAGTATCAAGTTTAAAAGAACAAATCCCTTTATAGCGATAATCTGTCAGTTCAGAATAAAAGCCTATACAAAACAAATCTTCATTATGAAAAAAGGTTTTTAATGAGCCAATAAAGTTTTGTTCTGGATCAATTATTTGGGTCAATTGATTTTTAGCATCAATCTTGGAAAGTTCAAAAAAGTATTTTCCTCCTTCTTTTTTATTTCGCAAATCCTTATCATAAGATTTAGCTAGTAAGTAAACAGCACTGCCACTATTTGAAAGCTGAATGTTCTGAAAGATATAATTTCGATCTTTAATTTCTTTAGTAAAAGTATTATCGATTATCTTTTCAAGTTTGCTGTTAAACACGTAAATACGTAAACCATCGGAAGTTTTTTGGTTTAAATCCAATGCGATAGCAAATGCGGTTTTAGTTTCATTAACCACAACAGTTATGTCTGAAGCGACACCGCCGTCTTTAGCAGCATCACCCTTAAGAAAAACATCTAAAAACGTTCCTCTTTTTATGTTGCTGTCTTCTGCATTAATGGTTCCGGAATTGTCATTTGTCCAAATTTCGTCAACTCTGGCGTAAAACTTTTTCTGAAGATTGAATGTGCCGACAGTTTTCATTTCCTCTTTTGAAATTGTAAAAAGAGTTGTCTTTTCAACCGTATTTTCGTCTAAAATTTTATTGTCGAGACAGACAAACGATTTTAAATTTAAATCATAATACATTTCTATAATATGAACCATTTTCTCTAAAGTGAAAACGCTTAAAACTAAATTATACTTTTGATAATTTGGATGTTTCATATCGTATTCAAACTCTTTGACTAGTTTTAAATTAGTGTCATATTTTTCAATATAAAAGCCTTCTCCGGGAGAAATGCCGCCTCTTTTATAGGATCGAACTAGGAGAAATTTATTATCATCAATTTTTTCGGCTAAGATTATTGAAGTTTCCTTAAAGTCATCCTGAAATAAATCACTTTTCTTAATGGAAAAAGGGATACTTTGGGAATAAATAAAAGTACTCAGACAATAAAGGAATAAAAAAAATAGGTGCTTTTTCATTAATATTATTTTCCTTTAAACTCAGCTTTTCTCTTCTCTAAAAACGCAGTTGTTCCCTCTTTAAAATCTTCGGTCCCGAAGCATTTGCCAAAGTTTCTGATTTCGGTTTCATAACCATTTACACCGTCTTTGAAGTTGGCATTAACACATTTTATGGCTCTACCAATAGCAAAAGGTGAGTTGCGCATAATTTTAGAAGCAATGCCTCTTGTAAAATCTAAAAGCTCTGATTGTGGAACAACATGATTCACTAAACCGCTACGGAAACCCTCTTCAGCTGAAACCATTCCGGCCGTCATTATCATTTCCATAGCACGACCTTTTCCAATTAATTGAGGTAAACGTTGTGTCCCACCATAACCTGGAATAACACCAAGTGAAACTTCAGGCAAACCCATTTTTGCATTATCAGAGGCAATTCTGAAATGACATGCCATCGCTAATTCCAATCCACCACCTAGGGCAAATCCATTCACGGCTGCGATAACAGGTTTCCTTAAATTTTCGATAAAATTAAAAAGTAATTCTTGACCTTGTGCCGCTAATTGAGCGCCTTCTTGAATAGTAAAGCTTGCAAATTCTGAAATATCTGCTCCGGCTACAAAAGCTTTTTCGCCTTCTCCGGTGATAATAATAACTCTTACATCAGAATTACTTTCCAGATTTTCAAAAGCGTCATGTAATTCCTGAATGGTCGCTCTGTTTAGTGCATTTAATTTTGACGGCCGATTGATAGTAATCTGTCCAATGCCGTTTTCTGCTGTTACAATAATGTTTTCGAAGCTCATAAGATAATTTATTAAATACTGTAATTTGTGATAATCTGTAAAATCTGTGTTTACTTAACAATAGGCAACGAAACAAAGAACGTTGTTCCTTTTCCGAGTTCAGTTTCAAATGTAATAGTTCCTTTGTAATTTTCTATAATGTTTTTGATAATTCCTAAGCCCAACCCCATTCCGCTTGTTTTGGTTGTAAATTTTGGTTCAAAAACGTGTTCAATATTGTTTGATTCAATCCCAATTCCGTTGTCTTCAACTGTAATGATAACATCGTTTTCTACTTCGTTAACCGAAACCAAAACTTTTTTTTCTTCCTGTTCATCCGGAATGGATTGAATAGCATTTTTAACCAAATTAGTGATAATACGAATTAGTTGGGTTCTGTCGATTTTAGAAATTACATATTCTTTATTGCTTTTGAAAACAATAAAATCTTCATTGAAAATATCCAAAGCCAATTCTACAACTTGCACCACATTAAGCGTTTCATTTTGTTGAGCAGGCATAGAGGCAAAGTTTGAAAAAGCTGAAGCCACAGCGCTCATTGTGTCAATTTGTTGAATCAATGTTTTCGAATAATCGTTAAGTTTTTGTTTTAATTCGGGGTCATTGGCATCAAATTTTCGCTGGAAACTTTGTACAGTCAAACGCATAGGAGTTAACGGATTTTTGATTTCATGGGCGACTTGTTTTGCCATTTCGCGCCAAGCCTGTTCACGTTCACTTTGGGCAAGCATAGTGGCACTATCTTCGAGTTTATCAACCATTTTATTGTAAGCGTTAATCAATGAATTAATTTCACGGCTATTGGCTTCAATAACGATTTTCTCGTTCTTTTGGTTCAAACTTGTTTCATTGATTTTATCCGAAACAGTCTTTAATGATTTGGTTATATAACTCGCAAGAAAATAGGCCAAAGCAAAAGCTATAATTAGCATAAAAGAATAGACTTGGCTCAAACGAAGCAAAAATTGTTGCAATTCAGTTTCATAGAAACCATCATCTTCAACATACGGTATATTTAAAATGCCTAGAGGTTTGAATTTATCATCTTTGATTTGACTATATGAAGACCGGTTTTTTAATCCATTTACAGTCTTAATGTCAACATATCTTTTCTCGACAGACGACTGAACAAGCTTTAGTACATAATTCGGAATCGGCGGCGCCACTTTATCAACAGAAAAGGAAGCTTTGGAAGATTTTAGCAATTTCCCGTTTAAGCCATAAATATTGATTTCGAGGTTGTGGATGTCAGCTAATTCATGAATCTTATCTTTAAAAATAAAAGGAAGATTTTTCTCTGTCAGAGGATAAGTGGTATTAGCAAGTACATAATTGATATGTTCTTTTATAGCAAATTCTTTTCGGTCTAACCTTTCTTGATGGTAATCTTTGGCTTCATTTTTAAACTGGATAATTGAAATGGAAGCCATCAAAATGGAAGCCATTAATATCAATATTATCATCGATAGGAAAATCCTAACACGAAGGGAAAGCATTGACATTTTGAAGCCGTTGAGCATAGTATTCGGTTTTCAGTCGCAGTTTTCAGTCGCAGTTTTCAGATGTTTTTCTGTAAACTTAGACTGAGACTGTGATCTATTTTCTCTCGCGAATTCTTTTATAAAATTTAAAACCAAGCATTATCAAAATCGAAAACAAAACAATTCCGATTACGCCATAAATCCAGTTGAAAGCATTTTTTAAAATTACTAAAAAAACCACGGCAAACAGAATAATTGTAGCGCCTTCATTCCACAAGCGCATAAAGTTAGAAGAATAGTTTACAACATCGTTTTGTAATTCTTTATAAATCAGATGACACTTTATTTGATAGGCAATCAGTAAAACTACAAATCCTAATTTAACCTGCATCCATGGCATTTGCAACCAAGCAGGCATTATAATCATCAACCAAAGAGCAAAAAAAACTGCTAAAAATGCACTCGGCCAAGTAATGATATACCAAAGTCGGTACGTCATAATTTTGTATTGCTTTTGTAGAATTTCTTTTTCGGGTGATGGTTTTTCGTTGGCTTCAATTTGATACACAAACAAGCGAACAATATAAAACAAACCAGCAAACCAGGTAATGACAAAAATAAGATGAAGTGATTTTATGTAGTTGTAGAGTTCCATTAAAGTCTATTTTCTTTCATCTGTTTTCTATTCTCTCTGAAAATCTTTAATCCAATTCGCCACTACTTGACACCATTCATCTTCATCATTCATACACGGAATGGCAAAAAAATCCTCACCACCATGATGCAAAAACTGTTCGTTGGCTTCCATGGCTATTTCTTCTAATGTTTCCAAACAATCAGAAACAAAAGCCGGAGTCACAACAGCTAGTTTTTTGATTCCTTGCTCGGGCATTTTATTTATTTCGACATCGGTATATGGTGTTAGCCATTTGTCGCCAGCCAATCGTGATTGAAAGGTTTGGCTGTAGTTGGATTCTGGAATTCCCAATTGTTCCACTACTTGTTTAGTGGTTTCATAGCACTGATGGCTGTAGCAAAACTCATGAGCCGGTGATGGAGTATTACAACAAGTTCGGTCCATTTTACAATGAGACTTGGTTATATCGGTTTTTCGAATATGACGTTTCGGGATGCCATGATACGAAAACAATAAATGGTCGTATTCAAAACCCTCTAAATGTTTTTTAATCGAATTGGATAGGGCTTTGATATAATCAGGTTTGTTATAAAACGCAGGCACAATTGTGAATTTCATTTCTTGAAAAAACTCTTGACGTAATTCTTCGGCCAATACCAAAATAGTTGTAGTAGATGCCATTGCATGTTGTGGATACAAAGGAAGGAGCATCACTTCGGTTACGCCCTTATCTTTCAATTCTTGTAACCCTTTTTTAATCGTTATAGTTCCGTAACGCATCGCTAAGGCTACCGGAATATCAACTAAATTTTGTACTTTTTTGTGCATTTTTTTGGATATCACAATCAGTGGTGAACCCTCATCAGTCCAAATTCTAGCATAAGCTTCTGCCGATTTTTTTGGACGCGTTTGAAGAATGATACCACGTACTAATAAAGCGCGTAGCAAAAACGGCACGTCAATCACATATTTATCCATTAAAAATTCATCTAAATATGGCTTTACATCTTTTGCAGTTGGACTTTCTGGCGATCCCAGATTAACTAATAATACTCCTTTCATTTTGGCTTTTTTTATTAAGTAATAACTTTTATTAATTGTTTTGACTCATTGACATTAAATACTTTTTGGGTGTAGTGGCAAATTTTTTCTTAAATGCAGCAATAAAGTGACTGCCAGTACTGTATCCGATTTTTAATCCTACTTCATTTACGTTATAGGATCCAGAATCTAATAATTGACGCGCATACTCCATTTTATAATCAAAAAGAAATCCGTAAACGGTATCGCCATAAATTTGTTTGAACCCCATTTTTAATTTTTTTAGGGTTAAACCAACTTGATTGGCGAGTGATTCTAAACTCGGAGGTTCGGCCATATTGGCAATTATAATTTCTTTTGCTTTTTTAATTTTCAATACATTTTCTTCATCAATCAAGAACGGACATTGCTCTGCATTTGGATCCTCGTTACGGTTAAAAAATAAACTTAGCAATTCATACCCTTTGCCTTTGTAGTATAGATTTTTTATCGAAGGATTAAGATTATAATGAAACATTTGATTTAACACAATCGCCATCGATGGACTCACGTCACTTTCGTTATAGTACTTCTTGTCTTTGTTTTCTTGACTCAAAAAAGGAATGTGTTCTGCATTGGTTGTAAACAAACCGTGAAATTTTTTGATAGAAACCAGTATTGTTATTAACCAAGATTTTGGTGCAATTTCAACATTAAGCGGTAATTCTTTTTCTGGATTATAAAACAACAAGCACTTCTCTTCATTTAAATCTAATGTATAATTACCATTGTTAAAGATAAACTTCGCACTTCCTTTTAATCCAAAATGAAATTGAATTAATCCTATATTAACCGGACTTTGAAATGTAGAAAGGTCATCAGTATCATTTTGAAAACGGATTAGGGTAAAATCATTTTCAATTGTTATTATTTCTTTTGAACCCATAGCGATATTTTTTGAAAATGTATAAGTAAGTATTTAAAACATTTATTTAGAATAAATCTATATAAGAGTTAAAAAACTACCTGATTTCAGTGCAAATTTAAAAGAAATAACGACAAAAACACAAACAGCTATAAAAATAACTCACAGCGATATAAAAAGTTCTTTTAGCGTTGTTTTTCTAAAAGGCATAACGATAACTTTGTTCCTCCTTTAGGTTAAGAGCAAAAATGGAAAACGGAAACATTTCGAAACATAGTACTTTTTATGTGGTTGGCTTAAGTTATAAGAAAGCTGATGCTGATATAAGGGGAAAATTCAGCCTAGATGATGTCGGAAAGAAGAATGTTTTAAAGCAGGCGCAACAAGAAGGTATCGAATCATTACTTGTTACTTCTACCTGTAACCGTACTGAAATTTATGGTTTTGCTCAACATCCTTTTCAATTAATCAAATTACTTTGCGACAATAGTCAAGGTACCGTAGAAGATTTTCAAAAAGTGGCCTACATTTATAAAAACCAAGAAGCTGTTCGCTACATGTTTCGCGTTGGAACTGGTTTGGATAGTCAAATTCTTGGTGATTTTGAAATCATTAGTCAAATTAAATCCGCTTTTACACAAAGTAAATCGATGAATTTAGTGAATGCCTATGTAGAGCGATTGGTCAATGCGGTTATACAAACTAGTAAAAGAATTAAAAATGAAACGGAAATTTCCTCAGGAGCCACATCTGTTTCTTTTGCATCCGTTCGGTACATTTTTAGCAATGTTGATGATATTGCTAATAAAAATATTTTACTTTTCGGCACAGGAAAAATCGGCAGAAATACCTGCGAGAATTTAGTTAAACACACCAAGCACGAACAAATAACGCTTATTAATCGTACTAAAGACACAGCAGAACGATTGGCGCGTAAACTTGATGTAATAGTAAAAGATTATTCCGATTTACAATTAGAAATTCAAAAAGCAGATGTATTGGTAGTAGCAACTGGCGCTCATAACCCTACAGTAGATAAAGCTATTTTAAATCTAAAAAAGCCACTCTTAATTTTAGATTTATCGATACCTAAAAACGTAAACGAAAATGTAACAACTGTTGATGGCGTTACTTTAGTTCATATGGATCATTTATCACAAATAACAGATGAAACATTAGAAAATCGTAAAAAATATATTCCGGCAGCCGAAGTTATCATTGAAGAAATTATGGATGATTTTTTGGCATGGACGAAGCAAAGAAAATTTGCACCTACCATTCATGCTTTAAAAGAAAAACTCAATTCGATTAAAGAGTCAGAATTAAGTGTTCAAAGAAAAAAGTTATCTAATTTTGATGAAGCTCAAGCCGAACTAATCAGTGCCAGAATCATACAAAAAATCACCAATCATTTTGCCAGTCATTTAAAAGATGATACTACAATGGTGGATGAGAGTATCGAATGGATAGAGAAAATATTTCAGATAGAAACTTCTTCTAAATAAAATGGCCAAAACAATCAGAATAGGAACTCGTGATAGCGAACTGGCACTTTGGCAAGCTCAAACTGTTCAAAAGCAACTTCAAGATTTAGGGTATGCTACTGAAATCATAGCTGTGAAATCGGATGGAGATATCATTCTCGACAAACCGCTTTACGAACTCGGAATTACCGGAATTTTTACCAAAACTTTAGATATTGCCATGATAAATGGTCAAGTCGATATTGCAGTACATTCGATGAAAGATGTGCCGACGGCTTTGCCAAAAGGAATTGTGCAGGCAGCAGTTTTAGAGCGCGCCAATGTTTTGGATATTTTGGTTCATAAAGGAAATTTAGATTTTCTAGAAAATACTGGAATTATTGCAACAGGAAGTTTACGACGTCAGGCACAATGGTGGAATAAATATCCGAATCATACTGTTGTCGACTTACGCGGAAATGTAAATACCAGAATGCAAAAGCTGAAAGAAAACGATTGGAACGGAGCTGTTTTTGCCGCAGCAGGATTAGAGAGAATTAATCTAAAACCTGATAGTTTTATTAATCTCGATTGGATGATTCCGGCACCAGCACAAGGCGCAATGGTTGTTTTAGCAATGGAAAATGATGGCTTCACCATTGATGCTGTTTCACAACTCAACGATATCGAAACAGAGATTTGCACCTATATCGAGCGTCAATTTTTAAAAACACTCGAAGGCGGATGTACGGCGCCAATTGGGGCTTTGGCAAAATATAATGAAAATGATGATACTATTGATTTCAAAGGTATTTTGTTATCCATTGATGGGAAACAAAAACTAGAAATTGAAAAATCGGTCGACATATCGGACTGGAAGAAATTAGGATTCAATTCGGCTCAAGAAATTTTAGAAAATGGAGGTGCTGATCTGATGAAAGAAATCAAAAACGAATTGAAAAAATAATGCAAAATCAAATTTGCATAGTATCAACAAAGAAGCTTTCAGAAAGACATAAGCAGCAATTGTTGAGTGCGAATTTTTCAGTGTTTGAAGCCGATTTTATTACTATTCAAAACAAAGATTTTGAAATTTATTCAATAAATGACTATTTGATTTTCACCAGTCAAAATGCAGTAGAAAGCGTTCTTAGAAATAAAAAAAAAGAAGAAATAAAAAGCAAAAAATGCTTTTGTGTTGGTGAAAAGACCAAATCATTTTTGGAAGAGAATAGTTTTGAAGTTATAGAATACTCAGAGTATGCAGCTGAATTAGCCTCGATTATTTGCAACCAATATTCTAAAAACAGTTTTACTTTTTTTTGCGGAACTATTCGAAGAGATTTTTTGCCCGATGCGCTGCGATTAGTTAATATAACATTAGATGAAGTTGAGGTGTATGAAACAATTTTAACACCACATAAAATCGATTTCATACCAAATGGAATATTATTTTTTAGTCCCTCTGGAGTTCAAAGTTATCTGCAGAAAAATAAAATTGAAAATGAAAATTGCTTTTGCATTGGCAACACAACTGCAGAAGCTTTGAAAGACATCACAAAAAATGTAATTATTGCTCATCAACCGACTGTTGAAAATGTGGTAATGAAATGTATAGAAAATTATAAAAACTAACTCAGTAACTTAGCCACTTCGGCACTTTGCAACTACAAAAAGTATGATTAAAAACGACCTTTTTTTAAAAGCCTTAAACAATGAAACTGTTGAACGTCCTCCCGTTTGGATGATGCGTCAGGCAGGAAGGTATTTACCCGAATTCAGAGCTTTACGCGACAAATACGATTTCTTTACCCGCTGCGAAACACCAGAATTAGCAGCAGAAATAACAGTACAACCTATTCGAATCGTAAAACCGGATGCGGCTATTTTGTTTTCGGATATTTTGGTAGTGCCACGCGCTATGGGTATTCACGTAGAGTTGAAGGATAATTTAGGACCAATAATTCCAAATCCGATTCGTACGATGGAACAAGTCAATCAAGTTTTTGTTCCCGATGTTCACGAAACCTTAGGTTACGTTTTTGATGCGATAAAATTGACTAAAGAAATGCTTAACGATGAGGTTCCACTTATCGGTTTTGCAGGTTCGCCTTGGACGATTTTCTGCTATGCTGTTGAAGGAAAGGGTTCTAAAAGTTTTGATACTGCCAAAGGATTTTGTTTTTCCAATCCTGTTGCAGCACATACATTATTACAAAAAATTACCGACACAACGATTCTATACTTAAAAGAGAAAGTAAAAGCAGGTTGTAATGCTATTCAGATTTTTGATTCTTGGGGTGGCATGTTATCACCAGTGGATTATCAGGAGTTTTCATGGAAATATATAAATCAGATTGTAGAGGCATTAGCGGAAGACACAAAGGTTATTGTCTTCGGAAAAGGGTGTTGGTTTGCTTTGAATGATATGGCAAAATCTAAAGCATCAGCACTTGGTGTTGACTGGACGTGTTCTCCAAGAAACGCCCGATATTTATCAGGTGGAAGAATCACATTACAAGGAAATTTTGATCCAAGCCGTTTGCTTTCGCCAATTCCAACTATCAAAAAAATGGTACACCAAATGATAGACGAATTTGGCAAAGACAATTACATCGTAAATCTTGGACATGGTATTTTGCCAAACATTCCGGTAGATCACGCCAAGGCTTTTGTGGAAGCGGTTAAGGAATATAAATCATAGTACAAAGTATCAAGTATTAAGTATTAAGATTTTGTCTTTGTACTTAATACTTTGTACTTAATACAACTATAAATGAAAGACAACTTTTATACATACATCCTCCAACTCCAAGACCAAATCACTTCCGGACTCGAAGCGGTGGATGGTTATGCCAAATTCCGTGAAGATATATGGGAACGACCCGAAGGCGGCGGAGGAAAAACACGTGTGATTGAAAACGGGAAAGTTATTGAAAAAGGAGGCGTAAACATTTCAGCCGTTCACGGAAAATTACCCGAAGCCATGCAAAAAATGTTTAATGTTGGTGAAGCCGATTTTTTTGCCTGTGGATTGAGTTTAGTCATTCATCCTAAAAATCCCATGGTGCCAACGGTTCATGCTAATTGGCGCTTTTTTGAAATGTACGATGATGATGGCAAAATAATAAATTCGTGGTTTGGTGGCGGACAAGATTTAACACCTTATTATCTGTTTGAAGAAGATGCTATACATTTTCACCAAACCTGTAAAATAGCTTGCGACAAACATAATCCGGAATTTTATCCTAGATTTAAAAGGCAATGCGACGCTTATTTTTGGAATGCACACCGAAATGAAGCTCGTGGAATTGGCGGATTGTTTTTCGATTATTGTAAAGAGTCAACAGAAATGACAATGGGAAATTGGTTTAACTTTGTGACTGAAGTTGGCAATAGTTTCCTGGAAGCCTATGTTCCAATAGTAGAAAAAAGAAAAGAATTACCATATAACGAAACTCAAAGAACTTGGCAAGAAATCCGCCGTGGCCGTTATGTCGAATTTAATTTGGTTCATGATAAAGGCACTTTATTTGGCTTAAAAACCAATGGCAGAATTGAAAGCATTTTGATGAGTTTACCGCCACATGTGCAATGGGTTTATGACCATCATCCAGAATCTGGAAGCGAAGAAGAAAAATTAATTAAAGTATTAGAAAATCCAGTTGATTGGATATAAATGAATTTAAACCATTAAGAAATTAAGAAAAATTAAGTCAAACTCTTAATGAAACTTAATACCTTAATGGTTAAAAAAAGCTGAAAAATATGTTCCCATTACAAAGAAGCAGAAGATTAAGAACATCAGAAGCAATAAGAACCATTGTTAGAGAAACAACACTTTCTCCATCAGACTTTATGTTCCCAATGTTCATTACAGAAGGCGAAAATTATAAATCGGAAATCCCATCCATGCCTGGGATTTACCGCCGATCTATCGATTTAACAGTGGAAGAAGTTAAAGAAGTATTTGCTCTTGGAATCCGAGCTGTAAACATCTATGTAAAAGTTGATGAAAGTCTAAAAGACAACACCGGGAAAGAAGCCTGGAATCCTAACGGATTAATGCAACGCGCCATAAAAGCGATTAAAGCCGCTTGTCCTGAAATGATTGTAATGCCCGATGTGGCTCTCGATCCTTACTCTATTTACGGTCACGACGGAATTATAGAAAACCTGCCTGCCGGCAGGCAAGGTGGCGATATTGCCAACGATGCAACAAATGAAGCACTAGTAAAAATGGCGGTTTCTCACGCGCAAGCCGGAGCCGATTTTGTAGCGCCAAGCGATATGATGGACGGACGTGTTTTACGATTACGCCAAGGTTTAGATGCTGCCGGATTTTCAAATGTTGGAATCATGAGCTATTCAGCTAAATATGCTTCGGCTTTTTATGGTCCGTTTCGTGATGCTTTGGATAGCGCACCGGTAGATAACGCAGAAATCCCAAAAGACAAAAAAACCTACCAAATGGATTACGCCAACCGAATCGAAGCTATCAAAGAAGCCCTTATGGATGTTGAAGAAGGTGCCGATATGGTCATGGTAAAACCAGGAATTGCGTATCTCGACATCGTTCGCGAAGTCAAAAATGCTGTCAATGTTCCGGTAACGGTTTTCCACGTTTCCGGAGAATATGCCATGATTAAAGCGGCATCCGAGAGAGGATGGCTCGACCATGACAAAATCATGATGGAACAATTAATGTGCATCAAAAGAGCGGGAGCAAGTTTGATTTCGACCTATTTTGCCAAAGAAGCGGCTGTTTTATTGAATATTTGATATTAAGAGGAGAATGTCTAGTGGACATTCGGGGTATTATTTTTTTAAATGAAAAAACTATCATTAATAATAATTTTATTTTGTCTGTTTTCCTGCAAATCCAAAGAGGATAAATCCGAAACTTCTGTAGACGAAACCGCAACAAAAATTTCAGGGCAGGAACTTTTTGAAGGCGAAGGAAATTGTATTGCCTGTCATAAATCCGATCAGAAAATTATTGGACCAAGTTTGCAGGAGATTGCAAAAATTTACAAAGACAATAAAGCCAGTATCGTTTTATTTCTTCAGGAAAAAAGTGAACCTATCATTGACCCAAGTCAATACGAAATCATGAAGACCAATTTCGCCATCACCAAAAGTATGAGTGAAGAGGAATTGA
Source organism: Flavobacteriaceae bacterium (assembly GCA_947456955.1). GTDB lineage: Bacteria > Bacteroidota > Bacteroidia > Flavobacteriales > Flavobacteriaceae > Flavobacterium. The sequence goes on along the minus strand of CANGTQ010000011.1, from coordinate 37,626 downwards.
AAGCGCTGGAAGATTACATTTTTAGCTTTTCAAAATAATTTCACTGCGAACTTTTCGAAAATTTTGCGGACTTAGCGAGTAAATAAACCATAATGAAATCCGCTTTTATAGAATCGCCACTCGGAATCACCAAAATTGTTGGCGATGTAAACGGGATTTCCGAAATATCTGTTTTAAATAAAGGAAAAATGGTTATTGGAACATGAAAATTCTTCAAAGCAGCAATCACTTTTTTAAACTTTTTCTTTCATATTTGAATTACATGACTTAATTTTACGTCCGTAAATTCCTAAATTTAATATAATATAATGATTGAAAAGATAAATCTCAATAATATTCTTTTTATTGATATTGAAACGGTTCCCGAGGAGGAAAATTTCAAGGTTTTAGATGATGATATGAAGCAACTTTGGGAGCAAAAAACGCAATACCAAAGACGCGAAGAATATACTCCCGAAGATTTTTATGACCGCGCCGGAATTTGGGCCGAGTTTGGAAAAATTATTTGTATTTCGGTTGGGTATTTTGTAAATAAAGGATACATTAGAAATTTTAGAGTCACTTCCTTTTTTGGTGATGAGAAAAAGATTCTAAAGGATTTTTCTAATTTGTTGGACAATCATTTTAACCAGGCGCAACATGTACTTTGTGGTCATAATGCTAAAGAATTTGATATCCCGTTTATAGCCCGTCGAATGATTATAAATCAAATAGCCATACCAAATAAGCTTAATTTATTTGGCAAAAAGCCATGGGAAATTCCACATTTGGATACTTTAGAGTTATGGAAATTTGGCGACTACAAACATTTCACCTCTTTAAAACTAATGACTAAAATTTTGGGAATTCCTTCTCCAAAAGGAGATATTGACGGAAGTCAAGTGGCACACGTTTATTATGTGGAAAAAGACATCGATAGGATTGTAACCTATTGTGAAAAAGATGTAATTGCTGTGGCTCAAATCTTTTTACGCATGCGAAGAGAAGATTTGTTAATTGAAGACGAAATTATTCATGTATAAAAAAAGCTTCCAATTTGGAAGCTCTTTTTGATTTTCTTAGTTTCTTCTGAGAATTATTTTCTTAGTTATCGAACCCTCTTCGTTTTCGATATTTACTAAATAAATGCCATCTTGAAGATTTTCAATCCCAAATGAAGTATTCACTTGATTAGTTTCTTTTGAAAGTATTTGTCTCCCTTGTAGATCGTATAATTTTATAGTTGCAGTTTCTGTTAAAGATGGGATAGCAACATTTACAATTCCTTTAGTTGGATTTGGGTAAACACTACTGTTTATAATTGGATTTGTACCAACAGACAATGCATTTTGGACATTACAAATATTTATACTGAAACTATTTATAGTCCCACCATCTTCATTATTAAAGTCAAAAACCCTCAATATCCATTCACCATCTGCAGGTAATGTATTTAGCGAACTCAAAGAATCCACAGGAGCAATTGATCCTGAAATAGCAGGGTTTCCTGTACAAGCAGGAGCAACTCCTGCATCATCCATTATACAATTAATATTTTGAAAATCTCCACAAGGAATATCTAATAAAATTATGATTGGACTTCCAATTGATGCTGGACCTTCAAGTGTAACTCTAATGTCTCCAATCCATGTGTGAGTGATATTCATATTTACTTTTAAATCACCAATGGTATATCCACCAGTAACTGTTACCGGAACAGTTGCTTCAGAGTTTGGCACGGTTGCTATCACATTGTTTGAAAAATCAGTAGCTGTAAATGTATTGTTACAGGCTAACGTTCCTGTGGCAAATGAATAAACAACCGCATTTGAGGCTACTCCATTTCCGCAGAAATTAGAAGGAATTATTCTCCAATAATATCGTGTTGCCTGACTTAATCCATCTAATGTATATTCATTTTCAGTGGTAACTTCATTAAATATAAAAGAAGAAAATTCTGGATTTAAAGAAACTTGAACTGTATAACTTTGAGCATTTAATTGGCTAGTCCAATTCAATTGAGTTACTGTAGACAAAGCTTGTTGTCCGTTACTTGGGTTTTGTAATACAACCTGTTGGAAGTTTCCATTGTAAAGCCTTAATGATTTGTATCTTGTTTCGGTATCAGTAGCACTAGTGCCTTTTATTCCAACAAAATATTCATTAGGCATTACATTAGATAATCCAGATACCGTCATGGTAACGACGCCACTAGAGCTTAAAGAGGCAGGAGAAAACGAAGCAGTTGCTCCAGAAGGCAAATCTACTGCAGAGAATGTTGTTGTGCCTGAACCTGTTTGCGTATAATTAAAAGTATACACCGCATTTTGTGTTGAACAAACTGTTAAATTATCTGAATTTGAATTAATTGCAAAGGATGAATTTAAACCTGTTATTATAAGAGAATACTTTTGGCCTCCAGTTTCAAGAACTTTTTTATGACTTACGGTTATTGTATATTCACCAGCAGGTGGATTGTCAATTTTAATTTGTTCGATATTATCAACAGCATTATCTCCTGTTCTAATTGCAGAGCTTTCAATATCTGAAGTTAATTTCCATGGATAATAAGTGGTTCCGTTTCTAGTGATTCTTATATCCAAATCGTTTACTAAAGCAGGAGTCGGGTCATTAGCTCCTAAAGTACCATTATTAGCTACTCCGGGAAGATCTGTCCAGCTAATAGTAGCCATCAGAGGAGCCGTGCCATTTGAATTGACAGTCATTGTATACACCTCATTATTATTCAAATTTTCCTCTGAAATCCAGGAAGATAAACCATTATTAGTAATTGTTTCAACAGCCTTTTTTGCATTTAATAATCCCCAACCAAATACAGGATCTGGGCCAATTTGTCCAGCATCATCAGCAGTATGACAAGCTATGCCTTTAAGCGTTGCGGAACGCATAAAACTATTAGTTATGTTTTTATTATGCTGTTGCAGTAATATTAATGTTCCAGCTACATTTGGTGAAGACATTGAAGTTCCCGAAGAACTTCCTGTAGCTGTATTATTAGCATTACCAGTTGAAGTTAATCCTGTTCCGTTTCCAGTAATATCAGGTTTTATTCTTAAATCATCAGTTGGTCCTTGACTACTTGATGGATTAATAAGAATATTTGATAATACTACTGTTCCATTTGTTGCTGTTGTAACATCTTGACAATTAGCAACAATTAAAGAGTTTTTAGCTGTCTTATCTGATGTAAGTTTATCATAACCAAAAGTAAGAGGTTCTGGGTTATTATTATTTTGACCATCATTTCCAGCTGACATTACAGGAAGAAAATAGGGAGCCTCATAAGTTATACCATCCCACGCAGCCGCATCAGAAGAATACGCGCCAATAAACCATGAAGGAACTGTAACACCACTATTTGTTATAGGCACTCCATAAGAATGATTTGATATAAGCATACCGCCTATAGCTTCAGAAATAGCTTCAGAGGTATCATCTGTCCAATTAAAAGTTCTCGCATTGGCTTGAAATGCCATTCCTTTAATATTTGCCGGATTGGCACTAGCAATCATAGTTCCTGTAACATGTGTTGCATGAAAAATATTTGCTGGATTAGAAGCATCATCACCAATTGTTACTCTTCCGCCAAAAGCATTGTGAGTTGTTCTAACATTGCCACCATCCCAAACTCTTACAGTCATCCCTTGTCCATTTAAGTTTAATCCAAGAGAACCACCAGTGTTTAAGTGATTAGTTCTAGTAGATTTTGCAGCATCAACATTGTTAGTAGAATAATAAATTGGCAAACCTTCAGGAGAAAGTCTCATCAACTCAGTTATACTTCCATCATCTTTTATAGTATAGATTGGCCAGTTTTTGGCTTGAGCCATTTTGATAGCTTTTTCTTTTTCTTCATGCGCTTTTTTTCTATAAAAAGCTTCCATTTTATTAAGCTTTGTTATATCATAGTTAGCAATAATTTTTTTGATGTCCGCCTGCGATTGACCATAGAAGTTTAACGAAACAAACAAAATTGCCAATAATAAGAAGTAATTCTTTTTCATAAATTTTACAGAAATGAATAATTTGTAATTAAAAGTCAGTAAATATAATGACACAGGATTAAAATCCGTATTTTATTAACATATATTCATGAAAATTTATACTTTGTTTAAGCCATACTAAATGCATCGAATAAAAATAGGCTTTATTTTTTTAATTCAAAATCGATAAATGCTATATTTACAAAAAAACAACCCATGGTTTTAAGCAGATTTTGGCTAGCTATTTTTGTTTCATCTATAGCCTTTGTAATAGTTAGTTTGAGTATTGGAAACAGCTATACTATTGATAATGTTTTGAATGGGAAAAAGGATGATCCCATTTTAATTTCAGAAAAATATTTGGAACAAGTTCCGAAATTTGTAATGGACAGCATCAAAAAAGCACCTGAACAAACCATAATTATAGATAGAGATACGCTAAACGCAGACACCACCTATATTTATAAAGCAAAGACTGTTAAAATTTATTCAGGTGTTCAGAAATCGGATGGATTACTACCAACTTGCAAAAGCAGTTTGCTTGATTTAATCATTCCGTTGATTGCCTATTTAGCTTTTTTCTGTGGATTGATGGAACTTTTAATCATTTCTGGAGCATCCGAAAAATTGGCAAAAGTCTTAAGTCCAGTTTTCGTAAAAGTCTTCCCAACGGTGCCTAAGAATCACGAATCTATTTCCTATATGACTTTAAATTTTGCAGCAAATTTCCTTGGTTTGGATTCTGCCGCAACACCATTTGGGTTAAAAGCCATGCAAAGTTTACAAGAAATTAATCCCGATAAAGATAAGGCCAGCGATGCTCAAATCATGTTCATGTGTTTACACGCTTCTGGACTTACTTTGATAGCAACTTCGATAATTGGCTATCGTGCAGCTGCCAATGCTACTAATCCGGCTGACGTTATGCTGCCTTGTATAATTACATCATTTATAGGAACAATTGCTGCTTTTCTAATAGTTGGATTTAAACAAAAAATAAATTTCAAAAGTGCGTCATTAGTAATTGGCTTAATGGTATTAATTTCCGCAATTGTGGGATTGTTGATGTATGTAAATCATTTAGATCTAATAGGAAAAAATTATTTTACTTCAAATCTTTCAGCCTTGATATTAGTTGGAATTATTGCTTTTACTTTAATCTTATCATTTATAAAAGAGAAAAAATTTATAGAGGCAAATACTACAGTTTATGAGTCATTTGTAGAAGGAGCAAACAAAGGTGTAAAAACAGGGGTAACAATTTTTCCATATGTGATGGGAATGTTAGTGGCAATTTCATTATTCAGAAATAGTGGTTTATTTGAAATTATTAGTAATTGGATTGCTTTTATTTTTTCTAATATGGGTGTAACAAAAGAAATTACCGACGCTTTACCAGTTGCGCTTCTTAGACCTTTTAGCTCTGCAGGATCAAGAGGTTTTTTAATCGATTCAATGAATACTTTTGGCGCTGATTCCTTAACTGGTAGGCTGAGCAGTATTTTTCAATGCAGTGCCGAAAGCACTTTTTATGTCATAGCTGTTTACTTTGGGTCAATAAATGTTAAGAACACTCGTTACACACTTGGAACCATGCTTTTGGTCGATTTGGTTTGTGTGATTACAGCTATTTTTGTGGCAAGTTGGTTTTTTTAAAATATAAACAGAAATTCCAATGTCGTTTACCGAATCTTTTTCCGATTTTTATAACCATGTCAAAGCCAGTTTAGCTGATGGAACTTTTGCTAAATTAACCATGGCAAAAACTATTGGGAATACTGATCTGATGAATATCTATGTTCGCCCAATTGTAGAAGAAGGTATTTTGAAAATGGAACTTAAATACAAATTCCAGCAGGAAGAAATAATCGAAATTCACACTATTGATAATGCACGTGATACCTTGGTTTCGTATATCAATAATCCATTCTTGTCGGCAATATTGTTTACGACAGAATTTGATTTAACTTATAAACTGAATAAAAAAAGAGCGGTCAGCATCACTGAAAAAGCGAATACTTTTGGGAATGCTAATGAAGTTTTACTTGATTATTTGGCGAGTAAATAGTGATTGCTTTGTCATTTTGACGAAGGAGACACCTTTAGGTTGAGCGGAGCTAAATCACATTGTCTTAACCACTTCATGAGATTCCTCACTCGTCCCAAAAGACGAGACGGAATGACAAGAAACTAATCAATAACCATCTCCGGAATTTCTCCTTCAATGATTAAATCGGCTTCAGTCGAAGCGATGATGTGTTCTACAGAAACGCCAGGCGCGCGTTCTATAAGTTTGAAACCTTTTGGAGTTATTTCTAAAACGGCCAATTCAGTAACCACTTTTTTAACACAACCAACTCCGGTTAACGGCAGAGTACATTTTTTTAAGATTTTACTTTCACCCGCTTTGTTAACATGCATCATGGCAACGATTATATTTTCGGCCGAAGCTACTAAATCCATTGCGCCGCCCATTCCTTTGACCATTTTCCCAGGAATTTTCCAGTTAGCGATATCGCCGTTTTCGGCAACTTCCATAGCGCCAAGAATCGTTAAATCTACTTTTTGACTGCGAATCATTCCGAAACTAAAAGCGGAATCAAAAAAACTAGCTCCGGGTAATGTTGTAATCGTTTGTTTTCCTGCATTGATAATATCGGCATCTTCTTCTCCTTCAAAAGGGAATGGTCCCATTCCGAGAACGCCGTTTTCGCTTTGAAATTCGACCGAAATATCAGTACGAACATAGTTGGCTACCAAGGTTGGAATCCCGATTCCTAAGTTAACATAATAGCGGTCTTTAACTTCTTTGGCTATTCGTTTTGCGATGTCGTTTTTGTCTAACATTTTTTTAAACCATTAAGGTATTAAGTGTCATTAAGAATTATCATTTACAGAAAAGAAAAAGCGTAAAATCTATTCTCTATTTTCTATGTTCTATTCTCTTTTTCTAACTGTTCGTTGCTCAATTCTTTTTTCAAATTTTTCTCCTTTGAAGATACGTTGTACCAATATTCCGGGAATGTGTATTTGATTTGGATCTAGTGAACCTACGGGTAATAATTCTTCTACTTCAGCTATGGTAATTTTTCCTGCGCCGGCCATACAAGCGTTAAAGTTTCGGGCGGTTCCTTTGAAAATCAGGTTTCCGGCCTCGTCGCCTTTCCATGCTTTTACGATGGAGAAATCCGCTTTGTAGGCTAATTCCATTACGTGCATTTTTCCGTTGAATTCACGTGTTTCTTTTCCTTCTGCAACTTCAGTTCCGTAACCTGCAGGTGTAAAAAAGGCAGGAATTCCGGCTTGAGCAGCTCGACATTTTTCGGCTAATGTTCCTTGCGGAGTAAGTTCTACATCTAATTCTCCGGAAAGCATTTGGCGTTCAAATTCAGCGTTTTCTCCAACATAGGAAGAAATCATTTTTTTAATTTGTCTTTTTTGCAAAAGCAATCCAAGTCCAAAATCATCGACACCGGCATTGTTTGAAATGCAGGTTAATCCGGTAGTTTCTTTTTTTACTAATTCAGCAATACTGTTTTCGGGAATACCGCAAAGACCAAAGCCGCCAAGCATGATGGTCATATTGTCTTCAATACCTTGAAGTGCCTCTTGAACGGAATTTACTTTTTTGTTAATCATGATTTATTTTCAACTATTATAATCCAAACTCTTCTGTGTTTTGTTCTTCTTCAGGAGGAAGTGCAGTCGAGTCGGTTTCTACTTTTCTTTGCGACCAGCAATCTACTTTTATAGATAAATTATCAGGTCTTTCAAACGGATCTTTTGAAATCAGCAAATCTTTATCTTCGTAACATTTTTTCATCATATAACCCCAAATTGGTAAAGCAGCTGTTGCGCCCTGACCATAGGTGATTCCTTTGAAACGAGCCGAACGATCTTCGCAACCCACCCAAACTCCGGTAACTAAATTAGGCACCATTCCAATAAACCAGCCATCAGATTGATTTTGGGATGTTCCTGTTTTTCCGGCAATTGGATTTGTAAACATGTATGGATAGCCTGTCCAGCGATTGTCGCCACTTCCACCGCTTTGTGTACGTAAACGCACTCCGGAACCTTCTTCTGTAACACCTTCGAGAAGTTTAATTACAGCATAAGCAATATCTTTATTCAAAACATCATGCGATTCAGGAACCGTTTCATAAAGCACTACGCCATTTTTGTCTTCAATTCTGCTTATGAATTGTGGCTTGATATAAACGCCCTGATTAGCAAAAGTACTATAAGCCGCAACCATATCTTCAACTGTAATTTCTACAGCACCAAGTGCAATTGATGGTTGTACAGGAATATCTGATTTTACACCTAATTTTTTGGTTAAGGCAACTACCGCTTCGGGACCGACTTTATCCATAAGTTTCGCCGAAACAGTATTAATGGAATTGGCTAATGCTCTTCTTAAGGTCACCATTCCACGGTATTGTCTGTCCGAATTTTTGGGTTCCCAATCTTCGGTAACATTGTATCTTCCTTTATGAATCATAAATGGGCTATCGATGATCGAATCACAAGGAGACATTCCTAATTGTTCGATGGCTGTTGCGTAAACAAACGGTTTGAATGTTGAGCCCACTTGTCGTGCACCTTGTCCAACGTGGTCGTATTGAAAATATTTATAATCAATTCCACCAACCCAAGCCTTAATATGACCGGTTTTTGGCTCCATTGACATTACCCCGGCTTGAAGAAAATGTTTGTAATATCTAATAGAATCGGTAGGTGTCATCAAAGTATCGATTTCGCCTTTCCATGAAAAGATTTTCATTTTTGTTTTGACACCAAATGAGGCAATAATTTCTTCCTCTGATTTGTCATCTTCCTTCATGATTCGCCAACGCTCAGATGATTTCATGGCTTTATCCATGATTCTACTGGTTTCTTCCGGAGTAATTTTTAAAAACGGAGCGTTTTTATTATCTTTTTGTTGTTCAAAGAATTCTTTCTGTAAATTTTTCATGTGTGCCTGAACCGCTTCTTCGGCATGTTCCTGAATCTTTGAATCTATAGTGGTGTAGATTTTTAGACCATCACTATAAATATCCCAATCACTCCCATCAGGTTTTTTATTTTCTTTAGCCCAATTTTTCATGTATTCGCGAAGGAATTCTCTAAAGTATGTAGCTGTTCCCTCTTTGTGACTTTCGGGGTGAAAGTGTAAAACGATTGGTTTGCCAGCTAATTTATTTTTAGTAGCCTGATCTAAAATGCCATTTCTAACCATTTGACCCAAAACCGTATTTCTTCGCAAACGGACTTTTTCTAGTCGGCGTAACGGATTATATAGAGATGGATTTTTAAGCATTCCGACAAACATTGCCGCTTCATCTATGGTCAAATCGCGGGGCTCTTTTCCGAAATATACTTTTGAAGCTGATCGAATTCCAACAGCCGTATTAACAAAATCGGCTTTGTTCAGATACATTGCAATGATTTCATTTTTGGTATATTGACGTTCTAATTTAACCGCAATAATCCATTCTTTTACTTTTTGGATAACCCGAAAAAGTTTAAACGTTGAACCTTCACCATGAAATAACAATTTGGCCAATTGCTGCGTAAGTGTACTCGCTCCGCCATCAGAACCCAATTTTAAAACGGCGCCTAGAGTTCTTCGTGCATCAATTCCGGAATGTTTGTAGAAACGCTCATCTTCAGTGGCGACTAAAGCTTTGACCAAACTTTGCGGTAAATCTTCATATTTTATTGGCGTTCTGTTTTCATTATAAAACTTACCTATAGTCACACCATCAGAAGAAATAACTTCTGTAGCCAAATTAGATTCAGGGTTTTCTAAATCTTCAAAAGAAGGCATACTTCCAAAAAATCCCCATGAAGCCAAGGTGAAAAACAAAGCCATTACTCCAAGACCGTAAAAGAATAACTTCCAAAATTTCTTTTGATAATATTTAATGTCTTTGACCGGAGTGTTATTTTTTTGTGCCATAATTTTATTCTGTAGATTCTATTCTAAAACCAACATCAGTAATACCAGGAAGCGCTGTTACCCCTTCAATTTTACCAGTTTGTCTGGTTGCTTGTTGTATATGAACTTTATAAATTCCTTTTTGAGTAAAGTTTACTTTGTCTTTATAAAAAAGCTTACTTTCTTTAATATCCGAAAAGCCATCCCCAAGAAGCGTTCCGTCAGGATTAGTCATTTGGTATTCGAGCGTGTCTACTTTTACTTTTCTGTTGGGTTGTTCCAAAGAAACAATCAGAAATAAATTATTGAATGGATAATCATCATTATCACGAACATTTACATACAAATTAAAGTTCTTTTTCGGGTCCAATTTTGGCAATTCAAAAGTCACGATACTATCTTTATGCCAGGTTTTTCCAACCGATTTATATTCATCGAATACCCTTTTTTTATCACAGGAAATAGCCAAAAGAACTATCAAAATAAAAAGGATGCTATTCTTTATTCTCATTCTTTTTTATGATTATTGGTTTTTTGTCTGCTGGTTTAGCTTCGCTCCGTTCGCCCGAAGCTTCCGGATTGGCTCGGTTTTGGTTGTGTTTTTGCCCCTGACCGTGTGCTTTTTTATTTTGGTTTTGACCTTGACCTTTATTTTGGTTTTGCTCCTGATTCTGATTTAGCTTCGCTCCGTTTGGCTTTGCTTCGCCAATTCGCTGACGCTCTTGGGCCTCGGGTAAAACCCTGTTTTTATTTTTATTTCTGTTTTTGTTTTTACTCTTTTTGGGTTGATCAAATCGGGTTAGACTTTCTTGTCCCATAGCGTTGTTAAAATCTTTTTCTGGCTCGGCAACAGTTTCAATAGCAAAATCTTCTAGAGAACTAACTTTTTTGTTTTGTTTGTTTTCAGCAATTATTTCTTTTACCTGCTCAATATTTAAGACATGCCAATTGGCGAAATTTTCGGTATAAGCAAACCACATTAAGCCTTTGAAAATATCTTGTTTTTGGCAAATGGCATCGCCTTTTTCTGTTTTCAATTTGGTTTCAAAATCAGGGAATCCTTTTAAGGCGTCTAGATATGTATCCAATTCGTAATTCAAACAGCATTTTAATTTACCGCATTGGCCGGCTAATTTTTGCGGATTTAAAGACAATTGTTGGTAACGTGCAGCCGATGTGTTTACGCTTCGGAAATCAGTTAACCAAGTAGAACAGCATAATTCTCTACCACAAGAACCAATGCCACCAAGGCGAGATGCTTCTTGACGCAAACCAACCTGTTTCATTTCAATTCGAGTATTGAAAACACGTGAATAATCTTTAATTAAGAGCCTAAAATCTACTCTATCGCTGGCAGTGTAATAAAAAATCACTTTAGAACCGTCTCCCTGATATTCTACATCAGAAATTTTCATTTCTAATTTGTGAAGAATTGCTAATTCACGTGCTTTTACCTGCATTGCTGCCTCCTTATCACGTGCACTACTCCAAATATCAATATCTTTTTGAGATGCTTTTCGATATACTTTTGGGATATCTGGGCTGCTGTGATTAACCCCTTTTTTCTTCATTTGAATCTTTACCAATTCTCCGGTAAGCGTTACTATTCCAACATCGTGTCCCGGAGAAGCTTCGGTAGCCACAACATCGCCAATGCCAAGTGTAAGTTTTTCGGTATTGCGAAAAAATTCTTTTCTTCCGTTTTTGAAGCGAACTTCAACACAGTCGAAAGCAGTTTCTCCGTTTGGCAGACTCATGTTGGCCAACCAATCAAAAACTGTTAATTTGTTGCAGCTATCGGTGCCGCAAGTCCCATTATTTTTGCATCCTTTAGGTGCGCCACCATCAGATGTTGAACAACTTTGACAAGCCATAATTATATATTGAGTATTGCAAAAAGCAACTTATAATTCATAAAACGATTAATTGGTAAAGATAGTATTTTAAAAAAATAAATTCCAATAAAAAAAATTCCAAATTCCACAAGAGTTTATTTCTGGAATTTTGAATTTCTCATGAAGCTTTGGATCGGAATTTCAATAAATTTTAGGAGATAATTTTATATAGTTTATCAGACAATCGAATTCTGAAAGGCAGAGACATAGTTACTTTATCACCAACTTTTGCCAAAATATTTTCACTTCCGTTGACGAACATTTTTTCAACAATAATTTCTTGGTTTCCAGTTGTTGGTCCTGAAATTAAAATTTTATCGCCAATAGTTACTTCTTGATTTTCGATACTAAAAAGACCGACACCAACTTTTACATAATAATGTTCGGCTTTACCAATTAAAACTTTTTTGACTTTTATTTTTTGACGAATAGCTATCGGTTTAGTCTCGCTAAGTTCTCCCGAAGCTTCGCGATTGGCTAGGGTTTTAGCTGTAGCCAATGGCGTATCTGAAAGTTCTCCCGAATGCTTGAATAATAATTTATCCGATTTTCCTTTTCTGAAAATCATGTTTCCATTTTTAACACCACGGCGCAATTTTACTTGTTCAACTAATGGCATGTGAATGATTTCCTGACATTCGTCCGAACAACAATTTCCCATGGCAGCTTTACATTCATCACATTGAATGAATAACAAATGACAACCTTCATTCTCACAATTGGTGTGATTGTCGCAAGGTTTTCCACATTGATGGCATTGCGAAACGATATCATCCGTAATTCTTTCACCAAGACGATGGTCAAAAACGAAGTTCTTTCCAATGAATTTACTTTCTAAATTTTCTTCTTTGATTTGCTTGGCATAATTGATAATTCCGCCTTCTAACTGATATACATTTTTAAACCCTTGATGCTTAAAATAAGCAGAAGCTTTTTCGCAACGAATTCCACCAGTGCAATACATCACCAGGTTCTTATCTTCTTTATGATTTTGAAGTTGTTCATTTATGATAGGCAAACTTTCTCTGAAAGTCTCCACATCAGGAGTTATGGCACCTTTGAAATGACCAATTTCACTTTCGTAATGATTTCTAAAATCTACAACAATGGTATTTGGGTCATCCAAAATCTGGTTGAATTCCTTCGCGTTTAAATGAACGCCGATTTGGGTTACATCAAAAGTTTCATCATTTAATCCGTCGGCAACAATTTTTTCTCGGACTTTTATGGTTAATTTTAAAAAAGAATGGTCATCTTGTTCAACTGCTACATTCAGGCGAATGCCTTTCATGAAATCATAGGTTTCTAAAGTATCTCGAAATGCTTCCATGTTTTCTGCCGGAACCGACATTTGGGCATTGATTCCTTCTTTGGCCACGTAGATACGACCAAGAGCATCGAGTTTGTTCCATACTATAAATAAATTGTCGCGAAATTGTTTTGGATCTTCAATTTTGGCATACGCATAGAAAGACAAAGTAAGTCTTTGTTTTCCGGCTTGGTCAATAAGCTCGGCTCTTTCTTCTGCGCTTAAGGTGTTATACAGTTGCATGCTATAAACTTTAAATTACAGAAATATTTTTGAACTCTAGATGGAAGAATTCCGTGCAAATTTAGTATTTAACCGCAAAGTTCGCAAAGTTTTTTCGCAGAGTTCGCAAGGAGTTAAAAGTAAACCGCAGATTCGAAGATTTAATAGTAATCTGCGAATCTGCGGTAAATTAATTCTCTGCGAACTTAGCGTAACCTTAGCGTTCTTTGCGGTTAACTTTTAACAGAATTCCGCGTATGCGTTTCTTAAGTTTTCTGCAATCATTTCAGCAGGACGCCCTTCAATATGGTGACGTTCTAACATGTGAACCAATTCGCCGTTTTTAAACAATGCCATACTTGGTGATGATGGTGGAAAAGGAAACATGTGCTGACGTGCAGCATCAACAGCTTCTTTATCAACTCCGGCAAAAACCGTTACTAAGTGATCAGGTTTTTTTGCTCCATCTAAACTCATTTTTGCTCCCGGACGGGCATTTCTTGCAGCACAACCACAAACCGAATTTACGACTACAAGTGTTGTCCCTTCTGCTTTGATAACTTCTTCTACGTCATGTGCAGTATGTAATTCTTGAAAACCAGCTTGTGAAAGTTCAGCTTTCATTGGTAATACCATTTCTTCTGGATACATAATTTTTTATTTATGAATTAGGATTTACGAATTAGGATTTAAAAATCCTGTACAAAGGTAATTAGATTTCCAAAATTTTATTTTAAAGAAATCATAAAGATTTATTATTGTTTAAAAGCCAGATTAAAACTTGAAAATTCTTCCGAACATTGTCCTTACAAAAAGCCCTTTTGGACATTTCCAAATCACTTGTAAGTCTTCCCAAAGCGACGTTTCTTCATCTAGAAATCTAAAGATTAAAGATGGTTTCCCTTTTTTGAAAAGGGCTGAAAAAACTTCTGATCCCAAATCATTTCTTCTGTTTAATACATCCAAAAACAACAAATCATAGAACCAGAATTTATCTTTTTTGTGAAATTTTCTAAAATCAGTTTCGGTTTGAAGAAATTGCACCAAGCTTTTAGACTTTTTTGTAGTATTTTTAAAAGTATAGCCTGTACTTGCTTTTGTCCATCCACCGGCAGAACCAATATTGATAATGTTTTTCGAATTTTGTTTCCAGAATTCATACGAAGTCATCGGAATGTTTCCCTGCTCTTTCTCTAGTAATTCGTAATTCGTAATTCCTAATTTTTCAATGTAGTTTTTAATTTCTGTTTCGTATTCTTCTTTTGGCAATAAATCTTTTGAGAACAAAGTGTATTCTATTAACGCCTCATTTTCAGAGGTTGGTAAGACATACATAAATCGAGTATTGCCTTTTTGCTCCACAGAAAAATCCATGAACATTGCACAATCCGGATTAAAAACAGCTTCCTTACTTTTGATAAACCAACCAATAAAATGCTGATGTAAAAAAGGATATTTAGCTTGGTTTTTAATTGGTTCGGGAATAAATATTGAGTTAAAAATTTGGTTACAGGTAAAACTTTCTTCAGAACCTTCGGAATTGGTTTTTACAACACAATGATTCCCTAATTCTTGAAAATCTATAACTTTTTGATTAACAAAATGAATATTTGAATGTTTATAAAGTTCATGAAAGACTAGCGTATAAAAATCCAAACCTTTTACCATTTTGTACTGATATGGTTCGAGAATTAGTTCTCGGGTCATGTTTTTATCAGCGAAAAGAGCTGTGCTCCATTTTTTAGAAACAATATCGTGATACAGGTTGTTTTCATCCCAAAAACACCAGGTTCTGTCATTTGTTTTTTTTGAATTTTCATCGATAAGTAAAATGGTTTTATCTTCAAATTTCCTAGAAAGAACCATTTCATAAACAGTCATTAGCGCTGATAAACCCGAACCTGTGAAAATGTAATTGTAGTGTTTCATTTATATACGGAACGAAAAACCGAGAGCCACATAATGGTCTGGCGCATTATCAGTAATGCCTATTCCCGAAGACAAATCTAACATAAAATTGTTGTTAATCAAATAAGTCAAACCACCATCAAAACTATGGTTTGCTTTGTCTTTTTCCGGAGCAAATCCAAAAAATTCTATATAAGAGCCCAATTTATCAGTAAAGGAATATCCAGTAGTAATGGTATAAATAAAAGTCGCTTCGGGTGTAATCCCATCCCATTCGGCGCCAAGATTGTAACTGAATGTCATTTTTTTCGATAATGTATGTTGCATAACGAATCGAAATTCTGGCGCAAAATATTCAGACTTAAATTTTGTTGAAGCCATATTTGGGAGTAAAACATGTCCGATAAAAGATGTTTTTGGAAAAATTCCTTTTTCATCTGAAATCTTTATTTTACAACCTAATAGTATTGGATTTAATCCCGAAAAAGTCCTGTCTTCAATTCTTTCTGAAACAAATTCGGTTATTAAACGAAGCTCAAAATTTTCATTTACACCATATTTCCATAAAGTGGAAGGCAATGCATTGGTATTATTATTTTGTTTGTTTTTTTGAAAAGAAAATCCTGTTTCAACCTGAAACATTCCTTTTGGAACAATTGCCGGTGTTTCTGTTTGGTCTGGTCGATCAGTTTGAATTGGTTCTGTTTCTTGGGAATAACAGTATAAAGACAAAAATAATAGTGAAAAGAGCGCTTTGTTTTTCATAATTTTATATTTTTAGACAAAACTAAAAATAAATTTTGACAACCAAATAATAATTTCTTTTCTTTGTGAAAAATTAACTTTTCTATTAATGACAACCTCAGAAGAAAATTATCTAAAAGTTATCTATCATTTATCGCATGTTTCTCCTAAAGGAGTAAATACCAATGCTATTGCCGGAATGCTAGATACTAAAGCTTCTTCAGTAACGGATATGTTAAAAAAACTTTCTGATAAAGAACTAGTTGCTTATCAAAAATACCAAGGTGTAACGTTGACATCCAAAGGATTTCATCTAGCCAAAATGATAGTGAGGAAGCACCGTTTGTGGGAAGTTTTTTTGGTTGATAAACTTAATTTTTCTTGGGATGAAGTACATGATATTGCTGAAGAATTAGAACATATTAAATCTGACTCTTTAATAAATAAGTTGGATAAGTTTTTAGGATTTCCTGATTTTGATCCACATGGCGATCCTATTCCAAATGCCGATGGCGAAATTAAAAAAGTTAATAAATTACTGCTTTCAGAAGTTGAACTAAACAAACAATATCGTTGCATTGGTATGAAAGATTCGTCTTCTGATTTTTTAAAGTATTTGGATAAACAAAAAATTGCTTTGGGTTCGACTTTTTTGGTCAAGGAAAAAGAAAGCTTTGATGATACTTTACTGGTAGAAATCAATTCTAAAGAAATTACGATATCAAATAAAATAGCTACTAATTTATACGTTCATTAATTATGTTTGAGTCAATTATTGCCTATTTCGAAAGTATAAATCCAGTTTTGGCGGCTTTATACGCCACTTTATTTACCTGGTTTCTAACAGCACTTGGAGCATCCTTTGTTTTCTTTTTTAAGAATATGAATCGGGTTGTTCTTGATGGAATGCTCGGTTTTACTGGCGGTGTTATGATAGCAGCAAGCTTTTGGAGTTTGTTATCGCCAGCCATTGAAATGAGTAAAGGCGAAGGATTTGTTAAAGTAATTCCGGCAGCAGTTGGATTTGCTTTAGGCGCTTTATTTATTTTTGGTTTAGATAAATTGCTACCACATTTACACATCAATTTTAAAGAAACAGAAGGAGTTAAGTCGCCATGGCAACGTACAACTCTTTTAGTTTTAGCTATTACATTACACAACATTCCCGAAGGGTTGGCGGTTGGAGTTCTTTTTGGTGGTGTTGCAGCTGGAATTCCCGAAGCATCCATTGCAGGTGCCGTAACATTAGCTATTGGAATTGGAATTCAAAATTTTCCTGAAGGGATTGCTGTTTCCATGCCATTACGAAGAATGGGAATGAGTAGATGGAAAAGTTTTATGTACGGACAATCATCCGCTTTGGTAGAACCTATTGCGGGTGTTTTAGGAGCTGTTGCCGTCCTATTTTTTATTCCCATTTTACCTTATGCATTGGCATTTGCTGCTGGTGCGATGATATTTGTAGTGGTTGAAGAAGTAATTCCTGAAACGCAACAAGATAAGAATACTGATATTGCTGCATTGGGATTAATCGCCGGATTTATTGTAATGATGACTTTAGATGTAGCTTTGGGTTAATGACAACCACAGCCATCATCGCCACAGTTTTTCTTAGACTTAGGTTTCCAAATAAATTTTCTACACAAGAAAATAATTGCGGCTAACACAGTACTATAAACTAGTATTTCCTGATTATTCATATTGTAAAGGTAAAAAGAGTCCCAACTAATTGAGTTCCTTTTATGATATAATTGTATTAAAACTTGGCACCTATAGAAATATAGAAAGTTCTTCCTTCGCCAGGTAAAATTCCAGGACCAGGATAACCGCTTGATCGACGAGTGGCATATTCTTCATCAAATAAATTATTAATTCCTACGCGAATGTTATAGTTTTTCAGGAATTTATATTCAGTAGATAAATCAAAAACACGATAATTGTCTAATATTCCCGTTACGCCATTGGCAGATGGAGTTGTGGTATTATTAGCATCGGTGAAAATTCGTCCAGACATTCTGTATTGTGCTGTTGCTGAAATATTATTATTAGTCCAAGAAAGTCCAAAATTGTGAATGTATCTCGGTGCGTTTTCTACTCTATTACCAGAAAGATTGGTTTCTGTAATGGTAAAATTTGGTGCTGAAGGAGTACTAAAAATTCTAAAATCGGTATAACGACTGTCAATAAAACTTACCGAGGCAAAGAAATCAAGATTCCCATAGGGTTTTTCAATTTCGAATAAACGAGTAATATTTAAGTTAGCAAATCCTTCAATTCCTTTATTTACAGTTTCCCCTAAATTGGTTCTATAAATAAATGTTCCTTGAGTTGGATCGTTGTTTACGAATTGTCTGATACCACCAATTCGGTTGTTGTAGCTTAAATAAAATATGCTAAAATCGAAGTTTAAATAATTTTTAAAAGTTCCTCTGTAGCCAATATCGGCATTGAAACCGCTAGCATCTTTTAGGTTTGGATCTATCAAATCGGTAACAGCTGGTGGCGTTAAATCGGAAAATAAAACGGGTCTAAACGCTTGCGTAATATTGGCGTAAATGTTTGTGGTTCTGAATTTATATTCCAATCCCAATCCAAAAAGCGGTTGACTTCTTGAAATTGTTTTGTTCGGAAAGGCGATATCAGTTCCACCGCTAATTCCAAATCGTCCTTCTCCAATATTTTGAATGTACTCATAACGAACTCCTGGTGTTACGCTAAATTTATCCGTTACTTTAAATTGATTTTCAGCAAAAACAGCCACATTCTCGGTTGTGAAATCTAAATCACGTACAAATCTTCCCTCAATAGACAAATCAAAATCGGAACCTGTTGTGCCACGACCATCTTGAAGTCGTTGCGTATTGGCTTTGTATAAACGAACTCCAAAAGCTAGGTTATTGTTAATTTTCCCTATTTTATATTTATAAATGTTTCGATTTTCTAGCCCAAAGTTTTTATAATAATCACGATCTACTCTACGATTTGCAAAATTGTTTGTTGCTTGATTTATTGCATCCTCGATATTTGGTGTAGCAGTAAAACCTACACTATTTCGTTCTCCGATAAGTCCAAATAGTTTTGTGTTTGAAGTTAATTTGTCATTTAATTTGGTATCAAAATTTATCGAAAACACATTCCAAGGCGTACCAAACCAATTTCGTTCACGAAACGATTGTCTAGAATCATTGTTAAATTGTTCATCGGTTAAACCACCAGCTTGCTGCATTTTATAATCCATATTGGTGTATTCTGCCGATAGTTTTGTGTTTTCTGTAAAACGATATTCTACAAAAACATGTGAATTTCTAACGGTGTAATCACTATTTTCTCTCCATCCATCGGCGCTACGAGAATGATTGTATACATAATAGGAGAACTTTTTAAACTTTCCACCAATGGCATTAAATGAACTCATCAAACCATAACTTCCAACCGTATTTTGAGTTTCAAATGAGAATTTCTTTTTGGTTTCTCTTTTTAGAACATAGTTCAACATTCCTCCGAATTGTGGTCCAAACTGTAACGAAGAACCACCACGAATCAATTCGATAGTTTCAACCGCTTCTAATGGAGGGTTGTAGTACGCTTCTGGATAACCAAAAACATCGGATGAAATATCATAGCCGTTTTGTCTGGTATTTAATTCCCAGCTTCGGTTTGGGCTTAAGCCTCTCACTCCAACATTGATTTGAATTCCCGAACCTTCGTTTTCCCATACGGTTACACCGGGAATTCTGGCAAAAATTTCTCTTGCATTATTATTGGTTAAATTTCCATTAATGTTTGAAAGTTTTAACACCTCGTTCTTTTTCCCAGAGAATAACACATTGTCTTTAGTTTCAGGCATTCTATCCGGACTTTGTTGTTGTGTAATAATGATCACTGGTGCAAGTTTTTTGACAGTATCATTTTCTTCAATATCGAATTTGTCTTGAGCATAACTAGTATTGACAAAAATCAATAAGGGAAGGATAAAATATAGTAGGCGCATTTGTTATTTAGATTAATTCTATGCGGCAAAAATACTCTTTATATTTATTTAGACAAAATATAAATAATATTTTTTAAAATAATTTTAATGTATTAAGTAAAAAGATTTATTTCAGAAATTGATAAGCGATTAATGCTGTTATATATGCAAATCCACTCATAAAAACCAATTGAATAATTGGCCATTTCCATGTGTTGGTTTCTTTTTTTGTTATGGCAAGCGTACTGGCACATTGCATTGCAAAAGCATAAAAAAGCAATAAGGAAACACCTGTTGCGAAGTTGAATATTTTTGTCCCGTCAGCACGAACATCGGCTTGCATTTTACTTTTAATTGTGCTATCATCATTGTTGTTTCCAACACTGTAAATTGTTGCCAATGTTCCGACAAAAACTTCACGAGCCGCAAAGGAAGTAACTACAGCTATGCCAATTTTCCAATCATAACCTAAAGGTCTGATAGCGGGTTCAATTGTTTTTCCAATTTTTCCGATGTATGAATTCTCCAATTTATAAGTGCTGGTTATATTTTCAAGTTCCGATTTTTCAAGAACTTTGCCTTCAGCTTTCGCTTTTTCGGCGACTATTTTTTCAGCATTTTTAAAAGAGGCATTTGAACTATGTGAACCCAAATACCAGAGAATAATTGAGATAGCCAAAATGATTTTTCCTGCTCCAAAAACAAAAGATTTTGTTTTTTCAATTACGTTTATGGCAACATTTTTAAAAAGCGGCAATTTATAGTTAGGCATTTCTATTATGAAGTACGATTTGGTTTTTACCTTTAAAATTTTATTTAAAATATAAGCCGAAAAAATTGCCATTCCAAAACCTAAAAGATACAATATCATCAAAGTAGCGCCTTGCAAACTTAAAACACCAAATAAGCGTTTATTTGGAATTATCAAAGCAATTAATATAGCATAAACCGGTAAACGTGCGGAACAGGTTATAAATGGCGTAACCAAAATAGTAATTAATCGTTCTTTCCAATTTTCAATATTTCGGGCACTCATAATTGCCGGAATTGCACATGCAGTTCCAGAAATTAAAGGCACCACACTTTTGCCAGAAAGTCCGTAACGGCGCATGATTTTATCCATCAAAAAAACCACACGACTCATGTAGCCGCTTTCTTCAAGTACAGAAATAAACATAAAAAGAAACGCAATTTGTGGAATAAAAATCACGATTCCACCTATGCCAGGAATAATTCCCTCACAAATAAGATTCGTAAATTCTCCTTCAGAAAGATGGGTTTTGGCATAATTTGCCAAATCGGCAAATGTAGCGTCGATAAAATCCATTGGAACACTTGACCAATCAAAAATCGATTGAAAAATAAGAAGTAAAATAGCAAAGAAAATAGCGTAACCAAAAATTTTATGCGTTAAAACTTTGTCTAATTTGGAACGCAAATCTGTAGCGTTTGTGCTATCAATGGTTAGTCCAATTTTCAAGGTCTCATTGATAAACTGGTATCGTTTTATGGTTTCTTTTTGCTGCAAACGCTTTAAATCGGAATGCGATTTTGTGAACGAATTTCGAATTTCATTACGTTCCAAATTCAAAAAATTCACATCCTGTGTAATCACTAACCAAAGTTTGTACAACAATTGATTCGGAAAAGCTTTTCTGAGTTTATTGAAATATTCTTCATCAATGCTTGATGCGTTCAAACATGGCTCAGTTGACAATGATTTATAATCGACAATTTGATTTTTCAGTTCGTCAATTCCATAACCTTTTCTTGTGCTGACTAAAACAATTTTAGTTTTTAATTGTTCTTCAAGATGTGTAATATTAAGCGAAATTCCTTTTGATTTCATTCTGTCTGCCATGTTAATGACAAGAATTGTTGGTATTTCTAAATCTTTTATTTGTGTAAATAGTAAAAGGTTTCGCTTTAAATTTTCAACATCGGTAATTACAACGGCAATATCTGGAAAAAGTTTGTCGTTTTTATTGAGTAGTAATTCAATAACTACGTTTTCGTCAATTGAACTGGCATTCAAACTATAAGTTCCGGGTAAATCAAGTATATTGGCTTTGATGGTATTGGTTAATTTACAAAAGCCCAATTTTTTTTCAACGGTTATCCCCGGATAATTTCCCACTTGTTGCTTTAATCCAGTCAATTGATTGAACACCGAAGTCTTTCCGGTATTTGGATTTCCAATTAAAGCAACAGTGATGTTTTGGATGCTCATGACAAATTATTTCTCATCGATTTCAACTTCAATCTCACGAGCCATTTCTTTTCTGATTGCCAAATGTGAACCATTATTTACATTCAAATAAATTGGGTCGCCTAGCGGAGCTATTTGGACAATTTCCAAGGTATTGTCTGGAAAACAACCCATTTCTAATAGCTTTAGCGGTATTTTGTCCAAATCAACATTCGTAATTCTGGCGATGTCTCCAATATGTAATAAATCAACAGTGGTTTTCAATGCTTATTTAGATTGAATTAAGATTACAAAAGTAAGTATAAATGAGAATATAAAATAATTAATATCAGTTTAACTACTTTTTATCATTTTCACAAAGCCAATTGATATCCTCAATTAAGCGATTGATTTCTTCTTTTTTGGTGCCGTCATAAAAACCACGAACTCGTTTTTGAGCATCAACTAGTACAAAGTTCTCGGTGTGAACCATATCATACAATTCATTTGGTTTACCCAATTTTACAGCTAAATAGGATTTTCGCGCCATGCTGTAAATTTCTTTTTTGTCTCCCGTAACCAAGTTCCATTTGGAGTCAATAACACCTTTTTCGAGCGCATATTTTTTCAAAACAGGCACGCTGTCAATTTCCGGAGTTACTGTATGAGAAAGCAGCAGCACTTTTTGATTATTTAAAATGGCTCTTTGAACATCGACCATGTTAGTGGTCATAATTGGGCAAATGGACTGACAAGTTGTGAAGAAAAAATCGGCAACATAAATTTTCCCTTCGTAGTCTTTTTGTGTGATGACTTTCCCGTTTTGGTTGATGAATGAGAAGTCCGCAATCTTATGTTCTCGAGCAATATATTGGACGGTTGAATCGACTAATTCAGGATTAACATCGGCGGGATTATAAATAGGCAACTTTTTACTTGGGTTTAATACATTGTAAAACAACGATATGGTTATGATAGAAAAAACCACAAAAGTTCCAATAAAAATCCTATATTTCTTTATGATATCAAGCATTCTTTTTTCTGCAAAAGTACAAAAGCAAGATGTTCTTTCTAACACATCGAAAGCAAATAAGACTAATTTTTTTGTTAAAAAAAATAGTTCTTTACTCAGAAAGAATAAATTTGTATAAATTAAAAAAAACCATCTATTTATGAAGTTCACTATCCTTTCAAAATCATTGATGACAATAGTTCTTTTTACAAGCACTTATCAGATTAATGCTCAGCAAAAAGCACCCGGAATTAATTTGTCTTTAATGGACAAAACAGTAAGTCCAAAAAACGACTTTTTTAATTTTGTAAATGGGACATGGTTAAAAAACACTGAAATTCCAGCAGATAAAACCCGCTGGGGAAGTTTTGATGAATTGCGTCAAAACACCGATAAAGATGCACTGGCTATATTAAACGAAGCTGCCAAAAATCCAAAATATGGTTCAAATACTGATCAAGGAAAAGCCATAAATATGTATAAAGCTGCCATGGATACTGTAGCAAGAAACAAGTACGGGATTGATCCTATACTTCCATATTTAGCAAAGATTGATGCGGTTAAAAACATGGTTGATCTGCAAAAATTGATGATGCAGGAAGAAGCAAAAGGTGGCGGCGTTGGATTCTTTGGGGTTGGAATTGGAGCAGATGATAAAAACAGCAACCGAAATGTAGTTAGTCTTGGACCAGGCGGATTAGGGTTACCTGATAGAGACTATTATGTTTCAGATGATAAAGATTCAAAAGAAAAAAGAGAGAAATATGTTCTTCATGTAGCAAGAATGTTACAGTTCATAGGAGAAAAACCAGAACAAGCAAAAGCAAATGCGGCTAAAATATTAGCTTTAGAAACAGCAATGTCAAGCCCAAGACTGGATAGAGTTGAAAGAAGAGATGCCAGAAAACAATACAATCCAACAGCGATTGCTGACTTGCAAAAAATGGTTCCGTCTATTGATTGGAATACGTATTTAGGTGAAGTTGGATTTAAAAAGTTAGATACTATTGTCGTAAGTCAGCCACGTTACATGGCTGCTTTGCAAACCATTTTTACCGAAAATAAAGTGGAAGACTGGAAAGAATACATGCGTTGGATGTTGATAAGAAGATCTGCTTCGACATTGTCAACTGATATTGAAACAGCAAACTGGGAATTTTACGGGAAAACGTTAACTGGTGCATTAAAACAAAGACCTCGTCATGAAAAAGCGCTTCAAATAGTTAATGGAACTGTTGGAGAAGCATTAGGTAAATTATATGTTGAAAAAATGTTCCCAGAAGAAGCAAAAGAGAAAGCAGCCAGAATGATTAAAAATGTTATTCGAGCATATGAAAACAGAATCAACAACTTAACTTGGATGTCTGCAGAAACTAAAACAAAAGCTATTCAAAAATTAAACGGTATAACAATCAAAATTGGATATCCAGATAAATGGAAAGACTATTCTGCTTTAACGGTTAAAAGTCCAGACGAAGGCGGAAGCTATTTTGACAATGTAAGAAATGTTTCTGAATGGAATTGGAAAAAAGATCTAGAAAAACAAGGAAAACCAGTAGACAAAACAGAATGGGGAATGTCGCCTCAAACGGTTAATGCTTACTACAATCCATCGTATAATGAGATTGTTTTCCCGGCTGCGATATTACAGCCTCCTTTTTACAATTATCAGGCAGACGAAGCTGTAAATTATGGAGGAATTGGTGCGGTTATCGGTCACGAAATTTCACATGGGTTTGATGACGAAGGCTCAAGATACAATGCAGAAGGAAATCTTGTAGATTGGTGGACTGAAGGAGATTTGAAACAATTTACAGCATTAGGTACAGCATTGGCAGATCAATATTCTGCTTTAGAACCGTTGCCGGGAACTCATGTTGACGGAAAATTTACTTTGGGTGAAAACATCGGAGATTTAGGTGGAATAAATGCGGCTTATGATGGACTGCAATTGTATTTAAAAGAAAATGGGAATCCGGGATTAATAGATGGATACACTCCAGAACAACGATTGTTTATTTCCTGGGCAACTATCTGGAGAAGTAAAATGCGAGATGAAGCATTGAAAAACCAGGTAAAAACCGATCCACATTCACCTGGAATGTACAGAGCCTATGTGCCTTTGTTAAACTTGGATACGTTCTATAGTGCGTTTGATATCAAACAAGGGGATGGTATGTATATTGAGCCAAATAAAAGAGTAAAGATTTGGTAATCAAATTCGAATTATATTAACTGTTCTATGAAATAGATTGACACAGTTATCTAATTTGCTCAATAAAGGCTAAATATGAGAAGCCAAAATAGCTTTTTATAACAAGGAATAAATCAAAAACCTTACTTCTGAAACACTTTTCATTCCGGACTGTGTAGTGATTTAGTTTGCTAAAAAATGCAGATGATAAAAACAGAAATATATTGATGAAATTACTTTTAATTATACCTGAATTTTTTGGAATAAGCATTGAAGTTTATTTCATTATTCTGATTTTAGCAATTCCAACATTTTTCATTTGGCGCTGGATTTTCAGAAAACATATTAAAGACCGAAAAAAACTGAATATTACAACTTTGGTTGCGACAATAATTGCGACACCTTTAATTTATGTTGGAATAATTATGTTTTGGATTTTCAGTATAAGTTACTATCCATCTAAAGACTTCGACAGACAAAAATGGATAAGCGATAAAGAAAAAAGGTATGAGCTTTCAGAAGAAATAATTGAAAGTGAAATGTTAATTGGAAAAACTAAAGCAGAAGTAAAACAAATTCTTGGAGACGAAGAAAATACTGATGATAGTGATTTATGGAATTATTATTTAGGCTTTAAACCACAACTTTTCGGAATTGACCCAGACGTATTAGTTATAGAATTCAAAAACGGAATAGTTATTAAAGTCGGACAACACGAAACATAAGAACAAAAATCGATTGAATTAATAAAACTTCTGAAGATAAACACTATTGCTAACACTTGTTTGGCAAGATTGCGAATTTTGTAGTAAATTCACGTTTATATTTCGCAAGAAATTTTATCTTTAACAGAAAATAATCAGTTCCGAAATTCGCAACCTCGCCAAGCGCTGGAACGATTATCTATTCAGAATATTCGGGTTCCCCTTCCAATTTTAAATCAATTGACCTGATAGCGTTGCAGAAAATGGTTCAGAAAAATAAAAGCTTTATTCTTCTAATAACATAGCAGCTAATTGCTCATCTCTTTCATAAATATCTTTATAGAAATTGATGGCGCCATCATTATCAACCCAAGCAGTAAAATAACCAATATAAACTGGAATTTTATTTTTGAGTGTGTACCAAGATTCATTTCCCTTATTCATAGCGGCATCTATTTTTTCAGGGGTCCAATTAGTATCTTCTTGCAAAATTAAATTGGCTAACTCTTTAGGTTTTTCTACTCGGATACAGCCATGACTAAAGGCTCTTTTCTCTTCATTGAATAACCGTTTTGATGGAGTATCGTGTAAATAAATATTATTATTGTTAGGGAATAGGAACTTCACTAAACCTAAAGAATTGTCAACGCCCGGTTTCTGTCTGACATTACCTTTATGCCATTCCATATTATGTTTTGACAAATAACTTTTATTTTTTTTAATTGCAGGAAGGATTTCTTTTATTAAGATACTCTTTGGCACATTCCAATAAGGGCTAAACACAATGTAACTCATCATGCCGCTAAAAATTACCGTCTTATTTAAGGCGGTTCCAACCACTACTTTAGACTCCAATGCAACCTTCCCTTCTTTAAAATAGGTCAACCGATAGGACGGAATATTGACCACAATAAATTCTTTGGCTTTGCCAATATCTGTAGAAACCCATCGGCAGCGTTCCATATTAACAATAATGGTTTTGATGCGACTACTTACAGGTACATTCATTTCATTTATGTGCTTTTGTAGAATAGTCTTATCCAATGCAAATCCATTACGTTTCTTATATTTCAAAACAGCTTGTTGAAGCGAATAGCCGTATAATTTATTCCCGGAATCGACGTCAATGTCTCCAGTTAAAAACAATCGTGTTCTGATTTTAGCTACAACATCTGAACTGTCTCCAGGCTTAATTGAGACAAAGTTAGCGGGAACAGTAACGGCATTCCAACCGCCTTTTTGTTCGATGTCTCTGTATCTTTTTAAAACGGTTTTCATTTTATAGTATTGCTCAATATGCCGCTCTTTTTTGTCAATGAGTTTTGGGTCAACCAATAAAGAATCTAAATAAGTAATATAGGACTTTTTTTCTCTAGGCAAATACCAACCTAATTCGTCAGATTTTGTATCGTCAATTCCCTGCAGTACTTTATTTGCATAGTAGAAATAATAATTTGACAAGAACAACTCAACATCTATATCTGGTTTTGCAGAAGTTTTTTGAAACAATGCATCTAGCGTTTCTTTATAGGGCACTTTACTAAGTACTCCGTCCTCAAATAGATTGTTTATTTTATTGTAGATCACATCTGCAGTTTCTTTTCTGCCTTTTTTATCATACCAAATAAAATTATAACTGTTTTTTTGATACATGGAAACGACTTGCTTTTTATACAAAATCAATTTTGGGTATTTGGCATAAAATGTGGCTACTAAAGTACTGTCAAAAGACAAGGGAAAAGACACCTCCTTATTCCTTACTGTAGCAATTTCTTTATTCTCTTTGTTGACACAATACCAACCAGTCAAAGAAACACTCAGCACAAAAAGCATTAGAAAGCGCCCGTATAATCTAGTATTGTTCATTCAACTTTTGTTTATTTAATTTATAAAAATACAAAAACTAATAGCATAGAATAACAATTGTAAATACTATATTTACTTCATAGTTTTAAATTACAATGATAAACTATAACAACAAAACAATTCTTATGAAAAAAAATCTTTTTTTTATAGTATTCTCCTTTTGGGTTACCAATATTGTAGCACAAGATAATCTCAAAGCAGAAATCAACAACACACTTGACGCTTGGCATAAAGCCGCTGCTGAAGCTAACTTCAAAAACTACTTTGATGCCATGACGGATGATGCTGTTTTTATAGGAACTGATGCTACCGAAAACTGGACTAAACCTGCTTTTCAGGCTTATGCAAAACCTTATTTTGATAAAGGCAAAGCATGGAGTTTTAAAGCATTAGAAAGACATATCTACTTTAGTGAAGATAAAAAAACAGCTTGGTTTGACGAATTACTTGACACCCAAATGAAAATCTGTCGGGGTTCAGGGGTACTTGTATTTGTGAACAATCAATGGAAAATAAAGCACTATGTCTTATCTATGACATTTCCGAATGACAACACCGATGAAGTAATAAAAATTAAAGCACCTATAGAAGATGCTTTGATTATTGATTTGAAAGGAAGAAAATAATTATTTCAAATGTTCTAACATTTCTTTTGTCATCGAAGCTAAACCAAATTTATGCTTCCAATGCCAGTGTTCCCTGGCATAACTATCATCAATAGAAGCAGGCCAACTATCGGCAATCTTCTGACGAAAATCCGGCTTACAGGAAATCGTAAAATCAGGAATATGTTTTTTAATCTCTTCAGCAATTTCAGCTGGTGTAAAACTTATCCCTGACAAATTATAAGAAGAACGAATCTTAATTTGCTCACTTGATGCCTGCATGATTTCTATCGTAGCTCTAATAGCATCATCCATATACATCATTGGCAAAGCCGTTGCTGAAGAAAGGAAGCATTCGTATTTTCCGTCTTTCAAAGCTTTGTGATAAATATCAACGGCATAATCTGTCGTCCCGCCGCCAGGTTCAGTCGACCAGCTAATCAAACCCGGATAACGAATACTTCTCACATCCACACCGTAAACATGATGGTAATATTCACACCATCTTTCGCCCGTTTGTTTACTAATTCCGTAAACGGTTGTTGGTTCCATGATGGTATATTGTGGCGTATTAATTCTTGGTGTTGTTGGTCCAAAAACAGCGATGCTCGATGGCCAGAATATCTTTTTTATCTTTTTGGCTTTCGCCAGATTCAAAACGTGAAACAACGAATTCATATTCAAATCCCAGGCAAATGCCGGATTTTTTTCTGCCGTTGCCGAAAGCAAAGCTGCCATCAAATAAACATCCGTAATTTGATATTGCTCAATTAAATGCTCAATCTGATTGTAATCTAAAGCATTTACCACTTCAAAAATACCATTATTTACAATGTCGTTATTCAGTTTTCTGATATCGGAAGCAATAACATTGTCATTGCCATAAATGCTTCTTAGCTTTTGTGTCAGCTCGGTTCCAATTTGCCCGCAAGCTCCGATGATTAGGATTTTTGTACTCATGTAGTAGTGCTGTTTATTTGTTCCGCAAAGATACCTTTTTTACAAAAAGTAACTTCTGCTAAACTGCTGTTTTCTTTTTAATAAAATTATAATCCCTTTAACTACATCTTACTAAAGTTTCCTTTTACCTTTGTACCTTTGTGTCTTTAATGCCTTTCCATGAAATTATCTTTTTCGACATTACTATTGCTATTGGTATTTCTTTCTTCTTGCCAGGAAGACCCAAAAGTTCGTGCCTTGGAACAAAAAAAAGAAATGCTGAAAAGAGATGCTATATTTACCAATATCAATAAAGGTTGGAACTTCAATGCACAACCCATAAACGAAACGGCAAGAGAATTGACTACCAATTGGGTAGAATGGCGCGTATTTCTGAATGAGTTAGGACAAAAACCCAAAAGTAGCATTGGGGCCTTTCAGCAAAAAGCCAAAACACTTTCCAAAAGAACCGCAGAATTAAACAACAACATTCCTATAAAGTACAATCTGCCAGAAATAAAAAGCAGAATTGCCGTAATAACCACCAAAATCAATGCTATAAATTTATACATTCATTTAAATCAAATTCCCGATAAAAAGATTGTACAATTAGCACAAGAAATTAATGCCGAAGTTGCTTCAATGCAATGGCAATTGGACGAAATCAAACGTAAAAGCGAAATCAAAATGGAAGATGGCGAAGGCGATATGATACGAATGTTAGATACTACCAGAGCTATTCCGAACAATCCAGAACTAAAAATTATAAAATAAGTTTGAGTTTAACTTCATTATACAACGGTTATCTCCATTCGACGAAAGTCAAACAAATAGTAGATACACTTTGCACGAGCGATAGCGAACTGGCGGATCAATATCCTTTAAATACAATACAGTTAAAAGGACTTTTGGGCTCATCATTTTCATTTGTATTTCAGGCAATTTTCAAGCAAAGCGACAAACCTTTTCTGTTAATCTTTAACGAAAAAGAAGAAGCAGCCTATTATTTAAACGATTTGGAACAAATGATTGGCGCAAATGACGTGTTGTTTTATCCAAGCTCTTATCGACGTCCGTACCAAATTGAAGAAACCGATAACGCTAATATTCTATTACGTTCCGAAGTGTTGAACCGAATCAATTCACGCAAAAAACCAGCCGTAATTGTTACGTATCCCGAAGCGCTTTTTGAAAAAGTGGTTACCCGAAAAGACCTCGAAAAAAACACCTTGAAAATTTCCGTTGGCGAAACCGTTACCATCGATTTTATCAACGAGGTGTTGTTTGAATACGAATTCAAACGCGTTGATTTCATTACAGAACCCGGAGAATTTTCTGTTCGTGGCGGAATTTTGGATGTGTTTTCTTTTTCGAATGACAATCCGTATCGTATCGAGTTTTTTGGTAATGAAGTAGATAGCATCCGAACCTTTGATGTCGAAACCCAACTTTCGCTTGAAAAGCAAACTAAGATTACCATTATTCCCAATCTGGAAAATAAATTCATCGATTCCTCAAATGTCGTAATGACACGTGAAAGTTTTTTAGAATATATCAGTGATAAAACCGTTTTGTGTATTGAAAACACCGAGTTTCTGACTTCGCAATTAGACAAACTTTTTAGCAAAGCGATAGAAACTTTTGACAAACTTTCTAAAGAGGTAAAGCACGCTTCACCAGAACATTTGTTCTTGAATCAGGAAACATTTTTACGCAAGGCTTTGGATTTTTCTATCATCGAATTGTCGAATAAACCTTTTTTCAAAACAACAAAAACGTTTGAATTTCACATACAACCTCAGCCTTCCTTCAACAAGCAATTTGACTTGCTGCTGAACAATTTGAGTGATAATCATTTTAACGGGTATACCAATTATTTGTTCTGTTCCAATGAAGCGCAGGCCAATCGTTTTCATGATATTTTTGAAAGCTTAGACGAAACCAATCACGAGAATGTACGCAAGCAATATCATACGATGGTTTCCTCTTTATACCAAGGTTTCATTGACGAAGAAAACCAAATTGCCTGTTATACTGACCATCAGATTTTTGAACGATACCATAAATTTAACATTAAAAACGGCTATTCAAAAAAGCAGACGCTTACGCTAAAAGAATTGAATTCCTTGTCTGTTGGCGATTATGTAACGCACATCGACCACGGAATTGGTAAGTTTGGCGGATTGCAGAAAATACAAGTTGAAGGCAAAACACAAGAAGCGATAAAACTCGCTTACGCCGATAATGATATTGTTTATGTAAGCATTCATTCGTTACACAAAATTTCAAAATACACCGGAAAAGACGGGACACCGCCAAAGATTTACAAACTCGGTTCAAATGCCTGGAAAACCTTAAAACAAAAAACCAAAGCACGTGTCAAACACATTGCTTTTAATTTGATACAGCTTTATGCAAAGCGACGTTTGGAAAAAGGTTTTGCCTGCGCACCTGACAGTTATCTGCAGAAAGAGTTGGAAAGTTCCTTCATATATGAAGATACTCCCGATCAAATTACAGCGACTCAAGACGTCAAAGCCGATATGGAAAAAGATCGTCCAATGGACCGATTGGTTTGTGGTGATGTAGGTTTCGGAAAAACGGAAGTGGCCATTAGAGCGGCTTTTAAAGCGGTCGATAATAGTAAGCAGGTTGCCGTTTTAGTGCCCACTACTATTTTGGCGTACCAACATTACCGAACGTTTACCGAAAGGTTAAAAGACATGCCGGTCAATATTGGCTATTTAAATCGTTTCAGAACAGCTAAAGAAAAAGCAAAAACAATAGAAGATTTAGCTTCCGGAAAATTAGATATTCTGATAGGAACGCATCAATTGGTGAATAAAAATGTAGTCTTCAAAGATTTAGGCTTGCTGATTGTGGATGAAGAACAAAAGTTTGGCGTAAACGTAAAAGACAAACTGAAAACCATTGCGGCCAATGTTGACACGCTGACTTTGACAGCAACTCCAATACCTAGAACTTTACAGTTTTCGTTGATGGCTGCCCGTGATTTATCGGTTATCACAACGGCTCCGCCAAACCGTTATCCTATCGAATCACAGGTTGTTGGTTTTAATGAAGAATTAATCCGTGATGCTGTTTCGTATGAAATTCAAAGAAACGGGCAGGTTTTCTTTATCAATAACCGAATCGAAAACATCAAGGAAATTGCCGGAATGATTCAGCGATTGGTTCCTGATGCCCGCGTTGGAATCGGTCACGGCCAAATTGAAGGCAACAAATTAGAAGAGCTGATGCTTGGTTTTATGAATGGCGAATTCGATGTTTTGGTGGCGACAACTATTATCGAAAGTGGTTTGGATGTACCCAATGCAAATACAATTTTTATCAATAATGCGAATAATTTTGGGTTGTCCGATTTGCATCAAATGCGTGGTCGAGTTGGGCGAAGTAATAAAAAAGCATTCTGTTATTTTATCTGTCCTCCTTATTCGGTGATGACTGATGATGCACGGAAACGTATTCAGGCATTGGAACAATTCAGTGAATTGGGAAGCGGATTTAACATTGCCATGAAGGATTTGGAAATTCGTGGCGCCGGAGATTTACTAGGTGGAGAGCAAAGTGGATTTATCAATGAAATCGGTTTTGAAACCTATCAGAAAATCATGAATGAAGCTATCGAAGAGTTAAAAGAAAACGAATTCAAAGACTTATACGATGACGGGAATGCGTATGAAAATAAGGAATATGTAAAAGAATTACAGATTGACACCGATTTCGAATTACTATTCCCAGACGAATACATTAATAACATTACGGAACGTTTGAATTTGTATAATGAACTAGGGAGCGTTAAAGATGAAGCAGGTTTATTGGCCTACGAAAACAAACTAATTGACCGTTTTGGTCCGTTGCCAAAAGAAGCCAGCGCCTTATTAAACAGTATCCGCATCAAATGGATTGCTACCCATATGGGAATCGAAAAAATCATCATGAAGCAGGGAAAATTGATAGGCTATTTTGTGGGCGATCAGCAATCGGATTATTACAATTCGAAGCAATTTAGACACATGTTACAATTTGTTCAACAGCATGGGAACATTTGTAAAATGAAAGAGAAAGACACCAAAAACGGGCTGCGATTACTCATCACTTTTGAGAATGTAAAATCTATAAACAGAGCCTTGGAGTTTATGGAGTTGATGAAACAATAATAGGTTTTGAACCCTATAAGTAAAAAAAGAAAAAAAGTCTACAAAAAAGGCGTTCACTAAAATTGAAACGCCTTTTACTTAAATGAAACTTAAATGACTTATATGGTTAAACCTATATCTACATTTTCAATATTTTGAAATTAGCTTCTTTATTATTAATCTTTAATTTGAAAAAATACGTTCCGGAAGCAAATTGGGAGATATCAACATTAGTACTTAACTCATTCATTTTTTGGTTATATAACAATTGGCCTTGAACGTTATAAACGATAACTTCGGTAATGGCATCTTTTGAAGTGATAGCTACATTTCCGGTTGTTGGATTTGGATAATAACTATAATCCAAGAAATCCGCGTCTTCAACACCTAATGTTCCGGTGCAAATTATAGTGGCATTCCAACCCGATCGAACTTCAGCCTCATCAGAGACAAATTTAACCGTTAAAGATCCATCAAAAGCAGTAGAGTTGAATATTCCCGGGCTTGAAGTACCTGTTAATCCGTTAGGTGTTAATGGCGCTGAAAATTCATCTGGCCCATTATAGATGTATAAATAGTCATAATTAGCCTCGAGATTAAAACTAATAAAATTGATTCTTATTTTTAATCCAGGATTATTAGGTCTAAAAGTTCTCGTCCAAGTTTCCATATCGGTGTAATTATCCGTAGTTCCACCTGTATCAGTAAATGGGGTTTGAGAACAGTCGTTTATTGCTGAAGTAGCTATAATATTTTCCATTTGCGCAGGTTCAATTCCGCTGCAAAATGGTCTTACTCTTACTTGATAATATACATTCGGGTTAAGACCAGTTACGGTGTAAGTATTTGTTGTAACTGTATTCCAAATAATATTAGTCGATCCAAATGGCGTTGCTGAAACCTGCCATGAGGTTGCTGATCCTATATCTGTCCATGAAACTAAAACAGAAGAACTTGTAATATTTGACTGTGTGACTTCGGTTATTGTATTAGGACAACTACTCATACAATCAAAAGCCAAACAAGTTTTATTATTGACATTATTTAAGATGAGAGCTGCTGGTTGTGGACCAAATCCGTTGTTAAAACTGATTCCAACTCCTGAAATTAAATGGCAATAACTCATTATAGTTCCTTTATCAGCTGGCAAAGGAATTGGTCCTATTGAACAACTCCCTTCTGTAAATCCTGCTTGTGTTCCGCAACCATCAATAGAAGTATTATTTCCATTCCACGAACATCTATGAGTGTGAGGTGAACCAAGAGAATGTCCAAATTCATGTGTAATTACTTGAACAGGCCAAGAATAAATTGGCACAATTGAAAACACTAGACTGTTGATATCTGAATAACTGTAATTATTTTGTGTACACATTGTATTTAAAAAGGCAACTCCACCTAGCCCGCCTGGATCTATACCTATTAATTGACCAACATCACCATCAAAAACAGGTCTTAAATCCCTAAAAGTTGTTAGGTAAGTTCCCGACGAGGTTCCAACTCCTTCATAAGGATCAGCATCTGTCCATATAAAAATTGATTTTAATCCCGTTGAGATTCCATCATTATCAAAAAGGGTTTGTATGTTATTAAAAAGAGAAGTCATCCAATTGGAAGTGGTTGTGGTATTGCTTCCGTTTTGAATATAGATATTATTATCTATTTCAAAATAAAAGGAAACACATCGTGTACTATTAACAACATTGCCACTCTTATTTTGATGTTCATCTGAATTGTTAGTAATTGTGTCATCTTTAACATGACAATCAAAATCATTTAAAACTTTCATTTTAGCATCAGAGTATACAATATAGTCAGATTGGTTGTTTACTTTATTTAATTTTCCAACAACAATATTCCCTAATTCCGAACTAGAAATGATTCCGTTAAATTCTCCATTAAAAAAGTTAAAAGCAGAAACAGAATTAGGTTCTCCTTTTATAATACCACGATAGTAAACTCCTTTTTGATAGCCGATGTTTTTATCTTTATTTGTGTCTACATGAAACCCTTCTAAAAAAGGATTTACTTTATACAAAAGCACCAAAATATTTTGGTTTTGGTATGGGATTTCTAATTCTATAGTTCCATATTGATTAGTAACAATCTCGTTGATTTTTTCGAACTTTATTGTGGCTAAAGTTGCTCCATCAACAACTTTGTTTACATCGCTATCGATAGTGTTTGGATTTACAGTTAAAACAGAAATTGGTCTAAAGCTGGCTTTTAAGCCTTGCAATTCTGACACTTTTTCAGCTACTTTATTTTGCGCAAACAAATTTGCCAAACAAAACAAAGAGGTTACTAGTAGGTGTTTTTTCATAGTATAAAAAGGGATTTTTTTGTAAAGTTATTGAAATTCAGTATAAAACAAATTTTGTATTATTTTTTTAAGATTTGTTTAATTAAAAATGATAAAAACCATCTTCAAAATGTTCTATTTTATAAGTATTGTCTTCTTTGTATATTGCAATTATATCAAAGCGAACGTCAACATCTAAATCATTTGAAACTATGTATTCATTTACGGCTTTGACTAACAATTGGATTTTCTTTGGTTTCACAAAATCCTGAGGCAAGCCAAAGTCAATGCTCGAACGTGTTTTGACCTCAATAACAGCTATTGTGCTATCTTTTTGAGCGATGATATCAATCTCAGCTTTTTGAAATGTCCAGTTGGTTTCTAGAATATCATAGCCGTTTTGTTGCAGAAATTCTACAGCCAATTCTTCACCAAATTTTCCAAGTTCGTTGTGTTCTGCCATGTAAATAGTGTTCAGTATTCAGTCG
Organism: Flavobacteriaceae bacterium; assembly: GCA_947456955.1. GTDB lineage: Bacteria > Bacteroidota > Bacteroidia > Flavobacteriales > Flavobacteriaceae > Flavobacterium. The sequence continues at coordinate 1,193 of CANGTQ010000011.1, read as the reverse complement.
CAGTATTCAGGTGTAATGCTTAATGAAATCCTTAATTTTGCTTAACTTCTTAATGTTTAAAATCATTCAAAAACTACTTTACTTTCTTTTTCATTGACTTCCATCGAAACTTGTCTTCCAAAAATCAATGCCCTATTATCCCTGATATGTCCAGCAGGAAAATTATAAATTATTGGAATGTTTAATCCTTTGACGTTGTCTTCAATGATTTCAAGTGCATTTCTTCCCCATGGAATTTCGTTGTCTTTCATTTCCGTCATGGCGCCAACAATAATACCTTTCAAACTTTGCAAACACCCATTGCGTTTAAGGTTCATCATCATTCGGTCTACATGATATAAATATTCATCCAAGTCTTCAATAAAAAGAATCTTATCAGCGCAATCAATCGCCGATTTAGAACCCAGCAAACTGTATAAAATAGAAAGATTTCCACCAACCAATTCACCTTTTGCTTTTCCATTATGATTCAAGGCGTCACATTCTAAAGTGTATTGTAATTTCTCGCCAAACAAAGCAGCACACAACGAATTCTTGGCTTCATCAGTCGCTCTCGGAATGGCAACCGGCATGGTAGCATGCAATGATTCAATTCCCATTCGATTCAAATGGCCATGCAAAACGGTTACATCACTAAAACCAATAATCCATTTTGGGTTTTGTTTAAATTTGGTAAAATCCAATTTATCGATAATTTTTACCGTACCATAACCACCACGAACACACCAAATCGCTTTGATGTTTGGATTGTCTATTTGTTCTTGAAAATCTGCCGTGCGTTGTTCGTCGGTTCCTGCCAATTGGTAATAATCTAAACCTATGGTTTTTCCAAGTTTGACTGTCAATCCCCAACCCTCGAGTAAATCAATAGTAGGTTTTAAGTTGTCGTCAATGTTTTTTCTTGCGGTAGAAACGATGGCAACTGTGTCGCCCTTTTGCAAATAAGTTGGTGTAATCATCTTTTTTTGAGAATGAAGATTTAAAAAGAATAAAGATAATAGAATAAAAATTATAGATTTTTTGTTCATTTTTGAAAATGATATGAGCAAATATAATCAAATTATAGTTTAAGAAAACCAATGCCATAGCCCTGATAATAGTGAAAATCCTTTTTATTTTTTTAAAGAAAAAAAATAAAAAGATTGAAGCGGATAGCAGGAAATAGCTCCGAATAAATTGCTTATTTTTGCGGT
>CANGTQ010000010.1 GCA_947456955.1 Flavobacteriaceae bacterium | reverse complement strand
ATGCGTTTCTAAATACATCTTCCAAAATCGCCATAAGCGTTACTCGATCAATGAGTTTGTCATCTTTAAACTCTGAAAATGATTCGATTAATGCAATATTTTCCATGCCTAATTTAATTAAATATTATTGTAACAATTGCTTCTTTTATATCTGAATAAGGAATTTCGCGTTTATGTTCTACTGTTTCTTTTCCTTTTCCTATTTTTTTTGGTTCTCTTGCTGTCCAAGAAAGCACAATACTTTCATCTGAAACCTGCTCTAATAATGCTTCTACTGTTTCTGTAGCTGTTTTAACTTTCAATGTTCTTCCAATATTTTTTCGATATTGTCTCACCATTTTTAATGGTGTAGAAACTCCAGCCGAAGCTACTTCCAAAGCATAATCTTGTTCTTCTCGGTCTAAATTATTATCAATTGCACGACTTATATCGATACAATCCTGCAAATTTACACCATTATCTCCATCTAAAGTTACTATTACTTTGAATGTTTCTGTAATTGTTAAATCTACCAGAAACAAAGAAGGTTTTTCTTTTAATCCTTCTTCTAATAACTCCAAAATTTTATCTCTAAATGCCATAGTTGTATAAAAAGAGGGAAGCAATGCTTCCCTCATTATTTAATTTTGAATGGTAAATAACGGCGCAAATATAGGTTTTTTTTTGTAAATCAAAAAATCTTGTTGTATCAAAAAAAATATTATCTTTAATGTAATAATTTTACTATACAAAATTAAAATTTTTATATCATGAAAAAAATCTTAGTTCCTACAGACTTTTCGGAGTATGCCAATTATGCGTTAAAAGTTGCAGCTCAAATTGCTAAAAAAAACAATGGGGAAATTATTCTTCTTCATATGTTAGAATTACCTCATCAAGCCGGAGACGCAATAGGAAGTGGTCACGATATTCCCGAAATTATGCTTTTCAAAAATGCGGCTATGAATAGATTAGAAGATTTGATGGATGACGAATGTCTTGATGGTTTAAAAGTATCTCAAGTAATTCAATTTGAATTGGCGTTTGATGGCATTATGAACATCAGTAAAAAAAATGAAGTTGATTTAATTGTAATGGGTTCTCACGGCGCTAGTGGATTTAAAGAAATGTTTATTGGTTCTAATGCGGAAAAAGTAGTTCGTAATTCGGATGTCCCTGTTTTAATTATTAAAAAAGATGCTGGTGAATTTAATGTAGATAAATTTGTTTTTGCTTCTGACTTTACTGATGAAATAAAAAAACCATTTACCAAAGTAGTTGATATCGCTAACAAATTTGGTGCAGAATTAGAGTTGGCTATGATTAATACGCCTAGCACTTTTAAGCCTACTCATGTTGCCGAAGAAATCATGAGAAATTTTGTTTCTAATTTTAACATAAACAAATACTCTATAAATATCTATAATGATGTAAATGTTGAAAACGGAATTTTACATTTTGCAGACCATATCGGTGCCGATTTAATTGGTGTTAGTACACACGGCAGAAAAGGACTTTCACACTTTTTTAATGGAAGCATTAGTGAAGACTTAGTAAATCATGCGTTACGTCCGGTGATAACTTTTAAAATATAAATTTTATTTCATAAAGCTATAAAACAAAAATTCCTCTCATTGAGAGGAATTTTTTTGTTGGTCTACTAGGACTCGAACCTAGAAAGACTGCACCAAAAACAGTTGTGTTACCATTACACCATAGACCAATAAGTGCTAATGCGGGTGCAAATTTAGTACAAATTTTATTTTACACAAACAATTTGCCCCAAAAAAATAAAACTTCCTTTTAAATCATTTGTATTTAGACAGATAATAAACTTGTATTTAATCCGATACCTATTGTAGAAAAATTTGTTCGTGCAGGTTTAATTGCGTTAAAAAATTAGTTTCTTTGTACCATTAAAATAAAACCCTTTCATTTCATAGTATATGATGAATTTTAACTTCAATAAATGGAATACCATTTTAGGATGGACAACATTTACAATAGCTTTAATTACGTACTCTCTTACAGTTGAACCCACTATGAGCTTTTGGGATTGTGGCGAATATATTTCAACTGCCGCAAAACTGGAAGTTGGTCATCCGCCTGGAGCACCATTGTTCCAAATTTTGGGTGCTTTCTTTGCCATGTTTGCTACAAGTAAAGAAACTATAGCTTTAATGGTAAATATGTTGTCTGTATTTTCCAGCGCATTTACTATTTTGTTTATGTTTTGGTCATCAACCATTTTATTAAAAAAAATAGTTTCTCAATACACCGAAATTGATAAAAGCAAAGCAATTGTTATACTGGGAAGTTCTTTGGTGGGTTCATTGGCCTTTACTTTTTCGGATAGTTTTTGGTCAAGCGCCGTTGAAGCCGAAGTATATGCTATGGCATCGTTATTTATTGCTATTCTATTTTGGCTTGGGTTACGTTGGGAACAAGATATGCATACCCCAAGAGGAAATCGATGGTTGCTTTTAATTTCATTATTGGTTGGCCTTTCGTTTGGTGTTCACTTTATGGCATTGCTAACCATTCCTGCTATTGGCTTTTTATATTATTTTAAAAATTACAAAACCATTACCGTTAAAAATTTCATCATTGCCAACATTATTATTGTTGCCATCTTATTATTCATTTTCAAATTATTGTTACCTTATACTTTGGCTTTCTTTGGAAAAATGGAAATCTTTATGGTGAATGATATTGGTCTGCCGTTCAACTCAGGAACAATCATTGCACTTTTATTGATGTTTTTTTTGCTGTCTTTTGGATTAAAATTTACAAGGGAAAATGAAATTGGTTTACAAGAATTTTTCAGAATCCCAAAAAACAATAAATATTTTTACAACTTTAATAGTAATGGAAGAATAGTTAGATCTGAATATTTAATAATATTAACTATTTTATTGATTTATTTTATCTTTATTGAATATTATTTAAGTATAGAAAATTCATTGCCAAAAATATTAATTAGATTCCCTCTTCTTATATTTATTTTTGCTACTTCTAAAAGATTACATGATTTCGGGAAAAGTGGATTTTACCAAATAATTCCATTTTTTATAATTTATTCAATCTTCAAAAGAGGAGATATTGAATCAAATGAATATGGTGATGACCCATTTAAAAATGAAACAAAAAAACCATTTTTAATTGAAATAAATACTTGGTTATTATGTCTTGTATTTCTATTAGTTGGGTTTTCCACATGGATGATGCTACCCATTCGTGCCAATGCAAATGTGGTAATCAACGAAAATAAACCTTCTGATGCTGCTGAAGTTTTGGCCTATTATAATCGTGAACAATATGGAGTAAATCCGCTATTTTATGGCCCGCAATACACTGATGCTTTTGCCGGATTAGACAAAGATGAACCTTATTTAGACAAAGCGCCGAACTATGAAAGAGATTATAAAACCGGAAAGTATGTTATTGTAAATAATTACAAAAATGCCGAACAAAATAGTGACAATGCTCAAAAGGCAGTTCTCCCGCGTCTGTGGAGTACCGACCATATCGATAATTATATCCAATTTACCGGTGTGCCAAAAGTTAAACTTAATGAAGACTATCCTTATAAAGAAGACTTGGCACAATATGGTGTTGACATTGACAGTTTAAGCGAAGAACAAGTTGCCATGGCAGTTGGACAGTTAAAAGACGAAATGAGCAAAACAATTTCGGAATTTAAAACTGCTTACACCCAGAAAAAAATTGACAATGAGGATTATATTTCTTTCCTGAAAAAATATGGTGATTACATAACCGTAGAAAAACCATCAACCTGGGATAACTTAAGCTTCATGATTGAATACCAATTTGGCTATATGTATGGTAGGTATTTGTTATGGAATTTTGTTGGAAAACAAAACGACATTCAAGGAAAATACGACAATCTTGACGGCAATTGGCTAAGCGGAATTAAGTTTATAGACGAAGTCCATCTTGGAAAAGGAACACAGGAAAATCTCCCCGACGATGTTAAAAACAACAAAGGCAGAAACCTGTATTACTTCTTACCTTTCTTTATTGGTTTAATTGGATTAATGTATCACGCACAAAAAGACTTGAAAAGTTTTTATGTGTTATTGGCATTGTTTTTATTTACCAGTATTGCCTTAAAAATATTCTTAAACGAAAGACCTTTTGAACCTCGAGAAAGAGATTATGCATTGGTTGGTTCATTTTATGTATTTGCTATTTGGATTGGATTTGGAGTTTATGCCATTTATGAAATCATAGCTGAAAAAGTAAAATCGAAATTAGTTGGACCTATTGTAATTGGAGCCTGCCTTTTAGCTGCCCCAATTCTAATGGCATCTCAAAACTGGGATGATCATAATCGGGCTAATAAATACACGGCTATTGCCATGGCTAAGAATTACCTCGAATCTTGCGATCAAAATGCTATTCTTTATACTATTGGCGACAATGATACTTTCCCGCTTTGGTATGCTCAGGAAATTGAAGGCGTAAGAACCGATATCAAAATCGTGAATACCCAATTGTTCATGACTGATTGGTACATCGACCAAATGAAATTAAAAACCTATAAATCGGATGGCTTACCTATATCATTTAAACATAGTGAATACGTTGGTGATAAATTGGATTATGTGGCTCATATTCCAAAAACGGATGCAAGATGGGATATAAAAGATTTTATTGATTTTATTAAAAACCCAAAATCAACCGTTGAAATGTCAAACGGACAAACCATCCATTTTTATCCAACTAATAAAATCAGGATTCCTATTGACAAAAACAATATCATCAAGAACAAGGTAATTAATCCGAAGTATTATGATTCGATAGTTCCTTATATAGACTTAGATATTAAAGGAAGTGCCATGTATAAAAACCGTTTGATGGCTTTGGATGTTTTGGCAAATAATGATTGGAAACGACCAATATATTTTACCGGCGGAAGTTTTGGCGATGACGATTACCTTTGGATGAAAGATTATCTTCAACTAGACGGATTGGTTTATAAATTAGTGCCAATAAAAACACCTATCGACAAAGAAAATCCATACGATATGGGTGCTATTGATAGTGAGAAAATGAATGACATCGTTTTGAAATGGAGTTGGGGTAATGGTGATTTAACAACCATCTATCACGATCCAGAAACTCGTAAAAACAGTATTTCATACCGAACCAATATGGCTAGATTAATGGAACAATTAATCAACGAAGGTAAAACCGGGAAAGCTAAAAAGATTATCGATTTAGCTTTAACCAAAATGCCATTGGACTACTATGGCTATTACACCATGGCGGAACCCTTTGCAAGCGGCTATTATAAACTTGGCGAAAAAACAAAAGCCAGAGAATTGTTAGAACGATTAATGACTAAATACAAACAAAATCTAACCTACTATTCCAATATTCAGCCATCAATTCAAAACGGAATTGCCTCTGATATTATCACAGATATTGAACGTTACAGAAGTTTGTTAATGGTGATGAAAGACCGAGGCGATATGGTTTTTTACAACAAAAACAAACCAGTCTTTAATTCTTTCGTGCAACGATTTTCACGTTTCGGAAGAGATTTGGAATGAGAAAAATAAACCACATAGAAATATAGAAAAAAAGCTGTGATTCACTATCTAAAGTGAAACGTCTTAACTATTTTCATAAAAACTATGTCTCTATGTGGTTAAAAAAATCCTTTATGCACCACTCCTTATTGTTATCTTTACACTATGAGTTTCTGGGTAAAAACAAATTATGTTGTCAAAAGGATTTTTCCAAATTATGTTTGGGATATTCCTAATAATGAAAACAAAGTATTCCTAACTTTTGACGATGGTCCGATACCCGAAATCACGGAATGGACATTGGAACAGCTAAAAAAATACGATGCCAAAGCCACTTTCTTCTGCATTGGCAACAATATTGAAAAGCATCCGGATATTTTTCAGAAAATCATTGACGACAATCATGCTGTCGGCAATCATACTTTTAATCACTTAAATGGATGGGAAACGGATACAGATGAGTATATTGAAAATACCAGGAAGTGTTCTTTATTTATGAGGGATAAGGGAAAAGGAATAAGCGATAAGGGAGATACTTTTGAATTGTTTAGACCGCCTTACGGCAAAATAAAACCATCGCAATCAAGAATATTACGAAAACTTGGCTACAAAATAATAATGTGGGATATTTTGAGTTACGATTTTGATCAAACTATTACTCCGGAAAAATGTTTAGATAATGTCTTAAAGAATGTGGTAAACGGAAGTATAATCGTTTTTCACGACAATGTAAAAGCGGAACAAAACCTAAAATATGCTTTGCCTAAAACGTTAGCTTTCCTAAAAGAAAAAGGATTTGTTTGTGCAAAAATTGATTAAAGCTGTTCTTGAACTAAACCTATAATGGTATTGGCATCCAACTCGCCCGATTGTCTCCAAACCATTTGGCCTTCTTTGTAAATCATCAAGGTTGGCAATCCTTTAATGCGCAGTGCATCTGCCAATTCCTGATTTTTATCTACATCAATTTTTATGACTTTTGCTTTATCTCCAAGTGCAGCGGCAACATCTCTGATAACAGGATGCATAGAAACAGAAGATTCGTTCCACTCCGTATAAAAGTCAATTAAAACGGGAACTTGAGCGTTTATTAATTCTCCAAATTTTGACATAAAACCAAAATATTTTTAGTTCTTTTTTGTTTAAAAGAAATAGTAAAGCACAAATGTAGCATTTTTAACTAATTATGCTACAATATTGCCTTTTTTTAGTTCAAAAACCGTTATTTCAGGCATAATACCAACCCGACCAGGATAAGCATGAAACCCAAAACCACGATTTACATACACATATCTTCCAAATTCTTCATACAATCCTGCCCATTGTTTGTAGATGTATTTAGCCAAACTCCATTTGAAATAACCCGGAATTTCTATGCCAAACTGCATACCGTGTGTGTGTCCTGAAAGTGTTAATTGTATGTTTTTCGGATGTCGCTTTACAATATATTCCCAATGACTTGGATCGTGACTCATCAGAATTTTAAAATCCGTTGCTATTAGGTTTTCCGAAGCTTTATTAATATCGCCAAATTCGCCAAAATGTTTCCCCCAGTTTTCTACACCGATCAGGGCAATTTCATCTTTTCCTTTTTTGATTTTTACGTTTTCATTCAACATCAATTTAAAATCAATTTGACGGTGTAAATCTTTGATTGCAACAAAATTTTCAGCTTTGGCTTTTTCTGACTTCCAATCTAAATAAGCTCCATAATCATGGTTTCCCAAAACGGAATATTTTCCGTATTCGTGTTTTTTTATGCCTTTAAAAATGTCAATCCAAGGATGCATTTCATCCGCTTTGGCATTTACTATATCTCCGGTAAACAACAACAAATCGGATTCTTGCTCATTAATTAAATCTATGGCATATCTTATTTTATTTTCATCATCAAAACTACCACTATGAATATCGGAAATTTGAGTGATTTTAAAACCATCAAAAGCATCCGGCAAATCAGGGAAAAATAAAGTTTGACGAATTACTTTGTAATTGTATTTGCCAATTGTCATTCCGTAAATCAAAGATAAAAACGGAACTGCTGCCAATCCAATAGCAACCTGACTAACAAACTTTCTTCTTTCAGGTAAAAAACTATCGGAATTATGTCCCATGAAATGAGTAACTGTTCCAATTAAAATTCTCGTAACATCCTCTAAAAGCAATACAAAAGTTAAAACAAGTTTTGGAAGCAATACTAAAAGTAATAATCCTAAAGTAATCAATGTTGTTTTGGTTTGTCCGACGCTTCGATCAAACTTCATAAGTTCATAAGTAATAAATACAATTGCCGCAACAGAAATTACAACATAGACAATCAATATCAATTTTGATTTTGTAACAGTCTTTATTACTTGAATAGAGTAAAGCTCGACTATGGCAATAATTACGAAAAGAATTATCAAGCGAAAAGCCATTTTTTAATTTTTGACAAATTAACGAAGAAAGTTAAAGCCATTTGAGTTATTAAATTTATTTTAACATTGATTTAATTTCTATGTAAAAAACAAACGTTCCTTTTTGAAACTTTAGTTATTTTTACAATTCACAAAATAGTAAATAATGTCTACTCAAAAACGTCTTTTCCTTCTTGATGCTTACGCCTTAATTTTTCGCGGCTATTATGCTTTTATAAAAAATCCCCGTATCAATTCTAAAGGAATGGATACCTCTGCCATTATGGGATTTATGAATGCTTTAATGGATGTTATCAAGCGTGAAAAACCGGATCATTTAGCGGTTGCCTTTGACAAAGGCGGAAGCGATTATCGTAATGAAATGTATAAGGAATACAAAGCGCATCGCGATGAAACGCCCGAAGCTATCAAAATTGCGGTTCCCTATATTCAGGAATTATTGAAAGCGATGCATATTCCGATTATCGAAAAAGCGGGTTTTGAAGCCGATGATTTGATTGGAACGTTGGCCAAACAAGCTGAAAAAGAAAATTATCAGGTTTTTATGGTCACGCCTGATAAGGATTTTGCACAATTGGTTTCTGAAAATATTTTTATGTACAAACCTGCTCGTATGGGCAACGACATAGAAATATGGGGAATTCCGGAAGTTTTAGCAAAATTCGAAATTGAACATCCGGAACAAGTAATTGACTACCTTGGAATGATGGGTGATTCTGCCGATAATATTCCTGGATTTCCTGGAGTTGGTGAAGTTACAGCAAAAAAATTATTAAAAGAATTCGGTTCTATGGAAAATCTTTTGGCCAATACCGATAAGCTGAAAGGCGCGCTTAAAGACAAAATTGAAGCCAATGCCGAACTCGGAATATTATCTAAAAAGTTAGCTCGAATTATGCTGGATTGTCCCGTAACTTTTGATGCTACTGATTATGAATTGTCAAAACCCGATGTAGAAAAAACAGATGCTTTGTTCATGGAATTGGAATTCCGTCAAATGAAAGCGCAATTTGATAAATGGTTTGGAACCGGAAAAGAATTTGATGAAATTGAGACCAATGGAAGCCTCGCCCCAAACCACTCCGAAGAAGAGGGAGAAAATACGTTGAAAAAAACTATAGCTAAAAAAACAAACGAAAATCAGTTTGATTTATTTGGTTTTTCTGATGATGAAAACGACGAACCAAAACCGCATTCGTATTACGCAACTATGGAAACTACGGCGCATTTATATCAAGTTGTTCAAGGTGAATTAGGCACAAACTTATTTTTGCAAAACCTGACGAATCAAACTTCGGTATGTTTTGATACCGAAACTACTGGAATTGATGCTTTGAATGCTGAATTGGTTGGAATGTCATTCGCCTGGGTGAAAGGGGAAGCATTTTACATTCCGTTTCCGGAAAATCAAGAAGAGGCACAAACTTTGGCGGAAAAATTTAAACCTTTTTTTGAAAGTGAATCCATTGAAAAAATCGGTCAAAACGTCAAATACGATTTGAAAGTTTTGTCGAAATACGGAATTCAGATCAAAGGAAAATTATTCGATACGATGATTGCGCATTATCTTATTAATCCGGATATGCGCCATAATATGGATGTTTTAAGTGAAACCTATTTAAAATATTCGCCAAAATCTATTGAAACTTTAATTGGCAAGAAAGGGAAAGGTCAATTGTCAATGCGCGATGTCAACATGGAAGAAATTAAAGAATATGCTGCCGAAGATGCTGATATTACATTACAATTAAAGGAAGTTTTTAGTCCGATTTTGGACAAAGCCGAAACCAAAAAACTATTCGAAGAAATTGAGATTCCGTTGATTCCTGTTTTGGCTTCTATGGAAATGGAAGGCATCAATCTTGACATCGACTATTTAAAATCGATGTCGATTGATATGCAAAAAGAAATCAACGAATTTGAACAAAAAATTTACGAAGCTGCAGGAGAAAAATTTAATTTGGCTTCGCCAAAACAACTCGGAGATATATTATTTGAAAAACTAAAAATTGGTGGCGCAAAACAAAAGAAAACGAAAACTGGCCAATATGCAACCGGCGAAGAAGTGTTGTCTTATTTGGCAAATGACAATCCAATTGTGGCAGCCATTTTGGAATGGCGTCAAATGGTAAAATTGCAAAGTACTTATATTGAAGCATTGCCAAACCAAGTAGATGCCAAAACCAAACGCGTTCATACCGACTATATGCAAACTGTTGCGGCAACCGGACGTTTGAGTTCAAACAATCCAAATTTGCAAAACATTCCTATTCGTACTGAACGCGGAAGATTAATCAGAAAAGCATTTATTGCCCGAGATGAAAATTACACTTTGCTTTCTGCCGATTATTCTCAAATAGAACTTCGAATTATCGCTGCTTTATCTGGTGAAGAAAACATGATTAAAGCCTTTCAAAATAATGAAGATATTCACAGAAGTACGGCCGCAAAAGTATTCAACGTTCCGCTAGAAGAAGTAACCAAAGAGCAACGAAGCAATGCAAAAACAGTAAACTTCGGAATTATTTATGGCGTTTCTGCTTTTGGTTTGAGTAATCAAACTTCGTTGTCGCGTTCCGAAAGTGCCGCTTTGATTGATGCGTATTACAAAACGTATCCAAAACTAAAATCTTATATGACAGAGCAAGTTGACTTTGCTCGTAATCATGGCTATGTGCAAACGGTTTTGGGAAGACGTCGCTATTTAAAAGATATCAATTCCGCTAATGCGATTGTTCGTGGTGGTGCCGAACGAAATGCTGTTAATGCTCCAATTCAAGGTTCAGCTGCCGATATCATCAAAATTGCAATGATAAATATTCATAAAAAATTAGTCTCTGAAAATTGGAAATCAAAAATGCTCTTGCAAGTTCATGATGAATTGGTTTTTGATGTACACAACTCCGAATTGGATAAAATTCAACCTATGATTAAATATGAAATGGAAAATGCGTTTAAACTTGAAGTCCCGTTGGATGTTGAAATTGGTATTGGAAAAAATTGGTTGGAGGCGCATTGATTTTAGTATTCAGTGGTCAGTAACAGTGAGCAGTTGGTTAATAAAAACTGTTAGTGATTTATTATTATTGATAGATTTTATAAAATAAGCCCGGCTTCTAATTAGAAAAGTTGATTATACAAAAAAAGCTAAAAGTAACAACCTTTAGCTTTTTTGTTTATAGGTAAATTCGATTATTCTACCAATTAGGTAAATTCGATTATTCTACCAATAATGTTTTTGTTGCATTTCCATAATCTGTTCTCACTACAACTAAATAACTTCCTGTAGTTAAATCTGAGGTAGTAACTATGTTATCTATATTAGTAATTGATTGGTTTTTCACCACTCTACCCAAATTATCATAGATTTTAACTACAGCTTTATCAATGTTTGAAGGTAATTTAATAGTAGTTGCACTTGTTGAAGGATTAGGATAGATAGTAAACGAATTTAAATCAAATTCATTATTATTTAGTGTTATTGCATAATTAGCTGTCGATACAGCATTGGCACTTCCACCGTGTGCGGCTAAAGAAAAAGTAGCACTGCCTGCACGTGCAGCAGCCAGGTTAATTGAACCGGCCGTTGCAGAAAAAACATAATCGCCCGCTTCACCAGTATTTAAGGCTCTAGTTGAAATAACTGTTCGAACAGCGCCATTCACTGTATTAGAAATTGTGGTCCAACTTTGAACGGCATCAGCCGCTGGAACCCCAAAACCACCCAATTGTCTATCAGATATATTGGTAGAATTGACAAATGCTATTATATCACCTGATAACATTGATGAATTATTAAATGCTAAAGAATACCATCTATCGTTAGGCATTATTTGAGTTAACGTAACCAAAGATGATGTAACATCGATTTTTACAGAATACTCATTTAATGGTGCCGGAAAAGTAATTGTCCCAGTAGAAAAAGTTTGCCCTGAAATCGATGAGAAGATAAATAAAGCCAATAAGGTTAAAGTAAAGTTTTTCATAGTTTTTTGTTTTTATTTTTTAGCAATTCAATTAATAAATCATCATTCATTATTATAGCATAGTCTATAGCAGATTTGTTTTTGTTGTCTTTAATATCAATATCGACTCCTGCTTTTACTAATGCAGAAACCATTTCATAATTTTTAAAATTGACAGCATATAGTAAAGCATTCATACCACTCGTATCAGAGAAATTCAAGTCCGCTTTTTTTTCAATTAATAAGTTGGCTATTTCATTATTCCCTTTGACAATACAGGCCATTAATGGAGTTCCAAATTTACTTTTCCCATTTATGTCACTTCCAATATTTATTAAATATTTAGCCACCTCATTGTTGGAACGATAACATGCTAGTAGTAAAGGCGAATATCCTTCATCATTGACAACATTAAAACTATTTGGATTATCCTTGAATTTTTCTTTTGCCTGTTCAACTGTTCCTTTTCTGGCAATATCGAAAACATTTAAAGTTTCTTGAGAGAAAATTAAATTTGACATTAACGCAACAATTATTATAAACAGTACCTTTTTCATAATTTTAAAACAACAAATTTAGATTTAATTAAAATAAAACATAATAATTTTAGATAAAAAATTGGTAAACATTACAAAACAACTGCTATAACTATTTATAATTTTCTAGTCGAATCTCTTTGTCTTAACTCTGTTTTAATTGTAGTAGTTGTGAATGTGAATGTTTCTTCACTGCTATCTAGCTTATCGATTAACAACTGGGCAGCCACTTCTCCAATTTCTGGTCCATGTTGGCTTACTGTAGATAAACTTGGCGTCATGCGTCTTGACCAAACTCCGTCAGCAAACCCAATAATAGAAAGTTCTTGCGGAATTTTATACCCGTTTTGAATTCCCAGTTTCATGGCCGTTACTGATGCATGTTCATCAAGAGAAAAAACACCATCGGGTTTGTTTTTTACAAAAAAATCTCCGATTTTAGAATTGAATTCATCATTGTTATTGGTCAAAACAACCAAATTTTCATCTACTTTTAATCCATTGTCTCCCATAGCTTTGTAAAAACCTTGCGCTCTGTGTTTTCCAACACTCAAATTATCAATAGCGGAAAGCAATGCTATTTTTTTACATCCAGTTTTAATCAAATGTTCGGTAGCATTGACTGCCGATTCAAAATCATCTACAATAACTTTATCACAATTCACCTCATCAGCTATACGGTCAAACATTACTAATGGAGTTCCTTCATTGATGATAGTGGTAAAATGATCAAATTTTTGAAGTTTCTGAGATTCTTCGGCTATCGATAAAATAAATCCGTCTATAGTACCATTGCTCAACATTTCGAGAGCGTTAATTTCTTTTTCGGAAGACTCATTGGAAATGCAAGTAATAACCTTGTACCCTTTCTCATCGGCTACTTTTTCAATACCGCTAAAAACTTTGGCAAAGAAAGAATTCAATATATTAGGAATAATTACACCTATAGTTTTTGTTTTTCGGTTTTTCAAATTTAATCCGATAACATTAGGTTTGTAATTTTTCAACTTGGCATATTCTTGAACACGTTGCTTTGTTGGCTCACTTATTTCTGGGCTTCCATTCAATGCTTTAGAAACTGTAGAAACAGATACTCCTAACTCTTTTGCAATTTGTTTTAATGTGGCTTTCGATCTCATTTTTATTGTCTTAAAAATGTAAAAATAGTCAAATTTATTCTGCAATATAATATGCAAGTGCTAAAGTTGACGACAAAATTTAAGAAATACTTTGCTTTTTTTACATATAACTTGGTTGCTTACAGGTTGCTAAGCCTATTAATTAATAGGATTTTAACGAAAATTACATTCACTTTAAAAATATTTAAAAAATGCTATTTGCTTTATTAATAAATAATTGTACTTTTGCACTCCCTTTATTGGGAATGGAATGTTTAATTTAAATAATATTATGGACGCATTAAGCTACAAGACACAATCTGCAACCAAGGCCACTTCTCAAAAAGAGTGGATCATTGTAGATGCTGATGGTCATAACTTAGGTCGTTTTGCTTCAAAAGTCGCAATGCTTTTAAGAGGTAAATACAAACCAAGTTATACACCTCACGTCGACTGTGGAGATAACGTAATTGTTATCAACGCAGAGAAAATCAACCTTACAGGTAACAAGTTGGATGACAAAACGTACATCCGTCACACAGGTTATCCGGGAGGACAAAGAAGTTTGACTGCAAAGGTTTTGCAATCAAAAAACCCTGCTTTGCTAATTGAAAAAGCAGTGAAAGGTATGTTGCCTAAAAATAAATTAGGAGCAGAACTTTTCAGAAATTTAAATGTTGTTGTAGGAACTGAGCACAAACAAGGTGCGCAAAAACCTAAAACAGTTAACCTAAACGATCTTAAGTAATGGGAGTTATTCACAAAATCGGTAGAAGAAAATGTGCAGTGGCACGTGTTTATGTTTCAGAAGGAACTGGAAAAATTACCGTAAACAAAAGAGAATTTAATAACTACTTCCCAACAGCCACTTTACAATACAAAGTGTTGCAACCAATGTCTATGACAGAAAACGCAACTAACTTTGATGTAAATGTAAATGTATATGGTGGTGGTTCAACAGGGCAAGCAGAAGCTGTGAGAATGGCAATTGCAAGAGCAATGTGTGAAGTGGAAGCTGAAAATAGAGCTATCCTAAAACCAGAAGGATTACTAACAAGAGATCCAAGAATGGTAGAACGTAAAAAATTCGGTCAGAAAAAAGCGCGTAAGAGATTCCAATTCTCGAAACGTTAATACTGAACTCGTTTCAGTATCTTTTAAGATTACTCGAATTATTACACACAGATGCTGAAATTAATTCAGCATTCCAAATTAGAATTAAAAACAAAGTTGTCGATATTCCTTGTAAAAAGGGAATTAGTTTAGCATCGAAATGCAGTCCAAAGTCTAAAAGTCGAAAGGCTTAAAGCGAAAAAGGTGACGCATTGCTAATCAAACGGAACGTAAACTATTACACAATGGCAAACAAAATTGAAGTTAAAGATTTATTAGAGGCAGGTGTTCACTTCGGACACATGACTCGTAAGTGGGATCCAAATATGGCTCCTTACATTTATATGGAGCGTAATGGAATTCACATTATCAATCTATATAAAACAGCTGCAAAAATTGAAGAAGCTAACGAAGCTTTGAAAAAAATCGCAGCATCAGGTAGAAAAATACTTTTCGTAGCTACCAAAAAACAAGCAAAAGACATCGTTGCTGAAAAAGCAGTAGCTTGTAACATGCCGTACATCACTGAAAGATGGCCAGGTGGTATGTTAACCAACTTCGTTACTATCCGTAAAGCTGTTAAAAAAATGGCTACTATTGATAAAATGAAGAAAGACGGAACTTTTATGACTTTGTCTAAAAAAGAACGTCTTCAAGTAGATCGTCTTCGTGCAAAATTAGAGAAGAACTTAGGTTCTATTGCAGATATGTCAAGATTACCTGCTGCATTATTTGTAGTGGATATCAAAGCTGAACACATCGCAATAAAAGAAGCACAAAAATTAAACATTCCAGTTTTCGCAATGGTTGATACTAACTCTGATCCACGTGAAGTAGATTACGTTATTCCAGCCAATGATGATGCTTCAAAATCAATTGAAAAAATCTTATCTTTAGTAACTGCTGCAGTTATTGACGGATTGGCTAACAGAACTTCTGACAAAGAAGGTGATGATACTCATGAAGTTGATGCTGTTGAAGAAGTAACTGCTGCTGAAGTAGTAGAAGCTGCTGCTGAAGTAGAAGCTCCAGTTGCAGAAGCTGCGCCAGAAGTTGAGGCAGTTGAAGCTGCGCCAGAAGTGGAAGTTGCTCCTGAAGTAGAAGCTACAGAAACTAAAACTGAAGAATAAAACAAAAAATAATTACGAATTATGAATTAAGAATTACGGATTATTTTGACTCGTAATTTTAAATTCGTAATTCGTAATTTACTTTTAAAAAACTTTTAAATTAAAAAATATTATGTCAACAATCACAATTACTGCTGCAGACGTAAATAAATTAAGACAAACTACAGGTGCCGGAATGATGGACTGTAAAAAAGCTTTAGTTGAAGCTGAAGGAGATTTCGATAAAGCTATACAAAACCTTAGAGAAAAAGGGCAAAAAGTTGCCGCTAACCGTTCTGACCGTGAGTCTTCTGAAGGTGCTGCTGTTTCTTTTATCAATGCTGACAAAACTAAAGGCGCTATCATCACTTTAAATTGCGAAACAGATTTCGTAGGTAAAAATGAAGCTTTCGTAACTTTGGCTAAAGAATTAGTTGAAAAAGCAATCAACTTCTCTTCTAAAGAAGCATTCTTAGCTTCCGATTTCAACGGAATTACTGTGGCTGAAAAATTAATCGAACAAACTGGTGTTATCGGTGAAAAAATCGAAATAGGTGGTTTTGAAATCTTAGAAGGCGCTTTCGTTGGATCTTATGTTCACGTTAACAAAATTTCTGCCTTAACTGCAATATCTGCACCAATTGCCAACGCTGATGTTTTAACAAAAGACATCTCTATGCAAGTGGCTTCTATGGGAGCTGATACATTATCTTACAAAGATTTTGATCCTGCTTTCGTTGCTTCTGAACTTGCTGCTCGTATTGCTGTTATCGAAAAAGAAAATGAAGAAGCAAAACGTTTAGGGAAAACTTTGAAAAATGTTCCTAAATATATCTCTTTCTCTCAATTAACTGAAGAAGTTTTAAAACAAGCGGAAGAAGATGCTAAAGCTGAATTAAAAGCGGAAGGTAAACCAGAACAAATTTGGGATAAAATTGTTCCTGGAAAAGTGCAACGTTTCATCTCTGACAATACAACTTTAGATCAAGAGAAAGCTTTATTAGATCAAAACTTCATCAAAGATGACAGTAAAAAAGTAGGCGATTATGTTAAAGGATTCAACGTTGAAATTACAGGTTTCAAAAGAGTTGCTTTAGGATAATTTATTCTGAACTTGTATTAGAATCTAACCGGAAAAATAAAAAAACCCAAATCGATAGATTTGGGTTTTTTACTTATTATTTCTTCTGAACTTCGAAACCTCTGGCTCGCATCAAAGCTTTTGTATTTACATCTCTACCTCGGAATTTTTTGTATGCAATTTCAGGGTCAATTGTGTTTCCTATACTAAAAACATAGTCGTTTAAGCGTTTGGCAACTTCTTTATTATACAAACCATCTTTAGTTTCGGTAAAGGCTTCTGTTGCATCC
The DNA here is from genome assembly GCA_947456955.1 of Flavobacteriaceae bacterium. GTDB lineage: Bacteria > Bacteroidota > Bacteroidia > Flavobacteriales > Flavobacteriaceae > Flavobacterium. Next base: position 94,825 of record CANGTQ010000010.1, on the reverse strand, counting down.
GCACTGATAGCATCTGCCCACAAATAACCATAATAACCCGCAGCATAAGCATCGTCAGAAAAGATATGCCCAAATTGTGGAATACGATGACGCATTACAATTTCGCTTGGCATTTTTAATGCATCTAAAGTTTCTTTTTCAAATTGTTTTGGATCAATATCTGGGTTTTCTAACAAATGTAATTTCATATCTACCAATGCACTTGCAATAGTTTCTACAGTTGAAAATGCTTCGTTAAAAGTTGCCGCTTTACCATTTCTTTCTACCAAAGCCATCGGCATCGGTTCACCTGTTTTATAATGTAATGCAAACTGATTCAAGACTTGTGGTGTGGCTAACCATCGCTCCAAAATTTGAGATGGAAACTCCACATAATCTCTTGGTGTGTTTGTTCCTGATAAACTAGGATATGTAACATTTGAATTCAAGCCATGTAAGGCATGCCCAAATTCATGGAATAATGTACTTGCATCATCCCATGAAATCAAAATTGGTTCTCCGTCTTTTCCTTTAATGAAATTACAGTTGTTAGACACAATGGTAATAACATCTCCATTAACTCTGCTTTGCTCTCTCGTGGCATTCATCCATGCGCCGGAACGTTTTCCTTTGCGAGCATACGGGTCAAAATACCAAACACCAACTATCTTATTTGTGCCTTTATTATATACTTCCCAAACTCTAACATCAGGATGGAAAACAGGAACGTTGTTAACTTGTCTGAATCCTAAATGGAAAATCTCTCCAGCTACCCAAAACATTCCTTCGCGCAATTTTTCCAATTGCAAATATGGCTTTAAATCATTTTGATCTAAATCGTATTTTGCCTTTCTTACTTTTTCAGAATAATAGCGATAATCCCAAGCCGCAATTTTGAAATTTCCACCTTCAGCATCAGCCATTTTTTGCATATCGGCAACATCAGCATGAACTTTTTCTACTGCCGGTGTCCAAACAGACATCATTAAATCTAACGTTTTTTGCGGTTTTTGCGCCATAGTATTAGACAAACTCCAATCGGCAAAAGTTTTGAACCCTAATAATTTTGCTTTCTCTTCTCTTAGTTTTAAAATTTGAACTAATGTTTTATTATTGTTATTGGCATTATCATTGTCGCCTCGACTGGTGAAAATTTGAAACGCTTTTTCTCTTAAATCTCTACGATTTGAAAATGTCAAAAAAGGTTCAATAGACGAGCGTGTATTGGCAATGCAACCCATTACGTTTAGTTTTCTGTCTTTGGCGTCAGCAATGGCGGCATTTTTTAATTCATCAGGCAAGCCATCGAAATCGGCTTCAGTTTTTAGTTCCAAATAATAATTGCCTTCGTCAGCTAATTGATTTTGACTAAACTTGGTAAATAAAGCCGCTAATTCTTTATTAATTTGGGCTATTCTTACTTTGCTTTTTGCATCAGCTTTGGCGCCTTCGCGAACAAAGTTGGAATAGTACAACCAAACCAATCGTTGCTGTTCACTAGTTAATTTTTTTGTTGAAGGATAATTATAAACTTTCGCTATTCTGCTAAAAAGTTTTGCATTTTGGTAATACTTGTTGTTAAGTTCTGAAAATTTGGGCGTCATTTCGGTTTCAATGGGCTCAAATTCCGGGCTGTTCATATTAGCACTATAAATTCCGAAAACCGCATAAATTTGACTGTATCTCTTACCTGCTTTTTCTAACGCGACTATAGTATTGGTAAAAGTTGCCGGTTTAGGATTATTAGCAATTTTAGAAATTTCGGTCAATTTTTCTTGAATCGCAAATTCAAGTGCAGGTTTTAAATCTTGTAGTTTGTAATCTGTAAATGCAGGAACACCACCATAAGGTCCGGTCCAATCATTTAGTAAGGCATTGCGATTTGCTTGTGCATTTATTATAAGTGTAGAGGCAATCATAATCAATGTTAAAATTATTTTTTTCATTATAAATTTGTTTGTTTTTACCAAAAGTAATGAAAAATCAATTCATCTCATTACTTCAAAAGTTTTTACCAAAATTGTATAAATTTGAAAAAAAATACTGCCCCATGTTTCAATCTAAAAAAGATATTGTATATGTTGTACTTGCAGGAATATTTATAACAAATGCTGTTGTAGCAGAACTTATCGGCGGAAAACTAATTGATGTTGGGCCGGCTGTTATGAGTATTGGTATATTACCCTGGCCGGTTGTATTTGTAACAACCGATTTAATCAATGAATATTTTGGTGAAAAAGGCGTTCGCAAACTCTCTATAATCACAGCTTGCCTTATTGCTTATACCTTTATCGTATTATTCTTTGCAATGAAAATTCCATCTTCTGGAATTAGTACCGTTTCAACATTGCAGTTTAATGCCGTTTTTGGTCAAAGCCAATTGATAATTGTTGGAAGTATAACTGCCTTTTTGATTTCGCAATTGATAGACGTCAGTATTTTTCATTTTTTTAAAAGAAAAACGGGAAACAAAATGATATGGTTACGAAGTACCGGCTCAACGGTGATTTCGCAATTGTTTGACAGTTTTATTGTTTTGGGAATTGCCTTTTGGTTACCTGGTATTATGGATACAAAAACCTTTTTTCTTTCTGCCATGACAGGCTATTCGGTTAAACTCGCTATTGCGGTTTTAATGACACCAATGATTTATTTAGGTCATAATTTAATTGATAAATATATTGCCAAAGATGGGAAATAAAACCCGCTGCGCCTGGTGTGAAAAAGATGATTTATATAGAGATTACCATGATAACGAATGGGGAAATCCGGTTTATGAAGACGATAAACTATTTGAGTTTTTGGTTTTGGAAACTTTTCAGGCAGGCTTGAGTTGGTATACCATTTTAAAAAAGCGTGATAATTTCCGCAAGGCTTTTGACCAATTTAACTATAAAAAAATAGCGCAATATGGTGATGCCGAAATCGAAAGACTGATGCAGGATGCCGGAATCATCCGCAACGGACTAAAGATAAAAGGCACCATTATTAATGCGATTGCTTTTATGGAAACACAAAAAGAATTTGGAAGTTTTTCCAACTATATTTGGGGTTTTACCGATGGAAAACCAATCGACAACAATCCAAAAACGTTGAAAGATGTTCCTGCGGTTAATGAAATTTCAGATGAGTTGAGTAAAGATTTAAAAAAGCGTGGATTTAAGTTTGTGGGATCAACAGTTGTATACGCTCACATGCAAGCAACAGGAATGGTTAATGATCATGTGGAGGAATGTTGGAAAAGGAAGTAGTTTTCAGCCGCAGTCTAAGTTTGCAGAAATATACTATAAACTGAAACTAAATACTGCGACTAACTTTTTAATACTCTCATAAAAACATCTCTTGAAACTTCAAAAGCACCAAGTTTTTCCAAATGGTCATTGTGCACTTGGCAATCCAAAAGTTTATAATTGTTTTCTTTTAGAAAATTTATCAGGGTAACAAATGCAATTTTGCTTGCATTGGGCACTTTGGAGAACATACTTTCGCCACAGAATATGTGTCCCAAATCAACGCCGTATAAACCGCCGACCAATTCATCATTTTGCCAAACCTCAACCGATTTTGCAATTCCCATTTCATGGAGTTTGGTATAGGATTCCACAAAATCATCGGAAAGCCAAGTCCCATCCTGACCAGGTCGATCAATTTGCTTACAACCAAGAATTACATCGCGAAAGTTTTGATTAAACGTAACTTTAAATTTATTTTGATTAAGCAGATTCCGAATGCTTTTAGAAACTTTATAAATAGAGGGAACAACTACCATTCTTTCAGGCGGAGACCACCACAATATGGGTTCGTCTTCATTAAACCAAGGAAAAATTCCACCACGATAAGCAAGTTGCAATCGCTCCACAGACAAATCGCCACCAATAGCAAGAACGCCTTCTATGGAAGCTTCGTCTACTGGCGGGAAATATAAGTCTTTGGATAGGAAATACATAATAATCATTTAACCACGAAGGACACAAAGAATGCACCAAGGACACAAAAAAACACTAAACTTAAACAAATCCTTGTGAGCTTTGTGTAAACTTAGTGTTCTTTGTGGTTTAGAAAAAAAACTAGAAAGGCAAATCGTCGTGCTCTTCTTCGTTAAAGTTAGTTGCCGGTGCAAAAGCTTCTGCCGGTGGCATTGGAGCCATTGGTGCAGCACTTGGTGCTTCAGATTGAAGTTTCTCTACTCTCCAACCTTGAATATCGTTGAAATATTTGGTTTCTCCTTGTGGATTTACCCATTCTCTTCCTCTCAAATTGATTGACACTTTTACAGCATCGCCTACATTGTAATTGTTCAACAAATCACATTTGTCTTGCACAAAGTTGATACTGATAAATTGTGGATATTGCTCTTCCGTTGCCACAACTAATTCTCTTTTTTTAAAACTGGCACTCACTTGTTGCTCAGCATTAATTACCTTAATTTTTCCTGTAACTTCCATAATTATTTTTTTGCTAAAAGCACTTTCCAAGCCGAAAGCGCGTCATTATTATTCAAATATTCTTTTGCTTTTTGGTGGATTTTCATTTCATCATCAGAACTCAAAACACCTTTAACAGCAAAATTTTGCTTTACAAATATAGTAATTTCTTCTTGTGTTGGCAATCCTTCTATATTACCTAGTTTCCCCAAATCGTTACCGTCAAAAACAGTACTTTTTTTGATAAAATCCGGAATTTCATCTACTCCTATTCCTAATGTTGTCAATGGTTTTTCAACTTCAAACAAACCTTGATTGGAACGAGAATACCAATTACCGCCAAGACGGGAAACCAAATCAATTTTGTGTTGGTCTATCATATTTTTTTCATCCAATATGTTTTCGTGAATGTGGATTTTAACTACTTCGCAAATAATCAAATTTCCGGCACCACCTTGATTCCCCAAAGCAATAATTTCGTTGACTTTACATTCCATCTGCACCGGACTTTCGGCAACGCGATAAGGCTTTACCATATCAGAAGGCAACATTGTTAATCCCGATTTCAAAAATTCATTTACACCTTCCGGATATTCTGTGCTCGATAATGATGCTTGCTGTACTATACCATAATTCACCACATTAATAACTACTTCTTTAGTAGCTTCACAGTTTTCGAGTGTATGTTTTGTGGTGTTATTTCGAACGCGACGTGCGGGTGAAAAAACCAAAATTGGCGGATTAGAACTAAAAACATTAAAGAAACTAAACGGCGACAAATTAGGCTTTCCATTCATGTCTACTGTACTGGCAAAAGCAATTGGTCTTGGTGCTACCGCACTTTGCAAATAGCCTTGTAACTGTGCCGGAGAAAGTGTGTGTGGTTCGAAACTGAGCATCGTGTTTTGTTGTTTTTTACAAATGTAATAAGTTTAATCTTTAATACTTTTAATTATATTTATAAAAAATTTTTCAATGCTGTTTTCCGAAAAACGAAACCTTACCCGTTGGATTATCATTATGACTTCCTTTGTCATTGTGACTTTAATAATGTGGAATACCTATACTTTTTTTCAAATCTTCAAAAACGACGAACGTGTTAAAATGGAAGTTTGGGCAGAAAGTTTAAAAACTTTACTCAACGCTGATCCTTTACAAGATGATGTTGAACTTCCGAGACAAGTAATAAGTAATAACAAAACTATTCCAGTGATTTTAACCGAAAACAATAGTATTATTAACACTACCAATATTGATGAAAATATTGTAAAGGACAAGACTAAACTAGCTGATTTTTTAGATAAATTAAAAAAACAAAATGATCCCATTATCATAAAAATAGGTCCTGGACAAGTACAATATTTATACTATGGGAACTCTTCGTTGCTCAACAAACTGAAATATTACCCGATTGCGTTACTATTGATTATTTTCCTTTTCGGCGCTTTAGTATACAACTTTTATCGTAGTACCAAAATGGCCACTCAAAACAAACTTTGGGCTGGAATGGCGAAAGAAACGGCGCACCAAATTGGCACACCATTATCCTCTTTAATAGGTTGGCTGGAAATAATGAAAGCAGATAATGTAGATGAAACAACTATTGCAGAAATTGAAAAAGACATCAACCGATTGCAAACTATTACGGACCGATTTTCAAAAATTGGCTCTGAACCTGTTTTGGAACGTCTGAATATTATTGAAGAAACGGAACAATCTTTTGATTATCTGAGATCAAGGTTTTCAAAACAAGTGGAGTTTTCTTTTAAAGCGCCTAAAAAACCTATTATGGTTTCTCTAAATCCGGCACTTCACAGTTGGACGGTTGAAAATTTAGTGAAGAATGCTATCGATGCCATGAAGGGTAAAGGCAAAATTTCGGTAGTGATTGAGAATGACAATAATTTGGTCAAAATTTTAGTTACCGATACCGGAAGCGGAATTCCGAAAAAACAATTCAACAGCATTTTTGAACCCGGCTTTACTACCAAAAAAAGAGGTTGGGGATTGGGCTTGTCTTTGACCAAACGTATCGTTGAAGAATACCACAAAGGGAAAATAAAAGTCTTACATTCTGAAATTGGAAAAGGAACAACAATGCAGGTTTCTTTTAAAAAGGGATAAAAAAAATCTCGATAAATCGAGAATTTAGTTTTACAAATTACTTTGAATCGCTTTGGTTAACTCCTCAAATTCTTCCTTGGTTAACGATACTTTTCTTTGAAAACGCATATCATCCATATCGTGAAGCGGAATCAAATGAACGTGCGTATGTGGAACTTCAAGGCCAACTACCGCTAACCCTATTCTTTTGCAAGGAACAGTTTTTTCAACGGCTTTAGCTACTTTTCTAGAAAATTTCATTAAGCCTAAATACAAATCCTCCTCCATATCAAAAATCTTGTTGATTTCTTGTTTTGGAATACAAAGCGTGTGTCCTGTTGCATTTGGATTTACATCTAAAAAAGCCAAATAATTTTCATCCTCCGCTATTCTATAACAAGGAATCTCTCCGTTAACTATTTTTGTAAATATTGAACTCATTTTTAGTCTCTTGAAATTTCCAGAACTTCAAAGATTAATTTTCCATTTGGAACCGTAATTTCAGCTATTTGCCCAACAGATTTTCCTAGTAATCCTTTACCAATTGGAGAAGTGACAGAAATTTTTCCCGACTTTAAATCGGCTTCACTCTCAGCAACCAATGTATATTTTAACTCCATCCCATTGGCTTGGTTTTTAATTTTTACATTAGATAAAACCAATACTTTTGAAACATCAAGATTTGTTTCGTCTATCAGTCGGGCGTTTGAATGCACTTCTTCAAGTTTAGCAATTCTCATTTCCAGCATTCCTTGGGCTTCTTTTGCCGCGTCATATTCTGCATTTTCAGACAAGTCACCTTTATCTCTAGCTTCCGCAATAGCTTGTGAAGCTTTAGGTCTTTCAATGCTTTTTAAATGGTCTAATTCCTCTCTTAATTTTTTTAATCCTTCAGCTGTGTAATATGATACTGTACTCATGATTTCCTCTTTTATATAAATAGAAAAAATCCCATCGCAACGGGATTTCTTTTTGCAAAGATATTATTTTAAATTTACTTCAAATTTGTTTACGTTTTGTAACGCCTGTCAAAGTTAATTAATTTAAATTTGTTTTGCTATAGTATTTTAAAAAAAATAATATGAAATCGAAGTTTACTGCGTCAGCTCGCCTTTTAGGTTCGGGTCTCGAATTCCAAAATAACAAACTACTACACATGAGTAAAAAAAAATACATCTTATTATTATTTATGACTTTTGTATTTAGTTGCGATAGCGGAAGCATTAATAATAACAATCCAAATATTCCAAATTATCAGGTTAATTTACAAATCAATTTGAGCTTGCCCGCTTATAGTAATTTGCAGTTTCCAAGCAATCATATTGTTGATTATTCTGCGGCTTCAGGTGCGCGAGGAATTGTGGTGTTTAATACCGGCAGCGGATTTATTGCTTTCGATTTGGCTTGCCCTAATCAACCATTTTCCAGTTGTAACTCACCAATGACTATAACAGGTATAGAAGCAAAATGTACTTGTGATAATACTACTTATAATTTATTTTCAGGACAATCTCCGGGACAACCTTATCCAATGAAACAATATCGTGTACAAGTTAGTGGCGGTTATTTATACGTTACCAATTAACAAAAAGTCCTCTCATTATAAAAAAACGAGAGGACTTTTTGCTTTTAAAACTTAAGTGTTGCACCAGCTAAAAAATTAATTCCGGCTTGTGGAAAATATCCTGCTCCTTCAATAGTTGTTATAACTCCAGGTGTTGAAAAATCATCATCGTACGTATAAAAATAGCCGTTAGATTCATATTTATAATCAAATATATTGTTCACCAATCCTGAAAAGAGAATAGATTTAATTCCTTTATTGATATTCCATAAATAGGTAATATTCAAATCGTGAACGTTATAGGCTTTTAATATTGATTTTTCTGAATCAATGTTGCCCATAAATTGTCTTCCAACAAATTTATTCAACACGGTGAGATTCAGATTATTTATAGGCGAATACGTTGTGGCGTTTCCGAAAACAATATCAGGTGAAAAAGCAATATTTGTATTTCCCAGATTCTGTAAAACACCATCTCGCTGAAAATAGAAATCCCTATTTTTATTCTGACTCAAAGTAATGTTCGGCTGAAAAGTCAGCTTATTGTTTAATTTGAATACCGATTCAATTTCAATACCGTAACGATAGCTATTTCCGCTATTAGTAAATATTGGCGAACCTACATCGTTTAATGCACCGGTTAAAACCAACTGATCTTTGTAGTTCATGTAAAAAGCATTAGCATTTACAGTTAGATTTTTAGCATTGTATTTCCACCCCAATTCATAGTCAAATAAACGCTCCGGCTTTATACTGCCATTTTCATAATCATCACGCCTTGGTTCTTTATTGGCAATTCCGGCATAGGCATAAATCGCATTATTAGAATTCAATTGATAATTCGCGCCTAATTTAGGATTGAAAAATAGAAACGTATCGTTTACATTATCAAAACGAAAACTGGTAGCTTCATAAAAAACCATTCGGTATTGTAAATCAGCAAAGAAGTTTATTTTTCCAAATGTTTGTGACGCTTTTACATAGAAATTTACATCATCTTTGTTTCCAATATTGTCATAATACTTATTGGTATTGGGAGTATAAAATTGTGTCCAGACTACTTCTCCAAAATGCTTTCCTAAATATCTGTTGACAGCACCACCAAACAAAATATCTGTTTTTGGTGTTCTATAATTTAACGAGAAAGTTGTCCCAAAAAAATCATTATCAAGCCATCGTTTTCGAACTAAATCAGAAGTAAAATTTCCATTAAAATCAGGCAAATTATAGTCCGCCAATGTTTCATCTTCTCGGTATTGTTCAAAATACCCTTTCCCTAAAGTATAATGAAGTGCTATGTTGGAGGTCCACTTTTCGGACCACTTTTCGGACCAATGCAATTGGAAATGATGTTGCCAATAATTATCGGTTTCATCATCATAGAATTGGGTGTTACCGAACTCATCGGTATACATTCCGGCAACATTATAGGTTCGGTCATTTTCTAACTTTTCCGGATCTTCGAGACCATACCAAGCCTGATAGGTTTTTTCTTTTCCACCAAAAGCTAAGAATTTAATTTGACTTTTTTGGGTAATATAGTTGGCATTAAAAAAGTAGCCAAACATCTTAGAAGAAGCTCGATCAATAAACCCATCTGAGGCAATATTTGACAAGCGTGCATTCATTTCAAAATTATTGTGCAATCCTGTACCAAAAGCTAATGTGTGTTTTCGCGTGCCAAAACTTCCTGCAGAATTGGCAATTTCAGCATAAGCTTCTTCCTGAAATGACTTTGTCTGCATGTTTAAACTTGCACCAAAAGCTCCGGCACCATTAGTTGAAGTTCCAACGCCGCGCTGCAATTGAACACTTTCTAATGATGAAGCAAAATCGGGCAAGTTCACAAAAAAAGTTCCCTGACTTTCGCTATCATTAAACGGAATTCCGTTGAGAGTTACATTAATCCTTGAGCCATCAGCACCACGAACACGTATATAAGTGTAACCAACTCCATTTCCGGCATCAGTTGTGGTGACAACCGAAGGCAAATAATTTAATAATATTGGGATATCCTGCCCTAGATTTCGCGGAGCAATTTCTTCTTTGGTCACATTGGTAAACGTAACGGGATTCTTTTTACCGGCCCTAACACCTGAAACCAAAACCTCATCTAGTTGTTTTATTTTGGTAGTGTCCTGCACTTTTTCTTGTGAGAAAGAGAAAAAAGAAAATAGAGAAAAGAAAATAGAGAAAAAAAATCTCCTTGACTTTGTAGTTTGTTTAAATAAATTTTCCATTCGTAAAAAAGTTACGAATAAAAAGAGGTAATTATTCTTTGTTAAAAATTAAATGATACTCCTGACTATAACTAATGTGCACTTTAGTTTTTTGTCAAATCCTTAAACAGCATTACCTGTTCTAAGTTCATTGGGTATAATCTCAGCTCGTTATTTAGAGCACCCCTTTTGAGACATGGCAAAAGTAGAAAAAGAATATTAGATTTTTAGATTTTTAGACTATTAGATTTTACAATTTTGGTTTCTTCCTGTTTTCTTTAATTTCAGAAATAGAAGATTTGTCTTTTAATCGTTTTTCTACAACGGCTTTTGGAATTTTTGTTGCCTTCCTTTTTTTAGGAACAATCAATGCTTTTTCGATTACCTCTAAAAAACGTTTTGTGACGATTGATTTGTTCTTAAGTTGACTTCTGTCTTCGTCACAGTTTAAAATTAACAGATTTTCTGAAGTTAATTTGGTTGCTAATTTGATTGCCAAGAATGCTTTTTCTTGTTCATTAAGCGCTTGAGAAGCATTCAAATCAAAAGTCAACACTACTTTGGAAGAAACTTTATTTACATTTTGTCCTCCGGCACCAGAACTTCTAACGGCTTTAAAATTTAGTTCCGTTATGATTTTTTCAGTTTCCATTTTGGGGTTGATGTGCAGGTTTTAGCAAATCGTTTACTGTTTTCACCGGATTAAAAGTAACTAATGGAACCTCGACGAAAACTGTAATCCACTTTGCCATGGCTCCATTCCAAAGACCAGGCAATTCGTAGCCTTTTAAGTCTTTTCCTTTATTGTTTTTATGAACAATAAAACCTTTAGTGGTGTCGATAAATTGGGTTAAATCAAATTTTTCGCTCCGATAGTTTTTGGTTGCACAAACTAAATCCACCGGATTAAAATGAGTGGCTTTTGCCAAAATTTCTGCCTGTTCACGATTCTGAGCGTCTACCTGTGAACTTTCAACAATTTGCAATGTCACATTGCCTTTATAACTTCTGACCCAAAAAGGCCCGCCACCAGGTTCGCCTTCATTTTTGACCATTCCGCAAACTCTAATCGGACGGTTTAATTTGTTTTTAATAAACTCTAATTTGTTCTCAATGGTGTATTTATAAAAATCATCCAAAACATCAATATTCAATTTTTGCTCCATGAAATCAATTATTACTGGGATATTACTCTCGGTAATTGCATTATTTTCAACTGCTTCCAAAATTTTGAAAATTTGTTCTTGCAAATCAATCAAAACCCCTGCTAATCCTTTTTTATATAATGTGATTTCTTGAATGTGATTCTGAATTACATTGTCAATATTTTTGATAAAAATCACGTCAGCATCAAGATTATTTAAATTATTAATCAGGGAACCATGTCCGCCGGGGCGAAAAATAAGTCGTCCGTTTTCATTACGAAATGGTTCATTTGCTGGAGTAACTGCAATCGTATCTGTGCTTTTGTCTTGATAAGAATAACTGACATGAAGTGTAATTTTAGACTTCTCTTCAACTTTTTGTTTTACACGTTCAATTATAGTTTTAAACAAATCTTCATGATGATCAGAAACTGTGATATGCAAATGCGATACTGAATTTGAGCTGGCATAAAAAGCACATTCATTAAGATGCTCTTCTATCGGACTTGTTATTTCTGTTTCATATTTATGAAAATCTAAAACCCCTTTTGGTTTGTTAGCAAAATCAAAATGTTCTGAAGATAACATGGTTTTAATAAACCTATAACTTTTATCGTGACTTTCTAAAGAATAATAATCCTCATGAAGTTCTTTCACTTTAGCCTTTATTTCATCATAGAATGGAAACTTTTCTATTCCGGCAAGAAAAATTGGTAGGTTTTTATCTTTTTTTCTGTTGATGTAAGCATTTATAGATTCATTCTCATGGTCAAAATCTATAAGAAACTCGATTAAAAATTTAAACATCCTTGTTGCGGCTCCTGAAGCGGGAACAAATTTTTTGAGTTTTAATTTCTCTTTTCTAACATCAAAAAAGTCAGCAAAATTTTGAAACTCTTCATTTGATAATTTTACGATACCATCATTAATAGTAGCCGGTCTTTCGAGTGTGATTTTTGGTATTCCTGATTGGAACAACAAAAGTTCACCTTCGATTTTATCCAAAGAAATATCCAAAGCCTTTATTTGTTCAAAATCTGCTTCGGTAAAACCGTAGTGTTTTATTAAATTATCTTTTGTTGTAAAGTTCTCTTCCATTCTAAATAAGCCATAATTGCTAAAATTGTGAAAATTAAATATTGCAATGAAAGCATCCACAACCCTCTGTAGGCAAATAGCGGAACAACTATGCAATCTCCAATAATCCACAAGGTCCAATTTTCAATTTTTTTCAAAGCCATATACCACATTGCTGTAAAAAAAAGACCGGATGTAAAAATATCAATATAATTAGGAATTTCAAGTTTGTAATCGAAAAACTTGTAAACCAAATAAGTGATAAGTGCAGTTGCAATAAACAATAAAACACCAATTACTTTCTCTCTGTGAGTGGTTCTCGTTATTTCCAAATCAGGTCCATTTGATTTAGAAGCCCATTTATACCAACCGTAAACACTCATTACTGAATAATAAATATTCATGGTCATATCGGCAAAATATTTGGCCTGATACAACAAATAAACTGTTATAACCGTAGTGACAAGTCCCGTAGGATAAACCAGTATGTTTTCTTTTTTAGCGTAAAAAACGCTTGCTATTCCAAATACAAAAGCCAAAAACTCCAAAACAATTTGAGTTGTTGAAGCATTTTTATATTGGTCAAATAGAAACTCGAACATTAGTCAAAAAAGTTAATGTCATTTTCAAAAGCAGTTCCAATAACAACTAAATCGGCACCGGCTGAATAAGCAGCATCGATTTGTTTTTTGGACCGAATCCCACCACCAACAATCAACGGAACTGAAATTCTATTCGAAACTTCTTTTATAATTTCCTCTGGGACAACATTCAAGGCTCCGCTTCCGGCTTCGAGATAGAGTATTTTGTTTCCTATTAATTCGCCGGCTTTTGCGGTTTGTGCAACATATTCTGCATTTGTTTTTGGTAACGGTTTAGTTTTACTTACACGTTCAACAGCAGTTTCGCTTCCGCTTTCTATTAAAATATAGCCTGTAGAAATGATTTCTAAATTTGTTTTTTCTAAAATAGGAACCGCATTAATTTGATGCTCTACTAAATAATCCGGATTTCTTCCCGAAAGCAGCATTAAGAATAAAATGCCATCCGCTTCTGCTGAAATTTGAGAAGGATTTCCAGGAAAAAGTAGAATCGGTAAATTAATTTCTGATTTTAATCTTATAATAATTTCATCTAAATGATTGCCTTCAAACGAACTCCCGCCGACAAAAATATGTGTGGCAGGCGATAACTTTATTTTAGTTGTCAAAACCGAAATGCCATTCATCACTAACTTATCGGGGTCGATTAAAATGGCAAGAAGTTTTTTGCTGTCTTTTTTGGCCGATAAAATTTGCTCATATAACATGTGCTTTGTTTTTCGTTTAAGGATTGTAAATGTAACCCTTTTTTAAAATACATAAAATTTTACAAAACATGATTTATATCATTTTTTATAGATGCTCAACATGTTAATTTTACTCTATTAATTCATAAAAATTATAATATCATGACACTATATCAAAAAACACTTGGAGATTTTCAACAAAGTTATATTGGATTTGCAGCCTTAGTCATTATTGGGCAAAGCTGTTTAGGCGGAGTGGCGGCAATGTATATTTTAGCAAACGGAAACTCATTGGCACAAATGCTTCAGTTAGGATTCGTAGTTGTTACCTGCACCATTGTAAATGTTGGAATTTTAGCACAGTTAACCCCAAAAACGGTTTTCAATATGACCATTTTCAGCGTAGTGCTTAGCATACTGGCTATCGCAATGAATGTGTTTGTTATTTAAATAATCTTAACCAAACGAGTTAAATCGGAATTGAGCTAAACGCGCATACAAAAACATAGTTTTCAATAAATTCAAAAACTATATTGAAGCGTTCAGTTTTATCATTGAATTGCAGTGAAACTCCACATTTTTTATCTTCCAGGTTAAAATCATCCTCAAAGATGTTGTCTTTAAAACTAATACCAATTTCATTTTTAATTTTAAAAACAGATTCCTTTATTCCCCATACCACTGTTGCTTTTATCAATTCGTCCGACTTAGAAAGATTTTCCAAATGAGAAACATCCATATATCGCGGTGCAAGTTTCAGGGTTTTCTCTTTCAGGATTTCCAAATCGACGCCAACATTTACATCGCTTAGAACAATAACCGAAAAATCATGTGAATGAGAAATGGAAATGTGTTTACCATTTCCTAAATGTGGTTTGCCAAATTCATCGTAATACAAATCAAAGTCTGAATAACCTGCTTCCATCAATAATCTTCTGACCGCTAAAAACCCTCTTTGGTGACTTTCGGATTTCATGCTTTCTACTCTTGCCATTGAAACATCTTTCAACGCAACACTCTGGAAGAGTTCGTCAAAAGTTTCGGATATTTTCCAAACAAACAGTTGCGTGTAATCGTTTAATGCTATGGTTTTTAGTAAAGGCATTTAGTATTTTACTGTTTTTCAAAAGATTATATGGCTAAACAATTCATAATTTTAAAAAATAAATTATTAAAATCAAAACCTATGTTGTAATTTTGCGCCAGAATTTAAAAAACAAATATACATAATAGATGAGTACACAAACATTACCTTATGTAGCTTTTAAAGTGAAAGATATTTCGCTTGCAGCTTGGGGAAGAAAAGAAATTGAATTGGCAGAAGCTGAAATGCCAGGATTGATGGCGCTTAGAGCTGAATACAAAAACGAGCAACCATTAAAAGGTGCTCGTATTGCTGGTTGTCTTCACATGACAATTCAAACAGCTGTTCTTATTGAAACATTAATTGCTCTTGGAGCTGAAGTTACTTGGTCATCTTGTAACATTTTCTCTACTCAAGATCAAGCTGCTGCTGCAATTGCTGCTGCCGGAATTCAAGTATATGCTTGGAAAGGTCTTGATGAAGAATCATTCGACTGGTGTATTGAACAAACATTATTCTTTGGTGAAGACAGAAAACCATTGAACATGATTTTGGATGATGGTGGCGATTTGACCAACATGGTATTTGATCGTTACCCAGAATTAATCCCAGGTATCAAAGGATTATCTGAAGAAACTACAACGGGAGTTCACAGATTATACGAAAGAATGAAAAACGGAACTTTGTTCATGCCGGCTATCAACGTAAATGACTCGGTTACTAAATCGAAATTTGATAACAAATACGGTTGTAAAGAATCGGCAGTTGATGCTGTTCGTAGAGCAACAGATATTATGTTAGCCGGAAAAAGAGTTGTTGTTTGTGGATATGGAGATGTTGGAAAAGGAACTGCGGCTTCTTTCCGTGGTGCTGGTTCTATTGTAACGGTTACTGAGATCGATCCAATTTGTGCATTACAAGCAGCTATGGATGGTTTTGAAGTTAAAAAATTAAACACAGTTGTTGATAATGCTGATATCATCATCACAACAACCGGAAATAAAGATATCGTTTTGGGTTCTCATTTCGAAAAAATGAAAGACAAAACTATCGTTTGTAACATTGGTCACTTTGATAATGAAATTGATATGGCTTGGTTAAACAAAAACCACGGCGCATCTAAAGTAGAAATCAAACCACAAGTTGATAAATATACTATCGCAGGAAAAGATATCATCATTTTGGCTGAAGGCCGTTTGGTAAATTTAGGTTGTGCTACAGGTCACCCAAGTTTTGTAATGAGTAATTCATTTACAAACCAAACTTTGGCTCAAATTGAATTGTGGAAAAACAGTGCAGCATACAACAATGAAGTTTATATGTTACCAAAACATTTAGATGAAAAAGTAGCGATGTTACACTTAGCAAAATTAGGTGTTGAATTAGAAACCTTAAGAACTGACCAAGCAGAATATATTGGTGTAGAAGTTAAAGGGCCTTTTAAACCTGAGTATTATAGATACTAATAAATTACGAATTAGTAATTACGAATTACGAAGTTTATATTTGAGAAACCCTTGCAGTGATGTGGGGGTTTTCATTTTGCTAACCCTTTGGATGAAAAGAGCAAAATAATGATAGCCTATTTACAAATAGCCTATTTCATATTAATTTATATATAGTTCAAAATAAATAATTATAAATTTTAAAAAATTATATGATAAACAAAAAAATCATTTGTTATTTAATGAAAAATACCATTTACATTTTCTTTTTAATTGCTATCCTTTCCTGCAACAAAGGAGTTTCAATCACACCTATTGAAGTATCTCCAAGTTGGAGAGGCACTCCTGGTAAATTAGTTGTAAAGAAAGGGGAATTGGTAGATACTATTTATGATTGTCATTTTGGGCTCACTCCGGAATATAAATTATTAAAGCATTTAGACAAAGAATATTTATTTACTAGTTGTGAAATGAATAATGGAGGAGATAATTATCAAACTTTTGTTTTATGGTCATTAGAGGATACTACTTTTTTAGACACCATTTACTTTAATGAATTAAATATCAATAAAGAAATTAAAATAAAGGATAAAACATACTATTGGATTAGAAGAAAAGGCAATCTAAAGCTAGATAAAAGCACTATAGTTTTTGAAATGGATTCTATTGTTACCCGTGTTGAGAATGATGAAATAATGCATACTATTTCATCTGGAAAAAGTTCACAAAGAATTAAGTTGAAGTAGCTTTTGATCTAAATTCATAATATGAACCGACTTATTAAAGATATTGAATTATTGTCAGACCAAAAAAGTTTTAGTTTGGGGATAAGTAATACTGCCGAGAATTTATGGTTTTTAATGCACTTTAAAAAATTGGAAATTCTTAATACAGTAATTTATCGCCAACAATATAATGAGTTTAGAACAACAAAAACCAAGTATCCTATCAGGCGGTTAATAAAAAAATTTGCCAATACCGCTGAATTTTTAGACTATTTAAGCTCTAATTATAGGCCTACAAAAAGAATTTTTCTTTATGAAATAGCATTTACTAATGGCTGGAAAATTAAAGAGCAAGCCCATATTTATTTTACAATATATACTAATTCATTAGAAGAGAGAAACACTTTAATAAATCACCTTATTAATTCAGTTGGTTATGAACCAGTTGCTATAGATTCACTAGAGCCCAATATCACTTATTATTTTAAGGCTTCTGGTTCATTAGAAGAATATAAATCAGATGTTTTGCCAGATGAGTTTTGGAGTGAGGAACGGTTAAATGAATGGAAGGATAAATATGCCGTAAATAATAATTATGATTCAGAAAAGGAAATTGGACTTCCATTTGAAATTCCTTTCGATGATAACTCACAAATTGACATTAAACCACCATTTTAATTAATTTCAACAAAAAAACCCGACTCATTACTGAATCGGGTTTTGTATTAGGATAAGAGTTTGTTCTTATGCTTCGAATGGAATCACAGATACAAATGATTTGTTATCACTTTTTTTCTGAAATTTCACTACACCAGCAACCTTTGCGTGTAAAGTATGATCTTTACCCATGTAAACGTTTTCTCCTGGATTGTGTTTAGAACCTCTTTGTCTAACAATGATGTTACCTGCAATTGCAGCCTGACCACCATAAATCTTAACGCCTAAACGTTTTGATTCTGATTCTCTACCATTCTTAGAACTACCGACACCTTTCTTGTGAGCCATGACGTATTAGTTTATATTGTTATTATTCTTGAGTATCTTCTTTTTTTACTTTTGGAGCTGCTTTTTTTGGAGCTGCTTCCTCAGTCTTCTCTGCTTTAGGAGCTTTTGCTTTTTTAGAAGCTTCTATTGCTTCAGTTGCTGCTTCTGCTTTTGGAGCTGCTTCTGCTTTTGCAGATTTTTTTCCACCTGTTGCAGAAATACCTTCAATCACAATTTGTGTTAGGTATTGTCTGTGACCGTTTCTCTTTTTGAATCCTTTTCTTCTTTTCTTTTTGAAAACGATTACTTTATCTCCTTTTAAGTGTGATAACACTTTGGCTTCTACTGAAGCACCTTCTATAGCTGGGGCGCCTAAAGTAATGTTACCATTATCGTCTAATAAAAGAACTTTATCAAAAGAAACTTTTGAACCTTCTTCATTAGCCAAACGGTGAACATAAACCTTTAAGTCTTTGCTTACTTTGAATTGTTGCCCTGCTATCTCTACGATTGCGTACATAACAATGATGTTTAGTTAATTTAATATTCCCGACTTTTCGGGTTGCAAATATAATACTATTTCTTTTACACACAACTCTAACCAAAAAAAAGTTTAAAGTTGTTAATCAAAGTGTTATGCGAAACATTATAAAACAGATTATTTTTTTTAATCTAGATAAAATAAATTACTTTTGGTGTAACAAATTTTAAGGTTAGTTTACTAACAAAAAATCAACAAAAAAATTAAAATTTTTTATGAAAAATTCATTAATCGCTTTAAGTTCTATGCTTATGCTTGGAGGAACAGCTCTGGCCCAAAAGGTCGCTTTTGAGGAATACGATTTGCCAAATGGTTTACATGTGATTTTACACAATGACCAATCAGCTCCAGTTGTAATTACCTCTGTTATGTATCATGTAGGTGCAAAAGATGAAAATCCTGAAAGAACTGGATTTGCACACTTTTTCGAACATTTATTGTTCGAAGGAACCGAAAACATCAAACGTGGTGAATGGTTTAAAATAGTAACTTCTAACGGAGGAACTAACAATGCCAACACTACTGAAGACAGAACTTATTATTTTGAAGTTTTCCCTTCTAATAATGCGCAATTAGGTTTGTGGATGGAATCAGAAAGATTGATGCATCCGGTTATAAACCAAATTGGAGTTGACACTCAAAATGAAGTGGTTAAAGAAGAAAAAAGACTTCGTGTAGATAATCAACCATACGGGCAATTGATTGCTGAAGTAAAAAAGAACATGTTTAAAGTGCATCCTTACCGTTGGGCAACTATTGGTTCTATGGAGCATTTAGATGCTTCAAAACTAGAAGAGTTTCAAGCGTTTAACAAAAAGTTTTATACTCCAAATAATGCTGTATTAGTAGTGGCGGGTCAAATTGATGTTGAACAAACTAAAAAATGGATTCAAGATTACTTTGGGCCAATACCAAGAGGTGTAGAATTGAAAAAAGAAACATTTGTAGAAGCACCAATCACTGAAACGATTAAAGCTACATACGAAGATCCAAACATCCAAAAACCAATGGTTGTTGCTGCCTATAGAATTCCATCTATGAAAACACGTGATGCCAGAGTATTGGATATGATATCGACTTATTTAAGTAACGGAAAGAGTTCTAAACTCTACAAAAAAATTGTTGACGATAAGAAAATGGCTTTGCAAATCGGAGCATTCAATTATGCGCAAGAAGATTACGGACAATATATTCTTTACGGAATGCCACAAGGAGATTTTACCTCAGCTGACTTAATCAAAGAAGTTGATGAAGAAATTGTGAAATTGCAAACGGATTTAATTTCTGAAAATGATTTTCAAAAATTACAAAACATCAATGAAAGTAATTATGTAGATGCTAATTCAAGTATTGAAGGTGTAGCTGAAAATTTAGCAACTTACTACTTATTATATGGTGATGTTAATTTAATAAACACTGACATAGATATATTACGTTCTGTAACTCGTGAAGAAATGAGAGCTGCAGCTAAAAAATATCTAAATCCAAATCAACGTTTGATTTTGGATTATGTACCTGCGAAAGACAAAGCTGACAATAAATAAACTTACACAAAATGAAAAAAATAATCGTATTATCAAGCTTGTTTTTAACTTTAATTATGCAAGCACAAGACAGAACACAACCGAAACCTGGACCAGCGCCAAAAATCAACATTAAAAAACCTGAAACTTTTTCGTTGCCAAACGGATTAAAAGTATTGGTAGTTGAAAATCACAAGCTTCCAAGAGTTTCTTATAGCTTAACTATTGACAACACTCCTTATGCTGAAGGTAACAAAAAAGGTGTTGATGATTTGACAAGTAGTTTAATTGGAAATGGCTCAACCAAAACCGCCAAAGATCCTTTCAATGAAGAAATCGACTTTCTGGGAGCAAACATAAACTTTTACTCCTCTGGTGCTTCTGCAAGCGGATTATCAAAACATGCTAAAAGAATTATGGAATTAATGGCAGAAGGAGCATTAATGCCAAACTTTACACAAGATGAATTTGACAAAGAAAAAGACAAACTTATTGAAGGTTTAAAAACGCAAGAGAAAAGCGTAACTGCTGTTGCAAGTAGAGTTGAGAGAGTATTAGCTTATGGAAAAAGTCATCCTTCTGGAGAATATTTGTCTGAAGAAACAATAAATAACGTTTCTCTTGCCGATGTAAAAGAAAATTACAGAACGTATTTTGTGCCGGAACATGCCTATTTAGTAATTGTTGGAGATGTAAAAACAAAAGATGTAAAAAAATTAGTCGAAAATCTTTTTGGTTCATGGACAAAAGCTACTGCACCAAGATTATCTTATTCTAATCCGAGTAATGTTCAATATTCACAAATCAACTTTGTGGATATGCCTAATGCAGTTCAGTCAGAGATTACAATTTTAAATACTGTTAATTTAAAAATGACTGATGCTGACTTCTTCCCTGTAATTTTAGCAAATCAAGTTTATGGTGGCGATTTCAATAGTTACTTAAACATGAATTTAAGAGAAGCGCACGGTTGGACTTATGGTGCAAGATCAAGCATTGGTTTTGATAAAAATATATACAGCTTATTTAAAGCAAATACACAAGTTAGAAATGCAGTAACTGACAGTGCTGTTGTTGAAGCTTTAAAAGAATTAAAGAAAATCAGAACTGAAAAAGTTACGGATGAAATATTAAATAATGTAAAAGCAGGATATGTTGGAAAATTTGTAATGCAAGTTGAAAAACCAGCAACTGTTGCTCGTTATGCATTAAACATTGAGACTGAAGGTTTACCTACAGATTTCTATGAAAACTATATCAAAAACATCAATGCTGTTACTCCAGATGATGTAATGAGAGTAGCTAACAAATATTTCTTACAAGATAATTTAAGAATTCTTGTTGTTGGAAAAGGTTCAGAGGTAATTGCAGGTTTAGAAAGTACTAAAATTCCAATGTTCTATTTTGATAAATTTGGAAATCCAACTGAAAAACCAGCTATGAAAAAACCGGTTCCTGCAGGAGTTACAGCAAAAACTGTAATCGATGCTTATGTAGCTGCGATTGGCGGAGACAAAGCGGTAAAATCGGTGAAATCTATTGCTTATGTTGGTTCTACAACCATTCCGCAAGCACCAATGCCTTTGTCTTATAGTTCAAAAATGGATTCAAAAGGAAGAATGATGGTCGAGCTTTCTATGGCCGGAATGGGTTCAATAATGAAGCAAGTGGTAAACGGAAATACCGGATACATGATGCAACAAGGTCAGAAAAAAGTTTTAGAAGGTGAAGAACTTGCAAAAATGAAAGAGAGCGCAGTATTATTCAACGAAACTTTATTAGCTACCAAAACAGGTGTAACCATTTCAGGAATTGAGCCAATGAACGGTTCTGATGCTTATGCAGTTGTTGATGGAGATACTACTTATTATTTTGATGTAAAATCAGGTCTAAAAACTGCTGAATCCTCTACTGAAGAGCAAGGTGGACAAAAGATGACTAGAGTAACAAACTTCAATGATTATAGAGCAGTAAAAGGAGTAAAAGTTCCTTTCAATACTATAATGAATGTTGGTTTTGAATTAGACATCAAAATGAGTGATGTTAAAATCAATGAAGATGTTAGTGATGCCGATTTTCAATAATTGAATTTATTAAATAAAGTAAAGAAGACCGTTAGTGATAGCGGTCTTTTTTTTATAAATTTCAAAATCCAAAATCAATCAAAATCCAAATATCAAACTAAAAACCTTATGTGCTTTGTGCCAACTTCGTGTGCTTTGTGGTTAAATCATTCTACTTTTTACTTGATAAGTAAACACCAATCAAAATAATAAAAGCACCGATAAACTGCAACGGTGTGAGCATTTCATTATCAAGAATTCCCCATAAGCAAGCCACTATCGGAATCAAATAGGTAACCGATGAAGCAAAAATTGGTGTCGAAATTTGAATAAGCTTAAAAAAAATCACATTGGCAACTCCAGTTCCAACAATTCCTAAAATCATAATAAAAAACATAGCTTGCTGTGTTGCCTGTAAATTCATTTTGGTACTAAAATCAGTAAAATATAAAATAAAAATTGCAGGAACCAACATCACTAAGAAATTTCCTGTTGTAATACTCAATGGCTTCATGTCGGAGAGATATCTTTTTATCAGATTAACATTGGTGGCATAACAAACTGTAGCAATTAAAACAAAAAAGGAATAGGAATTATCTTCCGAAACTCCCTGTGCTCTTCCGTTAAAAATCAAAACGACAGTTCCAATTAATCCTATTATAATTCCGAAAATCTGATTCCTTCTGAAGTTTAATCCAAAAACAATTGCCCCTAAAATCAGCGTATTCAATGGAGTCAACGAATTCAAAATAGAACAAATAGAGCTGCTAACTTTAGTTTGTGCAATAGCAAAAAGATAAGCAGGAATAAAGGTTCCAAACAACGAAGTCAACGCAATATATTTCCATTGATGAAGCGCTATTGCTTTTAAACTATTAAACCCAATGATTAATAGAAAAACGGCACAAAAAATAATTCGCAGCGAACCCAACTGAAACGGATTTAACCCATCTAATCCCTTTTTAATTAGTATAAATGAACTTCCCCAAATAAGGGCAAGTGCTATTAGAATAATCCATTTTAACTGTGGTAATTTCATATGGAGATAACTATTGATTTTTATTTGTCATGTAATTTGCTTATGTTTTTTCATAATTTATAAAGTTTTCATAAGTTCATTTCATACTTGTTTTTTAATCGCATCAAATTTTGTAATTATTTTAAGAATAACCGCTTTTATTTTTTACTAATTTTGTCCATGATTAAAAATAATCACAACTAACAAATCCTAAAATTATGAATTTCACCAAGTCACTATTAACTTTTGGTCTTGCTTCAACCTTACTGTTTAGTTGTAAAGATACTGCGAGCAAACCTATAGCAGGATCAGATGAAACCAACACTAAAAAAGAAGTTGCAGTTGCTGCAAAACCTGAAACAGCGAGTTTTAAGATTGATGGTATGACATGTGCAATGGGTTGTGCTAAAACCATTGAAAGCAAATTATCCAAAATGAATGGTGTTCAGAAAGCGACTGTTGATTTTGATAAAAAACAAGCAACAGTAGAATTTGATGCAGCAGTTATAAGTCCGGAAAATCTGAGCAAAACGGTTGAAGCTACAGGTGATGGTGAAACTTACAAGGTTTCAGGAATGCAGACAAAAGGGAAAGTTTAATCCTTACATAATATAACAAAAAAAGAACTCAAATGAGTTCTTTTTTTATTTAGCTTGCTTCGCCAGTTCGCTTCGCTCGTGCCGCTCCGTTCGCCCTAACGCCCTTGGGTCCAATTAATTGTTTCCATCAAACGCTGCATGTCATTTTTAATATAATCTGCTGCCGGCATAATGGAATCATATTTTGGTTTGGCATAAAAATATACCGAGCCTGTTATAAAATGTTTGAGGCTGTCGGTAGCGTAAAACTGTGCATTAGTCGCCGCATTTCCATTTACCCGATAAAACATACCATAGACCTTTTTGTTATAGTTTACATAAGGTTGTTCCAAGATATCATCCGCTTTTATAACGTGTTTATAGGTCAATG
The DNA here is from genome assembly GCA_947456955.1 of Flavobacteriaceae bacterium. Lineage (GTDB taxonomy): Bacteria > Bacteroidota > Bacteroidia > Flavobacteriales > Flavobacteriaceae > Flavobacterium. Next base: position 70,674 of record CANGTQ010000010.1, on the reverse strand, counting down.
TTTGCGCATCTCTCAACAGCGAATCTATATCTTTATTGACCATTTTGTATGTCAAATAAATCGTCGCTTTCATTTTTGGATAATGAATAGAAAAGCCACAATTCTTATCTTCTTTTATAACCGCATCTTCATTCATTTCAAATTCAAATGGACAATGATTATTAAAATGAGAGTATTTGGCAACAGGATAATCCAATCGCAATTGGCTGGAAGGTTTTGGCAAAACCTCATCTTTACAACTGCTGACAATAACCAAAAGCAATAGTGTTACTAAAAAATAGCTGGTTTTTTTTATCATTTTATATTATTCAAGTGTTACTTTTAATTGTTTTATCCTTTTTTTATCGACAGCTTCAATGGTAAAATGAACATTCGTAAAATGAATTTTTTGTCCCTTCTTGGGAAAATTACCTAAAATTTCTAATATAAATCCAGCTAATGTCTCGGCCTCACCTTTACTGATTTCAAATATTTCCTCATCAACATCTACAATTCTATAAAAGTCTTTAAGATTTATTTTACCTTCAAATAAGAAATTCTTGTCGTCTATCTGTGAGAAATTCAAATTTTGATCGTCAAACTCATCCGAAATATCGCCTACAATTTCCTCAATTATATCTTCTAGAGAAACCAAACCAGATGTTCCTCCGTATTCATCAACCACTATTGCCAAATGACTTTTTTTGCTTTGGAATTCTTTCAACAAATCGTCCAATTTCTTGTTTTCGGGAACAAAGAACGGTTCTCGTATTAGTTTAATCCAGTCAAATTCCTTTTTATTGATATGTGGAATTAAATCTTTGACAAATAAAACGCCTTCTATATGGTCAATGCTTTCTCTATAAACGGGAATCCTTGAATAGCCCTTGTCGACTATCTTCTCGTAAATCTCTGCAAAAGTTTCTTCCATTTCAATTGCAAAAATATCAATTCTTGGGCTCATGACTTGCTTTGTATCTGTATTTCCAAAAGAAACTATGCCTTCCAATATTTTTTGTTCTTCCGATGTTGTGTCTTCAGTAGATGTTAATCCCAGCGCCTGTGATAATTGATCTACCGAAATATTTGATTTTTGCCTTCCTAATTTTTCATGCAAATACACACTTACCGCACGCATTGGCAAGCTAATTGGCGAAAGCAGTTTGTCTAATATCGACAATGGATTGGCAACAAATTTTGAGAATTGAATATTATTTCTACTGGCGTAAATTTTGGGCAATACTTCCCCGAATAAAAGAATTAGAAAGGTTATCAAAATTACTTCAACAACAAACTTTAAAATAGGAGATTCTATAGCCGAAAAAATATTGTTCCCCACAAAAGAAAAAACTATCACAACTCCAATATGACTAAAATTATTAGCAACTAAAATAGTTGCCAAAAGTTTCTTTGGTCGTTGCAACAATTTTGAAATTAGATTAGCCTTCGAAGAATCTTCTTCTGATAAAGTATTTAAGTCTTGTTGCGTAAGAGAAAAAAGCGCGACTTCTGCAGCAGAAACCATAGCAGAACAAAATAAAAAAAATGCAATAGCTAAAATTCCAAAAAGTAAATTGGTGTCAATAGTTGCTAGTAGATTTGAACTGGGCTCAGCGTCCAATGAAGTATAGATTAGTTAAACAATATCAGAACGGCAAATCATTTTCGGGTGCTGTTGGACTTGGTGCTTCAAAATTAGTGTTTTTTGTTTCTGAATTTTGTGTTGTTTTCAGTCCTTCAACTTCTTTTTTGGTAGTCAAAAATGTAAACTCGGTGACTTGTATTTCAGTGGTGTATTTTGTTGCTCCATCTTCAGCTTGCCATTGGCGTGATTTTATTCTGCCTTCAACAAAAATTTTATCTCCTTTTGACAAATACTTTTCACATATTTCGGCTGCTTTGTTTCTAACAACAAGATTATGCCATTCGGTAGAAGTTATTTTTTCGTTTGTTTGTTTGTTGATATAGACTTCATTAGTGGCCAAAGGAAAACGGCCAATACAATTACCACCATCAAAATAATGCATCTTTACATCGTCACCAAGATGACCAATCAACATTACTTTATTTAAGGTACCATTCATTTTTATGCAAAATTAGATTTATTTCCTTCGGCTGTCGCATTCGCTCGAATCGCTGCGCTCCATACAATTGCTTCGACAGTTCGCTATCGCTTCGTGTCGGCATAGTGTGCCTCGGGTCTATCAAATTTACTACTTTTTTTGAAATTTAAAACAATTGGTTGGAAATATAATTATAAATCACAACTGGAAAAGGAAATTCAGCTGCTGATTCACAATCCATTCCGTCGTCAAGCGTTCCTTGCACCTTAACTTTCCAGAATTTTACAGTTAAATGCTGATGCGAAAGTTTGTGAACAATAGCCTCAGGATTGGATAATTGAATTTCAAGAATTGCATTTTTGACAAAACTTTGATTTTCAATTAATGCCAAAACTGTTGTGTCACTTTCAGCTTTTTCGGTTTCAAGTAATGGAAACTCATATAAATTGTGCCAAATCCCTTTTTGGTTTCGTTTACTTATAATTGTTTTATTGTTCTCATCTGAAAAAAACAAATAATTAAAATAACGTTTAGTAACCTTAGCCTTTTTAGATTTTACCGGAAGTTGGGCAATCTTTTTCTTCTGCAACCCAATACAACTGTCATTAAAAACACATATTCCACAATTAGGGTTTTTCGGCACGCACTGCAATGCCCCAAATTCCATTATGGCTTGATTGAATAAATTAGCTTCCCCTTTTGGTAATAATTCCGCTGCTAATTGTGTAAATTCCTTTTTGGCAGCGGCTGAAGAGATATCTGTTTCCATATCAAAATAGCGCGACAAGACTCTATAAACATTGCCATCAACAACCGGAACGCTTTCATTATAGGCAAACGATGCTATAGCTGCAGCGGTATATTCGCCAATTCCTTTTAAATGCAATAAATCATTATAAGTTTTAGGGAACTCGCCATTAGACTCAAAAGCAATTTTTTTTGCTGTTTTATGCAGATTTCTGGCTCTGGAATAATAGCCCAAACCTTGCCATAATTTTAAAACTTCTTCTTCATCGGCATTTGCTAAATCAAAAACAGTAGGAAATGCATTTGTAAAACGAATAAAATAAGGTAATCCCTGAGCAACTCGTGTTTGTTGCAACATGATTTCTGAAAGCCAAATAGTGTAAGGATTCGTGTCATTTCGCCACGGCAAATCACGTTTGTTTTGTAAATACCATTGGACAAGTATATTAGAGAATCTCATAGTTACATTGTGGATTACAAAAATAAATCTTTATGTGATTAAATTTTAATAGATTATGCTTGAAATATTGTTTTTATTATTCATATATTTGCAACCTTAAAAAAATCAAATAATTAATTATTAAATACGAAAGAAAATGACGAAAGCAGATATCGTAGCAAAGATTTCAGAAAGAAAAGGACTTGAAAAAGGAGATGTTCAAGCAGTAGTTGAAGCGTTTATGGAAGAAGTAAAAACTTCTCTTGAAACAGGAGACAATGTTTATTTAAGAGGTTTTGGAAGCTTTATTATCAAAACTAGAGCTGAAAAAACTGGTAGAAACATTTCGAAAAATACAACAATAAAAATTCCTGCACACAATATCCCAGCATTCAAACCTGCAAAAGTATTTGTAGAGGCAATAAAAACTAATACTGAAGTAGCAGTATAAACTCATTTATTAATCACCAAAAATCTTCACTATGCCAAGTGGTAAAAAAAGAAAAAGACATAAGGTAGCGACGCACAAACGTAAAAAACGTGCGAGAGCTAATCGTCACAAAAAGAAAAAGTAGTTTAAAACTACTTTTCTTTTTTTAGAAAACGTTCATTGAAATTGGAATTGAGAAATTCCGCCGGGTAAAAACAATACCTGTTTAAAATGTTTAATCCATCTGTAGCAAACAGTTTATGGTTGATGGTTTAGAGTTTATGGTTAATAACTATAAACAACAATCCTCAAACTACAAACCTAAATACAGATAAAAATTTACAAAGTGAATAAAGAACTAATCATTAGATCTAGTGCTGACGCTGTAGATTTTGCCTTATTAAAAGATGGAAAACTAATTGAATTACACAAAGAAGAGGAAACAAGCAACTTCCAAGTTGGTGATATTTTTATTGCCAAAATAAGGAAACCCGTTGCCGGATTGAATGCTGCTTTTGTAAATGTAGGCTACGAAAAAGATGCCTTTTTACATTATCACGATTTGGGTCCAAGTTTCACTTCTTATTTGAAATTCATAAAACTTGTAAGCGCAGGTAAACTAAAAGATTTCTCCCTAAAAAACTTCCAGTTTGAGAAAGAAATTGACAAAGATGGTGCAGTAGCAGACATACTGAGCGCCAACCAATCAATATTAGTACAAGTAGTCAAAGAACCTATTTCTACAAAAGGACCAAGAATAAGCTGTGAGCTTTCATTCGCGGGACGATTTTTAGTTTTAGTGCCTTTTTCGGAACGCGTTTCTGTTTCCCAAAAAATAGAATCGAAACAAGAAAAAGACCGACTTAAAAAACTAGTACAATCTATCAAACAAAGAGGTTTTGGTGTTATTGTGAGAACAGTAGCAGAAGGCAAAAACATAGCCGAATTAGAAAAAGACTTGCAGAACTTAATGAATAGATGGACTGCAATGAGTAAAAAATTACCAACCGCACATCATCCATCCAAAGTGTTGGGAGAGCTAAACAAAGCTTCTTCGATACTTAGAGATGTATTCAACGATACTTTTACCAGTATTCAAATTGATGATGAAGAGTTGTACCAAGAAACAAAGGACTATTTAGCCGAAATAGCTCCAGAGAAACAAAAAATTGTTAAGTTCTATCAATCGAAAGACACGCCATTGTTTGAAAAATATCATATTGAGCGACAAATAAAGACTTCTTTTGGGCGAACCGTTTCCATGAGCAAAGGTGCCTATTTAATTATAGAACACACCGAAGCCCTTCACGTTATCGATGTGAATAGCGGAAACCGTTCCAACAAAGCCAACAACCAAGAAGACACTGCTTTAGAAGTAAATATGATAGCCGCAGCAGAAATCGCAAGACAATTACGTCTTCGGGATATGGGCGGTATCATCGTAGTCGATTTTATCGACATGAAAGATCCAGAAAATCGCCAAGTGTTGTTCAACTTCCTTAGAGAAGAAATGAGCGATGATAAAGCCAAACACAAAATCTTACCACCAAGTAAATTCGGATTAGTCCAAATCACTAGACAAAGGGTAAGACCAGAAGTAAATATTGAAACAAGAGAAGAAAATCCAAATAATTTAGCAAGCGATATTGATGCGCCAATCCAAATTATAGATAAAATTGGGTTCTCTCTTGAAAAGATTATCAACAGTCATAAAAAAGTTACACTTAATGTGCATCCTTTTGTGGCAGCATACCTTAAAAAAGGTTTTCCATCATTACGTTCAAAATGGTTTTTTGAACATAAAAAGTGGGTGAAAATCATACCTCGTGACGCTTACACGTATTTGGAATATCATTTCTTTGATGAAAAAGGAAAAGAGATTTCGGAAAAATAAAAGAAACCGCCTTGCTACAGCTTGGCGGTTTTTTTGTGTTTATATTTTCTAAATTTAGTCTAATTCGTACTCTAATCTAACCGTAATCCTAGCGGTTTTATTCTTACTATAAGTATCGTTAATTCCTCCGTAGCTGTCATCTTCAGTAGAGCCTTGACCGGTGATTTGGAAAACACCCATACTGGCACGTTTTAGTTTTCCTAAGCTTCCATCGGCAGTTTTTACAATTTTAGTAGCCCGTTCGTTTGCGTCTTGAGTGGCTTTTTCAATTAAACTTTGTTTTAAACTTGGCAAATCTGAATAAGTATATTGAATTGAATTAGATGATAATTCAATCCCAGAATTGACTAATTCTGAAGTTTTACTTGACACACTTTCTATGCGTTTCATTAAATCAGGATTCTTTTTTGCCGAAAAGGTTATGGTTTGTGTCGCTTCATAACCATCAAAAACTTGTTCATATCGGGTTTGATTATCACTATTTTCACTTCGCACTTCTCTAAATTTCTTTTGAAAATTGACCGCTCCAAAACTGAATTCATTTGGTTTAAATCCTTTATTTATAAAAAAATCAGAAACAATTTTCTGGTCAGAAACAATCTTATTGTAGGCTGTTTTAATATCGAAACTGTTCGTCGTAAAACTTCCAGACCAAAGAATTTCATCTGAAACAAAATCCTTTGTTCCTAATCCAATTACTGAAATCGAATCCAAATTTTCATTTCGATTTTGAAAAGACTTGCCCAAAACAAATGCAGTTATAATTATGGCAACGCCTATAATAATTGATGATTTTATTTTTTCCATATTTGAAATTTATTGGTTTATATAGGAACGTAAGTTAATACATTTTATTGTGTAAATAATAAATTATCCTCTTCTTGAAGCAAAAAAACGAAGCATTAAATCCGAGCATTCTTTTGCTAAAACCCCCTGAATTACTTGAGTTTTTGGGTGAATTGTGGTGCCTAAATTTTGATATCCTCGTTGGTCGTCTGAAGCACCAAAAACAATTTTTGAAATCTGACTCCAATACAAAGCGCCGGCACACATCTGGCAAGGTTCTAAAGTTACATAAAGTGTGCAGCCTTTTAAATATTTACCTCCGATGAAATTCGCAGCTGAAGTAATAGCTTGCATTTCTGCATGAGCTGTAACATCATTGAGCATTTCGGTAAGATTATGGGTTCGTGCAATAATTTTATTATCGATTACAATTACGGCACCAACAGGAATTTCCCCTTTTTCAAAAGCGAGTTCCGCTTCCTGCAAAGCTTTCTTCATAAAATATTCGTCGGTGAAAGGGTTTTCCATAAAACAAAAATACAATTTCAATTCGTACATTTGTCGCATGTCAAAAAAATTGCTCGAACATATTGTCAATCCAACTGATTTGCGAAAATTTGATGTTACCCAATTGCCGCAACTGGCAAAGGAATTGCGCGAATTTATCATTGACATCGTTTCGGTAAAAGAAGGCCATCTTGGCGCATCACTTGGCGTTGTTGAATTGACGATTGCTTTGCATTATGTTTTTGATACGCCAAATGATTTGTTGGTTTGGGATGTAGGTCATCAGGCATATGGACACAAAATTTTAACCGAACGCAGAAAAAAGTTTGATACTAACAGACAACTTGGCGGAATCTCTGGTTTTCCGAGACGCAGTGAAAGCGTTTATGATACTTTTGGCGTTGGCCATTCTTCAACTTCAATTTCTGCGGCTTTGGGAATGGCGATTGCTTCGCAGCTAAAAGGCGAAAATAAAAATCATATTGCTGTGATTGGCGATGCTTCGATTGCAAGCGGAATGGCCTTTGAAGGTTTGAATCATGCCGGCGTTACAGATGCGAATCTGTTAATTATACTTAATGATAACGCTATCGGAATTGACCCAAGTGTTGGCGCCTTAAAAAACTATTTGACGGCTGTCAAAGAAGGAAAAAATCCAAAACAAAATAACATAATTAAGTCTTTAAACATTGCCTATTCCGGACCAATTGACGGCCATGATATTGAAGGATTAATAAAAGAACTGGAAAGATTAAAAAAAGTAAAAGGCCCAAAATTTTTACACATAATTACAACTAAAGGCAAAGGGCTGCAACAAGCCGAAGAGGATCAAGTAAAATACCACGCGCCAGGAAAATTTGATGCTTCGACTGGCGAAATTTATAAAAAATCAAATGAAAATTTACCTCCTAAATTCCAAGACGTTTTTGGGTTGACTTTAGTTGAATTGGCTAAAAATAATCCCAATATTATTGGCATCACACCGGCAATGCCAAGCGGAAGTTCGATGAAATTTATGATGGAGGCCTTCCCAAAAAGAGCTATAGATGTAGGTATTGCAGAGCAACATGCCGTGACACTTTCTGCCGGAATGGCAACACAGGGAATGGTAGTTTTCTGTAATATTTATTCAACATTTTTACAACGCGCTTATGACCAAGTAATCCACGATGTGGCATTACAAAACTTACCCGTAATTTTCTGTTTGGATCGCGCCGGTTTAGTTGGAGAAGATGGCGCTACACATCATGGTGTTTTTGATTTAGCGTATTTAAGATGTATTCCGAACATGATTATTTATGCTCCGAAAGATGAAATGGAATTACAGAATATATTATACACGGCTTCATTGGGATTGAAACATCCTATTGCGATTCGTTATCCACGTGGACTTGGAAAAATTCCAAACTTCGAAATTCCAAATTCCAAAAACTTTCAAAAAATTGAAATTGGAAAAGCTCATAAACTCAAAAAAGGGGAAAAAGTTGCCATTCTATCAACAGGTACCATTGCCTATAATGTGACTGACGCCCTTGCTGAAATAGAGGATGAAGGTCATTTTGCTCATTATCATTTTGGCTTTGTAAAACCTTTAGATGAAAAGAAACTGCACAAAATTTGTGATAAATTTTCCACGATTATTACTGTCGAAGATGGTGTTACAACCGGAGGTTTTGGAAGTGCTGTTTTAGAATTTTCGGCCAAAAATGATTATGTAAACGAAATTTTCCTTTGTGGTGTTCCCGACTATTTTATCGAACACGGAACCGTTGATGAATTGCAACAGTTTTGCAATATTGATGTTGATGGATTGCGATCTCTTTTCTCAGGATTGCTTGAGGAAGAAGAGGAAGATGAAGATTAAGCCGTCACTATTTTGTTATATATCAACGCTTTACCATCAGTTAGCATGGAGATGAAATGACAAATGTGTAGTAATCGGTCGTACAAGGTTTCTTTTTCCAAATGATGTTTTTCAGGTAAAATTTTCAATAGTAATTTATCGTAATTTGTAGCTTTCCCTTCGTGGTTATTATTATAGGCCGTGATGAATTTATCCAATAAATTATTGATGATTTGATAACCCGAAAGCTCTTTTTCAATTACTTCCCTACTTTGATAAATATTCTTTACGCTCAGTTTAATAATGTCATCCATTTGCGCTTTGTACTTGCTTTTATCAGTTAATGCAAAATGGAATTCGCCTTGTAAAATTGCTTCTTCGTTTTCGATAAAAACCCTTACCGCGTCATTGATTAAATTACCTATTGCCAATGCCCGCAGATAACTAATTCGATCTTCCTTAGTTGTCAAGGTTTGGTATTTGGCAGTGTCAATCGTGTCTTTTACCAATTTGATTAAATATTCCAACGCAAAATCTTCGGAAACCAATCCGAGATTTATTCCGTCTTCAAAATCGATAATAGTGTAACAAATATCATCGGCTGCTTCGACTAAAAATGCCAAAGGATGGCGCTCAAAACCAATATCATTTCCGGATTTATTAGGAATCATCCCCAACTCTTCAGCCACTTCTTTAAAGAAATCCTTGTCGGATTGGAAGAAACCATACTTTTTATCTGAAATGTTTTTGGTTGGTTTTTTGGGTAAACTTTCTTTTGGATATTTCATAAACGCCCCCAAAACAGCATAGGTCAAACGCAGACTTCCTTCAATGCCGGGACGAGAACTAGACAGCACCGAAAAACCATTGGCATTTCCTTCAAAATCGATTAAATCCTGCCATTGTTTATCTGTTAATAGGTCTTTGTATTGTTGTCCTTTTCCAATGGAGAAATATTCCCCAATCGCCTTTTCTCCAGAATGTCCGAATGGTGGATTTCCAATATCGTGTGCTAAAGATGCCGCGGCGACAATAGCTCCGAAATCATTCATATGATAACCATGGACTTCCTGTAAATATGGGTATTTTTCAAGGATTTTTTTACCAACCAATCTGCCTATAGAACGCCCAACTACCGAAACTTCCAAACTGTGCGTCAAACGAGTATGAACAAAATCAGTCTTAGAAAGCGGAATTACTTGGGTTTTATCTTGTAAGCTTCGGAAAGCAGATGAAAAAATTATTCGATCATAATCAACTTCAAAACCTAAACGCGTGTCGTCTTGTTCTATTCGCAATCTTTTGCTGTTATCGCCTTGGCGTTTTAGTGATAAAAGTTGTTCCCAGTTCATTTTGATTTAGGATTTAGCCCTTCGACTGCCTGTCTGTCGACAGGTAGACGCTCAGGGTGACAATGTTTATAATTTCAAATATAACTTATTTTATTGTTTTCTTCATACAAACACTATTGGCAACACCTTTATATTGCACGTAGTTTTCAATCACAGCGCGTAACCTATCTTTTGATATAAGCTAATATAGTATCAAGCTAAATAAATTCGGCTTCATGACTTATTTTAAACTATAAAATTGCTTCTTTTTTTCATCCAATAAATTCTTATTGACCACAAAGGTTTTTGAAATGCTGTCGTGCCAACCTCGCGCCGGCATTCCTATAAAAGAAAGTATTTCAAATGGAATTAATCTACAAAGTGTACGTACCAAAATTCTTTCGTGGTTTGGTTTCTCGCCATTTTCATCTGCCACTATGGTTTGTGTTATAAATTTGCCGATTGTTCGCGTAAAGAAAATTTCAAACACATTGTAATACACTAAAGAGATACATGCCACAAAAGTGTATTGAGCAATATCATTTTTTACAAAATTAGCCGCAAAATCTTTGTTCCCATTGGTCTCGGCGATACTAACTACAATTGTAAATACGATTATAAACAGGAACAATTGGCCAATATAATCCATTAATAAATTGAGGAAACGTTGGCTGTGTGAAGCCAAAAGCTCCTCTGTTATCGTAAATCGTTTTTTATTGTTTTCTTCCATAATGGCTATTCCTTTTGGTTGGCCAAAAAGAAATTTCTTGATTTTTTTGGGTATTGGTTATAACTTTTATCACTCGGATTGGCAATCACCGTTTTGATGTTGATTTCGTCACCGAGTTTGAAACTAGCTTCAGTGTATTTATAATCTAAAAGGTATTCTCCGCAAAAATAATTACCGTCTTTATCCTTTTCGATGATTCCCGTGTATACTCCTTTTTTTTCTTTTGACATAGTTTTGTTTTTTTATTCCGATTCGATCCATACAATTCGGCTTCGCCTTGGGTTAGCCCCGATAGAAGTGGAAATCCTTTTTGCTTTAAGAAAGCCCATCGACTAATCTCAGTGTGACAAAGCAAAAAGATTGCAACGTATAGCGGGAAATAGCTCCTAAATTTAATAAAAACAGCCATCAATCGACAGCTGTTTTCTAATTATTAATTCGTAATTCTAAATTCGTAATTATTAAGACCCACACATTTCGCAATCATCAGGACCAGCATTTCTTGCGCGTTCCACCATTGCGGCAAAATCTTCGGCAGTCATTTCACCTGTTTCGTTTGGCGCTACTACTTCCACCGCTACCGGTTCCGGGACTTGTGCTGTCGGTTCTGCTTTTTTATCGTTGTTCAATGTGAACTTAATAGCGTCAACCGCAGCTTTAGTTCTCAAATAGTACATTCCGGTTTTCAAACCACTTTGCCATGCGTAAAAGTGCATCGAAGTAAGTTTTGCGTAATTTGCATCTTGCATAAACAAGTTCAGCGATTGTGATTGATCGATGAAATACCCTCTGTGGCGCGACATATCGATAATGTCTTTCATTGACATTTCCCAAACGGTTTTGTATAGTTCTTTCAAATCTTCCGGAATATCCAAATCCTGAACAGAACCATTGTTGCGCATCAGTTGTTGTTTCAAATCTTCGGTCCAAAGTCCGCGTTTTACTAGATCTTCTAGTAAATGTTTGTTTACTACAATGAATTCTCCGGACAATACACGACGTGTATAAATGTTTGAAGTATATGGTTCGAATGCTTCGTTGTTTCCTAAAATTTGCGATGTAGAAGCGGTTGGCATCGGCGCCATTAACAACGAGTTTCTCACTCCGTGTTTAATAACTTCTTTTCTCAACGCCGCCCAATCCCATCTGCCTGATAATTCCTCATCTTTGATGTTCCAAAGATTGTGTTGGAATAATCCTTCTGAAATTGGCGATCCTTTGAACGAAGAGTAAGGCCCTTCTGTTTTGGCTTCTTCCATGGAAGCAGTAACAGCTGCGAAATACATCGTTTCGAAGATTTCCTGATTTAATTTCTTGGCTTCATCGCTTGTAAATGGCATTCTCAACAAAATGAATGCATCAGCTAGGCCTTGCACTCCCAATCCTACCGGACGGTGACGCATGTTCGAATTTTCGGCTTCCGGAACAGGATAGTAGTTTCGGTCGATTACTTTGTTTAAGTTTCTGGTTACACGTTTTGTTACGTTATATAACAATTGGTGGTTAAATTCTCCGTTTTCCACAAACATTGGCAATGAAATCGATGCTAAATTACATACTGCAATTTCGTCAGCCGCAGTATATTCCATGATTTCGGTACAAAGGTTTGATGAACGGATGGTTCCCAAATTCTTTTGGTTTGATTTTCTGTTTGCTGCATCTTTATACAACATGTATGGTGTTCCGGTTTCAATTTGTGATTCGAGGATTTTCTCCCAAAGTTCACGTGCTTTAACCGTTTTTCTCCCTTTGTTTTGTGCTTCGTACGAAGTGTATAATGCTTCGAATTCTTCTCCATAAACATCACACAATCCGGGACATTCATTCGGACACATTAATGTCCAATACGTATCTTCCTGAACGCGTTTCATGAATAAATCGGATGTCCACATCGCGAAGAATAAATCACGCGCACGCATTTCTTCTTTTCCGGTATTTTTCTTCAAATCCAAGAATTCAAAGATATCAGCATGCCAAGTTTCTAAATAAATAGCAAAACTTCCTTTACGTTTTCCGCCGCCTTGGTCTACATAACGAGCTGTGTCATTAAACACTCTCAACATTGGAACAATCCCGTTTGACGTTCCGTTAGTTCCACGAATATATGAACCCGTAGCACGAACATTATGAATAGACAACCCTATTCCGCCTGCCGATTGCGATATTTTTGCGGTCTGTTTTAGTGTATCGTAAATCCCGTCGATGCTGTCGTCTTTCATGGTTAATAAAAAACAAGAAGACATTTGAGGCTTTGGCGTTCCTGCGTTAAATAACGTTGGCGTTGCATGCGTAAAGAATTTTTTCGACATTAAATCGTATGTTTCAATTACCGATTCCATGTCGTTTAGGTGAATTCCAACAGCAACACGCATTAGCATGTGTTGTGGACGCTCTACAATCTTTCCATTGATTTTTAGCAAATACGAACGCTCTAAGGTTTTGAAACCAAAGTAATCGTAATTGAAATCACGGTTGTAAATGATATGTGAATTTAAAAATTCCGCATTCGCCTGAATCGCTTCGTGCACCTCATCAGATAGTAATGGTGCTTTTTGGTTCGTTCTTGGATTTACATAAAAATACATTTCTTTCATGGTTTCCGAGAACGATTTATTCGTGTTTTTATGCAAGTTAGAAATCGCAATTCGTGCTGCTAATTGTGCATAATCAGGATGTGAAATAGTCATGGAAGCGGCAGTTTCTGCTGCTAAGTTGTCAAGTTCTGAAGTAGTTACCCCGTCATACAATCCTTCGATTACTCTCATGGTTACTTTTACAGCATCCACTAAATCATTTAATCCGTAACATAATTTTTTAATTCTGTCCGTGATTTTGTCGAACATTACCGGCTCTTTGTGGCCGTCTCTTTTTACTACATACATAAGCTTGTCAGTTTTTGAAAATAGAAAATCCCTTTACCTATTTTCTGGTTATTTGTTTATGCTGAATTCATTTCAGCATCTTTGTTTAGCGCTATTATTTACTTCCTAGCCCTGATGGAAGTGGCACGAAGTAGAGCGGACAGCAGGAATATGGTTTGCTAAAATGCCCGAACTAATCGCTCCAAATTCTGGAGAATCTGAAACGAGTTCAGATTAAAAATCAGCGTCGAAAGTAATTTTACTGGCTTCCGAGTCGGTGTTCATTACACCTGCTTTTTGGTATTCGGCAACTCGTTTTTCGAAGAAATTGGTTTTTCCTTGTAACGAAATCATGTCCATAAAATCGAATGGATTAGTGGAGTTGTATACTCTATTGCATCCTAACTCTACTAATAATCTATCGGCCACAAATTCTAAATATTGTGTCATCAAGGTTGCGTTCATTCCTATTAAACTTACCGGAAGTGACTCGGTAATAAATTCACGTTCAATGTCTAAAGCATCGGTAATGATTTCTGTAATTCTGGTTTTTGACACTTTGTTCACCAAATGGTGGTTGTGTAAATGCACCGCAAAATCGCAGTGAACACCTTCGTCACGGGAAATTAATTCGTTTGAAAATGTCAACCCTGGCATTAAACCACGTTTTTTCAACCAGTAAATAGAGCAAAACGCGCCAGAGAAAAAGATGCCTTCTACAGCTGCAAAAGCGATTAATCTTTCGGCAAACGAATCAGATCCAATCCATTTTAAAGCCCAGTCGGCTTTCTTTTTAATGGCCGGAAACACTTCCAAAGCATTGAAAAGCTGTGTTTTTTCGGCTTCATCTTTTACATAAGTATCAATTAAAAGCGAATAGGTCTCACTGTGAATATTTTCCATCATGATTTGGAAACCGTAGAAAAACTTGGCTTCAGGATATTGCACTTCATTTACAAAATTCTCAGCTAAATTTTCATTTACAATTCCGTCAGAAGCGGCGAAAAATGCTAAAATATGTTTAACGAAATATTTCTCATCGCTGTTTAATTTGTTATTCCAATCCGATAAATCTTGGTGCAAATCGATTTCCTCTGCAGTCCAAAAACTTGCTTCCATTTTTTTATACCAATCCCAAATATCATGATGCTTTATTGGAAAAATCACGAAGCGATTTTTATTTTCTTGTAAAATTGGTTCGATGTTGGCCATTTTGTGTTTGTCTTTTTAGTATTTGGATAATTTTTTATTGAAATCTGTATGTTACAAAGATTATCAAATGAAACGTAAAAAGAAAGTCAAACTTATTCACAATACGCTCTAGTTTTTAACATTTTCAACAAATAACTGTTAGCAATGTGATTTTTTTATTTAATTGATTTTCAGTTATTTAGAAAAAATAAAAAACTCAAAAAGCCCTAAAACAAAGACAATTACGAATTTTCTGATAGTTAATTTTTAACACTTTGCGTCTTCTGAAAACACAATTTTTTTGGTCAAAAAAAGAACAGTTTTCCAGTAGAAAAACCGCTCTTCGAAAAGTATTAAAAATATGCTCTCAACTGTATATTTCCTGTGTGTATAGTTTGACTGGTTTCCGTTTTTCTGCCTTGATAATTAATATTAATATCTAAAAACTGGGTGAGGTTTTTTTGCAATAAAAATCGCCAGGTCATATTTTTACCGGGTTGTAATCCTTCCAACATTTGAAATGCCACAGCCGATTGTGAATCGCCTAAAAACTTGTTTTGATACAAAGAAAATTCTCCATTCATGGTAACCTTCTTTTCACTGGCATAGGAAAACGAAGTTCCAAATCGGTTTTGCAATAGTTTTTCGGAGTTTCCTATTTGATTTTCTCTGTTTTGGTATTCATAAAAAATATCCCAACTAGCATTTTTGTTAAAGAGATAGGAAATTTTTGGATTAATCTGATACCCTTCGACTTTATAATTTTTGCTGCTATAGTTCTCTGATGTTAAATCAGATTTTGAAGTATCGGTTCCCAAAGTAAACAACCAAATTTTTTGAACCAAATGGGCATATTGCAATTGGTGTGTGCTGTTTTTATTTTCTTGTGAACCAACCGAAAGTAAATTTTTTATCCGGTTTGTAATAAAAGTGTAGGTCACAGAATGTTTCTGTTTGCCTCGATTGTAAAATAGGCTATTTCTAAAACTAGTGTTAAGTCCCAATAAATTCTCGTCTGATGTTGAAAACGGATTTAAATCAAAATTGTCTCCGTTGCGTTTTATTTTTCGCTCTATTAAAAAAGATGTTTGGTTATAAAAGTGAGACAAAACCTTTTTGAATCCTATTGAATTTTGCCATTTACTCATGTTTAAAGTCAATGCTTGCGAAAATTTATTTTGATGTGTTTTGACAAAAATCTGATTGGGTAAAAACACGCGGACATATTTTGCCTGATCCGGAAATGGCGCTATCTCAAACTCTTCTAATTCCTGAATTCCGTTGCCGTTATAGTCGATCCAAGTATAAACACCTTGTCCCGGTTCAACTTCTAAATAAGTGAATTCCTGTTGGGCAATAGTACCTGAAGTAGTTTCATAAGCCGAAGTGACCAACATCAATTGATTGAAATACTTGTCGTTATAGAGCAATCTTGAATTTAATGAAGGTTCGTTATTTCTTGTAGCATCAACATATTTTAGATTTCTGTAATTGACAAATAAAGACAAATCGCTTTTATTAGTTTGCAATAATTTCGATTTTAAATAATAGGATTGAGAGGAATTTACTTTTTGTAGTAATCCGTTTTGCAAACTGTCATTCACGCGTTGTAAATAACCTAATTCTACAAAAACTTTGGTACTATCACCACGGCCAACAAAAGCGCCATATTCGGTAAAACGCTGACTCAAAGCTGATAATTGTTGGGTTGCCACAATTTTTTCTTTGTTGTTTTCCAATCGCAAACTGCTTCCAATCCAATTCTTTTTAAAGTTATAGCGAACCTGTGATTGGTTTCGGATAAAGGTTGAATTGGAATAGGTTCCGTTACTTTTCAGGTAACTGCTGTTTTGTAGAATATTCCAATTTTTGAGTTTGAACAAGCCATTTACAATATGACGGCTTCCCGAAAAACTTTTGGAAAAATCCAACTTTTCAAACTGATAGGTTAGCTTTCCTTTTTCTGGCAGAACAAAATCCAAACCGTTAATCAACAAACTCTGATTGCCTGCAAACGTGGTCAAATTCCAATCGCGATTGAACTCAATATTAAACAACCGCTCTATAGTTTTGAAATTTTCCTGCACAAATTGGTAATTTCCAAAAGCATCAATTTGCCATTTTTTGGTAAACAAACGCTGCTTGAAATTCAGTTTCCCAGCAACGCCTTTATTGTTATTGTCGTTAATTGCAGAATATAAATTTAAATCGTTATTGCTCAAACCGACTTCAAAATCAATAGCAGTTTTTTCGCTCGGATTATACTTTCCTAAAACGGTTGCAATCTGAATTTTTGTTGGTGCCACCAATCGAGTTATTGGTTCATAATTTCCTTGCAAAATGCCTGCAATAGGTTGAACATATTGGTAAATTTTTCCAATGGCTGATGAATTAATTAAAATATAATTCCCAAGATTATTACCAACCAAAGTAAACCTTACGTTATATAATTCATCTGTTGAATTGTTTGAATATTCGAAAGCGTCAATTCCATTAACCACTATTTTTTTGTACAAAATTTTGTTTTCCGAAAACGAATCCAGATAAGCTGACGGAGCATTCATCAAATTAATATTGTCTCCTGCATTACTCAAAATCGCTACTTGTTCTGAAGTCAAATTTTGTTGCAACGGTTGGTTTTTTACATCGCTTTCAGAATACAAATAACCGCCCAGACTCCAGGTTTTTGCTTCATGATTCACGCCTCCATAAGTTACAAAACGGGTGTAATTCCTATCAGAATATTGATATTCTATAACAATTCTCATTTCGGAATTTATTGGGAAAAGCGACGTAAACGTAATTTCACCGGCATTATAGTCGATTATATAGTCGTTGTTTTCGCCACGTTTACGAAGAATACCATTAACATAAACACGTTCCGAACCCGAAATTACTAAGACAAATAATTCGCCATTATTTCCACGCAATTTATAGGGCCCTTGATTTCCTTCCTGCCCGGTGAACGAACTTTTGGCATATTGCCCTCGGACCAAAGCCGCCGAAGCAAAAATATCGGTCTTATTTTCTTCTCCTCCAAAAGTAAAATGCGTAGAAAGTCCTTGTACCTTTTTGTTGAAATTCAGAAATCGCGATTGTCGGTTTTCGAGGAATAAATCGCCGGCGCGAATGTTCCATTTATCGGTAAACAATTCGATGAAAATCTGATCAAATTCATCCAGTCTTTGGGAATAACCATTGTCTTGTAGCGGAATATTGGAATCCTGAATTGAAGCCCGTAATGAAACCTTATCGGATATTTTTCCGGTAATCTGCAAATCGAGATTGGAACTTACCGAAGCATTTTGATTATTCCCAATAGTGACGCCACGAGTAATGCTCCCGGAAGTATTCAAACCGTCAAACGGCACGAACTTTTTTATAGAACGATTGACTTTGTATAAACCTCCGTCATTAGCAACGACTCTGTCTTGGTCGTATATGCTGTATGTTTTGGTTAGTTGTTCAGGATATTTGAAGTAGCGAACGGTCAAACTGTCTTGTGAAGTAAAGTTATTTTTAAAAATCAGTTTCCCTTTTTTGAAATCAATTTTATAATAACTGGTATCAATTTCTTTTCCTTCTGAAGTTTGTAATTTGAAGAAGCTCGGGCTGATACTTACTTTTTCAATTTCGATGGTATCTTTTGAAACCGCAACTTTTTTACTGTTGTATAAGGTCTTGATTTCCTGAGCCGAAAGCCTAGAAAAGCCAATGATGACTAACAATAAAAAGAGTTTTTTCAGCATACATATAATAACGTAAAAAAGCTGTTTTGAGTATACCAAAGTTACTCCTTCGTCACAATCTGCATTGTCTCTCTTGAGATTTGTTTTAGCAAAACGGTTTTATCTTTTTCAACCATTTTGGCTGCTTTCTCATCAAAATGGCGAATGGTGTAAAGCGACACTTTTTCATTATAGGAAACCTTGAATTTTTTTGACAGTATGTTTTTGAGCTCTCTGAAATTACCGAATTTGTCTTCTATACAAACGGAAAAACTAATCGCCGAATTCTGAATTAGGCTCACTTTAATTTTATATTGGTGAAACAAAGCAAAAATTTCGCTGATGTTTTCCTCAATAATAAAAGAGAAATCAATAGACGAAAGTGACAATAATAATTGCTCTTTTTTAACAATAAAACAAGGCGTTTTTGGCTCTAAATCTTCTCCTTTTGAAACGCTTGTTCCGGGAAAAAGTGGGTTGATAAATGATTTTACAAATAGTGGAATTTCCTTTTTTTGCAGTGGCTGCAATGTTTTTGGATGAATTACCGAAGCTCCGTAAAATGCTAGCTCAATTGCTTCGCGATAGGAAATTTGATTTAACAAAACGGCATTTTCAAAATAACGCGGGTCGGCATTCAAAACTCCGGGAACATCTTTCCATATGGTTACGCTTTCTGCATTTAAGCAATACGCAAAAATGGCCGCGGTATAATCGGAACCTTCCCGACCAAGCGTAGTGGTGAAATTATTTTCATCAGATCCTAAAAATCCCTGAGTAATGTTGAGTGCTTTCTTTTTAATTCCTTTTGAAATTAATTGTTGTGTTTTTTCCCAATCGACTTCGGCATCTCTATAATTATTGTCGGTTTTGATAAAACTTCTAACGTCAATCCAATTGTTTTTTAGTCCCGCATGATTAAAATAATGGCTTACAATTGTAGTCGAAACAATTTCTCCATAGCTTACAATTTGATCGTAAACAAAGTTGTAATTTGGTGATTTATTACTTCGTAAAAAGTATTCCAAATCGGCGAAATGACTGTTCACGGCGAAAAAAACATCATGCTCTTCATCGTCAAATAAATCCAATAAAATCTGATTGTGGTATTTACGAACGTCCTGCAAAGAGGAGTGCAGTTCGTTTGATTTTTCAAAATAATTTTTGATAACCAACTCCAACGCATTTGTAGTTTTTCCCATAGCGGAAATTACCAATAGGGTGTCCTCATTACCTACTTTTTCCAATACGCTGAATACATTTTTTATCCCATCGGCATCTTTTACAGATGCACCACCAAATTTGAATATTCTCATTTATAATTTACTTAAAAATTCATTTATTCCGTTTTCGTCCATTTGAGCCACGCGCCAGTCTTCGAGAATTTTTGCACCTGATTTTTGGTAAAATTCTATCGCTGATATATTCCAATCCAAAACGGCCCACTCAATCCGGCGTACTTTGTCAATTTTCCCCTGTTCAATAATTTTGGAGTACAATTCAAAACCCAGACCACTGCCACGCATGTCTTCCTTTACTATCAAATCTTCAAGATGTATAGTTTTACCTTTCCAGGTAGAATAGCGGTAATAGTAAAGTGCAATTCCAACGATATTACCATTTACCTCAGCAACGAAAGTATAAAATAATGGATCTTCACCAAATCCGTCATTCTCCAAATCGGCGACAGTTACCTCAACAGCATGCGGCTCTTTTTCGAAAGTGGCTAATTCCTGAATTAGTTCAAGAACCGCTTTCATATCTTTTTTTTCTCCTTTTCGGATGTTCATTTGGGTCAATTTTTTTTACTTCGTAACAGTTCAGCCTATGGCCTCGGGTTACAAAAATACAATTATTAATTTCTTCTCGAAATAGATTTTTTCTTTGCCAAATTTATCGATATTTGCACAAACAACTACAACGATTTCGTAATGGAAGAACGCAACAAAACCTTAGGAGAATTTATTATTGAAAACCAAAAGGCACATCAGTATTCATCGGGAGAATTATCGAAAATCATTAACTCGATTCGGCTTGCTGCCAAAGTCGTAAACTACAAAGTAAATAAAGCTGGGTTGGTAGACATTGTTGGTGCTGCTGGGGAGCAAAACGTTCAGGGCGAAGACCAGCAAAAACTGGATGTTTATGCCAATACTATTTTTATACAAACCTTAGTTAATCGTGAAATTGTTTGTGGAATTGCCTCTGAAGAAAGTGATGATTTTATTACGGTACAAGGATTAGATGAAGGGCATAATAATAAATATGTAGTTTTAATGGATCCTTTAGACGGCTCTTCTAATATTGATGTAAATGTTTCTGTAGGAACTATTTTTTCTGTTTTTAGAAGAGTTACACCAATAGGGACCCCTGTTACTTTAGAAGATTTTTTACAACCTGGAACGGAACAAGTGGCTGCGGGTTATGTTATTTATGGCACTTCAACGATGTTAGTTTATACAACTGGCCATGGTGTTAATGGTTTCACTTTGAATCCGGCCATTGGTACTTTTTACTTATCACATCCTAATATGCAATTTTCGAAAGATGGAAAAATATATTCAATCAACGAAGGAAACTATGTGCATTTCCCGCAAGGGGTAAAAGATTATTTGAAATATTGTCAGCTTGAAGAAGGTGACCGCCCTTACACTTCTCGCTACATTGGAAGTTTGGTTTCCGACATTCACAGAAATATGATTAAAGGTGGGATATATATTTATCCAACAAGTTCCAAATCGCCAAAAGGAAAATTGCGTTTGCTTTATGAATGCAATCCAATGGCATTTATTGCAGAACAAGCCGGTGGAAAAGCTTCAGATGGTTTTGGAAGAATAATGGAAATTCAACCAACAGAACTACATCAGCGTGTTCCATTCTTTTGTGGAAGCTACAATATGGTTGAAAAAGCAGAGGAATTTATGGCAAAATACAGTTAATAAAAATCCGTATTTCTCATATTCATATTGGTTTTATCATTCAACTTTATCTTTTTAGACAATAAAAATCTAAAATGTTTTTTATCGATTTTTGATTATATATTTTACAGCAAAACAAAATAAATTGTAAGTTTACCTATCTAAATCGTAAATTCAATGGCAGATTTTTGGATCTATTTCAATATCGGATTAAAGCATGTACTAAGCATTTTTGCCTATGATCATATTTTATTCTTATTAGCATTAACCGTTCCTTATGAATTTAAATCATGGAAAAAAATACTAATCTTAGTATCCTTTTTCACTCTGGGACATACCTTAGCATTATTCCTTTCAGTCTTCAATATACTATCTATTAAGTCAACTGTTGTTGAGTTTTTGATTCCGGTTACAATTCTAATTGCTGCATTATATAACATAATTATATCCGGAAAATCAAGCAAAAAAGAAAACATCACTTTTGTTGGATTTTGCACTCTTTTCTTTGGTATTATTCATGGATTAGGATTTTCTAATTATTTCAATAGTATTCTTTCTGGGAAACCAACCGACAAATTATTACCTCTATTTGAATTTGCACTTGGCATCGAATTGGCGCAGATCATAATCGTTATTATGGCTTTACTTGTTGCTTATATTGTACAAACCTTATTTAAATTTTCTAAGCGAGAATGGATTTTGATGGTTTCTGCTTTTACAGTAGGTGTGATAATTCCGATCCTAATTCAAAATGAAATTTGGTATAAATAACGATAGTGGAAGCGAAAGCTTTTGGTATATTTGCTAACCTTTTTCCTGCTGTTCGTCACGCATGCCGTTTCCTTCCATCAGGGCTAGATGAAAAACTTTTTGATTTTACAGAATCTCAAAAACAGATTCTGAAACAAGTTCAGAATAAATGAAAGAAAAAAAACAACTCAAATACGACATTGCTTACCTAAGAATTGCTGCAGAGTGGAGCAAACTTTCCTATTGCAAACGCAAACAAGTTGGTGCTATAATTGTCAGAGACCGAATGATTATTTCAGACGGTTACAACGGAACACCATCGGGTTTTGAAAACTGCTGCGAAGACGAAGAAGGATTAACCCAATGGTTTGTACTTCATGCCGAAGCCAATGCTATTTCAAAAGTTGCGCGATCTAGTCAAACCTGTGAAAACGCAACTTTGTATATTACACTTTCACCTTGCAAAGAATGCAGCAAACTTATTCATCAATCGGGAATAAAACGAGTTGTTTTTCAGCATGGTTACCGCGACACAACTGGTTTAGAATTTTTAGAAAAAGCGGGGGTTGTTGTTGATCAAATTGAAGATTTAGGATAATGAAATCAAAGGGAAAATACCTGCCAATACTATTGTTTTCTTGCGTTGCCCTCGGCATTGTTATTGGTGGCATGATTAATTTTCCAAAACGAACCTTATCAAAACAAAATGCCAGAAAAGTCAAAATTGAACAACTGATTGATTTTATCAATGAAGAATATGTAGATGATGTCAATTCTGATTCAATTGTTGATATGACTGTGAATTCTATTTTGGCCAATCTTGACCCGCATTCAGTATATCTTCTTCCAAGCGAACAATCTTCAGAAGCCGAAATTATGAAAGGGAATTTTGTGGGTATTGGCGTTAATTTTTATATGTATAATGATACCGTTACTGTGGTAAAACCATTAGAAAACGGTCCGGCAGCAAAAGCGGGAATCCTTTCCGGAGACCGAATTCTATACGCTGATAACTCCAAACTTTTTGGGCGTAAATTACCAACAGATAGCTTATACAGCAAACTAAAAGGGAAAGAAGGTTCAAAAGTTTTGTTGACAATTTTCAGAAAAAGCACTAACAAAAAACTAAAACTTACTATCGAACGCGAAGTCGTTCCGATAAAAAGTGTCGAGACTTATTTGATGCTCAATAAAACTTCTGGGTATATTAAAATCAATCGTTTTGCAGAGAACACCTATGACGAATTCAGAGTTGGATTAGAGCAATTGAAAAAACAGGGAATGACCACTTTAGTGATTGACTTGCGAGACAATGGCGGTGGTTATTTGGAAAAAGCTGTCGAAGTTATTGATGAACTTCTGAAAGACAAAGAACTTATTGTTTTTACCAAAAACAGAAAAGGGATAATCAATAAAACATTTGCTACTGAAGGAGGCATCTTTGAAAAAGGAAAAGTATTTGTTTTAATTGACGAGAATTCGGCATCGGCAAGTGAAATTCTGGCTGGTGCGATTCAGGATAATGATAGGGGAACCATTGTAGGCCGTCGCTCTTTTGGAAAAGGATTGGTGCAACGCGAAATGGGTTTTGAAGATGGTTCGGCTGTTCGTTTGACAATTTCTAGATACTACACTCCAAGCGGGCGATCTATTCAAAAACCATATAAAAAAGGCGATGCAGAAAAATACAGTCAGGATTTTGAAAACCGTTTTGCAAGTGGCGAACTTTATGAAAAAGACAAAATAAAAGTGGCTGATTCACTAAAATTCAAAACCAAAAACGGTCGGACAGTTTATGGCGGTGGTGGAATTGTACCGGATATATTTATTCCTCTTGAAGTAAAAAAAGGAGAAGAAAATTTGGCTTATATTTTAAATTCAGGCATTGTGGGTCATTTTGTTTTTGAACAGTTAGACAAAAACCGAGACGCATTCAAAGGATTAAAATTTGAAGCTTTTTTAGCTAAATTACACACTGATACAGGCAATGTTGCAAAATTTGAAAGCTATCTGAAAGATGCTGGTTTGGAAATGAAATTGGACAGCAATAAAACTTTGGTCAAAAAATATATAACAGCTGAATTTGCGCGACAATTATTTGGCGAAAGCCAATACTATAAAATCATTCTTAAAGATGATACTGTTTTGAATGCGGCATTAAACCCTGATTAAGCATTAGAAATCTAGGTTAAAATAGACTAGTTTTTTATCGAGTCATGGCTTTGCGAAGAAATACCGTTATTCCACAAAGTTAAAATATCGGTAGCTACAGCCGCACCACTTCCTGCTGCAATAGCTAACTGACTTCGCCAACCTGCAAGTGTTCCAACTACATAAATACCTTCAGTTACTTTATGATCTTCATTTTTCAATTGAATGCGTTGTTTTTCGGCTAAAGCTTTTTTGTGTGGTTCAACATAGTGCATCAACCCTTCAATATTAAAAGTATTAGAATAGCCGATAGCTACGACAATAATTTTAGCTTGATACGAATTCTTATTGGTTGTAACCGTAAAATTTGGAAATTGTCCCACAACTTTAAGAACTTTTTCGCCTTCAAATTGAGTTACATGTGGATATGATTCCTGCAAATGTTGAACACTTTCAGTAAGCAATTCTGAGCCTAATTTTCCTAAAGGAACACCATAAGCATTATAAAATATAGCTTCCTGAAGAGAAGATGTTTTTTGATGTGTGATAATTCCAATTTTTTTATCCTGAACAAATGGTTTTTTGTGAGCTGAACCCAAAACCAAAGCACATGATAAACCGGAAACGCCTCCTCCAATAATTAGAACATCTAACATAAATTTAAAAATTACAAATTATTAAAAAACAAATTACAATTGAGCACAAAAATCAAATCATAAAACCCAACCCTATTGTATTTTGTAATTTGACTTTTATTTGGGATTTGAAATTTGCTATTTGAGATTTAAAAAAATTAGTTTTTTAGTTTTTCTTCTATTTTTTTGGACATTCTAAAAATCAATAGAATTAAAACGGCGCAAAAAGAAGCTACAATACCAATCAAAGCAATCATACTGTCGCCTTCAAATGGTTTATTAAAATCAAGCAGAAAAACATTTACTATTATAAGCGCAATAGCAATAAAAAGAAGAATGTTGGTAAAAATTTTCATGAAGTAAATTTAGAGTACAAAAATACTAATTTTTGGCTTTATGCAAATAGCCCTTTAACATTAGTGGAAAATAATTTAACATGAGTTGAACTAAAATGCATTTTAAGATTTTACCTTTGCGTAAAATATTTAAAATATGTTTCAATTAGGCAAAACCATCGTTTCTGAAGACATACTCGAAAAGGATTTTGTTTGTAATCTTTCGGCTTGTCAAGGCGCTTGTTGTGTAGATGGGGATGCAGGTGCGCCTTTGACTAAAGACGAAACTAAAATTCTGGAAGAAATCTATCCAAAGATTAAACCTTTTCTTCGCAAGGAAGGCATTGAAGCTATCGAGAGAATGGGAACTTGGGTTGTGGGAACCGACCAGGATTTAGAAACGCCATTAATTGACAACAAAGATTGTGCGTATGTAATTTTTGATGGAAAAACTGCACTTTGCGGTATCGAACAAGCATATAATCAAGGAATTATTGATTGGAAAAAGCCGGTTTCCTGTCATTTGTATCCAATTCGCGTAAAAGATTTTACCGAATTTGCCGCTGTCAATTATGACCGTTGGGACATTTGTAATCCGGCTTGTTCATTAGGAAAAGAACTCGAAGTTCCTGTCTACAAATTTGTAAAAGAAGCGCTTATTCGAAAATTTGGGGAAGATTGGTACGCCGAATTAGAAAAAGTAGCTGAAGATTTAAAAAAGGAGGGCCAAGCTTAAAAAAAGAGACTGGCAGACTCTTTTGCGAAGGAGCCAGAGCCTGATGGCATAAAAAAAGACTTAATCTATAGAATAAGTCTTTCTTGTGGAGAAGATGGGACTCGAACCCACGACTTCTTGCCTGCCAGGCAAGCACTCTAACCAGCTGAGCTACATCCCCAAAACTTTGCAAAGATAAAACAAAATAACAATTATTTTTTGTAAAAAAATTATTGATTAAAAATAAACTTCCATATCAAAAAAATAACTATACTTGCATTTCAAAATTTAACTTTAACTATCTATAAACCAATAACCAATGGAAAAAAAATTACTCCTATTATTATTTTTCACAGCTTTTAGCACCTATGCACAAACAATTGTAAGCACTACACCACAAAACAAGAAAGTAATCTTAGAAGAGTTTACAGGTATTAATTGTCAGTATTGTCCTTCGGGCCATGCTATTGCTAATGCCATAAAAAACGCAAATCCTGCTGATGTTTTCTTAATTAACATTCATGTTGGTTCATTTGCAACTCCTGGTGTAGGACAACCTAATTTTAGAACATCATTTGGAACAGCAATTAATAATCAAGCAGGAGTAACTGGTTATCCTGCAGCCACAGTAAACCGAACTGCCTTTACTGGTTTATCTCAAAATGGAACTACAGGAACTGCAATGGGCAGAAACAATTGGACCAATGCTTCAAACCAAACCCGTAATCAAAGTTCATATGTAAACGTAGCAACTACTGCTAGTATTGATGTTAATACAAGACTTTTAACCGTATTTGTTGAAGCTTATTACACTGGGAACAGTCCAGTTTCTTCAAACAGATTAAATGTTGCCTTATTACAAAACAACACATTGGGACCTCAAACTAGTGGTGGTTTGGGTGATAATTATCCTCATCAACATAGATTAGTTCATATGCTAACTGGGCAATGGGGAGACACTTATACTACAACTACTGCTGGTACGCTTATTACAAGAACTTATACTTATACCATACCAGCTGCTTACAACAGCATTCCTGCTGAATTAGGAAATTTTGAAATTGTAGCATTTGTTGCTGAATCACAACAGAAAATTATTTCTGGTAACGGAACAGTTCCTACGTACACTGGTTTAATTGCAAATGATGCGAAAATAAAAGAAGTAATTGAAATTGCTGAACAATGCGTAACCTCTTTACAACCTAAAGTAGAAATTCAAAATAATGGCCAAAATAATCTAACTAACTTGCCTATTACTTATGATATAAATGGTGGAACTCCACAAGTTTTCAATTGGGCAGGTAATTTATCTTCATTTGCAAAAACCACAGTAACATTACCTTCTATAACCTATAGTTTACAAGCAAATAACAATTTAAATGTTTCAATACCTGCTGATGATAATGCAACAAATAATTCTGGTGCTATAACTTTCGTAAAAGCACCTGAAACTACAACTTCTAATCTAACAATCCAAATTACATTAGATCAATACGGTTCAGAAACTTCATGGACGTTAAAAAACTCAGCTGGCGCAACTGTTGCTTCAAGTCCGGCTTATGCTGACTCTGCTGCTGCTGGTGAATATCCGCAGCCTGATATCAACATCACTGTACCAAATGACTGTTATACATTTACAATTTTAGATTCTTATGGTGATGGTATAGTTGGCGCTTATGGAATTGGATCGTATACTATTCTTTCTAATGGAGCTGCTATCTCTGGTGTTGAAGGTGGTGAGTTTGGAGCATCTGATGCAAGATCTTTTGGTGTAGCTAATCCTTTAAATACAAGTGAATTTACTAGAAATTTAATTTCTATTTCACCAAATCCATCAAAAGGAATTATCACTATAAATACAGAAAACACTCTAAATATAACTGTTTGTGACATTACTGGTAAAGTTGTCTTTTCTAAAAACAATGTTACAAATAATGAGACCATCAACTTATCAAACCTTCAAACTGGTGTTTATTTAGCCAAAATGATTACAGAGACAGGAGTTGAAGAAACTAAAAAAATAATATTAAACTAATTCTAACTTAGCCATGCTTTCTTTAAAAGTATGGCTATTTTTAGATTTAAAAAATTAAACTATGAAAAAATTATTCCTCTTAGCACTTGTTATTAGTCAATATTCTGTTGCGCAAGTTATTACTATGACTAGACCTTCAGACGGTTCTCCGATAGTTAATGGTACTGTATTGGCCAGTAATGTATCCGGTGATCCAAGTGAGATTAAATTTAAAGTTAGAAACATTGGAACAACAACTACAAATGTTTGGGCAAGATGTCAAAGTTTAATTAATAATGATGGTTCAAATTTTCAATTTTGTTTTGGTCAAGAATGTATTGGAGAAGTTGCTCTAGGTGGAGTTTATCCTAGTGTCGCACTTACTCTAGCTCCAAATGCTGCTAATGGTAATTTTGATCATTTTTTAAATTATAACACAGGTAGCGGTGCTTTTCCTATGGATTTTGTATTTAAATTTTTTCAAACGAATCAAGCAACACAGGGCGGAGCAGAAGTTGGGAACTCTATTACTGTAACTTATAGATATGATCCAAATTTATCCATTGATGATGTAAACCAATTACAAAACTCTGGAGTTATTATTAAATCAACAATTGTAGATAACGAATTAAATCTAGATGTACTTAAAGCTTCTGTAATGAGTATTTATGATTTGAATGGTAAAATAGTGGTTAATTCTAATTTGAATTACGGAATTCAAAGCATTGATGTTTCCAATTTGAGTTCAGGAATTTATTTAGTTAATTTTAGAAATTCTGAAGGAAATTCATCAAACAAAAAGATTGTCAAAAAATAATTTCATTTTTAGTATAATAAAGGTTCACCAAAAAGTGAACCTTTTTTTATAACGAATTTATCCAAGTTTCTATTAATTGTAATGCTTCGACATGCCTTTTTGTTCTTGTCAATGGTGGCATAATATATAATAAATCATTTTCTGTATTCATTCTGTAATGCAAAATAGATCGATTTACATTGCCTGGTGTAACTGTAACGTTGTTATAACCTTCTAGATAATGCGCCGCACGAGCACTAACTCCCATTTTCATTGGGTTTATAGTTTCGTTAAACGCGAAACGCAAGTTGTGTGAAGATGCTTCTCCACCGTTTTCATGACAATGAGCGCAATTCGCATCAAAATAAGACCTTACTCTTAAATCAAGAGATTTAGAAGTGTCATTAAAGTCAACAGTTGAATTAATTTGATCTGGTAAATTATTTTCTAAATAGCCAAACTCAATTAGCTTGTCCAATTGATTTTTTGAACCATCAGCATAATTAAAATTGTAGTTAATGTTTTGAGGTTTTATACCTATCGGATTAATGACTTGATTATTAAAAGTAGAATGACATCGCAAACACTCAAAATCAACTTCTGGTGTTCTGTAATTTAAAGTATGAATAACGTTGTTATCGTCTTTCCAGCTTAAATCTCTAGCAGTACTTCGAGTAGTGAGTAAAGCGTCTGTTTGTTCATCATTCCATATATAATTTGCAAAAATCCATCCTGTAGACTTTCTGATCATTATTCGAGTTTCAATAATTTTAGTAGTGTTATTGGGTTGGACATTATTATAATAGAATACTTTTATCAAAACAGAACCCACAGGTAAGTTAAGCACGGAATAATCATTCACATAAGTTGCTTTATTACCATTTGGCATCCATACAAATCGTTTTTTTAATGCATAATCAGAAAAAAGTTCAGTAACGGGCTTGTATGGTATTACCCCAAAGGAGGGTTTTAGATTTTTTAATGCTCCCTCAAAAAAATTATAATCAGATAATTTTGGGTAAGGCACCTGGGTTAAATCTGCAACAACAGGTTTTGAATCAATTGTTACATATTCTTCTTTTGTACACGAGCTATAAGCTGTTAGTACTATTAGTAAGGTAATTAGTCTATATTTTACTGTTAAATTTAAAGCCACTTTAAAAAGATGTGTTTAACGACAAAGATACCCCTGAACTTTCTGGAACATTTCTACAAACTCCACCAACGCAAACTAAACCTCCGCGTTGTCTGCCATAACTTAGTGCAATTCGAGTCGTTTTTTTTCTGAATGCACCACCAAAATTATAATAATGATTTCTTTGATACTCCAAATCGTTACCATAGTTATATAAATCCGTCACATAAAAAGAATACTTAGAATTTGCATTAAACTCAACCGTTGAACATGCCCAATTTTTTTTGTCATAATCGGCCCACATATGTTCTCCTACGAAGCGTATTGATTTTGTTGGTGTAAACTTATATGTTGCTTCCGCTGCTGCAATATTCGTATGAATAACACCATCTGTTCCTTCGACTAACTGTTTGTTATAATTTTGATAAATGTAACTAAAGGCCGACTGCCATTTATTGTTCCATTTTTTAGTAACCTCAACACTAAAATCGGAGTAATATTTTTTACCAAACTTTAAGAAATCTGTTTGATAATCTTGTGGATTAAAAATATAAAAAGTTCCGCTTAAAGCATTCCAATTAGATGCATTTACTGCTATTTTCATTCCATTTTTTCCCCCTAAAGTAGTTCCTTTTTTTATATCGTAGAACACATCTATTTGCCCACCTATTTCTCCTGCCTTAACCAAATCTTGGTCGGCTAAAAACACACTTGGTTGTGCCTGATAAACATATATATTGGCTAAATTATAATGTTGTTGTTTGGTTAAACTCGGAATAAAATTCATTATTTTATCATTAAAATTATTCCCTTTAGCGCCTCTTTCAGAAAAGAAACTCATGTTTTCTAATCTTCTGAAAGTAGCATCAATTCCAAATCCTTTTTTAGAATAACCGGTATTAATCAACAAAGCACTTCCGGGTTTTACTAGTCGGTTGTTTACTTGATCGTTTACCTGAACTACGGCATCTTTTGATTTGTAATTCATTTCAGTTGAAGCGTAAAATGAATTATGGTTAAAGTTTATCCTTCCGGCAAAAGCATTCGTCAAATCATTAAATTTTTGATCCGGGATATCAACTTTTTCATCTCTTCCAACATAGCTGAAACCTAAAGTCAAATCAGAAGTCTGAAATTTGAAAAGCTCTTTTAAATCAAATTCTATGTCCTGTCCATAAATTTGACTATCGGCTACATCAAACCCGGTTCTTTGTTGTCCGTAGACCGATTTTAAAGTGATGAATTTTAAAGGTTTGAAAATCAATCTTACACCACGTAAAGCGTTGTTAATTCCCAGAGCTCTATCTTCCCAACTTCTCAACAATAATCCGCTTCCAAACTGCTCGTAAAAATAACCCGCTGTTATGTCAATTTTTTCGGTTTTATATTGGATAAAATAGGTTGCAACATTCGTTCCGTTATATTTAGGATTCAAGTTTAGTAACGCATTTTGCTCGTAGGCTTCCCCTTGAATTCCGGCTGACCAATTTTTATAATTATAATTAACAAACAAATAATTATTAGATCTTAGTGGTTCATCTGGATGGGAAGTTGGATTATTGAATTCATCTATTAATCCTTTATCATTTAAATACCACTGTGTGTTTGACTCAAATCCTCCCGAAAAATTTTCATTAACTTGACAAAATACGGTTATAGGTAAAAGAAAAAGCAAAATAAAACTAAATAACTTTTTCATTTATTTAAGAGATTTTAATTTTTCAAACAACTCTAATTCGTTTCCTGGCACATAACCATTTTGTACATGAACTATCGTATTATTTTTAACAACTATAGTATAAGGCACATTTACTATGGATAGTGCTCTTTTTAAGTCTTGATTAGAATCTAGTAAAATAGTAAACTCCCATTCTTTCCCATTGGTTAATGGTTTTACCCTTTTTTGTGTTCTTGAATCATCTATGGAGATGGCCAAAACCTCAAAATTAACCTCCTTTTTCCAATCATTTTGTACTTCATTTATCTCATCTAACTCATTAATACAAGGCGTGCACCAAGTGGCCCAAAAAGACAAAACATACAATTTGTCTTGCTCAGAAAAATTTTTGGTAAGGGATATTTTTTTTCCTTCTAAATTGGAGAGAGTTACATCGGGTAAATTGCTTTGCGCCTTTAAATTTAATGCTATGAAAAATGCACAAATGATAAATTTAGTCATGGGTTGGTAGTTATGTTCGACAAATAAATGAATAATGTGATAGAATATGAAATTTTTTTCATTTTTTTGTAGTATAATGTTCATTTTGAAATAAATAATTATGAAAAAATCTTTTTACTTAAGCTTATTCTTCCTTTCGGCTCTTTTGACCTCTTGTGGAGATACCAATGTAGTTGAAAATATTCCTGACGGAAGTTTAGATACTCCTCCTATTTCAGGATATTTCAAAAAAAGAGTTTTGATTGAAGATTATACCGGAACATGGTGTGGAAATTGCACCCGAGTTTCATATGCCATTGAACAAGTCAAAGCGCAAAATGATAAAGTAGTCACAGTTGCTATTCATAATGGTAATGACCCTTTTCATTTTGCAGGAATTGCACCTTTAAAAAACTTAATTTTACCTAATAGCCCACTAGCTCTACCGGTATCAAGATTAAACCGAATGATTGTATGGACCTTTCCAGAACCAACAAATGTTCAAGAAGCTATAAATCTTACAGGAAACAATTCTGGTTTAGGGATTGCTATGAATTCTTCGATTGAAAACGGCAATATTAATCTTGATGTAAATGTTAAGTTTGCCTTAAACTACACGAACTTAAAACTAGTAGTGTATCTACTTGAAGATGAACTTGTATATTTCCAACGCAACTACACTACTTATTATGATAATGTTAACCCAATTACAAATTATGTCCATAATCATGTTTTAAGAGCATCTATGACTAACATTCTTGGGGAAACTATTTCAGGAAATACTTCTGCTGGAAGTTCTTTTACAAAAAACTTTTCGATTCCTATTCCTGCAAATGTTGCCAATCCGGCGAATATTAGCTTTGTGGCTTTCTTGGTAGGCGATGACAATATAGCACTAAACGCAAGAGCAGCCGAAGCAAATGAATCTCAAGAATTTGAAGAGAATCCATAAGATTCAGTTAAAAAAATAAAAGGTTGCTCAAAAGGCAACCTTTTATTTTTATGTAAATTTGTTTAAACTTTTTAAAAATGACAGACAATACAAATGGTAATATAATAGTTGAGATTCAAGACAAGATTGCCTCGGTAACTTTTAGCCATCCTGCAAGCAACTCTTTTCCAAGTGAATTATTGCAAAAACTTGTGCGTGAACTAAATAAAATTTCTAATAATTCGGATGTGAATGTAGTTATTTTGCAAAGCGAAGGCACTACCTTTTGTGCTGGTGCGTCGTTTGATGAATTAATTGCAATAAATGATTTTGAAAAAGGCAAAAATTTCTTTTCGGGTTTTGCTGATGTAATTAACGCCATGCGAAAATGTTCCAAAATCATCATTGGAAAAATACACGGCAAAGCTGTTGGCGGTGGTGTTGGCCTTATTGCTGCATGTGATTTTGCTTTTGCTTATCAGGATGCCACTATTAAATTATCTGAAATTGCTATAGGCATTGGACCATTTGTAATTGAACCCGCTGTTTCCAGAAAAATTGGAAAAATCGCAATGATTGAAATGACTTTACAGCCCAACACATGGCAAACCGCTGATTGGGCAAAGGATAAAGGATTGTATGCAGACATTTTTGACAGCCTGGACGAAGTTACTGAAGCCACCACAAAGCTTGCTAAAAAGTTAGCGTCTTACAATCCGGATGCTTTGGGCGAAATGAAAAAAGTGTTTTGGCAAGGCACTGAAAACTGGGATGATCTTTTATATGAAAGAGCTGCGATTTCCGGAAAATTAGTGCTTTCTGATTTTACTAAAGAAGCCTTGGGTCAATTTAAAAAGTAATTACCTTTGCAACAAATATAAAAGCATGAGTAACATAAGAATCACCAAACAATTTTCTTTCGAAACGGGACACGCACTCTATGGCTATGATGGCAAATGTAAAAATGTACATGGACACAGTTATAAACTATCGGTGACAGTTATTGGCAAACCTATTTCAGACAATTCCAATGTGAAATTTGGAATGGTCATTGACTTTTCAGATTTGAAAAAAATAGTGAAAGAGGAAATTGTAGATGTTTTTGATCATGCTACTGTTTTCAATAAAAATACACCGCATGTTGAATTGGCTGCCGAATTAGAAAATCGTGGGCATCATGTTATTTTGGTAAATTACCAACCTACAAGTGAAAACATGGTGACTGATTTTGCACAAAAAATAAAAAACCGTTTGCCTGCTGACATCAAATTACATTCGCTAAAATTGCAAGAAACAGATACTTCTTTTGCCGAATGGTATACCTCAGATAACGAATAATCTAAACTATTGATGACTATTTCTCCCAACAAAAAAATATATTTTGCTTCCGACCAACACTTTGGTGCTCCAACGCCCGAAGCCAGTTTCCCGCGTGAGCAAAAGTTTGTTGCTT
Source organism: Flavobacteriaceae bacterium (assembly GCA_947456955.1). Taxonomy (GTDB): domain Bacteria; phylum Bacteroidota; class Bacteroidia; order Flavobacteriales; family Flavobacteriaceae; genus Flavobacterium. The sequence continues at coordinate 36,154 of CANGTQ010000010.1, read as the reverse complement.
GGCTTGATGAAATAAAAAAAGACGCTGAATGCATTTTTCTTTTAGGAGATTTATTTGATTTTTGGTTTGAATATAAAACTGTTGTCCCAAAGGGTTTCATTAGAGTTTTAGGCAAGTTAGCGGAAATTCGCGATAGCGGTATTCCGATTTATTTCTTTGTTGGTAACCACGATTTGTGGATGACCGATTACTTTGAAAAAGAATTGAACATTCCGGTATATAGAGATAATCAAGAATACGAATTCAATGGAAAAACATTTTTGATTGGTCATGGAGATGGTAAAGGTCCGGGAGACAAAGGTTATAAACGTATGAAAAAAGTGTTTGCCAATCCGTTTTCAAAATGGCTTTATCGTTGGTTACATCCTGATTTAGGTGTGAAATTGGCGCAATACCTATCGGTAAAAAACAAACTAATCTCTGGCGATGCCGATGTTAAATATCTTGGCGAAGAAAAGGAGTGGTTGGTTTTATATTCCAAACGCAAACTCGAATCCAAGCATTACAACTACCTTATTTTTGGGCATCGTCACCTTCCAATGGTTTTAAAAGTTGGAGAAAACGCAGAATATGTTAACCTTGGCGACTGGATTAACTATTTTACTTATGGGGTTTTTGATGGTACGTCCTTTGAGTTGAAAGAGTATTAATTCTCTAATCCTTTTTACTTTTGTCATTTCGAATACGTCCTTGTCATTTCGAAATGGAATACAATGGGATGAAAAATCACCTATTAACCTGAATAGTGTTATGTGATTTAGCTCCGCTCAACCTAAAGGTGTCTACTTCGTCGAAATGACAAAAAAATCTACCTCAAATCCTTTAACCTTAACTGCAAAGTAACATTGCCATTGAATTCGTTTTCATCAATGCAATAAACGGCATCAAACGATTTTTGGTTTTTTACCAATTGTAATTTATTACCTAATCCAAAGCCAATGGCGTCAACCCGTGGCGCAGCCGAATCGAGCGAAGCTAATTCTTCTGAGTTGTTTTGCTTTATGTAAAGTTTTAAATGCTCTTCATCTTTACCTAATTGCTTGGCATAACCGGTATCTTTTAGGTTTTTGCTCATAAAAGTTGGTGTCATGTTTTGCGGACCAAATGGTTCAAACTGATTTAATAATCGAACTAACTTTTCATTGATATCCGTTAAATTAATTTCGGCATCAATCAAAATTTCCGGAGTTAACAAATCGGGGTGAATCGTTTCGGAAACAACTTTTTCAAAGGCATTTTTAAATTTCTGATAATTCTCTTCTTTTAAAGTCATTCCTGCAGCATACATATGTCCGCCAAATTGTTCGAGGTGATCGGAACTTGCTTCCAACGCATTATAAATATCAAATTCTTTTACCGAACGTGCCGATGCTGCCAATTTATCACCACTTTTGGTAAAGACAATCGTCGGACGGTAATACGTTTCTATCAAGCGCGATGCTACAATTCCGATGACGCCTTTGTGCCAGTTTTCATTGTAAACTACAGTTGTAAATTTATCGGTTTCCTCATTTATTTCTATCTGGTCTAGCGCTTCAATTGTGATTTGCTTGTCTAAATCTTTTCTGTCGGAATTGTGTTGTTCTATTTCAGAAGCAAATTTTTCAGCTTGGTCAAAATCGTATTCTGTTAATAATGCTACTGCTTCGTTACCGTGTTTTATTCTTCCGGCAGCATTTATTCGTGGAGCAATAATGAAAACAACATCGGTAATTGTTAAAACTTTCTTTTTTACATTTTGTACCAATGCTTTAATTCCCGGACGCGGATTAGTATTAATTACTTCCAAGCCAAATTTGGCTAAAATCCTATTTTCACCCGTCATCGGAACGATATCAGCTGCAATTGCTGTTGCTACTAAATCTAGGTAAATCAGTAAATTGTCTATCGTTTGGTTTCTATTTTCTCCTAATGCCTGAATCAATTTAAAACCGATTCCACAACCACACAATTCGTCATACGGATAGGAACAATCTTCTCTTTTTGGATCAAGAATTGCAACCGCATTTGGCAATTCATTGCCCGGTCTATGGTGGTCACAAATAATAAAATCGATATTTCTTTCATTTGCGTAAGCGATATGATCAACAGATTTTATGCCGCAATCCAGCGCAATAATTAGAGTAAAACCGTTGTCATCCGCAAAGTCTATTCCTTTAAAAGAAATACCATAACCTTCATCATAACGATCAGGGATGTAAGTTGCGACATTCGGATAATAACTTTTCAGATACGAAGAAACCAGCGAAACCGCTGTTGTCCCATCGACATCATAATCTCCAAAAACTAAAATATTTTCTCCGTTAGCAATCGCACTTTCAATTCGGACAACCGCTTTATCCATATCTTTCATCAGATACGGATTGTGCAAATCATCTAAACTCGGGCGGAAAAACTGCCGCGCCTGTTCAAATGTTTCAATACCGCGCTGCACCAAAAGTGTAGCAATCAGCTCATGCACCTTTAATTGGGTTGCCAAAGTATTTACTTTTTCGGAAGATGGTTTTGGTTTGAGTGTCCAGCGCATAATTTGAAGTACGATTTACGAAGTTAGTGAAACAAAAATACAGGAAAGACTAAAACATATGATATAGTTTTAGTGTATATTTTTTAAGTAAAAACTAAAACAATATTCGCTACTTTTGAGACATAAAAACAGTAGCCATGCAAATTCAAGGTCAAATCGTAGACATACCAAATCGCAAAATATATTCGGGAGAAATTACTATTGAAAATGGTAAAATTACTTCCATAATTGAGGCAGCACACAACGTCAAAACCTATATTCTTCCGGGTTTTGTTGATGCGCACATTCATATTGAAAGCTCTATGCTCGTGCCTTCTGAATTTGCCAAGATTGCGGTTTTACACGGAACAGTTGGTACGATTTCTGACCCGCATGAAATTGCCAATGTTTTAGGGAAAGATGGTGTGCATTACATGATTGACAATGGTAAAAAAGTGCCGTTTAAGTTTCATTTTGGCGCACCATCCTGTGTTCCTGCAACGTTTTTCGAAACCGCCGGCGCTGTGATAGATTCGGAACAAATTAAGGAATTAATGGCATTACCCGATATTTATTATCTGTCCGAAATGATGAATTATCCCGGTGTTTTGTTTGATGACGAAGAAGTTTTGAAAAAAATTGCCTGGGCAAAACATTTCAACAAACCAGTTGATGGACATGCACCTGGATTAAGAGGCGCTCCTATCGAAAAATATATTGCTGCGGGAATTTCAACAGACCACGAATGTTTTACCTATGATGAAGCCGCTGAAAAATTATCATTTGGAATGAAAGTGCTAATTCGTGAAGGAAGCGCGGCAAAAAACTTTGAAGCTTTAATCGATTTGCTTCCAGAAAATTATTCAAATATGATGTTTTGTTCTGACGACAAACATCCAGACGATTTGATTGTTGGCCATATTAATTTGCTTTGCGCCAGAGCGGTTGCCAAAGGTTTTGACTTATTCAAAATATTGCAGATGGCTTGTATCAATCCGGTAAAACATTATAAAATGAACATTGGGTTATTGCAAAAAAACGATGCTGCTGATTTTATTGTGGTAGAAGATTTAACCCATTTCAAAGTACTGCAAACCTATATCGATGGAGAGCTCGTTGCCGAAAACGGAAAATCCTTTGTAAAAGATGTCGATTTTGAAAAACCTAATAATTTCAACACTACCAAAAAACAGATTATTGAGTTCGATATTAGCAGTTCAGCTTCAAAAATCAGAGTTATTGAAGCTTTAGAAGGACAATTAATAACAAATGAAATTCATCACAAACCAAAAATCGAAAACGGAAAAATCGTTTCTGATACTGAAAACGACATCCTGAAAATGGCGGTTGTCAACCGCTACGAAAATGCTCCGCCAGCAATTGCTTTCATTAAAAACTTTGGTTTGAAAAAAGGTGCGATTGCGAGTTCAGTGGCACACGATTGTCATAACATTGTGGTAGTCGGAACATCTGACGAAGAGATTTTGAGTGCTGTAAATTTAATAATTGGCAATACTGGTGGAATTTGCGCTGTGAATGGCAATGATAAAAAATCTTTGGCCTTACCTGTTGCGGGAATCATGAGCGACCAAAATGGTTGGGAAGCAGGACGTTTGTATCAAGAAATTGATGCGATGGCAAAGGAATTGGGTAGTAGTTTGAAAGCCCCATTTATGACACTTTCGTTTATGGCTTTATTGGTAATTCCGGATTTGAAATTATCGGATAAAGGTTTGTTTAGTGGAAATTCGTTTTCTTTTGTGGATTTGGAAGTTTAAAAAAGAGAAAAGAATATAGGTAATAGAATATAGACTAGAATAATTATTCCGTGTCTATTTTCTTTGTTCTATTCTCTTTATTCTTGCCTTCAACCACAGCTACTATTTCTCCTTTAGGTGGTTTTGATTCAAAATGTTTTAGTACTTCTGTAGCAGTTCCGCGAATGGTTTCTTCATGTAATTTTGATAATTCCCGTGAAACTGAAACTTGTCTGTCAGCTCCAAAATACTGCACAAATTCGGCTAAAGTTTTCGTTAGTTTATGAGGTGAAACATAGAAAATCATTGTTCGGGTTTCTTCGGCTAATAACAAATATCGGGTTTGTCTTCCTTTTTTTTCAGGCAAAAAACCTTCAAATACAAATCGGTCGTTGGGCAAACCACTATTTACCAATGCCGGAACAAAAGCTGTTGCGCCGGGCAAACAATCGACTTCAATATTATTTTCAACACAAGCACGCGTTAGTAAAAAACCGGGGTCAGAAATCGCCGGAGTTCCTGCATCAGAAATTAGCGCAATGGTTTCACCGCCTTTTAAACGCGAAATTAAATTTTCAACCGTTTTGTGCTCATTGTGCATATGATGGCTATGCATGTGTGTGGAAATTTCAAAATGTTTTAGGAGTTTCCCGCTGGTTCGCGTGTCTTCGGCCAAGATCAAATCGACTTCCTTCAAAACGCGAATGGCTCTGAAAGTCATGTCTTCAAGATTGCCAATTGGCGTTGGAACTATATATAATTTTGACATAGAAAAAACACAAATTATAAACACAGATTAGCACAGATTAACACAAATTAAATCTGTGCTAATCTGTGTTCTATTTAAGAGAATTTCTTCTCAACAATTTCCATAAAGCGTTCGATATAATCTTCTTCACCAACCCAATAGTTATAATCCGGAAGTACCATTTCGTTGATAAAATTTTTGGCTTCTTCAAAGGTGTCAAACGTGTTCAATTGCGAAATCACACGATTAAAATCTTCGTTGCTATCGTTAAAAAGATGTTGTACAAAACCAATTCGGTCGTTCAATCCAATAGCGATAGATTTTGTTGTCATCTCATTAAATGCGTCTGTTTTTGGTTCTTCCTTTACTTCTTCCCCAACAGTTTGCTTGGCCTCTTCGGTTTCGCTCGAGTCAGAAGTAAATAATGACACTTCATTTGTTTTTACAAAAACCGGTTCAGTATACTTACCAATATGATCTTCTAGTTTCTCTTCAGGTTGTGACTCAAAAGCAACTTCTGCCGGAATATCTTGCTGCTCTTGATCCTCCTCTTCCGTTTCTAATTCAAAAATAGGTTTAAAAGCAGATTCTTCTTTGGCAATTGGCTCTTCTTCATCTATTGATTGTTCTTCTATAACTACTTCCGGTGCTTCCGAAACGACACTTTGCTCCGCCAGTTCGCTATCGCTAGGGGCCTCTTCAGATTCTGTTTGCTCTTCGACTTCTTCCTCAATTTCCGGTGCTGCTTCAACTTCAGCAATTGGTTCAACATCTTCTTCGTTAACTTCCGCTACTAAAACTGGAGCTATTTCCACTTCATGGGATTGTTTGAGCTTTTCTTCTAAAACAACTTCGTCTACATCAGATTTTACCGATTCAAAATTGTCCTGATAGAATTTCAACACCGACAATGTTTCGTATAATTTTTGTGATTCTTTATACAATTGATCGACTTCCGACTTGTTTTTTAGCTTTAAAATTCGGTGTGCAATGCTGATTAATTCGGATTCTAATCTTTTTTTCATATAGAAGATTTTATTGATTTTTTAGTTGATATGCAATCGCTATAACTTTATTTTAATTTGAATTTACTTCTGCTGGCGATTTCATACCTTTTAAAATATTATGGAATTCAGTAATCATATTAAATAATTTTCTTCTGGTCATTTATTTTGCCTATGGAAGAAGTAACCTTGGTTAAAATTTTTTACATTTGAATCGACGTAAAACTAAGAAAATTTTAAGCCGGTTTATTTTCGTTACAAAGTAATAAAAACTATTCATTTTTAGCGCAAGAAAAATACAAAATGTTTCTCGAAAATACAGTAAATCATAAAGAACAATTTGGTTGGATTGAAGTCATCTGCGGTTCGATGTTTTCGGGTAAAACTGAAGAACTCATCCGAAGATTGAAAAGAGCGCAATTCGCTAAACAAAAAGTAGAAATTTTCAAACCTTCTATCGATACGCGATATAATGAAGAAATGGTAGTTTCCCACAATAAAAACGAAATTCGTTCGACACCAGTACCTGCAGCAGCTAACATCCGAATTTTGGCTCAAGGTTGTGATGTGGTCGGAATTGATGAAGCACAATTTTTTGATGATGAAATTGTTGCTGTTTGTAACGATTTAGCCAATTCGGGTATTCGAGTGATTGTGGCAGGATTGGATATGGATTTTAAAGGAAATCCGTTTGGACCAATGCCAGCCTTAATGGCAACTGCAGAATATGTAACCAAAGTTCATGCTGTTTGTACGCATACAGGAAACCTAGCACATTATAGTTTTAGAAAAAATGACAACGATAAATTAGTCATGCTTGGAGAAACTGAAGAATATGAACCATTGAGTAGGGCCGCATACTTTAACGCAATCCGTCAAAATATGATTGTGAAAGACCCAGAACATTTATCAGACGACCCGAGCGCAAGCGAATTGGCGAAGCAAAAATAAATCCACCACTTGATACTAACCATCCGAAATATTGTCTCAATCATCAAAGCCCAATGGGTTGGACAAAATGAAACTGCTATTGTTGATTCTATTTCCATTGATAGCCGTTCGTTGCAAAATGATGAAAACACTTTGTTCTTTGCTCTTTATGGGCCTAATCATGATGGACACTTATTTATTGAGGAACTTATTGCAAAAGGAGTTTCTCATTTTGTAGTGAGGAAAATACCTGAAGGATTAGAACTTAAGGCTAAATTTTTAATCGTTGAAGATACTTTAGACGCCTTACAAAAGTTTGCAGCATATTATCGAAGTCAGTTTGACTTCCCTATTATTGGAATAACGGGAAGCAACGGAAAAACCATCATCAAAGAATGGCTGAATTTTCTTTTAAGTCCTGATTATAATATCATTCGAAGTCCAAAAAGTTATAACTCACAAGTTGGTGTACCTCTTTCAATTTTGGGAATCAATGAAAAGCACAATCTTGGCATTTTTGAAGCCGGTATTTCTCAAATGCATGAAATGGATAAATTACAAAAAATAATTCAACCCACAATTGGAATTTTATCCAATATTGGATCGGCTCATGATGAAGGATTTTCAAGCGTTGCGGAAAAAATTAAAGAAAAACTAAAGCTATTTACTTCGGTTAACGTACTGATTTTAAATAAAAATAAAACTATTTGTGCATTTATTAATCCAAAAATAAAACAGTTCAGCTGGTGTTCAGACGATAAAAGTGCTGATGTTTTTATTACCAAAAAAAATATAGGTGAAGTAACTGAATTACATGTTACTTACAGAGAAGATACTTTCCCGATTACCATTCCTTTTCAGGATCAAGCATCAATAGAAAATGCTATTCATTGTATGATGGTGATGCTTTATTTTGGGTATAACCATAAGGTAATTCAAGCTAGAATGGCGCTGTTGTATCCCGTAGAAATGCGGTTGAAAGTTAAAAACGGCATCTACAATTGCACACTGATTGATGATAGTTACAGTTCTGATTTTCAATCGTTGAAAATTGCTTTGGACTTTTTAGAAAATCAAAAGCAACATAAAAAGAAAACTTTAATTCTGTCGGATATTTTTCAAAGTGGTTTAGGAAATGAAGAATTGTATTCACTAGTTTCTCAATTAATTATTTCAAATAAAATCAACCGAGTAATTGGAATTGGTGAAACCATTACGCAATACAAAAACAAATTTATTAATTGCATTACGTTTAAAAATGTATCCGATTTTACGAATGCATTTGAAAAACTAAATTTTGAGAATGAAACCATTTTAATTAAAGGCGCACGTAATTTTCATTTTGAAGAAATCGTTTCCATGCTTGAAGAGAAAACCCATGAAACAGTTTTGGAAATTAACCTCAACGCCATCAGTCATAATCTTACTTTTTACAAGTCGAAATTAGACCCTAAAACCAAAATGATGGTAATGGTCAAAGCATTTGGCTATGGTAATGGCGGTTTTGAAATTGCAAAATTACTCGAACATCATAAAGTGGATTATCTTGGTGTGGCTTTCGCCGATGAAGGAATTTCGTTGAAAAATGCCGGAATTAGAGTTCCAATAATGGTTTTAAATCCGGAGACTACAAGTTTTACAGCAATTATTCAGCATCATTTAGAACCGGAAATTTATTCTGTAAAAGGATTAAAAGCTTTTTTAAAAATTGCCGAACAAAAGAAACTCAAACATTTTCCTATACATATCAAAATCGATACAGGAATGCACCGATTAGGATTTGAAGAAGATAATCTGGAAGATTTAATCCAAATTCTGAAAGGAAACGAAACGGTACAAATTAAAAGTATCTTGTCACACATGGCAACGAGTGACGATTTAAATCACGATGCGTTTTCAAAATCACAAATTGCCTTGTTTGAAAAACTGTCAACACAAATACAAACTGAATTAAACATAAAACCCATCCGACATATTTTAAATACTTCGGGTATTGCCAATTATCCTGAAGCACAATACGATATGGTACGATTAGGAATTGGTTTGTATGGTATTTCTAACGATGAAGAAGAACAAAAAGAACTAGAAAATGTTGGCACCTTGAAATCTGTTATTTCTCAAATCAGAACTATTGATAAAGGTGAAAGTGTAGGTTATGGCAGAAGATTTATAGCTGACAGAAGTACCAGAGTTGCCACTATTCCTATTGGCTATGCTGATGGCATCCGCAGAAGTTGGGGTAATGGTGTTGGTTATGTAACTATCAATGGAAAACAAGCAAAAATTATTGGCAGCATTTGCATGGACATGCTGATGGTTGACGTTACCGACATTGATTGCAAGGAAGGAAACACGGTAATTGTTTTTGGCGAAAACCCAACTGTCCCTTTTATGGCGAAGCAATTAAACACTATTCCGTATGAAATTTTGACCAGCATTTCGCAAAGAGTAAAACGGGTATTTTTCAGGGAATAATCTTAAAGTGTTAAAAATTTAGCTACCTTAGTTTTGTATTAACCAATAAAAACAAATCAATTATGGGAATGATTTCAGAATTTAAAGACTTTATTGCAAAAGGAAATGCCATGGATTTGGCAGTTGGAGTTATCATTGGAGCCGCTTTTGGCGCTATTGTAAATTCATTAGTTGCAGATGTTATTACTCCCGCATTATTAGACCCAGCCTTAAAAGCAGCTCAAGTGGAGAACTTAGCCGATTTAAAAACTGACGGAGGAATTCTATATGGAAAGTTCCTGGCTGCAGTAATTAGCTTCTTAGTAATTGCCTTTGTTATCTTCATCTTGGTAAAATCTATTAATAGCATGAAGAAAAAAGAAGAAGCTGCACCTGCTACTCCAGCCGGGCCGAGCCAAGAAGAATTGCTTACACAAATTAGAGATTTACTGAAAAAATAATACCGCTACATTATATATTCTAACTCAACCGCTTCTTAATTGAGGCGGTTTTTCTTTTTAGTAGCACAACGTTTATCTTACTCAGGACGTTCACTCCCGCTATACGCGCTACGTGGTAGCTCGCTTCTATCGGGGCTAAAATTCACATTCCCTAGTTTTCAGGATATTCCTTTCTGCTTTCTATCATCTATTTTCTTTCTTCTATATTCTATTATCTTTTTTCTCTATACTTTTGTACTTCAAAAATTATAAATCGATAAAAATAGAAATATGAAAGTTGCTGTTGTTGGTGCAACCGGAATGGTTGGTGAAGTAATGCTTAAAGTTTTAGCTGAAAGAAATTTTCCGGTAACGGAATTAATCCCAGTAGCTTCCGAAAAATCGGTTGGGAAAGAAATTGAATTCAAAGGAATCAACTATAAAGTGGTTGGTCTTCAAACCGCTGTTGATATGAAAGCGGACATTGCTTTGTTTTCGGCTGGTGGAGAAACTTCTTTAGCTTGGGCTCCAAAATTTGCTGAAGCCGGAACCACCGTTATTGATAATTCTTCAGCATGGAGAATGGATCCAACAAAAAAATTAATTGTTCCTGAAATCAATGCGTCTGAATTAACCAAAGACGATAAAATCATCGCCAATCCAAACTGCTCAACCATTCAAATGGTAATGGTACTAGCGCCTTTACATAAAAAATACAACATCAAACGTGTTATTGTTTCTACTTACCAATCTATAACAGGAACCGGAGTAAAAGCGGTACAACAATTAGAAAATGAGTATGTGGGAGTAAAAGGAGAAATGGCGTATAAATACCAAATTCATCGAAATGCTATTCCACAATGCGATAGTTTTGAAGACAATGGATACACCAAAGAAGAAATGAAATTGGTGCGTGAAACTCAAAAAATTATTGGCGATAAATCAATTGCTGTAACTGCAACTGCTATCAGAATTCCGGTTGTTGGCGGTCATAGCGAAGCTGTTAATGTAGAATTTTCAAATGATTTCGATGTTAATGAAATACGCAATATTTTACATCATACTGATGGGGTAACAGTTCAAGATAATATTGACACGTATACTTACCCAATGCCTTTATATGCCCAAGGAAAAGACGATGTATTTGTTGGTAGAATTCGTCGAGATGAAAGCCAAGCTAATTCATTAAATATGTGGATTGTATCTGACAACTTACGAAAAGGCGCGGCGACCAATACGATTCAGATTGCTGAATATTTAGTAGCGAATAATTTGGTATAATTAAGATAAAGCCAATAAAATCTGCAAATTACACGAAGCATAACTAATTCTTTACTGTAGTTTGTAACTATCTTTTTTATGTAACAATCGGCAGCTCTATACAAATCCAAAAGTTTGTTAAAATGGGACTGATTTTGTTATGTTTAATTTACATTTGCAAACATGAGAGAAAAACTACGCATAGTAAATGCTACTATGGGACTGATGATATTGCTGGCAATATTGTTTCAGTCGGCGCACTCATTTAATCACTTAGCGAATCAGTTATCCAAAAAATACTGTTATCATATATATCACGATCATCAAACCGAATTACATCACGGTCATGATGGTTTAGAAAAATGTTTTACTTGTGAGTTTGCATTCAGTCATACAACTAAAGCTGACGGCAATACGTATTCATTTGTAAATAAATCTTATAATACAAAAACTCTTTTCGGATATTGCTCCGAAAGTATTTTGGTTTTCAACGGAAGTTCTTTCTTTCTTCGCGGACCGCCTGCTGTTTCCGGTTTCTTGACCTAACTTAGTGTTAACGAATTAGAAAAAAACAAAATGCAAAAATTCAGTTTGTTTTTTTTCTTATTGTGTTTTGGTATTCATTACAGTCAGAACACCATAAGCGGAAAAATAGTTGATGAAAACGACATGGCACTGGAAAAAAGCCACGTCCATATTTCGTCTAAATCAACCAACAGCAAAAAAGACGGTTCTTTCATCATTAGTAACATTCCAAACGGTCCGGCGAAGGTTTTAATTACCTATGTCGGCTACAAACCTATTGATACTACTGTAGTGGTGAATGGCAACTTAGAGATTAATTTTAAGATGAAGCAAAAGAATGAAGAATTGGAAGAAATTGTAGTGAAACACAAAAACAATTATTTCAATCATTCGGTTTCTGAACAAAAAATCAAAGAGGAAACCATTGAAAAATTCAGTAGTCAATCGTTGGGAAATCTGCTTAAAGAAGTTTCCGGAGTTTCCGTTTTAAAAAGTGGAAGTACTATCGTAAAACCTGTAATTAATGGCTTACATAGTAATAGAGTTCCTATTTTCAATAATAATGTTAAACTAGAAGACCAACAATGGGGTCTTGAACATGCGCCAAATTTTGATCTTAATGCCGCTGGAAAAATAACAGTTTTGAAAGGTGCCTCTGGACTCCAATATAGTGGTGATGCCATTGGTGGAATAGTAATCGTTGAACCATTGAGTGTGAAAAAAGATACTCTTTTTGGTAAAACCATTATGACTGCTGAATCCAACGGACGTGGTGGTACCATTTCTTCGAGCTTGCATAAAGGAAATTTTTGCGATTGGAGTTGGAATGCTCAAGCAAGTCTTAAATATTATGGCGATCGCGAATCACCTGATTATGTTTTTTCAAATACTGGAAATCGAGAACTAAATTTTTCGGGTGATTTGAAATATACAGGGAATAAATATGATTTTTCTTCGTATTACAGTTTGTATAATGCAACAATAGGAATTTTAAGTGCATCTCACATCGGAAATGTAACTGATTTAGTTAATGCTATAGATAATCAAATCCCTTACGTTGTTAACGATTTTACTTATTCGATTGATAATCCAAAACAAAATGTACAACATCATTTAGCTAAATTCAATTATAATTATTACATCAAAGACAGAGAGTCAATTAGTTTGCAATATGCTTTTCAATTTAATAACCGAAAGGAATTTGACTCAAGAACTGGAGTTTCCGATTCAAGACCAGCATTAGATTTAAACTTAATGACACACACTTTGAATGCCGATTATAAATTGAGTAAAGACACTTGGGACTATAAAGCAGGAATCTCGGGTTCTTATCAAAATAATGCTGCCAGTCCAAACACAGGTGTTCGTCCTTTAATTCCTAGCTATAATAAATTTGATGCTGCAATTTATGCTATTGTTGACAAACACTTCACAACGGATTTTTCTTTAGAAGCTGGAATTCGATATGATTTTTCAACTATTGAAGCAACCAAATATTACTTGAAATCAAGATGGAATGAAAGAAACTATAGTCCAGAATTTGATTCTTTTATTGCAGGTGACTTTGGAACACAATGGTTGACCAAACCACAATTTACTTTCCATAATTTTTCGGCAAGTATTGGAACGCAATATTCCTTTGGAAAAGAATATGAGTGGTATTTTAATGTCAGTCGTGCCGTTAGAAACCCTAACCCTTCCGAATTTTTTAGCGATGGTTTGCATCATTCGAGCGGTATGATTGAATTGGGAGATTTGCGATTACAACAAGAAAAATCAAATAAGATTGGGACTTCGTTACAAAAAAAATGGACAAATTTGAAGATTAACATCAATACGTTTCTAAACTATATCGAAGATTTTATGTATTTAAAGCCTATTGGCTTAGAAACTACAATCCGTGGCGCTTTTCCAGTTTGGGAATACGAGCAAAACAATGCTTTGTTGACCGGATTTGATTTCAATTCAGAATGGCAAATCAGTGAATATTGGCAACATCATTTGCTGTTATCGTATGTTAACGGAAAAGATAAAACTAATGACGACGTCATAATTGATATGCCTCCGTTGAATATTAACAACCGAATACAATTCAACAAAAAGAATTGGAACAATTTGACACTTGCATTACAAAGTGAAATGGTTTTCAGACAAACACAATTCCCAAACAACAATTTTACCACCAATATTATTGTAAATGGAGAATTCGTGCCGGTTGAAGTGGATATCAGTACACCACCACCAGCTTACCATCTTTTGCATTTTAACTCAGATTTTCAATTCAAAGTAGCCCATAATTCGATGGCCACACTAGGTTTTTCTGTATTTAACATTTTAGACTCAAAATACAGAGATTATTTAAACAGACAACGTTTTTATGCCGATGAAACAGGCAGAAACTTTCAAATTCAATTAAAAATTAATTATTAAAAATTTAAAAATCATGAAATATTTAAACCCAACAAAGACTTTTCTTTTATCTGCAACCGTAATGTTTTTAGTATCGTGTAGTAACGATGATAATGGCCCTGTTAACGAAGAAGAAGTAATCACTACAGTAACCACAACATTAACAGGAGGCGGACAAGTGATTACCCTTACATCAAGAGATTTAGATGGTGACGGACCAAACGCTCCGGTAGTTACGGCAAGCGGTAATTTAGCTTCCAATACCACTTACTCCGGTGCTGTTACTTTTTTAAACGAAACACAATCTCCGGCAGAAGACATTACCGTAGAAGTTGAAGAAGAAGGTGTAGACCATCAGGTTTTTTACCAACTTTCGGAAGGATTAGGAACAATTACCTATACTGACCTTGATTTGAACGGAAAACCAATTGGTTTGACATTTACATTAACGACCGGAAATGTCGGAACCGGAAACCTAACAGTAACTTTGAGACATTTACCTAACAAATCGGCTTCAGGAGTGGCAACCGGAGACATTACTAATGCAGGTGGTGCTACAGACGCTTTAGTTACTTATCCTGTAACGGTTAACTAAATCCGTGTAAAATATATTAAAAATGTCCCGATAAAATCGGGACATTTTTTTAATACTCAATCTTCCCGACATGTCGCATCACTCTCATTATTTTATCCTTTCTTCTATTAATGTAGGAAGAAGAATTTGATGCTTTGAATTTTCTGGGATTAGGTAATATTGCCGCAATTCCAGCTGCTTCTCTTGGAGTTAAATTTGTTGCCGTTTTACTATACCAATGTCTCGCCGCTTCTTGAGCACCATAAACTCCGTTACCCATTTCTATACTATTAAGGTAGACTTCCATGATACGTTCTTTCCCCCAAATCAATTCAATCAAAACGGTGAAATAAGCTTCCAATCCTTTGCGGATATAACTTCTGCCTTGCCATAGAAAAATATTTTTAGCTGTTTGCTGTGAAATTGTACTTCCTCCCTTAAGTCTTTTTCCTTTGTTATTGTTCTTAAAAGCTTTTTGCATTGCTTCAAAATCAAAACCATTATGTTTCAGGAAGTTTCCATCTTCGCTAGCAATTACAGCTTTTTGAAGATTGGGAGAAATGTCTTCTAACGGAACCCATTTATGGCTGTAAATAGCATCATCGCCTTCTAATTTAAATTCTATAATCCTGGTAACCATCAAAGGTGTAAACGGAATTGGAACCCATTTAAATATAATGACAGATAAAATGGAAAGTCCAAAAAACCAAAGCATGGCTTTCCATATACAACGAAGAATTTTTCTTTTCATTTTTTATTTTACTAAATCTGCTAATTCTTGACCTATTAAACTGCCAATTGCAACTCCCATTCCTCCTAATCTTACACCACAATAAACATGGTCCGATAGTTGTTCGACGATAGGTTTTTTGGCTGAACCTAATCCCATAATACCGCTCCAACGATGCGCGATTTTAAAATCAGTGTTTGGTAAAATTACTTCTTTTAATAATTCTTCCAAACGATTTTGAATTAATTCTGTTTGTCCAAGTTGTGTCGTGGTTTCTTCTTCAAAAGCTAAATTTCTTCCGCCACCAAGTAGTATTCTATTGTCAATATTACGGAAATAATAATACCCTTTATCCAGATGAAACGTTCCTTTGATGTCTAGGTTTGTAATGGGTTCTGTAATCAGAACTTGTGCTCTTGCGGGTTTCACTTTATTATTTGTCAGTTTGCCTGCAAAACCATTGGTGGCAAATAATACCTTTTTGGTAGAAAAACTAAAATCGCCCAAGACAACTTCAACATTATCTTTTTTTTCAAGATAAGATGTAACTTCAACCTGATTTAGAATTAAAATATTGTTCGCAATGGCCTTTTGCAAAAGCGCATTCATCATTTTCCCGGTATCAATTTGTGCTTCAAACGGATTGAAAACTACATATTCCTGTATACCTTTAAAAGCAAAACGGTCAACTTCTTTGATAAAAACATCATTCCTAAATAATGGTTTTAATAATTCATTTATAAAAGGCAGCTTTTGCAAACATTCATTATAAGTACTTTCATCTTCCGTAAGGAACAATTCATAACCCCCATATGGTTTAAAATCTATAGTTTCATCGCCAATATTCTTGCGCAACAATTGTAAACCGTTCCACCTTTTTGAAATAAGTTGTATAACTTCTTCTTCACTATGTGATTTTAAATCGTCTATAATTTCTGAAATGCTTCCAAAGCATGCGAAACCTGCATTTTTTGTACTTGCTCCTTGAGGTAAAATTCCTTTTTCTAAGATTAATATTTTACTTTTTGGGAATTTTTCTCGAAGTGCCAAGGCGCAATTTAGTCCAACGATTCCGCTACCAACAATAGTATAATCTATGTCAGTAAACCAATTTTTGAGTTCCCAATAACTAAAATTCATTCTTTATTATTTTTTCTAAAATTAATTTTTTTCAAATAAAACTGAAGACTAATTTTTGAAATATATCTTTTTTTATACGAACTGTATTTATTTTTTACATATCTGACAATAATAAAGCATGTCGTTTATCGATTTGTTAATAGTTTTGACAATTAATTTGATGATTTGATAAAAAAAAATTTACTTTTGATAACTATATTAACCAAATTTAATGAATTATGAAATTTAAATTACTCATTGTTACTTTATTGTTGATGACAAATGTGACTTTTTCTCAAAACAAAAGTTCCGTTTGGAATGCTACAACAAAAAACAACAACATGGTTGCGCGCGATGCTAGAATGCAACTGCCTGAAAATAAACTTTTCAACTTAAACCTTTTAAGTCTGAAAACAAATTTGAACAATGCGCCAGCAAGAAGGGCAAACGCTAAAGATTCGAATATCATATTGTCTATTCCGAATGCTGATGGTGTTTTAGAAAGCTATCGTGTTTACGAAAATTCTAACATGGATCCGGCATTAGCTGCAAGATACCCTGAAATTAAATCATACATTGGAATTGGAATTGACAATCCTGCTGCGACAGCTTATTTCAGTGTTTCGCCATTAGGATTCAAATCGATGGTGCTTTCTCCAGATAAATCTGCAGTTTTTATAGAACCCATTTCAGCCGATTTAGGAACCTATACTGTTTACAGAAAATCGGATAAAAAACAATCTCTGACTAAATTTGAATGTAGTGTAATTGACCAAGCTACTCCACAAATGGATGGGGCTACTGCTAGACCTAATGCAGATGATGCTTTAATGAGAACATTCCGTTTGGCTATGTCATGTACAGGAGAATACACTGCTTATTTTGGCGGCACAAAAGCATTGGCTTTGGCGGCTATAAATAACTCTATTACCAGATGTAATGGAGTTTTTGAAAAAGATTTTGGTGCTCGTATGATTATTATTGCTAATACTGACTTGGTTATATACACTAGTGCATCTACAGACCCATATTCTGCTGCTACAAGTTTGTCGCAATGGAATTCTCAATTGCAATCAACATTAACATCTGTTATTGGCGAAGCTAATTATGACATCGGTCATTTATTTGGGGCTTCGGGCGGTGGTGGAAATGCAGGTTGTATAGGATGTATCTGTTCAACTGGAAAAGGAAGTGCATATACTTCACCATCTAATGGAATTCCGTCAGGAGATACTTTTGATATTGATTATGTTGCCCACGAAATAGGGCATCAAATGGGAGCAAATCATACTTTTTCTATGAGTAATGAAGGTACTGGTGCAAATATGGAGCCCGGTTCTGGATCAACAATCATGGGATATGCCGGAATTACTGCTCAAGATATACAGCCAAATTCAGATGCTTATTTTCATGCAATTAGTATTCAACAAGTTACTAATAATATTAAAGCTAAAACGTGTTCTTCAAATATTGTAACAGGAAACGCTGTACCAACAGCTAGTGCCGGTGCCGATTTTACAGTGCCAAAAAGCACTCCTTTCATGTTAACCGGTTCAGGAAGTGATGCAAACGGCGATGCATTGACTTATAACTGGGAACAATTTGATAATGCGGCAAGTACCGCTACTGGCGCAAGTTCTGCTGCAAGTGCAACAAGAACTTCAGGACCAACTTTCCGATCTTATAATTCATCAACTTCTCCGGTTAGATATTTCCCAAGAATGGCTTCTGTATTAACAGGTGCAACAACTACTGCAGGAACTGAAATTACTGTAGAAGCTTTGCCTTCAGTTGCCAGAACTATGAATTTCAGATTAACGGTTCGTGATAATAAAGCTGGTGGGCCAGCCAATAATTCTGATGACATGATCGTTACTGTTAATGCTACCGCTGGACCATTTACTGTTAATTCTCCTAATACTGCAGTTTCTTTCGTTGGAGGAAGTTCACAAACTATTACTTGGGCAGTTGCTGGTACAACTGCAAATGGTGTAAACTGTGCTAATGTTGATATTCTTTTATCTACTGATGCTGGTACAACATGGTCAACATTATTAGCGGCTACTCCAAATGACGGAACTCAAGCGGTTACCATTCCAAATACTCCAGGAACAACAAACAGAATTATGGTAAAAGGAACCAATCATATCTTCTTTGATGTTTCTAACACTAACTTTACCATTACTGCAGGTGCTGCTCCAGATACTGTTGCACCAACAGCTCCAACTTTATCTGCTGCTGGAACTACCACAACTTCTACAAACTTATCTTGGTCTGGTGCTACGGATAATGTAGCGGTAACCGGATATGATGTTTTTAGAAATGGCGCTTTAATTGGTTCTACAACTACTGCAACCACTTTTGCAGTAACCGGTTTAACCGCATCAACAGTTTACACGTTCACTGTAAAATCAAAAGATGCTGCAGGAAATGTTTCACCTGATAGCAATAGTGTAAGTGTTACAACTTTAACTCCAGCTCCTGACACAACTGCTCCTAATGCTCCAACTTTATCCGCTTCAGGAACTACTCAAACTACAACCAATTTATCTTGGTCTGGTGCTACGGATAATGTAGCGGTAACTGGATACGATGTATTAAGAAATGGTGCTTTAATTGGTTCTACAACTACTGCAACTACTTTTGCTGTAACTGGTTTAACCGCTTCAACAGCTTACACTTTTAATGTAAGAGCTAAAGATGCTGCCGGAAATGTTTCTCTTGACAGCAATACCGTTTCTGTTACAACATTAACTCCAGATACAACGGCGCCTTCGGCTCCAACATTAACTGCTTCAGGAACTACTCAAACTACAACCAATTTATCTTGGTCTGGTGCAACTGATAACTTAGCGGTAACCGGATATGATGTCTTAAGAAATGGCGCTTTAATTGGTTCTACAACTACTGCAACTACTTTTGCAGTAACCGGTTTAACTGCTTCAACAGCTTATACTTTTAATGTAAGAGCAAAAGATGCTGCTGGTAATGTTTCCTTAAATAGCAATACAGTTTCAGTTACAACTTTAGCTGTTTCAACAGTTACTTACTGTGCATCCAGAGGGAATAACACTGCAGATGAATTTATTAATAGAGTACAATTAGGAACCATAAATAATCTTTCTGGTAACAATGGAGGTTATGGTAACTTTACAGCGCTTTCTACTAATTTAGTTCGTGGTACGAGTAATACTATTACCATAACTCCTGCTTGGACAGCTACAGTTTTCAGTGAAGCTTACAGAGTGTGGATTGATTACAACCGAGATGGTGATTTCCTTGATGCCGGAGAACAAGTTTTTAATAGAAATAGAACTACTGCAACTCCCATCTCAGGAAGCTTTACAGTACCAACTACTGCTTTATTAGGCTCAACTAGAATGCGTGTTTCTATGAAGTACAATGCTTCTCCAACGTCTTGTGAAACTTTCACAGATGGTGAAGTAGAAGACTATACTGTAAACATCTCTTTAACTGCCAGAACTGATGAAACTTCTAATACAGGAATTTCATTCAACTTATATCCAAACCCTGTAAAAGGCGATATTTTAAACATTGCTAACCTTGAATCACCATCAACCTATAGAATTTTCAATATGTTGGGTCAAGAATTAGGAAGTGGCAAAATTGAAAATGATACTATTTACGTGGGTGGATTAAAAACAGGAACGTTCTTAATCGAAGTTTCTAATGGGACTTCAACTAGTACAAAACGATTTATCAAAGAATAATTATTTTTTAGAAAAAAAGAAAAGCCATACTGAAAAGTGTGGCTTTTTTTGTTAATTATATTTGTTACTTTTAGACTTTAAATATAATATCAAAATGAAAAAAATTCTTTTATTAATCATTATCACAATGAGTATAACAACATCGGCCCAACAAATTTTATCCCCTGAAGCTTTATGGAAACTTGGCAGAGTATCAGCTATTGGAATTTCCAAAGACGGGAAATCAATTGTCTATAAAGTGGCAACTCCGTCAGTAGAAGAAAATAAATCTAAATCTAAATTTTATACTATCCCAGTTACCGGAGGAAATGCCGTTGAAATTCAAGAAAACGATACTAAAGATTTAGTTGTTGACAAAAATATTTCTCCAGACGGTAAATATATCTTGTCTTCACAAGAAGTTAAAACCGAAAATGTTTTAGGTAAAGATTTTTATCCGGAATTAGACAAATCAGAAGCTCAAATTTATGACGGATTAGACTATCGTCATTGGGATACATGGAATAACGGAACACATAATCATGTTTTTTATGCCATTAATAAAGGAAGCAAAGCAACTCCAATTGATATTATGAAAGGTGAGCCCCATGATTCTCCACAAAAACCATTCGGCGGAGATGAAGATTATATATGGTCTCCCAATAGCAAAAGCATTATCTATGTTTGCAAAAAGAAATTTGGGACTGCTTATGCTATATCTACAAATACCGATTTGTATGAATTTGATATTGAAACAAAAACTACAAAAAACTTAACTGAAAACAATTCTGGTTACGATACTAATCCAGCTTTTTCTCCAAGTGGCGATTTGACTTGGTTACAAATGAAGCGTGATGGTTATGAAGCAGATAAAAACGATATTATCGTTCGTTTCAAAGGAATGGATGTAAATTTGACTGCAAATTGGGATGGTTCGGTTGAGAGTTTTAAATGGAGTCCTGATGGAAAAAAAATCTATTTTACGGCAGCTATTGATGGCACAATACAATTGTTTGAAGTAAATTTTCCTAGTTTGACCAAAATTGCTGTGACTGTAAAACAAGTTACTTCAGGCGATTTTGATGTACACGCTATTGTTGGTATTTCCGGTGATAACATAATTGTTTCAAGAACAGATATGAATCATGCTGATGAAATTTATTCTTATATTTTAAAAAAGAAAACATGGTTACAATTAACCAAAACCAATGACGCAATCTATTCTAAATTGGCTTTGCCAAAATTCGAGAGACGATATGTAACTACAACCGATGGTAAAAAAATGTTGGTTTGGGTAATTCTTCCTCCTAATTTTGATAAAACTAAAAAATATCCAACATTACTTTATTGTCAAGGCGGGCCACAATCTCCATTAACTCAGTTTTACTCTTTTCGCTGGAATTTTTCTTTGATGGCTTCACAAGGTTATGTTGTTGTTGCTCCAAACAGAAGAGGAATGTACGGACATGGTCAGGCTTGGAATGAACAAATCTCAAAAGACTGGGGTGGCCAAGTAATGGACGATTACCTTTCAGCAATTGACGATGTTTCTAAGGAAAGTTATGTTGACAAATCGCGATTAGGTTGTATTGGCGCAAGTTATGGCGGCTATTCTGTTTATTATTTGGCCGGAATTCACAACAATCGTTTCAAAACTTTTATTTCTCATGATGGTGTTTTCAACACCCAAAGTATGTTTGGAACCACAGAAGAAGTATTCTTTAATAACTGGGATTTTGGTGGTGCTTATTGGGAGAAAGACAATGTTGCTGCACAAAAAGCATACAATCAATTTAACCCGATAAACTTTGTGGATAAATGGAATACTCCTATTCTTATTATTCAAGGAGGGAAAGATTATCGTGTGTGTATCGGACAAGCTCAAGAAGCATTTCAGGCGGCACAACTTAGAGGAATAAAAAGTCGTTTTCTTTACTTCCCAGAAGAAAATCATTGGGTTTTAAAACCTCAAAATGGTATGGTTTGGCAACGTGAATTTTATAAATGGTTAAAAGAAACGTTGTAATTTATCAAAACCTAATTCCTAACGGGATTGTTTAAAAAAAAAGAAACCCAACTTAAAGTTGGGTTTTTTATTTATTCTAGATCGTTCATTTTAAAACTCTCCATAAATTTAGTGGTATAATTTCCGGCTACATAATCCGGTTCATCCATCAATTGTCTATGAAATGGAATAGTTGTTTTAATTCCCTCGATATAAAATTCATCCAAAGCACGTTTCATTTTGTTGATGGCTTCTTCTCTGGTTTGTGCTGTAGTAATCAACTTGGCAATCATCGAATCATAGTTTGGCGGAATAGTATATCCTGCGTAAACATGAGTATCTAAACGGACTCCGTGCCCGCCTGGCGAGTGTAAAACTGTGATTTTCCCAGGTGAAGGTCTGAAGTCATTATACGGATCTTCAGCATTGATACGACATTCGATTGAGTGTAATTGAGGCAAGTAATTTTTACCTGAAATTGGTACACCCGCAGCTACTAAAATCTGCTCACGAATCAAATCATAATCAATAACCTGTTCCGTAATTGGATGCTCAACTTGTATACGCGTATTCATTTCCATAAAATAGAAATTTCTATGCTTATCTACCAAAAACTCTACCGTTCCAGCACCTTCATATTTGATAAATTCTGCAGCTTTAACTGCAGCTTCACCCATTTTATGTCGCAATTCATCCGTCATAAATGGTGACGGAGTTTCTTCTGTTAATTTTTGATGACGACGTTGAACCGAACAATCTCTTTCCGATAAGTGACACGCTTTTCCATAAGAATCGCCAACAACCTGAATTTCTATGTGTCTTGGTTCTTCGATCAATTTCTCCAAATACATCCCGTCATTACCGAAAGCCGCTGCTGATTCCTGGCGAGCACTTTCCCAAGCTTTTAATAATTCTTCTTCTTTCCAAACGGCACGCATTCCTTTTCCACCTCCACCAGCTGTTGCTTTTAGCATTACTGGAAAACCCATTTCTTTGGATAATTTCAATGCTTGCTCGTAAGATTCTAACAATCCTTCAGAACCGGGAACACATGGAACTCCGGCTGCTTTCATAGTCGCTTTTGCCGAAGCTTTGTCTCCCATTCTGTCAATCATTTCCGGGGAAGCACCAATAAATTTGATCCCATGTTCTTGACAAATTTTAGAAAATTTTGCGTTTTCAGAAAGAAAACCATATCCTGGGTGGATTGCATCTGCATTAGTAATTTCAGCAGCCGCAATAATATTGGACATTTTTAAATAGGATAGATTACTTGGTGGAGGACCAATACAAACAGCTTCGTCAGCAAACTTTACGTGTAAACTTTCTGCATCAGCGGTAGAATAAACTGCAACAGTTTTAATTCCCATCTCCTTACAGGTTCTGATTACACGAAGTGCTATTTCTCCTCTATTGGCAATTAATATTTTTTTAAACATTTTTCTTAGTTTGAAAATTAGACAATTTGAAAATTTGAAAATTGGTAAAAGAATGTGATAATTATTTTCATCCGAGCGATAGCGAACTGAAGAAATAAATTAGCACAACTTCAAATCTTCAAATTATGATGGATCAACTAAGAATAATGGCTGATCAAACTCAACTGGTGACATATCATCAACCAGAATTTTAACGATTTTACCGGAAATTTCTGCTTCGATTTCGTTAAATAATTTCATCGCCTCAACCACACAAAGAACATCTCCTTTTCCTATTGAGCTTCCTACTTCTACAAAAACAGGTTTGTCTGGTGAAGGTTTACGATAGAATGTTCCAATCATTGGTGATTTTATTGTAATAAATTTTGAATTGTCATCGGCGGCAGGAGCTGCTGGTGTAGCAGGAGTAGCGGCTACCGGAGCCGAAACAGCAGGAGCAGCAATTGCTTGTTGCATTGGAGCCTGTTGCACATAAGTAATATCTGGAGAGTTCCCTTCTAATGTAGTTCTAATAGTAATTTTTATATCACCAGTTTCTAACTTTACTTCAGCAACTCCAGAATTGGATACAAATTTGATTAGGTTTTGAATTTCTTTTAAATCCATAATTAGTTTAGTTTAAAATTAGTTTATTATTATTTTTCGATGCGCTCCAAAAAGTTCGGCTGCGCCTCGAGTGTTAGTATGCCCATTTTAAATAGATAGAACCCCAAGTGAATCCACCTCCAAATGCTGCAAAAATTAAATTATCTCCTTTTTTAAGTTTATCTTCAAAATCATTTAATAACAAAGGTAATGTAGCCGATGTTGTGTTTCCGTATTTTTCAATATTCACTAACACTTTTTCTTCATCAAGTCCCATTCTGCTTGCTGTAGCATCGATAATTCTTTTATTTGCTTGATGCGCAATTAACCAATTAACATCGTCCTTGGTTAAATTATTACGCTGCATAATTTTTTCACTTACATCAGCCATTCCTGAAACAGCATATTTGAAAACCGTTTTCCCATCTTGAAAAACAAAATGTTGGCCGTTTTCAACGGTTTCTTTTGATGGCGGAAGAATAGAACCTCCTGCATCAATTTTAAGGTATTCTCTACCAATACCATCACTTTTCAAAAACTCATCTTGCAAACCAAGACCTTCAAAATTTGGCTCAAATAATACAGCGCCGGCACCATCTCCAAAGATAATGCAGGTGGCTCTGTCTGTGTAATCAATAATCGACGACATTTTATCGGCTCCTATTAAAAGCACTTTTTTATACCTGCCCGACTCTATATAGGCTGCTGCATTTGACATTCCGTATAAAAAACTGGAACAAGCTGCTTGTAAATCGTAGGCAAATGCATTAACAGCACCTATCTGGGTTGCAACATAAACTCCGGTTGAAGCCACAGGCATATCGGGCGTAGTGGTTGCCATTATAACTAAATCTATTTCTTCGGGATTGATTTTAGATTTGGAAATTAAATCTTGTGCTGCTTTTATTGCCATAAAGGAAGTTCCTTTACCTTTTTCTTTCAAAAGTCTTCTTTCTTTAATTCCCGTTCGGGTAATGATCCATTCGTCATTGGTTTCCACCATTGATTCCAGTACTTGATTTGAGAGAACAAATTCTGGGACATAAGCTCCAACTGCGGTAATTGCGGCTGTAATTTTATTCATAAATTGGGTTTTTTCTTTTCAATTTTTAAAGTTGAAAAGTTGTTGAAATTACAAAAAAAAAGATACCTAAGTTATTTTAGGATAGTATATTTAATAAAATTCATAAAAACAAAAAACTCCCACAAAGTGAGAGCTAGTTTTGTAAAAAACTTTAATTAGGCAACAGCTACTGATTTGTCAATAACTACTTGTCCTCTATAATACATTTTCCCTTCATGCCAATAAGCTCTGTGGTATAAATGCGCTTCTCCAGTTATAGGACAAGTTGCAATTTGAGCTACAGTTGCTTTATAATGTGTTCTTCTTTTATCTCTTCTTGTTTTGGAGATTTTTCTCTTAGGATGTGCCATTTTACTATATTATTTATCCGTTAATAGTTGTTTTAATTTGTCCCATCGTGGGTCAATTTCTTCTTCTTTTTTTGTTACTTCTTCTACGTCTTTAACCTGCAACTCATTTAATTTTCTCAATGCTTCTGTTTGCAAAGTGCCCTCTTTAACTCCTGGATGAACTCTCTTTTGAGGAATAGAAAGAACAATCATTTCATAAATATATTGTGCCAAATCTATTTGATGTTCTCCGTGAGGTATAATTAACAATTCTTCATTATCATTGTTGAATTCATTGCCAAACTGAACAACCAAATTAATTTTTCCTTTAATGGGTAAGTCAAATTGTTCTCCTGTTAAATCACACGGGACATTAACTGTTCCTTTGTGTGCGAAACTGACTTCCAGCATTGTTGCTTTTTTTTCTAAAACAACTTTTACTTTTACATCACAGTTTTCAAATTCATCAAAACTAAATCCGTCAAAGAACTTTTTATCAATAGTATACTCAAATTGATGCTTCCCTATTTTTAACCCTATGAAAGGAATTAAATATTCATTCGTACTTTTCATCTAGACAACAATTTGAACCCTAAATAGGGAGTGCAAAGATATAAAATTATTGCAATTCCAAAAGCGTTATAAACATTTTTTTGTTTATAACTGCTTTTCCTTTGTCTTCATAGGATTTTTGCTCATTTCCTGGTATTGATATCTCGAATTATAAATATCAATTGCGGTGTAAACTGCTTCTTTAAACGAATTGTAATCCGCAATTCCTTTCCCAGCAATTTCATATGCTGTTCCGTGATCAGGAGAAGTTCTAATTTTATTCAAACCAGCGGTATAATTTACGCCTCCTCCAAATGACAACGTTTTAAATGGGATCAGTCCTTGGTCATGATAAGTCGCAACAACAGCATCATATTTTTGATATTGGCTACTGCCAAAAAATCCGTCTGCGGCAAATGGTCCAAAAACTAGTGTTCCTTTTTCAAACATTTTTTTTATGACCGGTTTTACCAATTCGTCATCTTCTTTTCCAATCACACCATTGTCTCCAGCATGTGGATTCAATGCCAGAACTGCAATTTTTGGTTTGTTGATTCCAAAATCTTGTATCAATGTTTGTTTAATAGTTTCAATTTTTTGAATAATCAATTTTTCAGTTAAATGTTCTGCCACATCATTAACAGGAATATGATCGGTTAACAAACCAACCCTAAGATTATCCTGAACCATCAACATCAAAGCATTCCCTTCTAACTCTTTGTCTAAATAATCTGTATGTCCCGGAAATTTAAATTCTTCTGATTGAATGTTATACTTGTTAATTGGTGCTGTAACCAAAACATCTATTTGATTTTCTTTCAAGGCTTTTGTAGCAGCAACAAATGATTTTATAGCATATTTGCCAATGATTGGATCATTTGCTCCAAAATTTAAATCAACCCCTTCTCGCCAGATATTGAGAACATTTACTTTCCCTGGAACTATTTGATCTATTTGGTCAATTCCATGAAGTGGCATTTCTAATTCTAATGTTTTTTTAATAAAAGACATCACTTTTACATTAGCAAAAATTACAGGTGTGCAAAGTTCTAACATTCTTGAATCGTCAAAAGTCTTAAGAACCACTTCGCTTCCAATACCGTTTAAATCTCCTATTGAAATTCCCACGATTATATTTTCTGCTTTTTTCATAAGAAGTACAAGTTATTTATTGCTAATTTTGAAGTGCAAATTTAGTAAAATAAAACCATAATGTTTACAGGAATAATCGAAACCCTCGGAATAATAAAAGATTTAAAAAAAGACAACAATAATCTAAATATTACTGTTTCTTCTAGTATAACTCATGAATTAAAAATAGATCAAAGTGTTGCGCACAATGGTGTTTGCCTAACCGTCATTGCAATCAACAATGGCGAGTATACAGTAACCGCTATAAAAGAAACCATCGAAAAGACAAATTTAGCAGATTGGAAAGTTGGCGATTTGCTCAATTTAGAGCGTGCTATGAAATTAGGCGATAGGCTTGATGGGCATATTGTTCAAGGGCATGTTGACCAAACCGGAATTTGTAAATCAATTGAAGAGGCTAATGGCAGTTGGTATTTTACTTTTGAATATGACCGTAATTTAAATAATATTACTATCGAAAAAGGTTCAATAACCGTAAATGGCGTAAGTTTAACTGTTGTGAATTCTAAAGAAAAGGAATTCAGTGTGGCAATCATCCCTTATACTTTTGAACATACCAATTTTAAAAATATTCAAATCGGTACAACTATAAATCTCGAGTTCGATGTTGTGGGAAAATACGTTGCCCGATTGTATTCTTTAAGGCAATAAAAGATAAAACTATTGGAAATAAAAATGCTTCAAATTAATTTGAAGCATTTTTTATGTTTTTTATTTTGTATAATTTATAAATCCCAAAACACACTGAAAATAGTGCAAAAAGAAATATTTCACCATCCAAAGGCAATCCTGGTGGCGGAGGAGTTGATGCTGGCGGTGGCGGTCCTGGTGCGGCAAAAACAGCTGTTTTTTGCATTAAAAACACTACCAGAAAAATAAAAACTCTATTCGGGACAAATTTCATAGTGCGTAAAAGTATAAAAAAAATCTATTCGCCAAAATAAATTATTTGTTTAATCGAAAAAGTTAATCAAAATTTAAACTATGCCAACATAGAAAGGTTAGAGATTACATTCATATGTAAAAAAACAAAAAGCCTCTACAATTTGTAAAGGCTTGAAGATAATGCTATATTATTCCATACCAAAAACAAAAGAAATGAAGGGATTACAAGGAACAAGCTATCTAGAATTTAGATTTGTTTTTATCATTTTCCTGTTTGTTTTGAGTCGGAGTTCCCCCACCAAAATAGTCAATAAGGAACTCAAAAGCTTCCAGAATTCTATCTCTGTATTTTCCAGCTTTAAACTCATCATTCCAATCTTGATTAAAAAAAGTATAAATGTAGAATCCGACTCCTCTTTTTACCATTCCGTGAGAGTTTAAATGCTTTTCAAAATCTTCGATCTTATATATTAACTTTTTATTGTATTCGTGATCGTAATACCAATCTATATTATCATATTTTGCCTTCCCATCAATATAAATGGTAGGCCCCACAATCATTGGAGCGACTTCATCTGTTTTCCAGAAGTAGGAAAGATTTCTATTCTCATGAATTTCGTGAATTGCTATATTTCCAAATTCCAATGTAAAAAAATGCTGATATGTCAATACGTTATGATATTTATATTCAAAGTTTTTAATCCATACCTTTGAAAGGTCTATGACAATACGTTCTCTTCCTGCTTGATTTGAACCGCGATTATGTTTGTCTTCATAGGTACCAAATACATTAATAATTAATTGAGACCCATTAAGCGAGAAACTAACTTCACAGCTCCCACAAACTATACAGTCTTTAACAGGTGATGCATCGGCTTTTATAGCAAATTTTCTTGCACAATCGTTAAGAAAATTAATGGCATCTTCTGGCTTACGTTCATTTTGATAGGCATATGTTTTTAAACCCGCCTGAATGTACTCACTGATTTCAACCATTTCGCGGTACTTTTCGGATGGGTAGGTGTTTTTATCAATCATTGAAAAGAACTTTTCCGCATCCTCATTGAGTATAGAAAAGTTTTTGTACGTTTTTTTAAAACTCAATTCACTCTTGTCATTTTTTTTCTCTAAACTATTGTATGCTGATTTTAAGGCTAGGTAAAGAATTCTTGGATTAGCTTCACCTAATTTATCGATTAAATCCTGACAAACCTCATAGCATTGGTTATTATCGCCCTTTTCATAAAGCGCTTCTGCTTGTTGAAACTGTTCGCGTGCTTGTTGATCTGTAATCTGTGCACTCAGTGGAGTAAAAATCCAAAGTAGCGCAAGTGTTGAAAGAATTAAATGCTTCATATAAAATTATTTTAAATTAGTTTTTCCAGAAATCATCATTGGTTCTCGAGGGAGATGTGGGAGGATTAATTCTCTTGGGTTCCTTTTTCTCCTTCATATCTATTTGCTGCTGTGTAGCACGTTCGTTAATTAACATCATAGCGGTTTTTGCTTCATTCAAGTTCTTAAAAAATCCAAGAAATCGTCTTGTTACGTTTGATGACACCGTAGGTTGAAATTTAATTTTCTCATAGACATCAGATAAAAGGGGGTAAGTGCCGTCACTATATCTGTTCATCATGTAAAGCTCAATAAAAGCAGTTGTTTTAGTTTCTTTACTATAGTATCTACTGTAACTAATATAATAAACAGAGTCTAGTTCTTTTTCAGTTGGTTTATTACTGAATTGAAATCCTGCTAAAATTTTAGAGTCAATTTCAGCTTGTTTCAATCCATACGTTAAATCATTTTCTAGACTATCAACAGCGTGATTAACCTCTTCATGGTTGGTCTTAGCAAGAAGCATCTTCCCCGTCCCTTCGCAATAACACTGGTATTCACCTCGTCCAAAGCATGAAACACATACAGAGACACCTTTATTGCTGCATGCAATACACTGCTTTATACCTGTTCCTGTACAGTTGGTACAAGATAAGATATAGGTACCCCAGCTTTTTTTCCCCGATCCATTACAAGATGAGCAGCGCTTACCACCGCTACCACTACAAGCGATACACACTTTTTCTCCTTTACCTTTACAATTACCACAATATTTATACCCTTCACCACTGCATTTATCGCAATCAGCCAACTCATATGAGGGGTCTTTACTTTTGGTATTAAACTCATCTATTCGTTTTCTGCGTTTTCTGGCATCTTCATTAAAGCCCTTACTTATTTCATTTTGTTGAAGAATGGTAAAAACCGCTCCCATTCCTTGCATAATACTGGCATCTCTTTGTGCGCGCGCCTCACTCTTACGAGTAATTTCGTTCAATTGGGCCTGATAGCGCAATTCGTTTTGACGAAACGCTTCTTCACGCTGACTACGTTCCGCTTCTTGTTGCTTTCTTTTAGCCTCCTCTTGTCGCTGACGCTGTTGTTCAGCTAATTGTGTCTGTGTTTGACTTCCACTACTAGACGATGTTGACTGATTTGTATTTTTATTATTTGATTTACTATTAGTAGATTCATCTCCAGGAAAAACAATTGCTGGCATTGCAGTTCCTGGAACTACTTTGTTTGAACCACTTCGATTCGTAGGGCTACCCGATGAACTGGAAGCTTTTTGTTGTTGTTGCTTATTGTATTCCTCTTCGGGTATGGAGTTAATGTATCTTTTTGTACCAGCCCTTGTAGTTATAATCTTAATCTTCTTTTCACCATCCATATACTCAACGAGCACTTTTTCCACTCCTGAAATTGATTTGAAGGAATGCCAGTCACCCTTGTCATTGGAAATTTCTCCATTCATTGTCTCAGCACCAAAGCTACTTGTCATAAATTTATCTTCACAGTCCTTCCCTTCCAGCCAAATATCTACATATGTGCGTTGGGGCAGTGTGTGGCGAATTCGTACATATTTACTTGCTAATCCACAGCTACATTTTCCATTGGAAAAAAATTCAAGCTGGTACTCTACTTGACCACTAGTGCTACTCCAAACGGTTTTCCATTCAGACCAAGATTTGCTGCAATGATTATCGTTTTGGGAAAATGCATCTTTACTTATAATCATTGTAATAAGTATAAGATAAAATCCTATTTTTTGGTTGTTTAAAGAATGAAATGACATTTTATAATTTAGGTATTAAGAAGCTTATGAACTATTTAAAATGACACCAAATGATTCAGTTTATTTTTTTATAAAAAATATTAAAATCAAAAATAAAAAATAATTTCTAATATATGTAATTGAATAATAAACAATTACAATAATTTTTTCTAATAAAGGATAGCAAAATAATTTTTTTATTTCGGAGTAAGGAATTGGAGTAAGGAATTATTCAATTAATCACTAAAAAACAACAAAAACCCCAATAATATATGGGAACATAAAAGGTTTAATTATTTTCATAACACTGAGGTCAATGTTTCAAATCTTTCTCTCGCTACTCTAAAACCTCTTAACATTCAAGTATTAAGGGGTTTTTATTGAAAATTTAAGTGTGTTTCTTCATAGTATACTTAACTACATCACATATAAAATGAGGTTAAAAAACACTTTTTTAGAGCAAACAAAAAAAGTTGAGCATTAGATTTTGCTCAACTTTTTGCTCAACTTTTTAATAAGAAACCCTTGTAAATACTGATACTTACAAGAGTTTTGTGGTGGTCCCACTTGGGCTCGAACCAAGGACCACCTGATTATGAGTTGTTCAAATTAAATTTTGAACAGCTTGTTATCACTGACTTTCAATATTTTAACTGATTTCAAGATTCTTTTATTTATCATTTATTCACCTCTTTTTTCAATAAATCTTGCTTAAAATCTTGCTTAAAATTAACCGGTTATTTTAAGTGTGGCAAATAAAAAAAAACACCTTATAAAAGGTGTTTATTTACTTCAAAAACTGTTTCTCTATCAAGACTTGCTAAATAATGTTCCGTTACAACTGAACTAGCATCATTTTATGGTTGTTAATCCTGATAAGCTAATTAGTTCAGAGGTATTAAGAATAAAAATTGTAATAGGTGTTGAAATGGTTTTTGTTAATGGGAGGTTGTATAAATAAAAAAAGCGTTACCCAAAAATGAATAACGCTTTTAAAGCTAACTAAATCCAAATTATTGTATAATTATCTTTTTAATATACATAACCTGACCCTGAGGGTTGATGATTTGAACAAAATACATTCCGGTTCCACCCCAAGTGTTTAATTGCATACTGGTTTGTGTTCCCGATAGGGTTATTGGCCTTGTGAACACTTCTTGACCTAATGAGTTGATGAATTTAATTGTTCCACCATTCAAATCAGTTTCGTTATTAAAATCAATATTAATATGAGTACTGGCAGGATTTGGATAAATTTTAATTGTTTTAATATTTTGGTCATCTATTCCGAGTGTTGTAGAAAAGTTATAACTAGCTCCTGTTGGTCCTTTGAAAAAATTAATATCATATACACCTGCTGGACTTGCCAAAATATTCGACCCATTCGGAATACCATCTCCAGTTGGAAAAGTAGTTCCTCCCCAATTAGTTAACCAACTATTGTTTTGTCTAAATTTTAATTGTCCAGCTGGAAGATTGTATGCTGGTAAATAATAGAGATACCCATCTGTTTGACTAAGGGTTACATCCGTATTCCAGGCAGTACCAATGTTAGCCCCAATAATTGAAATTGATGGAGCAGGAGTTAGTAATGTAAAGGTGTAGGCTCCCGTTTGAATATTTAAACTAACACTATAATTTCCAGGGATAGTTACATTAATATTAGCGCCTCCTTGAGTTCCAACACCCGATGGAAAAGCAGTACTACCCCAATTGGTTGTCCAGTTGTTATCTTGCCTAAACTTTACCCAATAATCAGCGGAAATGCCTCCTATTTGATTTGTTGCACCTGTTAAGAAAATATTGCTAATAGTGTAGTTTATTCCATCGGTGGTAGTCATAGGATAGTCATAATTACCATTGTTCATTGTCCACCCAGGATATAAAGTTGATTTATTACCGCTACCTGAAACCAGAGAAATATTAGAAAGTGAAATATCCTTGAGGCAACGAACTGAAGAACCGTTTGCCTTATTGGTGTTGTTCCTGCCTGCAGTACCACCATTGTAATTCAGGTAGCGGTTCCAAGCATCCGAGGTATTGGTCTCTGACGAACTCCACCAGTTACCGTAGTCGAAAATGGTGCCGAATGAACCACCGCTGACGCGATAACCTGCAGGAAGACCTGTGAAACCTGATTCGTTGGTTGCTGCTGTGTTGGGTTCTTGCCAAAATCCTGTGCCTGCTTGAATGGTTCCTGTAGATTTCATTTTGCCTCCTGCAATATTAGGAATTGTTTCTCCGCCATTAGCGTTAGGGTCAAGATAATTAATTAGTGTGCTCCATTCAGCATCTGAAGGAACATACCATCCTTGTGGGGCTAATTGCTTTCTTAGTGAAGGGTTTGCGGCTGATGCAGCATCGTAGATTCCAGCAACAGCATACCAATTATATAATTTGCCATAAATTGCATTGTTAGCTGGGTTGTTGTTGTAATAACACCAAGCGCCTGTGGTTAAGTTTGCCCATTGTGTTGGGTCAGTTACTTGTGGTATGGGAGTGCCATCTCTGTAGGTGGTTACATCCAAGTTGGTGTTACTCCATATTTGTGTGCCAATAGTGACCTGTTGTCCATAAGTTATTTCAATGCTTATAAACAAAATAGAAATTAAAAGTATTAGTTTTTTCATAAGTTGTCAATTAATTTTTATAACAAAAAAAAATAAACAAATAAATTAGTTAAAATTTAATCGATGAATTACACATTTTTTCGATGAAAACACCTCTCGCTGAAATGTCATAATACTGTTATTTAATGGATTACCATAATATTGCCGAATTATTTTGGAGATATAGTTCCAGGAAGTTCAAATGTAGATGACCTAATAGACAAAATGAAATTTATTTTTAATGAACTTAAAAATTTCAGATGGTGAAGAATCAATTAATTCTCTTTTATGCAATTGAAAAGAATCCGGAAGACAAATACTACCACGCACACTTTTTAATTGATTGCGCAAGAGATATGCTCGTTGCAGAGGATATTGAAGACAAACTTGAACCTATATGTGACCCAATTCATATAAAGAGGGACGAATTTACATCAAAGAGTATGACTTGAAGTTTGATAAGGGTGGTGCGATATATAACTCAAAAGAGAAGAGATATTTTTATGAGTTATTACAATAAACTATACTAAGGAGTAAACCTTTTAATTATAATTGACCTGTTTTGAATAATTGCGGGGGTTTTTAAATTTTAATCCCGAATTGGTAAAAAACCTTTCTCATCAAGCATTTTAATAATACCTCTTAGTAAATAATTATTATCAAATCTCAAAACATATTTTCTTGCAGAATCTCTCTCGGGAATTAGCATTTTTTTATCTATCAATTTTTTTATTTGTCTTGAAATTTCTGATTTTGCTTTCCCTTTAAAAAATTTTTCTAGGTCTAAATTTTGAACGACTTGTTTTTCAATAGTTTCTTTCAGAATTTTAGATTCAATTTCAGTAATGATTTGTCTTTCTAATGAAAAGTTTATGGATGGAATTAAAATTTCTTTCTTCAAATATTCATAATCCGTTAGTTTGTCAATTTTTTCAATTTCCTCTTTTAATCCTTTCAAAACATATTCACACCACTCTAAAACATCATTATCGGAACCACTATCAGCTTTTGAAAGATTATCGTAATATCCATTTCTATTACTACAAAAAACAGCTGTCGGATTTATAATTCTACCCACATTTACATTAAATCCGTTCTTAATCAGCATTGCATAGGTGAATAAACGAACTGTTCTGCCGTTGCCGTTACCAAATGGATGTATCCAAACAAACCTATGATGAGCAATGGCGGATTTTAGTAAATCATATTTAAACGAATCTTCGCTGTTAATAAACGAAAATAAATCATCCATATAGGTATCAACTAAAAATGAGTCAGGGGGTAAATGTAACGAGTTAGAAATTTTAATATTTTTATTTCTGTAACTACCCGGTGTTAAATCCCCTTCGCCATTTGGCGGTGAAGGTAAATCTTTAACAATAATTTTATGTAACTCACTAACAAAGGATTTATTAATGGGATAATCTTGAATTGTGGATTCAATAAACTCCATCGCTTTTTCAATATTCTGAATCTCAATTATACTATGTGATTTGTTTTTTTCTGTGTCACCCGAATCTAATTTTGTTTCAATATATTCAGCTATTGTTGTATTATTCCCTTCAATTCTTGCCGAACCTATACTTTCTAAGGTATGGAATAAATGTTTCAATTGAAAAAAAACCTGTGGATGGGTTGAACCACCTAATGTTTTTTTTCTTAGGTGCTCCAATTCAATAATCAAATCAGTTAAATTTGAACCAAAGCTCGGTTCAATCAATTTTAAATCATACGGTTTAAAAGATGCTTGACTCATATATTTTATATATAGATTTCAATTATTGATAAAAAAGATTTCAAAAACACAAGCAGATACATTTCAAACTTATTAACAAAAACCCTTATTTATCAAATGTTTAATAGTGCAAATTTACATATAATATTTCAAATGTTTAATAATAACATTTAACAAAACTTAAAAAAAGAATTTAAAAAGATGTATTAAACTAATAGATTTTATTTAACCGATTTCAAGAGAATTGAATAAGCAATCATCTCATCAAACTTGTAACTTTCTCCAAGAGGGGGAGCTGTAAATGATTAATAAAATGAATCCCTACTTCTTAAAAGTAATTAGGTTAACCTGATTACAAATATCACGAGGAAAAAATAAAACTTTTAACCAAAATCTTGCAGAAATCTTGCAAATTAAAAAAGGTTCCAAGAAATAAATCTTGAAACCTTTGATTTTGTTGGTGGTCCCACTTGGGCTCGAACCAAGGACCACCTGATTATGAGT
>CANGTQ010000009.1 GCA_947456955.1 Flavobacteriaceae bacterium | reverse complement strand
TACATTCCTTTTTATCTTAAAAAGAAATTTTACGCTCTCGAAAAAACGGCATACATATTATCATTCATTTATTACGGACAACTATTTTTCTTCCCCATTTTCGAAACAGAAGCGGTTTCGTATTGGACATTAACGATTTTTAGTTTTCTTCTTTTTGGCTATATTATTTTCTTTATTAATGAAATAGTAAAATTTAATAAACACCGATTTAATTACATTTAAGATGAAACTAACCACCGAACAGATCGCAAAAATAGAGGAAACTTTAGTATTGAACGGAGTAGTTTATGAAGACATAAAATTAGAATTGATTGATCATATAGCTTACGAAATTGAAAACAATATAGGAGAAAACAACATTTTGTTTGAAGCGGCTTTCTATCAAACGTTTGAAAATTGGAAACAACAATTAAGCCCAAGGTCATCATTATGGATTGGAACTAATGATGTTGCACCTCAAATTGTGATTGATAAAATTATTTTAAGTTCAAAAAAACTTTTTATAAGAGCACTATTTTTTGTCCTTATTACAACAATTGTTTTGACCGCTTTGGTAAGAAATTTCAATAATGAATTAGCACTTGAAAATATTAGAAATTTGTTAAGAGTTGTCTTTATTCTTGAATTACTTTTTGTAGTGGTTTGTAAATTTCTGATATGGAAATCGAAATCCGTCACATCCTACGGATTGATTTATAAAAAAACTAAATATTTTTTCTTTGGGAGTATTACTTATCTTTTTTGGAATTGGCTTAATACCATTAATACCTACTAAGGCTGATTTAGAAATCAATTTATTCTCAAATTTTTTCGCAAGTATTTATTTCATCTTACCAATTTATTATATAAAAATTGCATTCAACCATTTTCAATTTGAAAGAAAATTATCTAAAGTTTAAACTATGAAACCTATTACAAAAACGATGATAAAAACCTTTTTATTCACAGGGTTAATTTATGCAGGATTAATGGCTGGTTATGATTATTCAGAAGGTAATGGATTTAGATTATGGAGATTTATTTTTCATGCTTCATTTTTCGTTTTATGTATGGCTTTAATGTCTAGATATAGCTATAATAAAAATGACTCTTCTAAAGATAATAAATAGAAATTAGAAAACTGAAAAACTGAAATATTAAAAGTTTTACTTTTGACAGTTTGAAAATTAATTATAGAAATTGGAAAGCCTAACTTTTTAAAAGCAGAAATTAACAGAAAACACTAAACTAAAATGTTGTCGAAAACTAAACTTGCCTACTTTGTGTGTCGCAAATACACATAACAGCCGTTCAAGAAATGGCGAAAAATGTGCAAAATTCACATTTTTCATTCGCAAGAAATATTATCTTAGTGGAAAATAATCAGTTCCGAAGCTCGCAACAGCGCTGAACGCGGGAACGTTAGCGGTCAGTTTTTCTGAACGAGAAAAAAAGTATAAACGATAAAAAGTAATATTATGGAAATTTCAAAAAGCGCATACGCACAAGCATTTATGATTTCATTTTCTTTCACAATAATTGGAGTATTATTGAAAATAAACCATATTGGAAATGCAACAATCATTCTATCAATTGGATTAATTTCAACATTAATATATATAATTATTGGAATTAAGGAAGTAAATAGTTCAACCAAAATTGAAAAATCAGAGAAAATTATGTGGACAGTTGGATTTATTTTCTTCAGTTTTATTACAGCTTTAGTTTATTTATTTTCCGGAAGAAAAAGAATAATATAAAACCTTCTGCCAACAGCGGTTTGTAACTACTGCGCGCTTGGGCTTGTCCCGAATTTTCTCTGAAAATTCAAAAGGAGTTTTATATTTGAAATCATCAGTAATAAATCATTGCAGCAGTTACAAGGCGGCACTTTGGTGGCAATATGTAAGAAACCGTTTAATTAGAACCAAAAATGATAAAATTAGCTTTATTTTATATTATACTTCTTTCTCAAATATGCTTCGGCCAAAAGAAAGATGAAATATATGTATACTTTGATAATGGAAAAGGTCAAGAAAGATTTTTCCAATCAACCAAAGATGGATTAGACAGAGAAAAACCAAGTTATTATATATTTTATGATAGTCAAAATGTTTACTTAATGTTTGGTTTTACGAAAATTGACAATCCAGAAGTAAGGATTGAGAAAAAATCTTTTCTTAAAAATAAGAACATTGTCAAAGCGAACAAATTATTGAACATGGACTTATTGGCGGCTGGAGAACTCTTTACCGGTAAGAAAGTTTTTATTATAGACACTGAAGAATTCAATGAGAATAAAATTGTATTGCGCGAAGTTAGAGTTGGAAGCTCACTTCCCAGTGAAATGTAGAAATACTGCCTGCAACAGCCAATTCTAGCAATTGCGAATTTTGCTTAAGCCGGTTGCTGATTTTCCGCCGGGAAATCTTATTTTAGTAGAAAATATAAAGACCGAACTTCGAAACTGACGATAAGCGGCGGAACGGTAGGCGTCATTTTCGCCCCGAATTGAGAATCTAACAGAATTTAACCCTTTTTTAAAATACATTATTATGGAAACTACAAAAAATCCACATAGAATATTATTTGCAAGTTTGCTTTTAGTGGCAATTATATTAATTACTGTTTTTTGGCTTATAGGCAAGAATGTAAATATATATCAGGTAAGTTTTATTGGTGTTATTTTTGAAATTATCTGGCTTCCCATGATACTTTTTACCTTTATATTGCCATTATTATGTATCTATTTTTGGTACTCAGAAAGGTGGAGTTATAAATCACCATTTCTATATCTAACAATTGCATCCTCGCTATCTTTAAATTTGTTTTTTATCTAAAAAGGAAAAAATGCTTGATAATTTGTTTAACATACTAATACTTAAAAAGCACAACTAAATATGAAGTATTAGACTAATTCTTTAAACATTTATGTAAATGAAACGTCGCCTAACAGCCGTTTAGAATTGGGGTTTTAGGCAAACTTTAAAGTTGGTTTTGTACTTGCAGGTTCGGTCTTTAACCGAAAATTAAGGCGTACTTTTTCCCAAACCTCGTGTAGGCGAAACGTTAGCGGTGATTTTTCAGGAACAACTGATTTTATTAGAACAATTGATTTTTATGAAGATAGTGATAAACATAAAAACAATCATCTTCATAGAGAATCTACTAATGTTAAAATAATTGACTAACATATTGATTAATATAGAGAAAGTTATATATTTGCAGTATGAAAAGAATAATCACAAAAGAATCAATAATGAAATCTATAACCAAAATGGTTGCAGATAAAGCTACTGTTCGTTCTTTTTTGAAAGGAAACACTTCTATTGAAACAGTGACTCAAAAAGGTATTAAGTTTGCCAAACCTTTATAACTACACTTTTAACGAAGTTACAGGCACTTATAATTTTACTACTAAAAATGACATCGAATATAAAGTTGTATTTATAATTGATGAAACTCTTGATTCTGTATCTGAAAATCCTATTGAAAATGTATATCAGGTAATTATAGAAAAAGTTAGCGACGCTATTGAACCTCTTGATAGTGCAGTTGGGAGAACGATTGATGACATAATAAAATCTTTCTTTGAGAATGCTCAAAATTCTTTAATTTATATCTGTTCTGAAGTTGAAGAAAAGGCAGAAATTAGATTTAATGTATTTGATAGATGGTATTTAAATAGCACTTTCAACGAATTTGTAACGAAAATTGATAACGTTATTAATTGTGAAGCTAATGGAGAAGCGTACTTACTTTATACTTCTTTATTATACCATAATGACAACCCAAATATTGAGTATGTTGTCACTGCATACAATAGCATTGAAGAAGTTTTAAATTCAAAATAAACAAAACCACCGCAAGCAGCCGCATGTCGCAATAATGATTTATATTGATAATTGCAATTGTATTGCAATCATTATTAAAAGATAAAAATTATCAAATCGATGTACCTTATTTGTACCTCATTTCATTTAAGCCCTTTAAAATCAATAACTCATTATTTCTGTATCGGGAAGTAACCAATACAAAACAAAGAAATACAGATTAAATTTAGAAGAAAATGTACATTAACAAATTATTATAATTCAGATTATGTTTAATAAAAAAATAGTTTATCTTAATACTCAATTGATAATAATGTATTTTTATGCAATATGGTTTATTTTTTTTCCTGAATCAATACCAACTTTTCTTTTAAGGTTTTTAGGTGGGCTTCTTGTCTTTTTATCAATAATAGTAATTATAGATATTCGAAAAATTCAATTAGAAAAGGAACTAAAAAAAATAGATGAAAAAATATCTGATTTAGAGAAACGAAAAGCCGAATTTGATAAACAATTTTCTGAATATGAAAATCGACAATTATAATTTAAATATTTAACAAAATTTAAAAGAGCAACTTATTAAGGTTGCTCTTTTTTTTCAAATAATTTGTATTTATAAATAACTTTAAAATAAATGTTAGCAAGAAGTAAACTTTTTTTGTGAAAAACCAACTAAAAAGTATTTGCGACTAATTATACAAATATAGAAAGCTGAAAGCATACCATACCACGAAATTGAAAGGGCTTTATGGATGTAAAAAGTTTTAATTCATATTCGTAAATATTCTTACATTTGAATTAATTAAAACTATAACTATGAAAAAAATATTATTAGGTTTATTGATATTAGTGGGTTTGTACTCAAATGCACAAGAATCAATATTTGTTTTTGATTACAAAACAGGGTTGAATGATAACATAGTAGTACCTGTTGAGGGCAAAACAGCATCCGAAATTTATAAAAAAGCTTTAGATTGGATAAAAGTCACTTATACAGACCCAAGCAAAGCTATTTTAAGTACAATTGAGAATGAATATATTAGATTTAATGGTTTAGGGGAATATATTTGTTATGACCCTTTAAAACCAAAAAACGTTACATTAGATTGTTATAACGTTAAATATGAAATTATAATTTCCATTAAGGAAGGTAAATATAAATTTGAAATTTTATCTATCCAGAAGTATGAACCACCGAGGCAATACAATAGTGGAGGTTGGATAAACGTCCCTATATTTTCTAAAAATTTAACCGAAGAAAGTTTGGCAAAAATACTATTTAAGAAAGACGGCACAATTAGAAAAGAATACGAAACAATTACAAAAGCCGGCGATTATTTCAATAATTTAAACACTTCATTATTTGAATACATAACCAATAATAAAACAAAAAGTGAATGGTAAATTGAATAGGTAGATTTTATGTTAAACCTTAGCCCAAAAGTAACTTTTGAATACAATAATGTACCTTATTTGTATCTCAACACCTTAAAATCCTTTATTATTGGTAAAGTTTTTATATGAAAGTAAAAGCTTAAAATAATACTTCAATCGGCACGAATAAAAGCAATATTTTGATTTAAAAAATATTATTTATTTATACTGCACTATTTACTGATTACAATCACCAAAACACATGACCGTTGTCAATATTGTTTTGAAAAAACCGTTTTACCTTTGGGTAAGATTTAAGTTCATAGACATACCAGAATATAAAAGAATTGATGCTTGCCGTTGGCAATTGTACAACTAAAATTCCAAAAGGAAAATTAGAAAGTTAATGCTGAGAATGAAGTATAGTTTTATGAGTGGAAATGTTGCTGTTTCGTAAGGAACATAAACCCTAACACTTTGAAATGAATTATAGTTTTAAACAGGCATCATACAGAGGTCTCGGTTAATAACCGGGACCTTTGTTTAAAAAATTCTAAATTAGTACTGGAAGTGATTACAATCACCAAAACTCATGACCGCTGTCATTATTGTTTTAAAAAAACCGTTTTACCTTTGGGTAAGATTTAAGTTCATAGATATACCAGAATATAAAAGAATTGATGCTTGCTTAGGCAATTGTACAACTAAAATTCCAAAAGGAAAATTAGAAAGTTAATGCTGATAATGAAGTATAGTTTTATGAGTTGAAATGTTAGTGTTTCGTAAGGAACATAAACTTTAAAACTTAGAAATGAATTATAGTTTTAAACAAGCATCATACAGAGGTCTCGGTTAATAGCCGGGACCTTTGTTTTTATATGTTTTTTCTTTTATTATAAACTTAACTAATAGATTAACAAGCTTTGCTTATCCTTATGGAGTTTTGAACCGAACTGCAGCAGACTCAATAAAAAACAACAGATTCACTATTGCTTTTATAGATTATGGGAAATAGTATGCTTCAGTGCCATTATACATCATAAAACGCATCATTGTAAAAAAAATCATGGTCGATAAAAGTGACCAAGATCATATTCCTCCGTGATAAATATCATATTCTAAAGATATCATTTTAAAGAACTTTGAGATTATAATAATTTACATCTAAAAAAACAAACCATAATGAATACGGATGAAATTTTACAAAAAAATGTGCAAGATGCTCTCAAATGGGAACCTCAGTTACAGGCTGCTGAAATTGGTGTTATTGCAAAAAATGGCATAGTAACTTTAACCGGAACAGTGGACAATCATTATAAAAAAAATGAAGTCGAAAATGCAATCAAAAAAGTAAATGGCGTTAAAGCAATAGTTGAAAAAATTCAGATAAAGACAGCCGATTCAAAAGATATTACAGACAACATTATTGCAGAAAGAATTTTGAATGCTTTTAAATCTGATTTTTCAATTCCTCATGAAAAAATCAAATTAAAAGTAGAAAAAGGATGGGTGACTTTAGAAGGTAATGTAAACTGGAAATATCAAAAAGAAGCTAGTAAAAGCGCTGTAACTGCTCTTATGGGAGTGAGAGGCGTAACCAATAATATCAAAACTCGCACAGAACGAATCAATAATGTTTAAATAAAAATCAAAAAAAATGGAAACAGAAAAAGTAATAATAACCAACATACTATTTAAGAATGATGAACTTACTATTAAAAAAGGTTTATTAAAGTTGAATGGTGTTATAGAAGTAATTATTGAACCTGAAAATAATGAGGTTGAAGTAACTTTTGAGCATATTGATAGAGAAAAAATAATTAATCGCCTCTATGCGCTGGGTTATTTTGAAGATTTTACAGAAAATCGTTTGTTATTTCAAATAACTAGTTCACCCATTGCTTTACCCCTAAGATGGAATTAGTTATCAGTATATTAATATAAAAAAACTTAAGATGAATAAAGTATTAGTAACCGTAGATTTTTCGGCTAACTCCAGAAAAACGATTCGTTTTGCCATTCAACTGGCATCAAAGTCTAGAGCAGAAATAGTATTTTTTCATATGATAAGTTTAATTCAACCTACTTCAGATGCGGTATGGGATTATATGTATTACGCTCAATTTCAAGATGATGCATTAGAACAAAGTAAAAAACATTTGGCAAAATTAATAAAAGAGGTTTACAATAATAAATTACCTGCAGGAATTAAATATACTTGTATTTGTCAGTCGGGTAATGATGTGGGCACCCAAATTATTTCCTATGCCCAAAAAAACAAAGTTGATTTTATTTGTGTTGGAGCACGAGGCACTGGCATTGTAGCAAAACTTTTTGGAAACGTTGCTACATATTTGATCACTAACTCCCCTATTCCAATATTTGTAA
This sequence comes from Flavobacteriaceae bacterium, assembly GCA_947456955.1. Taxonomy (GTDB): domain Bacteria; phylum Bacteroidota; class Bacteroidia; order Flavobacteriales; family Flavobacteriaceae; genus Flavobacterium. The sequence goes on along the minus strand of CANGTQ010000009.1, from coordinate 105,447 downwards.
TTCCTAAAAATTATAGACTGAAACCACTTACTGATTTATGTTATGCCTCAGATATGGAAGATCCAGAAAACGAAATAAAAAAGGTATTAGAGTTGGCTACATCTTTAAGAGCTACTTTAAAAGTACTCCATTTTGATTATGAAATTGGACTAAAAGAAAACCAAGAAAAGTTAACCCAAATAGCACAAAAATTTGAAAACAAAAATGTAAAATTTCAATATAAAAAATTAAATGCTATCTATCCTTTAAATGATCATTTGAGAAAAGCAATCACATTAATTAAACCATCACTGGTGGTACTTTTTACAAAACAAAATCGAAATTGGTTTGACCGACTATTTCTACCCAGCGAGTCAGCTGAACTCTCATTTACGGCAAAAGTGCCGCTTTTAGTGTATCGTAAAACAAGTTTAACAACATAAATTAATTAAATCATGAATTCAACAAAAAAAATCGGCATTTGGATGGATTATTCCAAAGCACATATCATGGAGTTTTCTGAAAGACCACATGAAATAGCAATTATAGAATCAAAATTTGAAACAAAACTCCATTCAAAAGAAAAAGAAAAAGGAGAAAAATACCTGCATTTTCTTGCCAAACAATGTAAAGAAGACTATTTTAATAAAATAGCCAACATAATTTTAAACTATAAAAAAGTGTTACTATTTGGCCCTACCAATGCCAAGGTAGAACTTTTTAATATGTTATCTGAGGATCAACGCTTTTTTAAAATCAAAACCTATTTGAAGGAATCAGGAAGATTAACGCTTAATCAAAGAAATAGGTTTATACGTCAACATTTTTCGAGTCCAGTTTATAAATAGATTGCTCTAGTCAATTTCTGAAAGATATCTGGGTAAGGTAAGTGTAATCAAGGTTCCTTTATTCTGCCTACTGCTTAAACTTATCGTCCCACTTAGCATGTTAATATAATTTTTAACTATAACTAGTCCAAGACCGGTGCCTTGAATATTTTTAGCATTACTGGCCCGATAAAACTCGGTAAACAATTTCTTTTGATCGCTAAGCGATATACCTATTCCATGGTCTTGAATAATTAAACTAATCGAAGTCACTGTCACTTCTGTAGTTATTTTAATTTTTTTACCCTGTTCAGAAAATTTACTGGCATTAGACAAGAGATTCAAGAGTATGTTTTTTAATATTTTAGGCGACTGGCTCACATTGGTTTCTCCTATATGAGTATATTGAATCCTTTGATTATTCGATTTGGCAATTTCATCTACTTCGCTGATGGTTTGAGTTATAAACTCAGGCAGGTTAAATTCAGTCAATTCAAAATCAACAAAGCCTTTCCGCAGTTTTTCTAAAGTTAAAAAATCATTTAATATTGCATTTAAGTGAATTACTGATGAAGAAATTCTATCAATATGTTTTGTTATTGATTCCTGCGGAATATTTTCAGTATACTTTTTCAATAAGGAGGCACTTGATAAAATAGTCCCTAAAGGAGTCCTAAATTCATGAGAAGCTATTCCTAAGAAATTAGATTTCATTTCATACAATTCCTTTTCTCTAGAGAGTGATTCGCTGAGTTCAATTGTACGCTGCTTTACTTTGGCCTCTAACACTTCCTGAAAGCTAACCTGATTGGTAACATCTGTAATAATTATTTGTACAAAACATTTATCAGTACTTAATTTTGATGCCAACTTAGCTTGAAAAGGTTTGCCATCGAGTCTTTTCATCCTAACTAAATTCCATTTCACTTTACCAGTTTCCATAATTGCCTTCCTCAATTTGGCATAATCTTCTTGATACTCAAAATGGTTTGCCCAATCAAAATTATTTATAAAATCCTCTTTTGATTTGTAGCCAAATAGCTTAACTCCATTATCATTTACAGCATTAGTTTTTCTAGTTGCCGAATCACTAATCAACATAGGGACTAATGAATTTTCAAATAAATCTAAATATTTTTCTTTATTAGCTTTTAGTTCTTCAATAGTTTGTTGGCGCAACGTAATATCAGATCGTATAGCAAGATATTTATAAGGTTTGCCTTTTTCATTTAGAAAAGGTACAATGGTAGTATCTACCCAATAGAAAGTGCCATCTTTTGCCCTGTTCTTTATTTCTCCTTTCCAAATATTCCCGCGGCCAATTGTTTGCCATAGATTTTTGAAAAAAGCTTTAGGATGATGCCCCGAATTGATAATATGGTGATTTTGTCCGATTAATTCATTTTTACTGTATTTAGAAATAGTGCAGAAATTATCATTGGCATATTGAATGATTCCCTTTTCATCGGTTATGGCTACTATATCAGAGGCGTCTAAAGCTAATTTATAATCAGAAATATCTTTTGTAAGATTTTCCAATTCTATATTTTGCTTTATTATTTTCTGATGTAGTTTTTCATTAATTGACTTTGATTTCTTTTGTCGATTTAATAGTGTAGATTCTAAAGAATGAATCAAATCCGGTAGTGTGTTTGAAATATTTTCCTCTGAAACATATATTTTTTCGAGTTTGACAAATTCAGTTAAATCCTTAACAATATGAACAATATATTGGACTTGATTGTCTTTAGTTAGAATTGGTTTATTAATTGGATTCCAGTATTTTTCTTCGAGAACACCGGCTAAATTTTTTATTTCCATTCGTAACATAGGTATAACATGTGGTTTTTTGTTTTTCAGCACATACTCCATTGAAGCTTTGGTTTCCGCGACAGCAGTTGTATTTTTAGTATCCTGAAAAACATCAAAGAAATACTTCCCTACTAAATCTTCCCTTTTTGTATACGTTGCCTCAATATAAGCATCACTAATTGCTAGAATGGTAAAGCTTGGATTTAACACCAATATTAATCCGGGTGCTTCTTCAAATAGTGCTTTAAAATTAATTTCCTCGAATAGATTCATTTGTATAGTACTTATAAGTCTTTACTAAAAGTACATAAAATAGTTATATCTTACTTTAATTTATTTAATTTATTAAAGCGGGATAGTAATAATATGACTACAAACTAAAACAGCTATTTTATTTAACTCAAATCATTAGTTGTATTAAAATAAAATATTGCTGAATTATTTTTTATAACATATTACAAAATATACAATTGTACTTATTAATACTGCAAAAAAGCACCATACTTAAATGAACATGCCCCAAAAAGTTAGTAACTATTTGGAGCATGTTCATAGTCCCGCCTCTTTTTATAAAACGTATTCGTATTTGTAATCTACAACCAGATTGTTTTCAACAAATAAAACCCCAGGAGTCTTCCATGCAATTCTGCCGGCTTCTTCTTTTTGATACATTGAAGTGACTTTTCCAGTTAGTATGACTTTGTTTCCATCAACAGTTACATGAACATCATCAGCATTGATAGACCAATGGCGTCGGAAAGCATTTTCAATTACCCTTTTTTCAAGTTCACTTTTACGCAATGCTTTTATATTAATATGATTTAATACCCCTTTAACACCTGGGATATTTTCAATAGCACGTTTGGCAGCTTCTTTCTGATAATTCCAAGTTACATCTCCATTAAGTGTTACCCATGAATCATCTACTTCTACCTGTATTTTTTCATCAGGGACATCCCAATGGTTTCGCAAAGATTTTAGAACCTCAGTAGCAATTTCATCGTCAGTCTTGATGCCTAAATTATGGTACTTAACGTCAATTTTTTCGACTACTGCTCTAACACCTGCTACATCTTTCGTAGCGGATTCAGCAGCTAGCTTTTTGCTGTAGTTATCAACAGTTCCTGTTAAGGTAACAATTCCGTCGTGTACGGTTACACCAATCTCAGCAGCATGAAGTTGTGGTTCCCATTTAATAGAGTCCATCACATCTTTTTGTAGTTGTTCATTACTTTTCATTTTAAAAAATTTTAATTGTTATTAAAAGGCTAAAAGAATACCTAATAGCTGTTTTATAAGTCAATGTAAATTTATCATGCTTTGATAAAAGAGATAATGTCTGAAATCAATAAAAAAAATGATTTAGGACATATAAAAAACTAAGCAGCTTTATTTTTTATAATAAAAATACTAATTATTGCCACTTTTAATTATTATTTTTCTTACCTTAGTTAAGGTTTTTTTTATCTATCCAAGATAATGGCAAGACTTCTTCCTGATTTTTGACTAAATATTAATTTAATACTTCTTTTTATGAATAAAGTACTTGTTATAGAAGATAATTTTGAAATGAGAGATAATATTTTCGAAATCTTGAAGTTAGCCAATTATGAAGTTTACACGGCAACTAATGGCAAAATAGGAGTTGAATTGGCCTTAAAACATTTACCAGATTTAATTCTTTGTGATATTATGATGGAAGGATTAGATGGTTATGGAGTGCTCTTCATGTTAAACAAACATCCCGAAACGAGTACTATTCCTTTTATATTTATTACAGCGAAAACACAAAAACAGGACTTGCGTAAAGGCATGGAGTTAGGTGCCGATGATTATCTTATGAAACCTTTTGATGATGTAGAACTATTGAATGCTGTTGAAACTCGACTAAAGAAAAAAAAATTACAAAAAGATTTCTACAGTAAATCAATAAAGAAAATGCAACAATTGGGTTCTGACACAAAAGGACTAACAGAAATAACAAAAATGATTGAAGACCGAAAAATAAAAACGGTTAAAAAAAAGCAAGTACTTTATTATCAGGGTGATAAAGTAACCGGGATTTATTTAATCCATAAAGGAAAAATTAAAACAACTAAAATTGCAGAAGATGGTCGCGAGCTAACTACAGCTATCTATGATATTGATCAATTTGTTAGCGTAAATGTTTTATTTTCAAATGAAAGCCATATCGACAATGCTGTAGCACTAGAAGAATGTTCACTAAGTTTTTTTCCTATACACGAAATCGAAAAATTAATAAGTCAATACCCCGATGTTGCAAGGAAATTTATTAAAATACTTGCTAATGAAGTTTGTCATATTGAAGAACAGTTACTCCAAATGGCATATTCCTCAGTTCGTAAAAGAGTAGCTGAATCTTTACTTAGTTATCATAAAATGCATTGCCCTAATGGTGAAAATATTAATCTCACTCGATACGAAATAGCTAATTTATCCGGCACAGCACCGGAAACAGTGAGTCGGACCTTAACCGATTTTGAAAACGAAAAACTTATCGAAAAAAAACATAATGAACTAATACTTCTAAATCAAAAAAAACTCAGTACCCTCAGAAGTTAAAGCTAACTTTTTATTTTCTTTCACAATTTAAAATTATGATTTAAATCATTCATTGCAGTGATTTGGATCATTATTAATACTGTCTCGGCGTCATAGATTTGTCATAAATAAATTATTGTTTAATTATAAAATAAAAAATTATGACACTTGTAGCAACAAAAAAAAGAAACGGAAGATTAACACCTAAATTTATGGATGATTTCTTCAACAATGACCGATTTTTATTGGATTTTAACAACTCCTTTTTGGATGCAAATTTCCAAAATATTTTGCCAGAAGCCAATATAGTCGAAAACAAAAAAGAATATCAAATCGAGTTAGCAGCTCCCGGACTCGATAAAAAAGATTTTAACATCGAAATGAAAAACGGCATGTTAACAATTAGTGCTGAAAAAGAAGAGGAAACAAAAAGTGAAGACAAAAACTACCTTTCCAAAGAGTTTTCATACAGTTCGCTTTACCGTTCTTTTGTACTACCCGACAATTTAATTACTGATAAAATTGATGCTAAGTATGAGAATGGTGTGTTGAAATTGAAGCTACCAAAAAGTGAAGTCAGCATTGCAGAACCTATTAAACATATTAAAGTTAATTAGTTTAAGGTTTCCTTTAAAAATCCCTGCCTCAGCAGGGATTTTTTTATACTCAAAAAAGTTTTTTAAAAAAATGCACATAATAAAAGCTAAAGTCTTTGTATGAAGAAAGAAATGCTAACTTATTGAAAATAGAATTAATTTGATACTCCTAATCCAATATTAATTAATAAAAAGTATTCTATTTACAAAGTTGTAAATAACTATTCTATAATTAACTTCTTAGTCACAACTTTAGAGTCAACTTTTATTTTTGCCAAATAAATACCAGTAGTTAAGTCGATGTATAAAGTAGTTTCTCCATTAAGATTTTGCTCAAAAACTTTTTTGCCCAATATAGAAAACACTTCAATTTTGGCATCAGAAGAAATACCAAAAATGCTGATATAATTTTTCGCTGGGTTTGGATACAATACTACTTTCGAAGTATAAAAAGTGTTAGTAGATAAAGGTGCGAACCAAGGCTGACCAAAATTCGCTCCAAAAACATAGTCTGCTAAAGTTGGATAATCTATAAACGGATTTCTATTCATTTGCCAAGTATAGATAAAGTTGTTTCTATTCATTTCAAAATCATCACTTGGATCGGTTTGATTCCATTGTAATAACAAAGCTAAATCGCCTATCTGACCAAGCGTACTATTTGCTAGATTACCATTAACAACACTTAATGCATTATAACGACAAGCTGAATAAAACAATGCTCTGGCTACATCACCACGCCAACTACCTTGAGTTCCTGTTGGCCCAAGGTATTCACCATAATCTCTATTTCCGCGCGAAGTATTTTCCGGACCATCTTCTGCACGAATATGATGCGCATCGGCATGACCCGCCATAATATCATTTGCGTTTGTTGTTGTCCAAACATTTATTCCATCCGGAATGGAAGAAGTACCATCAGAATATCCTGCTCGCGATTGTGGATATATGTGTTCTCTGTTCCATTTTCCTGTATTAATTCCTGTTTCTTGCATGTCTAATTTTGAACGTGGTTGCTCAAAATACATTAGCCAAACCTGATTGCTATTCAAAGGATTTTGGTCAGATTTTTTCAAAATAGTTTCAACATCACCATAATTATGAGCGCGAACTACACTCGGATTGGCAATAATGTCTTGAATAGCTTGTTTTAAAACCGCACCTGATTTTCCTTCTAATGAACTATAATAGCCAACGGGTGTTGTTGGTGTTACAATTCCGTAGGTTGGATTTAAAGGAGTTCCCCATGGTGAAACTGTATAATCATTATCTATAACTCTAATTTCTATAAAGTCATTCAAACGAATATAGGCAGAAGGCAATGTTCCAAATTTAATAATGGTAGTTTCATCACCTTCGTCTAAATTATCATCTACAATGTTAATTGTAGTTGAATAACTTGAAGCTCCAATAGCCATTGCAACAGATGTGCTTCCTGTATAATCCGAATTACTAATGGAACCTGTGTTTATTGAAAAAGTGAAATTTAAAGGTGAAGTTATGGGTGTTTGTGTGGTGAAAATTATATTTATAGAACTTCCCTCAGTAACCTGTCCCGCAACAGTTGTAGCCGTTGAAATTGTTATTCCGTTAAAAACAAAACCACTTGCATCATTATTAACATTAGGTGTTGGTTCTTTTACTTCATAACTCCCATCGTTTTTTCTTTGGATGGATTGTGTAGTTTGTGCTCCATTAGCATTTTCATCAATTTGAGAAGTTACGCCAAGGGCTGTCATCAATGCGGTTGCATCAGCATCACCAGTATCATAAACTAAAGCGTCTATCAAATTGGTTGTTGTTGCTGGTGTATTATTGGGAAAATCAGTTGCGTTACCTAAATATAAACCCACTCCATCTGGGCCATTTTGAAAAGTACTATCCGTTAAAAGTTTGGTTGGAACAGGCGAAACTAACTGATTTCCAATAACAACAATTCCGTTAACGTCGGTAATTAAACCATCTAAATCAACAACAAAATAACTTTTTGTGGCTAAACTTCCGGTTCCATTAAAAAAAACCAACACATATCCGTTAAGTGAAAAATTTGGTGTTGCCGATTTTAACTCTACAAACTGTTTATCGTTTGTACTTGGTGTATCCGTATCGAGTTCGTTGATAACAATTTGAGCATTACTTATAGTGAAAGCAAGCAATATCAATAAAGACATTATTTTTTTAAACATCATTCTTAAATTGTGGTAAGCAAATATATTTATATGAAAAAGCAAAACATAATTACTCCGATGAATTAACTATAAAAAAGCCCTAAAAAGAATTAAATAAGGAAAAACCTTAAAAAAATATGGAGAAACTAATTGCAAAAAACTAAACTGTTCATTTTTGATACAATTACACTATTTTTACATTTTTAATTAAAAACGTTTGGAAGTTTTAGGATATTTTGGCGCATTGCTTATCGGAATAATACTCGGAATTACCGGAGGCGGCGGTTCTATATTAACGGTTCCAACTTTGGTTTATATTCTAAATTATAATCCAATAATTGCTACTGCATATTCATTATTTATTGTCGGTACAACGTCTGGTATTGGCACAATTCAAAACTTCAAAAAAGGTCTTGTTGTTCCAAAAAAGGCATTCCAATTTGCCGTTCCTTCGCTTATTGGTGTATACCTGACTAGAAAATTTATTGTTCCTAACATTCCCAATGTAGTGTTTTATTTTGGCTCTCTAAAATTGTCAAAAGATACTTTTCTAATGATTCTATTCGCTGTTGTAATGCTTTTTGCGGCTTATTATATGTTAAAAAACAACAAGAAAAATGAGCTTATTGAAAGAACTACCAAGTCTATAACAGTAGTCATTATCCAATTGTTCTTTGTAGGTGTTTTGATAGGATTGATTGGTGCAGGAGGTGGCTTTTTAATTATTCCTGCTTTATTGAATTTTGCTCAATTACCAATAAAAAAAGCCATTGGTACTTCATTACTAATTATTGCGATTAATTCACTGATAGGTTTTATTGGAGATGTTCAAAACACGATTATTGACTGGACATTCCTATTGATTTTTACCACTATTTCTGTTGCCGGAATTTTTATTGGACTTTATATTCAAAAGTTTATTAATGAAAAAATGTTAAAGAAACTATTTGGTATTTTTGTATTGATTATGGCAATTTTTATACTTTACAAAGAACTCTTATCATAATCTATTCTAAATTCACAAGCTATTTTTGTAGCTATACATTAATTTTGCCTAAAACTTTTTCTTATGAAAATCGAACAAATATATACCGGATGCATTGCTCAGGCTGCTTATTATCTTGAAAGCAATGGTGAAGCAGCAATTTTCGATCCTTTGCGTGAAGTTCAGCCTTATCTGGATAGAGCCAAAAAAGATAACGCCAAGATTAAATATATTTTCGAAACACATTTCCATGCCGATTTTGTATCAGGTCATTTGGACTTGGCACAAAAAAGTGGTGGTGAAATTGTGTTTGGTCCAACCGCAAATCCTGAATTTAAAGCTATAATCGCTACCGATAACCAAGAGTTTAAAGTCGGTGATTATAATGTAAAAGCCATTCATACTCCTGGACATACTTTGGAAAGCACTTGCTATTTGCTTATAGATAAAAATGGTAAAGATTACGGAATTATTACCGGCGATACTTTATTCATTGGTGATGTTGGTCGCCCTGATTTAGCACAAGCTTTGGTAGAAGATTTGACACAGGAAAAATTGGCAGCTTATCTTTTTGATTCGTTGCGAAATAAAATTATGCCTTTAGCTGACGATTTAATTGTATTCCCAAGTCATGGTGCAGGAAGTGCTTGTGGCAAAAACATGAGTAAAGAAACAACTGATACTTTAGGCAATCAAAAGAGAACCAATTATGCTCTAAGAGCTGATATGACTAAAGAAGAGTTTACCAAAGAATTGTTAGATGGATTAGGACTTCCACCTGCTTATTTTCCTCAAAACGTAATGCTGAATATAAAAGGATATGACAGTTTGGATAGCATTATTAAAAAGAGTAACATCGGACTTTCACCAAAAGAATTTGAAGCCGTTGCCAATCAAGGTGATGTCGTAGTTTTAGATGTCAGACATGAAAATGATTTTGTAAAAGCACATATTCCTAATTCGATATTTATTGGTATTCAAGGTAATTTTGCTCCGTGGGTTGGTTCAATGCTACGAGATGTTAATCAAAAATTACTGCTTGTCATTCCCGAAGGAAAAGAAGAAGAAACTATAATGAGATTATCTCGTGTTGGTTTTGATCATGTTTTGGGATATCTGAAAGATGGAATTGAAGCTTGGAAAGAAGCAGGTTTTGAAACGGATAGCATACACACTATTTCACCTTCAGCTTTTGCCAACAAATTAAATTCAAAAAGTATCGTAGTTGATGCAAGAAAACCGAGCGAATATGAAGCTGAACATGTTGAGAATGCTATAAATATTCCTTTAGACACCATCAATGAAAACTTTCAAAGCATTCCGAAAGGCGACGATTTTTTCTTGCATTGTGCTGGTGGTTATCGTTCTGTTATTATGGCTTCGATTTTAAAATCGAGAGGTATTCATAATCTCATCAATGTTGAAAAAGGAATGAGTGGTATTAAACAAACGAATGTGAGTTGCACAAAATTCGTATGTCCATCAACTAAAAAATAAACCAAAAAAAAGTTAAATATCTAATTATTGAATAGGCAAATTAAATACATTTGCATTCGTTAAAAATCTAAAACAAAAAAAATGAAAAAAATACTTCTTTTAGTAGCTGTTGCTTTAGTTCTATTTTCATGTAAGAACTTAGCTGAAGGTGAATATGAAATTACAGGAACTGTCAAAGGAATGAAAACCGGTTTAGTTTTCCTTGAAAAACAAAGTCCAATGGGTATGGGGCCACAAGCTATCGATACTGTAAAAATTGTTGATGGAAAATTTGAAATCAAAGGAAAAACGACAGAACCGGAAATTAGTTTCATTCAAATTGATAAAGTAAACGGTAAAGTTCCTTTTATCCTTGAAGGTGGTGAAATTGAAATTACAGTTGATAAAGACAGTGTATTTAAATCAAAATTAGCTGGTACTTACAGTAATGAAGAATTTTCCAAATTCAATGATGAATCTAATAAAATTCAAAAGAAACTACAAAAAACCGTTATGGATTTTCAAATGAAAAACATGGCAGTAATGAATGAAGCTCAAAAAAATAATGATACGGTTATAATGAACCGTTTGAGAAAAGAATATGAAATAATTCAAAAGCCAATAACTGATTATACTTTTGGTTACCCAAAAACGCACCCTAAATCATTTATTAGCGTATTAATTATTCAAATGATGGCAAACAATCCTAAATATGCTAAAGATATCGACGGACTATACAAATCTTTGGATCCATCATTACAAAAAACAAAACCAGGAAAATCTATTAAAGAAAATATAGCCGCTTCAAAAAAAAAACCAGCAGCTCCAATAGCTCCGACGGTAAACAAGTAGTTGTTGACCAATTAGCACCTAATTTTAAAGCACCAACTCCTGAAGGAAAGTTGGTTTCATTAAAAGAAAGTTTAGGGAAAGCCACTTTAATCGATTTTTGGGCGTCATGGTGTCAGCCTTGTAGACAAGAAAATCCAAATGTTGTTGCTCTTTACAATGCATTTCACAGTAAAGGACTGAATATTATTAGCGTCTCGCTTGATGAAGATGCTGTAAGTTGGAAAGAAGCGATTGTAAAGGACAAATTAACTTGGACTCAGGTTTCAAACCTAAAAGAAATGAAAGACCCAATTGCATTACAGTATGGAATTACTCAAATTCCGACGACTTTTTTGTTGGATGCAAAAGGAAAAATTGTTGCAATTGATTTGAGAGGTGTTGATTTAAATACAAAGATCAAAGAACTTTTAAGCATAAAATAACACTAATTTAGTATTCTATAGAAAAAATCTCCCAGGAGATTTTTTCTATTTTACTTATAACCAAAACCTTGAGAAAAGGATTGCGAATTAGTTATTTTTTTATTTGTCAAGATGGAAAGTGTTTTTATATTTGCAACCGCAACAAGCGAATGGGGAGATACTCAAGCGGCCAACGAGGGCAGACTGTAAATCTGCTGTGAGAACTTCGCAGGTTCGAATCCTGCTCTCCCCACGAATAAATATATCAATAAAGAAAAACGCCAAGCTTGCTTGAGCGTTTTTTTGTTTGATGTATTTTCAGAGCGTAGCTATGAAGGATGTTGCGAAGCAAAATCCTGCTCTCCCCACAATGTTTTAAATAAGAAAAACCACAAGCTCGCTTGATGTTTTTTTTGTTTTAAAATATTGAGCAAGGGCACCTTGCTCAGGATCATGAAGTAATCCTGCTCTACCCACAATGTTTTAAACATAAAAAAACTCTTCAATATGTTGAAGAGTTTTTTTGTCAAATTCAATTAGGCTTTTACTCCAATGCAAAAGTTACACTTACATTGGTGTTTATTTCTATTTCTCCAACCGCTAATGTTTCTCTTTGAACACCTCCATCAGTAGCCATTGCCATCATATTTCCTTTATACATTGGTTGGGGAAAATAACTTTGAGAATTATCAGTAATCAACAATGCTTTCCCCACTTTTTGACCTAGCACTGAAACATAATCTTGAGCTTTTTGTTTGGCATTTACCATCGCTTTTTTTCTGGCATCTCTTTCATAATCTTCCATTTTAGATGATTTGAATTCTACTCCTTGTATACTATTTACACCGGCATCGTTCAATCCCATCATAATTTCATCATACTTTGTCAAATCTTTTAAGGTAATACTCAACGTTTGATTGGCCTGAAAATTATATTTCTTTTTTTCGTAATCGTAGCTTTTGTATAAGCTTACATTATTTGTTTTATAATCGGTTGCAGGTACGCCGCTCTTCTTTAAAAACTTAATCACTTTGTCTACCACTTCATCATTAAGCGTTTTTACTTCTTTGGCATCTTTACCCGAGTTCTGAAAACCAACCGTAACAACTGCTTGGTCCGGAACTATTTTTATTTTACCCTCACCTGTAACCGAAATTTGCGGTACAGGATTCTTTTGCTCTTGTGCTTGTAATGTTAAAGCCCAAAATGCTGCTAGTATTAAAAATGTCTTCTTCATATTATAATTTTTTATTGATTGTTGTTGTCGGTTTTTCAAAAGTTATGCCAATTAAAGTTTTCCCATTTTTGCCATTATAAAAAGAATGATAATAGGTATTGCAAAAAGAATAACCATAAAAGTACTTTGCTCAAAAAGTATTGGATACTTCAAAAGCGTAATAATATAGCCGCCTATGGCGCCACCAAAGTGAGCTGTATGCCCAATATTATCTCTCCTTGACTTCATTCCATAAATAGAATATAGCAAATAAGCAATTCCAAAAATATAAGCAGGCATTGGTATAATACCGAAAATGCCAATAGTCATATCAGGATATAACAAAATTGCAGAATAAATAATTCCGGTCACCGCTCCTGATGCTCCAACGGCTCTGTAATTATATTCATTTCCATGAAAAACCATAGTGAGTAAACTTCCAAAAATCAGACTTCCGGCATAGATTAAAAGAAAAGTAGGATTCCCAAGTGTTTCAGTTACCACGGGCGCAAAAGAATACAAAGCAATCATGTTAAAAGCCAAATGAACAATATCAGCATGAAGAAAAGCTGAGGAAACCATTCTTAAATGTTCTCCAGCACGAATGCTTCCAACATGAAATTCAAACTTTCTAAAAAAAGATTCGTCATTGAAACCTTTGATACTAAACAGAACATTGGCTCCAATAATTGCCAAGACAAAAAAATTATCCATTGTTTAAACTATTTTTTATTACGTGCAGTTTTCCGCTAAGGTAAATCGAGCGTAAAAATAATAATACTTCTTCAGCAATTGTTAAATAGAACACGTTAAAATAACTTTAAACTTTATATTTGCATAAAAATACAGCGAATGCAATTCATTACTTATATTCTGGTATATCCATTCATTTGGGTTATTTCCAAACTTCCTTTTCCATTGCTTTATCTGTTTTCTGATTTTGTATGCTTTTTTGTATATACTATTTTTGGCTATCGCAAAAAAGTAGTTAGAGAAAATATTGCCTTGACATTACCGCATTTATCAGAAAAAGAACAATTGAACATTGAGAAAAAGTTTTATCATTACATGTGTGATATGTTCCTAGAAATGGTAAAAACAATGACTATTTCTCAAGAAGAAATGGAAGAACGATTTGTGTTTACTAACTTAGATTTGTATCTTGACTTGGAAAAAAAAGGGAAAAGTATTGCTTTGCTTTGTGCTCATTATGGTTCTTATGAATGGATTGTTTCCATGAATTATCATATTACATTTGAAGGTTATGGCATTTACAAAAAATTAAACAATAAATATTTTGACAAATTAGTAAAGGATATTCGTTCTAAGTTCAAGGCCACTTTACTCAGCACAAGAGAAACAATTCCTACTATTGAAAAAAATGCCAAAATTAATCATTTGGGAGTTTATGGTTTTGCCAGTGATCAATCGCCGCAGGCAAGTAAAGCAAATCATTGGTCTGAATTTATGGGAATAGAAGTTCCTGTCCATATAGGTGCCGAAATGCTTGCCAAACGTTTTGATATGAATGTGATTTTTTTGAAAAACAAAAGGGTAAAACGAGGATATTATGAAGCTACGTTTGAACTTATGTCTGAAAAACCAAAAGAAGTTCCTAACTATGAAATCTCTGATGACTTTTTGAGAAGAGTTGAAAAGCAAATACTGGAGGCACCTGAATTTTATTTGTGGACTCACAAACGCTGGAAGCACAGGAAAAAGTAATTAGTGATTAGTCTAATTTCTAGAACTTAAACCAGCCTTTTACCATTTCATTTACCTGAAGCTTAGCATTTTTATTTACAAATTCATTTGTTTTGAAATTGTATTCGTAATCAACAGCCCATTCTTTATGTTCTTTTGCTATAGCTTTGATACTATCACAAACCATTTTAATTTCTTCTGAAGTGGTTGTTGGATGAATTGACATTCTAATCCATCCCGGTTTTTTTATTAAATCGCCTGAAGTAATTTGGCAAACCAAATCATGTGACGTTTCCTGGTCAACATGAAGAAGATAATGACCATAAGTTCCTGCACAACTGCATCCTCCACGCGTTTGAATTCCGAATTTATCATTCAATAATTTAACTCCCAGATTAAAATGCAAATCATCTATGTAAAAAGAAATCACTCCTAACCTATCTTGATGCTGGTTAGCCAAAATATGAATATTTTCAATACCATCTAATTCAGAAAAAACATACTCAACGAGTTCGTGCTCTCTATCTAAAATATTTTTAACACCCATTTGCTCTTTTAACTGAATGGCTAAAGCCGTTTTAATAACTTGCAAAAAGCCAGGAGTACCTCCATCTTCCCTATCTTCAATATTATCAATGTATTTATGTTCACCCCAAGGATTTGTCCACGACACCGTTCCTCCTCCTGGACAATCAGGCACGTTATTATTGTATAAATTCTTATTGAAAATCAAAACACCCGAAGTTCCCGGTCCGCCTAAAAACTTATGTGGTGAAAAGAAAATAGCATCTAAATAACTTTCTTCATCGGGATGCATATCAATCTTAACATAAGGTCCGGAGCAGGCAAAATCCACAAAACAAACTCCCTTATTTTGATGCATTAGTTTTGCTACTTCATGATAGGGAGTACGAATTCCGGTCACATTAGAACATGAGGTTATGGATGCAATTTTAAATCTCCTATCTTTGTATTTATTAAGTAATTTTTTTAATTCTTCCAAACAAAATAATCCCTCTTCATTAGCATTTAAAACAACAACATCAGCAATAGTTTCTAACCATGAAGTTTGATTAGAATGATGCTCCATGTGAGATATAAAAACTATTGGTTTCAACTCTTTTGGAATCGCAATGAATTCTTTAAGATTCTCTGGAATTTTTAGACCAAGGATACGTTGAAACTTATTGACAACTCCTGTCATTCCTGTTCCTGTGTTTATAAGAATATCGTTTTCATTAGCATTTACATGTTTTTTTATAATGTGTTTTGCTTGATGATACGCCATGGTCATAGCAGTTCCGGAAATAGTAGTTTCGGTATGTGTATTAGCCACAAAAGGGCCAAACTCATTCATGAGTTTTTCTTCAATTGGTCGATATAATCTTCCACTGGCTGTCCAATCAGTATACACTATTTTCTTTTTTCCAAAAGGAGTTTCGAACTCTTGGTCAATTCCAATAATGTTTTGGCGAAATTGCTGAAAATAATGTTCTAATTTTGTTTTGCTTTCGGTGGTAATCATTAGCTAAGAATTTGTATCGCTCCGCCTATTCCGCAAAAGCTTCGAGTCAAAGATACATTTTTTTTAAATTTTTAACTGATAAAAGAATAATTTGCAACTCGACCAATTACATTTATATTTGCTAAAATTATAATCAAATGCAACATATTATTGACCGTTTTATAAGCTATGTAACTATTGATACCGAGTCAGATCCAAATTCTGAAACAACTCCAAGTACCAAAAAACAATTTGACCTAGCCAACAAACTGGTAGAAGAATTAAAAACCATAGGTCTAAAAGAAGTCACGATAGACAAACATGGATATATCATGGCAACTTTGCCATCAAATGTTGATCATGAAGTGCCGACAATTGGGTTCATTTCCCACTTTGACACCACTCCAGATTTCACAGGTAAAGATGTAAAACCACAAATAATTCCTAACTATGATGGCGGCGATATTGTTTTAAACAAGGAACAAAACATCATTTTATCACCTAATTATTTTAAAGATTTATTGCTATACAAAGGGCAAACGTTAATTACAACCAATGGCTTAACGCTGCTTGGCGCCGATGACAAAGCCGGAATAACCGAGATAGTTACTGCCATGGAATATTTAATCAACAATCCGCGTATCAAACACGGAAAAATTCGTGTTGGTTTCACACCCGATGAGGAAATTGGTCGTGGTGCCGATTTATTTGATGTAAAAAAGTTTGGCGCCGATTGGGCTTACACTATGGATGGTAGCCAGATTGGCGAATTAGAATATGAAAACTTTAATGCGGCTGGTGTTAAAATTACCTTCAAAGGAAAAAGCGTTCATCCTGGATATGCTAAAGGGAAAATGATAAACTCTATGTTGATTGCCAATGATTTTATAAACGAATTACCTAAAGGAGAAACACCTCAAGAGACAAAAGATTACGAAGGTTTCTTCCACGTAACCGGAATTTCAGGAAGCATTGAAGAAACCAAATTGGATTTAATCATTCGTGACCACGATATGAAAAAATTCAAAAAACGTAAAGAACTAATTGAGCAAATTACTAAGAAATTCAATAAAAAATTTGCAAAACAATTTGGCGAAGATATTGTAATTACGACTATCAAAGATCAATATTACAACATGAAAGAAAAGGTTGAACCTGTAATGTTTATTGTTGATTTGGCTGAAAAAGCCATGAAATCTTTAGGTATAAAACCGCTAATAAAACCTATTCGTGGCGGCACTGACGGTTGTCGATTGTCCTATATGGGTTTACCATGTCCAAACATCTTTGCCGGCGGACACAACTTTCACGGAAAATATGAGTACGTTCCGGTGGAAAGCATGCAAAAAGCCATTGATGTTATCATCAAAATAGCGGAACTTACTGCTACAACAGATTTTTCAATAAAGACTCGAGGCAAAGTCGAACTGAGCGGTGCTAAAGAGAAAAAAGGGAAAAAGAAGAAATAATTTCTAAAACATAAACCCAAATTCCAATAAAGGAGTTTGGGTTTTTAATACTTCGTATTTCGTACTTCTTGGCTAGTACTTTTGATTATGCTTTTTTATTCAACGCTGCAGTCAATTCTAAAGAAATTGCAGAACGCTCAATTTTAAGTTTTCCTGACATAGTTTCGATTACTGCTGAAGAATCTGTTAATTCAGCAATTTTTCCGTGGAAACCACTTTTAGTAATGATTCTATCGCCTACTTTTAACCCTGCTTCGAATTCTTTTTCTTGTTTTATTTTCTTTTGTTGTGGTCTAATCATAAAAAAATAGATAACCACAAACATTAGTAAAAACGGTAAAAACTGATTTATTTGTCCCATAATATTAAATTTAATTTTGAATTAATCCTCTTCCTGTTTTTTGAATTTTATTTTCGCTTTGAAATTCTTTGACCAAATTGTCTAAAATTCCATTGATAAAAATACTACTTTTTGGTGTTGAATATTCTTTGGCTAATTCCAAATATTCGTTGATGGTTACTTTAACCGGGATTGAAGGGAATTTTAAAAACTCACAGATAGCCATTTTCAATATGATAGTATCAATTTCTGCAATTCTGTCCGCATCCCAGTTTGGTGTTTTGTCTATGTATTCTTTGGCTAGTTCTACTTCGTTAAGAACCGTTTTTCTGAATAGTAAGCTCACAAATTCTTGATCTTCTTGGTCTTTGTATAATTTGGTTACTGTAAATTCCGATGCTTCTGAAATTTGCTTCAATTGTTTTTGAATTTGTGTATTCACTAACGGAATATCATCAACCCAAGTTAATTTATTGTCTTCCAGGTATTCGTATAACTTTTCATTTGGAGCAATTAGTTCGGTAAACATCGCCAACACAAATTCTTTATCTTCTTCAAAAGAACTTTTCTCGATACTCATGTAATTTCCATACAACGAACTTTGCTTGATTTCGTTTAGTAAAATCAAAATATAATCATCATTCATTGACCAATTGTTGATTTTTCTTTTTTCTAAGGCGATACTCAACGAGTTGTTTTCTTCCAATAATTGAAGAACCGCATTGTTTACAAATTTTCTGTTGGGTTTTTTTTCTTCCGGTGTTGCTAAATGTTTTTTACTTGAAGCTTCTAGAAAGACAATTTCTTTTTTTCTGATTTCAATCAGTGAAGACAACATGATTAGATACAAATCCTGTATACTATCAATACTGTGAAGCAAAAATTTTTCTTCTTTTTCAATATCATCAGAACTTTTTTGATGCAATGCGTAAATGGATTGCATTACTTTAACTCGGATATGTCTTCTGTTTAACAACTATAAGAACTTTTAAAAATTAACAAAGCGAATTTCGCTTTGCAAAAATATGAAATATTTTGACACAAGCGTAGCGAATTGAAGAAGTAATCGGCTTTATTTAGAAGCGTTTTCTTTTTTTCTTTGATCAATAATATTTTGGGCAATTTGCATTGCAGCTTGTTGTGTGGTCAAATTATTTATATCAGCAAAACTGAAAATCTCAAGCGTTGTGTTATAAATATTCTCTGTTTTTCTCATTGCTTCACCTTCAGGATACTTAACCAATTCGCCATAAACATTTATGATTCCACCAGCATTTATCAAGAAATCAGGTGCATAAGCAATACCTCTTTCTCTTAATATTGATCCGTGAATGTTTTCTACTGCTAATTGATTATTAGCTGCTCCTGCAATTACTTTGGCATTAATTTTATATACTGTATCATCATTAATAGTTGCTCCTAAAGCACAAGGCGAATAAATATCAACATCAGCGCTATACAAATCAGCTCCTGTAAAAATATGAGCTCCATATTTTGTTACCATGTTCTCCATTTTGTCCTGGTGGATATCCGATACAAAAACAATGGCTCCTTCTTTTGTCAAATAGCTGATTAACGTTTCACCAACATGACCGGTTCCTTGCACCAAAACTTTTTTCCCAGCTAAATTGTCGGAACCAAACTTGTATTTTGCAGCCGCTTTCATTCCCATATAAACGCCATAAGCAGTTACCGGAGAAGGATTTCCTGAACCGCCTTTTTCTATAGAAATTCCGGTAACAAAGTTAGTCACTTCATGAATTCTGTCCATATCTTCAGTAGTAGTTCCAACATCTTCAGCAGTGATGTATTTTCCGCTTAGCGAATTTACAAACTGACCAAAACGAGTTATCATTTCGGGTGTTTTATCTGTTTTAGCATCGCCAATAATTACAGCTTTTCCGCCACCCAGATTTAGACCTGTTATGGCCGACTTATAAGTCATCCCGCGTGATAGACGTAAAACATCGTTCAGAGCTTCCCATTCGTTCGCATAATTCCACATTCTAGTTCCGCCAAGCGCTGGTCCCATTACCGTATTATGGATTCCAATAATTGCTTTTAATCCTGTATCTTTGTCATTACAAAAAACAATTTGTTCATGATTATCAAATGATAACTGACCAAAAACGGGGTCTATTTTTTTTAGCTCTGAAGGTGAAGTAATTTCTGAAGTCATTTTGAAATGTATTAATTAAGACTTTTTTTTAAAAAGCCTAGCAAAATTAAAACTTTATTCAAGAAAATTCACTTTAATCCATAATAGTTGTCAATTTGTTAATAAAATCCATTTAAATCAAGAATGTAATAATTTAATTATTTTAAAAATTTTAACAATATACTATTTCTAAAATCCAATTTTGTCGATTTTCAATGAAAGAACTTCAGTATTTAAACAAATATTTTGTCAAATATAAATTCCATTTTTTATTGGGAATTATAATGACAATTGCCTCGCAAATTTTTTCTTTATACACTCCGAAACTTATTAGTAAATCGTTTATGATTATTGAAGATTTTCATAAAAATGGTTTAAGCAGTCAGGCAGTTAAAGCTGAATTAATTCATAATATTATATGGGTATTAATTACCACATTGATTGCTGGTGTCTTACGATTCCTGATGCGCCAAACATTAATTGTAATGTCACGTCATGTAGAGTTTGATTTAAAAAACGAGGTCTTCAAACACTATGAAGTCTTAGACCAAAATTTTTATAAACGCAACCGAACAGGTGATTTAATGAATCGAATTAGCGAAGACGTTGCTAAAGTCAGACAATATGTTGGGCCAGCTTTAATGTACTCCATAAATACCTTTATCAGTTTTACGGTGGTTATTATTTATATGTATAATGTATCGCCAAGACTGACACTCTATACCATATTACCGCTGCCAATTCTTGCTTTTATCATTTTTAAATTGAGTCAGGAAATAAATAAGCGCAGCACTATTTTTCAACAATATTTATCAACGGTTTTCAGTTTTACACAAGAAATATTTTCCGGAATTCGTGTGGTAAAAGCCTATGGTTTGGAAAAAAAATATAAAAACAATTTGGACGATATAGCCAATGAAAGTAAAGCCAAAAGCTTGAGTTTGGCCGGAGTGCAATCGCTATTCGGTCCGTTAATGATTGCTTTGATTGGTATAAGCAACTTAATAGTAATTTACTTTGGTGGAATGATGTACATTAATGGAACCATAAAAAGCATTGGAACCATAGCCGAATTTATTCTATACGTTAATATGTTAACATGGCCTGTCACCTCAATTGGCTGGGTTTCTTCATTGGTTCAGGAAGCAGAAGCTTCGCAAAAAAGAATTAATGAATTCCTTAAAATCGAACCCAATATCAAAAACAAAACCACTGACTCGAACCCACGGGGCGAAAAGGCAAATAAAAAAACAACTATTCAAGGCGATATTGAATTCCGAAATGTAAGTTTTACTTATGAAGACACTGAAATCAGAGCATTAAAAGGCATTTCATTCACGGTAAAAAAAGGAGAAACCTTAGCAGTTTTAGGCAAAACAGGTTCAGGAAAATCGAGCATTTTATCTTTAATTACCCGCATGTATGATATCAAAGAAGGAACAATTACTATAGATGGCAAAAAGATTGACGAGGTGAATTTATACGATTTGAGAGAAAGTATTGGCATAGTTCCACAAGATGCTTTTCTTTTCTCGGACACTATAAAAAATAACATCAAATTTGGAAAAGAAAATGCTACAGATGAAGAGGTTATTGATGCTGCCAAAAAAGCCGTAGTTCATAATAATATTATTCATTTCAAAAAGCAATACGAAACCATTTTAGGTGAACGCGGAATAACCCTTTCAGGTGGACAAAAGCAACGGGTTTCTATAGCTCGTGCCATTATAAAAAAACCTGAAATAGTATTATTTGATGATTGTCTTTCAGCTGTTGACACTGAAACTGAAGAGCAAATTTTAAATAATCTTCTTGAAATCACTAAAGATAAAACTACTATTATCGTGAGTCATCGAGTTTCTTCAGCAAAAAATGCAGATAAAATCATTATTATAGACGAAGGACAAATTATTCAAGAAGGCACTCATAATCAATTAGTAAACCAAAAAGGATATTATGCCGAATTATATTTGAAACAACTTTCGGAAAAAGAATTAAATTAAATGTTGTTTAGTAACAAAAATTTTACCATTTTTGAACTGTATTGAAACACTATTAATTGATTGAAAGAATATGAGAGAAAATGATATGTTAGAAAAAGATGAGATTTTTTCTAAAGTTTTAAGAGCCGGAAGAAGAACTTATTTCTTCGATGTGAGAGCTACAAAAGCAGATGATTACTACATTACCATTACCGAAAGTAAAAAGTTCACCGAAGAAGATGGCTCTTTTCACTTCAAAAAACACAAAATTTATTTATACAAAGAAGACTTCGCCGCTTTCTCTGAAATTTTAGAAGAAATGACCGCTTATGTTTTAAACCATAAAGGCGAAGAAGTAATCTCTGAGAGACATCAAAAAGATTTCAAAAGAGAATATAACCAAGAAACCGAAACTTCAGATCAAAAACCAACTACGGAAAAAAGTTTCACTGATATTGATTTTGACGATATTTAATAAATAAGTCGAAAGTAAAAAGGCCAAAACGCTACAATAGTTTTGGCCTTTTTTTATGCGATTATCAAAGTGTTTTTTTTAATTCATAGTAAGGTAATTATAAATTTTTTGCCCTTCTAAATCTGTTAATTGTGCTTCCTTTTGCATTCTTGCGACAATTGGCTTCCATTCTTCTGCATTAAAATCGTTTGGAGAGTAAAGATTGTGACATTTTGCACAATTATATTCATAAAGTGACATTCCTTCAGCTAGTTCAGCTGTCATCACAGTTTTTTTAGCAGTAGCAATTGGAATTGAAACTGTTGCTTTAAGTTCTTCTTTTTTTACTTCGGTAGTTGGAATACTTGATTTAGAGGCGCAAGAATAGATAATTACGACTAATCCAATAAGAGATATTATTTTATATTTCATGAATTTTGCTTTTTGATTCGAGTAAAAATAAATAAAATTCCCAACCTTAACCGATTGGGAATTTAAGATTAATCAAATATTAATCGGTTTTAGATTCTGAAACAAGTTTAGAATAAGTGATTAACACAATTTTAATTCTCAAAATTGTTTCTCTACTTACTTCACGTCCATCAACTCAACATCAAAAATCAAAGTAGCATCCGGAGGAATTACACCGCCTGCACCGCTTGAACCATAACCTAAATAAGAAGGAATAACAAAACGTGCTTTGTCACCAACTTTCAATAATGCAATACCTTCATCCCAACCTTCAATTACATGTCCTTTTCCTAGAGGAAACTCGATTGGTTTTTTTCTTGGATAAGAAGAATCAAAAGTTTTTCCATTTTCTAATTGACCAGTATAATGAACAGAAACAGTTTTACCAGATTCCGCTTGCTTTCCGTTTCCTTTTTGAATGAATTTATAACGCAAACCACTTTCTGTTTTTTCAAAACCAGCAGCTAGTTTTTCCATAGCCACTTCAGCTTGTTTTTTTGCTTCTTCAATTCTTTTAGCTCTTGAACCTTCAAATGTTCTGAAGGCTTCAATAGCATTCCAATTTTTAGCATCGTCACCTACTCTGACAATTTCTATACTGTCAATTAAATCACCCTGAGCAATTGCATCAACAACATCTTGACCTTCTATAACGTTTCCGAAAACAGTATGCTTATCATCTAGCCATGGAGTAGCTACATGTGTAATAAAAAATTGCGAACCATTGCTTCCCGGACCTGAGTTAGCCATTGATAGTACACCTGGTGTATCGTGACGTAAATCTTGATGAAACTCATCATCAAAGTTATATCCAGGACCACCAGTACCAATACCTTGTGGGCAACCACCTTGAATCATAAAATCAGGAATTACTCGGTGAAATTTTAATCCATCATAATAAGGTTTTCCCATTGGTTTAGCCGAATTCTCTAATTGTCCTTCTGCCAATCCGACAAAATTGCCCACTGTTCCTGGTGTTAAGTCGTGTGTTAGTTTTACTAAAATTGAACCTTTTGTTGTGTTGAACTTTGCAAATATTCCGTTTTCCATCTTTTGTTTTTTATTTGTGGCGCAAACTTACAAATAAAATCTGTTAAGAACTACCTACAAAATAGTACATTTGAGAACTACATTAATTTTTGAAAATGGAAAATTTGCCAGATTATATCAAAATAAACAAACAAACTTGGAACAATAAAACTGACATTCACATTGATTCAGATTTTTATGATGTGAAATCATTTTTAGCAGGTAAATCGACTTTGAATCAAATTGAGTTAGCCCTTTTAGGCAATATATCTAATACAAAAATACTGCATTTGCAATGTCATTTTGGTCAAGACTCACTTTCGCTGTCGAGAATGGGTGCAAAAGTGGTAGGTGTTGATTTTTCGGATAAAGCAATAGAAAAAGCCAAAGCGTTTAATACAAAATTAGGTTTGGATGCTGCATTTATTTGTTGTGATGTATATGATACTCCAACGCATTTAGACGAGCAGTTTGATATAGTATTTACGAGTTATGGAACCATTGGTTGGTTACCCGATTTAGATAAATGGGCCCAGGTTATTACCCATTTTTTAAAGCCAAACGGCACTTTCATCATGGCGGATTTTCATCCTTTAGTTTGGATGTATGACAACAATTTTAAAGAAGTTTTTTACAGCTACTTTAATATTGAGCCAATTATAGAAGACGAATTGGGAACCTATGCCAATAAAGAAGCTAGTATAAGTAATCAAACTATCGGTTGGAATCATCCTATATCTGAAATAGTAAATGCTTTGATTGGTAACGGGTTGCAGATAAACTGTTTTAATGAATATGATTATTCTCCTTATAACTGTTTGAATGAAATGGAAGAATTTGAACCGAATAAGTTTAGGATTAAAACATTTGGAAATAAAATACCTTTAGTGTATTCAATAAAAGCAACCAAGAAATAAGTTCTAATTGTAACGGTAGTTTAGCCCCGATAGAAGTGGAAATCCTTTTTATACCTGACAGGTTTTAAAACCTGTCAGGTATAAAAAGATTGTAGCGGATAGCGGGAATAGCTCCTCACTTCGATACTTCCTTCGTTAGTACAGGCGTAGTTCAGTGTTCACATACTATTTTATATATTTGCACCATGCGAATAGACATCATCACCATTTTACCTGAATTAATGAAAAGCCCTTTTGAAGCATCGATAATGAAACGTGCTATCGAAAAAGGTTTAGTGGAAGTACATTTTCATAATTTAAGAGATTATACAACCAACAAACAAAAGTCTGTTGATGATTACCCCTTTGGTGGTGGCGCTGGAATGGTAATGATGGTACAGCCTATTGATGATTGTATTACCCATTTAAAAAGTCAACGACACTACGACGATATCATTTATATGTCACCCGATGGAGAAACATTGAATCAAAAAATGGCCAACACCGCTTCGATGTATGAGAACATTATTATTCTTTGCGGACATTATAAAGGAGTAGACCAACGTGTTCGTGATCATTTTATTACCAAAGAAATTTCAATTGGAGATTATGTCCTTTCGGGAGGTGAAATCGGTGCTATTGTATTTTGCGATGCTATTATCCGATTAATTCCAGGTGTTTTATCCGATGAGACTTCGGCACTGACAGATAGTTTTCAGGATAATTTATTATCGGGACCAATATATACGCGGCCTGCAGATTACAAAGGCTGGAAAGTTCCCGAAGTCTTGACTAGCGGACATTTTGCTAAAATTGACAAATGGAGGGAAGACATGGCGTTTGAACACACCAAGAATAGGCGTCCGGATTTACTAGAAGATTAGTCACAGTTTACTGTCGCAGTCACAGTAAAATTGACTGCAAACTAAGACTGAGACAGAGAACTAAAAAATTATCAATTATCCATTGTCAATTATCAATTCTTTGCTATATTTGCCCCCACATTTGACCAACCTCTGGCGAAAACCGTGAATGTTGCTCCGATTTAAAACCATAATAATTAAAAAAATGGCAAATTTAGTAGATTTCGTTAACAACGAATTATCAACAAAAAAAGATTTCCCTGCGTTTGGCGCTGGTGATACTATCACAGTGTACTACGAAATTAAAGAGGGTGAAAAAACAAGAACACAGTTTTTCAAAGGAGTAGTAATCCAAAGAAAAGGTGCTGGAATGACTGAAACTTTTACAATTCGTAAAATGTCTGGTTCAGTTGGTGTAGAGCGTATCTTCCCAGTTAATATGCCAGCTTTACAAAAAGTAGAAGTGAACCAAAGAGGTAAAGTTAGAAGAGCTCGTATCTACTACTTTAGAGAACTTACTGGTAAAAAAGCAAAAATCAAAGAAAGAAGAAGATAATTCTAAACTTTCTGTTCATAAAAAAAGTCTCGTCTCTATTCACAAAAAGACGGGACTTTTTTTATTTTGTTAATAGTAAACAATATATTTTATCAAATCATCACTTTTTTAATGTTTAAATAACAATATGATAATTCAATCGATTTAGACTTGGTTATCAATAGACTTCTTCTCATATTAATTATATTTGTTACCGCAAAAAAATAAAAATCAACCAAAAGCATATGACAAAAATTAAAGTAGCTAATCCGATAGTAGAATTGGATGGCGATGAAATGACACGAATCATTTGGAGTTTTATTAAAGAACAACTCATACTTCCTTATCTCGATTTAGATATCAAATACTTTGATTTAGGTATTGAACATAGAGATGCTACTAAAGATCAAGTTACTATAGATTCTGCCGAAGCTATCAAAAAATATAATGTAGGTATTAAATGTGCCACTATTACTCCGGATGAAGAAAGAGTTAAGGAATTTAATCTTTCTGAAATGTGGAAATCTCCAAACGGAACGATTCGTAATATCGTTGGCGGAACGGTTTTCCGTGAACCAATTATCATGAGAAATGTTCCTCGCTATGTTCAAGGCTGGACAAAACCAATTGTTATTGGTCGTCATGCTTTTGGAGATCAATATAAAGCTACTGATAAAGTTATTAAAGGAAAAGGAACATTGACTATGTCTTTCACTAACGAAGCAGGAGAAACTACAACCTGGAATGTATACGATTTCAAAGGAGATGGTGTTGCAATGTCTATGTATAATACTGACGAAAGCATCTACGGATTTGCGCATTCTTCTTTCCAAATGGCTTTGACAAAAAAATGGCCTTTATACCTTTCAACAAAAAATACAATCTTAAAAGCTTACGACGGTCGATTTAAAGATATTTTTGAAGAAGTATACCAACAATATTACAAAACTGATTTTGAAGCTAACGGAATGACTTATGAACACCGTCTTATTGATGACATGGTGGCTTCTTGCATGAAATGGAATGGTGGATTTGTTTGGGCATGTAAAAACTATGATGGCGATGTTCAATCGGATACTGTGGCACAAGGATTTGGTTCGTTGGGATTAATGACTTCTGTTTTGGTAACTCCAGATGGAAAAACGGTTGAAGCGGAAGCAGCTCATGGAACCGTAACCCGTCATTACAGAGAACATCAAAAAGGAAAAGCTACCTCTACCAATCCAATTGCGTCAATATTTGCATGGACACGTGGATTAGAGCACAGAGGAAAATTAGATAACAATCAAGCATTGATAGATTTCTGTTTAAAATTGGAACAAGTTTGTGTGGAAACGGTTGAAAGCGGAAAAATGACAAAAGATTTAGCTATGTTAGTAAAGCCGGAAGGTTTAACCGCTGATGATTATCTAACAACCGAAGGTTTCTTGGCTGCAATTAAAGAAAACTTAGATGTAAAATTGGGATAGAAATTTTAATCCGAATATAGAGAATAAGCGGTTTCGTTTCCAAAACAAAATCGCTTTTTTTATTGGCCTAAAATGTCAACTTTATTAATGATAATGGTAGCTTTAACATTCGTCAACAATCCGGAAAGGTTATTCCCTATGATTTCTCCTTTATCATTAAAAATACTAAACTGTGCTGTATTTGGCGAAACCATGCCTTCATTTAATGCCTCAATAACTAATAAGTTCTGACCATTTCTAAGATTTAATTGAATTTCTCTATAACCATTTTCTAAAGTAATGGCATTAATTACAATTTCATCATTTAGCCAAATTCTAACAACATCACCATCGGGTTCTCCAAAATCCTTAAGTGCAAATTTTGCAATGGTTGTAGAACATTTATAAGTTGCCAACAGATAATCTTTTTTGTAATAATCATATATCTTTCCATCGGTAACTTGCTTGTTCATTTTATCGGTGTACTCTTTAGCCGGACTAGCAAATTGTTCTTTTTCAAAGATACTTTTCTCTTCTTCCGGTTTTTTCTTTAATAATGAAACACTTTCACCTAATTTGTCTTTTTTGTCAAAAATGCTAGGATAGGATATGGATTTTGAACTTGTTGGAGAATCAGCGCCCTTGGGATTAGAAACCGGAGCAATAGTAATTGTCTTCTTTGGCAACTCAAATTGAGAGAAACCTTTGAAGGAAAATAACATAAAAAATAAAAAAGCATAAGCTGCTTTCATATACCATTCATTTAATTTGTAAAAGTATTCAAATTTTACTCAAAATTTAACCCAAATTAACCATTGATTAACAATTTAGGAAGTTACATTTGCTATCTTTAAACATCAAAAATAGCTTTCTAAATATAACTATTAAATTCATGATCAAAAAAATTATACTTCTCATAGTATTATTATCTTCAATCTTATCATTTTCACAAGAAAAATTCACTTTAAGTGGAACAATTGCAGATCTCAAAACAAAAGAAACACTAATTGGTGTAAACGTTTTTATTCTTGAAACCAAAACAGGAATCACTACGAATGAATATGGCTTTTATTCAATTACTCTACCAAAAGGAGAATACACAATTTCTATAAGTTATGTTGGCTATCAAGTTATCGAAGAAAAAGTTAGTCTAAATTCCAACATCAAAAAAAACTTTTTAATTTCAGAATCAAGTCAAATGCTTAAAGAAGTTGTAATTGTTGATAATAAGAAAAGAGTTGACATTAGGAAACCAGAAATGAGTGTTAATAAACTCACCATTCAAGAAATTAAAGAAATGCCGGTAATATTTGGTGAAGTTGATATTATAAAATCTATTTTAACCTTACCCGGAGTTACCAATGCCGGAGAAGGACAATCAGGTTTTAATGTTCGTGGTGGTAGTGCCGATCAAAATTTAGTTTTATTAGATGAGGCAACAATTTATAATTCTTCTCATCTTTTTGGATTATTTTCAGTTTTCAATCCAGATGCCATAAAAGATTTAAAACTTTACAAAGGTGGAATTCCGGCTCGATACGGAGGAAGATTGTCCTCTGTATTAGATATTTATCAAAAAGAAGGCAACAAAAATGATTTCCACATGAATGGAGGAATCGGATTAATCTCGAGTAGAATTTTAGCCGAAGGTCCAATTGTAAAAGGCAAAGGTTCCTTTGTAGTTGCTGGTAGAGCATCTTATGCACACCTTTTCTTAAAATTAGTTGACAATCCAAACTTGGCCTACTTCTATGATTTAAACACAAAATTAAGTTATTCCTTAAATGAAAAAAACGACATCTATCTTTCGGGCTATTTTGGTCGCGATGTTTTCCAGCTCAATGATAGTTTTGTAAATACTTATGGAAATACTGTGTTAAACTTCAGATGGAACCATTTGTTTTCTGATAAATTATTTTCGAACTTATCATTGATTTATTCTGATTATTATTATGGTCTAAATTTAGACTTAATTGGTTTCAATTGGGATAGTGGAATCAAAAACTATAACATCAAATACGACTTTAAACATTATCTGAGTGATAAACTAAAATTAACGTATGGCATCAATTCAAATTACTATGATTTTAATCCGGGCAAAATAGAACCTACTCGAGCTGATTCTGGCATAAATGAAGACCAACTGGATAAAAAATATGCCCTTGAAAATGCTATTTATATTGATGCTGAACATCAAATTTCTAATAAAATTGCAGTCTCATACGGAGTAAGAGTAAGTTCATTTCTTAGATTAGGAAACCAAACGCTAAATACTTATGCTAACAATCAACCTGTGATTTTTAACCCTAATTTTCAAATATACGAAAGTGCAGAACCTACAGGAACTATAAGCTACGGCAAAAATCAAACTATTGCGCAATTTGAAAATTTAGAACCAAGACTTGCCATTTCATATACTTTTAATGAAAATCAATCTATCAAAGCGAGTTATAACCGAATGTCGCAATATTTGCATCTAATTTCTAATACACAATCGCCAACACCTCTAGATGTATGGGCTCCAAGCGACAACTTTTTAAAACCACAATTGTTGGATCAAGTCGCTTTGGGCTATTTTCAAAATATAAAAGATGATGAATATTCATTAGAATTAGAGACCTTTTTTAAGAAAATAAAAAACCGTGTTGATTATATTGATGGTGCCAATTTAATAGCAAATGAAGCTATAGAGCGAGTCGTCCTTAATGGTCAAGCAAGAGCTTATGGACTGGAAGTTTTGTTCCGAAAAAATACGGGACGTTTTAAAGGCTGGTTATCCTATACACTTTCAAGAACAGAACAAAAAGTTGAAGGCAGAACAGCTATTGAAACCGGAATCAACAATGGCGATTGGTACAAAACTGGTTTCGATAAATTGCATAATCTAGCTATCGTAGCCAATTATAAGTGGACAGAAAAATGGCGATTTAGCGCAAATTTGATTTTTCAAACTGGACAACCTGTAACTTTTCCAGACGGACAATATGAATATGAAGGAATCACTGTTCCAAATTTTAGCTCTAGGAATGAAAACAATTTGCCAAGTTATCATCGTTTAGATGTTTCTGCAACACTTACACCTTATAAAAACAAAAAAAGAAAATGGCAAGCCGAATGGGTATTCGGAATATATAATCTTTATAACAGACAAAATGCTGCATCCATAACTTTCCGACAAAACGACGAAACTGCTTCAAATGAAGCGATTAGATTATCCATTTTTGGAATAGTTCCAAGTGCAACGTATAACATCAAATTTTAAATTATGAAAACTTCAAATATTTTATTTATCATTCTATTTTTATCTTTTATTTCTTGTGAAAAAGTTATTGATGTAGATTTAGCAACTGGCAAAACCCGATTGGTAGTTGAAGCCTCAATCAATTGGTATGCGAACACCAGTGGCAATGAACAAAAAATAAAATTATCAACTACAACTGGTTATTTTTCTAATACTATTCCAACTGTTTCTGGAGCTACTGTTTTTATTACCAATAGCAACAGTCAAGTATTTACATTTACCGAAGATGGAACAGCAGGAACCTATAAATGCTATAATTTTATTCCTGTAGTTGGAGAAAATTATACTTTGACAGTTATCTATCTGGGCGAAACCTATACTTCTAGCGAAAAACTTTTAAATACACCAGCTGTTACTCGAATTGAGCAGGTAAATGATGGCGGTATTCTTGGAAATGAAAAAGAAGTGAAATTCTTTTTTAATGATTTGCAAAACGAAACCAATCAATACTTCTTAAGAATTGATGATCCTTACAAGGTTATACCAGAATATGGCGTTTTAGAAGATCGCTTTTTTGAAAACAATGAAATGTTTGGTTTGTATTTCAGTGAAGAATTAAAAACGGGTGATACTTTAAAATTTACATTAAACGGTGTCTCTCGAAATTATTACAACTACATGAACATCCTTTTGGCACAAACGGGAACATCAAGTGCTGGTCCATTTTCGACTCCAACAGCAACAGTCAGAGGAAATGTAGTAAATCAAACCAATTTTAATAATTTTGCTCTTGGTTATTTTCGCCTCAGCAAAACCGAGGTTAAAGAATATATTCTTGTAGAATAATTCGAAAAAAGTAGTTATAGAAAAGTAGTTGTATTTACCTTTACAATCAAACCTTTTATTAAAAAATGTCATCACACCATATTGTTCGCGACGACCAAGAACCAGCATTGATTATTGCTAATGGTGAAGTATGCAGTTCTGAGTTGTTAGGGCAATTACTGGAATGGTCACCCATTATTATTGTTCTAGACTCTGCAATTGAACGTGTTTTAGAGTTAGGAATAAAAGTAGATGTATTATTAGGTGATTTTGACAGAGGTTTAGATATCAATTATTATAAAGAAAAACAATATCCTTTAGAAATTGTATACGCACCAAATCAGGATAAAACCGATTTGGAAAAAGCATTCGATTATCTTATAGAAAAAGGTCATAAGGCAGTAAATGTTATTTGGGCAACCGGAAAACGTGCCGATCATACCATCACCAACTTAACGAATATTGTGGCTTATAGAAATCTTTTAAAAATAGTTATTCTAGATGATCATTCAAAAGTGTATTTATTACCAGAAACTTTTGAAAAATGGTATACTGCTAATACAATTCTTTCTTTAATTCCGATTGGAAAAGTAACTGGTATTACGACTCAAAACCTTTTCTTTTCCTTAAAAAATGAAGATTTAACAATTGGTTATCGAACCGGAAGTAGTAATCACGTTATTGAAGATGGCATTGTTTCTATTTCACATTCCAATGGCGATTTATTATTAATGGAATGCTGGGATTAAATTTTTCACTTGAAAAAAGTGGCGGTTTAATCTTAATCTAAACTTAAGAATACAAAGTTCAACAATTGTTAAAATTGATTACTTTTATTCTAACATTTAGTTATCCTTCTATGAAAGTAATTCCTTTTTTTTTATTCGTTTTATTAAGTTATTCAACTTACTCTCAACAAACGGCAACTCTAGATCAATCATTAAGTAAAGCTAAAGAAGAACACAAGAAAGTATTGTTCTTTTTTTCAGGTTCGGATTGGTGTTCACCTTGCGTTAGGTTCAAAAAAAATTATATAGACAATCCCAATTTTAAAGAATTTGCTTCCACAAATTTAATTCTTTTCAATGCTGATTTTCCAAAACTGAAAAAAAATGCTTTATCTAAAGAGCAAACAGCAGAAAACGAAAAACTTGCCGAAAAATTTAATCCAAAAGGAATTTTTCCTCTAATTATACTTTTAAATGAAAACGGAACTGTCCTAAAAAAATGGGAAAAATTGCCTTCTGAAACCATTGATGAGTTTATCAATCAATTAAAATAATTTTTATAAAGTATGCAGTTCAAAAAAAACATACGATTAATGGGAAACCAATTTGAGTTCACTTTAATTGATGAAAATGAAAATAATGCCAATGAAACTTTTGAAATTGCTATCCAAGAAATAAAAAGAATTGAAACATTATTAACTACCTTTTCAGATACTAGCATTACCTATAAAATAAATGAAAATGCAGGCATTTCAGCAGTTTCCGTTGATGATGAAGTTTTTCAGTTGATAAAAAGATGTCAATTTATTTCTAAAATAACACAAGGCGCTTTTGATATTAGTTATGGCAGCTTAGACAAAAGATTTTGGAACTTTGATTTGAATATGACCTCACTTCCCGATCCTAAAGTGGCGAAAAAAGCAGTTGAATTAATCAACTATGAAAATATCATACTCGATGAAACTAATAAAACAGTTTTTTTAAAGAATAAAGGAATGCGAATTGGGTTTGGTGGAATAGGTAAAGGATACGCCGCAGAAATGGCGAAGAAAAAACTAATCGAAAACAATGTTTTAAACGGAATTGTAAATGCATCTGGAGACTTAACCGCTTGGGGATTTCAAGAAAATGGCGAGGCATGGACTATTGGAGTAGCTGACCCAAACCAAAGAAAATCAATTTTTTCTACATTCAAAATAACTAATAAAGCAGTTGCCACTTCGGGTAATTATGAAAAATTTATCACCATTAACAACAAACGTTACTCACATACTATCGACCCCAAAACAGGTTATCCAATATCTGGGATAAAAAGTGTAACCATTCTTGCTGAAAATGCAGAAATAGCAGATGCTTTGGCAACACCCGTTACTGTGATGGGAATTGAAGTAGGAATGAATTTTATTAATCAATTAAAAACTATAGGTTGCATCATCATTGATGATAATGATAAATCCTATTTCTCAAATAATATAACCATAAACTAAAAACCTATGAAATTTAAGATTCTTAAACACGAAAACAAAGTCAACTTTTCAACTTTAAACAAAAGGTTAGTTCTTGCCATAGCGATACTTTCATTATATGCTTGTAGTTCAGTCAAAGAGTATCAAAAATCAAAAATTAATGATGCCGAAATGGTACTTACGGCAAAAAAAACGGAAAAGTTTGAAAACACTTTTCAATTGTACCGAGAAGCAAGTTCCGGAGCCAATGGTGGAAAAACAGGTGGTGGTTGTGGATGTAATTAATAAATATCAACATGAAAAAAAGAATTATTACCGCAGCATGTTTGGCTTTTTTATTCACACATCAAAGTAAAGCCCAAAACGATAGTGTTTATAACAATTATAAAAAAGAGAAACTAAAAATTGAAGAAATTAATTTCATTTCAAGTTACTATACTCAAAATGGAGATAACTCTGCAGTAACTGGTGGTGAAGGAACTGAAAAACTAACCGATATAGCTACCAATTTTGAAGTTATTTTATCTAAAAGAGATAAAAGAAACAACATTCATTCTCTAGATATTAATGTTGGTATTGACAGTTATTCATCTGCATCATCCGATAAAATAGACCCAAATACTGTAACCTCTGCCTCATATCAAGATATTCGTATTTATCCTTCAGCAAACTATAGCTATGCTAATGAAGAGAAAAAAACAGTATACAATGGTGGTCTTTCTTTTTCGGCAGAATATGATTATTTCTCCATTGGAGCCAATGTCGGTTTTACTAAAACTTCCAAAGACAACAACCGTGAGTTTTCTGTTCGAGGAATGGCTTTTTTTGATACATGGAAAGTCATTTTACCTATAGAACTGAGGAATAATCCATCTGATAATGATGCTAGGAACAATGATTCTAAGCCAAGAAATTCCTATAATTTAGGATTAACATTATCACAAGTTGTCAATAAAAATTTTCAAGTGGCTTTTCTTGCCGATATTGGCTATCAAGAAGGTTTATTAGCAACAAAATTCAACCGCGTCTATTTTGAAGACCTTTCTGTTCGTTCGGAAAAACTTCCAAGTACCCGTTTTAAAATTCCGGTTGGAATAAGAGGCAATTATTATCTAAATGACAAAATTGTATTGCGAACATTCTATCGATACTATTATGACAATTGGAATATAAATTCACATACCGTAAGTTTTGAACCAAGTTATAAACTAACTGAATTTTCTTCTATAGCAATTCCATACCGATTCTACCATCAAAGTCAAGCAAAATATTTTGATGCCAAAAACCAACATCAACTCACTAACGAATACTACACAAGTGATTATGACTTGTCAAAGTTCTCTAGCAACATGATTGGGTTAGACTATCACATTGTGGATAGTAATAAGGGCATTTTTAATATTAAAAGGATTCATAGTTTAGACCTTCGATACGGATACTATACCAGAAATGACGGTTTAGCTTCGCATATCATAACGCTGGCACTTCAGTTTAAATAAGAATTGGTTATAAAGTACAAAGTTAAAAGTAGGATAAATTATGCTTTTAACTTTGTAACTTTGTAGCTAAGCCAACCAAAATAATGAAATTCCAAGTCGTATCCGAATACCAACCTACAGGTGATCAGCCACAAGCTATTGAGAAACTTTCCAATGGCATTCTAAATGGTGATAAATTCCAAACTTTATTGGGTGTAACCGGTTCGGGAAAAACGTTTACCGTTGCTAATGTCATACAAAACGTTGAAAAACCAACTTTGGTATTGGCGCATAACAAAACATTGGCTGCTCAGTTATATTCTGAGTTCAAGCAATTTTTTCCAAACAATTCGGTACAGTATTTTGTTTCGTATTACGACTATTACCAACCTGAAGCCTTTATTCCAGTAACGGGAACGTATATTGAAAAGGATTTATCCATCAATGAAGAGTTAGAAAAACTGCGTTTGAGTACTACTTCTGCCCTACTTTCGGGGCGTCGAGATATTATTGTGGTTTCTTCAGTTTCGTGTTTGTATGGCATTGGAAATCCGGTTGAGTTTCAAAAGAATGTAGTGTCAATTGCCAAAGGCGAAATAATCTCGCGTACTAAATTATTGCATCGTTTAGTGCAAAGTTTATACTCCAGAACTGAAGCTGATTTTACTCCAGGAAATTTCCGAATCAAAGGAGATACCGTTGATATTTTTCCGAGTTATGCCGATGAACCGTATCGCGTACATTTTTTTGGCGATGAAATTGAAGAAATTGAAGCTTTTGATGCCAAAAGTTCTAAGGTTTTAGAACGCTACGAAAAACTGAATATTTATCCGGCGAATATGTTTGTGACATCTCCAGATGTATTGCAAGCAGCGATTTGGGATATCCAACAGGATTTAGAAAAACAAGTCGATTACTTCAAAGAAATTGGAAAACATCTTGAAGCTAAACGCTTGGAAGAACGCACAAATTTCGATTTGGAAATGATACGCGAATTAGGCTATTGTTCCGGAATTGAGAATTATTCCCGTTATCTTGACAGACGTTTGCCTGGAACAAGACCTTTCTGCTTGTTAGATTATTTTCCGGATGATTATTTGATGGTTGTGGATGAAAGTCACGTAACGATTTCACAAGTGCATGCTATGTATGGCGGCGATAGAAGTAGAAAAGAAAACTTAGTCGAATATGGTTTTAGATTACCTGCTGCAATGGACAATCGTCCGTTGAAGTTTGAGGAATTTGAAAACATGCAAAACCAAGTCATTTATGTTTCGGCCACGCCAGCCGATTATGAATTGCAAAAATCAGAAGGTATTTATGTGGAGCAAGTTATTCGTCCAACAGGATTATTAGACCCAATTATAGAAGTGCGTCCAAGTTTGAATCAGATTGATGATTTGATAGAAGAAATCCAAGTCCGTTGCGAAGCAGACGAACGAGTTTTGGTAACGACTTTAACCAAAAGAATGGCGGAAGAATTAACTAAATATCTAACTAAAGTTGCTATCCGATGTCGTTATATTCACTCGGATGTGGATACTTTGGAACGTGTAGAAATTATGCAGGATTTGCGAAAAGGTTTGTTTGATGTGTTGATTGGCGTAAACTTGTTACGTGAAGGTTTGGATTTACCCGAAGTGTCACTCGTAGCTATTTTAGATGCGGATAAAGAAGGTTTTCTGCGCAGCCATCGTTCGTTAACACAAACTGTTGGTCGTGCTGCGCGTAATGTAAACGGAAAAGCAATTATGTATGCAGACAAAATTACCAATAGTATGCAAAAAACTATGGATGATACCAATTACCGTCGCGAAAAGCAAATAGGGTACAATACGTTACATGGTTTGGAACCAATGGCACTGAACAAAAGTCTTGGCAGTGCTTTAAGCGGCAACTCAGTTTCTACACAATACTTTGAAGATAAAATTGCCAAAGCAGCTGAACCTGAAAGTTTATATTTATCAAAACCTGAGATAGAAAAGAAAATCCGAGACGCCCGAAAAGCTATGGAAAAAGCGGCGAAAGAACTCGATTTTATGCAGGCAGCAAAGTTGAGAGATGAGATTAAGAGTTTACAAGAAAGAATATAATTGTTTAAAATGAATTACGATTTCAGAAAAGCAACTGCCACGGATATTCTTAAAATATGGGCTATCATTCAGCAGGCAATAGTGCGTAGAAAGAATGACGGAAGCCAGCAATGGCAAGATGGTTACCCAAATGAAGATGTAATAAAACAGGATATTACAAAAGGCATAGGCTATGTTTTAATTGATGACAATATTGTTGCAGGTTATGCTGCTATTCTTTTTAATGATGAACCAGCTTATGAACAACTAAAGGGAACTTGGCTAACTAATGGTGATTTTGCAGTAGTTCATAGAGTTGCCATTTCAGATGACTATTTAGGAAAAGGTTTGGCCCAGAAAATCTTTCTTTTTGCAGAAGATTTAGCAAAAGGAAATAAAATCTTTAGCATCAAAGTGGATACCAATTTTGATAACATTCCGATGCTTAAAATTCTTGAAAAATTGGGCTATACTTATTGCGGAGAAGTTACTTTTAGAAGCAGTTTTAGAAAAGCCTTTGAGAAGACATTGCCAGTTTCCTAATTCAACTGTTCCTGGAAAACTTCAAGTAAAAACTCAGGAGAAATTATTTTGGTTGGAGAGTTTTCCATTGCTTTTAAAACACGTTTTGTAGCACGTGGATTTAATCCCATATTGATACCTATTTCATGAATTTTGATTTGTTCACGTTCGTGTAAAACGCCATCACAATGCATCAGTAATGCCAAGCGATAGAATTGTTGGATGCGCACATATTCCGATTTAATGACAACAGGATATTCTTCTTGATGAAAAAGATCATTGAAATCGCTTTTGTCTAACTGAAGTTCATCGGCAATCATAGATAAGAAAAAATATTCTCTATCATGCAATCTTCCATCAACTACAGAAAACGCAATCATTTCAGCTAAAAGTGTTAATTTTTCTTTGTAATCGTTCATGCAATTTAATTTTTTTTTGCTAAAATATAATTTTTATAAATAGGATAGTCATTTATTTTTTATCATTGTTACTAATCAATTTTTATATAATTTTATTGTTTTAATTATATTCATCATGAAAACTTTAAAAACACTTCTTTTCTCCTTGCTCATTTTGTCGTCGGCTGCATTTGCACAAAATTTTAATCAAAATGGTTATGGCGTTAATCAAGATTTAGGAAGAAACTCTAGTCCATCAAAACCTTCTCAGCAAGATATTGATGAAAATAATTCAAAACAGCTTGACAGATTTATGGAACAGTTAAAAAAGGAATTGTCACTTGATGAACTTCAAACTATTGCTATAAGAAATGAAGTTATTACTAACCGAAAGAATGTTGAAATTCTAATGAAAAAAGAAAGTTCTGAAGAAGAAAAATCAAAACAAATAAAAGCAATGATGGATAGAACTGATGTGACTATTAACTCTTATTTGAATAAAGATCAAAAAGAAAAATATAAAATCTTGACTGAAAAAATGAAGTCTGGAAAAAAAATTAAAAAAGGTAAAAAAGAGGAAGTAAAGGATGAAATAAAGGAAGATAAAATGACTGAGGAGAAACTGTAAATCATCGCCATTTTGAAGCATTTTTTTTGGTTACTTCTTTTATCTGTTCTATCTAAAGCAATTGCTCAGCAAAGTACTGCCAGCGCGCAGATTTCGACCTTTACAATAGAAGCACCGCAACTCCATACTTCTAAAAAGATTTGGGTATATCTCCCAAAAAACTACACCACTACTTCCAAAAAATATCCTGTCGTTTACATGCATGATGCTCAAAATTTATTTGACGCCTCAACTTCTTATGCGGGCGAATGGAATATTGATGAAACTCTAGATAGTATAAATGCTCAAGTTATTGTAATTGGCGTTGAACATGGCGGAGACAAGCGTATAGATGAATTAACTCCATTCAAAAATCAAAAATATGGCGGTGGCAAAGCCGATGTTTACTTAGATTTTATTGTAAACATCTTAAAACCAAAAGTTGATGCCACTTACAGAACCAAAACCAATGCAAAAAATACTGCCATATTTGGAAGTTCACTTGGCGGATTGGTTTCGTTTTATGCTGCATTGAAATATCCTCAAGTATTTGGAAAATTAGGTTGCTTCTCGCCTTCTTTTTGGTTTGGCAGAAAAGAACTTAACAATTTAATGGAAGAAACCAAAGATTTCGATGCAAAAGTATTTTTCCTATGTGGCGATGACGAAGGCGATGCTGATGTTATTCACGATATGAAAAATGTAGCAGATTGGGTAAACACCAAACGTTGCGAATGTAAAAAACTAAATAAAGAAGTAATCGTCAAAGGCGGACAACACAATGAAAAATTGTGGCGTGAGAGTTTTAAAAAGGCGTATCTTTGGCTTTTTTAATGGTTGATGGTTTGTGGTTAATTGTTTATAGTTGCTAACCACAAACAACAAACAACAAACTATAAACTTATAATGAATAACAACGATATTTTTAAAAAACTCCGCGTTGCCCTGCAACTTCGTGATGACCAGATTGTGGCCATTTTAGAATTAGTAGATTTCAGAATGTCAAAAGGCGAAATAGGTAATTTTTTTCGCAATGCGGATCATCCTAATTTTATGGAATGTGGCGATCAAGTGTTGCGAAATTTCCTTAACGGATTAGTGATTCATCTTCGTGGCACGAAAGAAAATCCAAAAAATGCGATGGATGTGATTAAGCAAAATCAGGAAGTTGTAAAGAAAAATATTGCAGAGAAAAGATCCAATCCCGAAGCTTCGGGAGAACTGAGCGGAGCTAAAACTAAAGGAGAATTCAAGACAAAAGCAGATTTTACTCCAAAGCCGAAAACAGATTTCAAAAAGAAGCCTTTTAATCCAAAAGACAAAAAATCAGCACCGAAAGTTCAGGTGGTTGAAAAGGTTCAATATAAAAACGGTAAAAACAAAAAATCCTGAATACTCAGGATTTTTTTATTCTATTTTTAGTCTTTTCTGTTCTCTTGCCAATAAGGTATTTTTCAGCAGCATGGCAATGGTCATTGGACCAACTCCTCCTGGAACAGGCGTTATATAAGACGCTTTCTTGGAAACGGCATCAAAATCTACATCACCCGTAATTCTATAGCCTCTTGGGTCAGTTTCATCAGCAATACGAGTAATTCCAACGTCAATTACGACAGCATCATCTTTAATCATTTCGGCTTTTAGATAATTTGGAACACCAAGAGCTGTAATGATAATATCGGCTTGTGTTGTTATTTGGGCAATGTTTTTAGTATAACTGTGAGTTAATGTTACGGTTGAATTTCCCGGAAAGCCTTTTCTTCCCATCAAGATACTCATTGGTCTTCCTACTATATGACTTCTTCCAATTACAACGGTGTGTTTTCCTTTGGTTTCAACTTTATATCTTTCCAATAATTCCAAAATTCCAAAAGGTGTAGCTGGAATAAAAGTCGTCATATCCAAAGCCATTTTCCCAAAGTTTTCAGGATGAAAACCATCAACATCTTTACTTGGATCAATAGCCATTATTATTTTTTGGGTATCAATCTGATCGGGCAAAGGCAGCTGAACAATGAAACCGTCAATATCATCATTTGCGTTGAGTTCGGCAATTTTTTTTAAAAGTTCTGTTTCCGATGTGGTGCTTGGCATGTTAACCAAAGTCGATTCAAATCCAACTAATTCACATGCTTTGACTTTGCTTCCAACATAAGTTAAACTAGCACCATCATTCCCAACTATTATTGCTGCCAAATGAGGAACTTTCTCTTTGTTCGCTTTCATTTTATTAACCTCAGCTGTGATTTCGGTTTTGATGTCGTTGGAGATTTTTTTTCCGTCTAATAATTTCATTGTAATAGTTTCGGGTTTCAGGTTTCGAGCTCCGGGTTTCAGGTTTATAAAAATGAACCATTCCCATTAGTTAGTTTATAAAAAAAATTAAGGTCTAAAACTTCAAAACTTGAAACTTTAAACCTTAAACTGTTATTTGATTCCTCCCATCATCTTCATCAAATTCTTTCCGCCACCGCCTTGCATCATCTTCATCATTTTGCTCATCTGTTCGAATTGTTTCATCAGTTGATTTACTTCTTCTATTTTTCTACCGGAACCTTTTGCGATTCTGGTTTTTCTCTTCATATCAATAATGGCAGGCTTGCTTCTTTCTTTTGGTGTCATCGAATGAATAATGGCTTCAATATGTTTGAAAGCATCATCTTCAATCTCAACATCTTTTAAGGCTTTTCCGGCACCGGGAATCATTCCGACAAGGTCTTTCATATTACCCATTTTTTTTACTTGCTGGATTTGGGCTAGAAAATCATCAAAACCAAATTCATTTTTGGCAATTTTCTTTTGGATTTTTCTGGCTTCTTCTTCATCGTATTGTTCTTGCGCTCTTTCAACCAAAGAAACTACGTCACCCATTCCGAGAATTCTTTCCGCCATACGCGACGGATAAAACACATCGATAGCTTCCATTTTTTCTCCAGTTCCAATAAACTTGATTGGTTTATCAACGACAGACTTAATAGATATTGCAGCGCCACCTCGGGTATCACCATCTAATTTGGTTAAAATTACGCCGTCAAAATTTAATTTGTCGTTAAAAGCTTTAGCCGTATTCACCGCATCTTGCCCAGTCATGGCATCTACAACAAACAACGTTTCCTGTGGTTTAATAGCGGCATGAACATTGGCAATCTCGTTCATCATTTGTTCGTCAATAGCCAAACGACCGGCTGTGTCAACTATAACTACATTAAAACCATTTGCTTTAGCGTAAGCGATGGCTTTAAGCGAAATATCAACTGGATTTTTATTTTCTGGTTCCGAATAAACTTCTACTCCGACTTGGTCTCCAACAATATGCAATTGGTTGATTGCCGCAGGACGATAAATATCACAAGCCACCAAAAGTGGTTTTTTTCCTTTTTTGGTTTTAAGATAATTGGCTAGTTTCCCAGAGAAAGTAGTTTTACCCGAACCTTGTAATCCCGACATTAAAATAACGGTCGGGTTTCCTGAAAGATTAATTCCGGTAGCATCACCACCCATTAGTTCGGTTAATTCGTCTTTTACGATTTTAACCAATAATTGCCCAGGTTGTAAAGTCGTTAATACATTTTGGCCTATAGCTTTTTCTTTAACTTTTGTGGTAAAATCTTTAGCGATTTTAAAATTAACATCGGCGTCAAGCAAAGCACGACGAACTTCTTTCAAAGTTTCGGCTACGTTGACTTCGGTAATTTTCCCATGTCCTTTTAGGATATGAAAGGCTTTATCTAGTTTATCACTTAAATTATTGAACATAATGGCAAGCTTTATTTTTTTATGAAGTGCAAATTTAAGGATTTGATTTTTAAGTTTTATAGTAAAATAAAAAAACCATTCCAAATAAATAGAATGGTTTAAAAACTTGTAAAAGTTAGTATTTAATTCTTAGTAAAAACTAAAGTATCAGTTCCTCCATTTCCACCACTCACATCTATTAGAGAAATTGTTGTGGCTGTGTGGGAAACCACATCCCAATCATCTGTTAAATCAGCAAAATCAGGCGGTGAAGCAAATCCAATGTTAAAGTCTAAATCGCTACTTGGATTGTCGTCATTACTATTGTCACCAACTACAGACCATGTTCCTGTGTAGGTATTAGTGCCATTAGTTGCTGTCAATACATTAGAAGCTCCAAAAGTAAAATTGTATCCTGTAAAATGATCGGTTTCGTCAGTACCTGAATCTACATAACTGGTAATTCTCCATGTACCCTGAGTAGCCGTATCGATTACTGGTGTTGGGTCGGTTGAAGATGAACTGTCATCTGAGCTGCACATTGAAGCAACGTTAAGCATAAAAAGACAAAATAGTCCCGGAATTAAAATTAATTTTTTCATAATCTTTGATATTAAGGTTTTTATATTTTGTTTTGAGTGTAACCTCTTTAACATAATAAAATTACAATAAAATATCCTAATTTAATTTTATAGTTATAGTTATTTATTTTCCAATACTAATTTTATAGATATTTTTGCGGTTTCGGATAATGTTTTTTTTGCTAATGCTGGTACATCAATATCATAATCGGATAGCTTTATATTAAATGCTCCTGAAATCATTAGTTTTTCACTGCTATAAGCAACTGCCATTTTGGTTTTGACTTTGTTTATAAACCCATGAATAGTTAAATCACCTTCTACATCATAACTCCCAGCTTTTCCATTATAGTTCAAAATTTTTCCATTAAAACTTGCTTTGGGAAGTTTGTCGCTTTCCATATAGTTTTCATTGAAATGCTCTTCCATTAGAGCCGATTTGAATTTAAATGATTTTACTAATGCTAAGACAACCAATTCCGTTGATGATTTATCAAAAATGGCCGAAACCGTTTTATTAGTTCCAATAACTTCATCCATAGCTCCTTGTACTGTAGCATCAAACTTGATTTCTCCAGAACGGGTAAT
This sequence comes from Flavobacteriaceae bacterium, assembly GCA_947456955.1. Lineage (GTDB taxonomy): Bacteria > Bacteroidota > Bacteroidia > Flavobacteriales > Flavobacteriaceae > Flavobacterium. The sequence continues at coordinate 61,479 of CANGTQ010000009.1, read as the reverse complement.
CATTTTTTGTGAAAACATGGTGCTTCCTATGATAAGCGCTGTAAATAAAACGACAAGTCTTTTCATATTTTTAAATTTATTATTCAACATATCCTTGATTTTTCCAATTGATAATCATGTCAATAAGTCCTTGCGACATTTTCCCACTTGGTGGCATTACATCTCCACAATTATTCTGAATTCTACACAGAACACTTCCGTTTTCTATGGCATCTTTAACTTCGGCATAATTAGTTAATGCTGGATTTTCTCCATTAGCAGAATGGCATGAGGTACATTTTGATGTCATTAAAGGTTTAATGTCATTGTTATACGTTGGGTTTGTAACTACAGGTTGAATTTCTTGTATTGTAGTTGAATCACATGAAATTATTAAATTCCCCGCAAATACAAACGTTAAAAACAATATTATTTTTATTCTTTTCATAACTTTTTAATTAAAATACTCTATACATATTAAATCCAAAATAAAGACTTCCCTTTCCCCAATCACCCCCTGCGTTTGAAAATAATGCAACATCATTCATAGCTTGACTGTTTGAGAAAACTAGTTGAAATACATGTCCGCCTGTTTCAATATCTAGACCTAAAGTTAGCGGATTTCGATAAATAGATTGTGTGTCTTCAGGCAAATTTACCCTTACTGCATAATCAAGATTGAGGCTCAATCTTTTTGCTATTTTATAGCGTGTTCCAGCACCAACTAAGTAGACATCCTTTTGCTCATACAAGGCATCATATAAATTTTTATGAACAAAAATACCCGCTAATTCTGCTGAAAATGAATTTGAAAATTTTCTGGATACTAAAAGTTGAGTTGTAAAAGCCAATCGATTATTAAATTTTAATCCAGGATACAAATCTGTATTCAATTCACTATTAATATCCATAGTATTATATCCAACAATAGTTACCGGAAAACCATCTATTTGTTGATTTGCCAATCTGTACTTTATAGCAAACTCAAATATTTTTTGGTAAGTATGTCTTGACACACTAAGTGAAAGCCAATCAGTAGCTCCATAAATTCCACCTAATTTGGTAAAAGCATTGTCCAAACCAAAGAAGTTATTGATACCATTTTTTAAATCACCAAAACGGTGGGTAACCAAAAAATAAAATTCACCTTGAGCTGGTAGTTTGGTTGACTGCATATTACATATTTGCAATCCTTTGAAAGCTGCTGATGCAACTTCTTTTTCTTTTGGAACAGAATCAAGTTCTTTCATCAATTCATCTTGTGCATTTACCGAAGTAAAAGCAAGTATTAATAAAGCCGTAACAGCAATTTTAATTAACTTCATTTTAAAACATATTTATTATTTGGAAAGGTTACATTGATCGAGTTTTACTTCGCCCAAAAGATCATCATAGCCTACAACTCTTCCTTTTATTGTTACTTTTTGATTTTTTTTAATTGATTTAGATGCATTTAACAAATTACAGTTTACGGAATTATCTAAAATAACTTCTTCACCTTTTACTGAAGTTATGATTCCGGAAACGGTTATTGTTTTTTCAAGATATTTTTTGTTTGAAGTTGTTGGATTTGAAGTAAAATCATTTAGAATAGCGTCAGATGAAACTTCAAAAGCAGTCTCTTCAGATTGTATATCTCTTCTTCCTGCATTATAAACATAATAGCGTATTGATAAAAACGAGATAATAAAAACTACTATTACTATTCCTAAAAATTTTATTCTTCTTTTTATCATGACACCTAACATAAATTTGAAACTGAGCTTTTAAAAATTACATTCGCTCTGGCACTTCTATTCCGAGTAATTTGAAAGCCGATTTTATGGTATCGGCTACTTTTTGGGAAAGCTGTACTCTAAAAACTTTCTTAGTCCTATTTTCTTCTCCCAAAATAGAAACCGATTGGTAAAACGAGTTGTACTCTTTTACTAATTCATACGTATAGTTAGCAACTAAAGCAGGCGAATGATTGTTAGCCGCATTTTGAATTACTTCGGGATAAAGTTCTATTTGTTTGAGCAGTTCTTTTTCTTTTAGGTGAAGAGATTCTTCGCTAGCACTCAGAATGACATTTTGGTAATCAAAATCTGCTTTTCGTAAGATAGATTGAATTCGAGCGTACGTATATTGAATAAACGGCCCTGTATTTCCAGCAAAATCAACTGATTCTTCAGGATTGAAAAGGATTTGTTTTTTAGGATCAACTTTTAGAATATAATATTTCAAAGCACCTAAACCAATTGTTTTGAACAAATTGGCTTTTTCTTCAGCTGAATACCCTTCTAATTTTCCTAAATCAGTGGCTATTTTTCCGGCAGTTTCAGTCATTTCTTCCATCAAATCATCAGCATCAACAACAGTTCCTTCTCGAGATTTCATTTTCCCAGAAGGTAATTCGACCATTCCATATGACAAATGATATAAGCTTTCTGCCCAATTAAACCCTAATTTTTTCAAAATTAAAAACAACACTTTAAAGTGATAATCTTGTTCATTACCAACAGTATAGACCATTCCGCCAACATCTGGAAAATCTTTCACACGTTGAATTGCAGTTCCAATATCCTGTGTCATATAAACCGCTGTTCCGTCAGAACGCAACACAATTTTTCGATCTAAACCATCAGGGGTTAAATCAATCCAAACGGAACCATCAGCATCTTTTTCGAAAATACCTTTTTCCAAACCGAATTGCACGACTTCTTTTCCTAACAAATAGGTATTACTTTCATAATAGTAGCTATCGAAATCAACGCCGAGATTTTTATAGGTTTGAGCAAAACCATTGTAAACCCATTGGTTCATGGTTTTCCAAAGTTGGATAACTTCAGGTTTTCCGGCCTCCCAATCGAGAAGCATTTGTTGTGCTTCAAAAATAATTGGTGCTAGTTTTTTAGCGTCTTCTTCTGTTTTTCCTTGAGCGATTAATTCACTTATTTGAACTTTATATTCTTGGTCAAATTTTACATAGAAATTCCCAACTAGTTTGTCGCCTTTCAAACCTGAACTTTCTGGAGTTTGTCCGTTGCCAAATTTTTGCCAAGCCAACATTGATTTACAGATATGAATTCCCCTGTCGTTTATAATTTGGGTTTTATATACTTTTTTACCTGAAGCTTTGATAATTTCTGCAACGGAATATCCTAATAGATTATTTCGAACATGACCAAGGTGTAAAGGTTTGTTGGTATTTGGCGAAGAATATTCGACCATTATCGCTTTTTCATTTGGAGAAACTTCAGCAAAACCAAAGCTTTTATCATTTTTTATTTCATTAAAAAAAGTAAGATAATAATCATCTGAAACTACAATATTTAAGAATCCGGAAACAACATTAAAACGAATAATTTCATCTACATTCTCAACTAAATAGTTCCCAATTTTGGTTCCTATATCAATTGGGTTTCCTTTAATAAGTTTCAACAATGGGAAAATAACCATTGTAATGTCGCCTTCAAATTCCTTACGTGTAATTTGAAATTCAACTCTATCAATAGAAACATCGAATAATTGACGAATTGCATTTTGTATTGGTAGAGTAAGAATTTGCGAAAGCTTCATTTTAATTTCTTTTAAGATGGCAAAGATAAACATTACAAAATAATTTTAACAGATAGAGGAATTTATAAAAAACATTGTTAAAATTTTTATAAAATATACTTATTTTGTAAGTTTTTACTTTTAAATATATTATTATTTTGCATTTCATCGATTTTATTTGCATTTAAACGTTTTTTGTTCCCATATTTGCTTTGTCAAAATCCCCATGTTATGAAAAAAATATTAAACTTAACCTTAATCTTACTTACAGCGATTGGTTTTTCACAGCCAATAACCGTGAGTACTTCTAGTTACACTGTGCCTGAAATGGTTAACAATGTGCTAATTGGCTCCCCTTGTGTTTCTGCCTCAAATATTACATGGAGTACCGGTACAAATTTTGGTTCTACGAATGGAATTGGATTTTTTCAAAACACAAATCCAAATTTCCCTATACAAAGTGGAGTTGTATTAAGTACTGGAGATGTTACAAATGCTTCAGGTCCAAATAATACGTTACTTAGTGATGGATCACCGGCTTGGACAGGAGATACTAATTTAGAAACTACAATGGCTACTTATGGAGTTTCGATGGTTTCAAAAAATGCCACAATACTTGAATTTGATTTTACACCAATATCTTCTTACTTTAGTTTTGATTTTATTTTTGCTTCTGAAGAATATGGTAATTTTCAATGTCAGTTTTCAGACTCATTTGCTTTCTTGTTAACAAATACATCAACTGGTGTAACAACAAACTTAGCAGTTTTACCTAACTCAAATACTCCTATCTCAGTTGTTACTATTAGAGATTTTTTATATAACTCATCTTGTCCATCAATTAATAGCCAATTTTTTGGTAGTTATAATGGTGGATCAAATGCCGCATCTTCAGCAACAAATTTTAATGGACAGACAAAAGTTTTAACTGCAGAATCAGTATTAACTCCAGGAGTTACATATCATATCAAATTAGTTATCGCTGATAGAGTTGACCCACAATTTGATTCTGCTATTTTTATTGCAGCAAATAGTTTAAATATTGGACAAGAAGTGTTAGGTCAAGATTTATTAATTTCTAACAATAATGCTTTATGTTTTGGGACTAATCATACTATTGATACTGGACTTAGCGCTACAAATTATTCTTTTGTTTGGAAAAAAAATAATTTAGTATTAAATGGAGAGACAGGTTCTAGTATAATTATAAATCAACCAGGAACATATAGTGTAACTTATGCTCAAATGCAAAATGGTTGTCAACCTTATACTGATAGTATTGAAGTTCAATATTATCCACAAATAACATCACCAAATCCGAATAATCTATATAAATGTGATTTGAGCGCACCATCATATACTTATAATCTAGATTTAAATACTTCAAGAGTAATCCAAGGTTTAGATCCGCTAACTAGTGTATCTTATTTTATTTCACAAAATGATGCTGATAATAATACAAATCCGCTTCCTTTACTTTATAATAGCCCGAGTGGACAAAGAATATATGTTAGAATTCAGTTACCAAATAGCAGTTGTTTTATTGTTAAATCTTTTCTATTACTTGTTTCACCTGGCCCTGTTGCAAATCAACCACAAGATATTATTAAATGTTCAAGATCTTCATCACAAAACGATGCTGTTTTTAACTTAACAACACGAACATTCGCTATATTAAATGGGCAATCTTCATCTATAAATTCAGTTTCTTATTATACTTCAATAAATGATGCAAATAATGGAACTAATCCAATAGCAAATTCTATTTCTTTCACCTCTTCGGGACAAACTATATATGCTAGAGTTCAAAATGTTATCGATTCCTCATGTTTTAATATTACGAGCTTTAATCTTGTAGTTATGCCGTTGCCCCTTGTTGATATATTGCAGAATGTTATTGTATGTACAAACTACATATTGCCTTCGTTAACGAATGGTAACTATTTTACTGGACCTAATGGAAGTGGATTACCTCTTTTTGCTGGAACTGTTATCACTCAAACTCAAACTATATATATATTCAATCAACCTGGAGGACCGGGATCTTGTGCAGCAAGTAGTTCATTTACTGTTACTATAGTTGAGGAAGGCTCATTAACACCTCCAAATATGACACGTTGTGGAAGCTACACTTTACCTGCATCCATTGGAAAATATTATACGGGGCCAAGTGCTACAGGAACACAAATTCCTTCTGGAACAGTAATAACTACATCTAGAACAATCTATTTTTATTTTACAACTACAACTCCACAAATCTGTACAGTAGATTCAAGTTTTACTGTCACAATTCAACCTACTATTGAAGTAGGAACAAGATCTGATATTTTTGAGTGTTCTTCTTATACTTTACCAGCCTTAACTGTAGGTAATTATTTTACCGGAGCTGGTGGAACTGGAACTCAATTAGCAGCTGGAACTCCAATAACTACAAGCAAAACCATTTATTTATATGCATCTACTGGTGGAACTACTCCATGTACTGATGAAGACTCTTTTGAAGTTTTCATAGGAATACAACAACCAGCAGATATTTCACAATGTAATGGATACACATTACCTGAACTTCCTTTTGGAAAATATTATACTGGTCCAAGTGGTTCCGGTACAGAAATTCCATCTGGAACAGTAATAAATGACAATTCGATAGTTTATATATATGCAGAGACAACAAGTAGATTAAATAATTGCACTGATAATTTACATTTTACAATAACTATTATTCAACCTCAAATTGATACTTTACCAAATGTTTCAGCTTGTATAACTTATACTTTACCTCCATTAACAAATGGTGAATATTTTACAGATATTCAAGGCGCAGGATCAATGCTTTATCCAGGTGATGTAATCCTTTCAACACAAACCATTTACATTTTTAAAAGATTAAATGACACTTGTTTTAATCAAAATAGCTTTACTGTTACGATTAATCCATTACCAAATATTGATTCTCGTTCTGATATAGATATTTGTGATCAATATGTGTTAACCCCTTTGAATGTTGGAAAATATTATACTGGACCAAACGGAACCGGGACATTATTGCCTTCAGGAACTGTTATAACTTCTTCTCAAAGAATTTATATTTATGCTATTTCAAATACTATTCCTGCTTGTAGTACAGAAAATAGTTTTCAGATAAATATATTCTCTACTTCAGCAGATGTTTTACCAAATGTAACTGCTTGCGATAACTATACATTACCAATTTTAACACCAAACAACAAATTTTATACTCAATCTGGAGGTCCAAATGGAAGTGGTTTAGAAATATTGCCTGGTACAGTAATTACAACTAGTCAAACAATCTATATTTTTAAAGAATCATTAATCCGTACTTCTTTTTCTTGTGTTGATGAAACCTCATTTACTGTGACAATTAATAAAACTCCTATAATTGCTCCAATTGCTAATTTCAAAGTTTGTAATTCGTATACTTTGCCTCCTTTGGCTATTGGAGACTATTATACTGGTTCAAATGCATCAGGAACTTTATTACATGCAGGTGATGTTTTAACTACTTCACAAACACTTTATATTTATGCACATACTGCAACTTCACCCGATTGTTCAAGTGAAAGACAATTTGTGGTTATGATATATAACGTGGATAATTTGCCAAATGTAACTATTTGCGAAAATTATACTTTACCTACATTATCTATCGGTAAATATTATACTGGTTCAAATGCTACTGGAACAATGCTGCCTGCTGGTTCTTCTATATCAACATCACAAACTATTTATATTTATGCTGTTTCTCCTTATCCTCCTTTATGTTCGGATGAAAGTTCATTTACAGTAACTATCATTGACACTCCCGTTGCAAATGCTGTCCCAACAGCATTGAGAACTATTTGTGATGAAGATGGAACTAATGATGGAATAGTTGATTTTAACTTATCTTCATTATCAGCATCAATTCTCGGAAATCAAACGGGCACTGAATTTAGTATTACCTATTATGAAAGTATGGAAAATGCAACTAGCGCAACAAACCCAGTATTATCATCTACTAAAAATGTTGTTTACGCTAGAGTTAATAATTCATTAGCTCCAAATTGTTATGATATAACACCAATAACCATAATTGTAAATAAACTACCAGAACCAACTCCGATAGACGGTATAATCTGTATAGACAGTGAAACAGGAACACTATTAAATGCTTACACGATTTATAGCGGATTAAGTTCAGCCCTTTATACTTTTGTATGGACAAATGAAGCCGGAAACACTCTTGGAACTTCAAGTATGTATCAAGCAATCTTACCAGGATTATATACTTTAGTAGTTAAAAATAAAGCTACGGGATGTGTATCAGAGCCTGTTATAATTACTGTAAGTCCATCAGAACCTGCAATTGTAACCTATGAGGTGAGTGAAGACTTTGCTGACAGTCAATCAATCACGGTAACGGCAACTGGTCAAGGAAATAATTTTGAATACCAATTGAATAATGGACCGTTTCAAGACAGTAATGTTTTTGATAATGTCCCTTCTGGAATTCATACTGTTACCGTTAGAGACAAAAATGGTTGTGGAAGCACTACTATTAATGCTTTGGTTGTAAACTATCCAAAATACTTCACCCCAAATAACGATGGGTATAATGACACATGGAATATTAAAGATTTATCCAATCAACCTAGTGCAAGTATCATAATTTATGACCGTTATGGTAAAATGCTAACACAAATAAGACCAAGTAATAGCGGTTGGGATGGAACATATAATGGAAATCTTATGCCATCTGACGATTATTGGTTTAGTGTGACTTACATGGATGAAAACAAAGTTAATCAAGAATTTAGGGCCCATTTCGCTATGAAGCGATAACCTACTACCTACTATGTTAAGAAAAGCCATCTCTAAAAAGGGATGGCTTTCTATTTACCATTTAATAATAGCACTTGCCCAAGTAAATCCACTACCGAAAGCAGCTAAGACAACTGTATCGCCTTTTTTTATTTTTCCTTGTTCCCATGCTTCGGTCAACGCAATCGGAATAGATGCTGCCGTTGTGTTGCCATATTTTTGAATGTTATTGAAAACTTGTTCATCATTTAAACCAAATTTCTTCTGGATAAACTGTGAAATTCTCAAGTTAGCCTGATGTGGAATTAACATATCAATATCGGAAACCTTTAAATTATTGGCTTGCAATCCTTCATTGATTACTTCGCTAAATCTAACTACAGCGTGTTTGAAAACAAATTGTCCATTCATATACGGATAATAACTTTCATCATCCGGATTGTTGTCTGCCAGAATATCAGTTACCCATCTTCCTCCCATCCCAGGTGCTAAAACGGCTAACTCTTTAGCGTGCTCTCCTTCTGAATGAAGATGTGTAGAAAGAATCCTGCTATCGTCATTACTTCTACTTAAAACAGCTGCTCCTGCTCCATCTCCAAAAATTACGGAAACTCCGCGACCACGGGTGGTCATGTCTAAACCTAAAGATTGTACTTCGGAAGCAACTACCAATATATTTTTATACATTCCGGTTTTAATAAATTGATCAGCAACAGAAAGTGCATACACAAAACCTGAACATTGATTACGAATATCTAAAGCACCAATAGTTTTCATTCCGAGTTCTTTTTGTAATTCAACTCCAGGACCGGGAAAATAATAATCGGGAGAAATTGTAGCAAAAACAATAAAATCGATATCGTAATTAGAAAGTCCAGAACGTTCTATTGCAATTTTGGCGGCTTTTACTCCCATGGTTGTTGTAGTATCTTCTCCACGAATAATGTGCCTTCTTTCTTGAATTCCGGTTCTTTCCTGAATCCATTCATCATTAGTGTCCATTATTTTTGACAAATCATCATTAGTGACAACATTATCGGGAACATAAAAACCTAAGCCTGAAATTTTGGAATGAAACATAATTTTTATTTAAATAATTAAAAAAAGTTGTGCTAAATTAATCATTTTTAAAAAGCAACAATTTTATTTTAGGATTTAATAAAATGTAACAACTACTTCGTAAATTCGACCAATCGAAAATCAAACCGAGGCGCAGCCGACACTAAGCTTTAGCGAATTGGCGAAGCAATTGTATGGAATGTAGCGGAATAAAACTTATACTTATGAAAAAATATTTCTTTTTATTACTATTTTTCGGGTTAGCTGTAACTATTGCTTCAGCACAGGAAAACCTTACGTACCAAAAGCCATCCGCTACAATTTCAGCCTTGGCAGATTATGAAAGAGCACCGAGCGTTAGTATGGATTCTAAAAAAGAGTACATGCTTTTCTCTTACCGAAGCACTTATAAAACACTTGATGATTTGAATCAGGAAGAAATGCGTTTGGGCGGATTACGTATTAATCCAATTACTAATATTGGCAGTGCCATGAATTATATTTCCAATCTAAAAATTAGAAAAGTTACAGATAAAACCGAAACTCAAATAAAAGGTTTACCGGAGAACCCTAGAATTGCCTATATCAGTTGGTCTCCTAATGAACAGAAAATTGCATTCACAAATACCGTTTCAAGCGGAGTTGAATTATGGGTTATTGATGTAGTATCGGCTTCAGCCAAAAAACTTACTGCTGCAAACCTTAACGCCAATCTTGGAAGTCCTTATAGTTGGATGAAAGACAACGAAACTTTATTTGTGAAAATGATTCCAAAAAATCGTCCTAGCCTTATTGACATCAAAAAAGATTTGCCAAAAGGTCCAACAGTTTCTTCAGGTGACGGTTCTAAATCGCAAAACAGGACCTATCCTGATTTGTTGAAAAATAAAACAGATGAAACTAATTTTGAAACACTAATGACTTCCGAATTATACAAAGTTTCACTTTCCGGAAAAATAGATTTTTTTAAAGCCGTTGATTTATATGCTGGTGAAAGTTTTTCACCTGATGGAAATTATTTAATGATTACCACAATGCAAAAACCATTTTCTTATATCGTTCCGTACAATCGTTTCCCACTAAAAAGTGTAGTGTATGATATAACCGGAAAAGAAATTAAAGTTGTCAATGAAGTGCCATTAAACGAAGTAATTCCAAAAGGATTTTCATCGGTAAGAAAAGGAAAAAGAAGTATGAGTTGGAGAGCTGATAAACCGGCAACCTTAGCTTATGTTGAAGCACTTGATGAAGGTGATCAGGCTAAAAAAGTAGATTTTAGAGACGAGCTTTTTTCATGGAATGCCCCTTTCATTTCTAAACCAACTTCATTACTAAAAACAAAACAACGATATGGTGGCGTTATTTGGGGTAACGAAAACATTGCTATTGTTTCTGATGAATGGTATGATACTCGAAATACTAAAACCTATTTAATCAATCCATCAAATACGAGTCAAGCGCCTAAAATTATTTCGGATAGAAACTCGCAAGATATTTATTCTGATCCGGGTAATTTTGAAACCAAAAGAAATGAGTACAACCGTTATGTTTTAGCAATCGAAAACAATAATGCTTACCTAATTGGCGATGGTTTTACCAAAGATGGGCAGTTTCCATTTATTGATGAATATAATTTAGGGACATTAAAAACAAAACGCCTTTATACCTCTACTTTCAAAGACAAAAAAGAAGATTTGTTATCAATAGAAGATTTCAAAAAAGGAGACGTTTTGGTGCAAATTCAATCCAAGAATGAGTTTCCAAACTATTATTTCAGAAACCTAAAATCTAAAAAATTAACACAGCTTACCAATTTCAAAAACCCGTTTGAAAGTATCAAAAATGTGTACAAAGAAGTAATTAAGTACAAACGTAAAGATGGTGTAGATTTATCGGGAACGCTTTATTTACCTGATGGTTATGACCGAACTAAAAAATCAGAGAAATTACCTTTATTGATTTGGGCTTATCCAGAAGAATTTAAAGATAAAAGCTCAGCTGGTCAAAACAAGCAAAATCCAAATGAGTTTACTTTCCCCTATTATGGTTCGTTTGTATATTGGGTAACCAAAGGGTATGCAGTTCTTGACGATGCGTCGTTTCCAATTATTGGCGAAGGCACTACGGAACCAAATGATACTTTCATGACACAATTAGTTGATGATGCCGAGGCGGCGATTGATGCTGTAGATAAATTGGGCTACATAAATAGAAAAAAATGTGCTATTGGGGGACATTCATACGGAGCCTTCATGACAGCAAATTTATTGTCACATTCTAATCTTTTTGCCTGTGGAATTGCAAGAAGTGGTGCCTATAACAGAACATTGACACCTTTCGGATTTCAAAGTGAACAACGAAATTATTGGGATATTCCGGCTATTTACAATGAAATGTCTCCATTCATGAACGCTGATAAAATGAAAACTCCCTTGCTATTAGTTCATGGTGATGCCGACAATAATCCGGGGACATTTACGCTTCAATCGGAACGTTATTTCCAAGCGTTGAAAAATTTGGGAGCGCCAGTAAGATTAGTGTTGTTGCCAAACGAAGCACACAGCTATGTGGCTAAAGAAAACATACTTCACTTATTGTGGGAACAAGATCAGTTTTTGGAAAAGTATTTGAAAAACTAGTTTTAAGAAAATAGAGAATAGAATATAGAAACCCTAGAGTCAAATGATTTAGGGTTTCTTTTTTAAATATATTATTGTTCCGGTTGCAAGTTCTTTTTCACTCTCAAAAAATAAAGCTTTGTTAATATTATTTGCCTCAATCAGATAATGACTTCCTAAAAAATAGGATTTTACAACCTCAACTTTTAAGTCTGACTTTTCAACAATATTCAATTGATCGGGATAAATAAGTTCTATTTTACCATCTATTTCTATTTCGTTGACATCTCCAAAAAGAGAAGCAATGTAAATGTTTTTTGGGTAATTATAGATGCTTTCTGGATTTCCTTCCTCGATAAGTTGCCCGTCTTTTAGAACCAAAACTTCATCAGCAAAAGACAATACATCTGAACTATCATGTGTGGCAAAAATGGTAGTGATTTTTTTTTCTTTTAAATAACTAAAAAGCTTTCTACGCAGGCTGTTCTTTCTAAAATTATCGATGTGACTAAAAGGTTCATCTAATAATAATACTTCAGGCTCAAGTACTAAAACTCTTGCTAATGCAACGCGTTGCATCTGTCCGCCACTTAAGTTTTTTGCTTTTATATTGGCATAATCCGTCATTTCAACAATTTGCAATAATTCGGCAATACGCGCATTTTTTTGTTCCGGATAACTATTTGATAGGTATTTCCCAATATTTTCAGCAACAGTAATAAAAGGCATTAAGTCAAAATCTTGTGCCAAATATTTCATGAAATCCATTCCGGGAATTAAATTGAATTTTGGCCCTAAAACTTCGACATCATCCCAAAATATACTTCCTTTATCTAAATCATACAATCCGTAAATAAGTTTAAGCAAAGTACTTTTACCACAACCACTTTCTCCAATAACGGCTAGATTCATTCCTTTTTCTAATGAAAAATCAATATTGTTTAGTGTAATAGAATCAGTATAGGAAAAAGAAACATTCTTTACTTGCAACATAGTCTTGAAATGAATGACAAACTTACGAAGATATTTAAAAAAATAAGAGCGGAACTTATATACAAAGAATCGCTCTTATCAACCTAACCAATAAACAAATTTTATCTCATTAAGAAATATATTTTTCAAATGACTTAGTGTCAATTCTGGCTTTTAAATCGTGTAATAAATTATACAATCCGAAGAACGTTCTATTGATGTATAAAAAATGCTTTGAACCGCGGTTGCCGTTCATCTTGCGAAGCTGAGTATCTTTTGCAAACTCTTCTCCCATTTGTGCAATTTTTCCAAAAAAGTCATCATCAGAAAAATCAAAATAATTATCATGAAACGGTTTGGTAAATAAACTCAGTAACTCATGAAATATTTTGGTAAAATAAGCCATTTCATTTTCAGAATCATCTGCTCTCAAAATTTCTAATTCATATAATTTAGCATTAAATAATTCTGAATTATTAATTACTTCCGGTTTTGCCAATTCAAAATAAGGCACATAAAATTCATTAGGAACTTGTTTAATACATCCAAAATCAATCGCAACCAAGTTATTTTCATTATCAATTAAAAAATTACCTGGATGTGGATCAGCATGCACTTGTCTTAAATGATGAATTTGATACATATAAAAATCCCATAACGCCTGACCTATTTTATCGCTTTTTACCCAATCCTTATTGTGTGCTGTAAATTCGGAAAGGTGTTCACCCTCAATCCATTCCATGGTTAAAATCTTTTCAGACGATAATTCAGGATAATATTTTGGAAAACGAAGATTCTCTATTGGTTCACACAAATTTGACACTTCCAGACTTTGTTTAAGTTCTAAAACATAATCTGTTTCCTCTAATAGTTTGTTTTTAACTTCGATAAAATATTTTTCAGAATCTTTACCTTTCAAATTAAACATTCTCGTAGCAAAGGGTTTTACCAATGCCAAATCAGAACTAATACTATCTGACACTCCCGGATACTGGATTTTCACAGCAAAATTTTTCCCATTCTTGGTTGCTTTGTGTACCTGACCGATACTCGCCGCATTCGAAGCATCCGGGGTGAAAGTGTCAAATATATCTTCTGGATATTTTCCTAAATATTTTTTAAATGTTTTTCGAACTAATGGCGCTGATAAAGGTGGTACAGAAAACTGCGACAGCGAAAATTTGTCAACATAGGCTTGTGGCATAATGCTTTTATCCATGCTGAGCATCTGAGCAACTTTTAAAGCACTTCCTTTTAAATTTTTTAAACCATCATAGATATCTTCAGCATTGTTTTCGTTTAGCTTATCGCGATTCAAAGAAGGATTGACCATTTTTTCACCATAATAAGCAACATAATTTCCTCCAACTTTAATTCCTGTTTTCACTAATTGTCCAGCTCGTTCTATTTTTCCTGTTGGAATTTTATCAAGTGTTTTCATTTACTAATTTCTTTCTTTCCAAAGGAATTTTCCCAAATCAAATAAATTTTCTAATTGTTTAGTGTCCAACAATCCAACTACTGTATTTACTGATTTCTCAATTAAAACATCTGTTTTTTCAAAACCTTTTGACGTATCATCCATCCAAAATTTTAATAAAAATAAAAACTGTATCCAAGCGCCTTCAGAAAAAACAGGCTCGCTAACTTTAAGGAACTTTTCATTTCCATCGGTAGCACTTTGTCTAATAATATCGATAATAAATTCTTTAAATCGGTTTCTGAATTGTTTTAAAAATTTCAAATTTTTTAATCCTTGCTTGTTTTCTTTTAGCGTAAACAATATATAGGATCTATTTAAATTCATAATTTCAAAAAGAGTAAAATACAATGCTAGTAATTTGTCTTTATCTGTGTAGTTTTTGTAGGCTTCATCTTTTTCTATACTTGCGGTAGCATTCTCGAAAAACTTAACCCAAATTTCTTGTTTTAAAGTTTCAAATGAACCAAAGAAAGAATAAAAATCAGCTTCGCTAATAGCATGTTTTTCACAAAAAATATAAATGTTTTTTGGTTCTTCATTATGAACAAGTATATCATTCATAAAATTTGAAATAATTACATAATCATCTAATATTGTTTTCTTTGCAGATGCTTTTTTTGTTGTTGCCATGATATAAAATTTAAACTAGCATAAAAGTAATAATTGTTTAACTATTTTCAATAATTATTAAACAAAAAATTTTGTTAAATGTTATTCAAAAAAAATTGAAAAAAGAGAAACAAAACAGTTTATCGTTTAAAAAACTGCCTTGAAAATTAGTCTATATATCTAAAAACAGTTTTTAAAGCATTCTTCACCTATACATTGGCGCAACAAATTAAGAAACCTTGAAAGAAACTAGATCTGAGTACAATTTAAAATCACAGACTATACAATAGAAACTGTAGCTTTTAGAATTAAACAAATAATTAAGTTGTATTGTATGGTTATTTTATACAATGAATAATTAATGTATTCGTTTTATGAATTATTTTTATATTGATAACTATATTTTATTTGTGTTCATGAAAAAATCTATATACATTCTAATAATATTACTCTTTTTGATTATTCCAAAAGATATGAAGGCTCAAGTAGGAATTGGAACAGCAACTCCCAATGCTTCCTCTATGTTGGATATTACTTCCACTAATAAGGGCTTGCTAATACCAAGAGTAGCACTTATAAGTACGAGTGATGTGGCAACAATTGCTTCTCCAGTGACTTCATTATTAGTTTATAATTCAGGTTTTCTACCTAATGGCTATTATTACTGGAATGGTACTTTATGGGTTTTATTAGCTACTGGTAACAACCCAGACTGGTCACTAACCGGAAATAGTGGAACAAATCCTGCTAATAATTTTATTGGTACAACAGATGCTCAAGATCTTCGTTTTAGAAGAGCAAATCAATGGGCTGGAACTATAGCTTCTAGTGTTACTAGCTTTGGCGCACAAGCTGGGAGAACTAATACATCAACCAACAATGTTTTTTTTGGTTCTAATGCTGGGGAGCTGTCCAGTAACGCTGCTTCTAGTAATATGGTTGCAATTGGTCATCAAGCTATGGGAGCAGCAGGTGCCCAAAATGTTTCTCAGAGCGTAGCAATAGGTTCTTTTGCGATGCAGTCTCCAACTGCAACTGCAACTAGTAATGTAGTGATTGGTCATCAAGCGGGAATTACTCTTTCAACATCTAACAATGTAATTATCGGTCAAGGTGCTAGTAGTGGATTTGCTGGTTGTGTAGTCATTGGGCAGGGCGCAACAGCAACCCAAGCCGGACATATACGTATAGCAGGTTCTGGAACACTTCTTGCTACAACTCCAGCTTCATGGACTGTAATTTCAGATAGAAGAGCTAAATCGGACATTAAAAATTCAGCATTAGGACTAGATTTTATTAAAACATTACGTCCTGTTTCCTATTTCAAAAAGAATGATGAGAATAAGAAAACTGAATATGGTTTTATTGCCCAGGAAGTTGAAGAAACTTTGAAAAAAGCAGGAGACTCAAATAATGGCGTTATTTATGTAGATCCTGATGGGAATTACGGCATGAGATATAACGATATTATTCCAATAACTGTAAAAGCTGTGCAAGATCAACAAGAACTCATTGAGCAACTTCTTAAAACAAACGAAAAACTTCTAAAAGACAATCAAGAAATCTTAAAACGCTTGGAAGCTTTAGAAAAAAATAAAATAAAATAAAAAGCTGTCTCTAAATAAACAGCTTTTCATAATTTTTGTCTTGTACTGAAACTATTTTCCTACCTCTTTTTGAGCATCCTGAACCATTTTTTCATTGGCTGTAATAGCAAATTCTACACGGCGGTTTTGACTTCTTCCTTCTGGTGTGTCATTTGTTGCAATTGGATCAGCTATTCCCATTCCTACCATTTTAAAACGTGACATGTTTAACCCTTTTGATTCTAAATACTTTTCTACTGAATTTGCTCTTTGTTGCGATAAGTTCAAATTATATTCCGCCGAACCCGTACTGTCAGTATAACCATAAATTACAATATCTGTGTCAGCATAACTTTTAAATACAGGAACAAGTTTGTCCAAATTTGCTTTAGCTGTAGTAGTCAAAGTCGATTTATTTGTATCAAATCGAACGGCATTTTCTCCTAAAACCAATTTAATTCCTTCTCCTACTCTTTCTACTTGGGCACCAGGCAATGCCGTTTCAATCTCACGTGCTTGTTTGTCCATTTTATTTCCGATTACACCACCGGCAACTCCACCAATTACACCACCTAAAACAGCGCCCATTGCACCATTTCCACCTTTTCCTAAATTATTTCCTAAAATCCCACCTAAAACAGCACCGCCAACAGCGCCAATAGCTGCTCCACGTTGTGTATTATTTGTATTCTTTACTGCTTCACAACTTGTGAAAATAGTTGATAAAAGCATTAAACTCACCACTAAAATTGTACTTGTCTTTTTCATATTTATTAATTTAATCGTTCAAATTGGTATACTACATCCGTTAACTTGCCTGCCACATTAATTTTGTCAATAAGTTGAAAAGAGTTTTCTGTTTGGTTGGCAACACTTAAAACATAACCTGATTTAATAGTTTTTGCTTTAGATTCATCCAAAAATTTCAAGACAAACTGACCTTCGTTGTCAATAAACCAAGTAATTGGTGTGCTGTATACTGTACATTTTGGACTTGTTAAAGCCATATTCCCTTTGTTGTTGTTAGATATGAACTTCCATGTACTTCCTATAAAACATTTTGAATCAGCCAAATCAAATGATGTTACCTTAATTACATCTGAACCAGGATAAGTTACTGCTGAAATTTGCCAATTCCCTTTAATGGCAACTTGAGAATTTATATCTCTCTTTGTGCTTGTGGCAGAATTTGACTTACAAGATAAAATCAAAACTGAAAATAAACTTATTAAAATAATTTTTTTCATTCGAATTAAATTTATAATTAATTACTGTAAATATACGTCGATTTTAAATTTATAATTTACAATATACTATAAAATTGTTATAGAATTATTCCAAAATTATTACTCCGTCAATTTGTCATAACTTCAACAATTGGTATTAGTTTTGACTAATCTGAATTCAAAATTGTTTAACCTAAAATATATAAATATGACAACAGGAAAAATAAATGTATCCGTAGAAAACATCTTTCCACTGATAAAGAAGTTTTTATACAATGACCACGAAATTTTCTTGCGTGAATTAGTATCAAACGCAACTGATGCCACACTAAAATTAAAGCATTTAACAAGTATTGGCGAAGCCAAAGTCGAATATGGCAATCCAATTATCGAAGTTAAAATTGATAAAGAAGGCAAAAAGCTACACTTGATTGACCAAGGTATTGGGATGACAGCAGATGAAGTAGAGAAATACATCAACCAAATTGCTTTCTCCGGTGCCGAAGAATTTCTAGAAAAATATAAAGACGCTGCCAAAGATTCAGGAATAATTGGCCACTTTGGTCTTGGTTTTTATTCGGCATTTATGGTAGCTTCCAAAGTAGAAATTATAACCAAATCATACAAAGACGAACCAGCTGCACATTGGACATGCGACGGAAGTCCTGAATTTACTATCGTAAAGGCTGACAAAACAGAAAGAGGAACAGAAATCATTCTTCATATTGCAGAAGATTCTCTAGAGTTTTTAGAAGAATTTAAAATCCGTGAATTACTGACTAAGTATAACAAGTTCATGCCTATTCCAATCAAATTTGGAACTAAAAAAGAGGCACTTCCAAAACCCGAAGACGCTAAAGAAGATTATAAGACTGAATACATTGATGTAGACAACTTTATTAATAATACAAATCCGGCTTGGACAAAACAACCTATAGATTTGACCGATGAAGATTATAAAAACTTCTATAACGAGTTATATCCTATGCAATTTGAAGAGCCATTATTCAATATTCATTTGAATGTGGATTATCCTTTCAACCTGACAGGAATTTTGTATTTCCCAAAAATGTCAGCCGATTTGCAAATGCAAAAAGACAAAATTCAAATGTATCAAAACCAAGTCTTTGTTACCGATAACGTAGAAGGAATTGTACCTGAGTTTTTAGGTATGCTTAAGGGTGTAATTGACTCTCCGGATATTCCGTTAAACGTTTCTCGTTCAGGCTTGCAAGCGGATAGCAATGTGAAGAAAATATCGAATTACATCACTAGAAAAGTAGCTGATAAATTGAAGTCTTTATTCACTGAAAACCGTGAAGACTTCGAAAAAAAATGGAATGACATCAAAATAGTTTTGGAATATGGTATGCTTTCGGAACCAAAATTTTATGAAAAATCGGGTGACTTTATTTTGTATCCAACAGTTGATAACAACTATTACACTTTGTCCGAATTAAAAGAAGCGATTACTGCTAATCAAACCGATAAAAATGGCAAATTAGTTGTTTTATATGCATCCAACAAAGATGCACAGCACGGTTATATTGAAATCGCTGATGAGAAAGGATATAAAGTGTTGTTATTAGATTCGCCAATCGTTTCGCATTTAATCCAAAAACTGGAAAGCGATAACGAGAATCTGACTTTTGTTCGTGTAGACTCTGACCATATTGACAAATTAATACAGAAAGAAGACACTCAGATTTCAAAATTATCAGAAGACGAGTCAACCCAATTAAAATCTGTTTTAGAAGAAATTGTACCAAAAGCCAATTATTCGGTTCAATTAGAACCAATGGACAGTACAGCAGCGCCATTCATTATCACGCAGCCAGAATTCATGAGACGAATGAAAGAAATGAGCCAAACCGGCGGTGGCGGAATGTTTGGAATGGGCAATTTCCCGGAAATGTATAATTTGGTGGTGAATACAAATTCAGATTTGGCAACAACAATTTTAAACACTTCCGATAAATCAGCTCAAGAAAGTTTAGTAAAACAAGCTTTAGACTTAGCCAAAATCTCTCAAGGATTATTAAAAGGAGAAGAGCTAACCGCTTTTGTAAAGCGAAGTTTTGAACTAATAAAGTAATTAGGCATTAGCCATAAGGCAATAGTTAAAAAACCTGTGAGTGAAAGCTTGCAGGTTTTTTATTGAAATTAATTTCCGAACTTAGCAATTCACAATTCGTCATTTCACATGAACTTACAAATCGAAACCCCAGCCCTGCTATTCTCAGCAACATCATTGATTTTATTAGCTTATACTAATCGTTTTTTAACTATTGCCCAGATAGTGAGAGGATTAAAAAAAACTTATGACCAAGATCACAGTAAAAGCATTTTACTGCAAATCAAAAACCTCAACCTGCGATTATCACTCATACGGTACATGCAGCTTTTTGGGGTTCTATGTCTATTTCTTTCTGTTTTTGCTATGCTGTGTTTATTTTTAGAACAACAAACCTTAGGAATTTATCTCTTCGCAGGAAGTTTGCTTTCTTTACTGGTTTCTTTAGGGATTTCTTTTTGGGAAATCAGTATTTCTGTAACTGCACTGCGACTGCATTTGAGTGATTTGATGGAAGAAAAAACAGAGAAAAAATAGTTTGACAAAACTAATTCTTAAACCATTTTTGAGTCTTTGTTCCGTATTGTGTATAAATTTTCATAAAGTACATTCCCATAGAAAAATTGGAAACATCAGTTTGAATTTCGTTTGCATTCACCTGAATAGATTTTACGAATTTACCCAAAACGTCATAGATTTCTATTTTGTCGATGTTAAATTGAGACTTAACAGTTAATGATAAATTTGTCGGATTAGGATAGAGAGTAATAACCGAATCCAAATCAAAATTACTAACAGACAAAGATGCTGTAGAAGCCACCCAACTCGTTCCTAAATTATTATCCAAACTCGTGTTGGTTAACTGCAGGTAACTTCCTCCACCATCTGCTGCTGTTGGCCAAGGCGAAGTGTCAAAATATTCTACCGAATCAATTATGTTTCCAAAAGCATCGGCAAGTACAATTTTCTGAGATTTATTAGATAAATTTCGTGTGAATTGCCCAAAAGGAGCGAATCCATATTTAGACTGAAAAACAGTTTCGTTGGAAGCCAGATACAAACTTGAATTTCCTGAAATGGTAGCATTATAGGGAAATTGATAGCTTGTTCCCAATTCGCTGAAATAAATTCCGGAGAGCGTAACCAAAGTAGTTCCGGTATTTTGTATTTCAATAAATTCCTGATCATTGCTAAGCGGAAAAGATACCGAAGTTGACGGATTATAATTAATTTTTGTAATAACAAGTGGCGGAACTGCCACGTTAGAACAGCTTGCAAATTCACCTAAATTGTTCGTCATCCAAGTGGTTCTGTTGACTATAAAAGTTTTAAGATTAGCTATTTCCATTGGATTGTTCGGAATAGTATTCCATTTTTCATTTTCACGAACCATCGCTTCATTGATTAGCGTAATCGTATTATCTATAAAAGTATTCAAAACAGCAGTATTCAATGGCTGACCAGCTTGTGTCAATTGGTTAAACCGTTTAGACAAATAGCATTTGAATATAGCATTATTATACAAATCTCTCCAAAATTTTGAGCCTTCATTATCACCATTTAAAAACTGCCAAGTGTTGTATTTACTTCTATCGAATCCATATTCAAATAAATCATTTCCCCAAGTCAGGTTAAAATCCCAAATTGGTCCGGCACGTAATTTCCCTTTTCTGTCTTTGTGAAAATAAGTACTAAACTGATATCCGTCTGCATTAGCAGCAAAATCGTTAGAAATCATAAAATCTACGAAAGATGGAATGTCAATTCTGGTTGGATATCCGTTCAAGAAAGTCGAATTATTAGCTGTTACGGCTGTCTGTAGATTAGTAAATTGACTGTGAATGTACGTATCCTGCTCTGAAGTAACGACTTCCGGTTTTGGCAAATCGTGGATATAATTTACATCCTGACCGTTATATGCTGTTGTCGTCCAAGCAACCGGATCGCCACCTGTAGTCTTATCGGCTTTGGTGATATAACCACCAGTCAGATTATCTCCGCTTATGTCTGTTGTTGCAATTTTAAGAACATTAACGCGATTCGAATCTGCTTTTATTTTTTCCTGAAGTAGATAAAGCCCCATATACTCTCCGTTTATCAAAACCTCACAATATTGTGTCCTTGGAGCATAATTCCCCATTTGACGTGAGAGATTATAAGCCAAATAATCTCTTATTAATGAAGGGTCAAAAGCTAAACCATTCAAAACCCAGTCATTTTCTGCCGGCATTCCAAGCAGAGCAACATTGTTATTTGTAACATTATCTGCCAGCAAAGTAGTTACCTTATATCCTTTTTTAGGAAGATCCTGAGAAGAAGAACCTCGAATTTGTATAGCGAGACGGCCATTATAATTTAAAAATGCAGCCGTATTTTGATCTGTAAGATAATTTCTAGAACCATCAGGATGCTTGATGATTTTCATGGTACCAAATACATCGGGGTCATCCACAATTTCATAAGGAAGACTTGTTGCCGGATTGATATCAGTGGAAATAATAACAATCGGCAAATTACTATCCGTAAAAGTTTGCGAATGAGTATTGATAAAAACCAGTAAAAAAGTAAGTAGAATATAATTAGTAAAACGGTTGTTTTTCATCTGATAGAATTTTCTCAAATATACTAAAAAACTACCCTAAATCAATTGATTTACAAATCATCAAATTGGCATACGTCATAAATACAAATCACAAAGAAAACAACTATATAACATAAGCCATTTATAATAGCCTACCTTTCAAAAAAAATGGGAATCGAAAGAAAGGTTAAGTTAGTCGAACAACTATTTGACCGACTTGAAGGAGAGATTGTTGGTTTCCAATCCAAAACAGGATTACAGTGTGTTTTAGGCTGTGGAAAATGTTGCACTACGCCACATATTGATGCTTCACCATTGGAGTTTCTTCCTTGGGCATCCCACTTGTATTTAAACGGTCAGGCCGAAATTGTTTTGGACGAACTAAACCAAACTACCAAAAAACTTTGCCATATATACCGTCCGGTTTCTATCGTTGACAGCGATAATGGGAGCTGTTCTAATTATAAATACCGTGGACTGATTTGCCGACTCTTTGGCTATGCCGCCAGTAGGGATAATTTGGGAAAACTGCGTTTAGCTACTTGCAAAATAATAAAGGAAAACCAGTCCGAAAACTATAAAAACACAACAGTGGCTATCGCAAATGGACTATACGTACCGATATTCTACGACTATTACATGCATCTTTCCCAAATAGATTTTAGATTAGGAAAGACGATGCTTCCAATAAATGAAGCCTTGAAAATAGCCATTGAAGAAGTATTACACTATTATGCCTACAGACCATTCCCGGGTGGACTGAAAGTTACTGCTTAGTATAGATTATTTACTTAAATACATCTTACGTCTCGAATACAACTCATAAAACTGATCATCCTTCAAATCATCAATAAATAAAATACTTTCACCGGTTGATTTCATTTCGGGTCCTAGTGCTTTGTTGACATCTTTGAATTTGCTGAATGAAAAAACAGGTTGTTTAATTGCATATCCTTTCAACTGAGGATTGAATTTAAAATCGGTTACTTTATTAACGCCCAGCATTACTTTAGTGGCATAGTTTACATAAGGTTCGCCATACGCTTTTGCAATAAAAGGCACCGTTCTCGAAGCTCTTGGATTGGCTTCTATGATGTAAACAATATCATCTTTAATCGCAAATTGGATGTTAATCAAGCCAACAGTTCTGAGTGCTAATGCAATTTTCTTCGTATGGTCTTTTATTTGTTGCATCACGAATTCACCTAAATTAAATGGTGGTAATGTCGCATTAGAATCTCCCGAATGGATTCCACACGGCTCTATGTGTTCCATGATTCCGATGATATAGACATTCTCACCATCACAAATCGCATCGGCTTCTGCTTCTATTGCTCCGTCTAAATAATGGTCGAGCAATAATTTATTCCCCGGAATATTTTTGAGCAAATCAATAACATGTTCCTCCAATTCCTGTTTGTTGATAACAATCTTCATGCCTTGTCCTCCCAAAACATAGGATGGACGAACCAGTAAAGGAAAATCGAGTACGTCAGCTAAAGCAGATGCCTGATCTGCATTTTCAGCAATTCCAAATTTTGGAAACGGAATTTTTAACTCGGTCAGCAATTCTGAAAATCTTCCTCTGTCTTCGGCTAAATCAAGAGCGTCGAATGATGTTCCAAGTATTTTTATATCGTATTTAGATAGTTTCTCAGCCAGCTTCAAAGCGGTTTGTCCGCCAAGCTGAACAATAACACCTTCAGGTTTTTCATGTCGGATAATGTCATAAATATGTTCCCAAAAAACGGGTTCGAAATACAATTTATCAGCCGTGTCAAAATCAGTTGAAACCGTTTCCGGATTGCAGTTAATCATGATGGTTTCATAACCACATTCTTTTGCTGCCAAAACACCGTGAACACAAGAATAATCAAACTCGATTCCTTGTCCTATTCTATTAGGTCCTGAACCTAAAACAACTACTTTTTTCTTATCAGTCACAATACTTTCATTGTGAACAAATCGGGTACCATCGGCTGTTTGAATTTCAGCTTCAAAGGTCGAATAATAATAAGGTGTTAGCGCTTTAAATTCAGCTGCACAAGTGTCAACTAATTTATAAACGCGCTTGATATTCATTTCGTCACGCAATTTATAAACCTGACTTTCCAAACATTTCAGCATGTGGGCAATTTGCCGGTCGCCGTAACCTTTTTGCTTCGCTTCCAGTAATAATTCCTTTGGAAGATTGGTAACGTTATATTTTGAAATTTCTTTTTCTATCGTATACAATTCTTCGTATTGCTTCAAAAACCACATGTCAATTTTAGTGATTTCGTGGATTCTACTCAATGGAATTCCCATGGCAATGGCATCGTAAATCACAAATACTCTATCCCAACTTGCAAACGTTAATTTCTCGATTATTTGCTCGTAGTTTTTGTATCCCTTTCCGTCTGCGCCTAATCCGTTGCGTTTGATTTCTAATGATTGTGTGGCTTTGTGTAACGCTTCCTGAAATGAACGTCCAATTCCCATTACTTCTCCAACCGATTTCATTTGCAATCCTAAGGTTCTGTCAGCACCTTCAAATTTGTCGAAGTTCCAACGTGGAATTTTGACAATAACATAATCCAAAGTAGGTTCAAATAAAGCAGAAGTAAGTTTTGTAATTTGATTTGGCAATTCATCTAAATGATAGCCTAACGCCAATTTCGAAGCTACTTTTGCAATTGGATAACCTGTTGCTTTGGATGCTAATGCTGAAGAACGAGAAACTCTTGGATTGATTTCAATGGCGACAATATCTTCATTTTCGTCAGGCGAAACGGCGAACTGTACATTACAACCACCAGCAAAATTTCCGATAGAACGCATCATCAAAATAGCATAGTCTCGCATTCTTTGAAAGGTTGTATCCGATAAGGTCATCGCGGGCGCCACTGTGATCGAATCGCCAGTATGAATTCCCATTGGGTCCATATTTTCGATAGAACAAATGATGACAACATTGTCATTTTTATCCCGAAGTAATTCTAATTCATATTCTTTCCAACCAAGCAGAGCCTTATCAATTAAGACTTCATGTATGGGTGACATTTCTAATCCGTAAGTTAGTTTTTCATCAAACTCTTCTTTGCTATGTACGAATGCGGCTCCGGTTCCACCCAATGTAAACGATGGACGTATTACTAATGGAAACCCAAATTCCTGTGCAATTTCTTTTCCTTTTAAGAAAGAGGTTGCCGTTTTGGCTGGCGCGGTTGGTACATTTATTCTTTCTAAAAGTTGTTTGAATTGCTCTCTGTCTTCAGTAATGTTAATGGCATTTACATCGACTCCAATTAATTTTACGCCAAAATCTTCCCATATTCCTTTTTCATCAGCTTCCAGACAAAGATTTAACGCAGTTTGTCCACCCATTGTTGGCAAGACAGCGTCTATTTGAGGATGTTCTTTGAGAATTTGGATAATGGATTTGGTTGTTAGTGGTAATAAGTAAATATGATCGGCCATACTTGGATCGGTCATAATTGTTGCTGGATTGGAGTTGATTAGGATGACTTCGATTCCTTCTTCGCGGATGGATCGTGCTGATTGGGAACCTGCATAATCAAATTCGCATGCCTGGCCAATTACAATTGGACCTGAACCTATGATTAAAACCGATTTAATTGAATTGTCTTTTGGCATTGTGTTGTTTGTTGTTTGTGGTTTGTAGTTTGTGGTTTATTGTTAGTTGTTGTGTTAGATTACTTGTTGTTTTTTTTGCACTGTTCCCTAGCCCCGATAGCAGTGGAAATCCTTTTTATTTTTCTTTAAAAATAAAAAGATTGGAACGTATAGCGGGAAATAGCTTCGAAAACTTATCAATTTTTATAAACAGGTTTAAAAAAAAGCCGCTACTAATAAAAGTAACGGCTTGATATTGATTAATTGTTAATCATTATTTTTTGTGTCTTGGTTCAGAAGATACAGTCAATTTATGTCTTCCTTTTGCTCTACGACGCGCAAGGACTTTTCTTCCATTTGCAGAAGCCATTCTGTCCATAAATCCGTGTTTATTTCTTCTCTTTCTTTTCGATGGTTGAAACGTTCTTTTGCTCATTGCTTAGTATCTTTAAATCTCGTATTAATTTCTATGATAATATGGCTCTTTTTAAACCGAGTGCAAATATACAAACCTTTTTTTTTCTGGCAAGTAGTTTTATAAAAATATTTTCATTTGATTTTATTACATTTGCTACCACAAAAAATATAACATATGTTTCACAGATTTATTAAATTAATCATAGCGGCTTTATTAGTCGCAACAGCCATTTGGCAATTTAAAGAAGGAAATATTGGAAACGGAATTTTTCTAATCCTATTGACAGTAATTCCGATTTTACTTTATTATAAAAATGAATACATCCTTTTGGCATTTTTAAAGTTGAGAAAACAAGATTTTGAAGGTGCCAAAATGTGGTTGGACAAAATTAAAAACCCGGAAACGGCTTTGGTTAGAAAGCAGCAAGGCTATTACAATTACCTTCACGGTTTAATGATGTCGCAAACAAATTTACACCAATCGGAGAAGTTCTTTAAAAAGGCAATTGAACTAGGATTGAGTATGGATATGGATTTGGCTGTTGCCAAGTTGAATCTGGCCGGAATTGCAATGTCAAGAAGACGTAAAATGGAAGCTACAGCATTATTAAACGAAGCCAAAAAGCTAGATAAACAAAACATGCTGAGTGATCAGATTAAGATGATGAAAGAGCAGATGAAGAAGATATAGTATACGGTTTTCAGTCTCAGTTTTCAGTATAAAAAATAGCTTTAGAAAAATCTAAAGCTCTTTTTTTTGTTTTCTATTAACAACTGAAAACTGTGAATGTAAACTAATAACCTTCTGTTGGAATATCAATTTCGTATTTTTTCTTCGTTGGATTTAGTAATTTTTTGTCTCGTAACCAAGGATTATGAATTTTAAGAATTTTATAGTTGATGCCTTGCGTTTTGGCAAAATCAGCTAAATCATTAATAGTGCTGTCGATTTCAATTTTTTTGGAAGGAATTTGAGAATACAAATCGCTGGAAAAGATACTAAAACCATATTTGGCTGGATTTCTCATAATTTCTTTTAAAGCTAAAATTCTAAAAACATAACGCGATGTTTCTTCTGTAAGAGCCAAATCATAGTAATTGGAAACTTTTTGTTCTTCTATTTTTTTCCCAACTCCGGTCATGCCTCCGTTGTAAGAGGCGGCAGCCAATGTCCATGAACCAAATTTTTCTTTGGCAGACAACAAATATTTACAAGCCGCTTCGGTAGCTTTTTCCAAATGATAGCGCTCATCAACAATATCGTTGACTTCCATTCCTTTTTCTTTAGCAGTATCAGGCATAAACTGCCAAACACCTTTTGCGCCTGCACCTGAAACTGCATTAGTCAAACCACTTTCGATTACGGCTAAATATTTGAAATCATCTGGAACGTTGTACTTTTGAAGAATAGGCTCAATGATAGGAAAAGCTCTGTTAGCTCGCTTAATTATGAGCACAGTTGTAGCATGCAAATTGGCATTTATAAGTAATTCTCTGTCTAATCGTTCTTTTACATCAGTAATTTGTAATGGTGTTTTTTCACCTGCAAAATCAACAGCATTTGGAAAATACATTGCTGTTCCTTCATGTAGTAATTTATCTTTGCTATCACCAGAAACTCCAAAGACCAGAATTACTGCGATTAAAATTACGCCAATAGTAGATAAAAGGGCTTTATTCGTTTTCATTTTCATTTCATTTTATAGTGGTAAAACTACAAAAACATGATCTAATTTCGATAATTGTCTAACATAATTTTAGGTAAATTTTCGTTAAACCATCTGTATTTTGTTATAATCATGATGTGCGTTCCGCCTTTAACACTGATGCAGTTTTTAATGTTTTTTATTGGAAAAACTTCATCCGCATCGCCATGTATATGGATAACTTCATTGTCGATTTCTGTTCGATTCCAATTGATTATTTGCTCAATTGCCCAGTCTAAATATACTTTATCCCGAACAGAAAGAAACTTTTCATAGAGTTTCATTTTTTGTTTTAAAATAGAAGAACCAAAAGTAAATTTAGCTAAAAACTCAATGTTTTCCAATAGTTTGGTTGGTATAAGTTTGTATGCTTTTGTGGATTTAGCAACTTTCATTTGTCTTGATAATTCTGCATTCGATTTTATGCTCGAAATGATGATTACTTTTTTGGTATTCACAAATGGTTTCATTTCCTGAACCAAAATACCACCAAATGAAACTCCAATCAAGATAACATTTTCATGCTTTATGTTTTTTGCCATTCGCTTAGCGTACACTTTCAACGATTCATTTTTATTGGGTAAAACCCATTCCAGCAAATGCATTTCAAAAGTTTCTGTTGGCAAATGAATTCGTTCAAAAATACTTGAACTAGCAGCCATTCCTGGCATAAAATAAACATGAATTTTTGACATTATTTAACTTGAAACCGGTTAATTATTAGTAACTTTGCCTAAAATTAATCCTTTTTGTTTATAATCACATGGAAGCAAACGCATTTTTAGAAAAAATCGAGATTAAAGACAATACTTTCGCACGTCAGTTTGAAACTTTGGTAGATGGAAAATTAATTTCAGTTGAATATTCATTTCAGGAGAAAAAGATTTTCTTAACAAGAATAAACGTTTTTGATGGTTTCAACAATGATGAATTCATTAACGATTTACTTAAAAACATTATGGAAATTGCTTATGAAAGAAAGTTAAAAGTAGTTCCGATTTTACCAAAAATCGCACTTTTCTTTAGAAAGAATAGTTGTTACAAAGATTTACTTCCCCCTGGAATTAAAATATAATTTTAAAAAAAAACTTTAAATACAAATTTAAAATAAATATCAAAAAGCAATTTTTAAATCCCAAATTTCAGCTATACTTGAAATTGGGATTTTTCATTTTGGAATTTTAACCTTACACTTCCATCCTCATCTATTTTTGTCAAATTAATTTCGTGTAAAGTATTGGCCAATTCCGGATTCCACGGGTTTTTTACTTTTACGTAATTTTCGGTAAAACCGTGAATGTAACCTTCTTTGTTTTCGCTTTCAAAAAGTACCGTTCTATTTGTTCCTATCTGGCTTTCATAAAAAGCACGCCGTTTTTTTACTGATAAACCGCGTAGCATTTTACTTCTTTTGTTTCTCACATTCATCGGAACAACATCTGGCAATTCGGCAGCTTCTGTATTATCTCTTTCCGAATAAGTAAAAACGTGTAAATATGATATGTCCATTTCGTTTAGAAAATTATAAGTTTCTAAGAAATTTTCATCTGTTTCACCCGGAAAACCAACAATAACATCAACCCCAATACAGGCATGAGGCATTACTTCACGGATTTTGTTAACTCTTTCTGTATATACTTCGCGCAAATAACGACGCTTCATTTTCTTCAAAATATCATTGCTTCCGGATTGTAATGGAATATGAAAGTGCGGTACAAATGTTCGACTATTCGATACAAATTCTATAGTTTCGTTTTTCAAAAGATTTGGTTCGATAGACGAAATCCGAAGTCTTTCAATGCCTTCCACTTTGTCAAGCGCCTGAACTAAATCGAGAAAAGTATGTTCGTGTTTTTTATTTCCAAATTCTCCTTTACCATAATCTCCAATATTTACGCCAGTCAAAACGATTTCTTTTATTCCCTGTTTCGAAATATCAGAAGCATTTTTCAATACATTTTCCAAAGCGTCACTTCTTGAAATACCTCTTGCCAAAGGAATTGTACAATAGGTGCATTTATAATCGCAACCATCCTGAACTTTCAAAAACGCACGCGTTCTATCGCCAATAGAATAACTTCCAACGTAGAAATCGGCTTCTTCAATTTCACACGAATGCACTTCGCCCATATCATTTTTGGACAAATCATTTATATAATCGGTGATTTTAAATTTTTCGGTGGCGCCCAAAACCAAATCAACACCGTCAACTGCAGCTAATTCTTCGGGTTTTAATTGTGCATAGCAACCCACAGCAGCAACAAATGCTTTATCGTTAAGCTTCATCGCTTTTTTTACAATATGTTTGAATTGCTTGTCGGCGTTATCGGTAACCGAGCACGTATTGATGACATAAATATCAGCAACTTCTTCAAAATCGACTCGGTCAAAACCTTCGTCCTGAAAATTTCGCGCGATAGTAGAAGTTTCGGAGAAGTTGAGTTTGCAACCTAGAGTATAAAAGGCAACTTTCTTTTTTAGTTCCATAAATAAATCTCAATTAATGAAACCTGTCTGCCGACAGGCAGGTCGTTGTCAAAAATTAAGGATGTAAAGTTAATCTAGTTTAAAGATTAAACAATTTGAAGATTTGAAAATTAATCGTTTAAGGAACATTTTCAAATTGACTCATCCTCAAATTTTCAAATTAAATCTATTCTTTTCTATATTTTTTAGTGATTTCAAAAACATGTTCCAAAATCTTAGCATCTTGTTCAGAAAATTCTGCCTGTCTTCGTGCCATAACAATCTTGGCAGTTTGAAACGCCTTAGAAGTTAAATATGTTGTGAATCCTGAAGCTCCGCCCCAAGAAAAACTTGGCACAAAATTACGCGGAAAACCAGCTCCAAAAATATTAGCAAAAACACCAACCACAGTTCCGGTATTGAACATCGTATTGATGCCACATTTACTATGATCACCCATCATTAATCCGCAGAATTGAAGTCCGGTTTTTGCAAAACCTTCGGTTTCATAACTCCACAAACGCACCTCTTCGTAGTTGTTTTTCAGATTTGAATTGTTGCTATCCGCACCTATGTTGCACCATTCGCCAAGAACAGCATTTCCTAAAAATCCTTCATGACTTTTATTAGAATAACCAAACAAAACCGAATTACTTACTTCGCCACCAATGACGGAATGTGGTCCAACGGTGGTAGCCCCATAAACTTTGGAAGCCAACTTGACTCTGCTCGATTCGCACAAAGCAAATGGCCCTCTAATTACGGAACCTTCCATGATTTCGGTATTTTTCCCAATATAGATTGGTCCGGTTGATGCGTTTAATGTCACAAACTCCAGCCTCGCTCCTTCTTCAATAAAAATATTTTCAGGCGAAATAACGTTTACACTTTTTGGAATTGGTTGTGAGTTTCTGCCTTCAGTAATCAGCTCAAAATCTTCTCTTAATGCTGCATCATTTTTGGCAAAAATATCCCAAGTATGTTGCACTGTTAGATATTCTTCGTAAAATTCAATTATTTCATAAGTATCAAAATCGACTTCTTCCTGCGTATCATTCGTATAAAAAGCAATGACTTCGTCTCCTTGAAAAATGGCTTGATTTTTTTCTAAACTTTTTACCATTTCGGAGAGAATATCATTTGGCAAAAACGATGCGTTAATCATGACATTTTCTTCCATTTCAACCATTGGAAACTTTTCTGAAAGGTATTCTTCGGTCAAAGTGGTGGTTGTATAACCTAAATATTTTTCCCATTTTTCACGAATAGTCAAAATTCCGATGCGGATATCAGCTACTGGTCTTGTGAAAGTAAATGGTAAAAGTGCGTTACGAACTGTTCCGTCAAAAAGTATGTAGTTCATTTTTTAAGTATCAAAGTTGCAAAGTGCCAAAGTTACAAAGTTTATCGCATAAAAAAACCACTCACTTTTATGAATGGTTTTGATTTAATTGAAACACTAAAATTATTATTTTGAATGCTTAGCGTATTTAGTTTTGAATTTATCAATACGTCCTGCAGTATCGATAAGTTTAGATTTACCTGTGTAAAAAGGATGAGAAGTTCTAGAAATCTCCATTTTGAAAACTGGATATTCAACACCTTCGTGCATGATTGTTTCTTTTGTTTCTACTGTTGATTTAGTAATAAAAACATCCTCATTTGACATGTCTTTAAAAGCAACTAATCTGTAATTTTCTGGGTGAATTCCTTGTTTCATTTTGTAAATCTTTTTATTGTTATGAAGTAGTTTGTTTTGAAGCTTTCATTTTTGAAAGGTATAAACTAGCTACAGCTTTTATTGTTCCTTTTTAATTAGAGTGTGCAAAAATACAACTATTTTTTAAAAATCAAACCAATGAATAAACTTTTTTTAATTGGCAGGTCAATTAATATGTGTTAATTATGGAATTACTATATTTGTTGAATAATTGAAAACCAAAAAAATGAATGAAATTATAAAGAAAAACGGTGTTAGCTTTGGATTTATCTGCGGATTAGTATCAATTACAATAACTTCGATAATTTACATAACAGATGTTCAATTATTTTTATCTGGATGGATTACATTTTTGAAAGTCGTTATATTCACAGTCATAGCGATAGTTTTATTAACCAAAACAAAAAAACAACTAAAGGGTAAGTACCCTTTTAAAGAAGCATTCACTACATATTTTATTTCAGCAGCTATTGGTATTTTAATAGCTACAATGTTTGAAATATTCCTTTTTAATTTTATCGAACCTACTTTAAAAGACACATTAAAGGAAATGTCAATCAAATTTACAGTTAATTTATTAGAAAAATTTGGAGCTAAAAGCTCAGATATAAACAAAGCTGTTGCAGAAATGCAAAATGCAGATCAATTTTCAATCGGCCAAATGATTAAAGGAATGTTTACTTATTATGTATTTGCTGCTCTTTTTGGATTAATTTTAGCAGCAATTTTTAAATCAAAAACACCCGAATATCAATAGATGAATCTCTCCATAATAATTCCACTTCTTAACGAACAGGAATCTTTACCCGAATTGCACCTATGGATTGTCAAAGTAATGACAACCCACAATTATTCCTATGAAGTAATTTTTATAGATGATGGTAGTACGGATGAGTCGTGGCAAATTATTGAACAACTTTCAATAGAAAATCCAAACGTAAAAGGAATTCGTTTCCTTACCAATTTTGGAAAATCTCAAGCTTTACATGCCGGTTTTGCTAAAGCTAAAGGAGACGTAATTATTACTATGGATGCCGATTTACAGGATAGCCCGGAGGAAATTCCGGATTTATTCAACATGATAACCAATCAAAATTATGATTTGGTTTCGGGTTGGAAAAAGAAACGTTACGATTCGGTTATAGGTAAAAATTTGCCTTCCAAATTATTTAATTGGGCTGCACGAAAAACATCTGGCGTTAAACTTAATGATTTCAACTGCGGCTTAAAAGCCTATAAAAATATAGTTGTAAAAAACATAGAAGTATCAGGTGAAATGCACCGCTATATTCCTGTTTTGGCCAAAAATGCCGGATTCTCCAACATAGGCGAGAAAGTAGTGATACATCAAGCACGAAAATATGGTGAATCGAAATTTGGTATGAGCCGTTTTATCAATGGTTTTTTAGATTTAATTACGATTTGGTTTTTATCTAAATACGGTAAACGACCAATGCATCTTTTTGGTGCGCTTGGTGTCATTATGTTCATTATAGGGTTTTTATCTACTTTTTTGATTATTGGAATAAAACTAATGAAGCTATTTGTGTTCCATGAACCAACAATTTTAGTGGCTGCAAATCCACTTTTCTATATCGCCTTAACGGCAATGATTATTGGTTCGCAACTATTCTTAGCCGGATTTTTGGGTGAAATCATTTTAAGAACCAAAAACAATGAAGAGCGTTATAAAATTTCTAAAGAAGTTAATTTGTAATTCAGCTTCAAATTACAATTAAAATTAAGATCATGCATATCGAAAAAAACATATTAGACAAAGTAAACGAATGGCTTACGCCTACATTTGACCAAAAGACACAAGACGAAATCAAAGAAATGATGACTTCTTCTCCGAAAAACTTAGAAGAAAGTTTCTATAAAAATTTGGAGTTTGGAACAGGTGGAATGCGAGGAATAATGGGTGTTGGAACCAATCGCATCAACAAATACACGCTTGGAAAAAACACTCAGGGCTTATCCGATTATTTAAAAAAATCATTTTCCGGCGAACAACTGAAAGTTGCTATTGCTTATGATTGCAGACATAACAGTGATACACTGGCCAAAGTCGTTGCTGATGTTTTTTCAGCAAACGGGATTCAAGTCTACTTATTTTCTGAAATGCGACCAACTCCTGAACTATCTTTCGCGGTGAAACATTTAAATTGTCATGCTGGAATTGTTTTAACTGCATCACACAATCCACCGGAATACAACGGATACAAAGTATATTGGCAAGATGGAGGACAAATTGTGCCTCCAAATGATTTTGAAATTGTTCAAGTAATTGAAAACTTAAATTACAGCGAAATCAAATTTGACGCTAACGAAAGTCTGATTGAATATATTGATGTTGCCGTTGATGAAGCTTTCGCCAAATCTACAGTGGATAATGCAAGTTTCAACACATCGGCAGAAGCCAGAAAGAATTTAAAAATAGCTTACACTTCGTTACACGGAACATCTATCAAAATGGTTCCAAAAGTTTTGGAAAAAGCAGGTTATACCGATGTAAATATTGTTCCGGAGCAAGCAGAGCCAAATGGTAATTTTCCAACTGTAATTTCTCCAAATCCAGAAGAACCGGAAGCATTGACAATGGCTTTGGATTTAGCAAATAAAATAAACGCGGATATCGTTTTTGGAACAGATCCGGATAGTGACCGACTTGGCGTTGCCGTTAGAAATAACATAGGTAAAATGCAGTTGTTGAATGGAAACCAGACTATGGTTGTGATGACGCATTATCTTTTGGAAGAATGGCAAAAAGCAGGAAAAATTAATGGAAAACAATTTATTGGTTCAACGATTGTTTCCACACCAATGATGTTGGAATTAGCTTCAGCTTACAATGTAGAGTGCAAAGTTGGGTTAACCGGTTTTAAATGGATTGCCAAATTCATCCGGGATTTTCCCGAACTTGAATTTATTGGCGGAGGTGAAGAAAGTTTTGGTTACATGGTTGGTGACGCTGTTCGCGATAAAGATGCTGTTGGAGCAATTTTATTAATGTGCGAAATTGCGGCTCAGGCAAAAGAAAAAGGAAGTTCGGTCTACAAAGAACTAGAACAACTATATGTTGACTATGGTTTCTATAAAGAACATTTGATTTCGATTACCAAAAAAGGAATTGAAGGTGCCAATCAAATAAAACAAATGATGTTTGAAATGCGTGAAAATCCAGTTTCCGAAATCAATGGGCAACGTGTGATTATGGTAGAAGATTATAAAAACTCGACAGCAAGAAATCTTTTGAATAATGATACCGAAACTTTACATATTCCAAAATCGGACGTTTTGATTTATTATTTAGAAGACGGCTCTAAAATTTGCGCACGTCCAAGCGGGACGGAACCAAAAATAAAATTCTATTTTAGTGTGAATACTGCCATCGAAAGTTTGGATGAAATTCCAGCTGCTGAAGCATTTTTAAATACTAAAATCGCAAACATAATTACAGAAATGCAATTGAACTAATGGATAATAATCTTAAAAAACTGATTCCATTTGCCCTAAAGTATAAGAAGAATGTAATTCTAAACATTGTCTTCAATATATTTTACGCTTTGTTTTCTACACTAGGAATGGTTTCTATAATACCAACTTTAAAAGTACTTTTTAAAGAAACGGAACAAGTAACAGTTCATCCAACGTACAAAGGCATTGGCTATTTAGGTAAATATGGAGAAGATTTATTGAATTATTATATTACTAAATTATCAACAGAAAGAGGTGAAGAATATGCACTTTTACTTGTAGTATCCATTGTAATTGTAATTTTTTTATTGAAAAATATTTTTAATTACCTGGCTTCTTTTCATGTAACCCGTTTGAGAACAGGCGTTTTGAAAGACTTACGAGAAAAATTATACCGAAAAATTATTCATCTTCCTGTTTCTTACTATTCCGACGCTAGAAAAGGCGATGTAATGTCGAGAATGCTTGGCGATATTAACGAAGTTCAAAATTCCTTTTTTCAGGTTTTAGAATTAGTAGTGCGAGAACCGTTGACAATCATTTTTTCTATTGTTGCTATGTTGGCGATAAGTTCAAAACTGACACTTTTCGTATTTATTTTTATTCCAATTTCGGGATTGATTATTTCAAGAATTGGAAAAAATCTGAAAGCTAAATCCACTAAAGCACAACAGGAAACGGGTTATTTTATATCTATTTTAGACGAAACTTTAGGTGGAATGAAAGTCGTGAAAAGCTATAATGCTGAGAATCTTTTCATATCAAAATTCAACAATTCGGTTAAAAAATTACAACAGTTATCCAACAGTATCGGAAACAAAAGTAATTTGGCTTCGCCGATGAGTGAATTCCTTGGAATCCTTACTATTGCTGTACTTTTATGGTATGGCGGTTATATGGTTTTGGTTGAAAAATCGTTAGCTAGTACTGCTTTTATAGGTTATATCGCTTTAGCTTATACCATTTTAACACCGGCCAAAAATATTTCAAAAGCTTCTTATCAGGTAAAAACTGGTTTAGCTGCAGCCGAGAGAGTATTTACTTTGATGGAAGAAGAAAACACTATTACCTCTAAAGAAAATGCTGTTCATAAAGATACTTTCGAAACCGGAATTTCTTTAGAAAACATCAACTTCAGATATCACGAAGAAAATGTTTTAAAAGACTTTTCGCTTCATGTTCCAAAAGGAAAGACGGTTGCTTTAGTTGGACAATCCGGAAGTGGTAAAAGTACAATTGCCAATTTATTAACTCGTTTTTACGATGTTAATCAAGGTAAAATAACCATTGATAATGTTGACATAAAAGACATCGATTTGCATTCGCTTCGCAGTTTGATGGGATTGGTGACACAGGATTCAATATTATTCAACGATACCATTAAAGCGAATATTTCATTAGGAAAAATTGACGCAACCGATGATGAAGTCATTGCCGCTTTGGAAATTGCTAACGCTTATGAATTTGTAAAAGAGTTACCTGACGGAATTTATACTAATATCGGCGACAGCGGAAACAAACTATCAGGAGGACAAAAACAACGTTTGTCTATT
This sequence comes from Flavobacteriaceae bacterium, assembly GCA_947456955.1. Taxonomy (GTDB): domain Bacteria; phylum Bacteroidota; class Bacteroidia; order Flavobacteriales; family Flavobacteriaceae; genus Flavobacterium. The sequence continues at coordinate 23,977 of CANGTQ010000009.1, read as the reverse complement.
GCGCGTGCTGTTCTGAAAAATCCTCCAATAATGATTTTGGACGAAGCTACTTCGGCTTTGGATACGGAAAGCGAAAGATTGGTTCAAATTGCCCTGGAAAATATGATGCAAAACAGAACATCTATAGTTATTGCGCATCGACTTTCAACTATTCAAAAAGCGGATATCATTGTGGTAATGCAAAAAGGAAAAATTGTAGAGCAAGGAAATCACGAAGAGCTTTTAGTCAAAAACGGAACCTATTCTAAATTAGTTTCGATGCAATCTTTTGATTAATTAAATTGGCTTATAACTAATCACTTTCCATTCTTTATCCAATAAATTTACAAACTGATATTGAAGGCTGTCTTCTGCATCAAACTCGCCATTTTTATTGGTATCTTCGATGGTTCTGAAGTAAAGAAGGTTTTTAGATTCGATGATTTTCCAATCGATTAATTCTTGAAAATTGGCAGAAAGTTTGGTTAATTTTTGTCCAGAAATCGTGCTTAAGTACAACGATTTTATATCGCTGCTGTCTAACTTTCCGTCTTTGTTTGTATCCATATCAGCCAAAGAGTAGACCAATAATTGCTGTTTGCTTTTATCAGCAAAAGTCTTTAAATACGTTGCTGTTTCAATTAAAATCTGCTTGTCTGTCAAAGCATAAATCGTATCCTTCCCTATTTCCTGAAACTTCAAATTCTTCAAATAACCTGTAATTTGGTATTCACCATAATTAGAAACTGTAAAACCTTGCTCTGAATCGTATGAAGATTTCATTCCTTTTCCGTTGCCTGACATCACGCCAATTGGGTGAATTAAATAATTGGTTCCCTCCATATTGATAGGCAAATCAGCGACTTCAATCTGATTGGAATCAGACACCACTTCAGGTTTTGCTTTTGAAGTTGTTTCGTAAGTAACTTTAGGCTTTTCTGCTTCTTCTTTTTTGCAGCTTACAAAAAGACCCACAAAAACTATAGCGATATAGAGAAAGTAATTTTTCATTTTCATAAAATTGATTCCCAAAATTAGTGAATTATTTCTACAATTTCGCCGTCAGCTTTACATTGAAAACCCGAGTAGTCATATAATTTGGAATACCGTATTGATTTTTAGTATACACATCGCGAACCCAAGTATTGGTTATTGCATTTTGGTTGTTGAACAAATTGTATATTTCAAATCCAACCGATAAATCTTTGAATTTCTTTAACCAATGTCCTTCAGGTCTTTCATTGTTTCTTTCGGTCAGTACATACGAAAACCCAACATCGGCACGACGGTAATCACGCAAACGGCTTTGATAGACATAAGGATCCGCATAAGAAGGCGAACCTCCTGGCAAACCGGTATTGTAAACCAAATTCATATACAATTTCATATTCGGAATATTGGGCATATAATCCTGGAATAGAATTCCAAATTTTAATCGCTGATCAGTTGGACGGGCAATATAACCTCGATCGTTTTGATTTTCTTCTGTCTTCATATACCCAAAACTCAACCAAGATTCTGTTCCGGGAACAAATTCTCCGTTCAATCGCATATCTAAACCATAAGCATAAGCCACTGCATCATTGTTAGCGCGATAACGAATTCTGACATTTTCCAAAGTATAAGTGTTTACATCTGTCATTGTTTTATAATACGCTTCGGTAACCAATTTGAACGGACGATTATTCATTTTAAAATTAAAATCATTACTGAAAACAAAATGGATGGATTGTTGTGCTTTTACATTCGGATTTACTGCGCCATTTTGATCTCTCAACTCACGATAAAATGGTGGTTGATGATAATAACCAACAGACAATCTGAAAAGCATATCTTTTTCCCAATCAGGTTTTAATGCGAATTGCGCTCTTGGACTGAAAACAGTTTGCCTCTTTGCACCAGAAATGGCATCACCGGATACTAACCAACTATGAAAACGAGCACCTGCGGTAACCCAGAATTGGCTTTCTCCAATTTTGGTTTTAGTATTCCATTGTGCAAATCCGGAAAATCTATCGATATCAACAAAATTGGTGGCTCTAACATTCTGATAAGGAACTAGCGGACCAACATACGGATTGTAAGGCTGGTCATTTGGAATGTCGATTATTGGCGGGTTAATATTAAAACCAGCGGAATCAATAACTTCCCATTCTACTATTCGGTCACGAATATTTTCGCGAGTGTATTTAAAACCCCAATCTATTTGGTGTTTCTTGTTATTAATTTGGTGGGTACCTTTAATTTCAGCATTAACAATTAAAGCATCTAAATCGTTTCGAGCGTGATTCAATTGTGTACCAATGCCTCGATTAAACGTAACCTGTCCTAAAGTTTCCGAACCAATATTAGTATCAACTTCTCCCAAAAAATAGGCTGCATAAATATCAAAATATTCTTGTTCTTGGGTGTGATAAATTGAACTTATTAATCTAAACGTGTTATTTTCATTTGCAACATAATTGGTTTTGAAAGCCCCAAACAGCGTTTGATATTTATCATTTTCCTGGCCTTCATAAAAAACTTGTAAAGCAATTGGCTCGTCAATAGTTCCAAAATTAGTCTGACGGGTTAATGGCTGATAATTGTAAATATTTTGGGAAACATTGCCAAGAAAACTAAATTGCCATTTTTCATTTGGATTGAAATTAACGTTAGTTTGAACATCGGCAAATGTTGGTCTGAAATTAGTTTGAGTTTCCTGACTGTTTACCAAAAGTGAATTATCGCGATAACGGATTCCGGTAATGGCTGACCATTTTTTATTTTTAGAAATGCCTTCCCCCGTTATGCTTCCGCCGAGGAAACTGGCTTCGGCTGCAATTCCATATTTGGTTGGTTTTCTATAAGTGATATCCAAAACCGATGATAATTTATCTCCGAATTTTGCCTGAAATCCACCCGCTGAAAAATCAACATTCTGAACCATATCGGTATTTGTGAAACTCAATCCTTCTTGTTGTCCAGAGCGAATTAAGAATGGACGATAGACTTCAATTTCGTTTACATAAACCAAATTCTCGTCATAATTCCCTCCACGAACAGCATATTGAGTACTCAATTCGCTGTTAGAATTTACACCGGCAAAAGTTTTTAATACACTTTCAATTCCGGCATTTGCACTGGGATTTCTTCGAATAGTTTCCGGCTCAATAGAGGTAATTCCCTGTACTCTTCGTCTACTGCTGGTAACCACTACATCTTGTAATTGTTCTGCTTTGTCATTCATCATTACATGATACTCAAAATTTTCTCCCGGTTTTAATTGAATCGGAACTGTAATGCTTTTCAGAGCCTTATGTGTAAAAACAAGAATTATTTTTTGATTGGCGGGAACTGTTAATTCATAAAAGCCATTTTCGTTGGTTGTTGCTGATTTGGTTTGATAACTTATAGTAACTCCTTCAATGGGTTTGTTGTTTTCGTCGAGGACAATTCCAGCTACTTTAGCGGTTTGATTTTGAGCAAAAGCAATAATACTTATTATAAAAAAAAGGAGCGTAAAAAGGAATCTATTTGTTTTCAAATTATAGCGTTAAGTTAAGGTTTTTGACTTCTAAAAAATTGTGTTTCAAAGATAGTAGAATTTCCAACATTATCAGTAACGACAATTTTTATATCGTTTTTACCTTCAGCAACAATACCATCCGAAAAACGATGAATTAGTTTTTTAGTTTTAGAATCATGTTCCAACAATATCCATTTCCCATTCAAGTAACCATCGTAACTTTTAATCCCTGATAATTCATCGGAAATCGAGAATTGCAATTCATTCAGGTTGGTAATCCATTTTCCTCCTATGTGCTTATCCGATTTTATTTTTGGCGGTTCACCATCCTTAATAAGTTTATAATTACCTAAATATTTAGAATAGATAGTAAAGGAATTTTTAAAGCGTTTAGTATTGTAGTAGCTGATTTTTTTTCCGTTTATTAAACCAATAAACATTTTTTCTCTATCCTTTTGAGAAGCAATACTATCGTCAAAAGTGATTGAAAAGTTAGTAAATGCGGGGACAATATCTTCGTGAAGTTTTAATTCTCCCTTTTTTACTTCAAAATTCATATAAAAATCATCATAAAAAGTATTTGCCGGGAAATTCACTGTAACATTGTCTAGAGAAAAAATGTTTTCCTTTTTAGCTTTTACAAGATACTTTGAAGTTACAGGTACTTCAGCTACTTTGGCTGGCAAAGAGGAATATTGAATTGGAATAAAAATTTTAGCAATATTTTCGCTAAAATCTGCTACTTCAATGCGATAATTTTGAGTAATATTACTCGAAACTGAAATTACTCCGTTGTTTGAACCCGTTTTTATAATACTCAACGGAAATGGGGTTTTCATAAATAATTTTTGGACACGTTGTCCGAGTTTTTTGTAGCGCTCATAATCAATCAAAACATTAATTAATCTCGTTTCATCAAAGGCAAACATATCAAATTGGTAACTAAAATCTGTTTTACCGTTGAGGTATGTCTGCACTCGGAAAATTCCATTAGAATTCCAGGAAACATTATCATAATCGAAAGTTGTTATTCCGAAACCTAATTTTCCTGTGGCAGAAATCTTTTCCGTTAAATAGGTTCCGTCTTCCTGTAAAGATAAATTTACTGAAATTGGTCTTTTTGATTGATTTACTATACTGTTTTCGTCTAACGGATAAACCCACAAGCTGTTTATAGCAGGTCGTTTTGAATCGGTTATTACTGTGTCAAATCCAAAATACATTGGATTGATAATTTTTTCGGACTGTGTATCCCGAATCTCAAAATGCAAATGGGGTCCGTCAGAACCGCCTGTATTTCCGGAAAAAGCAATAATATCTCCTTTTTTTACAATTAAATCATTTGGATACAACGGAATATCTATCTCATACGATTTGGCTTTGTATTGTTCTTTTTTTATAGTTTTTTCGAATTCTCCGTAACCCGATTGCAAGTGTCCATAAACAGTAGTATAACCATTTGGATGGGTTATATAAATAGCTTTTCCATAACCAACTTCTGAAATTTTTATTCTGGAAACATAGCCATCGGCAGAAGCGTAAACGAATAAACCTTCTTTTTGCTGGGTTTTAAAATCAAAACCCGCATGGATATGATTGGGACGCAATTCGCCAAAATTACCTGAAAGCTGTAATGGAATATCGAGTGGAGAACGAAAATAATCCTTTGGATATTGGGTTTGTCCAAATGAACAAATTGAAAATAAAAAAACAAAACAAAAAAATCTCATAAAAAGTTGTTTATGCTAAGGTAATGAAAAGTGCGTAAAAATTTACAACATGACTACTTTTTATAACTACTTAAAAAACAATTTATTATAATTTCATCTCAAATTTGCGATAAATAATTGGTAAAAATATTGCGCAAACAAAATAGAATCCTAACTTTGTGAAGTAAGTAATGAATAAAATATTTAATGAGTGAAATTGCAGAAATAATTGATTCTGTTGAAAGTAGAATAGCGAAACTTTTTACTAAAATAAATAGTTTAGAGCATGGTTCTGTTTCATTGAAAGAGGAATTATATAAATCTGCTGCAGTGATTCAAAAGCAATCGGATGAGATTGCCGCTTTGAAATCGGAATGTGAATCACTCAAAATGGCTAATTCATTATTAGGCGGTGAAGAAAATAAACGAGATACAAAGCTTAAAATAAATTCATTAATCCGAGAGATAGATTACTGTATAGCGCAGTTATCAGACTAAAAACATGGATGAAAAGCTTAAAATAAAATTATCAATTGCAGACAGAGTTTATCCGTTAACGGTTGACATGTCACAAGAAGAAGGACTGCGAAGTGCTTCCAAAAAAATTGATGTGATGATTAAGCAATTCGAAGAAAACTATGCTGTTCGCGACAAACAAGATGTATTGGCCATGTGTGCTTTACAATTTGCTTCGCAATTAGAACAAAAAAAAGTTGACAGTTCCATTGACAGTAAAGATCTTGAACGATTAAAAAAGATTAATGATTTAGTAGGAGATTATCTCGAAAAAAAATAACGTTCTTATCACATAGGATTACAATACCGCCTACATTAGATTTTAATTGGTAAACTCAACACTAACAAATTAGAATGAGCAAATCGTCGTTACTAAAGCACGCCACTTTATCGTGGATCCTTGACCAACGAGTTAGCTCAAAACTTGTCTTTTCGAGTTTATGCATTCACCTAATGTAGGCTTTTTTTATATATAAACACAAACAAAAAAATGGAAACAGTACTAATTATAGTTGCGCTTATAGGTGGAGTTGCTGGAGGTTTTGGAATTGCAAAATTTCTCGAAAAAAGTAATATCTCCAACTTGGTTAAAAATGCCAAAAAAGATGCTGCATCAATTTTAAAAGATGCCAATCTTGAAGCTGAAAACATCAAGAAAGACAAGTTATTACAGGCAAAAGAAAAATTTTTAGAATTAAAATCTGAGCACGAGCAAGAAATTTTAAACAAAGACAAACGAATTGCTGAAATAGAAAAAAGAACTCGTGATAAAGAATCACAAGTTTCAAGTGAATTAGCAAAAGCTAAAAAAGTAAACGACGATTACGAAGCCAAAACAACGGAATACACTTCAAAAATTGAGTTGTTAGACAGAAAGCAGCAAGAGCTTGAAAAGCTACATAAAAGCCAGGTGCAGCAACTTGAGGTTATCTCAGGTCTTTCTGCTGAAGATGCCAGAGAGCAATTGGTGGAAAGCCTTAAAGCGGAAGCCAAAACCAAAGCGATGTCGCATATTCAAGATACTATCGAAGAAGCTAAATTAACGGCTCAACAAGAGGCTAAAAAAGTCATCATAAACACTATTCAACGTGTTGGAACAGAGGAAGCTGTTGAGAATTGTGTTTCTGTCTTCAATATTGAATCGGACGATGTTAAAGGTAGAATTATTGGTCGTGAAGGAAGAAACATCCGAGCACTTGAAGCGGCAACTGGAGTTGAAATCATAGTGGATGACACACCAGAAGCTATCATTCTTTCTTGTTTTGACCCTGTGAGAAGAGAAATTGCTCGTTTATCATTGCACAAATTAGTAACTGACGGTAGAATTCACCCAGCTCGAATTGAAGAAGTTGTGGCTAAAACAACCAAACAAATTGATGACGAAATCATTGAAGTTGGTAAACGTACCGTAATCGATTTGGGAATTCACGGTTTGCATCCTGAATTAATTAAAGTGGTTGGAAGAATGAAATACCGTTCCTCTTACGGACAAAACTTATTACAACACTCGCGTGAAGTTTCTAAACTTTGTGGAATTATGGCAGCTGAATTGGGCTTGAATGTTAAATTAGCCAAACGTGCCGGTTTACTTCACGATATTGGAAAAGTGCCTGACGCAGAAAGTGATTTACCACACGCATTATTAGGAATGCAATGGGCAGAAAAATTCGGAGAAAAAGAAGAAGTATGCAACGCTATTGGAGCGCATCACGATGAGATTGAAATGAAATATTTAATCTCACCAATTATACAGGTTTGTGACGCGATTTCGGGTGCAAGGCCAGGCGCTAGACGTCAGGTTTTAGATTCATACATACAACGATTAAAAGATTTAGAAAATATTGCTTTTGGATTTAATGGCGTTAAAAATGCTTATGCTATTCAAGCCGGACGTGAACTTCGTGTGATTGTTGAAAGTGAAAAAGTAAGTGACGAAAATGCAGCTAATCTTTCATTTGAGATTTCTCAAAAAATTCAAACGGAAATGACTTATCCTGGTCAGGTTAAAATCACTGTTATTCGTGAAACCAGAGCAGTGAATATAGCCAAGTAAAGTTTATACTGATTTTTTAAAAAAGACTTGTCCTAAAAGACGAGTCTTTTTTTATGCCTTTCGGGGATGAAAGGAATTGATAATTTGTGTCAAATGCTTTCGGTCTAAATGCACGTAAATTTCGGTGGTAGTAATAGATTCATGCCCGAGCATCATTTGAATAGAACGCAAATCGGCACCATTTTCAAGTAAGTGTGTTGCAAATGAATGTCTAAGTGTGTGTGGACTTATATTCTTCTGCAAATTTATCTTTATTGCCAACGCTTTGATTATTGTAAAAATCATAGCACGAGTAAGCTGCTTCCCTCTTCGGTTTAAAAACAGCGTATCTTCATGTCCTTTACTTATATCAAGATGGTTTCTGATTGAGTTTCTGTAAAACTCAATGTACTTCTGCGTTGAATTGGCTATAGGAACAAATCGCTGTTTGTTACCTTTTCCAGTTATTTTGATAAAACCTTCATCAAAAAACAAATCCGAGATTTTCAAAGTAGTAATTTCCGAAACACGAAGTCCACAACCATACAAAGTTTCAAGTATGGCCCTATTTCTTTCGCCCTCAGGAGTTGATAAATCAATAGCTGCAATCAAATTATCAATATCGTCAATGGAAAGTGTATCGGGAAGTTTTCTACCTAATCTTGGCGCTTCAATTAATTCCATTGGATTATCAGTTCGATAATCTTCAAAAATGAGATACGAAAAAAAGCTTTTTAAACCGGATATAATCCTGGCTTGTGAACGGGCATTCACTTCTTTGGAAACAGCATATATAAACTGTTGAATGATTTCTTCGTTTATCTTTTCGGGGGAAATGGAAATTTCATTTTCAACCATAAACTTAGACAAACGCTCCAAATCAAAAGTATAATTTGCCACGGTGTTTTTAGACAACCCGCGTTCAATTTTGAGATAGGATTGAAAACTCTTGATATAATTGTTCCAGTTCATATAAAAAAAAACCTCATTGAAGAGGTTTTAATTAAAAGATTTAAATATTTGTAAAATTAAATTAATTAACAATTTTATCAGCAATTGATAAACTTAATTTATCAAATCTATTATTTGTCCAATAACTTCTATAAGATTTAAAACCACCAATTACTTTATTGTTTTGATAAATTGAACCATTTATAGTTGTTCTTCCACCAGATGACTGAGATGAAATAAATAAAAAAATAAAATCTTCATCTTTTGTTATAATATCAATCTTTCCACATTCTTTAAGAATGCAAATATTTTTTAAATCTTGAGGAAAATTAACTTTTAAACCTTTTTTACTTAAATCATTCAATAATTTTGTTGATAAAACTTGTGAATACTGTCCGTCTTCCGACAAATCAATATTACTATCATCATAAACTATTTTTATTTGTTTAATAACATCAATTTTTGAGTTGATGTGAAAGTCTAAATTATTTTCTTGACTAGCAACAAACTCGGGTAACAAAAGGAAAAAAAAATAGATGTATTTATACATAATAATTTAAATTATTTAATAAAAAAAAGCATATATAAAATATGCTTTTAAAATTTAAAGAAATGATTTTTATTTTTTTAACTGTGCCAATCTTGCAGTAGTTTTAACAGTTGTTTGTTTGAAAATAAATCCAAGACCTAAAATAGGGCGACTAACTTTAGTTTCATATTGAGGATACAAAACTACATCATAATTTGGATTTTTTTGCATTAGCTCATATAGAGCGTAATTAGAAGTATTATCATTAAATACATTTCCAATCACCGGTATACTAGATAAAGAAACTGTACTTGAAGTATAACCGTCAACAACACCTGTTCTCTTGTTAAAAAGACGTTCAAAGTCTATCCCTAATATTCTTGTTGTTGTCGCAGTTGCAGAAACTTGATCAGATAAAGAAAAGTCGCTTTTAACTAATTCTAGCCTAGAATTTGGCTCACGCATTGATTGATTAACTGAACTACAGCTAGTCAGAAATAATGAAGTTAACAAAGTAAGTAATAAAAAATTTTTCATGTAATAATGATTTTAAAGATTAATTGATGCAAAAATAATATTATTAAATTAAAATGCAAATATTTTGTAATATTTTAATTATAACAAAAAAAACCGCGCCAATGGCGCGGTTTAATTGTTTACGTTCTATACTAATTACAGTTTGTATAACAAACCAAAAGAGATAGATGACATGTCTAATTCCAAACCTAAAGTATTTGTAGCCTCTGCTCCATCTGTATCAGCTTTAGCTGTTGTATAGCTTAAACCAGCCCAAGAAGTTGTAATAGCAAAGTTGTTTGATACAAAGTAATGTAAACCTACAGGAACTTCAACACCAATAGCATTTACTTTTACATCAGTTGCATCATTTTTAGTTGTCGCATAAGATAATTGACCTCCTAAAGATAGAGAAAATTTGCTTGCAGGAGTCCAAAAATATCTAGCACCAGCTCCAATTGCGAAACCGGAATTTTTAACATCTTCTACTTCAGTTGATAAATAAGCAACTTGACCTATAATAGCCCAATTACTGTCTATCATATAACCTAATCCTGGAGCAACTGTCAAACCATTAGTTTTAGCATCTCCAGTTTTTGAAGTTGAAAAATTAAAAGCACCAGTAAGAACTAAATCTCCTTTTGCTAATCCTTCAGAACCTTCTTTTTTGTCTTGTGCATTAGCAAACGTCAAAGCGAATACTGCAGCAACTGTTAAAATAATTTTTTTCATGTTTGTTTAATTTTAATATTAATAAAAACAAATTTATATGTAATCATTTTGCATGAACGCAGTTGGCATTTGCAGTTATTAACAATGTTATTAACAAAAAATATATTTAATTCCTTATTTTATAGTATTTAAACCAAATTCAGGCTTATAACATGGATACAACCATTATGAAAAACTATAAATTTTAAGGTATAAAATTCATTTTTCCTATTTATAATTGCTTTTTTTAGCTAAAACTAAACGCTCATTTTAAACTGTTTATTCCTATTTTTACAGAAATATAAGTTCCCATGAAAATAATAATAATAAATGGCCCTAATTTAAACTTGTTAGGCAAGCGTGAAACTGAAGTCTATGGCAACATGACTTTTGATATTTTTTATGACCAGTTGAAAACAAAATATCCTAGTATTACGCTTTCTTATTTTCAAAGTAATATTGAAGGTGAACTAATTGATAAAATCCAAGAAGTTGGGTTTACGTTTGACGGTATCATTCTGAATGCTGCGGCTTACACGCATACCTCTGTTGGTATTGGCGATGCGGTAAAAGCAATTTCAACTCCGGTAATCGAAGTACATATATCTAATACCTTCACTAGAGAGACTTTTCGTCATCAGTCTTTTATTTCTCCGAATGCCAAAGGAATCATTATTGGCTTTGGATTGAAAAGTTATGAATTGGCGTTGCAGTCGTTTTTATAGTTAAGCTAAGAGATGAAAAAGTTTCACGGAGATACACGGAGAAAAAAAAAGAGACAATGAGATTATGGAAATAAATGATTTAACAGAAAAAATAATTGGGTTAGCAATTGAAGCACATAGGCACCTTGGACCAGGGTTATTGGAATCTGCTTATAAAGAATGTTTATTTTATGAAATCAAAAAAAACCGGAATTCATGTTGAATGTGAGAAACCAATGCCATTAGTTTATAAAGAAATAAAACTGGAGCAAGGATATAGGATTGATTTATTAATAGAAAACAAACTGGTCATTGAACTGAAAACTGTTGAAGCTTTTACCGATGTTCACTCTGCACAAATTCTCACTTATATGAAACTTGGAAATTATTCAACTGGATTATTAATAAATTTCAACACTAAAATGCTAAAACAAGGAATAAAAAGATTTCGAATATAATCTCCATAAAACAAACATCTCTGTGAATCTCAAAAAGACTCAGTGCTTCTCTGTGTAACAAAAAAAATAATTTCACAGAGACTCACAGAGAAAAAAAGAGATACACGGAGAAAATTAAATAAACTATATATCTCTGTGAATCTCAAAAAAATAAACCTACAAGAAACTCTGTGAATCTCTGTGTAACAAAAAACATTTATGAAAAAAATTACTTCTCTCCTATTTATATTGATTTCCATCAATTGCTTTTCCCAAATCAAAGGAACGGTAACTGATGTCAAAGGAAATCCATTAGCATTTGTAAACATCTTTGAAGAAAACACCTATAATAGCACTACCTCAAATGAGCAAGGAAAATTTGAATTAAATATCAAAATCCCAGGAAACCATAATATCATCTTTCAATATTTAGGGTATAAAACCATTAAACAAATTGTTGATTTAGATAAAACACCAATCCTCCTCGATGTTATGATGCAGGAAGAAAATATCACATTAAGAGAAGTTATCATCAATCCGAAAGATAATCCCGCGAATGAGATTATCAGGAATGCTATTAAAAATAAAAAAGAAAACTCTGAAAAGACCGCTCGTTTCAAATCTGATTTTTATTCCCGAGGTATCATCCGACTAAAAGATGCACCAAAAACCATCATGGGACAAAAGTTTGATTTCTTTGATGAAATATTGGACTCCACAAGAAGTGGAATTATTTATCTATCCGAAACGGTTTCTAAAATTACCTTTCAAAAACCAGATAAGATCAAAGAAGTTATCGTGGCTTCTAAAGTAAGTGGAAAAGACAATGGTTTTAGTTTCAATAATGCGGCTTCGGTGAATTTTGATTTTTATGAAAACTATCTTCCGTTTGAGATTAATGTTGTTTCGCCCATAGCTGATAATGCATTCAACTATTATAAGTACAAATTTGAAGGTTCGTTTTTTACCGAGAATCGCCAACAAATTAATAAGATAAAAGTAATACCTCGTCGCGAAACAGAACCTGTTATGGAAGGCTACCTATATATAGTAGATGACTCTTATGCTATTTATGCCACAGATTTATCCATAAAAGGCAACCAGATGCAGTCTCCGGCTATAGACAAACTGACATTGAAACAGAGTTACAGTTACAATTCTAATAATAAAATTTGGGTTAAAAACACACAGACACTCGACTTTGTAGCCGGTATTCTTTCTATTAAAGTCAATGGGCGATTTACGTATGTGTATTCTAATTTTGAATTTGAGAAACAGTTTGAGAAGAAAACATTCACCAATGAAATTCTGTCCTTTCAGGAAAACGCAAATAAAAAGGAAGATTCTTTTTGGAATACCATTCGCCCTGTTCCTTTGACAGAAGAAGAATCAACTGATTATACTAAGAAAGATATCTTGCAAACAAAAAAGAAATCAAAAGTATATTTAGATTCGATTGATGCCAAACGTAACAAATTCAAAGTGATGGATATTTTAAATGGCTATAGTTATAAAAATTCGTTTAAAAAATGGTCATTGGATTATGACGGTCCGCTTACGTCAATCTCTTTCAATACGGTTCAAGGCTACCGAATTAACGCTGGTTTGTCGTATACCAAACGTGATGAAGACAAGAGAAAGTTTACTAGAATTAGTTCCCGGTTTGATTATGGTTTCTCGGAAGAAAAAATACGGGCAACAGCCAACTTCACTCATAAATTCAACAACACTAATAATAGCTTGTTGACATTTAATGGTGGGAGTTCCGTAGCTCAATTTAACGGAAGTAATCCTATTTCAAATATTGTAAATAGTGTTAGCACCTTATTTTTCAAAAACAACTTCATGAAATTGTATGATAAGAATTTTGTTTCAGGCTTTTATGGAAGAGAGATTGTCAATGGATTTTATATGAATATTGGTGCAGAATACGCTGAACGAAAACCTTTATACAACACTACGGATTATACGGTTATAAAAAGTGAAGATCTATATACATCCAACAATCCGCTTTTGCCAAACGACGAAACTTCAGCTGCTGTAAACAAACACAATTTGGTAAAAACCAATGTGCTGATGCGTTTTAATTTTGGGCAAAAATACATAAGCCGTCCTGATGGAAAATACAATATTCCGAACGATGATTATCCATCTTTGTCTTTAGGTTATGAAAAAACATTTGCGGCCACCGATAAAAATTATGAATATGATTTTGTGGCAGCTCGAGTAAATTATGATGTGACTTTAGGCAATAAAGGAACGTTACAAATGGCTTTCAAAGGCGGTAAATTCTTCAAAGCTGACAATATTTCATTTGTTGATTACAAACATTTCAATGGCAATCAAACCCGCATTGGACAATCTGAAAGTTATACTAATGTATTTAATTTGTTACCTTATTACGCTGCAAGCACCAACGATAGTTATAGCGAAACCCATATTGAGCATAATGACAAAGGTTATTTTATGAATAAGATTCCGCTATTGAAACACTTACAATCGCAATTGGTTTTGGGATTTCATAACTTAGCTGTTCCCGACCGAAAACCGTATCAAGAATTCTCTGTTGGACTAGACAATCTTGGTTTTGGAAAATACCGTTTGTTCCGATTGGATTATGTTCGTTCCTATCAAAACGGTTATCAGGGAGATGGTGTTATTTTTGGTTTAAAGTTTTTGAATGTGTTGGAGTAATCATTTAAAAAACACATCATATCCAAAGCGAAGTAACGTTCCGATTACTACAATTAAAAAGAAAATACGAATAAATCCGTTTCCTTTTTTAATGGCAAGCTTGGCTCCAAACCATCCACCAAAAGCATTACAAACTGCCATCGGAATTGCTATTGCCCAAATGATTTTTCCTTTGAGGATAAAAAGACAAATCGAACCAAAATTGGTTGCCAGATTGACCATTTTGGCATTGGCGGAAGCATGAAGAAAATCAAAACCCAAAACCATTACAAATCCTAACACTAGGAAACTCCCTGTTCCAGGACCAATAAAGCCATCATAAAATCCGATGCAAAGACTCATGGAAACAGCTAATAAAAATTGGCGTTTTACTGTATGCTCTTTTGCTTGATGAATTCCGAAGTCTTTTTTTGTAAAGGTATAAATGGCAATCAAAGTCAAAACGACCAAAAGCATTGGTTTCATAAAATTGTTGTGCACTTTTGTCAGCAAATGGGAACCTAAAAAAGCGGAAGCAAAAGCAACAATTGCCATGATGGAAAGTAGTTTCCAATTCATATTCACTTTTTTCAAATATTGATTTGCTGCAAAACTGGTTCCGCTAAAAGCAGGAATTTTTAACGAGCCGATTATGGAGGAAACGGCAATGTTTGGTAATAAAATTAAAGCAACTGGAGTTTGTATTAATCCACCACCGCCTACTATAGCGTCAACAAATCCGGCAAAGAAAGCGGCTAGGCAAAGTAGAATGATTATGTAGGTCTCCATATTTAAAAAACTTAAAAACCATTAAGGAATTAAGATTTATTAAGTTTTCTTAATTTTCTTAATTCCTTAATGGTTTAAAAATAAAAAATAAATGTTTTTAAACTCTTACTATATTTGCTCCAAGCGCACGAAGTCTTTCATCAATGCGTTCGTAACCTCTGTCAATTTGTTCAATATTTTGAATGGTTGAAGTTCCTTTGGCAGAAAGTGCAGCAATCAATAATGAAATTCCCGCACGAATATCTGGTGAGCTCATTATGGTTGCTTTCAATTGTGATTGGAAATTGTGTCCCATAACTACTGCCCTATGCGGATCGCATAACATAATTTTCGCACCCATGTCAATCAATTTGTCTACAAAGAACAAACGACTTTCAAACATTTTTTGGTGTATTAATACGTCGCCATTCGCCTGAGTTGCCACTACCAAAACGATACTCAATAAATCAGGGGTAAATCCTGGCCATGGTGCATCGGCTATCGTTAAAATAGAACCATCTATATCAGTTTTTACGGTATATCCTTCTGCGTGAGCCGGAATATAGATGTCGTCACCTTTTCTTTCCAGAGTAATTCCCAGTTTTCTAAATACATTTGGAATAACCCCAAGATTATCCCAAGACACATTTTTGATTGTAATTTCACTTCTGGTCATCGCTGCAAGGCCAATCCATGAGCCAATCTCAATCATATCAGGCAAGATTCTATGTTCACAACCACCCAATTTTTCTACACCTTCAATAGTCAATAAGTTTGAACCAACTCCTGTTATTTTGGCTCCCATAGAATTCAACATTTTACATAACTGTTGTAAATAAGGTTCACAAGCAGCATTGTAAATTGTAGTAATTCCTTCCGCCAAAACAGCAGCCATAACGATGTTTGCCGTTCCGGTTACCGATGCTTCATCAAGTAACATGTGCGCGCCTTTTAATCTTCCTTTTGTTTCAACACCATAAAAATAGTCCTCTCTTTCGTAACGGAATTTAGCTCCAAGATTTATAAATCCTTCAAAATGTGTATCCAAACGACGACGACCAATTTTATCGCCACCCGGTTTCGGAATATAGCCACAACCAAATCGGGCTAAAAGCGGCCCAACAATCATAATCGAACCTCTTAAGCTTCCGCCTTCTTTTTTGAAAGCTTCGGTTTTTAAATAATCAATGTTTACTTCATCGGCTTGGAACGTGTAATCTCCCACTCCATTTTTTTGAATTTTTACACCCAAATTTCCAAGTAAAACTATTAGTTTATTAACATCAATAATATCTGGAATATTTGTAACCCTAACTTTTTCTGAAGTTAATAATGCTGGACATAAAACTTGCAATGCTTCGTTTTTGGCACCTTGTGGCTGTACATCACCTTTTAATTGGATTCCTCCTTCTATTTTAAAAGTTCCCATAGTTTATTTGTTTCGGGTTATATGTTTCGGGTTTCGGGTTACAAAAACTCGCAACTCACAACCCGAAACTCGGAATTATTTTGGATTATTATTTTTCTTTATAAACGGCTTCTTACCATTTTTATTAATTTTAATCTTCGGATTAGAAGCAGGCATGTTTTTATTGGACATTTTTTTATTGGTACGCAGCAAATCCGTTGTGGTCAACAACTCTTCGGTACTTTGCAGCAAATTTAATTTTCCGCCTGACAATTCATAGAGATGTTCAAAAATCACAGTGTCTGTAACGGTGTCTTTATTCCAACTCAAATAAGACTTTTTCATGTGATTGGCAATGACTTTAACCAAGGCATCTTTCATTTCACCTTCTTCCCAACTGTTAGCCACATCTATCATGTACTTGATGTTATTCCCGTAAAAACGATATTTTGGGTTTTTTTGAGGATACGCTAATCTTTCCGGTTTTAGATGAATTACATCTCTGGTCGGAATTGGATAAGGAGAATCTACATCCAATTTAAAATCGGACATGATAAATATCTGATCCCATAATTTGTGTTGAAAATCGGGGACATCGCGCAAGTGTGGGTTTAAACTTCCCATAACCTGAATGATGTATCTTGCCACTTTGTTGCGCTTTTCTTTATCTTCAATTACCGTTGCCTGGTCAATCAATTTTTGCAAATGACGCCCATATTCAGGAATTATTAAATGTGGTCTTTCGGCATTGTATTCCAAATGATAAACCACTTCGTTTGCATTTTCTTTTATATATTTTTCACCCATTATAATGATATTATTCCTTCTACAGAAGAAACTTCTATGTATTTTTCAATAACATGCTCCGGACTTTCCATCATCACGTTTATTGAAATACCGGTATATTTTGCATTTTTTGATTGTTTGGTTTTAATTACAGCACCAATATTATCAAAAGCATTTTCTACTTCTTCGATTTTTTTTGGACTTGTTGGCACAATAAACTTGTATAAATATTCGCAAGGCCAATCTGAAGTATTGTTCAATTCCTCTCGCAATCTAATATAAAATTCTTCCGTTTTCTTGTCCATTTTAAACAAAATAAAAGCAAATATACAGTATTGATTTTAGATTTTAGAACAGGATACTCTGATTTCAAAAAAATAATTTTTAATCCTAAAAATAATTTCCAATTCCCCATATATATTCTAATTAGTTTCAATAAATTTGCCCTTCATTTCAAAAACTTGAAAAAAGAAATTATAGTCATAACTGGTGGTCCGGGCACAGGAAAAACCACAATTATCGATGCATTTATCGAACAAGGTTATGCGTGTTTTCCTGAAATCTCACGTCAAATTACGCTTGAAGCTAAAAAGCAAGGCATTGAACAATTATTTCTTGAAAGACCTTTATTATTTAGCGAATTACTATTGGAAGGCAGAAAAAAGCAACACTTACAAGCTACACAAGATCAAGCTGAAATCGTATTTTTAGACCGCGGCATTCCTGATATTTTGGCCTACATGCATTATATTGGTGATAGTTACCCCGCTTTTTTTGATCAAGCGAGTAGAGAACATGCTTATTCGAAAGTTTTTGTACTTCCGCCATGGGAAGAAATATATGAAAGTGATGAAGCACGTTATGAAAACTTTGAACAAGCCAAACTCATTTTCGATCATCTTTTAGAAACTTACCAAAAGTATGGCTACAACCTAATCGAAGTGCCAAGAGGAAGCGTTGAAGAGCGAATGGAATTTATATTAAAACACCTTCAATAATACACTTTTACTGTAACAGCAACCAAATCTAATTTTATATCTTTGATACATCAATTTGCTGTCACCATGAGCGTTTACTCTAGGCAGACAGTCAGTCAAAGGGAATAACTCAAAATTCATCACTTGAATAAAGCTTTAGAAATCCTCCAAAAATACTGGAAACACGATGCCTTCCGCGAGCCACAGGAAGAAATAATCGCATCCGTTTTGGACGGGAAAGACACTTTTGCTCTGATGCCAACCGGAGGCGGAAAATCGATTTGTTTTCAAGTGCCTGCAATGATGCAGGAAGGGATTTGTTTGGTCATTTCGCCATTAATTGCTTTGATGCGCGACCAGGTTGAAAATTTGCAAAACAAAGGAATTAAAGCCATCGCTTTAACAGGAGGAATTTATCACGATGATATTATTGATTTACTGGATAACTGCCAATTCGGAAATTATAAATTCTTATATCTTTCTCCTGAACGATTACAAAACGATTGGATTTTAGAACGTATAAAAAACCTGCCGATAAACTTAATCGCTATTGATGAAGCGCATTGTGTGTCGCAATGGGGACATGATTTTCGTCCTGCTTATTTGAAAATTGTACAGTTAAAAGAATACTTTCCGAAAGTGCCGTTTTTGGCTTTGACCGCTTCGGCGACTTCGAGAGTTAAAGAAGATATTATTACCCAATTAAAGCTTGATAATCCTCAAATTTTCACTAAATCATTTTATCGGGCAAATATTGCGTACATGGTTTTTGAAACCGAAGACAAGCTGTATCTTTTGCAACAAATTTTACAAAAAAATCCGGAACCTTCCATCATTTATGTAACGAATAGAAAAAGTTGCCTAGAAACGGTTCATCAATTGGAAAGTCAAGGTTTTACTGCAACATATTACCATGGCGGACTAACTGCAAAAGAGA
Source organism: Flavobacteriaceae bacterium (assembly GCA_947456955.1). GTDB lineage: Bacteria > Bacteroidota > Bacteroidia > Flavobacteriales > Flavobacteriaceae > Flavobacterium. Next base: position 4,836 of record CANGTQ010000009.1, on the reverse strand, counting down.
AAGAAAAACACATGAAACTTTGGATGGAAGAAAAAGTTCAGGTGATCGTTGCCACCAATGCTTTTGGAATGGGCATTGACAAAGCCAATGTAAAAACCATTATCCATCTGCATTTGCCTCAAAACCTGGAAAACTATTACCAGGAAGCCGGTCGTGCCGGAAGAGATGGCGAAAAAGCATTTGCCATTCTACTAAACAATCCAACAGATATTTTGCATGCCGAGGCACAATTTTTAAGTGTTCTGCCGGATAAAGCATTTCTGAATTTGGTATTTGCCAAATTGTGCAGCTTTTTCCAAATTGCTTATGGAGAAGGTATTGACGAACAATTTAGTTTTAATCTGAATCAGTTTTGTGCTAAATATAATTTGCCAATATTAAAAACCTACAATGCTTTACAGTTTTTGGACAGACAAGGAGTAATTAATTTGTCGCAGGAATTCTCGGAAAAAGTCAGCATTCAGTTTATCATTCCATCCAAAGAATTGATTCGGTATATGAGTTTGAATCCCAATGATGAGGAAATCATTTTAACTGTTCTTCGGACCTATCCCGGAATTTATGATATGCAAACTGCTTTTAATTCGACATTGATTGCTAAGAAATCAAATAGCACAGAAAAGCAGGTGCTTTCGCTTTTACAAAAATTAAATGAAAAGCTAGTTATTGATTTGATTGCTAAAAATAATGATGCAACGATTACCTTTAATGAAGTTCGGGAAGACGAGCGCACCATTAACAGAGTGTCTAAACATCTGGAAGCGCAAAACAAATTGAAAACAGAACAACTCCAAGCAGTATTATATTATAGTACAGAAACTAAAAGCTGCAAACAGAAATTGCTGATGCAATATTTTGGGGAAACCATTACAACCGAATGTGGTATTTGCTCTTATTGCATTTCCAAAAATAAGAAGAAGCAAAATCCGGAAACTAATTCGGAGAAAATTATTGCTTTATTGAAAATGCAGGACTTCAACTCAAGAGAAATTCAAAAGTTGACGAAACTTCCGAAAGACGATGTTATCTTTGCGCTTCAGAATCTTTTGGAAAGCGATATCATTAGTATCAAATCAAATAATTTATACTCTTTAAAGAAGATACTGAACTAAATTCAGCATATATGGAAAAGTTGCGCATTGTTTTTATGGGAACCCCTGAATTTGCTGTTGGCATTCTAGATACAATAATCAAAAACAATTTTGAAGTTGTAGGTGTCATCACTGCGGCTGATAAACCTGCCGGTCGTGGCCAAAAGATTAAATATTCGGCTGTGAAGGAATATGCGTTGGAGCATAATCTGAATTTATTGCAGCCTACCAATCTTAAAGACGAAACTTTTTTAGCCGAACTACGAAGTTTAAATGCGAATCTACAAGTTGTAGTAGCCTTTAGAATGTTGCCCGAAGTAGTTTGGAGAATGCCAAAATTAGGAACCTTTAATCTTCATGCTTCATTGTTGCCAAACTATCGTGGTGCGGCGCCAATCAATTGGGCTATTATTAATGGAGAAACAAAAACCGGAGTTACGACTTTCTTTATTGATGACAAGATTGATACCGGCGCGATGATTTTGAATGCAGCAATCGAAATCAGTCCAAATGAAAATGCGGGAGAACTTCATGATAGGCTTATGTTTTTAGGAAGTGATACCGTTGTTGAAACTTTAAAGTTAATAGAAAAAGGTGCTGTTGTTACTACAATTCAGCAAGATAATCTGGAAATAAAAACGGCTCATAAACTCAATAAAGAAAACTGCAAAATCGATTGGAACAAATCGGCAACTGAAATTTATAACTTAATACGTGGACTATCGCCCTATCCGGTAGCTTGGTGTTATTTTAAAGATAGTGATCAAGAATGGAATGTAAAAATCTATGAAGCAAAAATTATTATTGAAAATCACTCTTATCGTATTGGGCAAATTATTACTTCCAAAAAAGAAATTAAAATTGCTGTAAATGATGGTTTTGTCCAAATAATTAGTATTCAATTTCCCGGAAAGAAAAAAATGGCGACAAATGAACTGTTAAATGGAGTCACTTTTTCTGAAAAAGCACAAGCAGAGTAAGCTCTCAAGGCTATTTTATCTAAAAAAAATCGGTTAAAAGCACGGGTTTATCAACAAATGAAGCAAGTTATCAACAAATATTTGAAAAAAAAACGAAAACGCTTGTACGGTAAGGAATTCCTATTAAATTTGTTTTCATTAACAAAATGTTTAACCAACAATTAATAACTAACATTATGAACAAATCAGAATTAATCGATGCAATCGCAGCTGACGCTGGAATAACAAAAGCAGCAGCAAAATTAGCTTTAGAATCATTTTTAGGAAATGTAGGAAGTACGTTGAAAAAAGGTGGAAGAGTATCTTTAGTAGGATTCGGATCTTGGTCAGTATCTAAAAGAGCTGCAAGAGATGGAAGAAACCCACAAACAGGAAAAACTATCAAAATTGCTGCTAAGAATGTAGTTAAATTCAAAGCTGGTGCAGAATTAGACGGATCTGTAAACTAAGAATTTTACTTACATAGTATATAAACCATTCCATTAATTTGGGATGGTTTTTTTGTTTTTAGTTCTCAGAAGTTTGTTTACTAATTATTTTTTTAGCAACTTTATTAAAAATTAATCCAAAATGATTGCAACAAAATTAGAAAAAGGACACTTGTTAATAGCCGAGCCATCTATTATTGGTGACTTGTCTTTTAATAGATCTGTAATTTTATTAGCCGAACATACTTCTGAAGGTTCGGTTGGATTTATTTTAAATAAACCGCTCAAATATACTATTAAAGACTTACTTCCCGAGATTGACTCTGATTTCAAAATCTATAATGGTGGTCCGGTAGAACAAGACAATTTATATTTTATTCATAATATCCCAGATTTAATTCCAAATAGTATTGAAATATCCGAAGGAATATTTTGGGGTGGCGATTTTGAATTCACCAAAGAGCTAATTAATACCGGCGTGATTAAGAAAAAAAATATTCGCTTCTTTTTGGGATACACTGGTTGGGATTCAAAGCAATTAGAAAATGAAATGCAAGCCAACTCTTGGATTTTGATAAAGAATACATATAAAAACAAAATTCTGGGTAAAGCATCTGCCCATTTTTGGAAAGAGAAAATTTTGGAACTTGGAGGAGATTATTTAATTTGGTCAAACGCACCTGAAAATCCGATATTGAATTAGGCTTCTATTAAAGCATTCAATTTTTCTAACAGTTGATTCACTAAACGAACTTCAAATTCTTTTTTACGGTATTTTGTGATGGGTTGAATTCCAACGATAACATTAGTTATAAATAGTTCATCCGCTTTCTGCAAATCAAAAGGAGAAATAGCCGCTTCTATAACTTCGACTGAATCAATTTGTTTAGCCAAAGTAATAATTTGTTTTCTCATAATTCCATTCAAACAACCTTCAGAAATTGGTGGAGTTATCAATTTGTTTCCCATCAACATAAACAGATTTCCGTTTGCTGCTTCGATTACATTTTTGGTTTCATTAATAAGTATGGCTGAATCCAGTTGATTTTCTTTAGCGAAAATACTTGCCGTTATATGTGTAATTTTATTAGCTGTTTTGAGCGTTGAGAGTAATTGCCTTGGAACTATAAAATCTTTATATAAATCAACTTCAAATTGAATCTTAGGAATTTTATACCTTTTGTTTTCCAATTTAGATGCCTGAATCACAAAGGAAATTGAGTTATCATTTGGCAAATAAAATCCGCCTTCGTTTCTAAAAACGGTAAATCGTACTCGTGCAGCATCTTTAATAGCTAAAACCTCAACAAGTTTCAAGATTTGTTCCTCAAGGTATTCCATGGTAAATGTCATTGGAATTTCCATTCTCACAATTCTCATAGAAGCCATTAATCGAAAATAATGATCTTCAAAAAAAAGTATTTTATTGTTTACAATTTTCAAAGTTTCAAAAACACCATCACCATATAAGAATGACCTATTAGAAACTGTTAACTGCAAATCCGAATCTTGAATTATACCATTAAAATTAATCATAAAAAAATCCCGTCTCGGTTTTATAATGAGACGGGACAAATATAACTTTTAAAAAATTGATTTTAAACAGAACCAATGACGTGTTTTAAATCGGATATTTGATTTTCCCATAATAATCTTGATTCATCTAATTCATCTTCCTCTGCAAAATCTACAACCATTAAGGATACGTCTTTCGTAATTTCGTCTTCTAAAATTCTTAACTCAAAATAGTATTCGGTATCTTTTCTGTCCTCATCAACCCATTTGAACTTTACTTTCTCCCCTGTTTTTTTTGAAGCAAGACGAGCATTTTCATCAACATGATCCCAAGTGAAAGTAAAAAACTCCCCCCTTGAATTAACATTATCAGCAAACCATTCCTGTAAACCAGATGGTGTAGAAATATATTGGTATAGTAACTGAGGAGATGAGTTTAATGGAAACTCAAGTTCATAACGTATTTTATTAATCATGATTGAACAATTTTTTTGGAAATATATAGAATATAAAATCAAAAAAAAAACCTTTTCTAAAAATAAAAAAAATAAACCCTATAAGTTTGTAACCATTGATATTAATTTTATATTTGCACCCGCAATAAAGCTGAAGGCGTATCATTGAACTCTTACAACAAATAGAAACCGGTGAAGTATTCAGTGAATTAAATATTAGGCGAGGTAGCTCAGTCGGTTAGAGCGCAGGATTCATAACCCTGAGGTCGGGAGTTCAAATCTCCCTCTCGCTACAAAATTGAAAGTAAGGAAATCAACCGTTTAGGTACTCTAAACGGTTTTTTTTATGTCTAAAATATTTTTACAT
>CANGTQ010000008.1 GCA_947456955.1 Flavobacteriaceae bacterium | reverse complement strand
TTATCTGTTTTTGTTATGAACATCCCTGAAATAAATTCAGGGCAAGCCTCTCTTGCGGGGTGCAAATATAAAAACTAATTCAACCTCAATCCAAATAAATTTAACGCTTTTTTTGCCTTTTTTTTAAGATGTTGATAACGCGAGGTTTACAAAAGCTTTACATCGATAGTTTATAAAAGACTATTTAAAATAACGTTTTTACATAATCATTGATACAGTAATGATACACTATCTATGCGTTTTCTATGGAGTATCGATTTGGAATGAACAAAAAACCCACCCCGCCCTGCGGGCACCCCTCAAGAGGGGAATGTTTATGTCATGGACACGACTTAACGTGTATTTAGCCCCGACCTATCTGCCGACAGGCAGGTAGAAGTGGCATCCTTTTGCTTTTGCAAAAGATAGAGCGGAGAGCGGGACTAAGCGTCCTTAGAAAACTAAATGGTGTGCTGCAAACAAATACTTTGATATATTGTAGTACTAATATTGTATGTGTTTTTTTTATCTTATATATTTGCAGTCTATAAAATTTTAGGAATGATAAAGATTACGCTACCTGATGGTTCGGTTAAAGAGTTTGCTAAAGGCACAACTCCGATGGATGTTGCAAAAAGCATCAGTGAAGGATTAGCCCGGAATGTGATTTCGGCTGCTTTTAATGGTACAACTGTTGAAACAGAAACCCAAATAACCACCGACGGTTCTCTTATATTATATACTTGGAATGACAAAGAGGGTAAAAAAGCTTTTTGGCATTCGACTTCGCACGTAATGGCGCAGGTTTTGGAAGAGCAGTTTACCGGAATTAAGTTAACACTTGGACCTGCTATAGATAATGGATTTTATTATGATGTGGATTTTGGTGATAAAAAAATCACTGACGCCGACTTTAAAGCTATTGAAGACCGTGTTTTAGAAGTTTCGAGAGAGAAACACGAATTTAAAATGCGTCCGATTTCTAAGGCTGAGGCTTTGGAAGTCTATAAAAATAACGAGTACAAAACCGAATTGATTACGAATCTGGAAGACGGAACGATTACGTTTTGTGACCATGCTAACTTCTTTGACCTATGTCGTGGTGGTCATATTCCGAATACCGGAATTATCAAGGCGATGAAAATCATGAGTGTTGCAGGTGCTTACTGGCGTGGTGATGAAAAGAATAAGCAGTTGACTCGTGTTTACGGAATTTCATTTCCAAAACAAAAAGATTTAACTGAATACTTGGAGTTATTGGAAGAAGCTAAACGACGTGATCATAGAAAACTTGGAAAAGAATTAGAACTGTTTGCTTTTTCGCAAAAAGTGGGTCAAGGTTTACCATTATGGCTGCCAAGAGGAGCCGCTTTAAGAGACAGACTAGAGCAATTTTTGAAAAAAGCACAGAAAAAAGCGGGTTACGAGCAAGTCGTTACGCCACATATCGGACAAAAAGAATTATATGTGACTTCTGGTCATTATGCTAAATATGGCGCTGATAGTTTCCAACCGATTCATACTCCTGCAGAGGGCGAAGAGTTCTTATTAAAACCTATGAACTGTCCGCATCACTGTGAGATATACAACAACAAACCCTGGTCGTATAAAGATTTACCGAAGCGTTACGCTGAATTTGGAACCGTCTACAGATATGAGCAATCAGGAGAACTTCACGGCTTAACACGTGTTCGCGGATTTACTCAAGATGACGCACATATTTTCTGTACGCCGGACCAATTGGATTCAGAGTTTAAAAAAGTAATCGACCTGGTATTGTATGTATTTGGTTCATTAGGATTTGAAAACTTTACTGCTCAGGTTTCATTGAGAGATCAGGAAAACAGAGATAAATATATAGGAAGTGATGAAAACTGGGAAAAAGCCGAAAGCGCTATTATTAGCGCGGCAAGCGACAAAGGTTTGAATTATGTGATTGAATATGGTGAAGCTGCTTTTTATGGTCCGAAGTTGGATTTTATGGTAAAAGATGCTTTAGGCAGACAATGGCAATTGGGAACGATTCAGGTTGATTACAACTTACCAGAACGTTTTGAATTGACTTACAAAGGTTCTGATAATGAATTACATAGACCCGTTATGATTCACAGAGCGCCTTTTGGTTCGATGGAACGTTTTATAGCCATTTTATTAGAACATACCGCAGGAAATTTCCCGATTTGGTTAATGCCTGAACAAGCAATTATACTATCATTGAGCGAGAAATATGAAAATTATGCGAAAAAAGTTTTAGAATTGCTAGAAAATCACGAAATTCGCGCCCTAATTGACAACCGCAACGAGACGATTGGGAAGAAAATTAGAGAGGCCGAAGTACAGAAAATGCCGTTTATGCTGATAGTTGGCGAGGAAGAAGAGAGAAATGGAACAATCTCTGTTCGTCGTCATGGGCAAGAAGGAAAAGGAAATATTTCGGTAACTATTGAAGAATTTTCCGCAATTGTTAATGAAGAAATAGGAAAAACATTAAAAACATTCGAAGTTTAACCAGCCTGTCGGCTGACAGGTTAAAAAAATAAAGTCATAGCAATAAGAAACAACAGAGGGTATCAACCTCGAGTAGAAAAAGTAGCAGCCCACCGAATAAATGATTTAATTCGTGGCGTTTCAGAAGTTCGTCTAGTAGGAGAAAACATTGAGCCAGGAGTTTTTAAATTCTCCGATGCGCTACGTTTAGCTGAAGAGCAAGAAGTAGATTTGGTAGAAATTTCTCCAAATGCCGTTCCTCCGGTTTGTAAATTAATGGATTATGGAAAATTCATATACGAGCAAAAAAAGAGAGACAAACAACTTAAAGCAAAGTCTACACAAATTGTTGTAAAAGAAATACGTTTTGGTCCTCAGACAGATGAGCACGATTACGAATTTAAAAGAAAAAATGCTGAGAAGTTTTTAAAGGAAGGTTCAAAATTGAAAGCATTTGTTTTCTTTAAAGGACGTTCGATTATATATAAAGAGCAAGGTCAAATTTTATTATTGCGTTTGGCACAAGATTTAGAAGAATACGGAAAGGTAGAAGCAATGCCAGTTTTAGAAGGAAAGAGAATGATAATGTTCATTGCTCCGAAGAAGAAAACAAAGTAATTAGGCAATAGCCAATAGGCAAAAGTTTTAAAACTAATGGCTAGTGGCAAATGGCTTTTCACTCAAAATAAGTAAGTAAGTTAAATTAAATAAACTAGGAAAAAATGCCTAAAATGAAAACAAAATCCAGTGCTAAGAAGCGATTCAAAGTAACTGGCTCTGGAAAAATCAAGAGAAAACACGCTTTCAAAAGTCACATCCTGACTAAAAAATCTAAAAAGCGTAAGTTAGCTTTAACGCACTCTGCTTTGGTTCACAAAACAGATGAGAAAAGCATCAAACAACAATTAAGGATAATCTAGTATTCAGTCGCAGTCACAGTAAGCAGTAACAACTGAAAACTGAGACTAAAAACTGTAAACTTGACCCTTTAGGTTAAAAATTATTTAAATAACCTTGGAGTATGGCCACAAAGTTACCTTGATTAAATTCGGTACGCCTGCTACAAAAAAAACAGAAAAATTATGCCAAGATCAGTAAATTCAGTTGCTAAAAGAGCAAGAAGAAAAAAGATAATGAAGCAAGCCAAAGGTTTCTTTGGTCGTCGTAAAAACGTTTGGACGGTTGCGAAAAATGCGGTGGAGAAAGCAATGTGCTACGCTTACCGTGATAGAAAAGTGAACAAAAGAAATTTCCGTGCTTTATGGATTCAACGTATCAACGCTGGAGCTCGTTTAGAGGGAATGTCTTATTCACAGTTTATGGGTAAAGTAAAAGCTAACGGAATCGAATTGAACCGTAAAGTTCTTGCCGATTTAGCTATGAATCACCCGGAAGCTTTCAAAGCAGTACTTAAAAAAGTAAAATAAACGTTTGTACAATCTTATTTAACTTACTTATATATAGAAATCCCATTCGAAAGATTGGGATTTTTTTATTTAGGAGCACATGGTTTGTCTTTCTTAAACCAGTCGTCCCGCTTTCCACGCTGCATGCCTGCCGACCGACAAGGCAGGGCAGCCAGTTCCACCCGGGGCTATTATTCAGGTTTCGTTTTCTTTGGGAAATATGAAAAGGAATTCTAATTAAAAACTTCTTCCGTTTTTCCATCAAAACTGGCAAAAACCATACTTGGATGTGAATCCAGATGATAAATATTTCCTTTGTTGTCTATAGCAATTGCACCCGCAAAACCATCAAAAGGTTTTAGTTCATTAAAGGTTTTTTCGAATGCTTTTTCTAAAGTGAAACCATCAGTAACACGAGTTACAATTTTAGCTGCTACTGCTCCACTCACGATATCTTCACCGACACCGGTTAAACTTACACCACAAAATTCATTAGCATAATTTCCGGCTACGGTTGCCGAATCCGATATTCTTCCCGGAATTTCAAAGCCTTTTCCACCTGTTGAAGTCGCAACTGCTATTTTTCCATTCATATCTAAAGCTACACAACCAACAGTACCTATTCTAGTGGCAGCCAATTTAGCTTCATATTCTGAACGTCGTTGTGGAATTTCGGTAGAGAATTGTTCAAATCCGTTTGCTCTCGCAAAATTGGTTGCGCCGCTTCCTCCCAAAACTTTATCATCATAATTCAATAAAATTTGGGCAACTTGCACCGGATTTTTTACTTCTTCAATATTGATAACGCCACTCATTTTCATAGTTGAACCATCCATCAAAGAGGCGCTCATCCTGATTTTACCATCCGCCTGAATTTGAGAACCAATTCCTGCGTTGAATAACTCATCATCTTCTAAAAGTGAAACGGCATAAACCACCGTTTCCAAAGCGGTATGTGTTTTCAAATAGTCAAAGGAATCTTTAACAATACGAAGCAACGATTGCTGTTTGGCAACTTTCGTTTCGTTATTAGTAGAAGATTCCGAGAAAAATCCGCCGTGAATGATAACTTTCATTGTTGTAGAGTTTATGGTTTATGGTTTATAGTTTATGGTTATAACTAAAAACCACAAACTATAAACAACAAACTTTTTAAACGTATTGTGAAGACTTTATAGTCATTTTGAAAGTAGTCAAATCAAAAGTATCATTAATGCTCATCACATGAGTTACTAAATGATTAATTGATATTGGTTGTCCTAATTCAACTTGCGTTAAGTTGGTGTCTTTTATTTCTTTTCCGTCAACCAAAATAACCAATCCCGAACCAATTGCTTCCATCATAGAATTATTCGTAATCAACAAACCGGTATCTTCTCCAAGTCCAATTCCCAGTACTTTTGGATTACCTACAACCGCTTGAAACAAACGTCCAATTCGGCCACGTTGAACAAAATGAGTATCGATAATCACACCGTCAATTAAACCTAAACCACTTGTAATTTTCACTTCTCCTTTCAACAAAGCTTCAGAACTACTTCCTTGATAAATCATATTATTTGAAGCCGCTGCAGCACCGGCAGAAGTTCCTGCATATACAAAGTCTTCATTGTGGTATTTGTCTAATAAAATGTCATGAAATAGAGTACCTCCAAGTATAGATGTCAACCGCAACTGATCGCCACCAGTAAACATGACAACATCTGCAGCTTTCAAACGATCTAAAACTTCAGCATCCATAGCTTGTTCGCGACGCTCAATATTTAAAACATCAACATTATCAGCACCTAAATAGTGTAGTGCTTTTACATATTCTGGACCAATTTCTTTTGGAATTTTAGAAGCGGTTGTAATTACTTCAATGCGAGAAGCCGTTTTATATTTTGATTCGTCAATGATTCTTTTTAAAATACCTGCTTCAAAAAAGTTTAAATTCTTTGCTGCATTTTTATCCAAATCCGTCTCGGTGAAACTGCCTTTATCAACAGCACCACCAATAATTATAAGTTTTCCTTGTATATTCATGTGGGTAAAAATAGCAAAATCTTACTACTTTAAAACCTTTTTTTTATTTTTTTGAAACCATTTATTAACTGACTTATCAATAAAATGAAATTTATTTCTAACCTGATTTAAAATTATATTTTTTTACCACATAGAAACATAGAAAATAAGATAATATTAAGAAAAATAAATTTTTATAACATAGCTATTGTCTACTGAAATTAAGCAAAGCGTCTTAATTGAATTTAAAAAAACTCTGTTTCTATGTGGTAAAAAAAAATCCAAATCCTTTGCCAGTTGAATGAAAAACCGAACTGAACGGAGCTAAATTATCTTATATTTGCCCAATGGAACTCAATCAGACACGCATCAATAAATTTCTTTCCGAATCGGGCTATTGTTCTCGCCGTGAAGCTGATAAATTATTAGATGAAGGACGAATTACAATCAATGGAGTCGTACCTGAAATGGGTACAAAAGTTTCAGTTGATGATGAAGTTCGCGTGGACGGAAAATTGGTTAGAGAAAAAAAAGAAAAACCAATTTATCTGGCGTTCAACAAACCCGTTGGCATTGAATGTACTACTAACCAAAGTGTTCGTGATAATATTGTGGATTATATTAATTATCCAAAGCGGATTTTTCCGATTGGACGATTGGACAAAGCGAGTGAAGGATTGATTTTCATGACTGATGACGGCGATATTGTGAACAAAATTCTGCGTGCCCGAAACAATCACGAAAAAGAATATATAGTTACCGTTAACAAACCTATCACGGACAGTTTCATCCAAAAAATGAGTAAAGGCGTTCCGATTTTGGATACGGTTACCCGAAAATGTAAAGTAGAACAAATCAGTAAATTTGTCTTCAGAATAATCCTGACACAAGGTTTAAACCGTCAGATTCGAAGAATGAGCGAGTATCTTGACTATGAAGTTACCGCCTTGAAAAGAACAAGAATCATCAATATTTCTCTCGATATTCATGTTGGCAGGTACCGAGATTTAACCGATGATGAGATCAAACAATTAAACAAATTAATTGAACCATCGAGCAAGACGGAAGAGGCCAGTTTGCCAAAATCGACTCCAGCTGGAAGTCGGAAGTTTGAAGATGGAAGACGAAATAAAAATCCTAACTCCTAATTTATTCCGCTTCGCTCCATACAGTCGCGCTTTGCGCTCGTGTCCTTAATCCTAATTCCTAATTCCTTAATCCTAATTCCTAATTCCTAAATCAAAAATGCTAAAAACAATTCTATACATAGCCATTGGCGGTGCCATCGGAAGCGTTCTTCGTTATCTGACAACGGTTTTTGTTTCTAAATTTTGTCCCGAAACTTCGGGATTCAGTTTTCCGTTGGCAACATTTATTGCTAATGTTATCGGTTGTTTTTTAATTGGTTTATTTATTGGAATTTTAGCCAAAAACAATTTAAATGATAGCCAATTAAAATGGTTTTTAGTGACAGGTTTTTGCGGAGGATATACTACTTTCTCCACATTTGGAATGGAGAATTTAACTCTGTTTCAAAGTAACAATTCATTATTGGCATTTGGATATATGGCATTGAGTATTCTTCTCGGCCTTTTTGCGGTTTGGTTTGGACTTTTACTCTCCAAATAAAACTTAAAATCTCCTTAATCTGTATAAACTGTATTTCATTTTTTAGTACATTCGCCAACGATGAAAAAAGAAGCTGTTTTAGCCATTCAAAATTTATTGGCAACACCAAAAAAAATTGCCATTATTCCACATAGAAGCCCTGATGGTGATGCTATAGGTTCTACATTGGCATTGTATCATTTTCTTTTGAAATTGAATCATAACCCAATTGTGATTTCCCCAAACGAATTTCCGAATTTCCTTGCTTGGTTACCAGGCTCTGAAACTGTTTTGATTTATGAAAATGACAAAGAAAATGGCGCCAAAATATTGAATGAAGCCGAACTGGTTTTTACTTTAGATTTCAATGCATTACACAGAACAGGTGAAATGGAACAGGTTTTAAATAAACTTTCGGCGCCAATGATTATGGTTGATCATCATCAAAAGCCAGATATTTATGCAACGGTTACTTACTCTGATACTTCTATTGGTTCTACTTGCGAGATGATTTATAATCTGATTTCGTATTTGGATAAAAAAGACCTGCTTGATAAAACCATAGCAACTTGTATTTATACCGGAATTACAACTGATACAGGTTCGTTTCGATTTTCATCAACAACGAGTAGAACACATAGAATTGTTGCTGATTTGATTGATTTAGGCATTAATAATAGCGCGATTCACAATTCACTTTTTGATGATAATTCAGCCAACAGATTACAACTCCTTGGAAGGGCTCTGCAAAATATAAAAGTCTTTCCAGAATATAAAACTTCTTATATTACACTTTCGCAAAAAGAATTGGATGAATTTCATTATCAAAAAGGCGATACTGAAGGCATCGTAAACTATGGTTTAAGCATAAAAGGAATTCATTTTTCTGCGATTTTTATCGAACATCGTGACGAAAATATCATTAAAATTTCGTTACGTTCGCAAGGCAATTTTGATGTGAATCAATTTGCCAGACAGCATTTCAATGGCGGAGGACATATAAATGCTGCCGGAGGAAAATCATACGAAAGCATGAAAGCAACTACTAATAAATTTGAAGAATTAATTTCAAAAATAACTATCTAAGAACATGAAAAACCTTTCGAAAATAGTCTTGCTTATTGTCGTTTTTATGACTTTCCTAAGTTGTAAACAGCAGCAACAGGCTCGAATGCCGATTTCACGTTCATCGGGAACATTTATGAAAGAATCGGCTGCACGAAATAAAAAATTAATCGCCGGTGAAGAAGGCAAAATCGATTCTATAATTAAGAGTAATCCCAAAATACAATACTTAGCATCAAAAAAAGGTTATTGGTATCATTATCAAATCAAAAATGAAAACGATACGCTTCGTCCAAAAAAAGGGGATGTGGCTCAATTTGATTATGAAATAATGGATTTAAAAGGAAATGTGGTATATTCAGAAGTTGAATTGCGTCCACAAACTTATCTTGTTGATAAACAAAATATCTTAATGGGATTGCGTGATGGAATCAAATTAATGCGAAAAAATGAAAAAGTAACTTTCCTTTTTCCTTCGCACATGGCTTTTGGATATCATGGAGATAACAAACTGATCAAGTCAAACCAACCAATTATTTGCACGGTTACTTTGAATGATTTTAAACCAAAAGAAAAAATAACTCCTCAAGTTAATTTACCAAAAAATGAATAAAAATATTTTTCTTTTTTTAGCTGTTATCGGGTTATGTCTTACATCTTGTAAAGACGAATATAAAGACCTAAAAGATGGCTTATATGCCGAAATTGAAACCTCAAAAGGAACCCTTTTATTAGAACTTGAATACGAAAAAGCACCTATTATGGTAGCCAATTTTGTTACGTTAGCCGAAGGTAAAAACCAATTTGTATCTAAAGAATTTAAAGGAAAACCTTTTTATGATGGTTTAAAATTTCACCGTGTTATCTCTAAATCAAATGGTGATTCTGAAGATTTTATGATTCAAACCGGAGATCCATTAGGAAATGGTTCTGGTGATGCGGGTTACAAGTGCAGGGATGAATTTACCGATTTAAAACATGACAAACCGGGTGTTTTATCGATGGCGAACTCGGGTCCAAATACAAACAGTAGTCAATTTTTTATTACTTTGAAAGACACTCCTTGGTTAGATGGAAAACATTCAATTTTTGGTTGTGTTGTTGGAGACGGAATGACTGTAGTCAATTCTATTGTTCAGGATGATTATATTAAAAAAGTTACTATCATTAGAAAAGGAGAAGCAGCTAAAAAGTTTGACGCGGTAAAAATCTTTACTGACCATCTCAAAGCAGAAGCCGAAAATCAAAAGAAACAAGCTGCTATTGACGCTGAAAATAAAAAAATCTATGATGCAAAATATAAAATAGTCAAAGATAAAAAAGTTGTATATTTTAATGAATTAGAGAAATCGGCAACCAAGACCTCATCAGGATTTAAATTCAAAATCACTCAGAAATCGACTTCAGAAAAACCAAAAGATGGTGAAAACGTGTATATAGAATACGCCGGATTTCTAGAAGACGGTACGCTTTTTGACACAAGCAGCCCTAGTGTTGCCAAAGAATTTGGTAAATTTGACGAGCAAAGAGCGATGCAAAACGGCTATTCAGCTTTACCTTATGTAATGGGTTCTAACAGAATGATTCCCGGATTTATAGAAGGATTAAGTAAATTAAAAATGGGCGAAAAAGCCATTTTCTTCATTCCTTTTTCTCTTGGTTACGGTGAACAAGGTGCAGGAAATGTTATTCCTCCAAATGCTAACTTGATTTTTGAAGTAGAATTAAAAAAATAATTGATAATTGATAATTGATAAGTAATAAATAAATAAATAATTAATAATAAGCAATAAATCATGAGTAAAATTAAATTCAACATTCTTCTTTTTATTTGCCTTGGTATGATAAGTGCTACAGCCCAAACCAAAAAGAAACCAGCAACAAAACCAACTGGAACAAAGTTTACCGTATCAGAAAAAAAACCTGTAACACCTTCAACTGACCAAGGAATATTTGCTGAAATTGAAACAGCAAAAGGAAAAATCGTTATTCAATTAGAATATCAAAAAACACCGATTACGGTAGCTAATTTCATCTCACTTGCCGAAGGAACCAATACTTTTGTAAGTGATGAAAAACTAAAAGGAAAACCTTTTTATAACGGTTTGAAATTCCACAGAGTAATTGCTGATTTTATGATTCAAGGAGGAGATCCTCAAGGAAATGGTTCAGGAGGACCAGGCTATTCTTTTAAAGATGAATTTGTTGCCGAATTAAAACATAATAGTCCGGGAATTCTATCGATGGCTAATTCAGGGCCAAAAACTAATGGTTCTCAATTTTTTATTACACACAAAGAAACACCTTGGTTAGATGGAAAGCATACTGTTTTTGGAAATGTAATCACCGGACAAGATGTGGTAAATAAAATTGCTCAAGATGATGTTATTGGTAAAATAACTATTGTTAGAAAAGGTGCTGATGCAAATAAATTTGATGCTGCAAAAACTTTTGCTGATTATATGGCTAACAAAGCTGGTGATGATGCAAAAGATGCTGCTCTAGCTGCTGAGAACAATAAAAAACAAGCTGAATTGGAAGCGCAGAAAAAATCAGAGTACACTGCTAAATTTGGACCAGTTATGGCAGCAAAAGCAAAATATTTAAACGAAACTAAAGCAACTGCAACCGAGACAATTAGTGGCTTAAAATACCAAATAATTAAAGCTGGTACGGGTAAAAAACCTGTAGAAGGAAATAATGTTTATATAAACTACGCAGGCTATTTAGAAGACGGAAGTCTTTTTGACAGCAGTATGGAAAATGTAAATATAGAGTATGGAAAATTCGATGAAAACAGAGCAAAGCAAAACGGTTATCAGCCATTTCCTTTCCCTTACGGAAAGAAAGATGGTCTAATTCCTGGGTTTATTGAAGCTTTAAATCTGATGAATTTTGGAGATACACTTTTGGTTTTCATTCCTTCAAAATTAGGATATGGCGAAAGAGGTGCCGGAAATGTAATTCCACCAAACGCTAACATCATTTTTGAAATTGAAATGTTGGAAACACTACCACCACCAGTAGCAAAACAATAACAAATAGGAATAAAAAAAAAGCCCCGATTTGAAATTTCAAATCGGGGCTTTTTTTATTCTTTTTTCTTCATAAAAATATAATATACCGGAACTCCTAATGCCACAATGAATAACCCTAAACCTGTATTTCTAGTATCATAAATCAATAAATCAACACAAATTAAACCTGTAATAATCATATATAATATGGGAACAAATGGATAACAAAATGCTTTATAAGGTCTTTCGGTATCAGGTTCCCTTTTGCGTAGAATAAATAAACCTCCAATTGTTAGGATATAAAACAGTAAGGAAGCAAAAGTCGCATAGGTCAACAAGTCTCCATATTTACCTGAAATACATAATATGCAAGCCCAAAGACATTGAAACCAAAGTGCTTTCTCCGGAACATCATAATTATTTAATTCTCCTGCTCTCTGGAAGAATAACCCATCCTTTGCCATAGCATAAAACAATCTTCCACCCGACAAAATCAAACCAATATTACAACCAAAAGTAGAGACCATAATTAAACCTGCCATCAAAAGCACACCTAAATTACCCATAATAATGCTTGCAGCTGCAGCTCCTACTCTATCCTGACTGGCAAACATAATTCCGTTTTGAACTACTGTTCCGTCCGGACTTCCGTTTAACGGTAATAATGCTAGGTAAGCAATATTGGCCAAAATATAAATGATGGTTACAATCAGTGTCCCTAAAAACAAACTTCTCGGAATATTCTTTTTTGGTTCTTTAATTTCAGCTGCAATAAAGGTTACATTGTTCCAAGCATCGCTGGAAAATAATGAATTGATTATGGTTGCACCCATCGCCCCAATTAGCGCAATTCCTGATAATTTTGTGATGGTCAGAGTACCATCTTCTTCCAAAACCGTTTTCTTGGCTTCCCACATACTAGAAAAATTATCAGCAAAAGTATTGGTATGGAAACCTATATAAATTCCCAAAGTTATCAAGGCAAAGAGTGCAATTAACTTGGCAGAAGTAAAAACCACCTGAATTATTTTTCCACTTCGGATACCTTTAGTATTGATATAAGTGAGTAAAGCAATAATAAACATGGCTAAAACTTGCTTATTTGTAAAAGAAAAACTCTCCCCAATAGTCAGTATTTTGTTTTCCAAAATTGGAAAGAAAACTGCGGTGTAATTAGAAAAAGCTACTGCAACAGCTGCTATAGTTCCGGTCTGAATTACGGTAAATACAGTCCAGCCGTATAAAAATGAAATTAATTTTCCGTAAGCACGTTGGATGTAAACATATTGCCCTCCAGCGTTAGGCATCATTCCGGCCAACTCGCCATAACTTAAGGCAGCCGACATGGTCAATAATCCTGTGACCAACCAAATTACTAATATCCATGCGGCTGAGCCAACATCTCTGGCCATGGCCGCGGTTACTAAAAAAATTCCGGAACCTATCATGGAACCTGCCACTAAACTTGTGGCATCTAATAATCCTAATGAACGCTTTAAATGGTGCTTTTCTTGTGACATATTTTGGTTTTTGGTTGGTTAGTTTTCAAATATAGTAAAAAAAACTCGGTAGCTGAAAGTTGAAAATTGAGAAAAACATTTAGGTGTTTGATATCTGATTAATTTATTGGTTACACTGAGATGCACTGAGATTTCTTTATACTTTCATTTTTTGAGATTCACAGAGATTTAAAATAAATACGCTCTGTGTATCTCTTTTAAATCTCTGAGTATCTCTGTGCAATTTTATTATACAAAATTTCATAGTGAGTTTTTCTGTTACAAATTTCTGCTTTCTATAGCTTCTTAGCTTCATTCCAAAAAACATCCATTTCTGCCAAAGTCATATCCATTAGTGGTTTTCCGAGTTCGCCTGCTTTGCTTTCGAGATACATAAATCGTTTGATGAATTTTTTATTGGTGCGTTCCAAAGCATCCTCGGGATTTACATTTAGAAATCGGGCATAATTAATCATCGAGAATAATACGTCACCAAATTCAGCTTCTATTTTGTCTTGGTTACCGATTGCAACTTCATCCTGCAATTCCTGTAATTCTTCCTGCACTTTGTCCCACACCTGATGCGGTTCTTCCCAATCAAAACCAACTCCTTTTACTTTGTCCTGAATTCGGCTTGCTTTTACCAATGCTGGTAAACTTTTAGGAACACCTTCTAACACTGATTTTTTACCTTCTTTGAGTTTTAGTTTTTCCCAGTTTTGCTTTACTTCTTCTTCATTGGCAACGACAACATCACTGTAAATATGTGGATGACGATGAATTAATTTCTCACAAATATCATTGCAAACATCAGCTATATCAAAACCTGTAGTAAGCGATGACGAACTATCTCTGTTTTCGCTACCAATTTTGGCATAAAAAACAATATGCAATAACAAATCGCCCAACTCTTTTTTGATTTCTTGCAAATCGTTATTTAAAATCGCATCGCCTAACTCATAGGTTTCTTCAATGGTAAGATGACGCAAACTTTCGAATGTTTGCTTTTTATCCCACGGACAGTTGGAGCGCAAATCGTCCATAATGTCAAGTAATCTGTTGAAAGCTTCCAATTGCTGTTGACGAGTATTCATTTTTTAGCTGTTTTTGTAAAAATATAAATCCTATCACTGAAATTCAGCAATAGGATTTATATTTATTAGAAAGTAATTAACTATTTTTTGGTTTTAGGTGTTGCTTGTTTTTTAGCCTTTACTTCTTCCACCACTTGTTCTTTTATAGCATCAGCGTTCTCCACTTTCGGTTCTTCTTTCGAAACCATTCCTTTTGCCTGAAGAATATTATACCAGTTCAATACTTTTTTTATATCAGAAGCATAAACTCTATCAGCATCATAATCAGGTAAAATCTCTTGAAAATAAGCAATTAATTTGGCATTATCTTCTTTATGTAAAACCGATGTTGGTCCTTCATCTTCTTTAATAGCAATAGCTCGCATTATTTCAACTAATGGTTTTTCTTCTGTATAAGTATACATTGATATTTCAGAAAGCAAGCTAACATTACTACTTAATCCCACTGTAATTTTTTTTCCGTCAAGTAATGATTCAGCTAAAAAACCTGAACGGGTTTGCAATTTCAATTCAAACAATCCTGGTTTTCCGGCAATGGCTAATATTTTTTCTACGTTCATTTTTTAATTTAATTTAGGGCACAAATATATATAATTCAAATTCCAAATTACAAAAGACAAATTCCAAAAGACAAATTCCAAATTCCAAAAAATATGCTTTTATTGGGATTTGGGATTTCAAAAATTGAAATTTCTTTAGCTTCTTCCTTTTTTATTGGCAAATTTCATTCTATAATCAGGGAAAGATTTACCATCCATAATGTTCTGTAACTTCTTTTTAATCAGTGTCTTTTTTAACATTGAAATTTTATCTGTAAACAAAACTCCTTCGATATGATCGTATTCATGCTGAATAACACGGGCAATTAAGCCATCGAAAACTTCCGTTTTTTTATTAAAGTTTTCATCACAATATTCAATGGTTATTCTTTCGTTTCGATACACATCTTCGCGAACATCGGGAATACTTAGGCATCCTTCATTAAAACCCCATTCTTTGCCGTCTTCAAGAATCATTTTGGCATTGATAAATGTCTTTTTGAAATTCTTTAATTGCAGTTGCTCATCCTTTGTCAAATCATTACTATCACTAAAAGGCTCAGTATCGATTATAAACAAACGAATAGGTAAACCTACTTGAGGAGCGGCTAATCCAACTCCATAAGCATTGTACATTGTATCATACATATTGTCAATAATGGCAGAAAGATTAGGATAGTTGGGTGTAATTTCTTCTCCAACTTGTCGCAAAACTGGTTCACCATAACCGTAAATAGGAATAATCATTTTTGATTTTTTTTTTTGCAAAAATAGGTAAATTAAATCATTTTTCGTGTCAGATAATCTTGAAGTAAAATGGTAGCAGCAATTTCGTCTACCAATCCCTTATTTTGACGTTGCTTCTTTTTTAATCCGCTGTCAATCATAGTTTTAAATGCCATTTTAGAAGTAAAACGTTCATCAACTCTTACTATTTGCATTTCGGGAAAAGCCGTTTTAAAAGCAGTAACAAATTTTTCTATAATCGGAGTACTTTCAGATGGTTCGCCATTCATTTGCTTTGGTTCACCAATTAGTACTTTTGAAACGTTTTCTTTAGAAAAATAAGTAGTTAAAAAAGCAATCGCGGTTTCCGATGGAATGGTTGTCAAGCCAGAAGCAATGATTTGCAATTCGTCGGTGACGGCAATTCCTGTCCGTTTTATTCCGTAATCAATGGCGAGAATTCTTGACATTTGTTTTTATTTCAAAGTTACATTAAAAATCATTTATATAAATAATTTAAAAAAAATGCAATTATCTTTGCTAAAATTCAAAATCCATGAACAACTTACAATCCATTATTGAAAAAGCTTGGGAAAACCGAGAATTGTTAAAAGATGAAACAACTCTAAAAACGATTAGAGAAGTTATTGCATTACTTGATTCAGGAACTTTACGTGTTGCTGAACCAACTGCTAATACTTCTTCTTCGCTCAGCACAGGGTCATGGAAAGTAAACGAATGGGTTAAGAAAGCTGTTGTGATGTATTTTCCGATTCAGAAAATGGAAACTTGGGAAGCTGGAATTTTTGAATATCACGATAAAATGTTGCTAAAAACCGGATATGCCGAAAAAGGAATCCGTGTAGTTCCACCAGCAACTGCTCGTTATGGTGCATACATTTCTAAAGGGGTGATTTTGATGCCAAGTTATGTAAATATTGGCGCTTATGTAGACGAAGGAACTATGGTTGATACATGGGCAACCGTGGGTAGTTGTGCCCAAATTGGTAAAAATGTCCATCTTTCAGGAGGTGTTGGAATTGGTGGTGTTTTAGAACCTTTGCAAGCCGCACCTGTTATCATTGAAGATGGTGCTTTTATCGGTTCAAGATGTATAGTTGTTGAAGGTGTTCGTGTGGAAAAAGAAGCAGTACTTGGAGCTAATGTTTGTCTGACAGCATCAACAAAAATCATTGACGTCACAGGAAGTGAACCTATAGAATATAAAGGATATGTACCAGCTCGTTCCGTTGTAATTCCGGGAAGTTATACAAAGAAATTTGCTGCCGGCGATTTTCAAGTGCCGTGTGCATTGATAATTGGAACTCGCAAACCATCAACTGACTTGAAAACATCGCTTAACAATGCGTTGAGAGAATATGATGTGGCGGTTTAAAACAACTTCGTACTTTTAACTTCTAACTTCAAACTTTAAATGAGAGTACTGGTAATACAAATCAAAATGATTGGCGATGTGTTGGCCAGTACTGTGATTTGTGAAACTATAAAAAAAAATCATCCCGAAGCCGAAGTACATTATCTGATTCAGAAAAACACTTTTGCGGTAGTTGATAACAATCCGTTTATTGACAAGATGATTTTCTTTGAACCTGAAGTGCACAAAGGATTCCTTAATCTTTATCAATTCGGAAAGAAATTAAAAAAGGAAAAATACGATACCATAATTGATGTTTATGGGAAATGGGATAGTATTTTGCCGGCTTATTTTTCGGGTGCTAAAACGATTGTTGGTCATTATAAATGGTACACTAAATTTTTCTACACCAAAACTATAGTTCCTGATGCCGATTGCAATGCGACAGCCAATGCTTATCGATTATTGCTTTCCAAAACGGCTTTGAACAAAGAAGTGGAAATGATTTATCCGCAGATTCATTTGCGGCAAGAAGAAATCGAGAAAGCTAAAACGGCTATCAAAGAAAATTGCGACACTTCCAAACCCATCTTTATGATTGGGATTTTAGGCAGCGGAAAGAATAAAAGTCTGCCACCAAAATACATGGCGAAAACTATAGACATCATTGCCAATACAAAAGATGTTCAAATGCTTTTCAATTATATGCCGAATCAGTTGGAAGATGTGAAAGCCATTTATGATTTGTGTACCAAAGAAACTCAGGCCAAAATCAACTTAGCATTTTATGCCAAAAATTTAAGAGATTTTATCGCACTTCAATCCCAATGTGATGCTTTAATCGGAAACGAAGGCGGAGCAACCAATATGGCAAAAGCTTTGAATGTGCCGACGTTTACTATCTACGCCCCTTGGATTAACCGAACTTCTTGGAACATTAAAGAAGAAACCGGATTTTACGACATCGTTCACTTGAGTGATTACTACCCAGAATTGTATCAAAAGCATGCAAAAAACTACAAAGCGTTGGCTTTTGAATGGTATGAAAAATTGAGACCGGAATTGTTTGCCGAAAAGTTAAAAGCGTTTGTTCTCAGAGTTACGAAGTAAACTTGTCTAAATACCATTTTACTTGTTGTTCCAACCCTTTTTTGAAAGAAACTTTCGGTTCGTAACCCAATAAATTTCGGGCTTTGTTAATCACCGCCGAAGTTTTTTCCTGGTCGCCATTACGCGCAGGTTTATGGTCGGTAATCAACGTTTTGTTCATAATTTCTTCCACCAAATTGATACCTTCTTGCGTAGTGTGTACTTCGTCGGTACCTAAATTAATGATTTCACCATTGACGATATCTTCTTTCCCGATAATAGCCACTAAGCCATCTACTATATCTCCGACAAAAGTAAAGCTTCTTTCGTGTTTTACACTGCCTTCAAAAAGCGGAAAAGGTTTATCTGTATACAAATTCTCTATGAGTTTGGTGTACAATTTTTCCGGGCGTTCTCTGGGTCCGTAAACCGAATACAATCGAATGGAACAAGCCTTTAACTTACCCAAACGTTGTTGTCCCAAGACCAATTGCTCAGCTGCCAACTTGGTACTACCGTAGAAAGAAATAGGTTTGGCAGGGACATTTTCATCCACATTAGCTACTAAACCGTATACGGAAGAAGTCGCTATGTTGATAAAAGATTGTAAATTCGGATTGAACTTTGCTAACGCATCGAGCAAGTTTTGGGTAGCAAAAATATTGTTGGTCACATAATCGCTCAGCGGAGTTTCGGCTGAAATTCCGGGTTGCGCGGCTAAATGATAAATATAATCGTAAGGTTTTTGGAAGACCGTTTGCAAGTTGTCATTCAAATCAATTTCGATGACTTCAATACTTTTGGCTTTCAAATCGGAGGCATTTAAACGTTTTAACGCCGAACTGTAATAATCGTTAAAATTATCCAACCCAACTACTTCATGACCTAAATCGTGTAGTTTTTCACAAAGGTGTGAGGCAATAAAACCTGCTGCTCCGGTAACTAGTATCTTCATGAACTATTGGTTTCCTTTTTTAATACCGTAAGGTGTCCAAACTATTTTTTGGTCTTTAACTTCTTTTCGAATGGCCAAATTAGCCGCTAACGATTCCGGTGTTTTATAGCCACGCGGATGATCCAAATGCAATACGATGGCTTTGTGTCGGATTTGTTTTCCTTTAATGCCGTTATTTTCCAAACGCTCTCCGAATTCTCTGTCCGGTCCGCCGTATTTCATGCGCTCGTCATAACCGTTAATAGCAATCATATCCTCACGGAAACCGGAAGAATTACAGTTATTGAATGATGCGTTAGTAGGAGAGATAAAGTCTAAAATATTCGCCGAAAAATCACTCGCTCCGATTTTTAAGGCATTAGAAAGATTGAGTTTGTCGATGCTTTTCAGCCATTTTAAGTCGAAACATCTACCGGAAAGTATATCATCTTTAGCAATTTCTTTACTCAACTTCATAGACAACTTACAATAACCTCCGGAAAGGAATCGGCCTTTTTGGGCAAATTTGGCGTGGATTTCCACAAAGTCTTTTCGTGGAATACAATCACCATCAGTCATAATAATATACTCGTGAGCTGCTTCAACTATGGCTACGTTCAAAATTTCCTGACGACGATAACCTTGGTCTTCGTGCCACAAATGACGAACAGGAACCGGATAATCTTTGGCATAACTATCAATCAATTCCTTAGTTAAAGGCTGGGAACCATCATCGGCAATGATCAATTCAAAGTCTTTGTAAGTTTGAACACTATAGCCGATTAATACTTTCTCCAACCATTCTTCGGCATTGTAAGTACTAACGATAACTGATATTTTCATAATTGTTTTTTAGATAATAGATAATAGACTAATAGATGATAGATTTTGTTTTGTCTATTATCTCTTCTCTATCTTCTTTGCTCTTCATAAAATCTTTGTGATTATAATGTTGCAAAGGTAATTATATTTTCAATTTATCAATCCCATTCTCAATTCGGATTATTCGATGCTTTTTGTTGTATCGCCGAATCTCCATATTGTTCATAATTTTTTCTGCATTAGCATAACCTCGCGCATGGTCTAAATGCAGGCAAATGGCACTGTAGCGAATTTGTTTTGAAAACAATCCTAAATTGAACAACCTCTCACCCATTTCCCTGTCCTCACCACCATAATCCAACAATTCATTAAAACCATTTATGGCTAAAATATCCGATTTAAATCCGGAAGAATTATGGCCATTCCAAGAACGTTTTGTTGGTGTTACCCAATTCATAAATGCAGCAAAATAGCTATTATGAATAAGTTTGGTTATTTTAAAATTGAGCTTCAATCCTTGCTTATTTAGCCACGAAAATTCAAAACATTTTTGAGACAGAATATCGTCATCTGAAATAGTTTTGGAAATCGACATAGGTAGTTTAAAATAACCGCCGGAAAGAAAATAGCCTTTTTCTTTTTGCTTGAGATGATTGGCAATAAAATCTTTTCTCGGAATGCAATCACCATCGGTAAATAATAAATAATCAGCACTTGATTGTACTATAGCTTTATTGAGAATTTTACATTTTCTAAATCCTTCATCTTTATGCCAAACATGAAGTATCGGATATTTAAATTTATCCTGAAATTGCTGTATAACGTCTTTAGTTTTGCTTGTTGAACCATCATCGGCAACTATAATCTCAAAATCTTGAAAGGTTTGAATAGCATAGCCAAGAAGCACTTTGCGCAACCATTCTTCTGAATTGTAAGTTGTAATAATAACTGATAATTCCATTTTATTTTAAAAATGAAAAATACAATTTTAAAGACAACTTCAGCTGATTTTTATTGTATTTTTTTTGAATAATAATATTAGTAAAAGTAACTAATTGGCTTTAAGACTGAAACAAAATGATTATTTTTACCAAAATTTATATGATAAATGTCTATATCCGAATTCCTTTTAAACAAACTATCTCACTTTAACCGATCTGCTCGTAAAAAAGAAGTCATCAACAGGATTCTCAAAAATCCGATTCATGAAAATATAGATGTTGTAAACTTACATCGTTATGACCCAACAAATATAGGTGATTTTTATTGTGGCGTTCATCATTATTTTAATGAGTTGAAAGGCAAACACCTGGACATTTTTGATTATAAAAGAGACGAAGCTATCCGAGACAATTGGTTTGAAAAAATCACAAAAAACTCCTTGATTATTGGCGGTGGTGGATTGCTTAACCGAGAGGGATTTGATTTACAGATGAAACTTTTTGAACAATTGGGCGATAAAGGAAAGAAAACCGTACTATGGGGTTTAGGACACAATGCGAAAGAAAAAAGTACTTATGGTAAAATCTCCAAATACAATGTAGATACTTCCAAATTTGGTTTGATCGGTGTTCGCGATTATGGAATGAAAGAAGAATGGGTTCCTTGTGTGAGTTGTTTGCACCCTATTTTTGACAAAAAACACGAGGTGAAAAATGAAATCGGGATGATTTTCCACAAGAAAACGTTGAACGATAAAAGTGTTTTGAATAAATTTAAGCAATTTCCATCAACAGCAAACAATGCAGTATTTGAGGATGTAGTAAAGTTTATTGGCGAAACAGATACGATTTTAACTGACAGTTATCATGCGATGTATTGGTCGTTGATGTTGGGCAAAAAAGTAATGGTTTTCCCGAATTCCTCAAAGTTTTACAATTTCAAATACAAACCTGTGATTTCTACTTTCACAAACTTTGAAGCCGATTTGAAAAAAGTACAATCGTACAGTGGTGTTTTAGAAGATTGTCGTGAAACCAATTTGAAATTTGCCAACAAAGCTTTTGATTATTTAAATCTATAAATAAATATGTTCAATCACCTTTTAGTTACCCGTTTCAACCTCAGAAATCCGGAATGGGATGTAACCAAAAACAACGAAAAACTGCTTACCAACGATTGGATGGAAGAACGCATGTGGTTTTTTGAGAACTTCTGCTTTCCGACTATCTTGGCTCAAACCAATCAGAATTTTGAATGGTTGCTGTATTTTGATATTACGACACCTGAAAAATTTAAAACCAAAATATCCGAATTGATTCAAAACCAACTCAATTTCAAAGTGTTTTATATCGATGGGATGCCGCAGTTTTATGATGAATTGAAAAAATATATTAGCGCGATTCCAAATAAAAAACCTTATCTCATTACTTCTCGAATTGACAATGACGATTCAGTGCACAAAGATTTTATAAATGAAATTCAGTTGCAGTTTAAGCAACAAGATTATCTGGTTTTGGATATTATTAAAGGCTATTCGTTACAAATTCGACCAACAGTTATGTTGGGTAAAAAAGAGCATATTTTCAATCCGTTCATGAGTTTAATTGAAAAAAATGACGACCCGAAAACCATTTGGTATTACCACCACAACATGTGGAAAAAGGAAACCCGCATCAAACAAGTGAATCACAAACGCCTTTGGATTGCTGTAATCCATGAAAAAAATAAGGTTAATAATTTTAACGGTTATGACAATGTAAAATGGAACAAATTAAAATCCGATTTTGTGCTTTCTGAAGAAGCGAATGTGCTAATCAAAAATGAATTATTGCCTCATAACAAATGGCTAAAATTAAGCTGGAAAAACAAAATTATCGTCAAGTATAAAGTTATAAGTAAAAGTTTTAAAAAATTCTTTGGTGTATACAAATTAAAATAAATCATGAACGACATCAACACTGAAATCCACAAAGCCTTCGAAGTCATCCAAAATGGTGGCATCATCCTCTATCCTACTGATACGGTTTGGGGAATTGGCTGTGATGCTACCAATGCTGAGGCAGTGAAAAAAATCTATGCTTTAAAACAACGAGAAGAAAGCAAAAGCATGATAGTACTTATGAATGGCGAAAAAATGATGTACAATGTTTTCAAGGAAATTCCAGAAACTGCCTGGCAAATCCTTGATTTATCAGAGAAGCCAACGACTTTAATACTTGATAATCCAAGAAATGTTGCAGCCAATATTATTGCTGATGACAAAACGCTTGGCGTTCGATTGGTTAAAGAACCTTTTTGTTTCAAACTGATGGAACGCATGAAAAAACCATTGGTTTCGACTTCGGCAAATATCTCGGGAATGTTTAGTCCAAAATCTTTCAAAGAAATTGCTCCCGAAATTATAAAAGGTGTGGACTATGTAGTAAATTTGCATCACGAAAAAATTTGCGATAAACCGTCGACGATTATCAAATTAACGTGTGATAGTCAGGTGAAAATTATTAGAAAATGATTCGATTTGAAGATTTGAAGATTTGAAGATTACGAATTAATTTTCAAATTTTAGAATTTTCAAATTTTCAAATTAAATTATGAACTACACAAAAGCATTAAATAACAAAATCTTTGAAATCATTTCAAAAGCTTCTCAAGAACTTAACCTCGAAAGTTATGTGATTGGCGGTTTTGTACGTGATTATTTGCTGCAACGCGATTTTAAGAAGGATATTGATATTGTTGCCATTGGTTCTGGAATTGAATTAGCTTTAAAAGTTTCTGAATTATTACAAAATAAACCCAAAGTACAAGTCTTCAAAAATTATGGAACTGCAATGCTACGTTATAAAGAAATGGATATCGAATTTGTGGGTGCCAGAAAAGAAAGTTATGCCGAGCACAGTCGTAATCCTATCGTAGAAAACGGAACACTTGAAGATGACCAAAATCGTCGTGATTTTACCATCAATGCTTTGGCTTTTTCTTTAAATAAAGGTAATTATGGCGAATTAGTTGATCCGTTTGATGGTTTGAGCGATTTGAAAAACAAAATCATCAAAACGCCTTTAAATCCCGATATAACTTATTCCGACGATCCATTGCGAATGATGCGAGCCATTCGTTTTTCGACGCAATTGGACTTTGTTATTGAAGCCAAATCATTGGAGGCTATCGAAAGAAATAAAGAACGCATTAAGATTATATCTGGTGAAAGAATTGTGGACGAATTGAATAAAATTTTATCTACACCAAAACCATCGATTGGCTTTTTACATTTATATAAAACTGGACTTTTAGAAATTATTCTTCCTGAACTTACAGCGTTAAATAATGTAGAAGAAATAGAAGGACATACCCATAAAAATAATTTCTATCATACACTAGAAGTAGTAGATAATATTTGTCCGAATACTGATGACGTTTGGCTTCGTTGGGCTGCTTTGCTGCACGATATCGGAAAAGCACCTACTAAAAAATTCAACAAAAAACAAGGTTGGACATTTCACGGACACGAATTCCTTGGTGGAAAAATGGTAAAGAAAATCTTCGAAAGATTGCACATGCCATTGAACCAAAAAATGAAGTTTGTTGCCAAAATGGTAATGCTGAGTTCCCGTCCAATAGTTCTTTCGGAAGATATCGTTACCGATTCGGCTGTGCGTCGTTTGGTGTTTGATGCTGGCGAAGATGTGGACAATTTGATGACGTTGTGCGAAGCGGATATTACTACTAAGAATCCGACGAAATTTAAAAAGTATCACAACAATTTTGATATTGTTCGCAAGAAGATAATTGAAGTCGAAGAACGCGATCATGTTCGTAATTTCCAGCCACCTATTTCTGGTGAAGAGATTATGGAACTCTTTAATTTAAAACCTTCACGCGAAATTGGCGTTTTAAAAGAAGCCGTAAAAGAAGCCATTTTAGAAGGAGAAATTCCGAACGAATACCAAGCAGCGTATGATTTTGTTTTAAAACGAGCAGAAAAGCTAGGATTGAAAAAAGTATCTTAATTTGAAAATATATTAATAGGGTAATTATAATTTGTCTAAGATTAAAAAAATAAAAGCAATATAAGTTTGTAGGATTAATTAAAAAGAATCCCAGTCACTTAGAACCAAAAAATATGAAAAAATATTTTCCGAAATCGGCAAAAATAGCTTTAGTCCTTGTTTATCTTGTGATTTTTGCTGGCGCTTTTGTTAGACTAACAGGTTCAGGAATGGGTTGCCCTGATTGGCCTAAATGTTTTGGCTATTACATTCCACCAACTGAAAAACAAGAATTATTATTTACAGAAGGAAAAGAATATAACAAAGGACAAGTTATTATTAAAGAGGAAACTCTTTTGGTGGCAAAAGAAGACTTTGTAGCTAAATCAACTTTTGATTCAACTAATTGGGAAAAATATACTAAACATGACTACGCCATTTTCAATCCATTACACACTTGGGTGGAATATATCAATAGATTACTTGGCGCATTGGCAGGAATTGCTTGTTTTTTAACTTTTATTTTTTCATTTGGGTATTGGAAAGAAAATAGAAAACTTATTTATATTTCATTTTTTATATGCATTTTAATGGGTTTTCAAGCATGGCTTGGAAAGACAGTAGTCGATTCGGAATTAAATCCTTTTAAAATTACCACTCACATGCTAGCTGCTTTGTTAATCATTTCTTTCCAATTGTATCTTATTTATGAAGTTCAAAAAAAGGAAAAGTCCTTTATTTTAGATAGCACGTTTAATAAAATTTTATTCTTAACTATTATTTTAACTATTATTCAAATCCTCTTAGGAACGAGTGTTAGAGAACATGTTGATATACTATCGGAAACAGGCGCACCAAAAATATTATGGCTTCAAAATCCGTCCTTAAGTTTCTATTTCCACAGAACTTTTTCTATAATTGTCTTGCTTGCTAATTTCTATCTGTTTCTAAGAAATAGAAAATTACAACTTCACTTAAAAAAAATAAATTGGATTGTATTCTTGATTTTTATCGAAATACTATCAGGTATAATGATGTACTATTTAGATTTCCCTTTTGGAACACAAACTATACATGTAATGCTGGCAACACTGCTTTTTGGATTTCAATTTTATATGGTATTGGAATCTAATAGTAAAAAAACAATTTTATAATCTATATTTGCCGCCCGACTATATTGTCGCAATTCTTTGTTTATGAATGTTAAATGTCAAAACTTACAGCTCAGGATAAATTTTTAGATTTATCAGATTATGGAAGATCTTTCGGAAGGTTTTTTGCTCATCAATTAAAGAATACTTGCTTCACTCCTATTCATGTTACTTTACTATTTGGTCTTACCGGATTGATTGCTATTTATTGCATTCTGAATAATCATTATTTTTTTGCCGCATTTTTTATCCTTCTAAAATCGGGAATTGATGCTGCCGATGGCGAATTGGCCCGACTAAAAAAAACACCTTCCTATTCGGGACGTTATTTAGATAGTGTGTTTGATATCGTTCTAAATTTTATGTTTTTGATGGCGATTTGTTATGTTTCTAAAACTTCTATTTGGTTTACTTTCTTGGCATTTATCTGTATCCAATTACAAGGCACTTTATATAATTACTATTATGTTATTTTGAGAAACAAATCGGTTGGCGGTGATAGTACAAGTAAAATATTCGAATACAAAACCCCTAAAGCATTACCTGCCGAAAGTCAAAAATCGGTCAACATTTTATTTGGAATATACACTATAGTTTACGGAGCATTTGACAAAATTATTCACGCTTTAGACCAACAAGCGTATAAAGTAAAAAACTTCCCAAATTGGTTCATGACTTTGCTTTCTTTGTATGGATTAGGATTTCAACTATTAATTATTGCAGTGATGCTGCCAATGGGTTGGATTGAATTGATAGTGCCATTTTTTATTACATATACCGTACTAATTTTTATATTAATAGGGATTCGTAAAGTTTTTATCAAATAAAAAACCAGAAAAATGAACATGCCTCAAAAAGTTAGACACTATTAGAGGCATTTTTTATCGAAAAAAAAAACATCAGTAAAAGTTGTTACATTTAAAAAATTGAACATATCGAATTCATTATCATCTTATTTCAATCAAAAAGAAAATTAACCCAATTCATTAAATTATTCAAAGATTCACTTTCTAAAATATCTCATTCAAAATTGAAAGTTTTTGAATAACTTATAATTCCAAATTACTTAAAATTTGGAACAATTTTATTCTATTCTTATCTTAATTTATTTTCCAGAAAAGTAATAGATATCTTTTCAACAATTCACATTTATCATTCAGAATTCTGAATTTATAATTTATATTTGTTGGCTTATTAAAAATACGATTATGATTTATAAATTCAGAGCAATTCTTGATGCAGAAGAGGATGTTTTCAGAGATATTGCTATTCAGGAAGAAGCTACTTTAGAAGATCTACATAACGCTATCGTCAATGCTTTTGGTTTTGACGGATTAGAAGTTGCCTCATTTTATACTTGTGATGATACTTGGAATCAGGAAGACGAAATCCCGATGTTTGATACTGGTGATATACCTGGTGAACAAAAAACAATGAGTGATTATACATTAAATCAATTGCTTAGCGAAGATCAGACTAAGATGATTTATGTGTATGATTTTATCAATATGTGGACATTCCTAGTTGAACTTGCGGCTGTTGAAGAAGCTGAAGCCGGAGAAACGTATCCTAGCTTATTATTTTCTCATGGAGATTTACCAGCTATTGCTCCTGAAAAAGAGTTTGAAGCTGAAGGTGAAGATTTCTATTCTGAATTTGAAGATGATTTAGATGAAGATGATTTAGATGCTTTTGGCGGTGATGATAGTTTTGAAGATTATGGATTTGAAGAGAATTGGAATTAGGCTGAGTTGCTGAGTTACTGAGTTACTGAGCGCCTAAGTAACTAAGTTTTTTCTTATGTTTGTGTAAACTAAAAATGTACAACATGAAAACATTCAGAGACTTATTTATTTGGCAAAAAGCAATGACTTTAGTAACTAATACTTATCAAATAACAGAAAAATTTCCAAAGGAAGAATTATTTGGTTTAACATCTCAAATCAGAAGAAGCGCCATATCACTCCCGAGTAATATAGTAGAAGGATTTGGAAGAGGTAGTAATAAAGAATTTTCCAGATTTATAAATATTGCTATCAGCTCTTTATTTGAATTTCAAACACAAATCGAGATTGCAAAAAACATCAATTACTTAAACGAAAACGAATTTAAAAGTATATATGAAGAAACACTAGAACTTGAGGCTATGATTATTTCCTTTTCAAAAAAATTAAAATAAACTCAGACACTCAGACACTCAGACACTCAGTTACTCAGTTACTCAGCTACTCAGAAACAAAAAAAAAAAAAAATGATAAACCTATTTAATACGCACATTGAGTCATTATCCATTCACCGAGTTGGAAACAAAAACAAAAATGAATCAGTATTTCTCTCGGATCAACCTTATAATTTGAACGACGAAATTGTTCCTTTGTTAAAGGAATATTTCTTCAAATCGTTTCGCGAAAAAGAGGAAAATTATTTCCAGTTTGCTCATGAAGTTGATCTAGAATACAACGACATGTTCAATATAGCATCTGAAATTTTTACCAATCCAAATGATATCCATGAGGTTTCAAAGAAGATTACCAATCATCTCTATGAGCAATCCAATCACCCACATATTAAGAACGGAGAAGTTTATGTGGCGTATTTAACCAACTTAAACATCGATAACAATGTTGTTGATGCCATTGGTGTTTTCAAAAGTGAAATCATGTCTGATTTCATGCAGTTTGAAGAAAAAGGAAAGTCGCTTGAAATGATTTTGCAACAAGGAATTAATCTGAATAAATTGGATAAAGGTTGCTTGATTTTTAACTACAAAAAGGAAGAAGGTTACAAGATTCTCAGCGTTGACAGCAACCGTTATGATACGCGGTATTGGTTGGAACATTTCCTTTCGGTTGATGCTTTTCAGGATGAAAATTTCATTACAAAAAAGTATTTGAAATTCTGTCAAGGATTTGCCAAAGATGTTGTTTTCCCTGCCGAAGACAAAAAAGAAGAAGTGATGTTCATGAATCGTTCAGTGAATTATTTTGCCAAAAACGACCAGTTTGAAGAGAGCAATTTTCTTAATGAAGTTTTGGATAATCCAGATTTAATTCCGGAATTTAAAAACTATAAAGTTGACAAAGGCGAAAAATACAGTATTGAGGATGTGACCACTTTTCCTATAGCAAACAGTGCCGTTTCTGATGCAAGAAGATCGATTAAAAACGTAATTAATCTTGATACGAATATCCAGATTAAACTCGATTTTATTAATCCGGAAAGTGCGGAAAAATTTGTAGAAAAAGGTTGGGATGAAGAAAAACAAATGTATTACTACCTAGTGTATTTTAATAAAGAACAGAAAAGTTAGTATTCAGCCTGCCGGCAGGCAGGTTTGCAGTAGCAGACTACAGTCAAAATTTTTTATAATGATATTCCCAATTGTTTAACAGTTGGGTTTTTTATTAACCAAATGCTATAAATTAAAAGGGAAATTATATAAATTAAGATTAGCAAAAGCTATTATATTTGTTAAATTTGATTAGTTGCTATGAAATATAATTACCGCTATTTCTTTTTACTTATTTTCTTTGTGTGCATTACCATTTCGGCGCAGGAGAAAAACAGTGGTAATGACTCTGTTAAAATTTATAAAAAAATAGAAAATTACTCCAAGAAAAATAAGTTCAATAAATTTATTTATAGTTTACTTTTCAAATCCGAAAGAAGCACTGCTAGTAACCAAAAAAATGCACGTAAGCGATTTTTGATAAAAAAAACCTTCGACAGAAACGAAGGTAAAATAATTCGAGAAATTAGGATTGAAACTTTAGATCCTTTTGGATATGCTGTTGATAACTACAAAGATGTTCCCAATAAAGGATTTGAAAAATTTGGAAATTCTTTACATCTGAAATCTAAAAATTGGACCATTCGAAATTTATTACTTTTCAAAAAAAACGAGCCATTAGATTCGCTTGTAGCCGAAGAATCTGAGCGTTTAATCAGAAAACAACGCTATGTCAGAAGCGTTATCATTAAACCTGTTGAAATTCCGAATTGCAAAGATTCTGTGGATATTTCTGTTCGCGTTTTAGATTCATGGAGTTTGATTCCGACCGGTGCGATTTCTAGTTCTAAAGGAAATTTTGAAATAACTGAAAGAAATTTTATGGGTCTAGGTCATGAAATTAAAAATAATTTTACCCGAAGATTTGATGACGGCAAAAAAGCATACGATGCTCAGTATACCATAAATAATATCAAAAACACTTTTATCAAAACGACCTTTGCTTATCAAAATGATTTGAATAACAATACAACTAGAAGTGCGCGAATTGAAAGACAATTTTTCTCTCCATTAACAAGATTCGCCGGTGGAGCCTATTTTGAAAATAGATTTTATATAGATTCACTACCAGATGCAACAGGAGTTTTTGAAAATCAAAATTTTAAATTACAAACCCAACAATATTGGGTAGGCCATTCTTTTAAAATCTTTAGAGGAAAAAGTGAAGATTCTAGAACTACAAATCTTATTACCACTTTTGGATATAAAAACGTAGCTTACTTCAACAAACCTTCATTACAATACGATCCATCTCAGTTTTTTGCTTCTGAAAAATTATATTTAGCCTCTATTGGTATTAATACCCAAAAATTTGTTGAAGACAAATATTTATTCAATTTTGACATAATTGAAGATGTTCCATATGGTCAGGTTTATGAAATAACCGGTGGATTTCAGGATAAAAACAATAACCAAAGAACTTATTTTAGTGGGCGATTTGCCTATGGCGATTATTTTTCGTTTGGCTATTTAGGCACTAATATTGAGTTGGGAAGTTTTTATAATAGTGGTATAACCGAAGAAACAACGCTAAGAATTGAAACTAACTATTTTACTAATTTGCTTTCAATAGGAAGTTGGAGAATAAGACAATTTATTAGACCAACACTTGTTATAGGAAATAATAGAGCACAAACTATAAAAGATAGAATTACCATTTCTGATGGAAATGGGATTTCAGGTTTTAATAATCCATTGATTAATGGAACCAAAAAACTTTTTACCTCTTTTCAAACGCAAACTTATTTACCAGGAAATTGGCATGGATTCCATTTTAGTCCCTTCTTCAATATGACTTTTGGGTTACTAGGAGATGAAACGAATAGGATACTTAATGATAAAGTATATTCCATTTTTAGTTTGGGAGCTTTAATAAATAATGACTATTTGGTATTTAATAGTTTCCAAATTTCATTCTCTTTTTATCCCACAATTCCTCTTCAGGGAACTAATATTTTTAGAACTAATACATTTAAAAACAACGATTTATCTTTGCCTGATTTCCAAATTGGCGAGCCAACCATAGTCCCTTACAACTAATTGATTTTGTAAGTATATTTAGTGTAAAAAACTAAAATAGTGTATTTAATCGATTAATTTAGGTTTTTTGTCTGTTACTTATTAAGTTTATTCCACCAAACCAAAAACTTAATTTCATGGAAACAAATTACTTACCTAATGGAATGGTGAAAAAAAATTATCGTTGTTCCATACTTGGACATCGCTTTGTTGAAACCAAAAAAATCAACAATCATTTTAGCGAATTTGAATGTAAAATATGCAAAATGCAGGTTACAAATGATATGAGAGGTCAAAAAATTACATTGACATCTGAACTTAAAGAAATCAATGAAACGCTTTTTTATTTGAATTTAAAGAAACAATTTCTATCTAAGTTTTACTTTCGAAAAGACTAACAACAAATTAAGGTTATATTTGTCCTATCGAAAACCTTAAAAAACTAGTCTTGGAATCTACCATACTTTCTATTAAAAATCTTCACAAACGTTATGGCAAAATTCACGCTGTAAATAACGTTTCTCTCGAAATACATAAAGGCAATGTTTATGGAATTCTTGGACCAAATGGTTCGGGAAAATCTACAACATTGGGAATTGTTTTGAATGTTGTTAATAAAACATCCGGAGAATACAGTTGGTTTGACGGAACAATGCAAACCCATGAAGCACTAAAAAAAGTAGGTGCTATCATTGAACGTCCCAATTTTTACCCTTACATGTCAGCGAAAGAAAACTTAGAATTGGTTTGCAAAATAAAAAACATTGATTATTCTAAAATAAATGAAAAGCTAGAAATTGTTGGGCTTATCGATAGAAAAGATAGTAAGTTCAAGACCTTTTCCTTAGGAATGAAACAACGATTGGCTATTGCATCTGCACTTTTAAATGATCCTGAAATTTTAATTTTAGATGAACCAACTAATGGTTTGGACCCACAAGGAATTCATCAAATTCGAGATATTATCCGTTTGATTGCATCACAAGGAACAACAATTCTATTGGCTTCCCATTTATTAGACGAAGTGGAAAAAGTGTGCAGCCATGTTTTGGTTTTGAGGTTTGGCAAAATCCTTTATAGCGGAACTGTTGATGGTATTAGTAATCAAAGTGGTTTTTTTGAATTGCAAGCCGAAAGTAATTCCAACCTTATAGAAATACTGAAAAATCATCCCGAAGTTGAAAAAATTTCAGAAGCGGAAGGAAAAGTAATCGCATATTTTAAAACCCAATTAGATGCTTCACTATTAAATCGTTATTTAATAGAAAATGGAATTTATCTTAGTCATTTGGTATTTAAAAAAATGAGTTTAGAAGATCAGTTTCTTGAATTAACCAAAAACTAATATGAAAAGATTACTCGCCATAGAACTACAAAAAATCTGGAAAAACCGTGCCAGTAGAGTATTAACAATAAGTTATTTTGTTATATTATCGTTTATTGCTTTGATTGCTTCCATTAATATCAAGATTGGGAATTTTCAATTGCATTTTGCTGAAATGGGAATTTTCAATTTTCCCTTTATATGGCATTTCAATACCTACATTGCTGCAATTCTTAAATTCTTTTTAGCCATTGTCATTGTTTCAATGATGGCTAACGAATACAGTTACGGAACATTAAAACAAAACCTAATTGACGGAATGAGCAAAAAAGAATTTGTACTTTCTAAATTCTTAACCGTAGTTCTTTTTGCTTTTGTTTCCACTTTTTTTGTTTTTATAATGTCATTGATTTTAGGCTATAGTTTTTCATCATATACCGAATTAAGTGTTGTCTTTTCTGATATGGACTACTTACTTGCCTACTTTGTTAAGTTAGTCGGATTTTTCTCTTTCTGTTTGTTTTTAGGAGTTTTTGTAAAACGTTCCGCTTTTGCTATTGGATTTCTTTTTGTTTGGAATATTATTGAAGGAATAGCCAATGGAATTTTAACGTTTAAAGTTTTTCCGAAAAGTAATACCGCCAAACAAATTACTCAATTCTTTCCATTAGAGTCGATGAGTAATTTAATTGTTGAACCAATTACAAGATTAAGTGTGATAAAAAATATTCAAACTGCCGTTGGCGATACAAATGTAAAAGACTATAGTGTACAGTTCTCATCCATTTTTATCGTTTTGGTTTGGACAACTTTATTCATTTTTCTATCTTATAAAATAATCAAAAAGAGAGATTTATAGTTCAAATATTCATCATTTCTAAAAGAAAACATAAATAGGACAAGTTCTTTTTATGTTTTCTTATTTATTTGCTAATTTTATCGAATGAAAACAATACCTTTCTATATACTTTTTGTTTTGCTTTTTTCGTTGAATTGTTTTTCCCAATTTAGTAAAACTCATTACATACCGCCACTTTCCGGTTCATTAAGTGTAACATCTGAAGAACAATTTCTTTATATTTCAACCCCAAATGTTAATCCTGTAAATTTCAGAATTATAGAACTTGGCGGAAATACCATCGTCGGAACCGTTTCAAGAAACGTCCCATATGTTTATAATGTAGGTTTTGGTAACGATACGCAACTTCATGTTGATCAATCTTTGGCTAGTGGTGTTTTAAACAATAAAGGTTATATAGTTGAAGCCGATGATTTGGTTTATGTTTCTGCCAGAGTAACCGCTGGTAATGGAAATCAAGCCGGACAAATAGTTTCAAAAGGATTAGCTGCTCTTGGTTTACGATTTAGAGTTGGTGCTTTTACGAATACTTTAGTTAATAATTATGTTGATATTCATTACACTTTTGTTTCCGTTTTAGCAACAGAAAATAATACAACGGTCACGTTTAGTGGAATGAAAACCGGAGTGCAATTAGTTAATAGTGCAACAGGAGATTCCCCATTCAGCATTGTTCTGAATAGAGGAGAAAGCTATGTTATGTCGGTTCAAGGGCCAACTAATGAAAATAGAGATGGATTAATTGGTTCTTTAGTTTTAGCCGACAAGCCTATTGCCGTTAACTGCGGTTCGTTTGGAGGTTCTAATGCAGTAGCTAATCTTGATTTAGGTTTTGATCAAATAGTTCCAGTGGAGAGAATAACAAGTAGCGATTATATTTTCATAAAAAGTACTGGAATTGATGAAGTAGAAAAAGTTATTTTAGTTGCAGATGAAGACAATACCGAAATATTTTTAAATGGTAGTACAATACCAAGCTACACTTTAAATTCTGGTGAGTATGCTTCATTACTCGGATTAGATTTTAGCGCAAATGGAAATTTATATGTAACATCTTCTAAAAAAGTTTTTGCCTATCAAAGTATTGGCGATGATGGTGCTGTAGATCAAAGAAATCAAGAACTTTTTTTTGTGCCTCCCTTAAGTTGTCAAACACCCAGAGTAATAGATAATATTCCTTTCATTGATCTTATCGGTACACGTCAATTTACCGGAAGAGTTACAATAGTTACAACAACAGGTGCAACGCTGAATTTTATTATTGATGGAACCAACTATACATTAACTGGCTTAGCAGGAATTGGGGTAAACGTAGATGGTCCACTAATAGTGACAGGAAATCCAAATTATGAAACTTATGTATTGACAGGAGTTACCGGTAATGTTTCTGTTTATTCAACAGGCGAATTGTATTTAGCTGCTTATGGCTCAGAACAAGCCGCAACCTTTGGCGGGTATTATTCCGGTTTTACTTTTAAACCCGAAATCTCCTTTAACCAAGTTGACATAGCACAATTAGGTTGTATTCCAAACTCTATTTTAAGTGTAAATTCACTAAGTCCTTTTGATGTATTTCAATGGTATTTTAACGGAAGTCTAATTCCAGGTGCATCCAATAATACATATCAACCTTTGAATACACCTGCAGGTTTTGGTCCAGGATATTATTACGTTTCAGCAACTATTGCCGGATGTACTAGCCCAAAGGATTCCGATAATATTCCTGTTAGTTCTTGCCCAAATGATAGCGATAATGATGCTGTAAATGATAATGTTGATCTCGATAATGACAATGATGGTATTCCAAATTGTGCAGAATCTTATGGAAATCAAGTATTTAATTTATTCAATACCGTAGCTGGATCAATGTCAATCAACAATTACAGTAATTCATATACTGGGGCAATTACTTTTGAAGGAACCGGAACACCTTCTGTTACTCCAATTTTTGGAGATGCTGGTGGCAATTTTGTAACAGAAGCAGCACAAGGAAAAAATAATGCTGTTAGTTATACTCTTAATTTTAATTCACCAATTAGTCTTTCTGTCTCCTATGCCCTAATTGCTGCAGCAAATGATTTATTTACTTCTTCAACAGAAATCAGAATAACGTGCCCTGTAAATAAAACTTTGACAGTTTTAAACCCAACAAACCAATTACTGATTGACACCAATTATGATGGAATTTTCGAAAGTGGCATCACGCAGTATTCCTCTTTTGAAATACGTATTCGATTAAATAATAGTGTTTCATTACCAGCTGGTACCGGTAATTTTTCTATAAATGGAAATCTTATAAATTCAATTGTAATTACAAACATCAATCTTTCAGAAACAAGTACAAGCAGAGTGGCTTTAAATTTATTTGCCACCTGTATACCAAAAGATTCTGACGGTGATGGTATTGCTGACCAAAACGATCTCGATAGTGATAATGATTCTATTCTTGATTTATTTGAAGCGCAAGGTCCTACTTTCTTGGCTTTATCAAATATAGATATAAATCAAGACGGAATTGATGATGTTTTTGGAGAAGGAATTTATCCACCTGATGTTCCTAATGCAGATGTTGATGGTGATGAAGTTCCAAATTATTTAGATTTAGATTCAGACAATGACGGAATTCACGATTTAGATGAAGCTGGGTTTACTATTACAGATGCTGATAACAATGGAATAATAGATGGTGCAAATTTTGGCGCCAACGGATTATTTAATCCTATAGAAACAGCTACTGATAGTGGCATTATAAACTCTATTTATGTGCTTGCCGATACAGATGCGGATGGAATTTACAACGCTATAGAATTGGACAGCGATAATGATCTGTGCAATGATGTAATCGAAGCGGGTTATTTAGACAGTAATCTTGACGGATTATTAGGCGGAACAACACCGGCAACAGTTAATAACAACGGACTTGTAACAAGTGGAATTGGTTATGGAAACCCAAACCCCAATTACATAACAGCAGCTCCAATAATTATAAATACTCAACCACAAAATAGTACTGCCTGCGAGCTGCAAAGCGTCACTTTTACAATCAGTACGAATGCAATAAACACTTATCAATGGCAATTATCTACTGATAGCGGAGTAACCTGGTCTATTATATTAAACAATACCACTTATTCAGGTGCGGGTACAAATGCATTGACAGTTTCTAATGTAACACCAACTATGGTTGGTTATCAGTATCGTTGTTTTTTGAATAAAAATGGAAATACATGTGGATTATTTTCATCGGCTGCTATTCTTACAACTTATCCTTTACCTGTAGTTACAACACCAATCTCATTAATACAATGTGATACCGATACTGATGGAATTGCAGATGTAAATTTAACCGAAAAAAATCCGTTTATATCTAGTAATTCTATAAACGAAACCTTTACCTATTTCACAACTTTTAATGCTGCAGACAACTTAATTACAGCAAATCAAATAACTAATCCTATTGCATACAACACAGGAAATACAATAATATTTGTAAGAGTTGAAAATGCAAATGGTTGCCATAGAGTTGCGACATTAAATGTATTTGTTTCTGCAACACAAATTCCTGCTGGTACAACTTGGTCAAGTTATAAATGTGATGATTATTTAGATGCTACAAATAATAATTACGATGGAATAGCTTATTTTGATTTTACTTTTGTAACAACCGATATTACAACAAATATTTTACCAGCAACAGGAAATTTCACCATTAGCTATTATAGAAATGAAGCCGATTTCAATGCCGAAACCAATCCTATAAATAATATTACAACATATAGAAATATTGGATATCCATTTTATCAAGAAGTTTGGGTACGAGTAGACAGTAATATTGATAATTCCTGTTATGGGTTTGCAAAATTATTTTTAACAGTAGAAAGAACTCCAGTAGCTCATAATTTAAATACAGCAAATATTATTAGATCTTGTGACGACGATACAGATGGAATTTTTAATTTTAATACTTCTACAATTGAAAGTACTATTTTACAAGGTCAAACTGGAGTTGACGTAATTTATACTGATAATTTTGGCACCATTTATAATCCATTACCAAATCCTTTTCCTGTAAATATTCAAACAACAATTACTGCAAGAGTTGTAAACACTTCAACACAAGCTCCAGATGGTCCATGTTTTGACGAAGTGACTTTCCAATTTATTGTAGACGATTTGCCCGAAGTTTTTCCTATTCCGGCTATTAAAACTACATTTTGTGATGACGAAACCAATCCAGTAGATCAAAATGGATTGATTGATTTTGAAACTTCTACTTTTGAATCTACATTATTGGGCGCACAAACGGGAATGTTAATTTCATATACACTTCAAAACGGAACGGTTTTAACACAATTACCAAATCCGTTTTTAACAGGAACACAAAACGTTTTGGTTACAATTACCAACCCAATAAATACTAGCTGTCCCGTAACCTACACCATTCCGTTTATAGTACATCCAACGCCAAAAATTGACTTAGAGGAAGAGATCATTATTTGTTTACCTACAACAGATGCGCTAATTGATGGAGGAATTTTAGATGGTTCACCAACTACTGACTATCAGTTTAATTGGTTTACTAATACTGTCCCGTTAGGAATAACAACACCTACGTTACTCGTTACTACACCAGATGTATATAGTGTTAATGTTACAAATATTTTTGGATGTAAAAATACCAGAGTAATCACAGTTACCGGTTCAGAAATTGCCACTATTCAATCCATTGATGTAGTCGATTTGTCTGATGTAAATTCAATAACTATTAACGTTACAGGTTTAGGCGATTATGAATTTGCTCTTGATGACGTCAACGGACCTTATCGCGACAGCAATTTCTTTGAAAATGTTCCTATGGGACTTCATGATATTTATGTTCGTGACAAAAATGGTTGTGGTTCGCTTGGGCCAGTAAGTGTTGCTGTACTT
The DNA here is from genome assembly GCA_947456955.1 of Flavobacteriaceae bacterium. Classification (GTDB taxonomy): domain Bacteria; phylum Bacteroidota; class Bacteroidia; order Flavobacteriales; family Flavobacteriaceae; genus Flavobacterium. The sequence continues at coordinate 78,510 of CANGTQ010000008.1, read as the reverse complement.
GGAATTCCAAATTATTTTACACCAAACGGAGATGGCTACAACGATTATTGGAATATTAAAGGCGTAAGTGCTCAATTTAATTATCTATCGACTATATACATTTTTGACCGTTTTGGAAAATTATTAAAACAAATTGGGACTACCGGTTTGGGTTGGGACGGAACATTTAATGGATATCAAATGCCTGCTGATGATTATTGGTATAACATCAAGTTTGAAGACGGAAGAAGTGCCAAAGGTCATTTTACTTTAAAACGTTAATCACAATGAAAATTAGTTTAGTAGTCACACTACTTTTTTCTGGTTTAATTTATTGCCAGATGCCTAAAGTGACTAGTGGCAAAATAGAACATTTTGATAATTTCAAATCAAATTTTGTAGATGCGCGAAATATTGATGTTTGGCTACCCGATGACTATTCTGAAGAAGAAAAATATGCTGTAATTTATATGCATGATGGGCAGATGCTTTTTGATAACAACATCACTTGGAATAAGCAATCATGGGAAGTGGACGAAACTGCAGGTAAGTTGAATGCTGAAGGTAAGACTAAAAAATTCATCGTGGTGGGTATTTGGAATAATGGTCAAAAACGTCATTTTGAGTATTTCCCTCAAAAAGCTTTCAGAAAACTTTCTGCCGAAGAAAAGGAGTTTGTTTCCAACAGTTTAAAATTAAAAGGAAGAATAAATGAGAATTTTAATCCTATTTCAGATAATTATCTCAAATTTATTGTCACTGAATTAAAGCCTTTTATCGACATTCATTTTTCAACACTAAAGGGTAAAGACGATACGTTTATTGCTGGTTCTAGCATGGGTGGTTTGATTTCGTTATATGCCATTTGTGAGTATCCAGATGTTTTTGGAGCAGCGGCTTGTCTTTCGACACATTGGACGGGAATTTTTCAACTAGAAGACAATCCGGTTCCAGCTGCTTTTTTTGATTATATGAGAACCTATTTACCTGACCCAAGAACACATCGGATTTATTTTGATTATGGCGACCAAACTTTGGACCAACTCTACTTTTCGTTGCAATTAACCGCAAATGATATTATGAGAGAAAAAGGATTTAACAATGCCAATTGGAAAACCTTATTATTTCCTGGAAAAGACCATTCCGAGAAATCCTGGGCAGAACGTTTGCATATTCCGTTAGAGTTCTTGTTGAAGGAATAGCCCTAGCCCGGATTGAAGCAAGCTACCATGTAGCGTGGAAAGCCGGATTAGCTCCTAATAAAAAACCCATTCAATTACGAATGGGTTATATTACATGAGATTCCTCCTTTGTCGGAATGACAAGTTTATTATATTTTATTACGTTTTCTATCGTTTTCTGTCAAATAGATTTTACGCAAACGAATAGATTTAGGTGTAACCTCAACATATTCATCTTTTTGAATGTATTCTAAAGCTTCTTCTAATGAGAAAATAATCGGAGGAATAATCCTTGCTTTTTCATCATTACCTGAGGAACGAACATTGGACTGTTTCTTGGCCTTAGTAACATTAATACTCATATCATCGCTACGAGAGTTTTCTCCGATAACCTGACCTTCGTATATTTCATCATTTGGATTGACAAAGAATTTACCACGATCTTGTAATTTATCAATAGAATAAGGAATTGCTTTTCCGTTTTCCATAGAAATTAAAGAACCGTTGTTTCTTCCAGGAATCTCACCTTTGAATGGTTCGTATCCAATATAGCGGTGTGACATAATCGCTTCTCCTGCAGTGGCTGTAAGCAGAAGATTTCTCAATCCAATAATTCCACGTGATGGAATGTTAAATTTCACAATCATACGTTCGCCTTTAGCTTCCATGCTTAACATTTCTCCTTTACGGATAGAAACGAATTCAACTGCTCTTCCAGATAAATGTTCTGGTAAGTCGATTGTTAACTCTTCAATTGGCTCGCATTTTTTACCGTCAATTTCCTTGATGATAACTTGTGGTTGTCCAATTTGCAATTCATAACCTTCTCTTCTCATGGTTTCAATAAGAACTGATAAGTGTAATACACCACGGCCAAAAACCATGAATTTATCAGCTGAATCAGTCTCACCAAGTTTCATTGCTAGGTTTTTCTCGAGCTCTTTAGTCAAACGATCTCTAATATGACGAGAAGTCACAAATTTTCCTTCTTTACCAAAGAAAGGCGAATCGTTAATAGTAAACAACATACTCATTGTTGGCTCGTCGATTGCTATGGTTTGTAATGCTTCTGGGTTTTCAAAATCGGCAATGGTATCACCAATTTCAAAACCTTCGATTCCAACAATGGCACAAATATCTCCGGCAATTACGCTTTCTACTTTTTTACGTCCAAGACCTTCAAATGTGTGCAATTCTTTAATTCTTGATTTTATGATTTTGCCATCTCTTTTAACCAAAGAAATAGGCATACCTTCTTTTAATTCACCTCTTTCCAATCGACCAATTGCGATACGACCAGTGAATGAAGAGAAATCTAAAGAAGTAATCAACATTTGTGGCGTTCCTGTGGAAACTTTTGGAGGAGGTACGTGAGCAACAACCATATCCAAAAGAGGTTCTATGTTTGTAGTGATATTTCTAAAATCATCAGACATCCAGTTGTTTTTAGCAGAACCATATACTGTTGGGAAATCCAACTGCCATTCTTCAGCGCCTAATTCATACATCAAATCAAAAACTTTTTCGTGCACTTCTTCCGGAGTACAGTTTTCTTTGTCTACTTTATTAATAACCACGCAAGGTTTTAATCCTAAGTCGATTGCTTTTTGCAAAACAAAACGCGTTTGCGGCATTGGTCCTTCGAAAGCATCTACTAAAAGACACACTCCGTCAGCCATATTTAATACACGTTCAACTTCTCCGCCAAAATCAGCGTGACCGGGAGTATCAATAATATTGATTTTTGTTCCTTTATATACAACAGAAACGTTTTTAGAAGTAATCGTAATTCCTCTTTCTCGCTCCAAATCGTTGTTATCAAGTATCAAATCACCTGTATTTTCGTTTTCACGAAATAACTGACAGTGATACATAATTTTGTCAACTAACGTAGTCTTTCCGTGGTCAACGTGAGCAATAATAGCAATGTTTCTGATAGATTCCATCTTTGTTTTTTTGAAGGTGCAAAGGTACACTTTATTTTTAGATAAAAAACCAATAAACAATTAGTTTACTTTTAAATAATAGCGGAAGTTCCGTTTATAAAATCATAAATAAGTTTTTGGTTAAATTTTAAAACTCATTTGAAATTATATATATTTGAGAAATGAAAAATAATTCTAATAAAATCACAATAATATACGTCCTTATTCTGATGTTTATGGCTATAATTGGCCATAAATTATTTGTTTTTTATTTCCCAGACTCTACTAACGAAACCTTGTTCAAATACATTTTTACTAAAGATTTAATCTATATTATTTTTTCTGGGTTAATTCTAAAATTCATTTTATATAAAAATGAAATTAGAAACAAATCAGTCTTTAAAAAATTAAAAGTTACCAATATTGAAATTAAAGAATCAAACGAGCGATATGATATTGTAGCTAAAGCAACAAGCGACACCATTTGGGATTGGAAAATAGAAGACGATAGTATAATTTGGAATAAAGGAATTTATGGTGTTTTTGGATACCAAAAAGAAGATGTCGGTTCAACATCTAAATGGTGGTTTGACCGAATTCATCCAGAAGACAGTTTAAAAATGTCTGTCAAACTGTATTCGTTTTTAGAGCAAAAAACTGAAAAATGGCAAGATGAATATCGATTTCAGTGTGCTGATGGTAGTTATAAGTATGTTTTTGACAGAGGTTTTTTGGTTAAAGATGCCAATGGAAAACCTCTAAGAATGATTGGAGCTATTCAGGACGTTACCAAACAAAAAGAAGAAGAACAAAGACTTAGATTACTCGAAACAGTAATTACACAGTCGAAGGACGCCGTAATGATTACTGATATTGACACATCAAAAAATGTTATTCCAAATATAATATTCGTCAATTCAGCTTTTTCGGATATGACCGGATATTCTGCTGATGAAGTTATTGGAAAATCTCTAGAAATATTATTCGGAAAAAAATCAGATATTTTAGAATTTGACAAACTCAGAACGGCAGTTAAAGAATATAAAGAATGTTTTGTTGAAACTATAAGTTACAAAAAGAATGGTGAAGAATTTTGGATCAACTTCTCGATGATTCCTGTAACTGATAAAGAAGGAGAACATTCTCATTGGATTTCTATTCAAAGAGATGTCACGGTAGAAAAAGAAAGAGAGAAAGAAAGAGAACAACTTATTAGGGAATTAACTCAAAACAATAAGGATTTAAAGCAGTTTTCTTACATCACTTCTCATAATTTAAGGGCTCCTTTATCTAATTTAACCGGATTGCTTAATCTTATTGAAGAGATTCCAATTGAAGATTCAGAATTAAAAGAAATAATTAACGGGTTTTCAAAATCAACTCATTTGTTAAATGAGACGATAAATGATTTAGTTAAGGTAATTATTATCAAAGACAACCCTTCGGTTCAAAAAGAAAAATTATTTATTAAGGATGTGTTCGAAAATGTTTTTAATCAATTGAGTTTCTTAATTAGTTCCAACAAACCTATTTTGAAAATTGATTTGGAAGTCGAAACTATTTTTGACATTAACAAGTCATATTTAGAAAGTATTTTTCTAAATTTATTGACGAATGCTATAAATTATCGAGAACCAAGTAGACAATTAAGAATTACTATTGCTACAAAAGTCGAAGACAACAACCTATTTATGACATTCAAAGACAACGGAATAGGTATCGATTTAGAAAAAAATAATGACAAAATTTTTGGACTATATCAACGGTTCCACAATTATCCAGAAAGTAAAGGATTAGGTTTGTATTTAGTTAAATCACAAGTAGAAAGTATGGGTGGAACTATTTCAGTTGACAGTATTGTTGGAAAAGGAACTACTTTTACAATTGTTTTTAAATATAATTAAGTAATATGTTAGATAAAATACTCTGTGTAGACGATGACCCAATTACGCTCATGCTTTGTAAAAAAGTTGTTGAGAGAGTTGGATTTGCAAAAGAAATAATTACAGCCAAACATGGTCTAGAAGCAATTGAATACTTTGACAATCTATTTGAAGAAAGTAAAGTAAATGATTCAATTGTATATCCAAAGTTGGTGCTTTTAGATTTAAATATGCCTGTATTAGATGGATGGGAATTTCTGGAAACATATATACGTAAGGAGTATGATAATTTGTTTAGTTCAACTAAATTTATTGTTCTTTCATCTTCAGTTGATCCCTATGATATTAACAGATCTAAAGCCTATCCTGTTATAGGATTTTTATCAAAACCAATAACCAAAGAAATGTTAGAAAATTTAAAACATCAATTTTTATAAATAAAAAAAGCACTCTATAGAGTGCTTTTTTTATTTATAAATTTGTCTCAATTATAATTTCGAAACGTGTTTAGTTAATTTAGATTTCAAATTAGATGCTTTATTATCATGAATGACATTTTTCTTAGCTAATTTATCTATCATAGAAACAACAGAAGATAATTTTGCAGAAGCATCAGATTTATCTGTTGCCAATCTTAATGCTTTTATGGCATTACGAGTAGTTTTATGTTGGTATCTATTTAATACTCTTCTCTTTTCGTTACTTCTAATTCTCTTTAAAGCTGACTTATGATTTGCCATTTTTTCTTTTATTTTATTTAAAATTGTAGCCCGTAGGGGAATCGAACCCCTCTTACCAGGATGAAAACCTGGCGTCCTAACCGATAGACGAACGGGCCATCTTTCTCAATGCGGATGCAAAAATACAACTATTTTTTATTTTCACAATAGTGAAGATGAAAAAAAACTATTTTTTTTTAATATGCTTTTGCAAACAGTACTCTTCCAGTTGATTTAGCTCCTGAAAAAACACATTTTCCTTCCTCTTCAACTCTATTTAATGGTATACAACGGATGGTTGCCTTGGTTAAATCTTTGATTTTTTCTTCCGTTTCAGGAGTTCCATCCCAATGTGCTGAAATAAAACCAGTTTTGTTTTCCAAAACATCTTTGAATTCTTCAAAAGTATTTACCTCTGTCACATGTGTATTTCTATATTCTAAAGCTCGATTAAATAAATCACTCTGTATTTGTTCTAATAAATTCGTAATATGGGTAACAATACCTTCTTTTGACTTGACTTCTTTAGTCAACGTATCTCTTCTTGCAATTTCAAAAGTTCCATTTTCTAAATCTTTTGGTCCAATAGCAATTCGAACCGGAACACCTTTCAATTCCCATTCGGCAAATTTAAATCCAGGTTTTTGAGTTTTTCTGTTATCAAACTTAACTGAAATGTTTAGCTTTTTAAATTGTGCAACTAATTGATTCGCCACAGTAGAAATTGCATCAAACTCTTCATCCGTTTTAAAAATAGGCACAATCACCACTTGAATTGGAGCTAAATTTGGTGGCAATACCAATCCGTTATCATCAGAATGTGTCATCACTAAAGCTCCCATCAATCGGGTGGAAACACCCCATGATGTTCCCCAAACATATTCTTGTTTACCTTCTTGATTAGCAAATTTTACATCAAAAGCTTTAGCAAAATTTTGTCCAAGAAAGTGAGATGTTCCTGCCTGTAATGCTTTCCCATCTTGCATCAATGCTTCAATACAATACGTTTCTTCCGCACCGGCAAATCTTTCAGTTTCAGTTTTCAAGCCTTTAATAACAGGAATAGCCATAAAATTTTCGGCAAAATCAGCATAAACATGCATCATTTTTTCCGATTCTTCAATAGCTTCTGCCTTTGTCGCGTGAGCTGTATGGCCTTCCTGCCATAAAAATTCAGCAGTTCTTAGAAATAATCTTGTTCTCATTTCCCAGCGAACAACATTAGCCCATTGATTAATTAACAGTGGTAAATCTCTGTATGACTGTATCCAGTTTTTATAAGTAGACCAAATAATTGCTTCACTAGTTGGACGAACAATAAGTTCTTCTTCTAATTTGGCATTTGGGTCAACCATTAGCTTACCTGGTTTGTCAGGGTCATTTTTTAGTCTGTAATGAGTAACAATTGCGCATTCTTTAGCAAATCCTTCCGCATTTTTTTCTTCAGCCTCAAACATACTTTTAGGAACAAAAAGAGGAAAATAGGCATTACTATGACCTGTTTCTTTAAACATTCTGTCTAATTCTGCTTGCATTTTTTCCCAAATAGCATAACCATATGGCTTGATAACCATACAACCACGTACACCCGAGTTTTCGGCCAAATCTGCCTTGACAACTAGCTCGTTATACCACTTTGAATAATCCACTTCTCTCTTTGTTAAGTCCTTGCTCATATTGAATACTTTGGCATAAAAATTGTTTAACTAATTTTAACTAAATAGTTCCGCAAAACTAACTATTTTTGTATAGTCCAACAATAAAAATGCTATAGATATGAAAACTTATTATTTTAACCGTAAAAGATTATCCATATATGCGCTATTTGGATTTCTAGCAATTATCACATCTTCATGTGGATCTTATCAAAATAGTTCTTATTACGATAAAGATGGTTCTTATGGTGGTTCCCAAACTAATAATAATAATTCTCAAAACAATAAATATCAAGAATACTTTAGCGATTTAAATAAAGACGCTGAGGCATTTACCGGTATTGATAATTATTCTTCAGTTGCTAATGATTCAATCAAAAAAACAGAAAATTACAATTCAAACAACGCTAGTTGGGGCAATAATCCTCAGAGTGTTACCGTAAATGTTTACGATAACAATTGGGGATATGGCTATTGGAATAACTGGTGGTATGGAAATTATTGGGGTTGGAATAGCTGGTATGGTCCAGGTTGGGGATGGGGTATTGGTTGGAATAATTGGTATGGTCCAGGTTGGGGATTTGGTTGGAATAACTGGTATGGAAATTCTTGGTGTGGAAATTATTATAACAATTATTATAATGGTGGTAGAAGAGGTTCTTCATACCCTTACTATTCAAATGGAAATAGATACAGTGTTAGAAATGGTACAAGATCTTCTAATTATAATGTAAATGGGAGAAATAACCCTTCAGTAACTCCTGGAACTAGAAATTTCAATACTAGATCTTCAAACTATCCTTTTAGAAGTAATACTTCTTCTCAACCGACAAGAAGTAATAATTCTACTCAACCAACAAGAGGTAATAATTCATATCAACCAACGAGAAGTAACAATAATCAATCGTCCCCTGTACGTTCCTATACTCCAAGTTCAAGCAATACACGACCCTCTTCTACATTCGGAGGTGGAAGCTATGGTGGAGGAAGCGGAGGTGGAAGATCATCTGGCGGCGGCGGAAGAAGATAAAAATAATAAAACAAAAATATCTATGTTATTTAACAAATTGCATAGATATTTTTTTGAATAAAAAAATAAATATACCATGAAAAAATATATTACAATTATTATTGCCGGACTAACCTTTTCAGCATTAAGAGGTCAGGAAACAACACCAGAAGATGCCCTCAGATATGCTGTTGAAAATTTAACTGGCTCCGCAAGATTTAGAGGAATGAGTGGTGCTTTTGGAGCTGTTGGTGGTGATTTATCAGCTATCAACCAAAATCCTGCTAGTTCCATTTTCTTTGCAAATAACTTTGCCACTTTTACTGGTTCTAGTTATAACACCAAAAATACCTCTCGTTATTTTGGAACAACTAGAAATAAAAACGATAATTCTTTTGATTTAAATCAAGCTGGAGTTGTTTTTGTCTTTAAAGATAATAATCCGAAAAATGATTGGAAAAAAATCACAGTGGCACTAAACTACGAAAACAATAACAATTTTGACAATAATATTTATTCAGCAGGAATTAATCCTAATAATTCTATAGATAGATATTTTTTAAGGTTTGCCAATGGTTTACCACAAGAAGGCGGAATTACTTTACAAACTTTAGAAAATGCATTTTTTGAAGATTTAAATTTTATAGATCAACAAGCTTTTCTCGGCTATCAAGCTTATATGTTTAATCCTGTTAGCAATACATCACAAAATAGTTCATATGTTACCAATGTTCCAACCAATGGTAATTATTTTCAAGATAATTTTACAGTAAGTACTGGTTATGACAGTAAGTTTTCAGCCAATTTTGCTACAGCTTATAAAGATAAATTGTTTTTAGGTGTCAATTTAAATTATCACTTTACTGACATCTTAAAAACCACTTCGGTTTTTGAATCGTATGGCGCCAATAATATCCTAACAAGTGGTTTACAGTCTGTACAGTTTGACACAGAAACACATACTTTTGGAAATGGATTCTCGTTTAACTTAGGCGCAATAGTTAAAGCAACTGAAAGTTTACGACTTGGAATAGCCTATCAATCAACAACTTGGTTCAGATTGCAGGACAAACAAAGACAAGCAATAAATGCAAATTGTGAAAATTGCGGGACAAATAATCCGATAAATTTCAATCCAGGAGTAACGATGATTTATCAACCATATACCATTCAGACTCCAGGAAAATGGACCGGTAGTGCCGCTTATATCTTTGGAAAAAAAGGACTATTAAGTCTTGACGTATCATCAAAAGATTATAGCAATACAAGATTCAGACCTCAGAATGATTATTCTGGATTAAATTCATTTATGAGTAATGCGCTTCAAAATGCTATTGAAGTCCGTTTAGGTGGAGAGTATGAATACAAAGAATTTAGTTTTAGAGCAGGTTATCGTTTTGATGAAAGTCCTTATAAAGTTGATCAAACTTTTGGAGACTTAACCGGATATTCTGGTGGTTTAGGATATACTTTTGGCGATAGTAGAATTGACATAGCCTACTCATATGAACATAGAAATTTTAGTTATACATTTCTTTCATCAGGCCTTACAGATCCTGCAAGAGTTAGCCGATATAACAATAATGTAACTGTAAGTTATTCAATGAATTTCTAATTTTCATTTACCATAACATACTAAAACCACTTCTCTCGGGGTGGTTTTTTATTTTAACAATTTAATTCGAAATAAAAAGCTTAATTTTGCACGCTTTCCGCACAATCGGGATTATGTCTATGAGAACAAAATCATTAAAGAAAAATAAAATCAATGTTATTACCCTTGGATGTTCCAAAAACACTTACGATAGTGAAGTTTTGATGGGACAATTAAAAGCAAGCGGAAAAGATGTGGTGCACGAACAAGAAGGTAATATTGTAGTAATCAATACTTGTGGCTTCATTAATAATGCCAAAGAAGAATCGATAAATACAATTCTTGAATACGTTGACAAAAAAGAAAATGGTATTGTAGACAAAGTTTTTGTTACCGGTTGCTTATCCGAAAGATATCGCCCAGACTTAGAAAAAGAAATACCAAATGTGGATCAATATTTTGGCACAACTGATTTGCCACTTTTGTTAAAAGCACTTGGCGCCGATTATAAACACGAATTATTAGGAGAACGTTTAACCACAACTCCAAAAAATTATGCTTATTTGAAAATTGCTGAAGGTTGCGACCGACCTTGTAGTTTTTGTGCCATTCCAATTATGCGTGGAAAACACATTTCGCAATCAATCGAAAAGTTAGTAAAGGAAGCAGAAGGGTTAGCCAAAAATGGAGTAAAAGAACTGATTCTTATCGCTCAGGATTTGACTTACTATGGTTTGGATTTATACAAAAAAAGAAACCTAGCGGAACTGTTGGAAAACTTAGTGAAAGTTGAAGGCATCGAATGGATTCGTTTGCATTATGCATTCCCTACCGGTTTTCCGATGGATGTATTGGAATTAATGAAACGGGAACCAAAAATCTGTAATTACATTGATATTCCGTTGCAACATATTTCGGATAACATTTTAAAATCGATGCGTCGTGGAACTACCAAAGAAAAGACAACTAAATTATTAAAAGAATTCCGGGCAGCCGTTCCTGGAATGACCATCAGAACAACTTTAATTGTTGGTTACCCTGGAGAAACTCAAGAAGATTTTGAAATCATGCGTGACTGGGTTCAGGAAATGAAGTTTGAACGTTTAGGTTGTTTTACTTATTCTCACGAAGAAAATACCCATGCTTATCTATTGGAAGATAATGTTCCCGAAGAAGTAAAACAAGCCCGTGCTGCCGAAATAATGGATTTACAATCGCAAATCTCATGGGATTTGAACCAGGAAAAAGTGGGGCAGACTTTTAAATGTATTATCGATAGAAAAGAAGGGCAATACTTTATCGGAAGAACTGAATTTGATAGTCCCGATGTGGATAATGAAGTACTGATTGACGCATCAAAATTCTATGTGAAAACCGGTGATTTCATAAATGTAAAGATTATTGACGCTACAGAGTTTGACCTTTATGGTGAACCTAATCTATAGCAAAAACTTATTTCCGAAAACAATATTTTTACTATAAGTCATTATTTTACAGCTGTTTGTAGATGGATATTTAGGTAGAATATAAAAGTTATTAATAATTTATAAAAAAATTAAATTATCAATAATCCATATTCTCGCAAGGATTTAATTGGCTTGGAATACCAAAACAATTCAAAATCTTCAAATACATTTTCAAAATCGGTTTTGAGTTGTGCATAAGTGATCGTCTTGTCATTTGTTACAGAAAGTAAATCAAGAGCTTTCACCAACCAATTCGCTTTAGCTGACTCTAGTGAAATTTCTATCGTTTCCCTTTTATCGTGAAAGGTCAATCGAATCATTTCCCAAGTGTTGCCTTTTTTAGATTTTGTAAAAGCCTGAGTTATGGGCTTTCCTCCTATCCAGATTATTTTTGCTGAAGGTTTCATCGCAAAAGTATTTTCATTTTCCAGACAAGAAACAATATAATCGGAAGGAATGGTAGTGTTCGGAATTTTAAAATCGAACCAATCCTGAAGATCGTAATCAAAACAGATGCCGTGCATAAAATTGAACAGCGATTTCTTTAATCCAAAGCTAAATTTATCATGATTGATTCCAGTTATGTCTTTAAATTGTACATCGTTGTTTGCAAAAGTAATATCGTTCATTTCAGGAATTACACCAAACGCTGAAGGAAACATTCCAACCGGACTGTGAGCAGTCATGGCAAACTGATGCCAAAAACCCGACTGCAGTATACCCAACTCAAACATTTGACGCACCATTTCTAAACTATCAATCGTTTCCTGAACCGTCTGTGTAGGATAGCCATACATCAAATAAGCATGTACCATGATTCCGGCTTCGGTGAAATTACGGGTGACTTGCGCGACTTGTTCTACCGTTACTCCTTTTTGAATTAGTTCTAACAATCGATCTGAGGCTACTTCTAATCCGCCAGAAACGGCTATACAACCCGAAGCTTTGAGCAACAAACACAAATCAGCAGTAAAACTTTTCTCGAAACGAATATTCGTCCACCACGAAACCGTTAGTTTTCTACGCAGTATTTCCAAAGCTACTTCGCGCATCAATGCCGGCGGTGCCGCTTCATCTACAAAATGAAAACCAGTTTCTCCCGTTTGGTCAATGATTTCCTCCATTCTGTCAACCAAAGATTTAGCCGCTATGGGTTCGTAGAGTTTTATATAATCAAGCGAAATATCACAAAAGGTGCATTTCCCCCAATAGCATCCATGAGCCATTGTTAGTTTATTCCAACGACCATCACTCCATAAACTGTGCATCGGATTGGCAATTTCGATAACTGAAATATAATCATCCAGAAGCAAATCGGAATAATCGGGTGTACCAACATCACTTTGTTTGTAATCAGGTCTTATAGTGTTATTTTTATAAACCAACTCATTGTTTTCTATGAGGAATGTTCTTTTATAAAGAGATTCTTCACTTCGTTCTGAATGACAAACATTGTAGTGAAGCAATTCAACAGGCAATTCGCCATCGTCTAAAGTAATGAAATCAAAGAATTCAAAAACTCGTTTGTCTTTTAAGTCACGAAGTTCAGTATTTGGAAAACCACCTCCCATAGCTGTCTTTATTTGGGGATGATACTTTTTAATGAATTGCGCACAACGAAAAGCACTATATAAATTACCCGGAAACGGAACAGAAATTAAAACTAACTTAGGCTGCAATTCTTTTAGTCTCTCTTCTAAAATAGGAAGAGTAATACCATCAATATACGTTAACTCGCTTTGCAGATAAGAATATAGTTCATCAAATGAATTGGCACTTCTACCCAATCGTTCAGCATAACGGCTAAAACCAAAGTTTTCATCAATCGCTTCTTTTATAAAATCGGATAAATCTTCGAGATATAAGGTGGCCAAATGTTTGGCTTTATCCTGCATGCCCATCGAACCAAATGCCCATTCCATATCGTCTAACTGTTCAAAACGTGATGCTTCAGGAAGAAAATTACCGGCGCAAATTTGACGCGCCAGGGTTTGGTTTTTTCCCTGAAGAAAGGCAATGACCGCATCGATAGTATTGATGTAATCTTGGCGTAATGAGTAGATTCGTTTAATGTTTTCAGTTGTCGGTTGACGGTTGACGGTTGAAAAAATACTGGTAAGCCCTTCTTTTGAAAAGAGTTTTAAAATCACTTCGATACCCAAATCCATTTGAAATGCAGTAATGCTTTTGGTATTCAAAAAACCTTTTAAATAGGCTGTTGCCGGATAAGGTGTGTTGAGCTGTGTAAACGGTGGCGTGATTAAAAGTAGGTCTTTCATTTGTTTTAGATAACAAACAAAAATACGTTATTTCTCATCCCGTTTTCTGGCAGCAATAAAAACGTTTAATTTTTTTCCGTACAAAGATTTGGCAACCTTTGGTGTCATCGATTTTTGGATGGTATCCATATACTTTAAATTGATGTCATAAATCTCTGCCAAAGCCACATAGGGAGCAACTTCATAATCACCGTGATTGACTGCAAAATTGGTAGTATAGAGATATTTTCTTTTTAGAATTCCCTTTTGTTCTTCTTCTATTCTGGCGGCCTCTTCTATTTTATTATTCTTTAAGGCATTGATTCGTTTTTCTATCAAATCTAAATCCTGATCAACAAATCTGGAAACAACTTTTTTGTATTCGTCATATAGCGCTTGGTTTTTAGAACCTGTGATTTTAACATCGGCGGTGAAAAAATCTAAAGATGTTTCAATATACATATTTCCTTTTTCGGCAAAGAATGAAATGTTGTTATCAACTGAATTGCTAACGCCACGATCTAAAAACAAATACAGCATTTCCGGAGATTGTAAATCAAATTCACTGGTAAAATGAGAATCTCCGTTAATATTTATCGTATCAATAGCAACAAGAACTGTGTCATTTATTCTTTGAATGTATAAAGTCCCTTTTTTTAAGCCTTTAATATTTCCGGTTAAAACAAAGTTTTTAGTTGATTTCTTTTCGGAACAAGAGGTGAAAACTACTATTGACAACAGCACTATTATTGATTTGAGCATAATTTATATTTTTTGCAATACTACTAAAAAAAAACCTCAATCTGATTCACAAATTGAGGATTTAATAGCTAATTTACTTTGACTCGAGGCTATAAAGCCTAAAAGAACGAAGTTAATTATCCCTTTAACCAATAGTTATTAAAAGCCTTTTTTGATTCATCTGTAAACTTATATCCGTCCTCTTCGTCAAAATCTAATTTTACTTTTCCATTGATTGTTTGCTCTACTCCGTCTCTTTTTATTTTAATATTGATAACATCATCGTTTTCCCAACTTTGACTTATCATTATTAAATCATAAATATTGTCTAGATTATACGCTTTGTCATTAAATGATAATAATATATCGCCTCCTTTTAATCCCAAAGTAGTCATAAAACTATTCAATTTTGTCTCAGGAAGAACAATAATTTCTTTTGTTGAAGGATTTACAGTTATGAATGGTACTGATTTATCTTTCAGGAACGGATTTGCCGGCACCTGCACTTTTGATTTGGAAACACCCATTTTAGCGAAATATACTTCATACGGAATTGGTGTTTTTCCGGAAACATGGGTAGTTAAAAACTCACCTACTTCAGGATAAGTCAACTTGATAATTTTAGCAAAAAGTTCCTCATCATCAAAAGGTTTATCTATACCATACAGATTTGATAGATCTTTCATCATGTTTAAAATACCTTTTTGTCCATCACTTTTTTCACGAATGATTATATCAATACACATTCCGATTAAAGCTCCTTTTTCGTATACATTTAAATATTGATCTTTATAAGGTTCAACCAAAACATTAGCGCTCATTTCGGTAAACGACATAGTATCATTTAAAGTTGAAGCATTATTTATTTTGCCAGCCATTCTTTCGTAAAACTCGTCAGCGGTAATTAAGCCTTGATTTACCTGAAATAAATTGGCAAAATATTCGGTAACTCCTTCATACATCCATAAATGTTTTGACATTTTTGGGTTAGTGTAATCAAAATACTGAATTTCTTTAGAATGAACACTCAACGGAGTTAAGGTGTGAAAAAACTCATGCGATACTACATCTTTTAACTGCTCTCCTAATGCTTCTACATCCATTGCTTCCGGAAAAACTACCGTAGTTGAAGTATGATGTTCTAGAGCTCCAAAACCTTTAGCATCGTTTTTGGCCATATCTGATAAATATAATAAAACGGTATATCTCTTATTGGCATTTATAGAACCCAAAAAAGCCTTTTGAGCTCGCATTGTTTTCTGTAACTCAGGTAATAAGTCTTTTGCAGTATGTACGCCGTTTGGAGAATAAACACTGAAAACAATCTCCATACCATCTACATAAAAAGTTTCTATATCAGCTTTAGCATACATAATCGGATTATCCGTCAAATCAAAATAACGGCTTGCGATAAATGTATCTACTGTATCGCTCTTATCAATATCTATTAAAGAAGTGGCACCATGAAGAGATGCCGGATGAAGAATAGTAAGATTATATGGAATTTCGGTTAATTGGGTTTTGTCTTCAAAATAACCTACAAAACCATGATTGTTCACCACAAAGTTTGTTCCTTCCAGAATGTTTGTCCCTGCCGGTGAAAATATATCCTCCTTCCCAAAACCTTTTCCAGATTCAGAATCAAAAGTGTCATTTACATAATAAGTAACTTTTGCCAGCGATTTAGCATTAGATATTTTCCAAGAATTAGCATCTGTTTTTGAAGTGGCTAATTCTTTTCCATTTTTATCAAATGCTTTTAGTTCATCAATAAGTTTTCCATAATTATCAGAAGAATAAGTTCCGGGAACTGTTTTTGGAAAGTGATAAATGATTTCGTTTGAAGTAAACTTTGGCGGTGTAATGGTTACACTAACCTTATCGTCATTTACTTTATTTAAATCAATGGTGACATTGACCTGATTTAAATTTACATCCTTTTTTACTTCTTCTTTGACTGGTACATTTTTTACCGAGGATTTCATTTGTGCAGTTGCCATATAGCCGGAAACAATTAAAGCAAGAAAGGCAGTTACTATTAGTTTGTTCATTAGTGATTTTTTTTTAAATGAGTCCTCAAAAGTAATTATTAGTTACAAAGGAATTTATTTTTTTTAGATATGATTAACTAAATAGTAAAGAGGTGTGTTCTTGAATTAATTAAAAAACTCTTGCAAAAACAAGAGTTCAATTTTTAGTCAAATTTATTTTTGATGTAGTATTTACTGTCCAAATCATCAAAATCATCAATGATAGGCTTAGGTTTTGGCTTACTTCCTGTTGCTTTCTTTTTCCAAAGCTCAAATTTATCTTTTGATAATCGTTTGCGCATTAATTCGGTAACCTCATTTTCAGTAAGTCCAAATTCTTCTTTAATTACTTCAAAAGGCTTTCTTTCCTCTTGTGCCATGCTGACAACTCTATCTAATTCTTCATTGTCAAGTTCAACTAGTCTACTTTTTTTCATTTCTGTAAAAGCATTTAATTATAAGAATGTTAAATGATTAATTCGTATTCAATATTAGTAAAAAAAATAATTAGTTTACAAACATCAATGTCTTTTTTTTAATTATGAATTCGGAGTACGTCTTTTTTGAAAAGGAATTGCCAACAGATTGGATAGTTTGTTATTTTCTTCCTGTTTCATGTGAGTGTCAACACCGTAAACTAATTTCTCTCTGTCCAGAATTTTAAAGGTACCAAACAACCTATCCCATATAGAAAAAATATTTCCGTAATTACTGTCAGTATAAGGCAAAACGTAATGATGATGTACCTTATGCATATCTGGAGAAACAATAAAATAGCTTAAAATCTTGTCGATTTTTTTTGGTAAAGTAATATTAGCATGATTAAATTGTGTAGCCACAACCGATAAGGTTTGGTATAAAAAAACCATCCACATCGGGCAACCCAAAATCAAAACTCCGAACGTTGTAAAAATAAACCGTAGTACACTTTCGCCAGGATGATGTCTGTTGGCAGAAGTGGTATCAATCCAGGTATCTGTATGATGTATCAAATGAAAACACCATAAGAATTTGACTTTATGCTCAATCAGATGAATCAGATAAGCTCCGATTAAATCTAAAAGAAGCAGTCCGACAATAGTATATAACCATATATTTAAATGGGGTAACCAATTTAAAATTCCGAAATGACTTTCAGTAGTCCAATCAGCCGCTTTTAATAAAATTAAAGCCAAACAAAAATTGATAATAATTGTGGTAACCGTGAAAAAAATATTAATTCCAGCATGTTGCCATTTATTATAATTGAATTTAAACAACGGAACAGCAGTTTCTACCAACCAAAAGAAAGCAATTCCACCAGCCAAAATTAAAGCTCTGTGTGAAGAAGGAATCGTAGAAAAATAATTTATAATCTCATTCATTGCTGTTTTATTTAGTTCAAATATAATAAAACTACTTACTAATTGGTTGTAATTCAATTTTTATGGTTTTTTAACCACATAGAAACATAGACATTATAATTTTTGAAAGACGTTTCACTTTATTATAGAAAATCATAGCTATGTGAACCCAAAAGTTGGGCTATCCAACTCTTTTTTTCTATGTTTATATGTGGTTAAATTTAGTGTTAACTGGATTAATTGATCATGCATTAATTACATACAAAGAGTTAAAACTACTTATTTGATAATTCGAAAAGTGCCATTTATTCTTGGACCAATAGCTACGTTAGTTTTCGGAATTTGATGTTTCCAAAAATGCTGTGTCGGACCTTTCATAATAAGCAAACTTCCATGTTCCAACTTTATTTTCAACTTCTGCTCTTTAATGGTATTGTGATGCAGATGAAAATACCTTTCGGCACCAAAACTTACCGAAGCAATTACCGGATTTTGTCCCAATTCCTTTTCATTATCCGCATGCCATCCATTGCTATCTTTGCCATCACGGTAATAATTGAGTAAAACAGTGGTGAAGTTATCCTGACAAATTTCCTCGATTTCATTTTTAATATATACCAATAACGTATTCCAATGATGCGGTTGCATCACAATATTGGAGTAACTGTATGACTTTCCTTCATTGCCAAAAAGTGCTGTTAATCTGGGTTGCGGATGTGTTTTTCCATAGACCTTAATGTTGTCTTGTTGCCAGGGAATCTCTTTTCTTAATTTCTCAAAAAGTTCATCTGCCCTATCATTTTTAAAGAAATTTGGATAATACTCGATATCGGCATCCGGAATGTTAAAAGTGATTTTTTCTTTTGGGAAAAGTGAATTCATAAAACAAAAATAAAGAGAAAAGAACAAACAATTTATCCTATTCTCTATAACAAAACTAAAATATAATTAAGTTTTAAATGATGGTTTAAGAATAATTGAATTTTAGTATTCTATTTTACTGATACTTTCCGACCACAATTTGAAAGCTACCAAAGCTTCTTCACGCATCATTTGTCTGGTTTCCATTTTTCGTCCTGTAAAATGAAGTTCCAATTCATTGTATATAAATTGATCGTCGAATTGAATATCAGCGGCATCTTTTTTGGTATTGGCGAAATATATTCTATCTGGTCTGGCCCAATAAATAGCACCCAAACACATTGGACACGGTTCGCAACTTGTATAAATTTCACAACCGTCTAATTGGAAAGTACCTAATTCCTTACAAGCATTTCTGATAGCCACAACCTCGGCATGTGCTGTTGGATCATTGGTAGAAGTTACACCATTAGCACCTCGAGCAATAATTTTTCCGTCTTTCACAATCACAGCGCCAAAGGGTCCACCTTTTCCCGATTTTACATTCTCGATAGACAGATTGATAGCCTCTTGCATAAATTCACTTTGTTTTGGCGTAAGCATAGTCTTTAATTTTAAGTTATTATTTGGGGCAAAAAATGGCAGCATTTAATTTTTTGACAACTCCTAAAGATACAAATAGAAATGACTTGAGAAAAGTTTTTTTTATATGACGCCCATAAAAACAAAAAACCATCACTTTTGAGTGATGGTTTTTAAATGGAGCCGGCGGAGGGACTCGAACCCACGACCTGCTGATTACAAATCAGCTGCTCTAGCCAACTGAGCTACGCTGGCGGCGTAATAGTTTTGCAAATATATAAGTGAAAATTAATTCTCCAAAATATTTGCAGACTTTTTTCTATTAAAGTGCGTTGATTTTTTCAACCAATTGATTTGCAGTTTGTTCTAAATCTGCATTAATTTGCTTGAAATGCGCTTTTTTATTTTCTACTTTTTTAGCATTAACTTTTTCTATCAAACCGTCAAATGACGTAATAGCTTCATCAATGATAGCGTTGGTTTTCTCAGATGGTTTTCCGGTAGTTGTCATTTCGTATATGTAAACCGCTTCAATTATATCACCTAAAACGAAATTAATATCTTTCTTTAAATTTTTTACACTTGGCATTTTCTTTTATTTTTAAAATTTAATGCAAAACTACAGTATTTCTTTAGAAAACAAACTACGAAATATAAATTTCTAATATTGATGCTTTTCCAGAAAGCTGAAAATCATTAATAGCAGCTGGTATTAAAACCGTATCGCCTTTCTTATAACTATAACTTTCATTATCAAACGTCAGCTTAAAGTCGCATTCTACACACATATAAACGGTAAATGAAGTTTGGTTTTTATGAATTTCTATATTACCATCAAGCTGAATAAAATTCGTTGTAAAGTAGTTGCAATTAACTATTTCGTTGGCAATGTTTTCTGTTTTAGAATAGAATCGCTGTGCTTGAATCTTTTCATAATTTAAAGCTTCCAAAGCTAAATCGATATGCAGTTCGCGTGTTTTTCCGTTTGCATCTATTCTATCAAAATCATAGACACGATAAGTAATATCAGAAGTTTGCTGAATTTCGGCAATCACAATTCCGGCACCTATAGCGTGAATCGTACCTGTATCTAACATAAAAACATCGCCTTGCTTTACTTTTTTGGTATCCAAAATAGTGAGTAGGGTTTTGTTATTCAGGTTTTTAATATACTCCTCTGGTGACGATTTTTCTTTGAAACCTACAATCAATCGGGCATCCGTATCGGCTTGCATCACATACCACATTTCGGTTTTACCAAAAGAATTGTGACGTTTTTTGGCTAATTCATCGTTGGGATGCAGTTGAATAGATAAATCTTCTCGGGCATCTATATACTTAAAAAGTAGTGGGAATTGTTTTCCAAATTGGGCATAAACTTTGGTTCCCAAAACTGCTTCGGGAAATTCGTTAATCAATTCGATTAATGATTTTCCTTTCAATGAACCGTTAACCACAATACTAACATCATTTTCTACAGTAGATATTTCCCAGCTTTCACCTGTAATATTGGAAGTTATGGGTTTGTTTAGAAAGGTTTTTAATTTGGTTCCACCCCAAATTCTTTCTTTCAGAATGGGTTCAAATTGTAACGGATATAATTTCATCGATGCCATTTTGAACAAACTTACATAGTTTTGAGAATTTCAAGTGCTTTTTCGATATGTATTTTAGCCGAAGTACTATCAAAAATTAATTGAACAACTCCTTTTTTATCAATAACATATGTCGCTCTGCCGGGAATTAAACCCAAGAAATCATTAGGAACACCAAATTGTATTCTAATTTTTTTGTCAAAATCTGAAAGCAGTATAAATGGTAGTTTGTAACGTGACGCAAATTTTTGGTGTGATTTTAAACTATCTCTGCTTATTCCAATTACTTCAGCACCAAGCGCTTTAAAATCTTCATATTTATCTCGAAAAGTGCAAGCTTGAATAGTGCAACCGGGAGTGTCATCTTTTGGATAAAAGTAAATTACTAATGGTTTTCCAATGTATTCTTTTATATCAAACGAATTTCCTTTACTATCTATTGAAGTAAATGAAGGGATTTTGTCCCCAATTATTAGCGCCATTAATTTCCGTTGTAGGTTACAAAATTTCTAGGCGTTTCATAAAGAACCACTTCTAAATCTTTATTGGCATCAATATATTTTCTTAGCTTTTGCCAAATGACAACTGCTATATTTTCGGCTGTTGGATTTAAGTCGGCGAACTCGGGAACATCAAGGTTTAGATTTTTATGATCGAGCGCATTTTCGATATGTTCTTTGATTAAATCAGAAAGAATTTTTACATCAATAACATAACCTGTTTCCAAGTCAATTTCTCCAGTTACTGAAACTATCAAATCATAATTATGTCCATGAAAATTTGGATTATTACACTTGCCAAAAACAGCATCGTTTTTCTCCATTGACCAATCTTTACGATACAATCGATGGGCTGCATTAAAATGGGCTTTTCTGGAAACGGTTACTTTCATTTTGATTAAGGATTTAGTGTAAGGATTTGGGATTTAAGAAAAAGTTTGAAAATCCTAATTCCTAATTCGCAATTCCTAAATTTTATGGTCTTCTAAATAATGATAAAATTCGTCAAATATTATTTTGAACCAAACTGTATAAATATCGGGATTTTGAATCATATCGGTTTTGACATCTTCAATTTTCATCCATTTCCAGCTTTCTACTTCCTCTTCATTGATTTTTGGTTCATCATTATAATAACCAATCATCACATGGTCGAGTTCATGCTCTGTCAAACCATTATCAAATGGGGCTTTATAGATAAAATGAAATAATTCTTTGAGTTCAGTTTTGAAACCCATTTCTTCATATAACCTTCGGGTTCCAGCCTGAATATTGGTTTCTCCGTTGCGTTGATGACTACAGCATGTATTTGTCCAAAGCAAAGGTGAATGGTATTTTTGATGCGCACGTTGCTGCAACATGATTTCGTTATTTTTATTCAATACGAATACCGAAAAAGCACGATGCAAAACTGCTTTCTCATGTGCTTCGAGTTTATTCATTAACCCAATAGGTTCATCTTGTTCATTAACCAAGATTACTTGTTCTTCAATCATAACTTATACTATCTGTATCCTAAGCGCATCCCGAAGTTTCAGGATTTAGGACAAAAATACAAAAAAAAAGATGCCTTGATAATTATACTTTTGAACAACCGTTAAACTTTCCTTAAATAGCAGTAATTTGTAATCTACTTGGTATTTTCCCTCACACATGTAATGTAAATTTGTATCCGATTTATATCTATAATAATATCACTGAATAAAAACCGAATGTCCACTTACATTCTCATCTTACTTTCAAATATGCAAAAATCCATTTTTAACTTTTTACTTTTGTCTCCACTATTCATGCTGAATGCTTGTGGACAGAATAACAACAAACAAAATATAACTTCAAAAACAATTGTTATGGAAAACGTGATTTCAAAACCAGAGAATCCCTATTATTCTAATACTGATACAACAAAATTAAATGTATCTGATGCAGAATGGAAGAAAGTGCTATCTGCTGATTTATATGCTGTTGCCCGACAAGCAGATACCGAAAGAGCTTTTACAGGAACAATGTGGAATTCAGAAACTAAAGGAACTTATTACTGTGCGGCTTGTGGTTTAAAGTTATTCAAATCAAATCAAAAATTCACTAGCAGCTGTGGCTGGCCTAGTTTTTTTGAACAAGACAATAAAAATAGCGTTGTGTTTAAAGATGATAACTCTTATGGAATGAGAAGAACAGAAGCACTTTGTGGTAGATGCAATAGTCATTTAGGGCATTTGTTTGATGATGGACCTGCTGCAACAGGAAAACGGTATTGCATGAATGCTATTTCATTAGATTTTGTTCCAGATAGTATAACCACTTCAACAAACAATGGAAATTTAGAAACAATAGTATTAGGTGGCGGTTGTTATTGGTGTGTAGAAGCAGTTTATGAAAATTTACAAGGTGTTGAGAAAGTAGTTTCTGGTTTTGCAGGAGGAAAAGTTGAAAATCCAAGTTACGAGGAAGTTTGTACCGGAAGAACTGGTGCTGCCGAAGTAGTTCAAATTACTTACGATAAAACTAAAACAAATTTGGATGAAATATTTAAGGTGTTTTTTATGGTGCATGACCCAACGACATTGAACAGGCAAGGTGCTGATGTTGGAACACAATATCGTTCGGTGATTTTTTATAAAAACGAAGAACAAAAAAAAGCGGCAGAAAGCATTATTTCGGAATTGAATAATGCTAAGGTTTATAGTAGTAAAATTGTGACCACTTTAGAACCGTTTAAAGCCTTTTACAAAGCAGAAGACTATCATCAAAACTATTATAAAAATAATAAAAACGAACCCTATTGTGAAATGGTAATACAGCCCAAAATTGAAAAATTTGAAAAGATTTTTAAAGACAGATTGAAAAAGAAATAATGCTAAAAAAACTCCTTGTTTGCACAAGGAGTTTTTTATTTATTTAATAGTGGATAATTTATCTTTTATCCATTGACACAAAATCTCTTAAAGGGTGACCTGTATATACTTGTCTTGGTCTTCCGATTGGTTCTTTATTGATGCGCATTTCTTTCCATTGTGCAATCCAGCCCGGTAATCTTCCTATAGCAAACATTACAGTGAACATATCAGTTGGAATGCCTAATGCTCTGTATATAATTCCGGAGTAGAAATCAACATTTGGATATAATTTTCTGGAAACGAAATATTCATCAACCAAAGCTGCTTCTTCTAATTCCTTTGCTATCCTTAAAATCGGATCGTCTACTCCCAGATTTTTCAAAACTTCATCTGCTGCTTTTTTAATAATTCGGGCTCTTGGGTCAAAGTTTTTATAAACACGGTGTCCGAAACCCATTAAACGGAACGGATCGTCTTTGTCTTTGGCTTTTGCCATATATTTTGCTGAATCGCCACCATCTAATTGAATGGCTTCTAACATCTCTAACACAGCCTGATTAGCTCCGCCATGCAATGGACCCCAAAGTGCAGAAACTCCGGCAGAAATGGAGGCAAACAATCCGGCATGTGATGAGCCAACAATTCTTACTGTTGACGTAGAACAATTTTGCTCGTGATCAGCATGCAAAATAAATAATTTATCTAATGCATCAACTATAACCGGATTTGAAGAATACGGTCCGGTTGGTAATTTAAACATTAACTGCATGAAATTCTCAACATATCCTTGCGTGTTATCATAGTAATTTAAAGGATAACCCATCATTTTTCTGTAAGTCCAGGTTGCAATCACCAGGAATTTACCCATGGTTTTGCAAACGGCTTCATACATTTCTTTTTCGTTTTCTACATTAACTACTTTCGGATTAAAAGCTGTTAATGCGCTTGTAAGCGAAGACAAAACGCCCATAGGATGAGCCGTTTTTGGAAAACCATCTATAATGTTTTTCATTTCTTCGTTGACCAAAGTATATTTTCTAATATCGGTTTCAAATTGGGCTAACTGACTTTTTGTTGGTAATTCTCCAAATATGACCAAATAGGAAACCTCAAGAAAATCTGATTTTTCAGCTAAATCTTCAATTGCATAACCACGATAACGAAGAATTCCTTCTTCACCGTCAAGGAAAGTGATATCGCTTTTGCATGAACCAGAGTTTTTGTAACCCGGATCAAGTGTTATTGCGCCTGTTAAAGCACGTAGTTTTTCAATATCAATAGCTGCTTCATTTTCACTTCCTACAATTACTGGAAACTCATATTTTTTGCCATCAAATTCTAATATTGCTGTTTTGGACATGGTATAAATAAGGGAATTAAATCTGTTTGTTTAACAATTCAACAAATTTAAGGAATTCGAAATGAAATAAAAAACAAATAAGATAACGTTTTCGTTAATTATTTGATAAATATTTTATCAAAAACCAATGTTTTATATGATACACACTTAGCTATATAAAATGTACTTATTCTAGAAGGGAAATTCAACATTTAAGAAATTATTTTCAAAAAAATAGTTATAAAAAATCCCGAGCTTTGCTCCGCCAGTTTGCTTCGCTCGGGTCACTCAGGATTTAATTTGTAACTATATTTATTTCTTTATGATAAAGCCACCTTTACTTGATCAGCAGCTTCTTGGAATTGAACTGCTGATAAAATTGGCATTCCTGAATTATCTATTAACTCTTTTGCGATTTCAGCATTTGTTCCCTGAAGGCGTACAATAATAGGCACTTTAATAGCGTCTCCCATATTTTTATACGCATCAACAACACCTTGTGCCACTCTGTCACAACGTACGATTCCTCCAAAAATATTAATCAAAATTGCTTTTACGTTTGGATCTTTTAAGATAATCCTAAAAGCTAATTCTACACGCTTTGCATCTGCTGTACCGCCAACATCTAAAAAATTAGCTGGTTCATAACCTGCATATTTAATCAAATCCATAGTTGCCATTGCCAATCCGGCACCATTAACCATACAACCAACAGTTCCGTCAAGGTCAACATAATTTAAACCAGCCTCTTTGGCTTCAACTTCAATTGGGTTTTCTTCACGAATGTCACGCATGTCTGCGTATTTTGGTTGACGATATAAGGAATTATCATCAATGTTCACTTTAGCATCGACAGCCATAATTTTATTATCCGAAGTTTTTAAAACCGGATTAATTTCAAACATGGAAGCATCAGAACCAACATAAGCGTTGTATAACGAATCAACAAACTTTACCATTTCTTTGAAGGCATTTCCTGAAAGTCCAAGATTGAAAGCAATTCTACGTGCCTGGAAACCTTGTAATCCAATTGAAGGATCAATCTCTTCGGTAAAAATTAAATGTGGTGTATGTTCGGCAACTTCTTCAATATCCATTCCTCCTTCTGTAGAATACATAATCATGTTTCTTGCTTTTGCTCTGTTTAAAAGAACAGACATATAAAACTCTTTGGTATCACTTTCTCCAGGATAATAAACATCTTCAGCGATCAAAACCTTGTGCACCCGCTTCCCTTCTGGTGGAGTTTGAGGTGTTTTTAACATCATCCCAATAATTTGTTCTGATAGCTCTTCCACCTGTTGCAGATTCTTTGCTAATTTTACACCACCCCCTTTTCCTCTTCCTCCTGCGTGAATTTGCGCTTTGATAACATGCCAACCCGTTCCTGTTTCTGCCGTTAATTGTTTTGCGGCAGCCACAGCTTCAACCGGACTATTAGCAACAATGCCTCGCTGCACTCTAACGCCATAACTTGCTAAAATTTCTTTTCCTTGATATTCGTGTATGTTCATAAATAAAGAGTTTGTTAGTTAAGATTCTGAAACAATCCCGAAATTTCAGGAAAGCAAAACTTGGCACAAAAATAATTAAAATCAAATTATCAATACTAATGTATTTCTGCTTATTTTCATTATTTGACAAAAAGATATTAGAATGTGCAAAAGTCTATGTCAATATAACATTTTCACTTCTTTGACTTCAAAAAATAAAATCGAATCGTCTTCTAACATCACTTCTAATTTCCCATCACGAGTCACTTTTTTGATAATACCCATAAAGCGGTTTCCATTTTTATCTTCAAATGGTGATGGATAATCCTTTTTATATAAATTTTCATGATAATCACTCCAAAGTAAATCAGAATTGATATTTAAAGTTTCCCTATTTTCTAATAATGAATCTTTTAAAAGCAGGGCTAGATATTCTGATTCATAGGTTTTACCCGTAATGCATTTTAATGAAGTGGCTTGTGGTAGGTTTTCAAAAATAGTTTGGTTTAAATTTAATCCAACACCAACAATTGCTGTAAAACTTCCATCTGGTTTTACTATGTTTTCAATGAGAATACCTGCCACTTTTTTTGAATCTGACATAATGTCGTTAGGCCATTTTATTGCAACATTTGGTATTTGAATGTTATTTAAAACTTTTAATACCGACAGTGCAACTGCTATATTAAAATCGTATATATTTTGATTGTTAAGTTGGATGTCTTTAACCAAAATACTCATTGTAAGGTTTTTACCAGGCTCAGAAATCCATTTTGCCCCCATTTGTCCTTTTCCTTTGGTCTGCTCATTTGCTATAACAATAGCATAATCTTCCGCAGCTGATTCTTTAAACAATTGCTTTAAAAAGTCATTCGTCGAATCTATGGCATCGAGTTTGATTAAAGGCATGAGCAAATGGTAAATATTAACGAATTTATACTTTTGTTGAGCAAAAATAAAGACAAAAAGTAATACATTTGCAAAACATACACAAATATAAATGACGAAGAAAGCGGTTAACACAGATGTTCTTTTGGCGAATATCATAAAAGGCATTGAAGAAGTAAAAGGAAATGATATTGACATACTCGATTTAAGAGCCATAGAT
Source organism: Flavobacteriaceae bacterium (assembly GCA_947456955.1). Lineage (GTDB taxonomy): Bacteria > Bacteroidota > Bacteroidia > Flavobacteriales > Flavobacteriaceae > Flavobacterium. Next base: position 50,913 of record CANGTQ010000008.1, on the reverse strand, counting down.
ACGGCAGTTTGTGATTACTTTATAATCTGTAATGGGAGTTCAAATACACAAGTTAACGCGATTGTTAACTCTATCCAAAAATTAGTTTCTAAAGAATTGAAAGATAAACCTTGGCACGTTGAAGGGACAGATAATGCAGAATGGGTTTTAATGGATTATGTAAACATTGTAGTTCATGTTTTCCAAAAACAAATCCGCGAATTCTATAACATAGAAGGTCTTTGGGGTGACGCCAAAATAACAACCATTCAAAATAAATATTAAAAATAGTTTATACCATAAAAAATGGCTAACGAAAAAAAACCTAATAATTTTAAAATAAGTCCTTGGTTAATATACGTTTTAGTAATTGCGGGATTTATTGCACTCAATTACTTTGGCGGTTCTGGTTTTCAAGACACTACTAAAATATCGTATTCCAAATTCAATGAGTATTTAAACAAAGGACAAATTGAAAAAGTAATCATCTACAATAAAACGGAAGGTGAAGCCTACTTGACTAAATCTGCCCTGGAGGAAAAAGAAAATAAGAAAGTTGCAAAAGACATGATGGGCAATGTAAACAAAGGCCCACACTACTCTTTCGATATAGGAAATGATGAAGTTTTTCAAAACAAGATTGAAAAAGCAAGTGATGAAGGAAAAATAAAAAGTTTTGAATTCAAAGGAAAAAGTAATTGGTCTGAACTCCTAATCACATTATTACCTTTTATCATCATTATTGGACTTTGGGTATTGATTATGCGCAGAATGTCTGGTGGAGCCGGAGGCGGAGGAGGCCAAATCTTCAACATTGGAAAATCGAGAGCCAAACTTTTTGACGAAAAGACAGAAGTTAAAACCACTTTCAAAGACGTAGCTGGATTAGAGGGCGCAAAAGAAGAAATACAAGAAATTGTAGAATTCCTTAAGACGCCCGAAAAATATACCATTTTGGGAGGTAAAATTCCAAAAGGAGCATTATTAGTTGGCCCTCCTGGAACCGGAAAAACATTATTAGCAAAAGCTGTTGCCGGTGAAGCTAAAGTGCCTTTTTTCTCTTTATCAGGTTCCGATTTTGTTGAAATGTTTGTCGGTGTGGGAGCTTCCCGTGTTAGGGATTTATTCAAACAAGCCAAAGATAAAGCGCCATCCATAATTTTTATTGATGAAATTGATGCTGTTGGTAGAGCAAGAGGAAAAAACAATATGTCGGGCGGTAATGACGAACGCGAAAATACCTTGAACCAATTGCTAACCGAAATGGATGGTTTTGGTACAAATACACACGTAATCGTAATTGCAGCAACAAACAGAGCCGATGTTTTAGACAAAGCTTTGATGCGTGCCGGGCGTTTTGACAGACAAATTTATGTTGACTTACCGGACATCCGGGAAAGAAAAGAAATTTTTGAAGTGCATTTAGCACCACTAAAAAAAGTGGAAGGTTTAGATACAGAGTTTTTAGCTAAACAAACTCCTGGTTTTTCAGGTGCCGATATTGCTAATGTGTGTAACGAAGCTGCTTTAATTGCGGCCAGAAATAATAAAACTGCGGTTGATAAGCAAGACTTTTTAGATGCTGTAGACCGAATTGTTGGCGGATTAGAAAAGAAAAATAAAATCGTAACCCCTGAAGAAAAACATGCTATTGCTGTTCACGAAGCAGGTCATGCAACTGTAAGCTGGATGTTGGAACATGCTGCTCCTTTGATAAAAGTTACTATAGTTCCTAGAGGTCAAAGTTTAGGCGCTGCTTGGTATTTACCTGAAGAAAGATTAATTGTTCGTCCGGAGCAAATGCTTGATGAAATGTGTGCCACCATGGGAGGAAGAGCAGCAGAGAAAGTTATCTTTAATAAAATCTCTACCGGTGCTTTGAGCGATTTGGAAAAAGTAACCAAACAAGCTCGTGCCATGGTTACCATTTATGGGCTGAACGAAAAATTAGGTAATATTACTTATTACGATTCAACTGGACAAAGTGAATATAGTTTTTCAAAACCCTATTCAGAAGATACTGCTATGACTATCGATAAGGAGATTTCTTTGTTGATTGAAAATGAATATCAAAGAGCCATAAAAATATTAGAAGATAACAAAGAGAAATTAGAACAGCTTGCTGCCATCTTAATAGAAAAAGAAGTCATTTTCAAAGATGATTTGGAAACAATTTTTGGAAAAAGGGCTTTCAATATTCCTGCAGAAGAAACTGATATTGTTTAACAAATAGGTTTTTTAACATTTTTTTAAAATCTTAATTCAAAACTTACTTTTGAATTAAGATTTTTTTATCTTTGGGGGATTTCAATTTTCAACCTAGTTTATACCAAAACCAGCATGAGTCTTTTCAGAAAAATTTTTGGGACAGGAAACGATGCCTCTGACGAAGAAAGTCAAAGTGAATTTAACAATACTCCTTCTAGCTTTTCACTACTTCCTGTAGACGAAAAGTTTACTTATAACTTCAAAAAAAATGGCGGTAAGTTTTTATATTGTGAAAACTTAAACGAAGTAAAAGATCAATTTCTAAATATTTTAGAAGAAAATGATTGGTTCGAATGCGAAGCCTTATGCTATGAACCAAAGCTTTATAGCATGTTAGACGAGAATAAACTACTTTACGATAAACCAACTAATCCAAAATTTTTATTTGCAAGTTGCGAAAACTTGATTGCCGATGAAGGTTCAGTTCTTTTTTCTTCAAATCAAATCAAACAAAACAAACCAAATGATTTGCCTAACAACATCATTATTTTAGCTACAACCAGTCAAATTTTAGAAGCAAAAAGCGATGGACTTCGTGTAATTAAAAAGAAATACGAAAAAGATTATCCGACAAATATTACTACTATAAAATATTTCGAGAAAGCTAAAGATGAAGACTTTCTTCAATATGGAAGCAGTGCAAAGAATTTATATCTGCTGCTTTTAGAAGATTTATAAAATGAATGAAACGTTAAAGAGGTTGTTATCTGGTGTAGTATATGTTGCACTTCTTATAATTGCTACTTCTTATTCTGTTAATAGTTTTTATTTACTATTCGGAATATTCATGATAATTGCTATTCACGAGTTTTGCCAATTAGTACATTTAAACAAAATAGTACCTATTATTTTAGGTGCTGCGGCTTATTGTATAGCAAGTCAATTTATAACAAACCAAACTAATGATCTTTTACTTTTATTGGCAACACTTTTTGTTTCTGTAAAGTGCTTACTATTACTTTTCAATTCAAAAAAAGAAAAATTCGACACGCTTTCGAAATATGTCTACACTATCGGTTATGTTATTCTTCCTTTCATTATTATTACAAAGATTCCTTTTTCGGATAACATCTACAGACCCAAAATAATCATCAGTATTTTTATTCTGATTTGGACGAATGATACTTTTGCTTATATCGTTGGGAAATCAGTAGGGAAACACAAACTAATCGAAAGAATATCTCCTAAAAAAACCATCGAAGGATTTATTGGAGGAATTTTATTTTCAATAATTGCGGGAATTTTAATTTCAAAATTTTATTTTCAACCCAAACCAAATTACCTTATTACTTCAATAGTTATTTGGACAATAAGCGCCATAATTATTAGTATTTTCAGTACTTTAGGTGATTTAATCGAATCAAAATTTAAAAGAATTGCAGATGTAAAAGACAGTGGAAATATAATGCCTGGTCATGGTGGCATTCTAGATCGCTTGGATAGTATTATATTTGTAGCACCATTTGTTTATTTGTTTTATCAAATCTTATATTATGTTTCATAAAGAAGGCGGAAAAATTATTTTAATAGCAACAACTATAACGGTTGCAATAACGTTATTAACACCTGAATTGATTTCGATTTTCTGGCTGCAAAAAACCATACAAATAGCAACATTGCTTTTTTTAGTATTGATTTTACAATTTTTCAGAAATCCGAATAGAAGAATAGAAGCCAACGACAAAGTTGTTTTGGCACCAGTTGATGGAAAAGTAGTAGTTATCGAAGAAGTATTTGAAGAAGAGTATTTCAAGGATAAACGCATACAGGTTTCCATTTTTATGTCGCCCATAAATGTGCACGTCACGCGTTATGCTGTTAGCGGAAAAGTAAAATATAGTAAATACCATCCTGGAAAATATTTGGTAGCTTGGCATCCTAAGGCAAGTACAGAAAACGAAAGAACAACTGTTGTTATTGAAAATAGGGTTTTTGGTGAAATTTTGTATCGACAAATTGCGGGGGCTCTAGCTCGCAGAATTGTAAACTATGCAGAAGAAGGTATGCAGGTTCGTCAAGGCGATGATGCCGGTTTTATCAAATTTGGATCGAGAGTCGATATGTTTTTCCCATTGGGAACAAAAATAGAAGTGAAACTTCAGCAAAATGCTGTTGGAAACCAAACTGTTATTGCAACAAAAGAATAAACTGAAATGGCTGAAAAAGAATTAGATATTCGATTTCAGGAAGCAGTAGAAATTGCTTCAAAAATGTCACAATCTGAGCTTCCGCAAGATGTGCAATTGCGATTGTATGCCTATTATAAGCAAGCCACTTTTGGCACTATCAACTATAATAATTCTGCTGATTTTGACTTGCGAAATGCCTTTAAAACTAATGCCTGGATGCAAATAAGCCATTTATCTATCGACGAAGCAAAAGAATTATACACAGAAGCAATACACGAAATTGCAAATAGTAAAAAGTAAGTTTATGAAATCGAAGATTCTTTCAATTGTATTATGCTTTTCACTTTCACTGCTTTTACCTTCCTGTAAAAGAAAAAAACTAACCGAAGTTGTTGAAGTACCATTACCATCTGCAGAAGAAAAAATTACTATCGGACAACCTGATGACGTAACAGCAAACGATGGTGAATTCTCATTAGTAAAATTACCATATGAATACAATGACCTTTCGCCAAGCATTGATATTCTTACAATGGAAATGCATTATTCCAAACATTATTTAACGTATACGAACAACTTAAATAAATTAGTAGCCGAAGATCCAACATTAATCGACTTACCCATTGAAGACATCTTGAAAAAATGTGATGGCAGTAATCCTGATTTAAAAAATAATGCGGGTGGCTATTATAATCATGGTTTTTTTTGGGAGGGTATGGCACCTAAATCGGGTGGACAACCTAAAGACACGTTAGCTACACTTATTACGAGAGATTTTGGTTCATTTGAACTATTTAAAACAGAATTTTCTGATGCTGCCGACAAACAATTCGGTTCCGGTTGGGTTTGGTTAGTTGTTGATAAAACCGGGAAATTGCAGGTAACCAGTACACCAAATCAAGATAATCCTTTGATGCCAAAACAAACTGTTTCGGGCATACCACTATTAAATCTCGATGTTTGGGAACACGCCTATTATTTAGATTATCAATACAAACGAAAAAGATACATTGAAAATTTTTTCAAAATAATCAATTGGAAAAAAGTTTCCGGACGGTATGAAGAATCCGTTGCAAAGAAATAAGTTTCATAAAAAAAGTCCCGATTACTCAGGACTTTTTCTTTATAAAATATAATCAGTATTGATAAAATTCGATTCTTTACTATTAAGCAATTCCTGTAAAATGGCATTGTTATAAGCATTGTCTTTGGAAGCAACAAAAGTTCGAATAGAAAACGAACGCAAAGCATCATGAATACTCAACGTTCCCACAGCCGAATCTTTTCTTCCCGTAAACGGATACACATCCGGACCACGTTGACAAGAGCTATTTAAATTAACCCGACAAACTAAATTTACTAAAGTATCGATAAGTGGAGCAATAGTTTTAATATCTTTTCCAAACAAACTCACTTGTTGTCCATAGTTTGATTCTGCCATATCATTTAATGGCTCCTGAATGTCTTTGAAAGTTAAAATTGGAATAACCGGTCCGAATTGCTCTTCATGATATACACGCATTTCTTTATTTATCGGAAACAAAACAGCCGGGTAAATATAATTGTCCGTACACTTTCCACCTTTAGCATTAATGACTTTAGCGCCTTTTCTTGTAGCATCATCTATTAATTCCTGAATATAATCGGGCTTATCTTTTTCGGGTAATGGCGTTAATAAAACACCTTTCTCCCATGGATTTCCAAAAGGAAGCGCATCTACTTTCTCGGTAAATCTTCGATTGAATTCTGCGGCAATAGACTCATGAACATAAAGAATTTTGAGTGCAGTACAACGTTGCCCATTAAACGACAAAGTTCCCATAATACATTCTTGAATAGTTAAATCTAAATCGGCATCAGGCAAAATAATCGCTGGGTTTTTAGCTTCCAATCCTAAAATCAAACGCAAACGGTTTTTATTAGGATGCTGATCTTGCAATGCAATAGCTGATTTACTGTTTCCTATCAATGCTAGAATGTCTATTTTCCCAGATTTCATAATTGGAGAAGCAACATCTCTACCTCTACCATAAACAATATTGATAACCCCTTTTGGAAAACTACTTCTAAACGCTTCAAGCAGCGGAGAAATCAACAAAACGCCGTGTTTAGCAGGTTTAAAAATTACCGTATTTCCCATAATAATAGCCGGAATCAACAAAGAAAAAGTTTCATTCAACGGATAATTATAAGGACCAAGACACAAAACAACTCCAAGTGGCCCACGACGCACCATAGCATTTACACCTTGACTTTTGGTAAAACGGGCATTATTTCTATCTAACTGTTTGTAATCCTCAATCGTATCATAAATGTATTCAACAGTTCTGTCAAATTCCTTTTCCGAATCGCCTAATGATTTTCCGATTTCCCACATCAAATATTTCACTACTTCACTTCGGGTAGCCTTCATTTGAGTAACAAAATTTTCCATGCATTTGATTCGGTCAATGACTTTCATCGTTGGCCAAATACCCTGTCCTTTATCATAAGCAGCAACAGCCGATTTTACTACTTCATCAGCAGCAACTTCTCCCATTGTTGGAATTGAACCTAATAATGTTGGTGAATAGTTTTGGGTTGAGGAAATGGTTGAATAAACTTTTGAGGTTTCTCCTGTCCATTTTTTTAATTCGCCGTTGACTAAATAAGTATCCTGATGTAATAAAGAAGTAATCTGAAATTCGGTTGGAATAGTATTCATATAAGTTGATTTTTTATAAAAATAGTATTTATATAAAAACTACCGACAGGCTTTTACAAAAAGAAATTAACTAAAACGTAATAGTTAAAAACAAGTGGGTTATTTTAAAACCTCCGCAATCTTTAACGCGCATTTCTCTCCGTCAATAGCTGCTGAAATGATACCTCCGGCAAAACCGGCACCTTCCCCACAAGGATACAATCCTTTGATTTGTGGATGTTCTAAAGTTTCGTTGTCACGCGGAATACGAACTGGTGAGGAAGTTCTACTTTCAGGAGCATGAAGAATAGCTTCATTGGTCATATAACCACGCATGGATTTACCAAATTCAGTAAATCCTTCGCGCATAATTTGGGTTAAAAAATTGGGGAAAACCTGTCCCATTTCAACCGAAGTCGTACCCGGAACATACGAAGTTTTTGGAATGGAATCGGAAACTTTATTTTGTGTAAAATCTATCATCCGCTGTGCCGGAACTTTTTGAGTCTGACCTGCCAAATACCATGCTTTTTGCTCGATGCTTTTTTGAAATTCCATTCCCGCAAGAGCTCCGAATTTGGCAAATGGCTTAAAATCTTCCAGTTTTAATTCGACTACAATTCCCGAATTGGCTGTTGCTTGATCACGTTTTGAAGGCGACCAACCATTGGTTACCACTTCACCAGGACTTGTAGCACAAGGTGCGATTACACCACCGGGACACATACAAAAAGAATACATGCCACGACCATTGACTTGTTTCACAATCGAATAAGGAGCTGGTGGTAAATAGTCGCCACGATAATCACAACTGTATTGAATTTTATCAATCAATTCCTGAGGATGTTCGGCACGAACACCAATTGCAAAAGGCTTGGCTTCTATTAATATTTTTTTTCTGTCTAATAATTCAAAAATATCACGAGCCGAATGTCCGGTGGCTAAAATTAATTTGTTGGCAGTAATCGTATCGCCATTTTGAGTAATAACTCCTTGAATCTCGTTATTTTTCAGAATGAAATCAATCACACGGGTTTCAAACAAAACCTTCCCGCCACATTCAATAATTTTATCTCGAATGTCCTGAATGATTTGAGGTAATTTATTAGTTCCGATATGTGGATGTGCTTCGACCAAAATATCAGGTGTTGCTCCAAATCCAACTAGAAGTTTTAGAATTCTGTCTACATCACCACGTTTTTTGGAACGCGTGTATAATTTACCATCAGAATAGGTTCCTGCTCCGCCTTCCCCAAAACAATAATTTGAATCTTCATTTACAATATGGTCGACATTGATAGCTTTCAGATCTCTACGACGGCCACGGACATCTTTACCTCGTTCAATAACAATTGGTTTTAAACCTAATTCAATTAACTGTAAAGCGGCGAAAAGTCCGGCTGGACCAGCACCAACTATAATTACTTCTTGGTTATTGGAAACATTTCCATAGTTAGGAAGTTCAATTTTTTGTTCTGTGTAATTTTCATCTATTAAATAAACCGAAACTTTAAGATTAACTTTAATTGATTTTTGACGCGCATCTATAGAACGTTTTAGAATTACAACTTTATGAACTAGTTTTGTAGAAACCCTTACTGTTTTTGCCACATAGTCATAGAGCAAACTTTCATTGGCTGCTATTTCTGGAGAAACTTGAAGTTGGAGTTCGCTTGGCATTGTTTAATATTTTGGTAAAAGTAAGAATTTGAAAATTTGAAAATGTGTCAATTTGAAAATTGTTTACTAAAACAATTTAATAACAAAATCAGTATGTAACTTTGCTTGCAATTGAATTAATATGAGACAAATAAAACTAATCTGGGATTTTCGTGGGGAAACTTCAGCTAAAACGGCGGAGCATCATGAAATTCATTTGAAGGAATATATCAACATTGAAAAACTTCCACTGAACATTACCGGTTTTGAAATTAAAAACGAAATGCATGCCATTGCTTTTATGGTAGTTACAGATGAAAACATGATTTCTGTAAGAGATGCTTTAAAGCCACATCGTGGAGAGATTTACTCAGTCTAATGTCATAAAGTCGAAAGTCGTAAAGCAAAAAAATCAAGCCCCATCAACTCTAATCCTTTGGACATTAGACTTTAAGACTTTCAACTAATTAGCAACTTCACTTATAAATTTTATTCGCATTAAGCGTAATTCTTCGATATCGTAATCGCCATCAAATTCCTTAAGTGCATCTTCTATTTTATCCGATTCAGATTCCATAAAATAGTCGTGAATTTCTTCTTGTTGGTCTTCGTCTAGGATATCATTTACCCAGTAACTGATATTTAATTTGGTTCCGGAATAGACGATTTGCTCCATTTCTTTCAGTAAATCATCCATTTTCATCCCTTTAGCTTTGGCTATATCATCAAGCGATAATTTTCGGTCAATATTTTGAATAATGTAAAGTTTATTAGCTGAATTTGCGCCGGTAGATTTTACCACTAAATCGTCAGGCCTAATAATATCATTATCATCGACATATCTTGCAATAAGTTCAATAAATTCATTCCCATACTTTTTGGCTTTACCTTCACCAACACCATGAACATTACTCAGTTCATCACTTGTTATAGGATATTTTAAAGCCATGTCTTCTAAAGATGGATCTTGAAAAACCACAAAAGGTGGAACCCCTAATTTCTTAGCTACTTTTTTACGTAAATCACGAAGCATACTCATTAGCACTTCGTCAGCTGTTCCCGAAGATTTTGCTGCTGTTACGATAGCATCATCCTCAGCTTCATTATATTCGTGGTCTTCGGACATCATAAATGACGTTGGCTTATTAATGAACTCATGACCTTTGTCTGAAACCTTCAAAATTCCGTAAGTTTCGATATCTTTAGTTAAAAGTCCGTCAACTAAAACCTGCCGAATCAAGGCCATCCAATAACGCTCTTCAAAATTTTTTCCGGCTCCGAAAAACGATTGTGAATCCGTTCTATAAGCCTTTATCATTGCATTCACTCTTCCAATAAGCGTGAAACAAATTTCTTTTGATTTATATAAATGTTTGGTATCTCTAACAATTTCTAAAAGCAGTTTAACTTGATCTTTTGCTTCAATTTTTGTTTTCGGATTTCGAACATTATCGTCCATATCGGAACCTTCACCGGTTTCGCTGTCAAATTCTTCACCAAAATAATGCAATAAAAATTTACGACGCGACATCGAAGTTTCAGCATAAGCAACAACTTCTTGTAGCAAAGCATATCCAATTTCTTGTTCAGCTATTGGTTTGCCCGACATGAATTTTTCTAGTTTTTCAACATCTTTATAGGAGTAATAAGCCAAGCAATGCCCTTCACCTCCATCCCGACCGCCGCGTCCTGTTTCTTGGTAATAACTTTCTAACGATTTTGGAATATCATGGTGTATTACAAAACGAACATCGGGTTTGTCTATACCCATTCCGAAAGCAATCGTGGCTACAACCACGTCAACATCTTCCATAAGAAACATGTCCTGATGTTTGGCTCTGGTTTTAGCATCTAAACCTGCATGATAAGGAACAGCAGAAATTCCGTTAACTTGTAAAACTTCGGCAATTTCCTCAACCTTCTTACGACTTAAACAATATATAATTCCCGATTTTCCTTTATTTTGTTTTATAAAACGGATGATATCAGATTCTATATTTTTGGTTTTAGTACGTACCTCATAAAATAAATTTGGGCGATTGAAAGATGCTTTGAAAGTAACAGCATCTGACATATCCAGATTTTTAAGAATGTCTTCCTGTACTTTTGGTGTTGCTGTTGCAGTCAAACCAATTACAGGAACATCGCCAATAAGTTTAATGATAGCTTTTAAATTTCGATATTCGGGTCTGAAATCGTGTCCCCATTCTGAAATACAATGGGCTTCGTCTATAGCAACAAAAGAAATTTTTACTTTTTGAAGAAACTCAACGTATTCTTCTTTAGTTAATGATTCAGGCGCTACATATAATAATTTAGTAATCCCTGAAGTTATATCTTTTTTAACTTGATTTATTTCTGTTTTGGTAAGCGATGAGTTTAAAACATGAGCAATACCATTTTCAGAAGACAAACTTCGAATAGCATCTACTTGATTTTTCATTAAAGCGATAAGGGGCGAAACAACAATTGCTGTTCCATCTTGAATTAATGCGGGCAACTGATAACACAACGATTTTCCGCCACCTGTAGGCATTATAACAAAAGTATTTTTTTGATCTATAATACTTTTTATGACTTGTTCTTGTAATCCTTTAAATTGGTTGAACCCAAAATATTTTTTTAATGCTGCGTGAATGTCAATTTCGTTTAAATTCATTCTCTGTTAATGGTATTTTTACATAAATTTGCAGAGTTAAAGATACTACTTTCTTTATTACATACAAATTTTATATTGATACAATTTTGATAAAAAAAGAAACCATTCTTGCTTCTGCCAAAAAAACAATTTTATCTGAAAGCGAGTCTATTGCAAAGCTAACCCAATTTTTGGATGATAATTTTGTAAATGCTGTCGAAATCATCTACAAATCAAAAGGTCGTTTAGTTGTAACCGGAATTGGCAAAAGTGCCATCATAGCCCAAAAAATTGTGGCGACATTAAACTCAACCGGAACGCCTTCCCTTTTTCTTCATGCTTCTGAAGCTATTCATGGCGATTTAGGTATGCTACAACCGAGTGACGTTGTAATTTGTATTTCAAAAAGCGGGAACAGCCCGGAGATTAAGGTTTTGGTTCCATTGTTAAAACGATTCGGAAACAAGCTGATTGCCATTACCGGAAACACTACTTCTTTTTTAGGAAAAGAAGCCGACTTTGTTTTGAATACCTATGTTGATTCCGAAGCTTGCCCTATTAATTTGGCACCTACCAATAGTACCACAGCACAATTAGTTATGGGTGATGCCATTGCAGTTTGTTTAATGGAAATGAAAAATTTTACTGCTGAAGACTTTGCCAAATACCATCCAGGTGGTGCTTTAGGTAAAAAATTATTGCTTCGTGTTTCGGATATGCTTGATACAACGAAAAAACCAATTGTGGCTGCGGATTCAATGATAAAAAATGTCATCATTGAAATATCTGAAAAACGATTAGGAGTAACTGCCGTTATTGAAAATGAAAAAGTTATCGGAATTATAACAGATGGAGACATCAGAAGAATGTTGAATAAAACGGAAAACATTTCAGGATTAACAGCAAAGGTGATAATGACAAAAAATCCAAAAACCATAAAATCAACAGATATGGTTAGCGATGCCCTGAATATTCTGGAATACTTCTCCATTACACAATTAGTTGTTGTTGACAATGGAGAATATAAAGGAGTAATTCATTTGCATGATATTTTAAAAGAAGGCATCATCTAATGGCAAAAAAAGCACTCAATGAAATGTCATTCTTAGATCATCTTGAAGAGTTGAGATGGTTGTTAGTTAGAAGTTCAGCGGCAATTGTCATTATGGGAATTGTCTCTTATTTTTTTGCAGATTATATTTTTTCGGATTTAATTTTTGGCCCAACTGACCCAAGTTTTATCACCTATCGCTTTTTTTGTGAAGCTTCGCATTACCTTGGTTTTGCTGACAGCATTTGTATTACTGAACTAAATTTCATTATTCAGAATACTCAAATGGAAGGCCAGGTGAATATTTTTGTCTGGGTATGTATAACCGCTGGTTTTATATTGGCGTTCCCATATATTCTATGGGAATTATGGAAATTTATTAGTCCGGCTTTGTATGAAAAAGAGAGAAAAAACGCGAAACTCTTTATTTTTGTTGCTTCCATTTTATTCTTCTTCGGGGTGCTTTTTGGTTATTTCGTAATCGTACCAATGTCGGTAAATTTCTTGGCAACATTCTCCATAAGCAGTGTTGTGAAAAATCAATTTAGTATAGATTCTTATGTTAGCATGGTTAAAACAGCGGTTATTGCCTGTGGATTATATTTCGAATTGCCAATCATAATTTACTTCCTGACCAAATTAGGATTAGTAGGCCCAAATTTCTTAAGAAAATATAGAAAATATGCTGTTGTAATTATATTAATTATTGCAGCAATCGTAACGCCTCCTGACGTAGTAAGTCAAATTACAGTTGCCGTACCCATGATGATAATTTATGAAGGATGCATTTGGATTTCAGCCGTGGTAGAAAAAAATAAAAAGAAAGATGAGCAAACTAGTTGAAGAATTTAATGACTATCGTTCTAAAATGAACGAAAAATTATTGGCAGACAATAATAAAATTGTAAAGCGAATATTCAATCTGGATACCAATGCTTATGCTGAAGGTACACTTGATGTGAAGACAAAAGAACTACTCGGACTTGTGGCATCTACTGTGCTGCGATGTGACGATTGCATCAAATACCATTTGGAAACCAGCTATAAAGAAGGAATTACCAAAGAAGAAATGATGGAAGCTATGGGTATTGCTACTTTAGTTGGAGGAACCATAGTAATTCCACATTTGAGAAGAGCTTATGAGTTTTGGGAAGCATTAGAAGATTTGAAAATTTGAAAATCAAGCAATTTTAAATTATCTTCCGAACGATTTGTTAACAGCAATTGACAATCGTCTATTTTTTCTTAATTTTCCAAAATATAAATTTATATCAAAAATCTGATTTGGCATTTTCAAATTTCCAAATTATCAAATCTTCAAATTAATGAAACTAAGAGCCGAAAATTTAGTCAAAACCTATAAAGGCAGAAGTGTAGTTAAAGGCATTTCTGTGGAAGTAAATCAGGGTGAAATCGTTGGCCTTCTCGGTCCAAATGGCGCCGGAAAAACAACTTCCTTTTATATGATAGTTGGATTGGTGAAACCAAATTCAGGCAATATCTATTTGGACGACATGGATATTACAGAATTTCCTATGTACAAACGTGCTCAATATGGCATTGGTTATTTGGCACAAGAAGCTTCTGTTTTCAGAAAATTGAGTATTGAAGATAATATTTTGAGTGTACTCCAATTAACAAAACTATCCAAAGAAGCCCAAATAGCCAAAATGGAAAGCCTAATTGCTGAATTTAGCTTGGAACATATCAGAACCAATCGTGGTGATTTACTTTCAGGAGGCGAACGTCGGAGAACTGAAATCGCTCGTGCATTAGCTACTGATCCGAAATTTATTCTACTTGACGAACCGTTTGCAGGTGTTGACCCGGTTGCTGTTGAAGATATCCAACGTATTGTTGCGCAATTGAAAAACAAAAACATCGGAATCCTGATTACAGATCACAACGTTCAGGAAACTTTGGCAATTACAGATAAAACGTATTTAATGTTTGAGGGAGGAATTCTAAAAGCCGGTGTTCCAGAAGAATTAGCTGCAGACGAAATGGTCAGAAAAGTATATCTTGGACAAAACTTTGAATTACGTAAAAAGAAATTACATTTTTAACATCATAAAAAAAGCATCCGTCTAGGATGCTTTTTTGTTTACCATATTATTGAAAACCGACAATAACACATAAATAATTATAATTAATGGTACTGCCAGTATCTGAAGGAAAATAAGCATCAAAACCGAAATTGCCAAAAAGAAAATCTGCAATTTATATTTGGCAAAACTGAAATCCTTAATCTTTAAGGAAAATAATGGAATTTCAGCGTTCATGATGTAAGTACTAAGGAAAGTTATTGTCAATAATACCCAATTATTACTTAAATATTCTACCACAATAGTATTAGAAAAATTAACAATTATTAATGGCAAACTAGTTATAAATAAAGCATTTGCCGGTGTGGGCAATCCAATAAAAGAATCGGATTGTCTTTCATCAATATTAAATTTAGCCAGTCGATAACATGCACCGAGTGTTATAATAAAACCTACATAAGGTAAGTAATTAAACGTAGAATAGTTTTTATTCGAGAATAAACACCACATTACAAATCCTGGAACAACACCGCTAGTTACCATATCTGCAAGGGAATCTAATTGAACACCTAATGGTCCGGCTACACCAAACTTTCGAGCAAAAAAACCATCAAAAAAGTCGAAGAAGATACCTAGGCAAATAAAATAAAATGCCATGTCAAACTTTAAATCAATTGCCATTACCAAAGCCACGCAACCACAAAATAGATTTAACATCGTAAATAAGTTGGGAATCTGCGCTTTGATATTCATCTTTAATCGTTTAGTATTTTTATAGAATTACAAATTTAACACAATAAGTTAATCCATTCTACGTTTTGTATTAGAGTTTTTTATTTGATATTTGTAAAAAGAAAAATTGCCTTGAAAAAAAAGATTGTTATTCTACTACTTTTTGTTTGCCTAATAACACATGCCCAAACCGTTAGGAAATATTCTAATGAGTTTATGAATATTGGGGTTGATGCGGCTGCTTTAGGTATGTCTAATGCAGTAACATCTTTCACAGGTGATGTAAATTCAGGCTACTGGAATCCTGCAGGTTTATTGAAAATTGAAGACAGTCAGGCTTCGCTGATGCATGCAAGTTATTTTGCCAATATTGCCCAATATGATTATGCGGCTTACGCCAAAAAGATAGATGATCGAAGCGCTTGGGGAATTTCTTTAATTCGTTTCGGAGTAGACGATATATTAAATACGACGCAACTTATTGATAACGAAGGAAATATAGACTACAATCGAATAAGTCTTTTCTCAACCGCCGATTATGGTTTAACATTTTCCTATGCCCGACGCCCTACATTTATTGAAGGTTTACAATATGGTGTAAATGCTAAAATTATCCGCAGAGTTATTGGCGAATTTGCTAGTTCGTGGGGTTTTGGTTTTGATTTCGGATTGCAATATGAAAGCAATGATTGGTATTACGGAGTGATGCTTCGCGATATTACGACGACTTATAACATTTGGGCAATTGATGAAGATAAATACAATGAAATAAAAGATGCCGTAGCCGGACAAAATCAGGAAGCACCAGAAAGTACTGAGATAACTTTTCCAAAAGCACAACTGGGCATTTCTAAAAAATTTGATTTTCACTATGACTACACCTTACTTACGGCAGTTAATTTGAACATGCAATTTACTAAAACCAACGATGTCTTCGCCTCCGATGCGGTGAGTATTGACCCTGCATTAGGCCTTGAATTTGGCTATACCGATTTGGTCTTTCTTCGTGCTGGTGTTGGAAATTTTCAAAATGTAGAACAAATTGATGGAAGTAGAAAAGTCAACTTCCAACCTAATATTGGTCTAGGTTTTAAATATAAAGGCATTCAGGTAGATTATGCTTTGACCGATTTGGGTGACCAAAGTGCTGCTTTATACTCTAATATCTTTTCGGTTAAAGTTGACTTAAGCATTTTTAGATAAAAATTATGTTAAAAAAAATTCTTTCTTGTACTATACTCCTATTCAATTTCATTTCGTTTGCGCAAAGTCCAGAACTTTCTCCAGAAACTCAGGTTAGTATTTTTACCTGTGACCGAGGCGAAGAATTATATTCTACTTTTGGGCACACTGCGCTTAGAATAAAAGACCCGAATAATGCGCTTGATGTTGTATATAATTATGGTTACTTTGATTTCAGAACTGAAAATTTCTACTTCAAATTTGTAAAAGGCGATTTGCAGTATTTTATGAATGTAACTTCTTATGATGATTTTGTTTTTGAATACAAATTGGATCGAAGAGAAGTTATTGAACAAACATTGAATTTACCGTTAGAAAAAAAACAAGAGTTGTTTAATGCACTAAATAAATCTTTACTATCAGACGAAAAAAGCTATACCTATAAGTTTATTGACAGAAACTGTACTTCAATGGTTGTCAATAAAATAAATGGTTTGTTTGATACTGAAAAAATTCAAAAGGTAGATGATAAAACAATTACTTACCGAACACTTTTATATCCTTATTTCGAAAATTATTTTTGGTATAAATTGGGAATCAATATTGTTTTTGGGACCAAAACTGACCAAAATGCCGAAAAATTATTTCTTCCTGTAGAATTATTGCACAGTTTAGATAAGGCAAAAATTGACGGAAAGCCATTGGTTTCAAAAAAAGAAATTGTAGTGCAGGGTGTAAAGGTTCAACCGGAATTTTCGTTTTTCAACAGCATTTACTTAATCTGTGTGTTGCTTTTGATTTTAGTAATCAGTAACAACCGATTTTTATTTAAAGGCTATCTTTTTGCATGTGGAATTTTGGGGCTTTTCCTATGTCTTGTTGGCTTATATTCTCAGCATGAAGAATTGCTTTGGAATTATAACGCATTGCTTTTCAATCCGTTATTGCTTTTGATTCCGTTTGTAAAAGAAAACTTATTGAAAAAGCTAAACATTACTCTATTGATTTTAATATTGATTTACAGCATAGTTATGGTTACAAAACCACACCTAATGATTATGCTTCCGTTTATTATTGTCAATCTGTATATTTTAATGAAATTGAATGGGAGAAACCCTTTAAAACTATTGACCTCGATAAAGTAAAACAGTACTCAGCGTTTTAAATATGATATTAACGTCAAGGAAAATACTTCGGTGCTTAATATAGTATAAATCATATTGGAGTTTAATCAAACTGTCGTCAATAGTTTCACCATAAGAATAATTTACTTGTGCCCAGCCCGTTAGTCCAGGTTTTATAACATGACGGGTTTCATAAAAAGGCATTACCTCGGCAATTTCATGTACAAAAATAGGGCGCTCTGGTCTTGGTCCAATTACGGCCATGTCGCCTTTAAGAATATTTATAAACTGTGGTATTTCGTCCATTCGGGACTTTCGCATAATTTTTCCAAATGGTGTTACGCGACTATCATTTATTGTGGCAAAAACAGCACCTTCTACCTCGGCATTTTTAACCATTGTCCTATATTTAATAATATTAAAAATTTTACCATTCTTCCCAACTCTTTCCTGACTATAAAATAGTTTTCCTCTATTTCCGAATAGATTTCCAATCAAAATTATTGGCAAAATAATTACTCCAATTAGTAAGCCAGTTAGCGAAAATACAATCTCAAAAAGACGCACCATAATCAAATAAAAATGGTTTTGATTATTTCTGCTAAATGGAAAATAACGGTAGAAATCTCTAGAAACATATTGCACGGGAATTCGTTGGGTAATGTTTTCATAAACTTGAGTATATTCTCTTATTATATAACCATTTTCTAATAAATGTATTAATTGATTATATAGATTAACTGTTATCCCATCTGTTTTTTGAGACGCAACAACAACTTCAGAAATGGAATTTTTCTTTACGAATTCTTCGAGAGAGTTAATATCAATGTTCTTTATCTTAATATCGTCATTAGTTTTATTATCTGCACTATCCGAATTTACAAACCCCAAAACACGATAATGAGGATCTGCACTTTCAAGCGCATGAATCAGTTCTTTGAGTTGTTCCTTATCGCAAATTAGGATAACTTTTTTCGAAAATCTATTGGAGGCAAAAAACCGGACATAAATCAATCTCCATATAAACAATGCTATAAAAATAGCTATGTAAAAAATGAGTATTTGAATACGATTTGCTGGTAATTTTGGAGTGAATAGTGGTGTTAACAAATAGATTAAAACCGTTATTGAGGAAGTTAGAATTATACTCTTTATAACTTGAAATTGATTACTGGCAACTTGCAGATTATACATTTCAAAAACAGATCCGATAAAATTTAGATAAATTCCTAAAACAATTGTCCAATAAAAATTGGTTTCTGAAATATTGAAATAATTGAATTTAAATACAATACCCACTAAATACAAAGAAAGTAGCACAGAAATAACATCAAAAATCCGCAAAAGAATTTTTCTTTCTGAAACCTCAAAGTGTATTTTCTTGTATTTCTTCATTTTATAAGTAAAAAAATTTTAAAATCGTAAGTTACTACAATTACCCTTTAAACCAGCAGTTCAATCCATTCCTTTTTGACAATTTCCCAATCAAAGCGTTCAACCGATTTTTTTCCTTTTTTTGATAAATTAATGGCAAGATTTGGTTCTGTGAAAAGGTGTTTAATTTGATTTGTCATTCCATCAACATCATCATCATCCACTAAAAGTAAATTTACGTTTTGCTCTAACAGATAAGGAATTCCCCCAACATTTGTTGATACTACCGGCAAGCCCAAAGCCATTGCTTCAATTACACTTACAGGTGTATTGTCAAAATGAGTCGTATTTATAAATACATTATAATCTTTTGATAACTCAATCCATTCTTGCTTTGATAATTTACCTGTAAAAATAACTTCAACATTATTTTTTTTAGCAAATTGTAAAGTCTTTGCATAACTATCATCTTTTTTAGGACCCACCATACAAATTTTGGCATCGGGAAAATCAGCCTTTATTTTAATAAACACTTTCAAGGCCATTAATGGATTGTAGATTTTAGCAAAAGATCTTACCCAAAGTATTTTTGGCGTTTTGAATTCTTTTGGAGAATCAGGGTAATTTTGAATTTCTATGGTATTGGGAATGTATTTTAAATTGTTGTATCCTTCATTTTTAAAAGCTTCAAATAAATAATAAGATGGTGCAATATTTATATAAGCATTTTTAAAAATTAAATTTGAAAAAAATTTACTTCGTACTATTCTACTTGGCAAATTACCACCGTGAAGCTTTGGTATGAATTTTAATTTCAGAATTCTACATAGTTGTGAAATAATAAAAGCATACCAAAAATTCTGAGTACTATAGGTATCAATTAAAACATAATCAACTTTTTTAGCATATTTGATTGTCTTAATTATCATATCAAACATTCGCCATACTTTATTTTTTTGGGACGAAGCATAGTAAACATGAAAACTTTCTCCTTCAAGAAACGCTCCTAATGTTTCAATAGAAGTAGAAGTATAGCCATGATCGGATAATTTATTCCCTATGTAAAGTAGGCTCTTCATCCATATATACTTTTAATAGCGATAGCGAATATACAAAAGCTGGTGCTGCTATTCGCATAGCAGCATGATTAATTGTTAATAGCCAAAATAAAACAAAACAAAACATATATATATGTTGTTGATTGTCAATAAATAATAAAATAGGAACAAATAATACTATTAATAATGCTAAAATTCCTAATGCTCCATGTTCTGACAATGTTCTTGAAATTTCACTATGGGAAGCTATAATATCTCCACCTGATTTTTCTTCTCTTATTTCTAATGCTTTTCCAACACCAACACCAAAAACGGGATGATCAAGAAAATCATCTATTTCACTATTCAAAATATCTTCTCTTCCTGACAATTTACTTTCTTTAACTCTTCCTGCTGCATCTTTATTTGCATATCGCTTATCAATTAAACCACCAGTTTGAATTGATGTATATCCCCAAGTCATAAAAAAAGCTATCGACATAAATATCAATAAACGAGAAAGATTATATCTTCCATAACTTTTTGTTTTCAGAAATAAATAAGCCAATAAAATAATAATCATAATAAACCCAGTCAACATTCCGCCTCTTGAGAATGTAACCAACCCTCTATAGGTGATATTTAATAGAATTATCAAATTAATAATAAACATTAACTTCGTTTTAGATTCCAAAAGTAATCTTGAGAAGAACACAAACATTCCCATGCCTAAAACAGTGGCAACCTGATTAGGTCCAAATCCACCAGATGTGGCAAAATTAGAACCTGTTCCTACTAATACTTCTTTCAAATCTGGAGTATATAAAATTAAATAAATTGTAGTTGAAAATACAGGTAATGCAGCTGCTAATAATATTCCGTTAAGTTGTGAAAGTAAAATTTTCCGATTGTAACAATATAGTGATGCAATGCCTAGACATGCTGGTCCAGAAATATTAAACGCTATTGCCTTTCGTACATCAGTTTGCATATTTAGTGTATCTGTGGCTATAATCACTCCGGGTAATAATAACAACAAATAAATCCAAAAAGGCACTGCATTTTTCGAAAATCCACTATAATACATTCCCAAAGTTAAGAACACCATAACACCATATTTAGAGGATTCATAAAGTAAATTACCTCCGGTCATTCTCAAAAAAACTTCACTTCCTACGATATAGGCAGATGCATATAACACTTCGTGATTCCTATTTTGGTTTTTTATAACATAATAAAGGCCAACTAAAGGAATTAAAATAGCATATACAATTGATAATACTCTTATATAGTATATTAAAATACCAATCAGAATATTAAAAAGAACTAATAAAATATATTGCTTTTCCTTCATGTTTTATAAACTTAAAATCCAATTTAAATAGTTAGCAATAACTCCTTCTTCTGAATTATTTTGAATAACCGTTTGATAAAGTGAATCACCCATTTGAGCACGTAAATCACTTTCAGTTATAAATCTTACTACTTTTTGATAAAATAAACCGGCATCGTTTGCATCTACAATAAACCCATTGATTCCGTCTTTAATAATTAACGGTATTTCTCCAACATTAGTCGAAACTACTGGTTTTTTTGAAAGACCATACTCAATTAATGCTACAGGCAAACCTTCTGAGCTCGAAGTTAGAATGGCAATATCGGATTGACTTAAAATGTTTCCAATATCATTTTTGGAACCATAAATAAAAACATTATTTTCTAAACTATTATTTATTATTGATTCTCTTACTTGCTTTGAATAATTATCTTCAGAATCTTTTCCTATCAAATGAAATGTCCAATCAGGATTTGATTGCTTTAGCATTACAGCAATTTTGAGCAGCAAAAAATGGTTTTTTTGATCACGCAAATTAGCCAAACACAAAATCCTTTTCCCAGATTCTCCTTTTAAAACTGTTTCAGCATTTATTGCAATATCAATAGTTGTAAAATTGGACAAATAAATTACTTTTTTACAATTCAATTCACTTTCCGCCCAATTTTTAAGTTTGTAATTTACTACAATAATCCCTTTGAAAAAAAATGAGGAAAGTTTTAAAACAAATGCTTTGTCTGAACTAATAAACTCGCTCAACCCATTATGATCATGCCAAATTATTTTAACTTTTGGATATACAAATTTAACCAATAATGCTGTAAAATAGGAACTGCCGTGCGGTTGAAGAAATTCAACTTTATTTTCTTTACAGTATTTTTTCAATCTAAACACCGCTCCAAAATCTAATGCTGATTTTTTCTTCAGAAAAAGATAAGAAACAGAATCATTCCACTGATTGAGTAACTTGCCTTCGGCTCTTGTAGCAACTAAACCTGAAAATTCAATCTTGGCAGAAAGCGCATTAGCATAGTTAATCGCCATTTTTTCGGCACCACCAATTTCTAATGAATCTATGATTTGAACTATTCTCATGATTGTAAAAGCAATTTAATTTCATCTTCAAAAACATCCATAGTAAACTGTCTTGACCATTGAACTGCTTTAATTACTTTATCCTGATACAAATTATTGTTTTTTAGAATTGATTCAATGTTTTGAACATCCTGATTTAATTTTAGATCAAGCAGCAAGCCTCTTTTGCCATTTTCAAGCATATTAGGTACACAGGAAACTTTTGAAGCTATGGGTAAACAGCCCCAAAACATTCCTTCAGCAACAGCTTTTGGCCAACCTTCACTTAAAGAAGGTAAAACTACAAAATGATTTTCTATATAAGCCTTTTTTATTGTTTCCTGATTTTGGTTACCTTTTAGAAAAATAATATTTTCTATTTTGTTTTCCAAAATGTATTTCTTAAGCATTCCTCTTTCAACTCCTTCACCATAAAGAGTCAGTTGAACGTTATAACCCTTCTTATAAAGCCTTTCAACTAATTGAATAGCATACAAAGGTTGTTTACCATTGGAAAGTGTTCCCACAAAAAGAAATGAAATTTTTCCTTCTAATTTTCTGGGCTTTACATCAATTTTATCTTTTTCAAAATAACTTGCAGTAAAAAAAGGCTTTATGTTTTTTGTGCTGGTTTCCCATTCGCCATAGACTAAAACCTGCATGTTTTTGGTTAAAAACGTATTGCTTAAAATCCATTTTTGAAAACGATAACTCATCGGCTGCTTGGAGCTTAAATCCCAGTTGCCTGCATATTTTGCAGTTTTAGGTTTTGACGGAAAAAGTACTTGAACCAAACAACCTAACAAACCAATGTTTCCGGGACAACGCAAATGAATGTGGTCGGCTTTTTTCATAGCTTGGTATATTTTCCAAACTATTGAAGGCATTACAATCAAAGAATGCAAACTGTTTTTAAAACTGGAAATATTAAAATTGGCAACAGGAACAAATGTTATTTTCTCATGCTGATAAAACTCTTGTATAGGACTTTTGGTTGAAGAATGTATAGGCGCAACCAATAAAACTTCGGAAACGTTCTTTATCCATAAATTCATTTCGCGAACATAAGGTTCATAACCAAAATAGTTTTCCAATTCTTTACCATGAATGACATGAGTTATTATGGCAAACTTCATCGCGTTTATTTTTTTTGCATTAACATAGTCAAATGCATACATTTAAACAAATGACTATCTGATTTAGCCGACAAATCCCAGTCTTTTTTATGCCATTTTCTTCCTATACTTTGCTTTTTTTCATCAGATAGAAAGGGAATAAAATTCATAATAAAATACCATTTAGCTTGTCCTAAAAGTCCGTGACGCTCAATAATATTAAACGTTTTAGCAAATTTAAAATACGTTTTTTTAGTAAACGGCCATTCCCAATCCTTATCTGATTGAAACGGGCGATAAAGTACTCGCATGATTTTTATTGGGATACTAGTTTCTAAAGGATCATAACTTATAATAACACCACCAGGCGCTAATTTTTCATCAAGTTTGGCTATTAAAACATCTGGATTTTGAAAATGATGCAAAACACCATAAGCATAAATAATGTCAAAATCTTTTTCAGGAAAATTTATTTCAGAAAGAAAATCGGCAGCAATTGCTTCCGAATTTGGGTAAGGCTTTATTCTTTCTGCAAGTCTGGCAATGGCAACATCACTCAAATCTAAAGCAACAAACCTTTTACTATGCTCAGCCATATATAAACTCCAATGATTTCCAGCAAAACAGCCTAAATCCAGGACTTTTTTGTTGGACAAATCACCAAACCAAGTTTTATGAATTTCATAAGACTCGTTAAGAATACCAATATCCTTCCGTATGTTTTTTAAGGTTTTTTCTCTGAAATAATACCAAAGTTGAGTTGGTAAATTTTTCTTAGTGCTTTTATGATCATAAAAAACCTTTTGTCTTTTATTGACTTCAATAATTTCTTCCTGAGTTTTCATCTTTATTTAAAGAGGTTTATTTATGAATAAAGAGAACCAACCAACTATTCTACCTGTAAATTCGGTAAAAGCTTCTTTTCTTTTATTGTTTGTAAATATATTGCTAAATCTTATAAACGCCAACAATAATACAATCGCATTCCATTTAAACTTAGCTTTTAAAGAAGGATTTGGGTATTTTACCCGCCAAACATACCAGCCGTTTCTAACTACCATTTTTCCATACTGGTATTTATTTGGTCTTCCTGATTGGTTATGAAAATGCCCTAATTGGGCGTTAGTATTGACATATAATTTTCCAGTTTTTGAGAGTCTTAAAGTAAAATCAGCATCTTCATATAGACCATAACCTTCAAAATAGGTAGAAAACTTGAAACTATTAAACACTGATTTTTTAAACGATGAAACTCCTCCCATTAATTGCTCTACTTCGTATATTTTTCCTGATGGAGGCAAAAAACTAATGCTTCTTCCATTGGAAAATTCAGGTAAAAAACCTGGTTTTGTGTCACTGTCAAGCCCTAATCGTTTTCTTAATACAAATCGACTTCCATCTTTTTGTTTCCATCCATCATAGGCAAACTCTTTAATAGTTGGGTCATAATCTTCGGCTACTTTTTCCCATTTTGTTTCGTTGTTTATATAACCTCCAACACCAAGTGCATCAGGAAAAGCATCATAAACTTTAATAATTTCTTCAAAATAATTTGGTGTTAAAACAGTATCATCATCCAGAAAGCAAATAATATCTGAATCTTTTGACACTTTTAAAACCCCATAATTTCTTTGTTTGGTTAAGCCTCGATGTTCTAGCGGAACTTTAAAATATTTTAAATTTTGAAATTTATTCTTTTCTAAAATTACTTTTGTATCACTATTAGTCGAACCATCAATTATTAAAATTTCGTTCGGATAAAGCGTTTGTTCCTTTACTGAATTCAATAAAGTCAGCAAAGGATTTGGACGCATATAAGTACAAACTATCAGTGTGAAATTCATGATTGTTGCCTTTTTAAATTGTTTGCCCAATAAACACTACTATTCCATTTTTGCTTGAACGTTTTAATATATCCAAAAGGATTGAGTAAAAAACTACTATTCAGATTTTTTATAAAAATCATAGATTTGTAGTTCTGTATTTGTTCTTTCGTATCGTATAACAATCTATACAACATCACAGTTGGTGATGGTTTTGGCTGAATTTCTTCATTCTGCCATTGCAAAACCGGCTTGGTTCTGAAACCACCAATCGGTGCTTTTAAATGCAAAATTCTTGAGGTTGAAACATACAAAATATCATATCCTCTATTTCTTAATTGCATTCCAAAATCAGCATCTTCACCAAAACCAAATTCAAATCCCATATTAAATTTCAAATTCTTGATACAAGATGATTTAACAAAAGCGTGACCAGCACCAAAAACTGTAAACTGCTTAATTTGATGTGGAATAACAGTTTGCGATTCTAAATGACAAGCTACCAAAAACACTTCATTGCCAGTTGTTTGAAAAGTGAATATTGCTTTTTCGAGTAAATCATTTTCAAAAAAAATATCATCATCGGCAAAAAAAGTAAATTCACTTTCTACCATTGTTAATCCAATATTTCTGGCATTACAGGCTCCACTTCTATTTGTAAAATGATGCTTAATAACAAATGGCCATTTTGAATTTTGAATAAAATCCAAATCAGACTGACTATTTTCGAGCGGATTTTGTTCAATTATAATTACATTTTTTGGCATATAAGTTTGTGATGCTAAGTTATTTAAAACATTTAACAGATAATCTTTTCGCCCAATGGTTGGAATTAAAACATCTATTGTTCCAAGCTCAATATTTTTTTTATTCGATGCTAAGGCAATATGATTTAACGCTTCGGAATTAAAATTTCGCTTTCTGTAAAACAACGAAAAAACAAATGGCACCAATTGAAATTGCTTCTCAAAAAGTAACAAATTAAAAAATAACAGAAAAACCCAACGTGTTTTGTAATGTTGTTTGGTAAATCTGAAAAGTTCATATGTATTGGATTTTCTTTTTGATTCGACTACTTTCTTTTGCATAAGCAATCTTGGTTCGGAATAGCAAAAAAGTCCATGTGGCATAGCACTTTTAGCAAACGAATTCAGAAAATAATCAAAATTATCCTTTGCCTTTAAGTCTTTTTTACAAGCATTTATAACAGATGCATGAACAGCACCAACCATGCCGCTCATTTGCCAGGTAGCATATCTCACTTCTTTATTAATTATAATAAAAGGTGAATCTTCAAAATAACCCAATCGGTTGTCTAAAAAATTATTGGTTGAAGATGAATATGAGAAGAGTAATTTTTTGTGGTGAAATAAAGTTTCAATTGCTGAAACGTTCAAATTATCCCTCTCGCTTTCGTGACACCAAACAACTATTTCATCTCTAAACTTATCCGTTAAATCAATTAAGACCTCAGCAATATTGCGGTTTATTTTACTAGGAAAAGTGCCAGTTTCTGTTGAAACTATTTCGGTTACCTTTGATTTATTGTTATAAATGATAATCATTACAACTTCTTCTTATTTACTTTTTGATAAAAATCAGCACTTTGCTTGGCAACAACTTCAATACTAAATTTTTGTACTACCTTTTTTCTTGCTTCTATACCAAACTGATTTCTTAATTTTTGATTATCTAGTAATTCTAAAATTCTATCTGCAAACAAATTATGATTCTTTGGATGAACCAAAAAACCTTCCACACTATCTTCTATTATTTCTGCTGCCCAACCAATATCGGAAGCGACAATTGCTTTTTTAAGCGCCATGGCTTCAATCCAGGAAACAGGTAAGGCTTCGGCAAAGGTTGGAAAAACACAAACGGAAGCCAATGAAACATTAGCTTTTATTTCGTCATATGCAACACTGCCAATATAGTTCACATTTTTCAAAGCTGTTGCATCAAATAAAGATTGCATCATTGCCCAAGTTGAATGATTTCCAGAAATAATATCCGAAGCATCACGACCAATTACTATCAATTTGGCTTTGTTATTTTTCTTGTAAACTTCATTAAAAATTGATGGCAATTCTAAAAGCCCTTTTTTTCTAATTAAAGTTCCAAAATATAAAATAGTATTCTCTTCAACTTTAGTTACACTTTCTGTAGAAAACTTATTAATATCAATACAATTGGGAATAATGGTAAAGTCGCGTTCCAATGAAAATAATTCTTTAGTCAAATCTGCTGTGTATTGACTAACAGAAAGTAAAGCAGTAGCATTTTGTAACGCTCGCTTTTCTCGAAATCTGTTCCAAAATTTCACAGGGCGATTATCCAAATGACAAAAATAAGTATCGGAACCATTAAGCCTTATAACAACCGGACATTTAGGCTTTATATTGGATGTTATGCCTGTCCAATCCGGGGCTTCAACAATGTCAATTTTGCTTTGCTTTACTAGGGAATTGATTAGCTTTTCAATTTTTCTTTGAGTTAATACTCTTGAAAAGCCTTTTAGTTTTATGTTTTTAATTCTGTAAAAAGAAATATCATTTTCTACAAAAAATGTATCATCCTTTTGACCATAAACTAAAATGCTAACTTCGTGTCCTAACCCGACCAATCCCTTAGAAAGGTTTAAAATACTTGTTCCAATTCCGCCAGATGAAACCATTTTTGGATGTGGAAATTCTGGTGTTAGAAAAGCTATTTTCATCTTAATTGGAACTGTTATGAATATAATAAGGAGATAAATCCTTATCTAAAACTGTCATTTTTGATGGCAAAATGGTTTTTCCATCAGCGATACTTTCGGTTACTACTGCATTTGCTCCAATTGTTACATTATTGCCAATCGTAATATTACCAAAAACTCCGGCATTCGGACCAATAAAAACTCGGCTTCCAATAGTTGGAACTCCTTTTTTTTCTCCATAATTGCTTACGCCGATAGTCATTCCTTGTGAGATATTACAATTTTCACCTATAACAGCATCACCGTGAATGACAATATTTCCAAAATGACCAATGTAAAGACCTTTACCAATTTGAGTTCGATACGAAATATCAAAGCCATATTTAATTTTTAATCTTCTGAGCCATAGAAAGAAAAAGTAAAACAACAATCTGTTTTTTCTTCTGTAATGTTGGGTTAAACGAAAAATTGTCATGAATTTCAGACCCGGATTTGGTTGCAGATAAAAGGTAGAAAATAAAACTCCAATAGATATCTTCTGGATACCACAACGTTTAAAATCGGATAGGATATAATCTTTTAACATTACTTTTTACAAATTTCGCCTATGGCATTCCAAATTCTTTCAGAAGCTTTTTCCGGTGGATGTTGATTAATTTTTTCAAACCATTTTTGGGCTGCAGCAACTGTAACTTTTGAATCTTTAGTTAACATCTTCTCTATTATCTCTGCAATTGTATTTGCACTATCAATCCAGAACACCGCATTATTTATAGTCATTGATCTAAAATGTATAAAGTTATATATTTTTTTAACCGACCAATCAGGAAATTCAGTATTTAAAACATCATAATTTATAAAACCACAAGGTTTTTCATATGCCACAAAATCAAAAACCATAGACGACCCTAAATTAATTACTAATTCGGAATGATAGATAGTATTCATTTGTAGTTCTAAATCTTCTTTTGTGGGCAAAATAGTATTCCATCCTTCTCCCATTTTTTTCCATTTTGGGTCTAAACAAGTTATTAGGTCTTTATTTTCATTTAAAACCGAATCAAATCTTTTAGAAAAATCTACGGGACAACGACGAAATAAAATTCCAATATTATTGCCATTTGCATTTAAATATTTTACCGCTTTAACAACATCTGATAAATATTGCGGATCATCAGGAGATGTAGTTACATCATCACCCGAAAAGCAAATGTATTTTTTATTGAAATCTAAATGATGTTTTTCATAAAAAGTCTCTTTAGATTCTATTATTTTTTTGTCAAAATGAGGCACAAATTGTGGTGTACCAGTAACAATAATTTGATTTTCATTTACTTGCGGATAATAATATTGGAGTTCGTTCTTCATGTGTTCACTCCAAACGAAATAATAATCAGTTTCGATTATTTTGGTCCCTTTTGGTAAATTATCCCAAGAAAAAATAAACGTTGCCGTTGGTATTCCTAAATCTTGCGCAGCTAAAATTGAAGCAACTGCAGTTGTAATTCTTTGATTAGTACAAAAAACCATAGCAGGATTTTCAGTTTGAAGAGTTGCTAAACTATCAAAATATAACTTGGTCTTTCTTTCGTTTTTAGATATATTTTTCCTAATTCTATTTAAACCGCTTTCTGAATTATTCCAAAATATTAACCATTTTACAATAAGTGTTTTCAGTGTGGCTTTTACTCCTTTATAGGAAAATGGAAAACGATAAGAATTGTAAACTTTATCTTTTGATTTCTTTATATTTTGGTTTAATTCAATCTGAATTTGGGCATTTTTTAGCAAATCGGTAATTGGATGTATTTTTGGATTGACTATTTTTATTTCATTAAACCCTAATTTAGTAAGATCAAAAGGAGTAGCATTCCAAAAAGTAATTTCAAATCCATTTTCAATACCCAATTGATGAAAATTAGTAAAGGCAAAATTTCTTAAACCAATACCATCTGGAAGGAGTATAAATATTTTAGGATTTTGCATTACTACTATTTTTAACTTTATACGAATTTAGGAAAAAGGCAATAAGAACTCAACATGATAATATTCAATATTTGTAAAAAATAATCTAATCAAAATCTATATTCTTAAATTTCTTTTGATGGTTTATTTCCCATATTTTGCTTGATAATAACGAATTTAAAAACAATTCAGCACTGTTTCCTTTTCCAAAATCATCGTATGCTTGGCTAATTTTATGATTAGTTACTGAATGAAGTGCTTTAATTATATTTTCCTTTTGGTAATCAACATTTATAATATCAGCATTTAAGGTTCTGTTTTGCTGACGTGTACCAATATTTATAACAGGAATACCGTAGTAAGGGGCTTCTCTAATACCTGCACTACTGTTGCCAATAATAAATTTTGCCTTTTTTAGTAAAACCAAAAAATATTCAAATCGCAAAGACGGAAATATTCTAAATCTCTTATTATTAGCTATTTTTTGATAAGCATCAATTATGTATTTACTACCTAAATCATTATTGGGAAAAATAACAACAAATTTTTCATCAACGGCAAGTAAACTTGCTACAAAATCATCGGCATATTGCTTCATCTGCTTGTCTTCGGTTGTAACCGGATGAAACATAACAATAGCATATTGGTCGAAATCAATTTGATAATATTCTTTTACGCTTTCTTCAGTCGGCAAATTTTCGGAAAACATAATATCAATATCGGGTGAACCAATTGTAAAAATAGACGATTTTATTTCTCCCATTTGCAGTAATCTTTTCGCAGCTTCATCATTTGAAACAAAATGAATATGACTTAATTTAGTCACGCTGTGTCTGATTAATTCGTCTACCGTTCCTGATAATTCACCGCCTTCAATGTGTGCAACGAGAATATTGTTAAGAGATCCTACAATTGCACCGGCTAAAGTTTCTACCCTATCTCCATGAATGACAATCAAATCCGGGTTTATTTGTTTACAATAGCTCGAAAAACCCTCAATTGTTTTTGCTAATGTTAAATCCATTGTGGTTTCATGCGTATGATTTTGAAATGCATGAATATTTTTAAAATTACATCTTTCAATTTCTATTAGCGTATAGCCATATTCTTTTTGCAAATGCATGCCCGTAACAAAAACAAATACTTCAAACTCCTGATTATTTTCAAGAGTAGAAATCAATGATTTTATTTTACCAAAATCAGCACGGGTTCCGGTAAGAAAAAGGATTTTCTTCATTTTACTCAAAATCTGTAAAATCTAACTGTTCATCATTTTCAATATCTCTGATAGCTATTTTCCCTAATATACCATTAAAATGTTCTGCCAAAATTTTTCCAGTTCCTGGGCGTTTTACCCAAATATTTTCTTTGGATAATTTTTCTCCCTTTTTTATGGATGCTATACTACAAACCGTTGCGAAAGCAAAGTCAATTGTAACTTGTTCTTCTTTGGCTGGTACTTTTTGACCTCCACGCATTTGCCAAATTTCTTTAGAAGAAACTATCAATTCAGCACATGCTTTTTCATCCATACTGCAAACAATATCTGGTCCTGTTCTTTGCATATGATCTGTGAAATGGCGTTCTAAAATGCTTGCGCCAAGTGCAACAGCACCGAGACAGGCATTATTATTCAACGTATGATCCGATAAACCAAAAACTTTATCAGAAAACGCTTCATGCAGTTGTGTCATCGCGCCAAAACGAACCAAATGAATTGGTGTCGGATATAAATTAGTTGTATGTAATAAGGCTAACGGAATTTTATGCTTGTCAAAAATAGCAACGGCTTTTTGAACACTTTCTATAGTATTCATTCCGGTGCTTAAAATTACTGGTTTACCAAAAGTGCAAATATGTTCTAATAATGGATAATTATTACATTCGCCGGAACCAATTTTATAGGCTGGAATGTCAAACTTCTTTAATCTTTCAGCTGCTGCACGTGAGAAAGGTGTGGAAATAAAAATCATCCCTTTGCTTTCTACATAATTCTTAAGTTCTAATTCATCAGCTTCATTTAAAGAACATCGTTCCATGATTTCATATATGGAAACATTAGCATTACCAGGAATTACATTTTTGGCAGCACCACTCATTTCATCTTCAACGATATGAGTTTGATGTTTAACAACTTCAACTCCGGCGTGGTGTGCTGCATCAACCATTTCTTTAGCAACGGCAAGCGAGCCTTCATGATTTATTCCGATTTCTGCAATAACTAATGGGGGGAAATCGGGTCCAATTTTTCTTCCTGCTATTTCTATAAATGGGTTCATATTAAAAATTATGAATTATTACATAAATATTCTGCATATTCAAAGTCTTCTTGTGTATCAATATCAACTTGAGCAAAAATATGATTTGTGACGAATGGAAAAGCGTTTTCCGTTATAATTTTGCTTTTTTTTATTGATTTTGAATTGGTTATGTACAACAATCCATTTTCAAAATAAATAGGTTCTAAATCCTGGCTTCGTTGACCAATTTCGTAATTGAAAGGAACAAACTTATTGTTTTTTATTTTACCAAATTTTTGATTATTTCTCGTAACTGTGAATAAACTATCATAGCTGTTTTCATTATAAACCTGATAAGCTTCTTGCAATAAGTTTTCGGGGCGCAAAGGATTTGTAGGCTGTAACAAAATTACATTTTCAATTGATGCGTTATCAATGGACTCTAAACAATGCTTCAAAGCACTTACCGTTGGTTCCAAATCACCTGATAGTTCTGTTGGCCTTTCAATTACTTGGACTCCATATTTGAGTGCAATTTCTTTAATTTTTTCATCATCAGTAGAAACAAAAACAGCGTCGATAATTGTTTTATTATTTAGAGCATAGATAATACTATGGGCAATCAGTGGAATGCCATCGAGAAGTAAACTGTTTTTGTTGGGTAGTCTTTTGGAACCACCACGAGCCGGAATTATAGCAATGTTTTTCATCAATAAACTAAAAGTTTTAAAAATAAACGTTTTTACACTTAACTAATAACTATTTATTTCATGTTTGGGCAAGCCTTTAATTTTATAAAAAAATCTTCTTATTCTCTTTTTATTGAATAGCTTTATAAAAAGTCGGTTCTTGATAAAATAATCTATTTTGCTGCTGTTTTTTATTTCAGGATATGTCAATAAGAATTCCTGTTTTACATCATTGGCAGGCATTCCATCTAAAGTTTCTTGCATCCATTCTTCAAAATTATTACCCATATGATAGGCATAATTGTCATTGGATGTCATTCTCCAAAGTCCCTTTTTTAATGGCAATTCAT
Source organism: Flavobacteriaceae bacterium (assembly GCA_947456955.1). Taxonomy (GTDB): domain Bacteria; phylum Bacteroidota; class Bacteroidia; order Flavobacteriales; family Flavobacteriaceae; genus Flavobacterium. Next base: position 17,725 of record CANGTQ010000008.1, on the reverse strand, counting down.
CAAAATAACGTTCGGAATCTCCTCCTAATTTGAATGAGAGATAGGTTTTTAAATGTGAAAAAAGAGCTCTTTTGTATGTCGCAACAAAATGCCCTGAACCAACAATTGCTTGAAATGCATCTTTTTCTATGGTCAAATTCCATCGCAAGTAAGCTTTGTTATAATTATCATTGTCGCAAATACTTGAATTGAATTTATCTAACGCTTCAGGATTTTTTACAGGGGTAAATTTTAATTTATTTGAGAAGAAATTTTCAAAAATAATATTACCACAAAGATGAGAAAAGTTTCTAAATTGAGGTACAATACCTACCACGCCTGCTTTTGGAAAATTATTGTAAACTTTTACCGTTTCACTTTGCCAATCATTTAAAAAAAACACATCGGCATCAGCAATGGTTACCAATTCAATTTCATTGCCAACAACACCTTTTAAAACTGCATTTAGCTTTCCAACATTATCAGTATGTATCAACTCGTGAATTTTTTTTTCAGTTAATAGAGTATTGAGATATTCGATTACTTCAAAACAACTTCCATTATTAACAATAGTCACGAATGATTTAGAGTGTATGGTATTTAACAATGACTGAACACATATTTTAAATATCTTTAAACTTTCTTTAAAATAGCCTTCTTTATTGGGTATACATACGGGTATTATAATCTGATGATTGTATTCTGTTTGCGCAAGTTTTTCATCTTTATATGGGTTGAAACCTACTCTCATAAATTATGTCTTACTTATTAGTTTAAGAAAAAACTTTAAAGGAGATAAAATGAATTTCCCTACTTTATAGTTATAACTTTTTTCAATACTGTCAATGCCACCGGTTTCTATAATTTTTGTTCCATTAAAAAATGAAGGTGGATTTTTTTTTATTTCACTATCTGAGGCCATTATAAGCATAAATAAAGGATCTGATAGTTCCTTTCCTACTTTTTCATAATTTCCTGAATAAATTATTATCTCATTCGAATTATTGTCTTCTTTGATAACAGAAATTCCATGATAGTATTTTTGATTCAACAATAAAGTGTTTTTAAAATACTTAGAAAGTAATACCTTAAATTCGTCTTTATACAATTCTTTAACATGAAATTCGTTTTTGAATTTTTTTCTGTAATCGGTATAATATAATTTATCTGGAGTTGAGATAATGAGTATACCATCATTTTTCAAAACCCTTTTTATTTCAGACATCATTTCATCATGTTTGTCATGATGTTCAATAGTTTCAAAACTGACCACAACATCAACGCTATGATCTAAAACAGGAATTTTATCAGCACTACCAGTTAAGAAGTTTAAATTCTTTTTCGGGTATAGTATTTTGGCCTCATTGATTGTTGTTTGATCAATATCAACACCATATACAAGAGCTGCTTTTTCACTAATTAAAGAGGAACCATAGCCATTACCACAGGCAATATCCAAAACTACCTTGTTTTCGACAAAATCCATTGCAAGCGCATAACGATGTAGATGTTCTATGGAATCTCTTCCTAGGATAAACGTTTCTAATCTTTCTCCTGACCAGTTTTTTTTCATTGAGTGTTTTGACAATTAACTATTAGAAATCAATTTTTCAATCATTGATTTGAAGTTTGCATCACCAAAATAGTCTCCAAAAGGAGAAACTTCAGATTTTGAATTCATTCGATCTTTAATTAAACTTTCCAATTTATGCTTAATTTCATTGCTATCTGAACAAGTCGCAATATATTTTTCATTTTTAATTATTCGTCTCAGTTCGCTTTTTTCTGGTGATAAGCTAAGTACTGGCTTTTTAATTGAAGCTAAAAAAGGAGCTTTTCCAACTAATATATTACTGTGGAGGGAACAATTTTCTAGTATAATTAAAATATCGGTTTCATGGTTTTGTTCGTAAGATGAATTGGCAAAATCCACTCCTTCTAAAATGATTACGTTTTGATCGTCACTATATTTTTTTCTCAATCGCTCATTATGAAAGCCTCTGACTCTGATTATAAATTCGGTATTCTCTTTATAAGTATTATTTTGCTTTACCAATTCGAGGTATGCATCAATTAATATATCAATGTTGCGGGCAAACTGTATCGCCCCGTGATAGGAAATAGTGATAGGTTTTTCTTTTTTTCTAACACTATTTAAATCAGAAAAATCAAAGACACTCTCATCATATTGATGTGGCAATGTATAAAACTTTTTACTTGCACCATATAAATATTGTAAATCCTCTGACAATAAACTGGCCGGAGAAATACAACTTTTGCATTGCTTCACTATTTCCCACATTTCCTTTAATTTGAACAATTCAATTGGCGTCAATTTAAGTTTTGAACCGCTGTCCCAAAAAACAGGGTAGGCATCATGAAAATTGATTATGGCATTTTTTAAAATGGGCAAATCTTTAGCACTACGAATAACTTCAAATTCTAAGCCTGAACTTCTCATAAAAATATTGTTATATTGCTCAAAAGGGATTTTTGCAACTATCGAAGTATATTTATTTACAATATGGCTATTATTTAAAGACCTATGTAGAAATCTACAAAAAAATTTATTTAACAGTCTGGTAAAAAAGGGAACCTTGAAGTCAACAAAAAAAATATTCATTGTATCTACAGATAATAAATCCAACTGATCATCATTTTTAAAATGCTTAATATAGACTACATCAATAATTGAATTTGGATATGTCTTTCTGAGTTTTGACAAAAAAGAACGTGAAACGATGCCTTCGCTTGTACCGGAAATCCTCAAATCTTGGACAATTACTAAAAATTTCATTTCTTTTTATTTATTCAATTTTATAGTTTTAAAAGAGTTAGCTAGTAACCTAAAAAATCTTTTAATCTCTAGATTTTTAAAATACGTTCCAATCAACTCTGACCAAAAATATATGTTTTTTTTATCATTCATAAAACTTTTTTCGAATCTAAAAAAAATCAATTCTCTTTGCGCTTTTGAAAAAAAAGTGGCTTTATCAAAAAGTAAGTAATGGTAAAATTTAAAGGTTGCAATATTCTTTTGCTTTAGATTATCACTCATTCCACTAATATTTAAAGTACTCAGCCTAACAAAAACTGTCGATGAATTTATAGTATAAATATTTTTAAATTTAGAAAATTCTAATACTGCCAAATCATCCGAATGCCAACCCAAAGGGAAATTTTTGAACCCAATGTTGGAAATATCATTCTTTTTGAAAACATATTCACTGAGAGAGCTTCGGGTTCCGCCTTTAATTTTTCGAAATAAAAAATCGACTGAATTTTCAATTTCAGGGTGAATATGAAGATTAGAAATTGCTTTACCCTTTTCATCGATGACCTTAGTTGCAAATCTTATGACATCACAATTATGCATTTCAGCTTTATTTACATTTTGGTAGAAAAGCTCGACACAATTTTCTGAAAGTGTATCATCATCGCCAAGTATAATAACCCATTGCTCATCACCAATAAAATTCATACAACGCTCCCATTGTTTGACCAACGAAACACTTCCCAAATTATTATCGAATTGCTGGTAGTTGAAGTCTAATTGTGGTTTATACTTTTCAAGTAAAACTGATGGGTTTTCAGGACTGGCATCATTTCCAATATAAACTTTAAATTTTTTATTAGTTTGATTAACTAATGATTGAAGTGTTGCTTCAAAAAATGTTAGCTTATAATATGTGATGACTATGGCTAACACTATTTTTTTTTATTAATTTTAACATTCCACTTTTCAATTTTAAGTAGTAAATAGCGAAACGATTTAATCATTCCGATTTTTCTCAAAATCTTCTTTACCAACTTTCCACCTTTGTATGTATTGGAAGCCTTTAATTGTCTGATAGTTTGTTTTGCGTTACTACTTGAAGTGTAGTATCTTGAAATCAAGACAATAGTTATTTTATTAAAATCGCTTGCTGAAACTATGTTTTTTAAAATTTGATAAGCTTTTATTTGGTCATCCAACATATTTGTAGTCATGGTCATACTTTGTGCATTTTTCCTGTAAAATGCCAAAGGTTTATTGATAAAGATTATTTTCGGGTTATTTTTTAAAAAAGTAACCCACATTATCCAATCTTCTTTTGCTCGTAAAGTTTCTGAAAACTTAAATTCTTTGAAAAAATTTAAATAAAAAAAACCGCAATGTATTGGGATAGAAAAACCATCGCCCCAATTATACAATATATTTTCATATGTAAATTTATCTTTATCCAATACGCAATATGGCTCAGAAGTATTTTGTGGATCATCAATAAACATTTCAAAATTAGAAATAACAAGTAATGGTTCAGCTTCGCATTTTTCTATAGATGCCTTTAGCTTTTCCGGATGAAGAACATCATCGCAGTCCAAAAACTGAACAAAATTCCCGGCAACTTTATCTAATCCTAGATTTCTCGCGCTGCTTAAACCACCGTTTTGCTTATAAAAGTATCTGAAACGACTGTCTTTTTTTAACCAGAGTTGGGCAATTTCTTCCGTATTGTCCTGACTTCCATCATTAATAATTATACATTCCCAATTTGGGTAGCTTTGCTCCAGAATTGATTGTAGAGCTGCAGGCAAATACTGAGCTTGATTGTAACAAGGAATTATTATTGAAACTAAATTTTGCAAGTGGTAAGTTTTTGAAATAACCAAAGTTGATAGACTTCTATTTGAGGAATATTTTCCATAAGCGTAATAGGAATTCTCTTCATTTCAATTGTCTTAAAATGTTTTTTGGTAACTAAATTTTCTAGCTCCGTTTCAGATATCCATTCCTCAATAGGTTGGTTAGATGACAAAAACTTATTCCATTCTTTCTGGGCTTCCTTTCTCGGTGTGGTAAGAATAAGAAAACCATCTGGTTTTAATAAATTAGCAATATCATCTATAAAATTAGCTTTTTCAACATCGGGTACATGTTCAATTACTTCGGATGAAACAACAAAATTAAATGTATTCCTATTGTTTTTCAAAATTGTTTTTGAATTTCCAACCAAAAAATTGATTTCAGGAAATAACTTTTCAGCATATTCAATAACGGGTTTCACTGGCTCAATACCAGTTGTTGTTCCATACCTTGAAAGTAAGTTGGTCAACCAACCTCTCCCGCATCCAAGATCCAATATAGACACTGGTTCATTTCCTTTTAAAGATGCAATACCTTTTTCGACAAAAATTTTAATTATTTCCCATCTAAGTTCTTCTTCATAATTTGGATTAGGGCTACTCCATTTTAAATTTTTTGTAAAAAGTTGTTCATAGTATTCTTCTTCAGATTGTTGAATAACTATCTCACTAGAATTATTTTTGAATATTTTTTTAATAAAATTAAATAATTTCATCTGTTAGGGTTTACATTATGTATTTAAAAATTCCCAATAAACATTTTCATGGAAAATTTTGTTCAATCTAAAATCCAATCTATTTAGTACTTCATATTCAAATGATTCAGTTACATTAAAGATTATTGCATCTCGAACTATTTCAATATCATTTATAGAATCACCTAAAAAAATGTCTAGTTTATACTTTCCAGGTAATATACTGAATTCATTAATTATCAATGATATTTTACCTTTTATTGTATCATCGTTGTTTATTCTATCAAATAAATAATGTTTATTATTTATGCCTATTATCTCTGTATCATTCAAATCTTTTATAACAATTCCAAGCACTAAATTTTTTATAAAATCATTTGATTCAAAATAAACATCTAATTTAAACTTTGACTTATATTTTAAAATTTGAAGATTTTCATTTAAAATGGCTTTCTTGATAACTTTATTACCAACAAATTCCATATTTACATTTTGGTTATTTGTATTTTCGTATAAATATAATACATCGTTAATTTTTCCTTCAAAACTAATTAATCCATTCTCCAATACAATTCCTTTAGTACACAAACTCTTCACCGCCGCCATATTATGACTCACAAACAACACTGTTCTACCCTCTCCTTTACTGATGTCTCCCATTTTGCCAAGACATTTCTTTTGAAACTCAGCATCACCAACGGCTAGAACCTCATCAACTATTAAAATTTCACTTTCAAGATGTGCCGCAACAGCAAAAGCTAAACGAACATACATTCCGGATGAATATCTTTTAACAGGCGTATCGATATAGCGTTCCACTCCAGAAAAATCTATGATTTCATCCAGTTTTCGAGTAATCTCTTTTTTGCGCATTCCTAGAATGGCGCCGTTCAAATAAATATTTTCTTTTCCTGATAGTTCAGGATGAAAACCGGTACCAACTTCAAGCAAACTGGCAATTCTACCTTTAACTTTTATTTCTCCTGCGGTTGGGCTGGTCACACGTGAAAGTAGTTTTAGTAACGTACTTTTTCCGGCTCCGTTTTTCCCAATTATTCCAACAGCATCTCCTTGATTAATTTCGAAATTAATATCTTTTAAAGACCAAACGATGTTGCTTTCTCCCTTTTTGCTTCTGTCATTAGTTTCTCCGATTTTTAAAAACGGATCTTCCTTACCAAGAACTTTTGTAATCCAAAAACGCTCAATATCTTTTGAAATTGTTCCAGTACCTATTTGGCCTATTTGATAAGCCTTTGACAAATTTTCTACGTGTATGATTGGTTTCATAGAGGTTAAGATTCAGACTGAGGCTGCAACGATTTAATTAATTTATTCAACTCAAATACATTTTTATCAACTAATTCATTAATCGCTACTACTTCTGATTGATCAAAATAATTAACATTCTTCCCATAAATTAAATGGCTTTTGGTTTCAAAAATACTGCCTCTGGCCATAATATAAAATCTTTTCTTATCTAATGAAGTACTTCTGCCATAACCTTCAGCAATATTTGCGGATATTGATAAAGCTGCTCTTCGTATTTGACTTGTTAATCCATAATCTTCAGATCTAGGCAGTTTTGCTGTCAAATGAAAAACACGCTCCGCTATTTCCATAGCCAATTTCCAAACATTCATATCCTCAAAACTATAAAAACTCATTATAAATCAATAAATTACTTTATAAACCCAAACCTCAACCTCAACCTCAACCTCAACCTTAACCTCAACCTCTATATCGTATCAACAAAGTTTTTCTCGGTTTTATTAAATATTACAATTCCGAAAAATAAAATTATCATGGTCACGATGGTTGAATATCCTAAACTCCAAAAGGTAAATTCTCCTTTTCCAAGAAAGGCGTATCGGAAACTTTCAATAATTCCCGTCATTGGATTTAATTCAACTAGTGTACTATACCCCTTTTCTCGTGCATAACTTAGCGGATAAATAACCGTTGTAGCATACATTAATAATTGCACTCCAAAAGTTACTAAAAAAGTTAAATCTCTGTATTTTGTTGTCATTGCGGTGATTATTAACCCAAGTCCTAAACCAAGAAGTGCCATTAAAATAACCAATACAGGAAATAATAAAATACCAATAGTGACATGAAAACTAGTTCCTTCAACCGGGAAGAAATAGAAATAAATCATCATGCATAGCAATAGCAAAAATTGCACACCAAAACGAACTAAATTACTAACAACAATGCTTAAAGGCATTATTAGTCTTGGAAAATAAACTTTACCAAATATGTTGGCATTGTCTCTAAAAACAGTACTCGTCTTGGTCAAACAATCAGAGAAATAATTCCAAGCTGTAATACCCGACAAATAAAAAAGATATTGTGGCAAACCATCAGTACTGATTCCGGCTAAATTTCCGAAAACAAAAGTAAAAACTATGGTAGTGAAAATCGGCTGAATAAAGAACCACAATGGTCCTAAAATAGTTTGCTTATAAAAACTTACAAAATCTCTTTTGACAAAGAGTAACAATAAATCCCTATAATGCCAAAGGTCTTTGAATTTAATATCGAAAAGCGAGGTATGCCCTTTTATGACTAAATCCCAATCATTAGCGATTTTTGAATTTTGCATTTCTAAGTATTAATTTGTATTTTTTTAAAGTCAAAAGTTCGACAATTATATTTTGTAAACTTACTTATTTTATTTAAATTTAAAATTAATAATAAGTAATAATCGATACCTTTAAAAATATCAATTTATGTAGTAAGTTTGATTGAAGAATTTATTTATTATTTTCACCTCAATAATTAAAAAAATATGTATCTAAATTATGTGAAATCTTTTTTTGATTTTATAGCAGCTTTTATAGGACTAATTGTTTTAAGTCCTCTAATTATTGTTATTACCATTCTTCTATTTATTTTAAATAATGGAAAACCTTTTTATTTTCAAAACAGACCTGGTTATAAAGAAAAAATCTTCAGGATTATAAAATTTAAAACAATGAATGATAAAAAAAATGAAGCGGGAGAACTTTTACCAGATTTTGAAAGAACAACATCAGTTGGAAAATTTATACGTAAAACTTCTATTGATGAAATTCCTCAATTGATAAATGTATTTCTTGGTCATATGAGTTTAGTTGGACCAAGGCCATTATTGCCAGAATATTTGCCATTATATAATGAGAATCAGAAACGAAGACATGATGTAAAACCAGGAATAACAGGCTGGGCTCAAATAAATGGGAGAAATTCAATTCTTTGGACTAAAAAATTTGAACATGATGTCTGGTATGTTGACAATGCTACTATTTTATTAGATATGAAAATTTTATTATTGACAATAAAAAAAGTTTTGATTCCTCAAGGCATTAATGCTACTGAAAAATACACTATGGAAGAATTTAATGGAAAAAATTAAAGTACAGTTTCAATTAAAAATTCAATCTATTAAAACATACCTTAAATCAAGGTTTTAACTATATTTGCCGATTAAAATTGAAGAAAGTTTACTTATTATTTATAAATCTATAATGGAAATAGACAAACAAAAAACTAAACGAGTTTATAAAAAGAAAATAAGAGGCCTTGAAAGTTACTCTTCAATACTATTTAAAATAGTTGGTTTTTCTCTCTTATTCATTGCTGTCTATTATTATTTTGATACAGGAAACGGTAATACAGTTGCTCAACTTTCAAAAATGTTAACTGGTAAATCAAACCGAGTGCACAATGGTGACAATTTAAAATTTTCTTGGGAAATATTTAGTCAACTTTTAGCTTGTTTTATTCCTGGACTCATTGGACTTGTTGCTTCAATTTTTTATCACAAAAAGAATAATTCATTGTTTTATAAGTTAAGCAATGCTATCATTGTCTTTTTAACGATTGCTCATGCTACCATTTTCGTAAACAATTGGTTGCCAAACTATATTTTTTCTTACTACAATTATTATATAGTTTCTGGTTTTATTCTTATCCCAATTGCTGTTTTTCTAATAAATTATTTAAGTTTAAAGAGAAGTTCCATTTTAACTTACACAACTATATACTTTTATGTATTGCTCTTTGAATTATTGATTATTAGGTATAGTTTTACATACACTTATGTATTTTGTTGCATAATTTTATATACCGTTATATTACATCTGATTTCAAAGAAACAAGATGACACATATAATAATATAATAAATGCACTTTTTGCTTATGGCTTTTTAGCAATTTTTTTAATTCGTCAATTAATTTATAATTCAAATACATCTTCATTCTGGTTGTTTTTTAGCATTAGTATTATTTATTTTTTATTGTTTTATTTTATTAGTTTGTCGATTCTATTTCAAGATAAAAAACCAATCTACAAACTATTTTATTGGATAAATTTAGCATTCTTTTTATTATTAAATTCTATTGTGCTAAACAAATATTATACTATCTCATACAATATTTTACCAATAATTGGAGTTATAGGAACTAATGCATTTTCAATATTTTTAAATAAAAAATACAATTATTTAAAAGGAAAAATCGCTTCAATAGAAATTTCAACTTTATTGCTTGTCGCTTTTTTATTTACTTTACTATTTCAAGATTATAGTTTTGAAATATTTTTTGGAACATTAGCGGTTTGCTTAATTTTTTATGCAATAGCTGGTCATAACAAATTTTTAATTTGGCTTTCAGGTTTATTCACATTTATGTTAATTCTCAAATTAATATATTTAATCATATCGTTATCATTAATTATAACTAGAGTTAAGGGTATAAATGAAGAATTTATAAGTAAAGGATTTATAAATAGTGGTATCATTTTATTAGCTATTTGGATAGTAAAAAACAATTTAAAATCTACGAAGTTTCATGTATCCAATAAATGGTTGAACAGAGAGAAGTTTTTAAAATTTCTAAATACTTTCAACTTAATAAGTCTTTTTATTTTTATAATATGGATTAGTTTTTCGATACTTTTTTATTTTGTTGGAGATTTATATTATGCAGTTAGAGTTCTTGTAATTGTTTCTAGTTTTTTAGTTTTATATATTCCAAAATATCATCAAGACCTTTATGTAAATCAAAAGCAAAAAATCGAATTTTTAACGTATTTATTCTTTGTCGCATTAACATTTATAGGGTTTTATGAATTTCCATATACTTTCAAATATGATTTAACTTATGGCGGAATTATATCAACTGAAACCATATTTCATTATTCAGAATTTATACTAGAAATAGGATTAGTTTATAGAATTTTAAATTCTTTAAAAAACACAGAATCTGAAAACAGCTATTTTAAAGATTTAATTATTGTTATAACTTGCTTGTTTGGTATTATAACATTGTGCAAAGAATTTGACTTTATTACCGTATTGTACAACACAATTAGCCAGCATAATTTTGATCAAAATACTGTTTTAAATATTTTAAATTACAATCAAATTTTACCTTATTCAATAATACTATTGGTTAGTTTATTAATTATTTTATTAATTGGTTTGGTTGAGAACAACAAATTCTTGCGTTTATTTTCATTTTTTGTAGCCTTTTGTGTATTGGTGAAAGTATTCTACATTGAATACTACATTTTGACTAAAAATGATAAAATAACCATTATTATTATAACTGGTGTAACCTTCCTTGTGATTTCATCTATTTATAACAGAATAAAACAAAAGAGAAGTAAAAGAAGTGCTATTTAAAAATGTTTTGAGAAATGGTTATTCTAATTGACTATTATTATTCATAGCATCAATCAGTCCATTTTGAGATTTAATTTTTATACTTTGATAAAATGCATTCACATGACGATCATGATGAATATCTGAGCCAACGTAGTCAATTAAATTATTGGCTAATAAAAAGTCTGCAATAGTAGCAACCGATTTACCATAATATCCTATAGTAGACAATAAATTCAATTGGAATAAACAGCCAAGTTCTTTTAATCTAAAATAATCCTGTTTTGAATTATGATAATATAAATAACGTTCAGGATGAGCAAGTAAAGGAGTATAACCTTTGATCTGCAATTGAAATAAAATGTTTTTTAAGTCAACAGTTGGATTTAAATAAGACATCTCAATCAATACTATAGTATCTTTTATTGCCAATAATTTTTCGTTTTGAAAACGTTCTATAAACGACTCGTCCATCATATATTCTGAACTTACTCTAAGCAACATTTGGGCAAGTTTTGTAGGCAATTGACTTTTTGTATTCAAAAAAGTTTCTTGAATAAAATTAGTTGAATTATCCCAAACATTGGTCATTGTATGAGGTGTTGCTATACATTTATTTATACCAAGCAAAGCCATTTCTTCGAGTAATGACGATGTTTCTTGTATCGATTTTGAACCATCATCTATATTTGGCAAAATATGAGAGTGAATATCAATATATCCATCAGGTATGAGATCAACCAACTTTGGTTTATTTTTAAATAGTGAAATCATAGTTGATAAGGTTTCAGAGCCCAAAAATAAAGTAATTTATTCAATATTCCTTGTATTAACAAACTTAACCTTGTAATATTGCTTTAAAATATATTTTTTTGAAAAACTTGAAATCAAATTAAAATTTATTTTTTAATTTGAATTTTGAGAAAAATTAATTCATAAAACATTAAAAAATTCCCAAATGGATAAACCTAAAATTTGGCTTTCCTCTCCACATATGGGCGGTAATGAAAAACAATATGTTGATGATGCATTTTCTAGTAATTGGATAGCTCCTTTAGGTCCAAATGTAACAGGTTTTGAAAATGATATTGTTTCCTATTTATCAAATGAAGTGCATGTTGGGGCTTTAAGTTCAGGAACAGCAGCTTTACATTTAGGATTGATACTTTTAGATGTTAAACTAGGTGATGAAGTTCTTTGCCAGAGCATGACTTTTTCTGCCTCAGCAAATCCTATAGTTTATCTGGGCGCAAAACCTATTTTTATAGATAGTGAAAAAGACACTTGGAATATATGTCCTGAAGCATTAGACACTGCAATTAAAGATAGAATAGCAAAAGGGAAAAAACCAAAAGCTATAATAGCAGTTCATCTATATGGTATGCCTTATAAAGTGACAGAAATTAGAGCAATAGCTGATAAATATGAAATTCCAATTCTTGAAGACAGTGCTGAAGCTTTAGGAAGTAGTTACAAAGGACAAAAATGCGGAACTTTTGGAGATATTAGCGTGCTTTCATTTAATGGAAATAAAATTATCACAACCTCTGGTGGTGGAGCAATTGTTAGTAAAGACAAAAAAAATATAGAAAAAGCTATATTTTTATCTACTCAAGCTAGAGATAATGCTCCACATTATCAACATAGCGAAATTGGTTATAACTATAGAATGAGCAATATTTGTGCTGGAATTGGTCGTGGGCAAATGGAAGTTCTTGACAAGCATGTTTCATTAAGAAGAGAAATGCATAGTTTTTACAAAAGCGTTTTTAGAGAAATAGAGGAAGCGTCACTTTTTTCTGAATTTAATGAAAATTATTTTTCAAACTTTTGGTTGTCAACAATTGTATTTAGTGATACCAAAAAGAACCCAGAAGAATTAAGATTACTATTTGAAAAAGAAAATATAGAAACCCGACCACTCTGGAAACCAATGCATTTACAGCCAATTTTTAAAGATGCTCCATATTTTGGTGGTAATATTTCCGAAACTTTATTTAAAAATGGCCTTTGTTTACCTTCAGGATCAAACTTATCAGTTGATGATAAAGAACGAATAAAAGAATGTTTAAATAATTATTTCTAAATTTTTATTTTAAATTTGAAAGCCACAATACTAATAATGGTTTCATTTTGAAAAAAAAGATTACTTTTTATTACAAAAACTTTTTAAATATCAGTAAATTAAAGTATTTACCTAATTGGGTAGTATTATTATTGGATATAATAATTATTGTTTTTTCAGGTTGTATAACTTTATACATCTTTAAAGAACTAGATCTAAATTACATTTTAAAAAGCCATTTTTACCCAATCATCTTTTTTTATATAACAGTAAATATTTTTTTCTTTATTGTTCTAAAAACATATTCAGGCATCATACGTCATACCTCTCAAGTTGACGCTTTAAAATTGTTTTTGTCACAATTTTTAACTTTTGGCGTTATTGCATCAATTGATTATTTCTTATTATATATCGGAAGACCTAAAATAGCCATTTTAACCGCTTCTTTTCTAAATGCATTTTTGTCACTTGGATTATTGTTGCTATTCAGAATATTTGTGAAACATATTTTTGAATATTACATAAATAAAAATCATTTTAACGACAAAACAAACATAATTATTTATGGTCTAGATGCAAATGCCATTTCGGTTGCAAGAGCACTTGAATCAGAAAATCCAAAAAGATATAATGTGATTGGATTTCTAGATAAAACGAAAGAAAACATAGATAAAAGAATTCTTAATTTACCAATTTTCGAAATTAAAAAAAGCATTCCATTAACAATGAGAATTACAGGCGCAGAAGCTATTATTCTTGCTGATAGTTCATTATCTACTGAAGACAGAAATACAATAATAGAAAGTTGTATAGAATACAACTACAAAGTTTTCATGGCTCCGATAATCTCAAATTTTGAAAACTCAAAGAATATAGTTAAAGAAATTAAAAATTTTGAAATTACTGATTTATTAGAAAGAAATCCAATCGTATTAGACACTGATTTAATTGAATTAAAACTCAATAAAAAAACAATTCTAATAACTGGAGCAGCCGGTTCAATAGGAAGTGAAATTGTCCGACAAATTCTAAACTATGATGCAGAAAAAATTGTTTTAATTGATCAAGCAGAAACTCCTCTTCATCATTTAGTTCTTGAATTAAAATCATATAACACTAACCTGGAAATTGATACCATAATTGCGGATATCAGAAATTATGAGATTACAGAACAAATTTTTAAAAAAACAAAACCAAATATAGTTTTTCATGCTGCTGCATACAAACATGTTCCTTTGATGGAAGAAAATCCTAATCAGGCCATTTTAACAAATGTTTTAGGGACAAAAAATATTGCTGATTTATCTTTGAAATACAATGTTGCAGATTTTGTCATGATTTCTACAGATAAAGCTGTAAACCCAAGTAGTATAATGGGTGCAAGCAAAAGAATTGCAGAAATGTATGTACAATCAAAGCACTTTAATATACAAAATAGTAAAATAGAAAATTCAACAAAGTTTATCACCACTCGATTTGGAAATGTTCTTGGTTCTAATGGATCTGTTGTACCATTATTCACAAAACAAATAAAAAAAGGTGGACCTATAACACTTACGCATCCTGAAGTGATAAGATATTTCATGACAATACCCGAATCTTGTCAGCTAGTATTAGAAGCATGTGCAATGGGTAAAGGTGGTGAAATTTTTATTTTTGATATGGGAAAACCCGTCAAGATTATAGATTTAGCAAAAAAGATGATACGCCTAGCTGGTTTTAAACCTGATATCGATATTAAAATTGAAATTATTGGATTGAGACCAGGAGAAAAACTATATGAAGAGTTGCTGAACGAAACCGCCAAAAATTTAATAACACATCATGAAAAAATTCTAATTGCTATAGAAGTTTGTGATGACTACAATAGAATTAATCAACAAATTTCAACTTTAATTGAAAAAGCTTATTTAAATAACTATAATGAAATTATTGATTCAATAAAACAACTTGTACCTGAATACAAACAAATTAATTAATTAATTACAAATTATTCAATTAGTTGTAATAAATAAAATTATCAATTATTTAACCTCATTTAAATTAAAAACACAAGATTAATCCTTATTTTTGCACATCAAAAAATTATTTATATAATTTAAAAAAATTCGCAATAATTGAAAATTTCAATAACATGAAAAAAATAATTTCTTTTGCTTTACTTTTACTTACTTTAATTTCATGCAGTACAAAAAAAGATATTCATTATTTTCAAGATATTAAGGACAAACCCGAAACAAAAGTAATTTATACGCAAAATAAAATTCAAGTTAATGATATTTTAACGATTTCTGTTTCAGCTATCAACCCTGAAAGTGCATTGCCATTTAATGCGAATTTTTATAATGCTGTAGGAAATGTTGGTTCATCAGGAAATTCTCGTTCATCAGGAACTTCTCAAAACGCAATGAACTTGAATGGTTATTTGGTCAATGCGGATGGCAATATTAGCATGCCTATTTTGGGAAACGTACAAGTACTAGGAAAAACAACAAATGAAGTAGAAGATTTAATTGAAAAAATACTAATAGACCAAGGACAATTAACCAACCCAACCGTAATTGTTAGAGTAACTAATTCAAAAATAACGATACTTGGTGATATTTCAGGTCCAGGTACTTATCCTTATTTCGAACAAAATCTTACTTTACTTCAAGCTATAGGCTTTGCTGGCGATTTAAATATCTCTGGTAAAAGAAATGATATTTTGATTATTAGAGAAGAAAATGGGAAAAGAACCTATGGACATATAGACATGAGAAAAACAGATTGGTTCAATAGCGAATATTACTACATAAAGCAAAATGATATTATATATGTTTATCCAAATGGACCAAAGGTTAATTCTGCTGGTTATATTACAAATTACACAGGGCTTGTAAGTGCATTTTTTACCGCTTTATCAATATACCTACTTTTGACTAAATAATAATTTATGGAAAACCAATTTACCACACAAGAAAACAAAAATGGTTTCGATATTCGTTTAGAATTCAACAAATATTTACCTTTTTGGTTTTGGTTTGTAGGGTTTACGGCTGCAACACTTTTTATAGCCCATTTTTATTTACGATATTCACCCCCAGTTTATCAGAATTCTGCAAAAATTAAAATATTAGATAATTCCAATTCACCCTTTAAAATGTCTACTGAGGGTATTTTTATTGTAGGCAAAAACAAAGCTAAACTTGGAAATGATTTACAAATTATAAAATCAAATAGAATTTTAAAGACAGTAGCCAAGGAATTAAATTTAACGACTGCATATTATTTGCCAGGAAGAATTATGAATTCAGAACAGTGGAAAAACTGTCCCGTAAAAATTGAATGGCTAAGCCCTGACAATATGTTAGACGAAATATCTTTAAGTCTTAATTTGACTATTACAAAAAAAGGATTTAAAATTGAAGAGTTAGGAAATAAAGAAATGATTTTTGATAAAAAATACGTTATCAATAATATTCCTTTTAAAATAAAATCAAACACCAGACAATTAGCTATTTTTTATAACAAAAAATATTTAATTCAAAAATCAACCTTAAGTGGAGTGATTAGTTATTTAAGTGGTAGTGTTAGCGCCAGTGTTTTAACAGATGAAAGTGATGTGGTGGTTCTCTCAATGAGAGGATTAAACCAAGAAAAATCCAAAGACGTTGTAAATTGCATAATTAAAGTATATAACGAAGATGGAATAAAAGACCGACAATTAGCCTTTAGAAATACTATCCAATTTGTAAATGATAGGTTTCAATATCTAGTAGGTGAATTAGATTCAATAGAAAATTATAAAATAGGTTATAAGAAAAAAATTGATATAAATTCAATTGAAGAGTTAGCCGGTTTAACAGCTGGAAGAAAATCTTCATACGAAGAAAAAATAATAGATTTAGAAAATCAAATGTCTATGTCTAGTTTTTTAAGTATAAGTATTAAACCAGGTATCCATAAAACATTACCAACAAATATTGGTATTTTAAATGTTAATATAAATTCATATATTGATAATTATAACCAATTAATTAGCGAGCGTGATAAATTATTAATAAGTGCAGGAAAAAACAATCCTACTTTAAAAGGAATTAATGAAAAATTACCTGAATTACAGGAAATTATTATTTCATCTATTAAAATTTATCAAGATGAAATTCAAGCTTCAATAAGAAACCTAAAAAAAATTCAGTCTGAAAATAATAGTTTATATAGTACTGTGCCAGAAAAGGAAAAAATATTAAAATCAATTGAAAGACAACAAAACATCAAAGAAAGTTTATACTTGTTATTGCTTCAAAAAAGAGAAGAAGCTGGAATAAATATGGCTATAACCCAACCATCCGTAAAAGTTTTAGAATATGCTTCTAACGGGTATAAGGTTGCTCCTAACAATAATTCTATATACCTTATAGCGCTTATAATTGGACTAGGAATTCCATTAATATTACTGTTTTTAAAATTCTATTTTGATACTAAAATACACAATAAAATAGATGTAAAAAACATTGTAAAAGATATTCCAATTATTGGTGAAATACCATTTATAAAAGATGATAAATATATTCAAAATAATGATCGATCAATTTTAGCTGAAGCCTACAGAAATGTTAGGACAAATATTAACTATTTACTTCCTGCCCTAAACAAAAAAGAAGGCTATGTGATCTTTTCAACTTCCAGTATAAAAGGGGAAGGAAAAACATTTAATGCTATAAACA
>CANGTQ010000007.1 GCA_947456955.1 Flavobacteriaceae bacterium | reverse complement strand
TGTAGCTGTTAAAGTAACTGAAGGAGATCCTACACATAGTGTCGAGTTTGTAACTCCTGGAGCTGATGGAGTTGTACCCTCATCAATTGTTCCGTCACAGTCATCATCAATTCCATTGGCAACTTCTGTTGCTGCTGGATTTACTGAACTATTTGTATCATTACAATCTGTACTGTTTGATACATAACCTGATGGTTGTGAACATGCATTTGTACTGCTACTTGCATTTCCATATCCATCACCATCTGTATCTGCATAATATACAGACGATTGGTTAATTGTCAAATTCAACGTTTTGGTATCCGTACAACCTCCAGCAATTGAACTTACAAATGTAAAATTTCCAGACGCATTATACGTTTGAGCATTTATTGACCATGTATAACTATCGCACGCAGTTACCGATTGACTAGAAGTAGTATTTGAACATACTATAAGGGTTAACTCTAAAACCTCAGTATGACATCCAGAAACAGAAGTATAAGTTCCGCTTGTTGTATACGTTTGTCCATTTACAGACCAAATATAACTAGCTGCATTTACCGTTAAGGTAGTCGTATTACTTGTACTTGGTATGATAGTCAAAACCAACGTCTCTGTATGATTACATCCTTCTGCATTAGTAGTCACGTTAGTGACTGTAGTCGATGCAGAGTATGTTTCATTATTTCCTAATGGTCCTTCCCATGTATAACTACCACCACATTGTGTTATAGTTGTAGTGTTTGATGTACTATAATTAATGGTTAATACTAATGTTTCTGTAACACATCCAACGGTTTCTGTGATTTCATCTGAATCAGTATAAGTAAGACCTGTAACTGGCCAAATATAACTCTCGCAAGCTGTTATTTCAGTTGTGTTTGTTGTACTTGGTGTAATGGTCAAGGCTAATGTTTGTGTATTACAACCAGAAACAAATGTAGGCGCTGTAGTTGGTGTGCTTGTATATGTATTCCCATTTCCTGCTGACCAAGTATACGTGTCACAAGCTGAAACTGTTGTTGTTCCTGTTGTGCTAGGCGTAATGGTTAAGTTCAAAGTGTCTGTTTGAGGACAATTGGCGGAATTGGTACTGGTTACTGTTCGTTGACCACTTGTTGTATAAGTAGACCCATTAACAGACCAAGTATACGTATTACATGCCGTAGTATTTGTAGTATTTGATGTTGATGCATTAATTGTTAAGTTCAATGTCTCTGTTTGAGGACAATTTGCAGCATTGGTACTAGTTACTGTACGTTGACCACTTGAAGTATAAGTAGCTCCATTAACTGACCACGTATACGTATCACATGCTGTAGCAGTTGTAGTATTTGATGTTGATGCATTAATCGTCAAGTTCAATGTCTCAGCTTGAGGACAATTTGCTGCATTGGTACTCGTTCCTGTGTATGTACCACCTGTAGTATAAGTAGCTCCATTAACTGACCAAGTATACGTATCACATGCTGTAACACTTTCTACTGAAGTTGAACTTTTGTTAATTGTTAAAACTAATGTTTTTGTATCAACACATCCGGAAGCATTTGTTCCTAATGAAGTATAAGTCCCGCTTTCAGTATAAGTTTGTCCATTTACTGACCAAGTATAAGTATCGCAAGCTGTAATTGTCTCTGTAGAAGAGGTAGCCTCAGTATCTTGAGTAATAACAATAGTAGCTGTTGAACTACATCCATTGGTATTTGTAACGGTAACAGTATATGTCCCTGCCGAAGTGACATCTAAACTATCTGTAGTCCCAACAACTGTTAAACCATTAGACCAAGAATAACCCGAACCTCCTGTTGCTGTTAGAGCAATTGAAGGCACAGAACAAGTTACTTTTGTTACTCCTGTATTGTTTGTAATTCCTGCTGTAGCGTTACAAGCTACACCTGTAAGTACAAAATTATCAATCCTACTGGTACCACCAGTTGCAACAGTCCCACTCCCATTAGAAGTTGTATTAACATTAACTAATCTAACATAAACTTCTGATTTATTATTTAGAGAAATCAAAGAACTCAAGTCAAATGATCTAACGGCAGCTGATTTGTATAGTGTAGAAGACCAACTACCAGTATCAAGTGAATAAGTTCCTCCTGGCAAATCAGTGTATGAAGTGCCATTCAAACTGTATTGAAGTTTAAATGTTGAAGGTCCAGTACCACTTCCTGTTTGCTCTACAGAAACAGCTAAATTGTTATAATTTAGTGTATTAACTTTAAATTGCCAATAATCTCCAACTGCCCAATTATTTGACGAAACCGACTTAAGAGAGCCGTTTCCAGTCAAATTTGTCCAAGAAGTAGAACTACTTGCATGATTTGCACTAAATAGAGTTCCAGCTGTTTGAACTCCCTGATCGGCCAAAGCTGAACCTGTTATTATAACATCCCTTCCAGAGTTTGTTGTTGTAATATTTTCAAAAGTCCATTTAGAAATTGCAGTTAATATAAGTTGCGTCTGATTTACATCTGTTGCAGCATTGTATAAATTATTACCAGCTTGTGAAACAGTAATAGTAGTTGATCCAGGACCTACTATAGTTACAACATTACCACTAATTGTAGCTACAGCTGCATTTGAACTAGCATAACTTAATGGTAAAGTTGAAGAAGCAAAACCTGCTAAAGAAAAAGAAGAATCTGCTGTGGTTCTATTAACCAAAGCATTAAAAGTAATGGTTTGATTTGCTTTATTTATAGTAATTGTTTGCGATACATTAGACGCTGCATTATAATTTGCATTACCTGCTTGAGATGCAGTAATAGTAACATCACCAACTCCGATAATAGTTGCAACATTACCAGAAATAGTAAGGATATTAGTATCAGAACTAGTAAATGTTACAGGAAGACCTGAAGCTCCACCGGTAGCAATCAGATTGAATGCTGTATCTCCATAAGCTTTTGAAGATAACGAATCAAAAAGTATTGTTTGATTAGCCATGTTTATATTAGCTAATAAACCAGTTGGTTGAGTTAAATTGTAACGACTTGCATCTTCACCATTTAATACAAAATTTGGAGTTACAGCAATACCTGTTCCAGCATTTGCAGAAGCAAACGTAGCAGTATTAGTTAAAGTAACATCATCTGCTCCTACTACTCCATTCAAATCTGCCGAAGTAATTGTAGCAACAGCAGTTCCATCATAATCTTTATTAGCAACAACAATGTTTGAAATTGTTAGTGTTTTAGTATTTACCACTAATGATTGAGACACATTTGGAGCTGGGTTATGTGTACTATCACCAGCTTGAGAAGCAGTAATAGTCGTTGTTCCTGGAGAAAGAATGGTTACAACATCACCTGAAACAGAAGCAACAGAAGGATTAGAACTAACATAAGTAATTGCCAAACTTGAATCAACTGTTCCGTTTAATGTAAATGTACCATCACCATAAGTAACAGGCGATAAAGGACCAAAAGTAATCGTTTGATTAGCTAATTGTGTATTAATAATTGTTTGAGACTGATCCACAGAAGTAGCCGCATTATAATTATCATTACCAGCTTGAGATGCTGTTATCGTTGTTATACCTGGAGCAACAATTGTAGCTGTAGTTCCAGAGATAGTAACAACTGATGTATTTGAACTAGAATAAGTAACAGACAATCCTGAAGAAGCTGTTGCATCTAAAGTAAATGAACCATCAGTATCATTTTTATCAGAAAGCGTATTGAAAGTTATAGTTTGATTTGCTTTAGCAACTACTATATCTTGAGAAACATCAGAAGCAGCAAAATAATTAGCATCACCTGATTGAGAAGCTGTAATTGAAGTTGTACCCGCACCTACTATTGTTACAGTATTTCCAGAGATAGTTGCAACTGCAGTATTAGAACTTGAATAAGTTAAAGCTAAACCAGATGTAGAAGTACCATTCAAACTGAATGATGCATCACCATAAGTTTTACCTGATAATGTATTAAATGTAATTACTTGATTTGCTTGACCAACAGTAATAACTAGAGTTTTAGTATCAGTTCCTGTTCCATTTGTAGCACTTAAAGAAACATTAAAAGTTCCTGCTGCTGTTGGCGTTCCAGAAATAGCACCGCTTGTAGTATTAATTGTCAATCCTGAAGGCAATCCAGTAGCTGAATAACTTGTAGGTAAATTTGTAGCTGCAGTAGCATAAGTAAATACTGAACCAACAGTACCATTAGAAGTTAATGCACTAGTAATTGAAGGAGCTGGTAGTTGTTGAACATAACCTGAAATGGCTAAGCTATTTGTAGTAACATTTGCACCAAATCTTCCAATTGAGAATGTTGATCCTGTAGATGTTCCTCCCCAAGCATAAATTCTGAATGTAAGTGTAGTACCAAAAGGTACGTTTTGTAATGCTGTTATTGAAGATAAATCAATTTGTGTTTGATCAACACCATCAACTGTACTTGTAAAACTAACATCAGAACCAATATCAGTAAAAGATGTACCATTTGTACTATATCTCCAAACATAAGCATTTGGTGCTGAAGCTCCAGATCGTCTTAATCTAGCATCAAGCGCAGTTAAAGTCACAGTTTTTCCTGTTACAGGAGCAACTGTAAACTGAATATATTGATTTGTAGTAATTGCATTAGCTTTAGTGTTTGTAACTGAAGACCATCCATTAGCTGCATAAGCTCTTCCTAAAGCCGTTGAAGCAACTCCTGGTCCTCTTGATAAGTTAGAAGTAGCAAGACCACTAACAACAGTAGTAGCTGCATAAGTACTCTCTGAACCTGAAGATGCAGGAGTTCCGAACTGCCATGCAAGTAAAGTACTAATACCTTGAGTTACTGTTAATATTTGAGTAGCCTCAAGAGCTGCATTATAATTTGAATCCCCTGATTGATTTGCTGTAATAGTTGTTGTTCCAACACCAATTATAGTAACAGTATTACCACTAACAGTAGCAACTGCAGGATTAGAACTTGTATATGAAACAGGCAATCCTGAACTTGCATTTTGTATTAAAGAATAGGTGGTTGTTGAAGTAGTTTTCGCATCCGTTGAAGCTAATGTAATTGTTTGTTCAGCTTTATTAATAATAAAACTAAAATCAGCTGAAGAAGCTGTTTCGTAGTTAATATCAGTAGCTACAGTAGCAGTTACAGTATAAGTTCCTGCATTAGTTGGTCTTGTTGAGCTTGGACCATAAACAGTTGGTGAAACACCATTATAACTATAAGTAACAGTACCTGTTGAACCTAAAACATTTGAATTAGTTGGCCCTTGAGCTGTTGTATTATAAGTAAATGAAGATGAACCTGTAACTGATATAGAAGAAGCTGCTTTGTTGATAGTAGCAGTAATTCCTGTTGGTTGTGCTACCGTATAATTTGAAGCCGAAATACCATTTAAAGTATATCCTAAAACTGTAATTGGTTTAGCAATACCTGCATTTGCATTTGAAAAATTATAAATAACAGAAGAACTATTTAAATTAACATCATCAGAACCAACCACTCCAACTAAAGATGGAGTTCCAGTTACTGTAGCAGTTGTTGTAGTATCATACGTTTTATCAACTCCTGTAAGACCTGTAATAGACAATCCTTTTGGAGCAACTGAGCTGCTAGCTGTTGCAATACTAACTTGAACAGCACCTGGACTATTTAAAGTAATATTACCTGAATAAGTTCCCACTGCATTTGTAGCTGTTAAACGAACATATATTGGAGTACTTGATACACTACCTGCTCCTCCAACTGTAATAGAACTTGCATAACCACTAGCACTTGAAGTAGAAACCTCAAATCCTGTTGGCGCTGTTACAGTAATATCTCCCAATAAAGTTGCACCAGAAACATTAAACTCTTCCGTAGTTGAAGCTGTTCCATAAATAGTCGAAAGCGCATTTAAAGAAGTTTTACTTGCTGTTATTGTTGGCGCCGAAGGAGCTTCAGGAGTTCCTTGAACTGTTGAAGAAGGAGTTCCATCTCCGGCAACATTAACTACTAAAAGCTGAACATCATAAGTTGTTCCGTTAGTTAATCCTGTAATTAAAATTGGACTAGAAGTTGTTCCTGCAGATACAAAAGTTGAACCTCCATTTAAAGAGTATTTGTAATTTGTAATTGCAGCACCTCCATTAAATGCAGGAGCTAAAAAAGCAACGATTAACTGAGAATTTCCTGCTGTGATACCTGTTATAGACGGAGCGTCAGAAATTGTTCTTGGAGTCGCTGACACACTAGTAGTAGCTACTCCATTACCTGCAGCGTTTACAGCTCTTAATTGAACTGAATAGGTTATTCCATTTGTTAAACCTGTTACTACTATAGGACTAGTTGTAGCACCTGCAGAAGTAAATGTTGAACCACCATTCAATGAATATTCATAATTTGTTATAGCAGAACCACCATCGGCACCAGCAGTAAAAGCTAATGATAATTGAGAATTTCCTTCAGTTACAGTAAAACCAGTTACAGCAGAAGGTGTCGTAAAAGGAGTTCCTATTTCAGAATTCGAAGCTGCCCCATCACCTGCAGCATTAACAGCTACAAGTTGAACATTATAAGCAGTTCCGTTTGTTAATCCTGACATTAAAACAGGACTTGTCGTTTGCGCTGGAGAGAAAGCTGTAAAAGACGAACCTCCATTTAGTGAATATTTATAATTTGTTACGGCTGCACCACCATCAGAACCTGAAGTAAATGCAACTGATAAATTCCCGTTCCCAGGAGTTATTCCTGTAATTGTTGATGCAGAAGGCACTGTTCTTGGAGTACCAGTAACAGAGTTAGAAGCAGTACCATCACCTGCGCTATTAACCGCTTTAATTGT
Organism: Flavobacteriaceae bacterium; assembly: GCA_947456955.1. GTDB lineage: Bacteria > Bacteroidota > Bacteroidia > Flavobacteriales > Flavobacteriaceae > Flavobacterium. The sequence continues at coordinate 117,721 of CANGTQ010000007.1, read as the reverse complement.
AATACTATAAGCAGTACCATTTGTTAAAGTTGACAAAACAAAAGGACTTGTTGTTGTTGCAAGAGAAAAATATGTCCCTCCATTAATAGAACATTTGTAATCTGTAATTGCAGCGCCACCATTAGAGGATGGAGCCGTAAAAGCTACACTCAATTGACCGTTACTCGGAGTAATTGTACCAATTGTTGGAGCCGTTGGAGCTGTTATGACTGGAGCATTTGCATAAATCGTAAAATCGTCTATCCCAACATGAGCATTACTGCCACTTCCTGATCCATTTGCAATAGAAAATTGGAAATCTGCGGTAGCACTAGGCGCCAAACTTAATCCACTCACACTAATTGAATAACCTGTTTGTGTAATAGAAAAAGTTGTGGATGTACCAGTTGTGGATGTATATAAAGTAGTTCCAGTAACCCCAGTCGAGCTATAAGTCCCACCATTTGTTCTGTATTTAAAATCAACAGTAGTTGCTCTACCAGCAGCTGAAAATTGTTCAACATTCCAAGTAATTACAAATCCTGAAATAATATTACCCGTCCCATTACTAGCACTGAATGTAAAAGTAGTAGAACCGGATGTTCCTTGTTTTTGAAGAATAGAATAATCTGAACTAGTGCTTGTTGCCCTACCAGCATAACAATTATTTCCGCTTGCATTAGAAACAGTAGGAGTTGCAGCTCCAGCTGTTAATACAGGTGTGCCAGCATTATATGAAGCAGTAGCAACAGCCCAATTAGATGGAAGCGTCAAAGAAGTTCCCCTAAATGCATCAAAATTCTGAGTATAGTTATTACTCGGACCTGTCCCTGTAATTGAATACTGTCCATATCCTTTTCCCGAAATAAGCAAAAACAACAAAGCAAAACTCCATAACGATAAAGAAGATGACTTTCTAAAAAGTAAAATGTTTTTCATAAAGAATAAAATTAATTTAGGGTGTAAAATTATAGATAAAAAACTTTTCCGCTGAAAAAAGATATTAACTTATTGTTAACTAATAGTAAATAAGCATATTATCGCTTTTATATGTATTTAATCGGTATAGTTGTAGGGTAAATTAAAATAAGTGTCAGTTTTTACATTAAAAGAGTGAAGATGGAAGATGGAATAAAATAGATGGTAGAAGGGAAAAAGAAAAGGCAATAGGCAATAGGCAAAAGTAAAAAGGGAAAAGGAAAGGACAACCTAACTACTATTTTTTACACTAACAAAGTGAAACGCCTTTATATATTTTTTTCTATGATTCTATGTGTTAAAAAATAATTCTCAATTTCCACATAAACACCTAAACGAAAACAACTGCAGGCAGGGAGAACAGGGTACGTGACAATCAGTAAAAATCAGTGCAATCCGTGGGAAAAAAACTTAGCTTCCTGCCTGCCGGCAGGCAGGCCTGTCTTCCATGCCTAAGGTGGCAAGGATAACTACGAATACTGTTTCTTATAATACTCCTGATAAGCTCCAGAAGTAACATTTTGCAACCAGTCTTCATTGGACAAATACCAATCGATTGTTTTTTCTAAACCTTGCTCAAAAGTAACCGAAGGTTTCCAACCCAACTCTTTGTTTATTTTTGAGGCATCAATCGCGTAACGCAAATCGTGTCCAGGGCGGTCTTTAACGTAAGTAATTAATTTTTCAGATTCGCCTACTGCCCTACCCAATTTTACGTCCATTTGTTGGCAAAGCAATTTCACCAAATCAATATTCTGCCATTCGTTAAAGCCACCTATATTATAGGTTTCATGATTCTTGCCTTCGTGAAAAACCAAATCAATAGCGATAGCATGATCTATAACATAAAGCCAATCACGGGTATATTTACCATCACCATAAACAGGAAGTGGTTTGTTATTAATAATATTATGAATAAACAAAGGAACCAGTTTTTCAGGAAAATGATTGGGTCCATAATTATTAGAACAATTGGTAATCACATAAGGCAAACCATAAGTCTCACCATAGGCTCTGACAAAATGGTCAGAACTCGCTTTCGAAGCTGAATAAGGTGAATTCGGGTCATAAGAAGTGGTTTCGGTAAACAACCCTTCGGCACCCAGACTTCCATAAACCTCATCGGTAGAAATATGATAAAATCGTTTGCCGTCGTAATTGTCTTTCCAAATAGTTTTAGCGGCATTTAATAGATTCATTGTACCAATAACATTGGTTTTTACAAACGCTAATGGGTCGGTTATAGAACGGTCTACATGCGACTCAGCTGCCAAATGCAACACGCCGTCAAACTGATGTTTCTGAAATAGATTATCTATAAAATCAGCATCAACGATATCGCCTTTTACAAAAGTGTAATTAGGTAATTGCTCAATGTCTGCTATATTCTCAAGATTGCCTGCATAGGTCAAGGCATCCAAATTAAAAATTTGATAATTTGGGTATTTTGTTACAAATCGTCTCACCACATGAGAACCAATAAATCCGGCTCCTCCTGTTATTAAAATCTTTTTCATTTGTGTATATCTAATCTGTTGGGTAAAATTATATTTTTAAATCAATTAATTATAGTTTGTCACACTGAGCTTGTCGAAGTGCATTTAAAAAGGTCTTCGACAAGCTCAGACTGACATTTTGTAACTGAATTGGATAACCGTAACTACAACCTTCCGTCCGCTTTTTCATTCAACACACCTTTAACATCAAACAGCACTCCGTTTGCCTTCTTTAATTTAGACAAATCAATAGTCGTAAATTCTTTATGCGCAACCCCTAAAACGATAGCGTCAAAAGTAGTTGATGGCAATTCGTTGGTAGTGTTTAATTTATATTCATGCTTTACTTCTGAAGGTTTTGCCCAAGGATCAAAAATGGTAACTTCTATTCCATAATCCTGCAAAGCATGAACCACATCTACAATTTTGGTGTTTCTAACATCGGGACAGTTTTCTTTAAACGTTATACCCAGCATTAATAGTTTGGCTCCATTGATAGCAACTCCTTTTTTAATCATCAGCTTCACTACTTGTGAGGCTACATATTCTCCCATACTATCATTCAATCGTCTTCCTGCCAAAATAATTTCGGGATGGTATCCTTTTTCCTGGGCTTTTTGAGCCAAATAATAAGGGTCAACTCCGATGCAGTGCCCACCAACTAATCCTGGTTTGAAAGGCAAAAAATTCCACTTGGTTCCAGCTGCTTCTAAAACGGCATGCGTATCGATTTCTAACAAATTAAAAATCTTTGCCAATTCGTTTACAAAAGCAATATTGATATCGCGTTGCGAGTTCTCAATTACTTTGGCGGCTTCAGCTACTTTTATGGATGGTGCCAAATGCGTTCCGGCAGTAATAACCGATTTATATAGGTTGTTTACTATTTGTCCTATTTCCTGAGTAGAACCCGAAGTAACCTTCAAAATTTTCTCCACCGTATGCTCTTTATCTCCCGGATTGATTCTTTCGGGAGAATAACCCGCAAAGAAATCAATATTAAATTTCAAGCCGCTTACTCTTTCCAAAACAGGAATACATTCTTCTTCCGTTACTCCTGGATAAACGGTAGATTCATAAATTACGATATCTCCTTTTTTTAAAACTTTCCCAACCGTTTCACTCGATTTATATAACGGAGTCAAATCGGGTCTGTTATTTTTGTCAACTGGAGTTGGAACTGTAACTATATAATAATTACAACTTGCTATATCATCCAAAGTGCTACTGCAAAGTAAACCATTCGAATCAGCTAATGAAGAAACAAGCACCTTGTTCAAAGTATCTGCATCAATCTCTAAAGTTGAATCGACTCCTGAATTCAATTCCTCAATTCTATTGTTATTAATGTCAAATCCAACAACCGGATATTTGGTAGCAAATAGTCTTGCCAGTGGTAAACCAACGTATCCTAATCCTATAACGGCAATTTTAGTACTCATTGTTATTTTGTTTTCAATTCTGGGTTCTCCGTTTTCTGTTCTCGGTTCTCAGTTTTCTGTTCTCCGTTTTCTGTTATCAGTTCTCTGTTGTATGTTGAAAATTATGTTTTCCAATTATCTTCGACATATTTTATAAAAGTAAAAATTTTTGCTCCCAGAGTATCGTATTCATTAATATATTTTAAATTGTCAGGAATTAGTCCTTGATACAAATGATTTATCTTTTCTAAATGTGCTTTTGTTTCCAAGCAACTAGAATGACTGAAAACTAAAAATCTAATAAATTCTGCTTTATATCTTTTTCTGCCATAACCCTCCACAATATTTGAAACTACAGAATCAGATGATCTTCTTAACTGACTTCCAAGCTCATAGAGCTCATACTTTGGCAATAACAATGTTGCTGGATGAACTTCATAAAACAAATTCAAAGAAATCTTATAAATATCTAAATCTTTATAACTATTCATAAATTTCTAACCTTAAACTAATAACCGATAACCCAAAACCGATAACTGATAACTGACAACCGATAACCGACAACCGATAACCTCCACCTAACTCCCAATCGACTGAAAATTAAACCCTATCGATTTCAATTTTTCACCATCTAAAATGTTTCTACCATCAAAAACAAAAGCCGGCTTTAGCATGTTGTCATAAATTCGTTGCCAATCATACTCTTTAAACTCATCCCATTCGGTTAGTATGGCAATGGCATGTGCATTTTTACAAGCATCATAGGGATTGTCGTACGATTTGATATATTTTTCATTATCTGAAGCTTTTCTAGTATCAAGATAATCCAAATCAGAAAGCACTTGTTTTTGGGAAACTTTTGGGTCAAACAAAGCAATATTTGCTTGTTCATTAATCAAATCATCGGCAACATAAATGGCGGCTGATTCTCTGGTGTCGTTAGTGTCTTTTTTAAAAGCCCAACCCAAAAAAGTTATCTTTTTACCCGAAACCGTATTATATAGTGTCTGTACAATATTTTTGGAGAAACGTTTTTTCTGGTGGTCATTCATAATGATTACCTGTTCCCAATAATCGGCTACTTCATGCAATCCGAAAGCTTTTGAAATATAAACCAAATTCAAAATATCCTTTTGAAAACAAGAACCTCCAAATCCAACGGAAGCTTTCAAAAACTTAGGACCGATTCTGCTGTCCATTCCAATAGCTTTAGCCACTTCACTTACATTGGCTTCTGTTTTTTCGCATAATTCTGAAATAGCATTAATAGAAGAAACGCGCTGTGCTAAGAAGGCATTAGCAACAAGCTTTGACAATTCCGATGACCAAACATTAGTAGTTAAAATTCGTTCTCTTGGAACCCAATTGGCATAGACATCAGCCAAAGATTTTATAGCTTCCTGACCTTCAGGTGTTGTTTCACCTCCAATTAAAACTCGATCTGGAGATAGTAAATCCTCAACAGCCGTTCCTTCAGCTAGGAACTCCGGATTCGAAAGTATTTGAAATTGCACTCCGTTTCCGGTATTGTCTAAAATACTCTTTAAAGCTTCGGCTGTTCTAACAGGTAAGGTCGATTTCTCAACTATGATTTTATTGTTTTTGGCTACTTTGGCAATTTGTCGAGCACAAAGTTCAATATGCTTTAAATCGGCTGCCATTCCTTTTCCGGTGCCGTAAGTTTTGGTTGGCGTATTTACTGATATAAAAATCAAATCGGCTTCATCAATGGCTTTGTCAACTTCGGTAGAAAAAAACAAATTCTTCCCGCGAACATTGCCAACCATTTCATTTAATCCCGGTTCATATATTGGAATATTATTAACATCTTTATCATTCCAAGCCGCTATTCGGGCTTCGTTTAAATCGACTACCGTAACTTTAATATCAGGACATTTTTGTGCAATAACTGCCATTGTTGGTCCACCAACATATCCCGCACCAATACAACAAATATTTTTAATTTTCATGTTCATTTTTATTTTAAATTATTCCAATACCATTTCACAGCTTCTTTTAAACCGTCTTGAAAAGAGTATTCGGGAGTATAGTTTAATAATCTTTTTGCTTTATCAATGCTAGCCAAAGAATGAGGAATATCCCCTACTCTATTTGGGCCGTGTATTACATCAATACCAGCAATCGCGGAATCAAATTCGGATAAGTATTCTTTTAAGTAAGAAACCATATCTTTTAGTGTTGTTCTATCACCATAAGCGGTGTTATAAACCGTATTAATTGCTTCCGGATTTTGAGTCAACATAGCCAACTCATTCATTTGAATAACATTATCTATATAGGTAAAATCTCTTGAAAAATTTCCGTCTCCATTAATTACCGGACTTTCATGTTTCATTAATTGCATCACAAACTTTGGAATAACGGCAGCATAGGCACCATTTGGATCTTGTCTTCTTCCAAAAACATTAAAATAACGCAGACCTATTGTTTCAAAACCATACGTATTACTGAAAATTTCAGCGTATAACTCATTTACATATTTTGTAATAGCGTAAGGCGAAAGTGGTTTCCCAATTTTATCTTCTACTTTTGGCAAACTTTCTGAATCCCCATATGTGGAAGAACTTGCTGCATAAATAAATCGTTGAACACCTGCATCTCTAGAGGCAACAAGCATATTTAAAAAACCAGAAACATTAACTTCATTGCTTGTAATAGGATCGTTTATAGAGCGTGGGACAGAACCCAACGCTGCCTGATGCAATACATAATCAACACCGATAACGGCATTTTCACATTGCTCTAAATTTCTAATATCACCTTCTATTAATTTGAAGTTTTCATGCAGAAGAAATTCGGAAATATTATGTTTATGACCAGTAGCAAAATTATCAAAGCAAACAACAAAATATCCTTTTGACAAAAAATATTCACACAAATTAGTACCAATAAATCCCGCACCACCTGTAATCAATATTGTGGTTTTAGTTTTTGCCATTTCTAAATTTTTTCAATATTCGATATTTCCATTTAGCAAAAAATGCGGTAGGCACTTCCTCTTCAAGGTAGCCGTAGCCATAGCCGTAACCGTAGCCATAACCATAACCGTAGCCAACACCATATTTTGCTTTATTTTCATAACCATTAAATATGATGCTTACATTGTTAAGTTCGCCACGCTTGGTTCTGTTATTTAATAATGTCAACATTTCTTTTTTGGTGAAATTCTGACGTATAACATATAAGGTAACATCACAATATTGAGATAATTCTAGAGCATCCGAAACCAATCCAACAGGCGGCGTATCAAGAATAATATAATCATACTTTTTCTTCAATTCTCCAATCATATCTCTCATAGAACCCCCAAGAATTAACTCAGAAGGATTAGGAGGAATTGGTCCAGATGTAATAACATCAAGGTAAGGGATATGTGTTTTTTTAATAACTTCATCAAGTGTATTTTGACCGATTAAAAAATTGACAGCACCGAGCTCGTTTTGGATATTAAAATCATCAAAGAGTTTTGGTTTTCTTAAATCCAATCCCACAATTATAGTCTTCTTTTCACTTAATGCAAAGACAGTTGCAATATTTAAGGAACAAAATGTTTTTCCTTCACCACTAACAGAGGATGTTAGCATTAGCGTTTTTGAACCATCAATGCTATTTTTTTTGTATAAAAACTGTAAAGAGGAACGAATGGCTCTAAATGATTCAGAAAGGGCCGATTTTGGTCTTTCAAAAACTGACAAATTACTTTCTGAATGTTTAACACCAACTATACCAATCAATGGCAATTGGGTTTGAGATGAAATATCTTCAATATTTTGAACTGAATTAGTAATAAAGAAAATGAAAAACACCAATGCTAATGGGATTAATAGTCCCATAAAAAATGCTAAGACATAGTTGACACTGGTTTTTGGACCTAATAAACCGCCACCAACATCTTTGGCAGGATCAATAAATTGTATATCTGGTAAGTTTGCTGCTTTCACTATAGATGCCTCGCTTCTTTTTTGTAAAAATGTATTGTAAATGTTATCACTTAAATTGTACTTTCTGGATAACTTTAGCCATTCCTGTTTGTTTTCGGGAAGCCTGCTGATTTCACTTTCGATTTTTGCAATTTTTTGTTTGGCTAAATTTAAGTCATACTTCAAGGAATTTCTATAAGTTGATTCGTTTTCAAGCAATACTTTCTTTATTGATTGTATTTCATTATCCAATCTTTCATAAGAGAATGAACCCTTTACAGAAAAGGCTAATTCCGAACGCTGTATCGATAAAGCTATTATTTTACTAACATTGGCATTAATGTTTGGTTCATCAATTCCTGCAATAGTTGGCGCGGGCAATTTAGAAAAATCAACGCTGTTCTTTAAATAATTTCGTAATGAATTTAAGTATTCTATTTTTCTTTCGACAGCATCTTTTTGGGTATCATAATCCAATAATTGATCTTTAAAACTTGTCCCACCTTCTTCAATATCAAGTATATTGTTGTTTTTACCAAAATCTTTTAATTCTTCGCCTGAATTTTTTAATTGTTTTTCCATTGATCCTAATGTCTCATCAATGAAGTTTATTGTATTTTCAGCAAATTTATTCTTATTGTCTAATTGTCTTTTAATTAATACTTCGACAGTAGAATTAAGAAAATCAACCATACGGTTTTTATTTGTTCCTTGCGCACCAATTTTTAGAATGGAACCCGCTTTATCATCAATTACAACATTTAATCCCATACATGCAGAAACAGTATTGTCAAAAGAGTTGAACCTAATTAATATTTCTTCATTGAAGTTATTCTCTTCAAAATTTGATAAATCTAATTTCCAATGAAGGAAGGGCAAATTGACCGTTTCTCCAATTTTAAATACTTCTTTGAATTCTTTATTTTCAATTGGAACTATTGATTTTTTATTATCAATGTATCTTATAACCTGAGTAGTATTGGACTGAAATGGAATAGTGATTTGATACGAATTATTTGAAACCATTTTTACTTTTATAAACTGGCCGAATAATTGATTTTTATTTTTATCTAAGGTTATTTTGAATGGAACCTGACCATAAACATCTTGTAAAAAATATTTTGTTTGTTTGAAATAATCAATATAAAATTGCAATTTATCAACTACTAATTCATTATGCGATCTTGATTTTAAAGTAGTAGAAATCATCTGAACTTTATCAGAAGTTCCTCCCCAATTAAAAACTAAACTTGTATTTGAAGTAAAAAAAGGATTGTTTTCTTCCTGAACTGCTATAGTGGTTTCAATACCATAAATCTTTTGTTTCCTAACATTAACTTGATGGGCAATAGAAAATGCGATAATTAGCCCAACCACAAACCACTTCCAATAACTCAACGTTTTAATTAAAAAACCTTTAAAATCAAAGCTGTTTTGTTTATCAAAAAAAGTAAAATCTTTTACGTCTAACATGAAAAAAGGTATTAATTTCTAAGTAGCAAATAAGTTGTTGTTGCTAATGATAATAGTGTAATTATAGTGGTAAGTGATTCGATTCCTGTCTTCCCAGTCCCCCATGTTTTTTGGCTTAATGGGTTTACCAATACATAATCATTTGGCTGTAGATAAAAACAGGGAGAATTAACAGCATTCGCATCAGTTAAATCGATACTAAATGTTTCATTACCATGAGGGAATCTTCTTATCACCTTCACATTCTTTCTGTCACCGGTTATGGTAATATCGCCCGAATTAGCTATAGCTTCCATAATATTAACCTTGTCTTGATATAATATTTTTGTCCCTGTAATTCCAACTTCCCCATTTATAGTATATCGAAAACCAGCTAACTTCACAACCACATAAACTCCTGCTTCGCTTTTAAAATATTTGTCTAAAAGTATTTTTTCAATTTTAATTCTCACTTCTTCAACTGTAAAGCCTAAAACATTCATCTCACCAAGAATAGGCAATCTGATGTTGCCATGGTCATCAACAGAATATCCATTGTAATAAATGCTTTGTTCATTAACATTTGCGTTCGCTGCTGCTCCTTCAGTATTATTAAAAATTCCAACTAATTTTGAATCTATAGCTTTTACATTGATATTTAAGATATCATTAGTTTGAAGTCGATACGGATTTTGATTAGAAGGAGTTACTACTTCATTAGTAGCAGTTTTATTTTCTTGTAAATAAATCAAATCTTTTTTTGGAATACAAGAAGTAACTAAAATGCTCAACAGAAGCAGTAAATATATTTTAGGTTTGTTCATTAGTTTAAATAAAAAATTTGCAAACAAAGATAGTTTTTCAATTCTAATTACAAAAATGTAGTTTGCTATTATTTAATTACATACTTTTCAGGGTGTTCTCAAAGGGTATACGGTTCAAAATACTTCGTCCCAAAGTAACCTCATCGGCGTATTCTAATTCATCGCCAACAGCAATTCCGCGGGCGATGGTTGATGTTTTTACTTTATATTCTTTTATTCTTTTAAAAATATAAAAATTAGTCGTATCGCCTTCCATTGTTGAACTTAACGCAAAAATTAACTCTTCAATTTTTCCCAATTTTACTTTTTCAACCAAAGAATCAATATTTAATTGACTTGGACCAACGCCATCAATTGGAGAAATTTTACCTCCTAAAACATGATAAATTCCTTTAAATTGATTCGTGTTTTCAATGGCCATAACATCGCGAACATCTTCAACTACACAAATTATTTTATGAATTCTCTTAGGATTATTACATATTTCACAAACTTCAACATCGGAAATGTTGTGACAACTAGCGCAATATTTAATTTCCTCACGCATTTTTGTTAATGCTTGAGATAAAAATTGGGTTTGTTCCGAAGGTTGTTTTAATAAATGTAAAACCAACCGCAAAGCTGTACGCTTCCCAATTCCCGGTAATTGTGCCATTTCGTTTACTGCTTTTTCGAGCAATTTTGAAGAAAATTCCATGAGGCAAATTTAGTGTAAAAAGAGAAAAGAAAATAGAATAAAGAATATAGACTTGTCTATTCTCTATTTTCTATTTTCTATTTTCTATGTTCTTTTTTTGTATTTTGGCTAACTGTAAAACCAAACCTATGTCACCAACAACAATTCTTATCATTATCATTCTTTATTTCGGAATATTGATATTGATTTCCAATTTAGTCAGCAAAAAAAGCTCCGATAATGATACGTTTTTTAAAGCTAATAAAAACTCGAAATGGTATTTGGTGGCCTTCGGAATGATTGGAACAGCATTGTCTGGTGTGACTTTTATTTCGGTTCCCGGTGAAGTGGGAAATCCTGATTTGCAGTTCAAATACTTTCAGTTTATTCTAGGAAATGCAATTGGATTTTTAATCATTGCCAAAGTCTTGCTCCCGCTCTATTACCGCATGAATCTGACATCTATTTATAGTTATATTGAACAACGTTTGGGAATAATAAGTTATAAAACGGCTGCTACTATCTTCCTAATCAGCAGGACAATCGGTTCTTCTTTTAGATTGTATTTAGTGGTTATTGTATTGCAACGTTACGTATTTGATGCATTCAATATTCCATTTGCTTTAACAGTTTTGATTTCTTTGGGATTAATATTTTCCTACACCTATCGTGGTGGATTGAAAACCATTATTATTACAGATACGTTACAAACTTTTTTCTTGGTTTCCTCAGTGTTTTTGACGATAATTTTTGTTTGCCATAGTCTGGATTTTGGAGCAGTCGAAGCTTTTGAAGCTGTGAAAAACAGTAATTATTCTAAAGTGTTTTTCTATGAAGATTATCTAAAGGGCAACTTTGTACTAAAGCAAATTCTAGGCGGAATATTCGTAACTATAGCTATGGTTGGGCTAGACCAAGATTTAATGCAAAAAAATCTGAGTTGCGCAAACATAGGTGAAGCACAAAAAAACATGTTTACTTTCACGGGAATTTTTGTTATAATCAATATTTTCTTTTTGAGTGTGGGTGCGTTGTTGTATTTGTATGCCAACAAAAATGGTATTGCCATTCCAATGGTTGACGGCGTTGCCAGAACCGATTATTTGTTTCCCGAAATTGCTTTCAAACATTTGAGCATTGTGCCGGCAATTATCTTTTTATTGGGATTAACTGCCGCTACATTTGCTACAACCGATTCGGCTTTGACCGCTTTGACAACATCATTTTGCGTCGATTTTTTAGGAATGGATAAAACCGAAAATCAGAACAAACCTAACATTGTCAGAACGCGTCATTTTGTGCACATAGGCTTTTCAATGCTGATGTTTTTGGTTATTATAGTTTTTAATTCACTGAACGACAAATCGGTAGTTACGATGATTTTTAAAGTGGCAAGTTATACGTATGGACCACTTTTAGGATTGTATGCCTTTGGGTTATTTATGAAATCGAAAACGGTGCACGACAAGTTTGTGCCTTTTATTTGCTTACTTTCTCCGGTGATTTGCTTTCTGATTAGTAAAAATTCAGCCGCGCTTTTTGGAAATTATGTAATTGATAACGAACTTATTATCGTAAATGGATTGATTACGTTTATTGGATTACTCTTGATTAGCAAATCGGCGACTGAAAACACGAGATATTAAAGTGTAAAATTCCTAATTCCTAATTCTAGTACTGATTCGTAGCCAATAAAACCAATGTACAAGCTACCTCGACTTTAATTCCGTTGCTTTCGAGTAATTGATAAAACTGAGGATTTTCCGTTCCCGGATTAAAGATTACTCGCTTTGGCTTGGTTTCTATAATGTAGTTATAATAATCTCTTTGACGAAGCGGATTTAGGTATAAAGTCACTGTATCAATATTGGCAAGTGGAATTTGTTTCGTATAAATTTTTATTCCGGCAACTTCACCTTGATTTTGTCCAATAGCCAAAACAGAATGCCCTTTTTCGACAAGCATTGTTATAGCTTTGAAAGCATATCTATCGGGTTTTGTGCTAGCTCCAAGAACCAGCGTTTTTTTATTTTTCATGATTTTATTTCTTGGTGTCAAAGATAATAGTAACTTTATAATCGGGAAGATTTATTTAACTTCTATTTAATATTTAAAATAAAATTCAAAATTTATCTTTGCCAAAAAAAATATGGAGCTTTTTATTTTTCTATTAGCGGCGCTTTTTTCGGTTCTAAATCCCATTGGCACTGTACCAATTTTTGTAGGTTTAACTCAGGATTACACTAAAAAAGAACGTTCAAAGGTTTCAATGTTAACAGCCATCAATGTATTTATCATACTTATTATTTCCTTTTTTATTGGCCAATATGTTTTAACTTTTTTTGGTATAACCATAACCGCACTTCGAATTGCTGGAGGTATTATTATTGCAAGTTCTGGCTTTTCACTTTTGAATGGAAAATTCAGCAAAAATAGAGGTATTGATAAAAAAGTGGAGGAAGATATTCAAATGAGAAATTCAATAGCGCTTACACCACTTGCCATGCCAATGCTAGCTGGACCGGGTTCTATCTCGTTATTGATTGCTTTCTATCAAGAACACAATACTACTAATGAAATTATTTTTTCTTCATTAGCCATTTTAATTGTTAGTGTTTTAATTTTTATAGTTTTACGCAGTGCTCATTATTTGGCAAAAATTCTTGGAGCATCTGGTATTGTTGCCATATCAAGAATTATAGGCTTTCTAACAATTGCTATTGGTATTCAATACATTATCAGCTCGGTTTTGAGCATTATCAGAGGAATTTAATGTATATTATCATGAATAAAATACTTTTACTATTCGCTGGAATTACGTTATTTATTAGTTGTAAATCAGGCCAAAATCAATCATCAAAAAACAGTTCCGAATTAAATGAATTAGTTTCTATAATGCAAGGACATTATTCTTCTGAAATTCAATCTAAAGAAGATAAAGATTATTATAATATCTCACTCAGAATGACCCCAATATGGAAAGAAAAAGGAAATTATCTTTTTGTAGAACAAGCCATTTTTGACAAACAAGACAAACCCTATAGAGTTAGAGTATATAGAGTTACTCAAAAATCGGAAAACGAATTTATTAGTGAAATATTTACAATCAAAAACGAAAAAGATTGGACAGGAAAATGGGCAACTCCAAAAGATTATGACAAACTAACTGAGTCAGATATTGAATTGAAAGAAGGCTGTCAAGTAACCTTAAAAAGAGATGGTAAAAACAATTTTTCCGGTGCCACAGGCGATAAAACTTGTCCAAGTGAATTGAGAGGTGCCAGCTTTGCAAATTCAATAGTAACGGTTACTCAAAATGAAATTTTATCTTGGGATCAGGGATTTGATAAAGAAGGAAAACAAGTTTGGGGAGCCACTAAAGGAGGATACCGTTTCATAAAAATGAAAGAATAACGGACAGAAAATTACAAATTTGAAGTAACAAATCCCAAAGTCCAACTATAACATTGGCCGATGGGATTTTTCTGTTTTTTCCATTCCTAAAATTGATAAATCTCAATAAAACCATAAAAACTAAATGGGATTCCTCCTCCGTCGGAATGACAATAATGTTAATTTTTCGGAAGAAAAATCTCTGCCATCATGCATCGTGCACTTCCGCCACCGCAAGCTTCAATGGTATCTAAACTAGAATGAATAATTTCAACATGTGCTTCGAGTTGAACAATTTGTTTTTTGGTTAAACTTTTATAGGCCGACTCGCTCATCACTAAAAATCTTTTATCGTTTTTGCCTTTTACTTCGAGCATGTTGCCTGCAAAATTATTCACTTGCTCTTCGGTAATTAAGATGATTTCTTTGTCATCACCACGCAGGCTATCGAGAACCATTTTGCGTTCTTTTTTATCATCGATACAATCGGCACAAATCACTGCAAAACTATCACCCAGACACATCATTACATTGGTATGATAAATCAGTTTTCGCTCGCCGTTAACCGTTTGGAAAGCTTCGAAGATAACGGGAGTTAATTCAAAATCTTCACAAAACTCAATCATAACTTCTTCGTCAGCTCTTGGCGAAAGTGCACAATAGGCTTTTCCGTTTTCTCTGTCTAATAGTAAACTTCCTGTTCCTTCCAGAAAAACATTGTCTTCTTCTGCCGAAGTATAATCTACAATTTGGTTAATTCTAAAACCTTCATCTTCAAGAGTGTCAAGTATGTCTTCTCTTCTTTCGGCACGACGGTTTTCGGCAAACATTGGATACAAGGCCACATCTCCATTATCATGAAACGAAATCCAGTTATTTGGAAAAATACTATCGGGTGTATTTGGTTCTAAAGTATCTTCAACCACAATTACATTTACACCTACTTTTCGCAACTTATTTACAAAAGTGTCAAACTCTTGTTGGGCTTTGGCATTCACTGTTTCAGGAGAAAGTCCGTCAAGAACTTTTTGATAATAATTATTCACAGCCGTTTGCTCGTTCATGCGAAAAGCTACAGGACGAATCATCAATATGGAATTGGTAGTTTGTTTCATGTGTTTTTTAGTTTATGGTTTATGGTTTTAAGTTTAAGGTTTTTACTGATACATAATAACAATAAACTACAAACCACAAACAGATTTAATCTCTAATTAATGGTAAAGTTGAGCAGCGCAAAAGTCCTTCTTGCTTCGCTATTTCAGCATAGGGTATTTCTTCAACGACAAAACCGTTTTCACGAAGCCAATTGTTTAATCTTGTAAAGTTTTTTTCTGAAACTACTACGTTTTCATCAATAGAAAACACGTTGGAATTCATATGATACATTTCGTCTCGTGTGATGTGAAATAGATTTTCTTTTCCAAATAGTTTAACTAAAAAAACATAATCGGCTTCTTCACGAAAACCACTTTTATAAATTATTCCTTTGGTTTTTCCAACTGGTTGAAAGCAACAATCGAGATGCAAAGCATTGTCACGAGCCTCTAATTTTGATTTTACCAAGTCAAATTCTTTGACAATCTTATTCGGGAATAAGCCTTTTATATAGTTTACACCTTGCATATTAGTCCGTGCAGTGATGTAATCTTTATAATCCGAACCTTTATAAGTTCCGATGAAAATATAATCATTCCAAAGCATAACATCGCCACCTTCAATATGAACTTCTTCAGGCGGGCGAACTACTTTTGCAGGATCTATTTGGTCGATGATATATTGTATAGCATCTAATTCACGTTCTCTATCAGGAAGAATATTAGCTTTAATAAAAATATCATCTATTACAAAACCGATATCACGTGTGAAAATCTGATTGTAGTTTTCAATCATTTGCGGACGAAAAACTTTCACATCATACTTTTGAAAAACTTGATTGAAAGCTTCCATTTCTTTAACCATATCGGCTTCAACTGGATACGTTCCTGCTAAAATATGTTCTAAAGATTTGGGATCGTAAGCTTCTTCAATAGTTGGCGTTTTTCCATTATTAAGGGCCGAACCTAACACAACTGCTCGTAGTCGTGATGTTTCGTTTTTTACATTTAATTGAAGCATAAAATAACTTTTGGCAATGGACAAATATAACAAAGCTTCCCAATTATGAGAAGCTTTGTTTATAAGTATTTAAATATGCTCAAACCCGATATGCATATTAAAAAAATTGATTTTAAATTGTTAAAGACCAATCAAACTTAAATTAGTTTTATTTATTCGCCATTTCGGTATATACCTTGTTTGTTACTTCTTTAATAAGTTTTGATAATGTTTTATTATCCTTGCCTTTGGTCATTATAGTTAATAAAAAAGGTTTGTTGTAGGCATAAATAATGGCTGATTCATGTAACTGCATTTCGACTTGACTACCCGATTCTCCGAATTTGTGAATTATTGGAGTTCCTTTGGGTAGCCCACTCACTATACCTTCTTTAAAATTGCATTCGCTCAAAAGCTTTGCTGCAAATTCCGAATCATCAATAGATAAATAACATGCATTATAAATAGCTCTAAAAAATAATGAATATTGAGAAGTTGTAAAAAAATATTGGGTTGCGTAAATATTAGGTACTTCTAAACCCATATCGGTAAAAAGTTTTTGTAAAACTTCTGTTTTCATATTAGACTCTAACAATATTGTTGCTTTATTGTCTGAATATTTTATCATATAAGTCAACAATTCTTTTACAGTATAACTTTGTCCTAATTGAATAGACTTTGATTTATATGCTACATTTTTACCATCATTTATAGACTTATCATAAGAAATGTGCTTATTGATAAAGCTCGGATCTTCTTCACACATTTTTAAAATACAAATCAACACTGGTACTTTAAAAAGAGAACCTGGCTCAAATTTATCAGTTTCATTAACAGATATCCACTCATTGGTTGAAAACTGTCTGAGATAAATTGAAGCTGAAGTAACTCCTTCAAAATTTTTATACCTATTAACAATTTCAACCATTTGCTGTTTAATATCCTGCATGTTATCTGACTCGCATTCGTCATCAACAAACATTATTGGTTTTATATATTTTAAACCATTCAACCGTTTTATATCATATTTACAGTGATATTCACTATTTACTGTTTCTGAAGTAGTATCATCACAATTTATCCAACTAGTAATCGAAAAGAAAACTAGTACGGCAACTGCTGAAAAAATTATCACAGAAAGCAAAGAAAACTTTTTTTCTAAAAAAGGCATATTTATAATTTTTTAATAATTGTGCAATATTAGTCATTAATTTGAATAACTATATGCGATTTTGTAATTATATAGATGCATAATTTGTTAAAAAATCAAACTTTACTTTTACAGATAATAAAACGGTCTGACTATAAAAGCACAATTAGTTCTTAATTAGCTTTTTAGTATATACTTGTCCGTTTTCTGAAGTTACGTTTATTATGTATATACCATTAGCATAACTGCTCACATCTATTAAGGTTTTATCAGTTTTTTCAATATTTCGCTCATTTACAATTTTTCCATCGATAGTTGAAATGGTTACTCTATTAAATTTAGCGTCGTTCATTATAACCTCTATAGTGCTGCTTGACGGATTTGGCACTATGGCAAAATCTTTTAACACTTTTATCAAGTTGATTGTTTCATCACCATTTGAAATATCACTACTTCTCGGAATAGTAGTCGGCGCTTGCGCTTTATAAGTATAATTTGCAGAACAACCTTCGGGATATGCCGAAAATTGCGCCCCTAAAACGGCTTCAAAACCCGGATTTAATTCAACATAATTAGCGGCATGATACACTACTCCATTTGATAAAGCATTATCTCCAACGGATACAATATTTGCTGCCTTAATCCAATCTGATCTTTCCTTTTTCTTTACTATTGAAGGAGCCAAATTATTAACATCATCTGCGGGAGATGCTAATGTTAAGGTGGATAAACAACAATCTATAAAAGTCACATCGGGACCAATATTGGCAGAGTTATCAGATATGGTGTAAATAAATGTCCCCGCGGGGCAATTTACATTGAAATTGGCATCAATCTGAAATTCGAAATTCCCAGTTGGACTTGCTCCAAACATACTCGGCAAAACAGTAAAACAAAATGTATTAGCCGTGAGTTGTGTTGGTGCGTTAACTGTTCCGATTACTGTGCCATTTTGAGTAATATCTAATGATATTGAACTTAAAGTAGCATTCAATGGCGCCTGAAAAGTTCCACAAACCTGAATAGGTGTATTGCCAATAGTATCCGGACAATTGATATTAGTTGCATTTGTATTCAGTGCACCTAATCTTGGAGTAGCGCAAACTGAACCGCAGATATTATCAATATAAACTGTTCCAAAATGTGCCGAAGGCTGACAGTCACTTACAGTAAATTCAATTGTTCCGGGTTGGTTTAGAATTTCCCCAACATTCAATCGAGCACAAATCCAATCGGTATAAAGTACTCTTCTGTTGTTACTAACATATATTACATTGAACAAGCAATTATCAGGATTAGCAACAATACATATTTCATCTACAACATTATTAAATTGGTCTAAGACCCTAACTCTAAAAAAGGGTTGAATTGGTTGTCCATGGGCTGGCTTGTTGTCCATTATCAAAGAAAAATTAAAATCAATCGTTTCTTGATTTATATTTGGAAAATAACGTGAAACCGTTGTTATGTCTGACGAACCAAAACCTTGTTGATTGTTTAACTTGATACATTTGTTTCCACCGCTTGGAAATAAGGTAGGAATGTTTACCCCTAAACCTGCTAATATTGGATCATATTGAGTGTAACCTGGACTTGTATTATCAATCAATGTTACTGCAGCGTTTAAATTATTATTAGCCGGTGTGACAGCATTTAAAACGGTGGGTGCTGTAGGAGTGGCGCACGATAAAAAAAATGCAGTTCCCGAAGCGGGTTGCGGGTGTGCATCTGACCAGAAGGTATAACCTGCAGTTCCGTTTTCAAAATCACCATTCACACATGATTGTTGCACAGAAAGAGGCATAGGTCTTGCGAAATAACTGTCTTTTTTATCCGGATTTTCGGAAAAGAAAAGTTTTCTTAATTCGTAAACTTTTGTTTTTTTAATTGCGTTTTGCAGTTCAGCATCCGTAAACTCTTCTTCACTCCTAAGATGGGTGATTAGATCGTCTGTAACTTCTTTTGACAAAACATAATTGTTGTAATTATTGTCAATGAATTTCTGAATTTCTAATTCGATTTGGTTAGCAGATGAAATTCTATTTTCTTCAGAATTCAAATACTCATTGAGCTGTGCTGAAATGTTATAAGAATTAAAACAAATAGCACATACTATAACTGTTTTTAGTATCTTATACATATCAATCTTCGTTGGCGGTTAATACTTTTACTTGTTTTTTTAACTCTTCAATATCCTTGATGTTCTTTTCAATGGTTTTATTTTGATCAATAATATAAAGCATCATCTCTTCAATTTTAGCCATATGTTTAGCCTGCATTTCCGCTAAGTCTAGTCCATTTTTAGCCAATTCACTTGCTGAATCAATTCCGGGTAAATGCTTATGAATAGCAATATATTCTTCTACATTTTTCAAAGGCATTAAGTCATAATTTTTTTCAAAAACATAATCTGCCCAATTGGCTGTACTTCTCAAAGCTACTTTTACTTTTTCAGTTAGGATTCCGCCTTCAACATACAGTTTATAGTTTCCTGTAGTTGATGGATACGTTGCTGTTGTGCCAATATAGATTTTGCTATTCGTATCAGCAGTGGCTGATTGGAACCAAATATTACTGTTGTTCATAGTAACCACTCTGTTTCCATTTGTTGTGGTTGCGCTATTTATAGTTCCGTTATTGGCATAAAGACTTGTATCTGCTGCTGATACTAAATAAGGAGAAACAGAAGATCCACTTCCAGTTACAGTAACATTAGTTCCAGCTGTTACAATTGTATTCGGCATAGTAAAAGATCCACCTCCATTAGAAAGCGTAACTGTATTTCCTGTTTGAGAAAGCGTTTGTGGTGTATCAACATAAGTTGGAAGCGTCACACTATTTCCATTAGATATAGATAAAGTATTACCATTTAACGCTAATGATTGTGCATCAGTATCATTAAATGTTGGCAATGTAAATGAACCTCCTCCATTTGAAAGTATAATTGTATTTTCTGATTGAGAAAGTACTTGTGGTGTATCAATATATGATGGTAGGGTAACACTATTTCCATTAGATATAGATAAAGTATTACCTGTTAATGATAATGACTGCTCATCTGTTCTTGGCAAATTTACTGGAGCACTAGCAACGCCATTAACAGTAGTTATCAATTGATTGTTGCTATTTACAGAATTTGAAATAGAATTAATAATTGTTGATGAAGAAGAAATACTATTTACATTACTCGTCATCAAATTAGCATTTGATGTTAAAACATTCGTCTCGATTGGATTGGCCATTTTATTTAAAACAACATCTCCATTTTGATTAACAGTTAAAAATCTATTAGATGCTATAGATGTAGCTGGATTAAAATTACTAGTCAAATCTGTAAAACGCAGACCGGAATTACCATTTATTCCCGAAGTTATTTCAACTTTATTGTTTGGTGAAGAAGTACCTATACCAACTTTTCCTTCAACTATTAAACCGCTTGTAGGAGCTACAATTCCGGGAGTAACACCGTTTGGCGTAAAATTATTACCAATAGCAACACCGCCTTTTATATCTAATCTGTTAACCGGAATGACATTGTTACCCAAACCAATTCCTGTATTTCCATTTTTTTGGATAAAGATTTTTTGATTCCCCAATCCATCAGCAATAATTATTGAATTACTCGTATCGTTTCCAGCTAAAATTGGTGTAGATGGAGATTTCGAAACCGTAATTCTATTCCCTAAAAAAACATTGTTGCTTCCATTCAATAAATTGATTGCAGTCTCTGATCCGATAAAAATATTAGAATCTCCTGTTAGTAAACTTCTTGGACTATAACTTCCCAAAACTGTATTGGAACTTCCTAAATTGGTTAATAATGTTGCATAACCAATCGCAGTATTATTGTTTCCGATTATATTAGCTTCTTGAGATCTATGACCTATAGCAATATTAAATGAACCAGAATTATTTTTAGATAAAGAACTTGTTCCCAAGGCACAATTTAATCTTCCATTTCCATTCAAAGCTAATGCTCCATTTCCAAAAGCACAATTAAATCCTCCAGTAGTATTACTTAATGTTCCAACTCCAAAAGCACTATTGCTATTACTATTATTGCTTCTAAGAGCATTCACGCCATATCCAGTGTTATAATTACCAGTATTAACTACACCTGAATTTTCACCTGTAAAAGTATTATCAACTTGTCCGTTAACTCTATGAATAGTTCCAACGAAAAACAACACTATAAAAAGAAGGGTAATTTTTATTTTCATAACTAAAAAATTTATGCGTTAATAATTCAATTAAAAGTGATTCTATTTTTTCATTTGTAATAACAACTTTATGCTAATTGTTATTATTTATAATATGATATCGTAAATCTCATATCAAATATAAATAGTTTATTCAAAAAATATCTTTTAAATGCATATTTAATCGATGAAATGCATCTTTTTAAAATATTATAATGTATTTATCTTACATTTTAACGAATTGATAAAGAGGTTTAAAGAGACAAAAAGTAAGTCCAAAAAAAATCCCTATCGAATAGATAGGGATGTTGTTGGTTTTCAAAAATTACCAAATGACTACTCTTTCGCTTTCGGGCAAGTACATTTTATTGCCAGGTTTTACGTTAAATGCTTTATAGAATTCAGGAATATTCATTAATGGTCCATTTATCCTGAATTGAGCCGGTGAATGTACATCAGACATTATTTGTCTAGATAAAGCTTCATCTTTAGCATTTACCATCCAGGCATAACCATATGCTAAGAAGTATCTTTGATCAGGTGTAAGATTACTTATTTTTTCTTTATTCTTGTATTGTGCTGTTTTTTTGAAGGCTTCGTATCCCATAACAACACCACCTAAATCAGCTATGTTTTCTCCTTGTGTCGCATCACCGTTAACAAACTTGCCTTTGAGCGGTTCAAACTTATTAAATTGAGCAACAATTGCTTTTGTTTTCTGAGTGAACTTTGCTTTATCTTCTGCTGTCCACCAGTCGTTCAAATTCCCGTTTTCGTCATATTGACTTCCCTGATCGTCAAAACCATGTGTAATTTCGTGTCCAAATGTAGAACCGCCGATTATACCATACAAAATAGCATCATCTGGCATTCTCCCTTCAAACCCAGGAACCAAAATATTACAGGCAGGAACACAAATTTCATTATTGCTTGGATTGTAATACGCATTATACGTTTGTGGATACATTCCCCATTCTGTTCTGTCTACAGGTTTGCCATATTTATTAATCATATAATTGTATTCCCATTTATTCACTGCCATAACATTGGCACAATAGTCATTTCTATTGATAGTAATACTGCTCATATCCTTCCATTTATCAGGATATCCAACCTTCATTACAATTTTACTTAATTTAAAAAGTGCTTTTTTCTTGGTCGCCTCACTCATCCAATCCAATTTCTTAATGTGTTCTGCATAAACATCACGAATGTTATTTCCAATTTCTAAAAGTTTTTCCTTAGAACCTGCAGGTAAATAATCCTTTATGTAAACTTGCCCTATCAATTCACCTAATGATCCATCAGTTTGCTCTACAATTCTTTTCCATCTCGGTTTTTGTTCTTTTACGCCATTCATTATAGTTGAATAGAACGTAAAGTTTTGCTTTTCGATAGCGTTATTCAAAAAAGAAGCATATGAGTTAATCAAATCCCATTTCAAATAGGTTTTCCAATCTTCTATTGTATATGTGGTAACAATTTTATCCAATCCTTTGAAAAATTCAGGTTGACCAACAATTAAGGTATCGGCTTTTGTGATGCCTAATTTTTGCAAAACATTTTCCCATGCGATAGATGGTGTTGACGATTTGAATTGAGCCAAAGTCATTTTGTTGTAATTCTTTATTGGGTCACGAAGGGCTTCCAGTTTTCTACTATTTTTAGCCAAATCCGTTTCCAAATTAATAATTGTAGACGCCGCCTTGTTTGCTTTAGTGGCATCTTCTCCCATTAATTTAAACATTGCTTCCAAATGCTTTACATATTCAGTTCTGATTTTTACTGTTTCTGCATCAGTATTAAAATAGTAATCTCTATTACCTAATCCTAAACCGCCTTGTGCAAAAAACAAAGCATTTTTAGAACTTATTTTATCATCTTGTCCAACATAAAAAGAAAACGCCGGACCAGCTCCTATCGTATGGAGATATCCAATAATATTCATTAACGTTGGGACATCTTTAATAGCATCAATTTTCGACAAATCACTTGACAATGATTTCAGCCCTACTTTTTCAATAGATATCGTATCCATTCCAGAAGCATAAAAATCACCTATTTTTTGTTCGTTACTCCCTTTTGAGGCAGCTTTATTTGCTGCAGATTTTTCACAGATGTCTTTAATTTGTGCGTTAATAGTATCACCTATAGTTCTAAAAATACCGTTACTACTTTCTGTACTTGGAATAGGGTGTTTTGCAAACCAACCACCATTGGCATAATGAAAAAAATCATCTCCTGGATTTACAGTCGTGTCACGGTTAGTAAGAAGTGGATCTTCGTATTGAATTTCTTTTTTGCTGCAGCTTAGAAAGAATAAAGCCGAAAGCATGCTAAGGGTAAGTTTGTTTTTTAATTGCATACGTTTATTGTTTTCAAAATTATTTTTATTTAATAATAAAGTTGCCAAATGTATAGTATTATGGCTAATTAAAAGTAAATTAAATAAAAAAGTGTCACGGAAATCGTGACACTTTATAAAATAGCAAGGAAAAACTATTTTTTCTCTTCTGCTTTTTTAGAAGCGCAGCATGATGTTTTTTTCTCTGAACTACAAGATTTTTTTTCTTCCATAGAACAGTTTTTTTCAGTTTTTGCTTTTTTCTTTTTTTCTTTTGGTGTTTCATGAGCATAAACATTCATTGAAAATAAAAAAGCTACAACAGCCATTGATAAGATTACTTTTTTCATTTGTATAGATTTAAATTATAATTTGTCGAACAATAATACCAAAAGTAGTTAATATAATAAAACCAAAAAATACTTTAACATTAATTTGACCGCTAAAGTTTATACAAAGTTTGTATAAATTTTAATTTTTTTATAATAATTTTAATAATGCTGCGTTTTATAATTATAGTAATTTGCACAAAACAATATTATGAATATGGATCCTATCAAAATACTTTGGGTTGATGATGAAATTGATTTACTTAAACCTCATATCCTTTTTCTAGAAAAGAAAAACTATAAAGTAACAACTTTCAATAATGGCCGGGATGCCGTTGATGCATTTGAAGAGGGTAACTACGACATTGTATTCCTTGATGAAAATATGCCAGGAATGAGTGGTTTGGAGACGCTATCAGAAATGAAAGAAAAAAAATCGTCTACTCCAATGATAATGATTACCAAAAGTGAGGAAGAATATATCATGGAAGAAGCCATTGGTTCTAAAATTGCGGACTATTTGATAAAACCTGTAAATCCCCATCAGATATTATTGAGCTTGAAGAAAAATCTCGATCATTCCCGATTGATTTCTGAAAAAACGACCTTAGATTATCAAAAAGAATTTCGAAAAATTGCAATGGAAATGGCAATGGTAAACAGCCACGAAGATTGGGTTGAGCTTTATAAAAAACTTATTTTTTGGGAATTGGAATTAGAAAACATTAATGACCAAAGCATGTTTGAAATTCTCGAAAGTCAAAAAGTGGAAGCCAATGCGCAATTCGGAAAATTCATTGAGCGCAACTATGAAGATTGGTTTCAACCAAAAGCGGATAAGCCGATTCAGTCACATACTTTGTTCAGAGAATTAGTGGTTCCTGAATTAGTAAAAAAAGATACACAAAGCGGAGCCGAACTTAGCAAAGCTAAACCCGTGCTTTTTGTCGTAATCGACAACCTTCGTTATGATCAATGGAAAGTAATGGAAAGTGTTGTTGCAAATCATTATAAACTGGAAAAAGAAGTTCCGTATTACGCCAGTTTACCAACCGCAACACAATACGCCAGAAACTCCATTTTTTCAGGCTTAACTCCATTAGAAATGGAAAAACAATTCCCACAATATTGGAAAAATGACGTGGAAGAAGGAGGTAAAAACCTTTATGAAGCCGAGTTTTTAACAGCACATTTGAAACGATTGGGATTAAATATCAAACAGGATTATTTTAAGATTACCAATTTAGCAAGCGGAAAAAAATTAGCCGAAAACTTCAAAGGATTAAAAGATAACAATTTGGTTACTGTAGTTTACAATTTTGTGGATATGCTGTCGCATGCCAAAACCGAAATGGATGTTGTAAAAGAATTGGCTTCGGATGATAAAGCCTATCGTTCCTTAACACTGAGCTGGTTTAAAAATTCACCTTTATTAGAAATAATTCAGCAAGCTCAAAAATTAGGTTTTAAATTAATAATTACCACGGATCATGGAACCATAAATGTAAAAAACCCAACTAAAGTTATAGGTGACAAAAACACTAGTTTGAATTTAAGATACAAAACAGGAAGAAGTCTCACCTATGAAGATAAAGACGTTTATGCAGTGAAAGACCCAAAGATAATAGGGTTACCAACTATCAATATGAGCAGCTCTTATATATTTGCGAAGAATGATTTGTTTTTGGCATACGTAAATAACTACAATCATTATGTTAGTTATTACCGAAATACCTACCAACACGGCGGAATTTCACTGGAAGAAATGATTGTTCCCTTTTTAGTTTTTAATCCTAAGTAAGTTAATTGTTTGTAGTTTATGGTTTGTAGTTATTATAACCATAAACTATGAACTATAAACCCTAAACAAACAATGGAAATCATCTTTTCACTTGACGAAATAAAACAAGTAGCAAAAAAAATCATACTTGAAAAGCCCCATAAAGTAATTCTTTTTCATGGCAATATGGGTGTTGGTAAAACAACATTAATCAAAGCTTTGGCAAAAGAATTAGGTGTGACCGATGCCACTAGCAGCCCAACATTTTCATTAGTAAATGAATACCAAGCCGAGGATAATCAAAAGGTATATCATTTTGATATGTATCGGTTGAAATCGGAAATTGAAGCGTTAGATATGGGAATTGAGGACTATTTATATTCCGGAAACTGGTGCTTTATTGAGTGGGCAGAAAAAATTCCGAATTTACTTCCTGATGATTTTTCTACCATTATTTTGTCTCAATCTGTTGATGGGAAAAGAAACCTTAGATTGACATAGAGTTTCAATAGCAATTTTATTTTTTTGATTTTTTGTCATTGATTTTTGCCATTGACATTGATATTGATTTTTTTTGTAATTTGGGGCAAAATTACAATTGTGCAGTATGGCTATTACCCCTTTCACTAAGCAGCAGCTTTTACCTCAAGAGGAAAAATTAGAAGTATATCGTCACAAAAGCGAACTCTTTATCGGAATTCCGAAAGAAACTTCTTATCAGGAAAGACGTATTTGTTTAACGCCTGATGCTGTCAATTCACTTACTTCTCATGGCCATAAAGTAATGATTGAATCAGGTGCCGGATTGAGTTCTAGCTATACAGATAAAGAATTTAGCGATGCTGGAGCAACTATTACTAATGACATTAAAAAAGTGTTGAGTTGCCCAATGATTCTGAAAGTTGAACCCTTAACCATGGAAGAAATTGCAATAGTAAGCATGAATGCTATTGTGATTTCTGCTATTCAGTTAAAAACCCGAAAAAAAGAATACTTTGAAGCATTATCAAAGAAAAAAATTACCGCACTTGCTTTTGAATACATCAAAGATGAAGATGGCTCCTATCCTGCTGTGAAATCCTTGAGTGAAATTGCAGGGATCGCCTCTGTTTTAATTGCAGCCGAACTAATGATAAACAACGAATTCGGAAAAGGATTATTACTTGGTAATATTACTGGTGTTCCTCCGACTGATGTGGTAATTTTAGGAGCTGGAACTGTGGGTGAATTTGCAGCCAAAACAGCACTAGGTTTGGGTGCCAACATAAAAGTATTTGACAATTCGATTACCAAATTACGTCGTTTACAGAATAATTTAAATCAAAGAATATTTACTTCAACCATACAACCCAAATCATTATTAAAAGCGTTGCGAAGATGTGATGTTGCTATTGGTGCCATGCGGGGAAAAGACCGTTGTCCGGTTGTCGTAACCGAAACGATGGTAGAACACATGAAAAAAGGCGCTGTGATTGTAGATGTTAGTATTGATACCGGCGGTTGTTTCGAAACTTCGGAAGTTACTACACACGAATCTCCAACCTTTATTAAAAATAATGTCATTCACTATTGCGTGCCGAATATTCCCTCGCGATATTCTAAAACAGCTTCGCTTTCTATTAGTAATATCATTACACCTTACTTACTTCAAATTGCCGAAGATGGCGGTTTAGAAAGTGCCATTCGCTGCAACAAAGGATTGAAAAACGGTGTCTATTTATATCATGGTATTTTAACCAACAAAGCCATAGGCGACTGGTTTAATCTTCCTGATAATGATATTAATTTGATTGTTTTCTAATTTCCACCTTCGCGGAAATGACAACGGTTTAAACTTTAGCACATAACCAATGCGCATAGTAAAACATTTGATTACTTTTGCACAAAATTAATCAGTATGAAGTTTTACCAACGTTTTGCCTACTATTTAGTGGGTTTGGTTATTGGATGTTTTTTTGTGGCTATGGTACTTAGCGGAAAAGATACCCGTTGCAATTATTTCCCCAATGCGAGAGTTTTAAATGACCTTAGAAACAAGCCTTTTTTGTACGATATTGAAGCTTCGCGTAGACTTTCAGAAGATTGGGTTGATACAATTGATATCAAAAATGTTTTAACCCATGGCGATGTGGATTTTGACAAAAGCAATATCAAGGAAGAAGGCGGCAAACTGTATATCATTTATGGAAAGACTTCCAAAAACATAGATATTACCTTAGAAGTGCTCAATTATCCTGATAAAGCCGTGTTGAGAAACATTATTAAAAACAATAAGCCAAACTAGTTACTTTGGCTTTTTTTGGTTTGACAGACCGTTTTACAAACTGCTGTTAGCAGCTACCGCACTTTACATCTTCATTAAGTTAACACAGCCACACTGAGTGTAATAAGAAAATATGAAAATATTAAAGCAAAAAACCATTTCCAATCTTTAAATATTTCAACGGTTGGGTTATTAGAAATTCTATTAAGAACAGTTATTACAATTAAATTCAAAAATATAAAAACAAAAAAATATGCAGGAATTAATATTCCCATATAAATTTTGCTAACTGTAATATACAAAAAGCTCAAAATTGCTATCGGAATAAGGATGTAATTTAACCATTTTAATATTTTGATTACGGTTGTCATATTTTCAATTTACAATGGTTTTCAAGCGGTTGCTGCTAACCTTCCGGCGCTTGGCGAAGTTGCGAACTTCGGAACTTTATATTTCATTCCATGGGTTGGGCCTGTGCCCTCGGGTCCGTTAAATATAAAAATTCTTGCGAAAGAAAAATGTGAATTTTGCACATTTTTCTTTCGCAATTGATTGAAACGGCTATTACTGGCAGTTATTATTCAAACTTCCGCCACATAGATTTCCATTCTTTTATTGTTGGGAAGTCTCGGTTAATTTCTGCATCATTACAACATTTTGCCAAAACTTGATTTTTATCTGTTTTTGTTTTCCATATAACATTTCCAATAATCTTTGCTCGGTAAACTTTTCCAATGAAAGTGATTTTTTCTAATTCTAATAGACTTTCAAAAGTTAAGTTTCCCGTTTTGGAGTTATATTTAACATTCTGAATAAATCCTCCAACTTGGTCACCAATCAAACCTTCATTAAACTCAATTTTTCCAATGATATTATTGTTATACTTCCACAACCGAATCGTATATCCAATAGAATGCTCTCCGTCAGTACTTTTTTCGTTTGAATAGAATCCAAATCTTTTAACATCTTTATCTGTAAAAGAACTAGTCAAAAAGAGCAATGAAAATATAATTAAAAAATTCTTCATAGATAAAGTTTCGTCGAAAATTGCCAGTAAATTGAATATATACGTATACCTACACAAATCTAACAAAAAAAGGGTTGTAAAAACTGACAACCCTTTTTTATTTTATAAACTAAGTAACTTAGTTACCGTGTCTTTTTTCAATATCTTCAATGGCTTCTTTACTCATTGTATCAACCAATACCGGTGTTGCAATAAACAACGAAGAATACGTTCCAACAATGATACCTACTAACATCGCGAAGATAAATCCTCGGATAGAATCGCCACCAAAGATGAACATGATTAACAATACCATAATCATCGTTAACGACGTATTTAAGGTTCTTGAAAGTGTTGTATTAATAGACGCGTTTACCACATCTTTAAAGTGCCCTTTTCTGTCTCCTGCAAGGAACTCTCTAATTCTGTCAAATACAATTACGGTATCGTTCATTGAGTATCCAATAACGGTTAGTATGGCTGCAATAAAGTGCTGATCCATTTCCATATGGAAAGGCATGTATTTGTATAATATAGAGTAAATACCCAATACAAAAACAACATCATGGAAAACAGCGGCTAAAGCTCCGAGTGAATATTGCCATTTGCGGAACGAAATTACAAGGTATAAACCAACAACCAACATGGCACCGATAACAGCCCAGAATGAGTTTGTTTTGATATCCGCAGAAATCGCTGCTCCAACTTTAGAAGATTGCAATACTCCGAATTTTTTGCCATCATAAGAGTTTATGAATTTCTCATAGGTTTGATTAGCACCATAATACTTTTTCAAACTGGCAAATAATTTTTCGTTTACTTCTTTATCAACCTCAACTCCTTCTTCTTGTATTTTGTATTTGGTCGTAAGTTTTAATTGGTCATCACTACCAAATACTTTAGCTTCAACAGTAGTTCCAAAAGCTTTTGATAATTCTTCAGAAACTTGAGTTGGTTCTACCGGTTTTTCGAATCTCACTTGAAAGGTTCTTCCTCCAACAAAATCAACACCCTGATCCAAACCATTAACGAAGAAAATAGAAATTAAACTGCCAACTACAACTACAGATGAAAACAAGTATGTCCATTTTTTAATTCCGATAAAATCAAAATTGAAACCTGTAAACCAGTTTTTAGTGATATTAGTTGCGAAAGTCAATTTTCTATTGTGAGCAATATCTCTATCGATAAAGATTCTTGCTATAAAGATTGAAGTAAACAATGACGTTACTATACCAATTAAAAGTGTTAAGGCAAATCCTTGAACCAATCCTGTTCCGAAAACGTATAAGATTGTTCCTGTCAATACGTGTGTAACGTTTGCATCAATGATAGAACGCATAGCTCCTTTCCAACCATAAGAAGTAATGACAGCATCACCTAATGTTTTTCCGTCGCGTAGTTCTTCTTTTGCCCTTTCATAGATGATAATGTTTGCATCAACTGCAGTTCCTAAAGTTAAAACGATACCAGCAATTCCAGGTAATGTTAATACGAAACCAAAACTTGCCATAACACCAAACAAGAAAAGTAAGTTCAATATCAAAGCAGCATTAGCATACCAACCTGCTCTTCCATAATAGAACACCATCCATAAACATACCATAAGGAATCCAACGATAGAAGATATTAAACCTGCATTAATTGCTATGGCTCCTAAAGATGGCCCAACCACTTCTGACTGAATAATTTCGGCAGCCGCAGGTAATTTACCAGCTCTTAAAACGTTGGCTAAATCTTTAGTTTCTGCAACTTCAAAACTTCCAGTGATTTCTGATCTTCCACCTGAAATTGGTCCAGAAGTAACTCCAGGAGCAGAATACACAACGTTATCTAAAGCAATTGCTATACAACTTTTTTGTGTAAAAGCTCTTCCTGTTAATTCTTCCCAAACTCTTGCTCCTGCTCCATTCATTTGCATAGAAACCGCTGGTTTACCCATTTGGTCAAACGTATCTCTAGCGTCAACAATTACACCACCACTCATTGGGGCTATATTATCTCTATTACCTTTTAGAGCATATAAACCGACTGATTCCGTTTCTTTTTTTGTTTTCTCGTCAACATTTACATCAGGTTTACCCCAGGCAAATTTTGAATATCGTTTGTCAGCTGGTAATAAATTACGAATTTCAGGTCTTCTTAAATAAGAGTTAATCGTTGCAGTATCTTTTGGTGAAGCAACTACTAAAACAGCACCGCCACCTTGAGAAATGAATTTATCAAATAACGGATTGTTTCCTTTTTTGGCCGCAGCTGAATCTTTTACTTTATCATCTGTCAATAATTTGGTCAGTGTATCTGCAGGTTTTGCAGCCACAACTTTCTCATCAGTTTTAACAGTAGCTTTCAAAGCTTCGTTTGCTTGTTGCAAAAAGCCCATCATTTCTTCAGCTTTGTAGGTTTCCCAAAACTCTAATTCTGCTTTGCTAGAAACTAATTTTTTGATACGGTCAACATCTTTTGCACCTGGTAATTCAATAAGAATTCTTCCTGTTTGTCCAAGTTTAACAATGTTTGGTTGTGTTACACCAAATTTATCAATACGGCTTCTCAATACACCAAAAGCAGATTCAACTGACTCGTCAAGTTTTTTAACCAAGACTTTTTTCACTTGGTCATCGGTCATATTGAAATCGATTTGTCCCTGTAGATTTCTGTTAGCAAAAATATCAGGCGAAGCCAATTTTACGCTACCATTTGAGTTTTTATCAAAAGCCACAAAAAACGCATCAAGATAAGATTGATTTCCTACTTGATCCCTTTTAGCATCTTCTAATGATTTGTTGAAAACCGGGTTTTTAGAATTGTTTGATAATTGTTTCAAAACATCTTTTACAGATATTTGAAGAATTACGTTTATTCCTCCTTCAAGGTCAAGACCTTTATTGATTTGTTTGTCTTTTACTTCATCGTAAGTAAAAAAATCAAGGAAAACTTTTTCTTTTCCAATAGAGTCAAGGTATTTAACTTCTTTAAATGGGTTTCCTCCTGCGAAGTTTTTGGCATCCTCTTTCACTTTATTGGCCACAAAAGTGAACGAAAGTGAATAGATACTTACCAATGCAAATAGTATTGCGAAAAATTTAACTAGTCCTTTATTCTGCATTATTCCTAAAAATTAATTAATTTTTTTATTGTTGTTTTTTTTATAAAAATATACTGAAATTCAAAACATTAGAAGCTAAAGCCCTGGATTTACAATAATCTAACTTTTTTTTAAACGTGCAAATATATAATTATAGATAAGATTAACCAATATTTTACTGATTAATATCAAAAAAAAGACTGCTATTATGCAGCCTTTTATGAATAATTATAATAATTATTATCCTAATATCGATTTTAGGTCACCATTCATTGCCCTAACTGCATCCGCACTCTTAGCAAATTTTGCTTTTTCATCAGCATTTAATGTGATATCGACAATTTTTTCTACACCGTTTTTACCTATAATACATGGCACTCCAATACAAATATCGTTTTGCCCATATTCACCTTCTAAGAATACCGAACAGGCTATCATTTTCTTTTGGTTGTTTACTATACTATCAACCAAATAAGCCACAGATGCACCTGGAGCATACCAAGCCGAAGTACCTAAAAGCCCTGTTAAAGTAGCGCCACCAACCATAGTGTCGGCTGCTACTTTGTCCAATTTTTCTTGAGATAAAAACTCTGAAACTGGAATTCCATTGTAAGAAGCCAAACGTGTTAATGGAATCATTGTGGTATCTCCATGACCACCAATTACCATAGCTGAAACATCATTAGAAGGTATGCCCAATTCTTTTGATAAATAATATCTAAAACGAGAACTATCTAAAGCACCACCCATTCCTATGATTTTATTTTTTGGTAAACCTAATGATTTGAATGCTAAATAGGTCATCGTATCCATAGGGTTAGACACAATTACAAATGTAGCTTTTGGAGAATGCTTCAATAAGTTTTCTGCAACAGACTTTACAATTCCAGCATTGATGCCTATTAATTCTTCTCTAGTCATTCCTGGTTTTCTAGGTATCCCTGAAGTGATAACTACTACTTCACTATTAGCTGTTTTAGAATAATCATTTGTAACTCCAGTAATTTGGGTATTAAATCCTGTATTTGTTGCACATTGCATCAAATCCATTGCTTTACCTTCGGCAAAACCTTCTTTGATATCTAAGATTACTACTTCACTTGCTATTCCTCTATAAGAGATAACATCTGCACAAGAAGCCCCAACGTTTCCTGCTCCTACAATCGTAACTTTCATTTCTATAATATTTGTATTTGTTGTTTATGGTTTATAGTTTGTAGTTTGTAGTTTGTGGTTAACTAAAAACCACAAACTATAAACTTTTTATTTATGCATCTATCTTAGCATACACCGCATTCTTCTCGATGAATTCTCTCCTTGGCGGAACTTCATCTCCCATCAACATAGAGAACACTCTATCTGCTTCTGCTAAACTATCAATAGTTACTTGACGTAATGTTCTGAAATTTGGATCCATAGTTGTTTCCCACAATTGTTCTGCGTTCATCTCTCCAAGACCTTTATAACGTTGAATAGCGGCGCTTCCACCCATTTTTTCGTTAGCAATATCTCGTTGATCATCATTCCAAGCGTATTCTTTTTTGTTTCCTTTTTTCACTAAATATAAAGGTGGCGCTGCAATATAAACATGCCCGCCTTCAATAAGTTCCTTCATAAAACGGAAGAAGAAGGTTAATATTAATGTAGAAATATGGCTACCATCAACATCGGCATCACACATAATAATTACTTTGTGATAACGTAATTTTTCTAAATTTAAGGCTTTACTATCTTCTTCTGTTCCAATAGTTACTCCTAATGCAGTAAATATATTTCGAATCTCTTCGTTTTCAAAAACCTTATGATGCATTGCTTTTTCCACATTCAAAATCTTACCTCTTAAAGGCAAAATAGCTTGAAAATTTCTATCACGTCCTTGTTTTGCTGTTCCACCAGCCGAATCTCCCTCGACAAGATATACTTCACATTTTGCAGGATCTTGCTCTGAACAATCAGACAATTTTCCGGGTAAACCACCACCACCTAAAACGGTTTTACGTTGTACCATTTCACGCGCTTTCTTAGCAGCATGACGCGCTTGAGCTGCAAGAATTACCTTTTGAACAATGATTCGAGCATCATTTGGATTTTCTTCCAAATAATTTTCTAACATTTCGGCAACCGCTTGAGAAACCGGAGAAACTACTTCTCTGTTTCCTAATTTGGTTTTGGTTTGTCCTTCGAATTGTGGTTCGGCAACTTTTACCGAAATAATAGCGGTTAAGCCTTCACGGAAATCGTCTCCTGTGATTTCGAATTTTAATTTATCTAATAAACCTGATGAGTCAGCATATTTTTTCAACGTACGCGTTAAACCCATACGGAAACCTTGCAAATGCGTTCCTCCTTCATGGGTATTAATATTATTTACATAAGAGAAAATATTTTCAGAGTAACTGGTATTGTATACTAAAGCCACTTCAACAGGGATTTCTCCTTTTTCATGTTCCATGCTGATCACATGCGAAATGATAGCTTCTCTACCTTTATCTAAAAAGCGAACGAATTCTTTTAATCCTTCTTTTGAATGGAAAACTTCACCTTCGAATTCACCATTTTCTTTTTTAAATCTTCTGTCAGTAAGGGTAATCGTAATTCCTTTATTCAAAAAAGAAAGTTCACGCATACGACCAGCTAAAGTATCATAGGAATACTCTAGAGTTTGAGTAAAAATGGTAGCGTCTGGTTTGAAAGTAACGGTAGTTCCCCTTTTGGTGGTTTCACCAATTTGTTTCACCGGATACATCGATTTTCCTCTTTCATACTCTTGTTCGTATACTTTACCGTCTCTGTAAACCGTTGCTCTCAGATGATCAGATAATGCGTTAACACAGGAAACCCCAACTCCGTGAAGTCCTCCGGATACTTTATACGAATCTTTATCAAACTTTCCTCCCGCTCCAATTTTGGTCATTACCACCTCAAGAGCAGATACACCTTCCTTTTTGTGCATGTCAACCGGAATACCACGTCCGTTATCTTCTACGGTAACCGAATTATCTTCGTTTATAATAACACCAATTGTGTCGCAATGTCCAGCTAATGCCTCATCAATAGAGTTGTCTACTACTTCATAAACCAAGTGGTGCAAACCTCTAACTCCAGTATCTCCAATGTACATGGAAGGACGCATTCTAACATGCTCCATTCCTTCTAACGCCTGAATACTATCGGCCGAATAACTGTTCTTTTTAATCTCGTCGCTCATATTATTTTATGGTAAAAAATCTATTTTTTGTCTAACGAGCAAATATATAAAAACGCATAGGATTTCCTATTGAAAATTGGGTTTAAAACCTTTAAGTTATTAACATTTTTGATATTATTTCAACAAAAAACGTTCGACATTTTTGACGAACGTTTAGAAACAAAATCAAGCGAAGATTTAACAAACAAACTAAACTTTAAACAAAACTCAAACTACTTCACTTGATTTTAATATTAAGGTTGTTCCTATTTAATTTACTTTTTTATGATTTAATATAGGCGTCATCATGAACATTGGCAACTGCTCTTCCTGATGGATCATTCATGTTTTTAAACGCTTCATCCCACTGTAATGCAATTTTGGTACTGCATGCTACACTTGCTTCCTGAGGAACGCTTAAAGCGGCAGCATCACTTGGAAAATGTTCCGTAAAAATGGAACGGTAATAATACTCTTCTTTTGATGTTGGCGTTTGAATTGGGAATTTATATTTAGCATTCGCTAATTGCTCATCCGAAATTTCAACAGCTACCATTTCTTTCAATGTGTCAATCCAACTGTAACCAACACCATCACTAAATTGTTCTTTTTGCCTCCAGGCCACACTTGCCGGCAACATATCTTCAAATGCTTTACGAAGCACCCATTTCTCCATTCTTTCACCATTAATCATTTTGTCCTGCGGATTGATACGCATCGCAACATCCATAAATTCTTTATCTAAGAATGGCACACGTCCTTCAATTCCCCATGCTGCTAAACTTTTGTTGGCACGCAAGCAATCGTACATGTGTAATTTGCTCAATTTACGGACCGTTTCTTCATGAAACTCTCTTGCATTTGGTGCTTTATGAAAATACAAATAGCCTCCAAATAATTCATCGGATCCTTCACCGGACAATACCATTTTTATTCCCATTGATTTTATAACACGTGCCATCAAATACATTGGCGTGGAAGCTCTTATCGTAGTTACATCGTAAGTTTCTATGTTGTAAATCACATCGCGAACAGCATCCAAACCTTCTTGAATGGTGAACTTAATTTCGTGGTGGATTGTTCCTAAATGATCCGCTACTTTTTGTGCCGCAGCCAAATCAGGAGAACCTTCTAGGCCAACAGCAAACGAGTGCAATTGAGGATACCAAGCATCGACGGTATCTCCAGACTCGATACGTTTTTGCGCATATTTTTTGGCTACAGCCGAAGTGATTGATGAATCTAAACCTCCTGAAAGTAAAACGCCATAAGGCACATCGCTCATTAATTGACGGTGAACGGCAGCTTCTAAGGCGATTTTGATTTCTTCAATGCTGGTTTCATTGTCTTTTACGGCATCGTAATCGGTCCATTCTCTTTTGTACCATTGCACAAATTCGCCGTCTTTGCTTGACATATAATGTCCCGGAGGGAATAATTGGATTTTAGCACAATAGCCTTCTAACGCTTTCAATTCGGAAGCCACATAAAAAGTTCCGTTTTGATCCCAGCCAATATATAAGGGAATAATTCCCATATGATCTCGAGCTATGAAATATTCATCTTTGGCAACATCATAAATCGCAAAGCCAAAAATACCGTTCATTTCATCTAGAAAGTGAACGCCTTTTTCTTTGTATAAAGCCAAAATAACTTCACAGTCACTTTCGGTTTGGAATTTATAGTTTCCTTCAAATTGCTTACGCAACTCTCTATGATTATATATCTCTCCATTGGCAGCCAAAACCAGACT
The DNA here is from genome assembly GCA_947456955.1 of Flavobacteriaceae bacterium. Lineage (GTDB taxonomy): Bacteria > Bacteroidota > Bacteroidia > Flavobacteriales > Flavobacteriaceae > Flavobacterium. Next base: position 80,368 of record CANGTQ010000007.1, on the reverse strand, counting down.
CTTGTCTTCGGTAAACAACGGTTGTTTTCCTGAAGCGGGATCAACAATAGCTAAACGTTCGTGGGCCATAATTGCTTTATCGTTACTATAAATCCCACTCCAATCCGGACCACGGTGACGAATAATTTTCGACATTTCCAACACTTTTGGCCTTACCACTTCTGCTTTTTGTTTTAAATCAAAAGCACATACAATTCCACACATAATAATACTATTATTTTTTTAGTTGGACAAAGGTGAAATAAAAGTTATAAATGGAAAATATATTTAGTTATTTAATTATAAATTATAACTAAAAATATAAATACAATTATATTATGAAAGTATAAAACTTAAAAAATGTTGTTTGGAGTTAGAAAATGTTATATAACGCTTTCAATAGTATACGGTTTTCCATTCATATCAAATTCAAACCCAACTTCATTCCCCATCAATTTACATCCCAATGGCGATTGTGGCGAAAGTGCAAAAATGGTTTTGTTTTCAATACTTAATTTTGGCAAAGCGGTACTTATGAATAATAACATTCCATTAGATTTTACCAAACTTCCCAAGGCAACTTTTTTATGTGTTTGAGAAGCATCAATTTTATCTAGAATAGCTTTTTGTTCTAGGATTTCCTTGAGTTTATGATTTAGTTTTTCCTGCTCCAGATGCATCATTGAAAGCGCTGTTTCATGTTTGTCACCAGCCGAACCTTTAGCATCGTTTTGCGCATCTAAAGTCAAACCTGAAATCATGTCCTGGAAAACATCTATTCGGTCCTGTAGCATTTCTTTGTAGCGAAGTAGAGTCTGTTGTTTTAAAGTCATTTTATTTAACCGCAAAGGGCGCAAGGTTTTACGCAAAGTTCGCCAAGAATTACTATTAAAAAACTGCGTGCTTAGCGGATTCTTAGCGAACTTTGCGGTTAGGAAAATTAAAAATCAAATTTATAACTCGCGCCACCCAATATCTGTAAACCCTGCACCGGGTAATTCAACCATCTTTGGTAATCCTGATTGGCCAAATTGTTTCCTTTTAAGAAGAATGTCAAACGCTCACTATATTTAAATCCAACATGCGCATTCAAATCAAAAAAGCTTTTTAATGTAATGTTTTCATCCGGTGGAAAAGGAAGCGTTACTGTAGCTTGTCTGAAAACATCTTTTCTTTCTCCTACAAAGAACAAACTCGTTCCAGCATACCATTTTGGTGTGATGTTAACATCAATCGTTGATGCTAGTTTTATAGCCGGTAAATTCCATGCTTCTGGTTGGTCATTAGTCGAATAACTACTAAACGTTCCGTTGATACCAAAAGAGACATTTTTTGAAAAATCAGCTTTCAATTCACCAAAGAAACTTACCGTTTTTACTTTATCATATACTACGTCAAAGGAATTGGAATAAGTATATCCATCAGTATTAGCGTTAGATAGATTATAAATATTGCTTCTGAATAATGCTTTCCCATCTTCATTTTTGTATGATCCGCGAATGTTATAACTAATACTGCTTGCCAACTTCCCTTTTAATCCGGCATAGATATCAAACTTCTGATCAGTAGGAGCAACAGCAAGTGTTGGAGAAACAAAGAAATTATCTTGTACAAAATCATGATAGGAATTTTGCTGTAATGTTCCTTCCAAACCAGCATAGAGAATCATCAAATCGCCAACAATTTTATACGAACCTGTAACCTGAGGATAAACAAAGAATTTACTTTCTCCAGCTTCCTGTGCAGCGCTGTAAAATAAACCTACGCCGGCATTAATTGTTAAATCATCTTTGTGAATTTTGATACTTGGTTGAAATCCAACATTGGTAAAACCGTATTTTATGGAAGCTGTTTTGTCTAAATTCTGATCAAAAGATCCACTGATATAATCCAATACAAAATCGGTTCTTATTTTTTGCTCAACGAAATCAAACTCTAGAGAAGGTTTGGCTACAAAACGATTTTCGGCCGAACCAAAAGCATCCCAAAAACGGGTGAATTTAAATGTGCTTTCTTTTAAAATATTATCTAATCCTAATCTACCACCTAAATATAAAGTGTGATAGGTTTGTTGTTCATCAATGGTTTCAATAGTTGCGTCAGATAATAGCCCAGGATAAATTCCGTACCAATTGTATACTTGATTTTGATAGCCTAAATCAGCATTCCAAGACATTGCTTTTGTTCTGCTTCCGTAGGTTAAATCTAACGCTGTATTGAAGAATTTATCATCCAAAACCACATCTTTTATTCCGCCTTGAGACGAACTGTGACGTAACATTCCACCAAAATAATCGGTGTTGCTGATGTTTTCGGTAACAAAAAGTTCGGCGTTGATCGTACCGAAATTTCCCGCTCCTAAAGTCAAATAGTTACTGTATATTTTTTCTTGAGCACTCTTGTCTACATTAGCTGCTTTTCCTTTTGAAGGTGCGAAAGTAGAAGCCACAGGAAAAGAGAAAATAGTGTACTGAATGTTTTCTTTTTTCGAAGTATCATCGTCATCCAAAGTTGGTGTTTCTTTTACTTTAAATGCGTCAGAAATTGTTGGCGTATAAGGTTTTACCACATTTACTACTTCGGTTCCAATGTTGTCGTCTTTCTTTTGGGAAAAGGAAAGTTGGGTCAAAAGAAATGCTATTATTATAAATTTTACTTGTTTCATATTTAGATGTTGTTACACAGAGATTACTTCGTCAGTTCGCCCTTCGGGCTCGAGTCACAGAGTTTTATTTGATTTTTTCTTTTTGAGATTCACAGAGATTGATATTAAAAAACCTCTGTGTATCTTCATTTTTCTTTGTGTGGCTCTGTGAAATTGTTTTGTTACACAGAGATTTTTTTTATTCTGTTAATGATGAATTTGTTTTTGCTGCTTCGCCTTTAATCAGGTTCAATTCGGTTTGTGCTTCAGCAACAACGTCATCGAATTCCTTGAAATTTTTTATTACGCTGTCTAAAATAGAAGTCGCGCTAAAATTATCTTTCAATTGGTAATAGTTTTTTGCCATTACAATCAAACCTTTGGCTCCAAAATATTTATAACCCGAATAATCTTTAGCTAATTTTTGAACTGTTTTATTAGATTCATCGTACTTGCCATCTTTATTCTTAAAATGCGCCTCATAGTACAACGCTTCAGCAGCTAATTCTCCTTTGGCAATGGTTAACAATTTGGCGTAAGCCACTCTAGCTTTTTGTTCATCGTTCACTTTTATCGCAGCACGGGCAACAATAATTTGAGCATCACTTTTTATTTTATTATCTGTTTTTGGATTTGCTAAAACTTTATCGGCATAAACAACCGCATTGGCATAATCTTTTTGGTCGTAATACGAACGCATCAAATTGGCTTGCGCAAAGGTTACGTTTTGCGGAAAATCGGCTTCGGTTTCTAAACGTTGCAGCACCGGAACCGCTTTCGTATAATCATCTTTTTTCAAATGAATTTCACATAAACGCGCTAATGACTGCTCGGTAAATTCGTTTCTTGGTTTGCTGATGACAAATTCATAATTTGGAACAGCATTGCTTTCTTTTCCGTCAGTGTAAAGTGATTGTGCCAAATAAAAATTGGCTTTCAAAGCATGAATTCCATTTGGAAATTGGGAAACATAACCGCTCAAACTCGTGATAGCCTGCTTCGTATTGTTTTGCAAAAATTGCTTTTCTGCTGCTTCATAAGTATCGTTATCTAAATCGGCATCCGACACTTCTACGAAATCCAAAGTTCTCACCCAAGCTGCATATTCATTCACTTTTCCGTTATCCATATAAACCAATCTTGCTGTAGAAACGGCTTCTAAAGCTTCGGGAGTTCTCGGATATTTAGCGGCCACTTCTTTAAATTTAGCGATAGCCGATTCATCTTTTTGTGTGTTATAATAAATCAATCCCTGACGTAATATCGCTTTTGAAGCAAACGAACCGTTTTTGAATTCGCTCAATAACTGGTCATACGTTTTAATTGCTAAATCGGTTTTATTTTCGGTTACGTATGTATTTCCTAATTCGAACAAAGCATCATCACGATATTGTGAAGTTTTAAATTTTGCCAGAAACGAATTAAAATCATCAATTTTTTTGTCGGTTTTACCCACAAATCCGTAGCTCAACGCTTTTTGGAAGGCAGCATAATCGGCATCAATTCCTTTCATGTCGATGGCTTTGTTGTAGGCATCCATTGCGGGCCAATACTTAGCAGAAACATATCGTGAATCCCCTAATCTTAGATAAGCATCATTCAAACGCACTTTATCATCTTTAGGGCCATCAACATATTTTTGAAAATAATTTCCGGCTTGATCGTACTCTTTTTGTTTAAAATAAGCGTAAGCAATATTATAATTAATGTTCTTGTTTTCCGGAGTTGTTTTAGCTTCAGCCAAACTTTCAAATTGTTTGAAACTCTGTAAAGCATCACCAAAATTATCTAAACCATACTCGGTTTCCCCTTTCCAGAATGTGGCACGAGCCGTTATTTTCTCATTTTTCTGATTGGCAATTGATTTCTTAAACATGCTCAATGCTTCCTGGTAATTTCCATCGGTATACAATTCAATTCCCCTATAAAACAATACTTTTTGGTAAGCTACTTTGTTTTCAGGTGAATTATTTTTTTCCAATAATGTCAAAGCATCTTTATAATTCTTAGAAGTGATATAAGAGTTAATCAATAAAGTTTCAATTTCGGTTTTGTTTGGAGAATTTGGGTATTTATTCAAAAACGAAGTCAACACATCCGGCACACTTTGGAATGAATTTCCGATTTCGTAACTCAATTTAGCATAATTCAAATTGGCATCTTCTTGAATTTTTTTATCGAAATCCATCTCCGAAGCGCTTTTGAAAGCGTTTAATGCTTGTTGTTTTTTATCGGTTTTGAAGTAGCATTCACCCAAATGATAATAAGCGTTTTGAGCTACCGAATCGTTTCCGTCAATGATTTTATTGAATTGCGATATCGCATTTTCATAATCCTTTTGCATGTAATACGTATAACCTAATTGGTAAAAATCAGTATTACTCCATTTGCCTTTTTTGCCTTTAAACTCTTTTAAATAGGGTAATGCTTTATCGTATTGCTGTAAATTAAAATAGCTTTCGCCAATGATTTTGTTTAATTCTGATTTTTCGGAAGCGTTCGATTTTGGCATGGCAGCAAGACCGGCATCAATAGCTTTTTGGAAACTACCTTCCTTGAAAGCCATATCTGCTTTAAAATACGATAATTTATCCGAATACTTTTCTTCGCCTTCTACTTTTTGGAAATACTTATTAGCCTCTTGATAATTGTTTCCTTCATATTGCATAAACCCTAAATAATAATTGGCTTGCGTTCCATATACTTTAGAATTAATTACTTTATTAAAATAATCGGCTGCTGTTATTTTATCGCCTGCCGTGAAATATGCGTATCCTTTTTGGAAAGAATATTTTTCAGTTTGCTCATATGTCATCGCATTCTCATCGACTTTGTCAAAATATTGTAACGCTTGTGGAAATTTTCCCTGTTCAAAATAATATTGCGCTACTTCGATGTAGGCTTGATTTGTTTTGGAACTTGTTGGGTAATCCTTAATGAATTTTTCAATCAATTCATCCGCATTATTTTGGTTTAAATGAATGGCACAAATTCCGATATAATAGGCACAGTCAGCCTGAACATCTTGTGAATTATTGTTTTGCTTTACCTTTTCAAAAAGTATTTGAGCCGATTGATACTGCTTGTCTTTAAACAATTTAAACGCATTGTCAAATTCAAACAAACTGTTAGTGTAAATGGCGGATTGCTGTGCTGAAATTTGTGGTATTTCAGCCATAAAAAACAGAAAAAATAACATTAAAACGTTGCGCATGGTTTTTATTTTAATTTATTCAAAAATAGTATCCTAAAGCCTATAACGTAAAAACAACTTCATTTATTATAAACATTGTTGTAAACATTTTTTTATAGATAATAGATAAAAGACAAAGAGATAATAGATACGTTATTATGGACCGCAAATTATTTGTCTATCATCTATCCGTCTATTTTCTATTTTCTGATTATGCATTAAGTTATTTTAGAAAATAATTTTGAATACAAACCTTATCTTATTACATTTACCCAATAAACTAATTACCCATGTCAGAAACTGTTTTATCTCTAAAGAATGTAACGATTTACCAAGAAAATAGAGTGATTTTATCACAAATAAATCTTGAAGTTAAAGAAGGTGAATTCCTCTATATTATTGGTAAAACCGGAACAGGTAAAAGTAGTTTTATGAAAACACTTTATGGTGATTTGCCTCTAACTGAAGGTTCGGGAAATATTGTTGGCTATGATTTATTAAATCTGAAAGAAAATGACATACCGTTTTTGAGAAGAAAAATCGGGATTGTTTTTCAGGATTTTCAATTATTGCCTGACAGAAATGTAAACGAGAATATGTTGTTTGTATTAAAAGCAACAGGCTGGACAGACAAAACTGAAATGCAGGTTAAAATTGATGATGTTTTGCAACGTGTTGGTATGGTCGGTCTGACGAATAAAATGCCACACCAACTTTCAGGAGGAGAACAACAAAGAGTGGCTATTGCCCGTGCTTTATTGAATGATCCTGAATTAATCTTAGCTGATGAACCAACAGGAAATCTAGATCCACAAACGAGTGCTGAAGTTTTAGGCGTTTTGAAAAAAATCAATGAAAACGGAAAAACAGTTATTATGGCCACTCATGATTATGCTGTGATTATGAAATTCCCAGCTAAGACACTGAAATGCGAAGACAATACTATTTTTGAAGTGCTTCAAAAAACGATTTAAGTCGTTTTTTTTCTGATAAAAACTTAGCCAAAAGCAATATTACAAAAGGAAAAGTCACGAGGTGAAATCTATCGCCTTGCCCACAGGAAATTCCGGATAAAATTATAATGTAAGCAACAAAAAAGGCAACAAAAAAGTATGCCTTTTCTTTTATAAATCCTTTGAATAAAAAGAAAACTGATAAGACTAATCCAAGTAAAGTAAATAGTCTGTTTTGCCATTTGGAAATATCGAAAACAAATGATTTCCAAAACGAAAAATAGTGGTTATTTTCATAATTCTTTAAATCTTCTACGCATGCATTTCCGGTTTTGGAATTCTCAATTACATCAGAAAAATAGGCTTTCACCAGATTTGAAAAATTAGTCTTGATTTGTTGTTTTAAATCTTCTAATGCCACTTTCTTCTGGTCTGTAAAGTCCAAACCAAATAAATATTCTGCTCTTGGATTGTTGATTTGCTCGTATTCTTTTCCGTTTTTATAACATTCGGCTTTGCTGCAGATATAATTATGATAGGTTACACCATCAATATAACTAATTGTAAAATCACCATATTGCACCTTCATTCCCACAACCTGAATCACTATCATCAAAAAACTTCCATAAAGAAAAATCATGCTTTTATGCTTGTAGTTCTTCAAAATTTCTTTGATAAAAAACAACAGCATAACAATCCCAAAAAACTTAGCTCCGGGTTTTATGAGCATGCTCGATAATGCTAGCGATAAGGATAAAGATAAATACCAAAACTTACCTGTTTTATAATATTGGAACAATAAATAAAAAGCAAGAATGGTAAAAAAAACAAATATATTTTCAGTCAGTAAATGATAATTCAAAATAATATTTCCCAGAATAAATAAAGGCAACATTGCAAACCAAAAAGCTACTTTTTCTTTGAAAAAACTCTTCAAAATTTCAAATAAAATAATGGAAGTTCCAAACCAGCAAAACACATTTACCACAAAACTCCATTCGAAAATACCAGCATCAGAACTTCCAAATAAATATGGAATTCCTGTGATAAATGCCATCAACATCGGTCGATAGTAATGACCTGTAAATTTCAGATACATTTTTTTTGCTGACTCTAAATAGTTAGAACAATCAGGATAAATCAGCATTTGTTTGTCTAATTGCAATAGGAAATTCAACACTTCCAAACAACACAAACCCACAAAAATGATTAGAAAATGGTATTTATATTTTAGTAAAAAAGACTTCATCAGTGTTTGTCCTTTTTATAAACATGTGGATTTTCTTTGATTCCTTTTTTGAATATTTTTCGCAAAGTCATTCTCAAAAAAGTGTCCAGTTGCAAAACCAAATCAGAAAATTTATTTTCAGGACGACCACGAAATGAAGTGACGTGAAATCGATCTGAATCTTGCAAAGGTTCATTCGCAAAATAATAATTAGAAACACAACGACGATAATCATCAAAAACTACTGGAGAAACCGAATGCAATGAATTATTATGCGTTTCCATCACAACCAATCGGTTAAATTTACTATGAATAGTTATTTGTTTCTGCTTCAAACCATTTGGCCATAGTTCCAAATTGCCGCCGTTTGTTTCTTCCCAATTTGGCGTAACATAATACAACAAATTTAACACGCGCCACAAGTTGCGGTCTTTGTCATGCGAATTGTCTAAATGCGGATTCAGAAACTGTTTCTTTCCCATCATAGAAATCCCACCGGCATATAGATTTTGGTCGGGAATTGGGTTTATTATGTTGCATATTTCGCCAACAACCATCACTACCCTTTCGTCTTGAAAAGCATAGATTATTTCCTCTAACAACGGATGATACAAATTCATTTGAGCTGCCACATACTTGTCTTCGCGTAGGCTTTTCTTCAAAACCATTTCTTCCGGTTTTGGAAAAACAGCATGAATTTGCAATGCAATATCATTGGGCAACAAATCATCCAGAGAAAAATAACCAATACTTGAATCTGAATTCTGAAATTCAGTCTTGAGACGTTCCTTTTCAGAAACAAGTCGGTCAAAAATCAGCGTTGCTAATTCTATTCGGTTCATAAGGTTAGAATTGTGAAAAAAACATTTTCTTTGTAAATATATTATTTAATTCTGTTTTCTGAATGATTTCGATTCTAATTCCGACGTACAATTATAACACTTTGCCTTTGGTAGAAGAACTGTATCGTCAGGCAATTTCGGAAAGCCTTGAATTTGAAATTATTGTGGCCGATGACGCATCACCAATTAACGAAAATACGGAAAACAATGCTAAAATAAATCAGATTGCAAACTGCCGGTTTTTGCGAAATGAAGTTAATCTCGGTCGTGGTCAAAATAGAAATACTTTGGTTCAAAAAGCAAAATACGATTGGGTTTTACTGATGGATTGTGATACTTTTCCGAAAGACAAAAATTTTATCCGTAACTATATTAAAAGTATAAAAAATCGGGAAGAGAAAGTAATTTTTGGAGGCATTATCTATTACAATGAAAAACCAAAAGACGACGAAATGCTACGGTGGATTTTTGGCAAAAGCAGAGAAGATATTCCTTTGAGTAAAAGACTTGCCAATCCCTTTCATTATACTTTAATTTCAAATATTTTGATACAGAAAGATATCCTACTTAAACATCCGTTTGACAGTGAAATTTATAATTATGGTTATGAAGATATCGTTTTTATTTTGCGCTTAAAAAGAGAACAGATTGCTATTGGTCATATCGAAAACCCATCTTATCATCTGAATTTGGAAAAATCAGCAATTTTCCTGGAGAAATTCCACAGTTCATTACAGAATCTAAAATTGGTTTTAGATAAAAATATCATTAACCCTGAAGATACAGCTTTAACAAAAACATACATGAATTTAAAACGGTTGTATTTGGTAAAAGCTGTTGCTTTTGGATTTAAAATAGTTAAAAACTCATTTACCAAAAATTTACTCTCAAAAAATCCTTCACTATTCATTTTTGACCTTTATCGATTGGGTTATTTTTGTCAAATAAATTCTCGTTAATGCCATATTTTTCAATAGTCATACCCGTTTATAACAAAGAAAAATTTGTTGTCAAAACAATTGAAAGTGTTTTGAACCAGACATTTACTGACTATGAAATAATCATTATGAACGATGGTTCAACCGATCAAAGCGAAGCCAAAATTTCAACATTTAAAGACAACCGAATTAAATATTATTCCAAAAAAAATGAGGGTGTTGCTCTAGCCAGAAACTTCGGAATAGAAAAAGCAACCGCTGATTATATTTGCTTCCTAGATGCAGATGATTATTGGTATCCCACCTTTTTAGAAACGATGCATCGCTATAGTTCAGAACTTCCTGAACAAAAAGTTTTTGCTACTGCTATAGAAATTGAAACCAAAAACAAAACCATTCCGGCGCACTATTCTATTCCGTCAACATCAGATTTTGAAATAGTGAATTTCTTTGATGCCAGCCAAAAGGAATGTGCATTGTGGACATCGAGTGTTTGTATTCACAAAAGTGTTTTTGAGAAAGTCGGCGACTTTGACACCAAAATAAAGCACGGTGAAGACACTGAATTGTGGATTAGAATTGGGCTACAATTCCCAATTGTTTTTATACGCAAAATACTGGCGCGCTATGTTTATGACGACAAAAGCATTTCTCGAAATTCAAACTATTATTTTGAGCAATATACTTTCGATAAATATACTGTAGAAGAAAAGAAAAATCCGGCCTTGAAAAAATATATGGATTTAAATCGGTTTTCGGCTGTGATAAAGTGCCGACTCAATCGAGAATGGAGAATAGCAATCGATATAGAATCAGAGATTGATATAAAAAATCTTAGCTTTAAAAAAAGGGTTTTATTGGAACTACCACCAATAATAGTAAAAGTGCTAATCGGTCTTCAACGAATTTTAGGAAATTCTGTTTTTAGATAATTTGAAATCTTCAAAATCACGGATATAATCTTCCTCTACAAAAACATCAGAAGCTAAAACCAAACAAACCGAACCCGAAGAAAAGTTCTCCAGTTCACGCCAAATACCATTTGGTATCAGTAACCCCACGTTGGGTTTATTCAATATAACTGTTTTTTGTTCGTTTCCGTCATTTACAATCACATCAAAACTACCGCTCAACGCTACCAAAAGTTCTTGGCAATCTTTGTGCGAATGCCCACCACGTCTACCGCCACTGGGAATATCATAAAGATAATAAACACGCTTCATTTCAAATGGAACCGCATTTCCTTCTAAAACCGAAAGGTTGCCTCGTGTATCGTGGACTTTGGTAATATCAATTATCTGAACGTCGTTTATGTTTGTCATTTTTCGGATAGTAATTGTTTCCATTGTTGCGCAATGGTTGTCAAAGATAAATGTTCTACACTTTTTTGCGCATTATTTTTACAAGTTTGATACAGCTTTTCATTTTCAATCATGGTTTTTATCGCTTCAGACAAAGGAATATCATCATGATTTGGAACTAATAATCCATTAAAATTATTTTGGATGATTTCTTTTGGTCCGGTTTCGCAATCAACTGAAATTACTGGAGTTCCAACTGCCAATGATTCAATTATCGCCATAGGAAATCCTTCAAAATGGCTTGTTAAAATGGTGCATCTTGCATGCTGGATGTATGGCGTAATATTTTTTTGAAAAGGTAAAACCTGAACATAATTTTTCAGTTGCAATGCTGCGATTTTTGTTAAAATAAAATCCTTGTCTGAACCATCACCAATAATGAGCAATTTCGTGCCATTTTCATAAACTTTTGATTTTAAAAATGCATTCAACAGCAGGCTGAAGTTTTTAATTTTTTCTTCCAGTCTTCCAAAGAACAAAATGTATTTTTCAGGAATAGCGAGAGGTTTTTCGACAACTTTTTCAGGAAAAACAATTGGATTATAAATGGTTTTTGTATTGGTGAATTGGTATTTGTTCTTAAGTTTATCTTCTATTTCGTTTGACACACAAACTAATTTGGTTGCTTTTCCAAAAATATATTTTGCCCAAAAAACAGAATTCGTCAAGTACATTTCTAGATTAGAACTGTGGAAGAAATAATACACTTTGCGGTTACCGTAAATCCATTTGGTAAATAATTCTCTTACTATTGTTGGTCTGGAACGATTATCAATAACCATCTCAATATCATTTTCATGGAGATAATTGGCGATGTATTTCCCTTTTTTTATGGCTCTGAAAATGCCCTTCTCTTCGGTAAACAGTTGCTCGAGGTTGACTAACTTCCCTTTGAAATCATATTCAACACAATCCAGAATAATAATGTTATGGACTTCATAGCCTAAGTCGTGCAGCATAAAACTCAACAAACCTGCAAAACGTTCAGCTCCGCCAACACCAAGTGAAGCGGAAACTATAGCAATTTTGTTGTTGTTTTTCATTTCTTACTTATATTGCATGGATATTTGTCAAATATAGAAATAACCTGTTTGGTGCAGTTATTTTAAACGCAAAAAAATACAAAACAAACCACATAGAAACATAGAAAATAGGTTTATCTAGTTCAATTCTTGAATAAACATAGCTTTGTTTTATCTAAAAAAAGTGAAACGCCTTCAAAAAAATAGTAGAAACTATGTTTCTATGTGGTTGAAAAAAATAGAAAATAAAAATGAAGATTTTACTCATTGGAGAATACAGTAGATTGCACAATTCCTTAAAAGAAGGTTTGCAAAAGCTTGGAAACGATGTGACCATTTTGGGTTTTAAAGATGGTTTCAAAGACTTTCCGGTTGATTTTCCTTTGGAGAAAAAATGGGATTCGGGATTTCGAAAAAAAATTAAACTGGCGCTTTTAATCCTTACCGGTTTTGATATTTCTTCCTATTTAACCTATCGACAATTCTGGAAAAAAAGAAACAAATTCAAAGAGTATGACTTTGTTCAATTGATAAATGAGAATAGCTTTTTTTGTGACTATACGCATGAGAAAAAGATTTTGAAATACTTATTTAAACACAACAAAAAAGTATTTCTTCTTTCGGCTGGCGATGATTATATGTATGTAAATTACAACTTTGAGCATCCTGAAAATCCGTCGATTGTACAGCCTTATTTAGCCGGAAAAATTGCAGATAAAGATTTTTCGAATGTGTTAAAATACAGAACCAAGCCTTTTAAAAAACTGCATCAGTATGTTTATGAAAACGTCCAAGGTGTAATTGCAACCGATTTAGATTATCATATTCCGTTGCAAAATCATCCAAAGTATTTGGGTTTAATTCCAAGTCCGATGAACCTTGCTAAATTTCCAAAAAGCGAAATAGAAATAACCGATAAAATTGTCATTTTTCATGGTATCAACAGAGAAAGTTATTTCAAAAAAGGAAATGATTTTTTTGAGAAAGCTTTGGAAATTATCAAAGATAAATATGGAAATAAGATTGAAATTTTGACTGCAGAAAATGTTGCCTACGAACAATACATCAACATGTATGACAAAGCAAATATTGTATTAGATCAATTATATGGTCATGACCAAGGCAGTAACGGACTTGAGTCGATGGCAAAAGGGAAAGCTGTTTTTACAAATGCAAGTGATGTTTTTGAAAAGCAGTATAATTTAGTTGAAAAAGTAGCCATAAATGGCTTACCCGATGTGGACTATTTGGTAAAAGAATTGTCCTTTTTAATTGACAATCCGAATGAAATAATAGCACTGGGAAAACGAGCAAGAATATTTATAGAAAGAGAACATGATTACCTTACAATTGCATCAAATTATCTAGCATTATGGCAGAAAGCTAACGCTTGAAAAAGAGTTTTCTAAACATGAATAAAACCAATACTAAACAAACAAGATTAGCATAGAAATAAGCTTGTAAAACACCTTCAACTGAAAACTTTTTCATCAAATAAACAGCTAACAAAAAATAGGATAAGTTAAAGGCAATTTCTCCAATAAAATAGCGCTTCATCATCGTTTTTACAACAATTTGGAAACCAAAAGCCAATGTGATTATCTTTATAAAATCGCCAGCTAATTGCCAAATTAATAATTCATTGATCCCTGAAAACTCTCGGGTAAAAGCCACATTAAGAATAATGCTTTTTGCAAAATAAATTACGATAAGCATAAACAAAAACAGTGGAACAAAAATTTTAAAATAGGATTTCAATTCTGCTTTGAACTCTTTTTCCGTATGGATTGAAGCCAATTTTGGCATATAATACAAGGACAAACCTGAACTAAAAAACATCATATAAAAACTGGACAATCTATTTACTGCATCCCAAATTCCGGCATCGTGAATAGAATAATTTTGAACGATTTGATTTCGGATAAACAACAAAGTAATTGGAACAATTACGGCGCTCAACAATGCCATAACAGAGAATTTCTTGATGACATTAATGTATTTCTTACTCATGATTTTATGCAAATCAAATTTGAAATAATCACTGTCGTTTCTAACAAACAAAAAGGTAACCACCACCATTAAAAATTCTCCAATAGCTATAGATAAAAGGCCTCCAAAAATATTTTGTTTCCAAATCAAAAAAGCGGTCAGTACAAAAACTAAAATATTAGATATTATTTGAACTATAACAATGACTTTATATTTTTCTAAGCCATTATAAATAGCTAGCCAAAACGTATTGATAACCATAAATGGCAGCAAGATTCCAAAAAAGCGAATTGGCGTTGTATAGTTAGTTGTGTAAAATAAAAAGTCTGAAATTGGGGAGGCAAATGCTAAAATAAGCAATGCTAATAAGGCAGAAATAAATAAAAACACCCAAAAAAAAGTAGAATAAATAACCGAAAGTTCCTTTTTATCTTCTTTGTTTTCGACAAATAACTTGACAATAGAATTGTTAATGCCCAGCGTTGCCACTGATTTAATCATTAAGGCAAAGTTTCTGAAACTTCCTGTCAAAGCCATACCCGATGTTCCCAGAAAAACAGAAATAATTTTAGAAGAAAAAATACCCAAAACAAAACTCACTGCTACTGAAATAGAATTCAGCGACAAAACCTTTAATAGTGTATTTTGCTTAATAACTTTCAATTTAAAGATTTCTGATTACGCGAGCTGGGCTTCCTGCTGCAAAAACATTGGGTGGAATATCTTTAGTAACAACAGAACACGCTCCAATTACAGAATTATCTCCAATGGTTACGCCTTTAAAAACAACAGAATTATAGTAAATAATAACATTATTTCCAATTGTAATTGGCGCAGATTTGATATCGCCAGTCATTCTTTTTTCAGGATTAAGATCGTGTCCGTCAGTATCAACAAGCATACAATTAATACCAATCATGACATCATTTCCAATATTTATTTTTGAAACCGCCTGTATTGTTGAACCATTTGCCATAACAACATTATGACCAAAATTAACTTCACTGTCTTCATACATTGAAAGAATGTAATTATAGGATGAATAAGTATAATGTGCTGCGCTCACTCCATTTTGAAAATTAGTACCAAACTTAATTTTACCTCTTCCGTTTAACAAAAGTGGTATGTATAAATTAGGTTTTCCGGAAATATGTTTGCAATCAGAGAGCAGCTTATATTTCCAAATTCGTAACGTAACAAAAAAGAAAAATTTTATTTTATTAAAAATTCCCATTAATACAGATTTAAAATTTTAATTACACAATCAACCTCTTCATTGGTCATTACTGGACTTATTGGCAAACTTACTACTTCCTGATGAATTTTTTCGGTTATTGGATACGAAAGCGAACTCCATCCTGAAGTTTCGGAAGCAAAAGCTTTTTGTTTGTGTGGTGCAATTGGATAATGAATTAGTGTTTCTATATTATTTTGTTTTAAATAAGATTGAAGTCTATCTCTATCTGAAGTTCGGACAACAAATAAATGAAATACATGATTTCCTGACAAGTCACATGTTGGCAGAATTATTTTCTCATTTTTGATTTCTGCTAAATACCGTTTAGCAATTGCTTGTCGGGTATCATTTTCTTTATCCAAATTGGGTAATTTGACGTTCAAAAAAGCTGCTTGTAATTCGTCCAACCTTGAGTTTACACCAATGTATTCGTTATGATATTTTTGTTCTGAGCCATAATTTCGCATAGCGAAAATCACTTTAGATAAAGCGTCATCATTGGTAGTTATCGCACCAGCATCACCCAATGCACCAAGATTTTTTCCCGGATAAAAACTAAATGCTGCAGCATCAGCTAAATTTCCTGCTTTTTTATAATTAGAAACTGCGCCATGCGATTGCGCTGCATCTTCAATTACCAATAAATTATTTTGTTTGGCAATAGCATTTATAGCTTCCATTTCTGCCAATTGACCATAAAGATGCACCGCTAAAATGGCTTTGGTTTTTGAAGTTATTTTACCTTGAATCAAATCGGGATTGATGTTGTACGTTTCTAATTTTGGCTCGACTAAAACTGGCACTAAATCGGCTTGTAAAATGGCCAATATAGAAGCAATATAAGTGTTTGATGGAACAATAACCTCATCTGATTTTTGCAATTTTCCGAGTTGAATGTATGCTTTAAAGATTAAAACCAAGGCATCCAAACCATTACCAACACCAATGCAATGTTTGGTTCCGCAATAGTTGGCAAAATTACTTTCAAATGTTTTGACTTCATCGCCCAAAATAAACCAACCTTTATCTGAAACCAATTTCATTTTTTGCTGAAACTGTTCTTGATATTGATGATTTATTTTTTGTAAGTCGAGGAACTTAATCATAGCATTACATTTTCTAATAGATGATAATCTGACGTTTGAACTTCGTAAAAATTCTGAATCGTAGTTTTGGCACCAAACGTTTCTTTCCAAAACAATAAACCTTGATTAATTTTCTTACCGTTTTGCTCATGAGAAATTCCAAAATCAAAGAAATTTTTAGCTGCAAAAACTTGGGTAATCAAATAATTATAGAGTAAATCTAAACTTCCTAATTCATTCTTTTGTTCATTCCCGGAAATATACTGTGGATGCGCTACTTTATCAGTAACAAAAACTGTAGTTCCTGCGATAATTTTATCATTATTATATAGGTTAAAATGACGAATGCTGTTTGGGAATTTTTGCTGCAAGTTACTTATTTCATCTATTGTGTGCACTGGTTTTGAATTGTGCTTTTTTGCCAAATTAGGAATCAATATTTCATTCCAAAACAAATCGAATTTAAGTTCTTCCTTAATCACCAAATTGTTCTTTTCGCCTCGACGGATACTTTCTTTACGGGTTTTGGATAAAACAAAAGGTTTTGTCAAATCTATCACCGAAAGACAATCTCTGCGAATTAGTTTCGCATTGGCCAAAAACATAACATATTCAATTTCTTCAGAAAAATAATCGGTGTAAATTGATGGAATTAATTTTAGCTGAAATTTTGTAATATCAACTGAATTCAAAAACGCTAGGACATCTTTTGTAATAGCAATTACTTCACCTAATTTGATTTTATTGTCAAAAACAAATCCACCATAAGTCAAGCCTTGATGAGAAAAAACAGTATCTCCTACTTTGTTAGCTGGTAGAATCGAAACCAATTTATCTTCTTCAAAAACCAACAAAGAGAAATCCTGAAATCTATCGGAATGGTATTCCATAAAATCGCGATGAAACAGAAAAGTCGCATTTTTGGCAGTGCTTACAAAGTTGTTCCAAATGGCATAATCCTCTGAAGTATATAGTCTAACTGAATAGTTTTTCACCTGTATTTTTTAAACATTGGAAAATTAAACATTTATTTTAAAAAAGTGCACTTTATTAAAAATTCAATTTTCAAAAATATTGTTTAATTTTATCATCTCAACTGTTTTTGCATTGAATTTAAAACGACTTTTTTTCTTTTTTATTGTTCTTATTTGTTTCATTTTTAAAACCAATGGACAAAATGTATCGTTGTACAACCAGTTTAATGGTCGCTATGATTTTACTTTTATAGGTAATACTATGAATACGGCCGAGAACAATCCTTCTCCTGGTTATGTGACAAACACTTCTTCGACAGCAACACTTTCTTTAAATTCTGGTGATGTAATTGAAAAAGCATATTTATATTGGGCTGGAAGTGGCGATGGTGATTTTGAAGTCAATTTAAATTCAGAGGTCATAACTCCAGATAGAACTTTCTCGCTTTTTAGGGTATTTGGCAATCTCATTTTTACATATTTTAGTGCTTTTAAAGATATTACAACTCTCATTCAAACCACTGGAAATGGTGATTATACGCTATCCAATTTAGACATTTCGGCATTTGAAGAGTTCCATTTTCAACGAAAAACTAATTTTGCAGGTTGGGCAATTGTAATTATCTATAAAAATGATGCACTTCCATTAAACCAAATCAATGTTTACGATGGTTTACAAGGTGTTCCAGATGAATTGTCCATTACTTTAAGCAGTTTAAATGTTATTGATGACAATAATTCCAAAGTAGGTTTTGTTGCCTGGGAAGGTGATTCTGGTTTGGCAACTGAAGAATTCAGAATGAATGGAACATTATTAAGTAACGCATTAAATCCTCTAAATAATGTTTTTAATGGAACAAATTCGATAACCGGCAATTCAACTTTGTACAATATGGATTTGGATATCTATGATATTCAGAACAATATTGCTGTTGGAGATACAAGCGCTGAGATTACACTAACTTCTTTCCAGGATTTTGTGATGATTAATACAGTTGTTACTAAATTAAACAGTCAATTACCCGATGCTACCGTTTCTATCGAATCCGTTGAAAAACAATGCGATTCTAAAACAATCGTGGTTAATTACACTGTTTCAAATATAAATTCCACCAATGCATTGCCGGCAGCAACACCCATTTCAATATTCATTGATGGACAACTGTTTCAAACCATAACGACCACTGCCGAAATTCCAATCGGTGATTCTATTTCGGGTCAAATTACTCTTGTTTTACCAGACACAGTTACTTTGGATTTTGAAATTAAATTTATGGTTGATGATATTGGAGACGGAACCGGAATTATAGCAGAATTGGAAGAAAATAATAATACAGCTGTTCAAAACGATTCGCTTTGGTTTTCACCAACCTTTAATTTTTTAGAAAATTTATTGGTTTGTAACGAAGGATTCACCCGCGGCACTTTTGACTTTTCTTCTTTTGAAGATTTGGTCAAAACAAATCCGGAAGATAATGTTCGTTTTTATGAAACTCTTGAAAATGCCACACTCGATGTGAATCCAATTTTAAATACATCCAATTATCAGGCAATGCAAACCCCTAAAGAAATTTTCGTTAGGATTTTCAATCAAAATTGTTTTAACATTACTTCATTTTTACTGACCACCAGAAATTGTCCGCCAACTGTTTATAACTTTGTTTCAGCCAATAATGACAGTTATAATGACAATTTTACTATTGGCGGTTTGCGCGATATTTTTTTGGATTTTAAATTGGAAATTTACAGTCGTTGGGGAAGGTTACTTTGGTCTGGAAATCAAAATACCGAAGATTGGAATGGTTACGTCAAAGACGGAGTTGGCAGTAAAAACGCACCCGATGGCACTTATTACTATTTGCTATTTTTAAATGATATTGATTATCCTGAACCATTGAAAGGATTTTTATATTTAAATCATTAAAAAAACAAAGTAACTTAGGCACAATTTAAGTAAAGCATGAAACAAATTACTTCCGCTCAAAATTCATTTATAAAATCTATGATTCAGCTTCAGGAAAAAGCTAAAGCCCGAAAACAATCAGGTACTTTTTTGATTGAAGGTATGCGCGAAATTGAGTTAGCCATTAAAGGAAATTACGAAATTGAAACCATTTTATTTCTTCCCGAATTGGTTTCAAATAACCAAATAACCAAATTAACAGATAACCCAATAGAGATTTCAAAAGAAGTCTATCAAAAGCTTGCCTATCGAGATACGACTGAAGGAATTTTAGCTGTTGCCAAAACCAAATCGCTACAATTAGCTGATTTAAAACTTTCTGAAAATCCTTTGATTTTAGTGATGGAAGCCATTGAAAAACCAGGAAATATTGGTGCGGTTTTGCGAACTTGTGATGCGGCTAAAATAGATGCCGTAATTATCGCCAATCCAAAAACTGATTTATACAATCCGAATATTGTTCGTTCGAGTGTTGGCTGCTTATTTACGAACCAAATCGCAATAGGAAGCACTGAGGAAGTAATTGACTATTTAATCCAAAAAAACATCAATTTCTACAGTGCCTCTTTGCAGAATTCCACTTCCTATCACACTCAAAATTACACTTTGCCAACCGCTTTGGTTGTAGGTACAGAAGCTACGGGATTATCAGAACTTTGGCGCAAAAAAGCTACTCAGAATATCATAATTCCGATGCAGGGCGAAATTGACAGTATGAATGTTTCGGTTGCTGCTGCCATATTGATTTTTGAAGCCAAGCGACAACGTGGGTTTTAATATAGGATTTAGGATTTACGACGCTTTTTACTTATCCCTTATTTTTAAATTTTCCATTTGCACAGTTCATTTGTAATTCATATTTTTAGCTGATTGATTGAACATGCTATGATTGAAATAGATTTAGAAGAAGAAAAAAAAGCGATTGCCCGAGAATACAAAGAATTACTTCGCATAAGTTATCAAACGTTAACCGATTCTGATAAAAAACTCATTCGAAAGGCCTTTGATGTTGCCGTTGAAGCTCATAAAGACCAACGCCGCAAATCGGGGGAAGCTTATATTTTTCATCCTATCGGTGTAGCCAAAATTGTAGCTTCAGAAATTGGTCTTGGCGCAACCAGTATTGCTGCTGCCTTAATGCACGATGTGGTTGAAGATACCTACGTCACAATTGAAGACATCGAAAAGAAATTCAATCCAAAAGTTTCTCATTTGGTTGAAGGATTAACCAAAATTTCAAAAGTAAAAAAAGACATGAACATCTCAATGCAGGCGGAAAATTTCCGTAAAATGCTATTGACTTTGAACGATGATGTACGTGTTATTCTAATAAAAATTGCCGACCGTTTGCACAATATGCAGACTATGGATTCCATGCCCGATTATAAACAAGTAAAGATAGCTTCCGAAACCTTGTATATATACGCGCCTCTAGCCCATCGTTTGGGTTTATACAACATCAAAACCAAACTTGAAGACTTAGGTTTGAAATATACTGAACCTGAGATTTACAAAGATATTGTTAGTAAAATCAAGGAAACGAAAGAAGAACAAGACGAATATATAAAAACAATTTCAGGTGTTTTAAAAAAATCATTAGACGAAGAAGGTGTTGAATATACCATGAAAGGAAGACCAAAATCTATCTACTCTATTCGTAGAAAAATGGCCGCGCAAAATGTAACTTTTGATGAGGTATATGACAAATTTGCTCTGAGGATTATTTATAAATCCAATCTTCACGATGAGAAATTCCTGGCTTGGAAAATCTATTCAATTGTTACTGATCATTATCGCCCAAGTCCGAGTCGTTTGCGCGACTGGATTTCATCTCCAAAATCAACTGGTTATGAAGCATTGCATATCACCGTTATGGGGCCAAAAGGTCGTTGGGTAGAAATTCAAGTGCGAAGTGAACGCATGGATGAAATTGCCGAAAAAGGATATGCTGCCCACTACAAATACAAACAAGGCGCAACGGAAGAAAGCGGTTTGGATACTTGGCTTAACTTGTTGAAAGAAGCTTTAGAAAGCTCTGAAACTAATGCCGTTGATTTTGTTGAAGATTTTAAAATGAATCTGTATGCTAAGGAAATTTTTGTCTTTACGCCAAAAGGCGAAATCAAATCATTACCTAAAGGTGCCACTTCGCTCGACTTTGCTTTTAGTATACATTCCGAGATTGGAATCAAAACACGCGGAACACGTGTCAACGGTAAATTAGTTCCGCTAAATCACGAATTAAAAAGTGGTGACCAAATAGAAGTCATTACTTCTGTACATCAAAAACCAACAGCCAACTGGCTTGATTATGTAACTACTTCAAGAGCCAAAAATAAAATCAGAAACGTTCTTAACGAGAACACCAAAAAAATTGCAGAGGACGGAAAAGAATTATTGACCCGAAAATTAAAGCATTTAAAAATCACTATCAACGAAAATGTGGTCAATGAAATGGTAAATTTCTTCAAACTAAAAACAAGTTTGGATTTATTTTATCGCGCTGGAATTGGCTCAATAGAAAACCAACAACTTAAAGATTTTGCTGCTCAAAAAAGCAACACCTTGATGAATTTCTTCAAAAGCAAAATTAAGCGTTCACCAAGCTCAAATCCAGAAGACATAAACAAGCCCATACTCAATAGCAATTACGATATGCTGGTTTTTGGTGCAGATCAAGATAAGTTAGATTACAAATTGTCGTCGTGCTGTAATCCTATTCCAGGCGATGTAGTATTTGGTTTTATTACCATCAATGAAGGTATCAAAGTGCACAAAAAAGATTGCCCAAACGCCATTGCTCTACAATCAAATTATGCCTACCGAATCATGCCGGCCAAATGGATTGATTCATCGCAACAAGAGTTTAAAGCTATTTTAAAAATTACAGGTATGGATAGTTTAGGATTAACCAATGAATTGACCAAAGTAATTTCAAACAATATGCATGTGAATATTCAAAGCATTTCTCTAAGTGGTGAAGCCGGAATATTTTACGGACAGGTTGCAGTAATTGTACAGAATAATGCGATTCTGAAAAAACTCATCGAAAACATCAAAAAAATTGATGGAATAGATAAGGTCACGAGAGTTTATACAAATTAGAATTTATGATTATCAACAATTCGTTTAAAACTTTAAACCTATAAACTTTTAAACTTTTAAACTAAAAACTATCTTTGTCCCATGACACTAATTGCATCCGATAATACCAAAAATCAAGAAATAGTAAAAAACGTTTTTACGATGTATCTTGAAAACAAAGGACACCGCAAAACACCTGAACGTTATTCCATTCTTCAGGAAATTTATGATAGCGAAGAGCATTTTGATATCGAGAATTTGTATATCAAAATGAAAAACAAAAACTATCGTGTGTCGCGTGCCACCCTATATAACACTATTGAACTTTTATTAGATTGTGGTTTGGTTCGAAAACATCAGTTTGGACAAAATCAGGCACATTATGAAAAGTCCTATTTCGATAAACAACACGACCACATCATCATGACAGATACCGGAGAGGTAATTGAGTTTTGTGATCCAAGAATTCAAACCATAAAACAAACTATAGAAGAAATTTTTGGGATTGAAATTCACAATCATTCGCTTTATTTCTACGCTAGTAAAAAAGAATAATAATACCATGCAGCCTAAAGACTATTTCAAAAAAACATTTGCATTTGTATTCGTTTTTTTCATCGTTTATAAATCAACCTCACAATTGATGATTGATTATTCAGAATTTAATTTTTTGTTCATTTTTAAAACCCTTGTGATTGGAGCAATAGTAGCAACGATTTTAGGCGGCATCAATTATTTTGCAAAAGTTGATTTACCTCAGAAAAAGGAACGAAAATCCAAAAATAATAACAACTAACTACAACAAACAACAAACAAATGACCGTAGATTTACTACTCGGATTACAATGGGGAGACGAAGGCAAAGGAAAAATTGTTGACGTTCTAACTTCAAAATATGACATTATTGCCCGTTTTCAGGGCGGACCAAACGCCGGACATACTTTAGAATTTGACGGAATCAAACATGTTTTAAGAACGATTCCTTCGGGGATTTTTCATAGTAACAACATCAACCTTATCGGAAACGGTGTAGTGATTGACCCGGTAGTTTTCAAAAGTGAAATTGATGGTTTGGCGAAGTTCAATCTCGATTTGAAATCCAAATTATTTATTTCGCGTAAAGCGCATTTGATTCTTCCAACACATCGTTTGCTTGACGCAGCTTCTGAAATTGCTAAAGGCAAAGGTAAGATTGGTTCGACGCTAAAAGGTATCGGACCAACTTACATGGACAAAACCGGTAGAAACGGAATTCGTGTGGGCGATATTGAACTAGAAGATTTCAAAGAACGCTACAGAGCTTTAGCAGACAAACACGAATCGATGATTGCTTTTTATGGCGTGGAACTTCAATACAACTTATCCGAACTGGAAAAAGAATTTTTTGAAGCTATTGAAGATTTAAAAAAATTAGATTTTATTGACAGTGAAGAATACTTAGCACAAGCCCAAAAAACAGGAAAATCTATCCTATGCGAAGGCGCACAAGGTTCGTTACTAGATGTTGACTTTGGAACCTATCCTTTTGTAACCTCATCAAATACAACAGCCGCAGGTGCTTGCACTGGTTTGGGAATTGCTCCGAATAAAATTAAAGAAGTGTATGGAATTTTTAAAGCGTATACAACGCGTGTTGGTTCTGGACCATTTCCTACTGAAGATTTTGGAAACTCCGGCGATGTAATGGCAAGTGTAGGTAACGAATTTGGCTCAGTTACCGGAAGAAAAAGACGTTGTGGTTGGTTGGATTTAGTCGCACTTAAATATGCCATACAAATAAATGGAGTAACCCAATTAATGATGATGAAAGGCGATGTACTTTCAGGATTTGATACTTTAAAAGTTTGTACGGCATATAACTACAAAGGCGAAGTGATACAACATTTACCGTATAATATTGAAGAAGAAAATGTAACGCCTATTTACACCGAATTTAAAGGTTGGAAACAAGATTTGACTGGTTTGACTACTTTTGATAGTTTACCAAAAGAGTTAAAAGAATACATCGAATTTATAGAAAAAGAAGTTGAAGTCCCAATAAAAATCGTGTCTGTTGGTCCAGATAGGAAACAGACGATAACGAGGTAAAAAAAGAAACCCTTTCATCAACTTGAAAGGGTTTCTTTTTGATATAAATTAAGATTACAACTTAAATATAAAACTCTCGCTTGGCTTTACATTCAACTGTATTGTCCCTTTTCCGTTAGTTACTTTTAACTGCGCTGTGCTTCCATAGAGTTGGTCTTTCACATCATACAATCCGTCGTTCATATTCCATGATTTTATCACATCTTCAGGTACTTTCAACTCAAAATGGCTGGTTGTTACCCATGAAAAATTGACTACTACTATTAGTTTTTCCTTAGCTGTCCAACGAACATACGAATACATTCCTGGGTCGTAGGCTTTGGTTTCGTTTCTATTAATCGTTTGTATTTCCTTGAATTTGCCCATCAAAGCGTCGCTATTTAATGTAAAGTTTAGCAAACGTTTGTAAAAATCTCTTAAGTCCTTTTGGCTTTTCGATAATTGTCCACCATCAAATTTACCGCCATTCATCCAGCGTTGGTGATGCGGAACTCCAATATAATCAAAAATAGAGGTACGAGAATGGGTTCCAAAACCAGCATTTTCTTTTCCATCTTCGCCTAATTCCTGTCCGAAATAAATCATGGTTGGAGAAGAACTTATTGTTGCTGAAACAACCATCATAGGCTTGCCTTTTTCGGGAGTTCCAGCAAATTCTGGACTCGCCAATCGTTGTTCATCATGGTTATCTAAAAAGTGGAGCATGTGGTGTTCAATATCGGCCAATCCGTTCTGTATATCCGATAAGCCATCCGGTAAAGTTTTGCCTTGAATTACTGCTTTCAAATGATCGTATGTCTCTACTTTATCATAGAGATAATCCATTTTTCCTAGATTAATATAGTTTCTGTATTCTTTAGGATTGTATACTTCGGCCAATAAAAACGCTTTTGGATTCTTCATCTTGATAGTGGAATTCATATAACTCCAAAACTCATAAGGTACCATTTCGGCCATGTCAAAGCGAAAACCGTCGACACCTTTTGCTGTCCAATACAAAGCAATGTCACGGAATTTTTTCCAGGAACTTGGCACATCTTTATCTTTCCAAAACTCAAAATGTGCTTTGCAGTCTTTTTTGTCGAAGCCTTCTGGAAGCTCCGGAAAATCTTTTGAACCATCCGGTTTGATTCCATAATTCACTTTTACGGTTTCATACCAATCATTAATATCCGGCTTTGCTTCGCGCGAACCATTGCCTGTCCATTTTGCTGGAAATTCGGCAAACTTACCATCAATCATAGGATTTTTTTCACCATTTAAAGGTTGGTAAGTTGGCGATGTTGGCACTTCAAATGCTTTGCCGGGAATATAATAAAAGTTATTGTCTCGGGCATATTCTACCGAAGTATCATCATCGGCACCAAAATCGCGAACTCCTTTAGGGTTACTTAAACTATGATAATTTCTGGCGATGTGATTCGGCACTATATCGATAATTACTTTAAGTCCATTCTTGTGAGTTCGTGCAATTAATGCTTCGAATTCTTCCAATCGTTTTGCTGGATCAACAGCTAAATCCGGATTTACATTGTAATAATCTTTCACAGCATAAGGTGAACCTGCTCGTCCTTTTACCACATCGGGATCATCATTAGAAATGCCGTATTTAGTATAATCTCTAATCACATCATGATGTGGAACTCCAGTGTACCAAATATAAGTTACACCCAATTTTTTAATTTCCTGCAAGGCTTTATCGGTAAAATCGTTAAACCTCCCAACGCCATTTTCTTCAATCGTTCCCCAAGGTTTGTTGGTGGTATTCTTGTTTCCGAATAAACGGGTAAAAACCTGATAGACTACATCTTTTTTAGGTGATGTTATAACTTTGGGTTTGGCACTCATAGTGGCCTTTTTTTGAGCAAGGGTTGTGTTTGCAATAACACAACTCATTACTATCGCAAATGTTAAACTTGTTTTCATACTATACTTCAGGCTTAAAAAAGGTTCATTAAGTCATAGTCACAAATATAGAAATATATGTAACATAAATAATTCTTAATAACCATTTTCATTGTTCCGAATTTCATAAATTTGGCACAAATATGGACTCATTGAAAAAGTTACTTTTTTACATCGGATTATTACTCTTTACACTTACCAGTGGAAATGCGCAGAAATCTTCCAAAATAAATGTAGACTACTCTGATTTTGCGGATATAAACCAAACTGAAATTCCCGACGCTTTATTGCTTTCAGGTCATGTTCGTGTAAGTCACGAAGGAGTAGTTTTTACTTGTAACAAAGCCTATTTTTTTCAAAAAGAAAATTATATCAAAGCTTTTGGCGAAGTTCAAATGATTCAGGGCGACACGCTATTCTTAAATAGCAAATATGCCGAATACAATGGTGAAGTCAAAAAAGCCTATGCGACCGGCAATGTAATAATGCGTTCTCCTGAATCGACTTTGGTTACCGATACCATAAACTTTGACCGGAATACACAGGAAGCTTTTTATAACTCTTATGGGAAAATTACGAACAAAGAGAATACTTTAAAAAGTAAATCCGGAAGGTATTTTGCCAACGAAAAGAAATTTAAATTTCTAACCACAGTTACTATAACCAATCCAAAATATACCATCAAGTCGAATCATTTGGATTATTATACCAACTCGGGGCACTCCTATTTATTTGGCCCATCAACCATAACAAGTAAAGAGAATTTTATTTATACCGAAAAAGGGTTTTACGATACCAAAAAGAACTTTGCCTATTTTCTTCGAAAATCCTACATCAAATACAAAGACCGACGAATTGAAGGGGATAGTTTGTATTATGATCGAAACCGAGAATATGCTTCAGCAACTAATAATGTAAAAATTACCGATTCAATCAATAAAGGAATTATCAAAGGGCACTATGCCGAAATTTATCGCAATCTAAAAACGGAGAGAGATTCGATGATGGTTACAAAAAGGGCTGTAGCCATATCGTTAGTCGAAAACGATTCCATGTATATCCACGGGAAGAAAATGTTGATTACCGGAAAAACGGGCGACCGAATCATTCGTGCTTTCAATAACGTCCGATTTTACAAAACGGATATGAGCGGGAAATGTGATTCTATTCATTCCAATCAAAAAATTGCTTTAACAAAACTTATTGGGAGACCTATACTTTGGAATTATGACAACCAAATGACTGGCGATATCATGCATCTTATTGGAAATAACAATACTGAAAAACTTGATTCGCTTAAAGTCCTGAACAATGCCTTTATTATATCCAAGGATACAATTGGGAATGGGTATAATCAGGTTAAAGGTCAAAATCTTTATGGAAAATTCAAAGACAATAAACTAAACGAAGTTGATATTATTAAGAATACTGAAGTCATTTATTACCTGCGAAACGATAAACAAGAACTCATTGGCATCAACAAAAGCGTGGGTAGTAAGATTAATTTGATATTAGACAAAAACACAATTGAAACTATAACTGTATATAACAATCCTGATGGCGACGTATATCCGGAGAAAGATTTGCCCGAAAACGCTAGGAAACTACGTGGTTTTGTCTGGCGTGGCGATGAACGGATAAAATCCAAAGACGATATTTTTCCTCCAGAAGAAAATGAAATGGATGCCAAAATACAGGCAGAAAAGAAAGTTGAAATGGCTAAAAAGAATGTTCCGTTGGAGCCGAGTAAAGAAACATTGGATTATGATAAAAACAATCCAAAACCAATTGTAAAATAGTTTTCAGTCACAGCATTCAGTTCGCTTACTATAACTTTGTGAACATTCGTAAAACTTTGCGCCTTTGCAGTAAAAAAAATGAAACAAGATTTCCTTAAATACCAAGCACAAACCTCACCTTATCCTCTAGGTATGGAAATTTCACATGCTATTGGCTCTTATATATACGATACGAATAATAAAAAATACCTTGATTTTGTGGCTGGAGTTTCGGCTGCAAGTTTAGGACATCAACATCCAAAAGTTAATCAGGCTATCAAAGACCAATTAGACAAATATTCACATGTGATGGTTTATGGTGAATATGCACAACATCCATCCGTAGCTTATTGCAAATTATTAGTAGCACATTTACCTCCAAGTTTAAATAAAGTTTATTTGGTTAATTCCGGTACCGAAGCCTGTGAAGGTGCTTTGAAATTAGTCCGCAGAGTAACCGGAAGAAGTCAATTAATATCTTGTCATAATGCTTATCATGGCAATACTATGGGCTCAATGAGCGTAATGGGTTTTGAAGAACGCAAACAAATTTTCCGTCCGTTAATTCCCGATGTTGATTTTATTACTTTCAATAACGAAGAAGATATTCAGAAAATAACAACCAAAACAGCCGGAATCATCCTCGAAAGTATCCAAGGCGGCGCTGGTTTTATTGAACCCCAGAATGATTTCTTAGCCAAAATCAAAAAACGTTGCGAAGAAGTGGGTGCCTTACTGATTCTGGATGAAATCCAACCCGGCTTTGGACGCACAGGAAAACTGTTCGGTTTTGAAAACTACAATGTTATTCCCGACGTAATTATAATAGGAAAAGGAATGGCCGGCGGAATGCCTGTCGGCGGTTTTGTAGCCAACGAAAAGTACATGGACTTATTAAGTCATGATCCTAAATTAGGACATATTACCACTTTTGGCGGCCATCCTGTCATTGCGGCAGCTTGTTTAGCTACTTTAGAAGAAATTTTAGAAAAAGATTACAGCAATCAATCTCTGGCAAAAGAAAAACTGTTTCGGGAGCTTTTGGTACATCCTTTGATAGAGCAAATCCGCGGAAGAGGATTGATGCTAGCTGCAATGACAAAAGATACTGAGATTACCAATAAAGTAATTTTAAAATGTCAAGACAAAGGTTTGATTTTATTTTGGCTGCTTTTTGAAAGTTGCGCTATCCGAATTACTCCTCCGTTAACAATATCTGAAAATGAAATCAGAGAAGGTTGCGCCATAATCATTGAGGCTATGGATGAGATTCTCAGCGAATTAAAAAATTGTTAATTAAATTGTTTACAATAATAATCGCTGTTCACTAAAAAAGCACTGTCTTTCCCTAATTTTATTAAGGTTAATTTTAACACCTAGTTATGCACCTAGATCACGACGAAGAAGACTACAACTTATCCTTATCGAAATTTGAATCGATGTTGAAAACCAACAAAGTACTCTTTTTCGACTCAGAGGAATTCGAGGAAATCATTCTCCATTACCTTGATATGGGCAAAGCCACTTTAGCAAAGAAAGCTTTAAAGTTAGGGTTGGAACAACACCCAAAATCAAGCGGATTAAAACTTGTGCAAGTAGAAATGTTGGTGTATGATGATAAACTTGACCAAGCTGAAAAGTTACTTAACGAGCTTTACGCTATCGAACCTACTAACGAAGAAATTTTTATTCAAAAAGCCAATATTTATTCTAAAAGAGATAATCACGAAAAAGCTGTGGAGTTTTTACAAACAGCTTTGAAATATACCGAAGATTTAGCCGACGTCTACAACCTTATTGGAATGGAATTTCTTTTTATGGATAATCTGGAATTGGCAAAAGAAAACTTCATAAAATGTTTGGAAGAAGATTTTGAAGATCAATCCGCACTATATAATGTAGTGTATTGTTTTGAATTTTTAGATCAAAATTTGGGAGCCATTGAATACCTTAAAACATATATCGAAAGAAATCCATATAGCGAAATAGCCTGGCACCAGTCCGGAAGATTATATTATGGTGTAAAAGATTATGAAAATGCAGTACGCTCTTTTGAATTCGCTACTTATATAGACGAAGAATTTGT
Organism: Flavobacteriaceae bacterium; assembly: GCA_947456955.1. GTDB lineage: Bacteria > Bacteroidota > Bacteroidia > Flavobacteriales > Flavobacteriaceae > Flavobacterium. Next base: position 50,019 of record CANGTQ010000007.1, on the reverse strand, counting down.
TGGCGCTTTTATGGAAAAAGGAAAAGCTTTAGAGCGATTGAAACGCTATGAAGAAGCCATTGAAAGTTATGACAAAACTATAGAGTTAGATGATCCAACCTCTTATGCTTTGTTGCGTATTGGTAAATGTTATGAAAAACTCGGCAACAAAGTACAAGCCCTAAAATTTTTCAATAAAACAGTACACGAAGATCCATTGTTAGACAAAGGATGGATTGCAATTACTGATTTTTATGTTCGTCAAAAAAATTATCAAAAAGCGTTGTATTTCGTCAACAAAGCCTTGGCTATTGATGACCAAAATCGCTTGTACTGGAAACGTTATGCAACCATTAACAAAGCGATGGATCAATTTGAAGAAGCTGAATTTGGATATCGAAAAGCTATTGAATTTGGCGACTATCAGTTAGACACTTGGTTATTTTGGGTAGACATTATGCAAATAATGGGCGAATACAATAACGCTATTTTAACTTTAATTCAAGCAGCGGAATACTTCCCGGATGATTATGAAATAGAATATCGTATGGCCGGATTTCACATGCTTTTGAGCGAGGAAGAAAAAGGAAATTTTCATTTGAGCAATGGTTTGCGACTTAACTTTAAACACCACACCATTATAAAAGAATTATTTCCGACCGTTTGGGATAGAACTTCTGTTCAAGAATATATTGCAAAACACAAAAAACCAGAATAAATGTCGCAAAGACAATTTGGTTTACTCGGCAAAAACATTAGCTATTCCTTTTCAAAGAAATACTTTAACGATAAATTTGCTTTGGGAAATTTAGCCGATTGCTCTTACGAGAATTTTGACATTCAAATCATTGAAGAATTCCCAACAGTTATTGCCAATAATCCTGATTTAATTGGCTTGAATGTTACCATTCCGTATAAAGAAACAATAATTCCTTATCTGAATAAACTTTCTAAAAATGCAGCTCAAATAGGAGCCGTAAATGTTATTCGGGTTACCAAAAAAGGAAACCTAAAAGGATACAATTCCGATTATTATGGTTTTATGAAATCTTTAGAACCATTACTAAAACCTCATCATAAAAAAGCATTAATTCTCGGAACCGGTGGAGCAGCAAAAGCAGTTTCGTTTGCTTTAGACAAACTTAGAATTCTATACACTTTTGTGACTCGTGAAGAAAAAGAGGGCATGATTGATTACAACCGAATCAATGCTACTACTTTTGATAATTATCAGATTGTGATCAATTGTACACCTGTTGGAACAAGTCTAAACACTAAAGAATTTCCTCCAATTCCATATAATTTTTTCACTGAAAAACACATCGCCTTTGATTTAATATACAATCCCGAAGAAACCCAGTTTTTGAAAAAAGCTAAAAAGAAAGGTGCTATTACCAAAAACGGTTACGAAATGTTAGTCCTTCAAGCAGAAAAAGCCTGGAAGATTTGGAATTAATAAAATTATCTACCATATAAGCCATATAAGTTTTTAAAGACTTAAACGAACTTATATGACTTATATGGTTCAAAAATCAATTTATGAACATAAAACTTTTAACCATTGGTAAAACAGATAACAAAGCGTTGCAATCACTAATTGATGATTACACAAAGCGGTTGTCTTTTTACATTAAGTTTGATTTGGAAATTATTCCCGATATTAAAAACATCAAAAATCTTTCTGAAAGTCAGCAAAAAGAAAAAGAAGGCGAATTGATTTTGGCGAAACTCACATCGACAGACCAATTGATTTTATTAGATGAAAAAGGCACTACTTTTTCCAGTGTTGGTTTTTCGGATTATCTGCAAAAGAAAATGAATTCAGGAGCTAAAACTATAGTTTTTGTGATTGGCGGTCCATATGGCTTTAGCGATGAAGTCTATCAAAAAGCACAGGGCAAAATTTCACTTTCACTGATGACATTTTCGCATCAAATGGTACGCTTATTTTTTATCGAACAATTATATCGTGGATTTACTATTCTCAAAAATGAACCTTATCATCATCAGTAAAAGTACGATTTACGAAGTTCAATAAATGTATTCTTTTTTTGTATTGATACTCATTCCCTTAGGAGCAGTCAAATGCTTTACAAAAAATTGATACTGTATATATTTTCCAAACGACATTCCCTTATCATAAGCAAAAACAACGTTTGAAGCCGGTACTGGTTTTGAATCCAAAAATGTCTGTAACTCATTTTTAGAAAAAACTTCATCCTCAAAATGAACCAAATCATTTCGGTCTAAATAAAAATAGATTACATTAAAATCGGGTTTCTCTAACTTATATTTCACTTTGGTAAAAGGAAAGAAAGCCATAGTTTTTTTAACCGTATCTGTATAAGTAAAATAATTTTCAGACGTTGTACTTTTGTCCATGCTTGAAGTCTTTTTGGCTTGCAGTTTTTTAATTTCCAATATCACTTTTCGCAATTGCAAACGCTTATCTATAGTAAAAAACCAATTGGTCGAACTAATTGATTTTCTTCTGTTGACTTCAATTAAAGTGTCTTTTTCTTCTGTTTTAAAAATAAAATAAATCGGAGAATAATCTTTCACATCGGCAAGTACAGTTTCATTGGCTTGAGGCAAGACAACTTCTTTATTTTGACAGGAAGACAATAAAAATAATAGAACTAAAAGAACTACACCTTTCATAATTGACTAACTAACTTTATGGTTTCCATAGCTTCTCTTACATCGTGAACCCGAAGGATATTGGCGCCTTTTTGCAAAGCTATGGTATTTAAAACTGTAGTCCCATTTAGTGCAAATTCGGGTGAAGTTTCGAGCGTTTTGTATATCATTGATTTTCTTGAAACGCCAACTAATATTGGTAATTCGAGCATTTGAAATAACTCTAAATTATTCATCACATCAAAATTTTGGTCTTTTGTCTTGGCAAATCCAAATCCGGGATCGATTAGCAAATCACTGATTCCTAAACTTCTTGCTTGCGCTACTTTTTCTGAAAAGTAAAACAGCATTTCTTTGGTAATATTTTCATAATACGCCATACTTTGCATTGTTTGCGGATTACCTTTCATGTGCATCATTATATAGGGAACATGAAGTTTGGCAACTGTGGCCATCATTGCTGCGTCCAAACTTCCTGCAGAAATATCATTGATAATGCAAGCTCCTTTTTCAATCGCTGCTTTCGCCACTTTGGCACGAAAAGTATCAACAGAAATCAATGTGGCCGGAAAATGTTTTAAAACTAATTGTATAACTGGAATTAATCGGCTAATCTCTTCTTCTTCCGAAACAAATTCTGCACTTGGTTTACTAGAATAAGCACCAATATCAATAAAAGTAGCGCCTTCAGAGAGCATTTTTTCAACTTGGAAAAGCACACTTTCATCATCAGAATGTTTGCCACCATCGTAGAACGAATTTGGAGTGACGTTCAATATTCCCATTACTTTGGGAGATGTTAAATCAATTAGCTTTCCGAGGCAATTAATAGTCATAGTCAATCTTAATTGAGTAATAAGATTTTGTACTTTGTACTTCAATCTTAATTCTTTACTTTTGGTGAAATTTGACACAAAGATACACTGAAATGAGTAAAACTTCTCAAGAATATGATAAGGTTATCGCAATTTGCCGACAACTTTTTACTAACAAAATGCAAGATTATGGAAGTGCCTGGAGAATCTTGAGATTGCCATCATTAACCGACCAAATATTCATCAAAGCCCAACGTATTAGAAGTTTACAACAAAACGAAATTCGAAAAGTTAACGAAGACGAAACTGCTGAATTCATTGGGATTATTAACTATTGCATTATGGCATTAATCCAATTGGATTTAGGTGTTGTTGACCAACCCGATTTAGATTCGGCTAAAGCGATTCAGTTGTATGATGAGAAAATTGCCGCTACAAAATCACTTATGGAAGACAAAAATCACGATTATGGAGAAGCTTGGCGCGAAATGCGTGTTAGTTCGTTAACCGATTTGATTCTGCAAAAGTTACTTCGCGTAAAGCAAATTGAGGACAATAAAGGAAAAACTTTGGTTTCAGAAGGCATTGATGCCAATTATCAAGACATGATTAATTACTCCGTTTTTGCGCTAATTTTAATGAAATTTGGTAATTAAATAACAAATTAGAAATAACAAAATTCAAATAATTTTCAAATTCTAAAACCAAAATTTAAAACAAAACAGGAATGGAAAAGAAGTATGATTTAGAAGAAAGAACATTACAATTTGCAATAAGTTGTAGATTATTTTTATCAAAACTTCCAAATTCTATTTCAAATATTGAAGACAGTAAACAATTGATTAAATCTTCTGGCTCTATTGGTGCAAATTATATAGAGGCCAATGAGGGTCTAAGTAAAAAAGATTTTCTTTTTAGATTGAAAATTTCAAGAAAAGAGGCTAAAGAAAGTGTTTATTGGTTAAGGATAATTGAAGCCGTGAATCCTGTTTTTGAAAACGAAGCATCAAAACTATTACAAGAAGCAACAGAATTAAAACTAATTTTATCATCCATAATAGAAAAATCAAAATAACGTTTTAATTTTTAAAATTTAATCTTTTGGAATTTACATGGAATTTAGTTTTTATCAATTTGTAATTTAAAAAAATATGGCACTTTCAAAAAATAGTATTACCTGGTCTTTGAGAATTATTGTAGCTGTTCTTTTTATAGTTTCTGCTCTAGCTAAACTATCAAAAGCACAATTATTAGATTCCCCTTATTTTGCAATTTCAACGTTTGAAGTGAAACAATTATATCCTATGGGATTTTCTGAAGGTTTTGCACCATTCTTCTCTCGAACACTTATCGGAATTGAATTGGCATTAGGATTATTATTGTTACAGATAAACTATTTACGTAAATTCATTATTCCGATTACCATTTTATTATTGTCTGTCTTTATAGGTCATTTGAGCTATGTGACTTTTTTAAGTGGTGGAAATACCGGAAACTGTGGTTGTTTCGGAGAACTTATTCCTATGACTCCGATAGAAGCTATAATCAAAAACATAGTAGCTGTAGGACTCTTAGCTTATCTGTTTGTTTTGTTGCCAAAAGATACTAAAACCGGAAACTTTTGGGTTTTGACGACTGTACTTTTTGCTACAATTTTGGCTATTTTCATGTTGGCTCCAATACAGCCAACGGAAAGTAACTTTGAAGTTTCATCTCCGGAAGAGACAACAACTGATACTATTCAACAAGTAACTGTAGACACTACAGCTATTGTAGTTTCAAAAGATACTATAAAGAAAATTGAAGCTGAAAAAACTGAAGTGAAAAAAGAAATAACTGAGCCTGAAAAACACAAATCAGGTTATGCTTCCTATTTTTCTAAAATTGACAACGGAAGAAAAACGCTTTGCTTTTTTGTACCTGGTTGCGACCATTGTCGAGTAGCAGCAAAAGAGTTGACTGAATTGAAACAAAAAAATAAAAATTTTCCTGAAATTTCGATTATTTTTATGAATGAAGAAGCTGATTTAATTCCTGACTTTTTCAAATATGCTGGAGCTGAATATCCATTCAAAATAATTGAAGTCATCCCTTTTTGGAAAGTATTAGGTTCCGGAAAAGATACTCCGGGTGTGAAATATTTGTGGAACGGAAATGAATACAAATATTATTTTGGCATTACTGATAACAAATTTGACCCTGTTGACTACCAAAAATTGATTAACAAACCATTTTCTGAACTGAAAAAATAAATTAGTTCTATTTCTTTTACTATTTTTATAAATCAAACTTTAGAATATGATTAAATATATAATGTCCAGAAGACCTAATCAGCAAGCATTAATAGGAATTGGTGCTTGTATTGTAATATTTATTTTAGGCTATTATATTTTAGAACATATTTCTACAATGGAAGATCCACCTTTAGGAAACACCATTTATATACTTATTGGAAGTGCTTTCGTATTTTCTTCTGGATTAGGCATACTTTTAATTATAAAATATATTTATGACAATAAAAAGAAAAAAGAAAGACGCGAGCGACGAAGAAAAAAACATAAAATCTTTTATTTAAAAGATCAAAATAAAAAGAAAGATCTATAACCTATATTCAAAAAAACATGAAAAAAATTGCTCTCTATTTACTTACAACTGTGACTGCTTTATCTTGTAGCAATGCACAAAACAAAGAATTTTCCAAAGAGAGTTTATCAAAAAAAATAATTTCTATCGATAATAAAGAAATTTCTTTTAGTGAAATATTAAAAAAACATAATGGTAAAGTTACAGTTATTGAAATTTGGGCATCTTGGTGCAGCGATTGCGTAAAAGCCATGCCAAAAGTAAAAGAAATGCAAACCAATAATCCAAATGTAGATTATGTATTTATTTCAATGGATAAAGCTTTTGACAAATGGCAAGCCGGAATTGAAAAACACGAATTAAAAGGTGATCATTATTGGGCAACCGATGGCATGAAAGGTGAATTTGGGAAATCAATAGATTTAGATTGGATTCCAAGATATATTATTATTGATAAAAAAGGCAAAATTGTAATATATCGTGCTATTGAAACTGATTTTGATAAAATTAATAAGCAATTAAAAAATCTAGAATAATGAGACAAAAAATTGTTGCAGGCAATTGGAAAATGCACAAAAATGCTGAAGAAACAGAAGATTTATTAAATGAATTAATTGATAAATTACCTAATGATGTTGAAGCACAAGTTATCGTTGCACCAACATTTATTAATCTAGCTTCAGCTGTTGATCATTTGGAGTTTACTAATATTGCTGTAGCTGCTCAAAATATGAGTCAGTTTGAAAGTGGCGCTTATACTGGTGAAATTTCAGCAGATATGCTTAAAAGTATTGGAGTAAATATCGTTATCATTGGTCATTCTGAAAGACGTGCTTATTTTCATGAAACCGATTTTATTTTGGCAGATAAAGTAACTACTGCATTATCTCACAATATGACAGTCATTTTTTGCTTTGGTGAAGAACTAAAAGACAGACAAAACAACCAACACTTTAACATAGTAGAAAACCAACTTCGTGACGGATTGTTTCATATTAAAGATGAAAATTGGGAACAAATAGTTTTAGCATACGAGCCTGTTTGGGCTATTGGAACAGGAGAAACCGCTTCTCCAGAACAAGCACAGGAAATGCACCGCTTTATCAGAGAAACTGTTAGACAACGTTTTGGGAGTACTATCGCCGAAGATGTATCTATACTTTATGGCGGTAGCGTTAAACCAGAAAACGCTAAAGAAATTTTCTCAAAACCCGATGTCGATGGTGGACTAATTGGTGGTGCCGCTTTAAAAGCAACAGACTTTGCCGCAATTGTAAGTTCAATATAAGAAAAATAGTATTTAAATAACAACCTTTCATATTTTTTGAAAGGTTATTTTTATTTTTTTAATATTAATTTGTATTTTATCGATTATTTTTGCTTTTAATCGAATTAATTGACTATTTTTACTTCACCCTAAAGTCAAAACAAATGAAAGCAAAACTCATCCTACTGTTTTTGAGTGTATACTGTTGGAACACAAATGCCCAAATAGATATTCAGAAACGGTTTCAATCCGAATCTCGAAAATATTATATCTGGAACAAAGAGTTCGAAAAATACGAACTTAAAGAAACAGAATATGAAAACTCTGTTATTGATATTCGTGAAATAGGTTCCAAAACTAATGGTTATATCGTAATCAGCATGAATGATAATGGGCTAGCGAGATTGCATCATGGCTCCATTATTGAATTCACACAAACCAGCGAAGAAGAAGGAACATGGTTAATCCGTTCCAAATTTATGAGAGCAAAATTGGTCTATAATCCTAAAGAAAATACTATTACTTATCTTTATGACGTAGACGGAAAACGCTACAGCAAGTTGATGATTTTTAGTGTTACACCTGACGAAATTCCAAATGCCAGTTTAAAAACTGTTGCCAATACAGATGATTAATTTTTAATGAAATGAATTCATACTAAGGGTTACGATTGTTACCTTTGCAAAAAAAAGAATGTCAAACATCTATTTAGCATACCATTTTTCGGTTGACCCAAAAGAACCAGGTTCCGAAATTTTAATCGCAGAACTTGGCGAAAAACCTTTTGAAAGTTTTATGGAAACTGAAAATGGATTTAGTGCCTATATTCAAAAAGACCTTTGGACTAAAAATATATTAGATGATATTTATTTGTTAGATTCTCCTGACTTCACTATTTCCCATACAATAGAAGAAATTGAGCAAGTCAATTGGAATGAGGAATGGGAAAAAAACTTCGAACCAATCGATGTAAATGGCAAATGCCATGTTCGCGCACCTTTCCACCCAAAAACTTATGCCGAATTTGATATAGTAATCGAACCAAAAATGAGCTTCGGAACTGGTCATCATGAAACTACACATATGATGATTCAACATCTTTTAGAAACTAATGTTTCAAATTTAAAAACACTAGACATGGGTTGCGGAACAGCTATTTTGGCTATTCTTGCCGAAATGAAAGGTGCCAAACCCATTGACGCCATCGATATAGATAATTGGTGTTACTTGAATTCTATTGAAAATGCAGAACGTAATAATTGCTATGAAATCTCTGTTTATGAGGGCGATGCTTCTTTATTAAAAGGAAATAAATATGACCTGATAATTGCCAATATCAATCGCAATATATTATTAAATGACATGCAACAATATGTGGATTGTTTAAACAAAAACGGAATCCTTTTATTAAGTGGTTTCTATAATGAAGACATTCCATTTATTGATGAGTCCTGCACCGAAAAAGGATTGACATTTGTTAAAAAATTCGAAAGAAATAATTGGGTTTCGTTGAAATATGTAAATTAGCTGTTGAAAATTTTACACCTTGTAAAACGCTATGAAAATGAGTACTATCGAAAAAGTTCAGGAAGACGTTTTAGTTGAAGAACAAATCGGAATTAATAACGAAATCGTATTGTATAACGATGATGTCAACACTTTTGATCATGTGATTGACACACTGATTCGAGTATGTAATCATACTCCGGAACAAGCCGAACAATGTGCCATTTTAGTTCACTATAAAGGAAAGTGTACTGTTAAAACAGGTTCGTTTGATGAACTAAAACCACAATGTACCCAATTACTTGAAGCAGGTTTAAGCGCGGAAATTATATAAGTTTAACCACTAAGTAACACAAAGAAGGCACAAAGCGCAATACAAAACTTAGTGAACTTGTGCCTTTTTCTTGGTGATCTTTGTGGTTAATTAGCTTTTAAACTTCCAATCAAACTCGTCTTTGTCATTGATAATTGCTCCTATTTCAACTCGTATAACATCATCGTATTCAGATTGTAAAATCAACCAGTTGCTTTCATTGAAGTGATTTTCTGTAGTATCAAAATCTTCTTTTGTCCAGGATTTAAATGGCAATTCATTTTTAACAACCTCTATATTTCTTCCAATAATTTTTTTATCCAAAATGGTGGCATCTGGATGCGAGCAAATTATATAACCCAAACGAAAAGCTTCGTCTTCATAAAAGGTTAAACTCCATTTTTGCTGATTATACAAAAAAATGACATTACCATCTTCATCATTAAATTGCTTACTAGGTTTGCCATAAAGCAACTCAACATCCTTTTGCTTCATTCCAAAAAGCAATTTATCGACACCATTTTTTAGGTTGATAGTCATCATTTCTATTTTAATACTCAAACTTCCCAAACACACTAGTAATAGTGAGTTTATTATTTTCGCTTGCCTCTACTCTACCCACAATTTGAGCCTCAACACCAAAAGATTTTGAGATCTCGATTATATCATTGGCAATTTCTTTTGGAACATATAATTCCATTCGGTGGCCGCAGTTAAAGACTTGATACATTTCTTTCCAACTCGTTTTGGATTGTTCTTGTATCAATTTGAAAAGTGGCGGAACGGGAAAAAGATTGTCTTTTATTACATGAACTTTATCTACGAAATGAAGCACTTTTGTTTGTGCTCCACCGGAACAATGCACCATTCCGTGGATGTCTTTTGGTGTGTATTTGTTTAGAATAGTTTTAATGATTGGGGCGTATGTTCTAGTTGGTGACAGCACTAATTTTCCAGCATCAATTGGAGAATTTTCAACTTCGTCCGTGAGTTTTGTGTTTCCGGAATAGACCAAATCATTTGGGACCGAACTATCAAAACTTTCCGGATATTTCTCGGCTAAATAGCTGGCAAAAACGTCATGACGCGCTGATGTCAAACCGTTGCTTCCCATTCCGCCATTGTAACTTTTTTCATATTTGGCCTGGCCGAAAGAAGCCAAACCAACAATCACATCTCCTGCTTTGATATTTGCATTATCAATTACATCACTGCGTTTCATTCGGGCTGTAACGGTTGAATCTACAATTATCGTTCGCACTAAATCGCCAACATCAGCCGTTTCACCGCCAGTAGAATGGATGGTAACACCAAACGTTTTTAGCTCTGCAATCAATTCTTCAGTTCCGTTGATAATGGCAGAAATCACTTCTGCCGGAATTAGGTTTTTATTTCTTCCGATAGTTGATGAAAGCAGTATATTATCAGTCGCACCAACACAAAGCAAATCGTCAATATTCATAATCAAGGCGTCTTGTGCAATACCTTTCCAAACGGAAATATCTCCGGTTTCTCTCCAATACAAATAGGCCAAAGACGATTTAGTTCCAGCTCCATCGGCATGCATAATGAGGCAATAGTTGTCATCATTAGTAAGATAATCGGGAACAATTTTGCAGAAAGCTTTTGGGAATAATCCTTTGTCGATGTTTTTAATAGCGTTGTGTACGTCTTCTTTTGAAGCCGATACTCCTCGAAGATTGTAACGTTGACTGTTATCGGAACTCATGTTTAGTGTTGTGTGTTGTTCCGCAAAGATATGTCTAATGTGTGAATTAGACAATTTGAAGGTGAAATGATTTGAAGATTTGAAGATTTGAAGATAGAAAAAACAATTATTCTAATTTTCAAATTCTCAAATTTTCAAATTGATTTATTTCTCAACGATGAGAATTTCAACACGACGGTTTTCGCTTTCTTCCTGTTCAGTTTTTTCTGGAATTGGGTGTATCGGTTTTGAAGTTCCATAACCTTTAAAAGTCATTCGCTTTCTATCAATTTTACTTCGAATTAAATAATTATAAATGGCGCGCGCTCTTGCTGTGGAAACATTGTTTATATCACCATTCATTTGACAGCAAATATGTCCCTGAATTTCGATTTTAAGTTTTGGATTTTCTTCCATCGCACAACGCAAATCAATTAGTGTTGGTTGCGATTTAGGTACAATTCGAGCTGAATTATTAAAAAAGTAAATGTTCGGCAAAGTAATAATCTCTCCTACCTTAGAGCTTTTTATCTTTTTGGTCAATTCACTTTCGGCAGGTAAAATTAAAGGTTCATTGTAAAAAATGGTTACTTTTCTGTTTTCTGCCTGAATTTTCGATTGTTTGAAATCTTTACCAAAAGCAGTTTTTTCCAATTCTTTATTAAACTTCAAACCGCTTTTATCCAATAAGATCTGAACATTTTCAATGCGTTTTACTGCTAATTTTTTATTGTAATCCTTGGTATCAATGCTATCGCAATATCCAAGGAGTTTAGTGATTTCTACATTTTTATTTTTAGCAATCCACTCATTGATTTCTAAAATGGAAGTTTGATTTGGAAAATCTTTATTGAAGTCAAAAAAAACTTCAATTTGTTTTTGTCCCAAAGATTTGAAGGAAATTAGAAAAAATAATATGATGATTTTTATTTTCATTAATTATTTACGATTAAGATTTCTACCCTGCGATTGGCAGCTCGTTCTTGTTCATCTTTTTCAGGTAATGCATAAATAGGTTGTGAGCTTCCAAAACCTTTATATGACAATCTGTCCTTAGATATATTTTGATTCAGCAAAAAATTATAAAGCGCTTTAGCTCGTTGCGTTGACAAATCAGCTCTGTCAATAGGCATGCAACATAAATGACCTTGGATTTCAATTTTTAAACTTGGATTTTTTTGAAGTACCAAAAGTAACTCATACAATTTTCCACGAGATTCATTAACAACAGCAAACGTATTGATAACAAAATTCAGGTTTTCAATTATGAGTTTTTCGCCCGATTTGGCTTCACCTACTTTCTTCATAAAAGCGTGGTCGAGTTTGAACTCAGATTTGGTTCCATTTGGATTTTCAAATACTAATTTTTCTGGGTAAACAATTTCAGGTCTAGGTTGTTCCTTGACAATTTCTTTTTTAATCCCGAGGATTTCATCTTCACGTGGTAGATCTATTTCAAGAATATAATAAATGACAACTCTGCGATTTTCCGCCTTGTTTTTTGATTGTTCAAAGCTTTCTCCAAAACTTCTTGTTTTAAAATCTTCTCTGATTACGATTTGATTTTTAACAGCGTTGAAAATACAATTTACTCGTTTTTGAGCTAAAGTATCGTTGAAACCACTGGTGCCATCTTCATCTGTAAATCCGTGAATGGCTACTATTTTATTGCTCTTGTTTTCGGAAATCCAAGTACTTAGTTTTGTATTTTCTTTGTTATTTAATTCAAACTTTTTACTCTCAAAATACACAGTGAATTTCTCTTGAGCGAAACAAGAGGTCATTGAAATTAAAAAGAAAAAAAAGTTAAAATATGTTTTCATAGGTTAAAAAAACAATCGAAAGTTACGTAAAATTGTTTTGAGTAATCAAAAACAAAGCAATATTATGGAAGAAAGAAAATATAACTGCAAAAAAAATCATAAAAAAACCCGCTCGAGCGGGTTTTTTAAAATTGTGGCAAATAATAGAATTAACGCGTAAACAATAGTTCTCTGTATTTCGTTAAAGTCCATATCTCGTCATCAACCAAAAGCTCTAATTTATCGCAGTGTCCTCTTATTACATCAAAATAGGGTTTTACTTTATCACAATATGATTCGGCCATTTTTTGAGCATCGGTCAAAGCATTTGCTTTTTTACGGGCTTCGGTCATATCTTCCACATTAGAATTTATTCCTTCAATATGAGAGGAGATTTCTTTAATTAAAGAGATTTGTTCTTTGGCAATTTTTTCAAAATCTTTTCCAAAGATTTCTTTTAATCCACGAACGTTTTCAATCAGCGTATTTTGATAACGGATAGCAGTTGGAATTACATGGTTACGAGCAATATCTCCCAAAACTCTTCCTTCAATTTGAATTTTCTTGGTGTATTCTTCCAATTCGATTTCATAACGCGCTTCTACTTCTACATGGTTCATTACATTCAAATCTTTGAATAAGTCTAATGCTTTTTTAGAAACTTTAGCTTTTAATGCTAAAGGTGTTGTTTTATGATTACTTAAACCACGTTTTTTAGCTTCTTTTTCCCAAGCATCACTATAACCATCACCCTCAAAAAGGATGTTTTTTGTTTCTTTAATGTATTCTCTTAATACATTAAAAATAGCTTCGTCTTTCTTTAAATCTTTTTTCTCAATTAAAGTATCAACTTCTTTTTTGAAATCAATTAATTGTTTAGCCACAATAGAATTCAAAGTTGTCATCGCATTAGCACAGTTAGCAGATGAACCAACGGCACGGAATTCAAATTTATTTCCGGTGAAAGCAAACGGTGAAGTTCTGTTTCTGTCGGTATTATCCAAAATCACTTCGGGAATTTTACCAACAACGTTTAATTTCAAGTCTGTTTTTTCTTCCGGTGATAATTTGCCTTTAGTTACACCTTCTAGTTCAGCTAAAACTTTAGTTAATTGTTGCCCAATGAAAACTGAAATAATGGCTGGTGGCGCTTCATTTGCTCCTAATCTATGATCATTACTTGCAGTTGCAATAGAAGCACGAAGTAATTCTTCGTATTCTTGAACGGCTTTTATGGTATTAATAAAAAACGATAAGAATTGTAAATTACTCATTGGCGTTTTGCCCGGAGATAACAAGTTTACTCCTGTATCAGTTGCCATAGACCAGTTATTGTGTTTCCCAGAACCGTTAACTCCTTTAAATGGTTTTTCATGAAACAACACTTTAAAATCGTGGCGTTCACCCACTTTTGACATAACATCCATTAATAGTGAATTATGGTCAACCGCTAAATTGGTTTCTTCAAAAATTGGAGCCAATTCAAACTGGTTTGGTGCTACTTCATTATGACGCGTTTTTACTGGTATTCCGAGTAACATACATTCTTCCTCAAGTTCACGCATATAATTTAAAGCACGAGATGGAATTGAACCAAAATAATGATCATCTAATTGTTGCCCTTTTGCGGATGTATGACCTAACAAAGTTCTACCCGTCATAACGATATCGGGGCGAGAATTTGCCAAAGAAGCATCTACTAAAAAATATTCTTGTTCCCAACCTAAAGTGGCTGTTACTTTTTTTACATTTTTATCAAAATATTTACAAACATCAACTGCGGCTTCATCTACGGCATTTAAGGCACGTAAAAGTGGGGTTTTATAATCTAAAGCTTCACCTGTATACGAAATGAAAACCGTTGGAATACACAAAGTAGTTCCAAAAATAAATGCCGGAGAAGTTGGGTCCCAAGCAGTATATCCCCGCGCTTCGAAAGTATTTCTGATTCCACCATTTGGGAAAGATGAAGCATCTGGTTCTTGTTGTACTAATTGTCCTCCACCAAATTTTTCAACCGGATCTGAACCATCATACGAAGTTTCGAAAAAAGCATCATGTTTTTCAGCTGTTGTTCCTGTCAATGGTTGAAACCAATGTGTATAATGAGTTACCCCTTTTGACAATGCCCATTCTTTCATTCCCATTGCAATATAATCGGCTAGCTTTCTGTCAATTTTAGTTCCGTGCTGTACCGCGTCTTTTACGCCTTTATGAGCATCTGAAGTTAAGAACTGCTTCATTGCTTTATCATTAAACACATTAGAACCGAAAAGGTCTGATTTTTTTCCGGCTTCTTCAAATTTTACAGGTTTTCTGCCTGACGCATCTTTTAATGCTTGGAAACGTAAAGTTGACATAATTTTTATTTTTAATATTATACCCTATTGATTTTATGCAAATATAATAATATTTTAAATTAAAAATAGTTATACCCTATTTTTTACAGGGTTAAAATAAAAAATATATAAAATAAAATAAAAAAAATTTAAATAGATAAAAAAGTAACCTCTAAATTTTCAATCTCCTATATTTGTAATGTCAAAATCATACATCATGATCGTTTGGATATTATTCTTAGCCACCATTTTTATTTTTCTCGCTTTAGATTTAGGTGTTTTCAATAAAACACCACATATTATTAGTTCAAAAGAAGCAGGCATTTGGACTGGAGTCTGGGTTGGACTCTCCTTTGGTTTTTCTGGGGTTGTAAATTGGCTCTACAGTAATGAATACATTGCTAATCCAACCGGAATTAAACCTGCAGTTGCAACTATAAAATATATAACTGGTTATCTTATAGAATTATCGTTAAGTATCGATAATATATTTATTATAGCCATAATTTTTGCTTCTTTCAGAATTCCACAAAAATACCAACATCGAATATTATTTTGGGGAATTTTGGGCGCTATTGTCTTTAGAGGATTGATGATTTACTTTGGTGTTATATTGATAAACAAATTTAGTTGGATGACTTACTTGTTTGGAGCATTCTTACTATTTACTGCTATTAAAATGTTATTCAAAGGAAATGAAGATGAGTTTAATCCAAAGAAATCCTTTGTATACAGAGTTATTGGTAAAATTATTCCAATAACAAGCCATACTGAGAAAGAACATTTTTTTACAAAAATTAACAACGTGAATCATGCGACACCACTTTTTGTTGCTTTGCTTGTAATTGAAGTAATGGATATGCTATTTGCTTTAGATAGTGTTCCTGCTATACTAGCAATCACATCTGATCCTTTTTTAGTCTTTAGTTCTAATATTTTTGCAATTCTTGGATTGCGTTCGATGTATTTCTTTTTGGCAAATATGTTGGAAAAATTTAGCTATCTAGAATATAGTTTAATTGCCATACTTACTTTTGTTGGAATTAAAATGTTAGTAGTCCACCATTTTAAGTTTCCTGAATGGGCTTCGTTAAGTTTTATTGCTTTGTCGCTTATAATAGGCATAATCATTTCTATTAAGAAAAGTCAAGTTGAAGATTGAAACTTAAAATAATTAGGTATGTTCAATTGATTTAGCTAATTCAATATAATATTATTTTTTTCGTTTTAATGTTTTTTATTAGGATATAACTAATCGATTTCAAAATCTAATTATAGAATTATAAAGAAATATAAAAACTTTTTTCTACGAAAAGTCATTTTAATGATACTAAAGGTGTTATTTTATAGATAAATGATATAAATTATATTAAGAAGTCCTAATAACACTAATTTCTTCTAGTATTTTAAATTATGCTTTCTTAAGTATCTATTTCAATGATGGCAAGATTTGATGATAGACTACTCTAAATATTTCATATAAGTTCGCCTTCTTTTAAAAGTAACCGGATCAAAATGTTTCCACAAATTGTGAATAGCATGATTTTCTTCAAGTTCAGGTGTTCGAATGCAGTTTTGGATTCCTTTCTCCGAAAAAGTGTTATAGTATTCATTAAAAATAATCGCCGTAACTCCCTTGCTTTGATATTCCGGGTCGACACCTATTAAATAGAAAAGCACTTCTTTACTTTCTTTTTTCGCTTTAAGCAAATGATAAAACCCAAAAGGAAACAGCTTCCCTTTTGCTTTTTTCAATGCTTCTGAAAAACTTGGCATCACTATACTAAAAGCAACCATTTTATCTTCCTTGTCCATAACAAACTTAATATATTCGGGATTGATAAAACTGATGTATTTTTTTTTGAAGTATTCTTTTTGAACATCGGTAATCGCAACAAACGAAGACAAATTTGCATAAGAAGCATTAAACAAATCAAACATCTGGTCCACATAAGGCATAATGTCTTTATTGTTCGTAAAATTCAAAGACTTTAATTCGTAACGCTTTTTTACTAATTCATTAGCTTTTAAAAAAAATTCGGTCTTAACATTTGAAAAAGGAAATTTATTTTCCAAATATTCTTTTTCCTTAACATAACCTAATTGTTCCAAATGTTCTTTGTAGTAAGGAAAGTTATACCAAGTAATCATGGAACCAATTTCATCAAAGCCTTCTGTAAGCACTCCTACTTTATCCAAATTTGAAAAACCCATTGGGCCTTCAACATATTCTAAATTGTTTTTCCTGCCTAATTCATAGACTTTCTCTAACAATGCTTTGGTAATTTCAATATCATCAACAACATCCCACCATCCAAAACGCACTTTCTTTTTTTGTTGGTCGTTGACTTCATTCCAATTTATAATGGCAGCAATTCTTCCAACCACTTTATTGTCTTGGTAGGCCAAATAAAAATTTGCTTCAGCAGATGTAAATGCTGGATTTTTAGTTTTATCAAAGGTTTCCAACTCGTCATTGATTAACGGCGGTACCCAATAAGGATGGTTTTTATATAGGGAAAAAGGAAATTTTACAAACTCTTTGAGCAGCTTTTTTGAATTGGCTTCAACTATGGTAATCATTATTTGGTCTTTTCTAATTCAACTTCATCTTTACGTTTCTTGCCTTTTTCAGCTTTTGATTTTTTATCTTTTTTCGATTTCTTTTCGCCTTTTACTCTTTTGTAATTGGTTTCATAATTGCTGTCAAAACGCCATGCCATTCCAACATTTGCCAAAAGCAACGATGGTGTGTCTTTCACGTTTTTAGTAAAAGAAGCATCCAATTGAATGTTTTCTCGAACCAAATAGGCAGCACCAAGTCTAAAAACAGTATCGGCATACCAGTCACTTTTGTATCCTTGGAATTCTAAAAATCCTGACCAACGCATATTAAATCCTCTTGTCATGGTAGATATAATTCCCAAGGTAGGATAATCAGTCATGTATTTATCAGCAATAATATTGTTAACCCAAACCCATTTACTTCCAAAATGGTTCTGCGTTATGACCATAACTTTTGGACTTATGGTTCTATCAGTTGGAAACGTAAATGGATTATCCCCAAGATTAAAATTTACGCCGGCATACAACGCAACGGCTGGAATAAATTGCTTCAAATTAAATTTGTGATTGTCTTTCCAACTGTAAATATTTGGCTCATCCTGTTTTATAAATGGGTCGTAAACCAAGTACTTTGCTCCAACAGTAACTTGCTTAAATCCACCACGGGTATCGTTAATTAATGGCGCCTGATACCAATCATATTGGTATTGTGTATTTAAAGTAAATTCAAATTGATCAAAAAAAGCTCCGTATCGTAAATCTAATTCAGTTCCAAAACCATTCGCTTCATAACGTGACAAATCATGTTTTTCCCTAATGCCATACAATCCGACTTCTGCTTGAATTACCGTTTTCCCAACTGAAAATGCTGACATCGATTTTCCAGGTCTGTTGGAATTTATAATGTCTGTATATTGTGCATATTGAGATGTGGAAATAATCAAAAAACCAGTAACCAGAAATGTTTTTAAATTCATCATACATTAAGAAGTTTTAGCGTTATAACTTAGTCAATCAAAAGTAGTATAATTTATTATTTATTTAAGAAGTCAAACCGAAATTTAAATTGTGGAATTTAGTATTTTTGACAAAAATTTATTCTCAATATGGAAACTGCATCTATCCCCGGTTTTGTTAGAACGATATTTTGGATTATAGCCATTTATTATATCATTAAAATTTTAGCGCGTTTGTTTTTACCTGTGATAGCCAAAAAAGTAGTTGAAAAAGCATCACAACAATTTCAACAACAGCAAGAAAATTATCAAAACCAAAATACCACTCAAAATCAAACCAACCAAAAGCCAAAAGAAAAAAAAATAGTTGGGGAATATGTTGATTTTGAAGAAATAGAATGAGTTAGTGATTAGTGATTAGTAATTAGTAATTAGTGTTCTGTTTTTAGTTATAATAATAAACTATGAACCAAAAACCGTTTTAAATGAAGCAACTTCAAAAACTCTATCCGCATCTATTAGCCATTATTGGTTTTATCGTCATCTCATTAGTTTACTTCTACCCTATTTTACAAGGCAAAAAAATCTACCAATCCGATATTGTTCAATATACCGGAATGGCAAAAGAACAAAACGATTTTAGAGACGAATACAATGCTGAACCCTACTGGACAAACTCAGCTTTTGGTGGAATGCCAACTTATCAATTAGGTGCTAATTATCCAAATGATTTTGTCGGAATGCTTGATGATGCCTTGCGGTTTCTTCCTCGACCTGCTGATTATTTATTTCTTTATTTTTTAGGATTTTATGCGTTACTCCTAGTCTTCCGCGTTGATCCGTTAAAAGCATTTTTTGGAGCGCTTGCCTTTGGTTTTTCAACCTATTTGATAATAATTCTTGGCGTCGGACACAATGCAAAAGCACATGCAATTGCCTATATGCCATTAGTCATTGCTGGATTTATATTGGTTTTTAGAAAACATTTTATTTATGGTGGAATTTTAACGATGCTTGCTGTAGCGTTAGAAATCAATGCCAATCACTTTCAAATGACCTATTATTTGTTGTTGTTTTTACTAGTGTTTTCGATTTATTTCTTATACAAATTATTCAAAGAAAAAGACTTAAAAGCATTGCCTAAAATCATTGGAACATTTGCCGTTGCAATCGTTTTGGCTATTGGTGCAAATGCAACTAACTTATTGGCAACCAAAGAATATGCGGATTTTAGTACGAGAAGTAAAAACGAGCTAACTTTCAATCCAGATGGTTCAAAAGTAACGACCGATAATGCACTTTCACGAGAATACATTACGGAATATAGTTACGGAATTGCCGAAAGTTTCAACCTGATTGCGCCACGATTATTTGGTGGTTCCAATGCCGAAAACGTGGGAACAGACAGTAATTTATATGAATTTATTTCCAATCAAGGCGCATCGCCTAGTGAAGCTGCAGAATTTGTCGAAAGTGTTCCAACTTATTGGGGAAATCAACCTATAGTTGCTGCGCCAGCTTATATTGGTGCGATTGTTTTTTTCTTAGCGATTTTAGCTTTATATCATGACAAACGAAAAATAAAATATGCTTTCGTTGCCGGAGCATTTTTTTCTTTACTACTTTCTTGGGGTAAAAATTTCCCTAGTTTGACAGACTTTTTCATTGATTACGTTCCAATGTATGACAAATTTAGAGCCGTTTCTTCTATACAAGTAATTTTGGAATTGTGCGTTCCAGTTTTGGCCATTATGGGATTACAATCATTCATCAAAAATGAAGAAAATCGTAAAAAATCATTGCTTTACACGGCTGGAACTTCTATCGGATTAGTAGTTTTATTATTCTTGTGCAAAGGAATGTTCGAATTTACATCTGCTAACGACAACTATTACATCGAAGCTTATGGTCGCGAAATGGGAACGGCATTTGTAGATGCTTTAAAATTAGACCGAGAAAGTTTGTATAAAGCCGATTTATTGCGTTCTGGTTTCTTTATGTTGGTTGCTTTTGGATTACTTTGGTTTTACATCAAAGGAAAATTAGCACAAGGAAATACCATTATTTTGATTGGTTTATTTATGGTGGCTGATTTATTTTTTGTAGCCAAAAATTATGTAAATGCCAAAGATTTTGTTAGCGCTCGTGAAATGAATGA
Organism: Flavobacteriaceae bacterium; assembly: GCA_947456955.1. Classification (GTDB taxonomy): domain Bacteria; phylum Bacteroidota; class Bacteroidia; order Flavobacteriales; family Flavobacteriaceae; genus Flavobacterium. Next base: position 29,388 of record CANGTQ010000007.1, on the reverse strand, counting down.
ACCGTTTCAAGCTACCGAAACCGATATGCAAATTCTTCAAGACACGACACATTACCGCGTTTTTGAAGTGGCCGGAAACATGAGTAGTGCGCGAGCTTCTTATTTCCACAAATCACTTGGAGGTTATCATGCAGCAAAACCAAAAAGAATGCAACAACTATTTGATTATCAAATTGCCAAAAACAATAAAAACGTTTTGGATATGTTGAACATCAAATACATCATTCAAAGTGATGAAAAAGGACAAGAATTTGCTACCATCAATCCTGATGCCAACGGAAATGCGTGGTTTGTTTCTAATATTCAGAAAATAAAATCTGCTGACGAGGAAATGAAAGCATTGGAAAAATTGGATACAAAAAATTCTGCTGTTATAGATGCATCCGCATCTCCAATAAAGAATAATCAATTCGTTCCTAAACCTAAAGCATCTTTATATGAAACTAAACTTATTACTGATAGTTTAGCAACAATCAAACTTAATTTATACAAACCCAATCATTTAAAATATACTTCCAATAATAGTAATGATGGTTTTGCAGTTTTCTCTGAAATCTATTATGAACATGGCTGGAAAGCTACGATTGATGGAAAAGAAGCACCAATTTACCGAGTGAATTACACACTTCGTGGGCTAGAAATCCCTAAAGGAAAACACACTATCGAATTTCAGTTTGAACCACAAGTTGTTAAAACAGGAAGCACCATTGCATTATTTAGTTCTATAGGAATGCTTTTGGTGGTAATTGGTGGTGTTTATTTTAATAGAAAAAGGGACACTAGCCCAAATGGCGAACTGTATGGAGCGGAGCGGAATAAAAAGAATATAGAGAATAAAAAATAGACTAATTTGTTTATTACTTTTATACTATGACAACTAAATCAAAAGTTTCAGTAACTACGAAAAAGATTGATCCAAAAATGAATGCCATATTTATTGAGCGTTTGGAACGTTTTATGGCTTTGGTTGAACTTTCCTTTGCGCTAAAAAATGCTCCTAGAATTTCTAAAGAAAAATAATGCTTCCAGAAATTGTAAATATTTGGCAAAAATTAAAAGAAAATAATGTTCGCTACTTAACTATTGGTGGTTTAGCAGTTAACATTTATGGTTACACTCGAAATACTGGCGATATTGACCTTTTAATTGATGACACTATTGAAAACCGAAAAAATCTTCGCAAAGCTTTTGAGGCAATAGGCATTGGTGACTTTATAGAAATAGAAACGATGCAATTTGTTCCGGGATTTACCGATTTTACAATTTCATATGATTTGCGCTTAGACATAATGACGTCTATTAAAGGATTAGAAAATGAAAACTTTAATACACTTTTAGAAAATGCTACGATAATACTTCTAAAAGAAACCCATGTTTATTTTCTTGATTATGAAAGTTTGATAAAAGCAAAAAAAGCAACAAACAGACTTAAAGATCAACTCGATATTGAAGAGTTAGAGAAATTGAAGAAAAATAAATAATGGGTTGGAGTTAAAAACATGAAAGAACCTAAAAAACTTTTAATCATCACCTATTATTGGCCTCCAGCTGGTGGTCCCGGAGTGCAGCGTTGGTTAAAGTTTGTAAAATATTTGCCCGAGTTCAACATTCAGCCTATTGTTTACATTCCCGAAAATCCAACCTATCCAATTATAGATAATGGTTTGGAAAGTGAAGTTTCGGAGAAAGCGATTATCCTCAAAAACAAAATCTTTGAACCTTATGGTTTGGCTTCTTTTTTTGGAAAAAACAAGACTAAGAAAATCAGTTCCGGAATTATTCCTAATCAAAAAAAACAATCGTTTGTAGAAAAAACATTGCTTTGGGTGCGCGGGAATCTTTTTATTCCCGATGCGCGTTTTCTTTGGGTAAAACCTTCGGTAAAGTATTTGAGCAAATACATCCAAGAAAACAATATTGACACCATAGTAACTTCAGGTCCGCCGCACAGTTTACATCTCATTGGATTACAATTAAAGAAAGATTTAGGGGTCAAATGGCTTGCCGATTTCCGTGATCCATGGACAACTATTGGTTATCATAAATCACTAAAATTATCTTCATACGCAGAAAAAAAACACAAAGCTTTAGAGGCAGCAGTATTGAACTCAGCAGACACTATTATTGTCACCAGCAAAACCACCAAAACGGAATTTCAGGCAATAACATCCAAACCAATTGAAGTGATTACCAATGGTTATGATGAAGAAAAAATCGAGAAACAACCATTAGATGAAAAGTTTACTTTAGCACATATTGGTTCGTTTCTATCAGAAAGAAATCCGAGAATACTTTGGCAAGCTTTACAAGAATTGGTTATTGAAAATACCGACTTTAAAAACGATTTCCGTTTGAAACTTATTGGCGCTGTGAGTCAGGAAGTTTTGGATACAATAACTGAATTCAGGCTGAACGATTACGTTTTGAATTTAGGTTATGTTTCGCATCAAGAAGCGGTCGAACACCAACGAAAATCTCAGGTTTTGTTGCTTATCGAAATCAATTCCGCAGCTACCAAAAGCATCATTCCAGGAAAACTTTTTGAATATATGGTTTCCGAAAGACCAATAATTGCCATTGGCCCTGAAGGTTCTGATTTTGCCGAAATTATAACGACAACAAATACCGGAGTTTTCTTTACCTATGACGAAAAAGAGAAGCTAAAAGCGTTACTTTTGAAATACTATCAGGAATATCAAAATCAAAATTTGAAAGTGCATGCTGTTGGTTTGCAACACTATTCAAGAAAAAGTTTGACGGAACAATTGGTGAAGTTAATTTCTTAACCACAAAGTCACAAAGAAGACACGAAGTTCACAAAGAAAAAAATGATACATTCGTAAATCCTAATTCCTAAATCCTAAATCAAACATGGGAATCGTAATTAACCAATCCATCAAAAACACCATCATTACCTATATTGGTTTTGTGATTGGAGCTGCCAATGCGCTGTTTATGTATCCACATTTTTTAGGTGAAAAATTTTATGGATTAACAAGTTATATCTTATCGAGTGCTAATGTTATTTTTCCATTAATGGCTTTTGGTGTTCACAATACACTTGTAAAATTTTTCTCTGAATACAAATCCGAAAAAGAAAAAACGCAATTTCTAAGCTTTGTTTTGGTACTTCCGTTTGCAGCAATTATTCCAATAGCAATAATTGGAACAGTTTTTTATGATGGTATTGCTCAATTTTTATCCACCAAAAACGATATTGTATATGATTATGTTTGGCAAATACCAATTATCGGTTTGTGCATGGGCTATTTTGAGATTTTCTATGCTTGGGTAAAAGTGCACTTGCAATCAGTTTTTGGTAATTTCATCAAAGAGATTGGTTTACGAGTATTAATTTCTATTTTTCTTATTTCAGTTTATTTTGACTTTATTTCTATCGAACAATTTATCACAGCTACAATGTTTGTCTATTTATTGAGTACGCTGATTATGTTGTTCTATGCTAACAAAGTAAAAGCAATTTCTTTTGAATTTAAATTCCCTCACAATTCTAAAGCCATACTAATTTATTCTAGTTTTATTATTCTTTCCGGTAGTGTTGCCAACATGCTCTTGGATATCGACAAAACGATGTTGAACCAATATGTAAAAATTGAAAATATTGCCTACTATTCGGTAGCCATATTTATTGCTACGGTTATAGCCGTTCCAAGCCGTGCAATGCATCAAATTACTTATCCAATTACGGCAAAACTTATGACCGAAGGTAAACACGACGAACTAAACGATTTATACAAGAAAACGGCTATTACATTGCAAATCGTTGGCGGATTGGTACTGGTTGGTATTCTGGTTAATATCGATCAAGTATATAGTTTATTGCCTGAAAATTATCGTGGTGGTATTTTAGTCGTTTTTCTTATCGGATTGTCCAAATATTTTGATTTGGTTTTAGGAAATAACAATGCTATCATTTTCAATTCCAAATACTATAGAGCCGTTTTATTTTTAGGATTGTTTTTAGCATTTTTTGCCATTACACTAAATAAGATTTTCATACCAATTTATGGAATTAACGGTGCTGCAATTGCTACTTTAATTTCAATCACACTATACAGTATTGCTAAATTACTTTTTGTTATTATTCGAATGAAACTGTTTCCTTTTACTTTAAAAAACATTTATGCATTATTGATTGGATTGCTTTGTTTCTTTGGGTTTTATTATTGGGACTTTTCTTTTCACCCCATCTTAAATATCATTTTGAAATCAATATTGGTCACCTTACTATATGTTGGTTTGGTATACAAAGCCAATCTTTCAGGAGACATTAACGGCGTTATTGTTAATGTGTTGAAGAAAATAAAGCTGTTTTAATTTTTTGTAAATTCATAATCAAAAATTAAACAACCAATCTCATAAAAAATCCTCAATTAGAAAAAAGTAAAAATAAAACTAAACCTCGAAATTATTTATTGTATTTTAGTAAACATAAATTATTGAGATAATGTGGTGGCAATACTGTTTAGTTTTTTTAGGGGCTCTGTTATTTGACATTGTTCCGTTTCCTTTTCTTCCCGCTTTTACTATAATGATTTTTCTTCAGTTAGTGTTTGATCTAAATATATGGGCCACTATCTGTATAGGTGTGGCAGGTTCCATTTTGGGCAGATACATACTCACACTATACATCCATCGTATTTCGGATACCTATTTCAAACCAGCCAAAAATGAGGATATAATGTTTCTTGGTAAAAAATTGAAAGAAAAAGGATGGAAAAGCCAAATCGCTATTTTTTCCTATTCTTTACTTCCGCTTCCAACAACTCCTTTATTTGTTGCTGGTGGCATGGCCAAAATAACACCGCTTTATATTATTCCTGCTTTCTTTGCAGGTAAATTTATTAGTGATACAGCGGCACTATTAATTGGTGAGTTTGCTTTAACAAACCTAAATAGTTTAGAATCAAATATCTTATCGTGGAAGTCTGCAGTCGGATTAGTAGTAAGTTTATTTCTCTTATGTGCTCTATTATTTATTGATTGGCGTACGCTAATACAGAAAAAGAAATTTTTGCTTACTTTCAAAATATTTAAAACAAAAACCGATTCCGATTAGAAAGGGTTTTTGTCTTTTTATAATCCGGAAACAGCTTTTATCTCATCAATAATTCGGATAGCCAAATCATCTGCTAATTGTTGTGTTTGCGCTTCGGTATAAATCCTTATAATTGGTTCGGTATTCGATTTTCGTAAGTGGACCCAATTTTCGGCAAAGTCAATTTTAACTCCGTCAATTGTAGATAGTGAGCTTGTTGAACTATCGTTTTTATATTTCGCTGTCATGGCAACCAAAATAGCATCGACATCAATTTGAGGCGTCAGTTCAATTTTATTTTTGCTCATATAATATTGAGGATATGATGCTCTCAATTCGGATACGGTCATATCAAGATTTGCCAAATGCGTTAAAAACAAAGCCACACCAACCAAACTATCTCTGCCATAATGCGATTCCGGATAAATGATTCCACCGTTTCCTTCGCCACCAATTATGGCATTTGTTTTCTTCATTAACTCCACTACATTTACTTCTCCAACAGCGCTTGCTTGATAGCTTCCGTTATACTTGATTGTAATGTCTCTCAAAGCTCTTGATGAACTCATATTTGAAACTGTATTTCCTGGAGTTTTGCTCAAAACATAATCGGCACAAGCCACTAATGTATATTCCTCACCAAACATTTCGCCATCGTTAGAAATGAAAGCCAAACGATCCACATCAGGGTCAACTACAATTCCGAAATCGGCTTTTTCTTCTACTACCAATTTGCATATATCACCTAAATGCTCTTTCAAAGGTTCCGGATTGTGTGGAAAATGCCCGTTGGGTTCACAATATAATTTCACACACTCCACTCCCATTTGTTCTAACAATTTCGGGATAATAATTCCGCCAGAAGAATTTACACCATCAACAACTACCTTAAATTTTCTTTTGGCAACTGCTTCAGCATCAACTAAAGGTAAATTCAAAACCTCATCAATGTGAATATCCATGTAAGCGTCATTAACTGTGATTTCTCCTAAAGAATCAACTTCCGAAAAATCAAAAGCTTCCGATTCAGCAATTTCCAATATCAATTCGCCTTCCTTTCCACTTAAAAATTCCCCTTTTGAATTCAATAACTTCAAAGCATTCCACTGTTTTGGATTGTGAGATGCGGTAAGGATAATTCCACCATCGGCTTTTTCCATCGGCACAGCAATCTCAACAGTTGGTGTTGTTGACAATCCCAAATCGATTACATCAATGCCTAATCCGAGTAACGTATTCATTACCAAATTGTGAATCATCGGGCCGGAAATACGGGCATCGCGACCAATTACTACTTTTAGTTTCGTGTTGCGGGTTGAAGGTTGCGAGTTTTTTAAAAATGCCCCATAAGCTGAAGCAAATTTTACGGCATCAACCGGAGTTAGATTTTCCCCTACTTTTCCGCCAATGGTACCACGAATTCCAGATATAGATTTTATAAGTGTCATTTTATATGATTTTGAAATACAAATATAAAAAAGTTACTGAGTAGCTGTGTAGCTGAGCAGCTAAGTTTTTGACAAAAGTTACTGAGTTACTGAGTGGCTGAGTTGCTAGGTTTTTTCTATATTTACGAAAACAAACTCAGTTAATTAGTAACCCAGGCACATATTCACTCTAAACAATGAACTTCCTCGCTCACATTTATCTTTCAGGCGACAATGATTTGCTAAAAATCGGGAACTTTATGGCGGACAGCATTCGCGGGCATAGTTATGATGTTTATCCTGAGGAAATCCAAAAAGGAATTTTACTACATCGTTCGATAGATAGTTTTACAGATATGCATCCGATATACAGGCAAAGCAAACATCGTTTACACAAAAAATACGGGCATTATTCGGGTGTGATTATGGACATTTTCTACGATCATTTTTTAGCCAAAAACTGGAGCACCTATTCCGATGAAAAACTGGAAGACTATGCAGACGATTTTTACCATCTTCTTAAAGATAATTATGAAATCCTGACAGAGAAAGTCAAAAATATGATTCCGTATATGTTTGCCAGAAACTGGCTGGTTAGCTATGCCTCAATTGACGGTTTGCAAATGATTATGTTTCATATGGATCATCGCACCAAAAACCGTGTCGACATGCATGAATCAATCGTAGAACTTAAACAATACTACACCGAATTTGAACAGGAATTCACCCAGTTTTTTGAAGAATTACGTCAGCATTGCAGTGAAAAATTAAACGAGTTAAATCTTTAATTTCATGACATTTATAGAAGATTTAGAAAAAATTTTACACCATAAATCGAATCGGGAATTAGCCATACCAATGGAAAACTATATGAAAAATAATTTTCCGTTTTTGGGTATTAAAAACCAATCCAGAAAAGCCATCTTAAAACCACTTTGGAGTGAATATAAAGAAGAAATAAAGTCCAATTTAAGAAGCATTACTTTGGCCCTTTTCGACAAAAAAGAACGGGAATTTCACTATTGTGCCATGGAAATTATCTTTAAAGAAATAAATAAGAAATTTGTTAGAGAAGATATTCAACTTATTGAAAAATTAATCACTAAAAAATCTTGGTGGGATTCGGTAGATTTTTTGGCCAAGTATCTATTGGGTAATTATTTGCTCCAATTTCCTGATGAAACTTATCCTGTTATTGAACGTTTTTCAGCTTCCGAAAATATGTGGTTAAACCGGAGTGCTATTATTTTCCAATTGAGTTATAAAGAAAAAACAGATTTTTATTTGCTCAAATCAGAATGCGAAAAACACAAAACTTCGAAAGAATTTTTTATCCAAAAAGCCATTGGCTGGGCATTGCGTGATTATAGCCGATTCAATCCAAATGGAGTTCACAATTATGTGAATTCGACCAACTTAAAACCATTAAGTCAACGTGAAGCACTGCGCTTAATCCTAAAGTAATTAATAGTTAGTATTTTTGCATTTAAATGATTCATCATGCCATCAACAAAAGCATCGTTATTTAAAATTATTTTCAGAAGTATTTTCAGAAGAGCTGAGAATTTAATTTATCTTTTAAAAGACAGACTAAGCGAGCGAAATTTTATCTACGTGGCCAGTGTGCTTGTGGCTATTACATGTTCGTTGGCCGTAATTATTCTTAAAAGTTTTGCTCACAATATTTTTCTTTGGGCAAATGATATTAATGGGTTTCTGAAATTACCTTATATAAACAGCTTGCTTCCCATTGCTGGAATTCTGCTTACCGTTTTTGTGATTCGGAATTTCTTAGACAATAGTTTAGAAAAAGGGAGTTCTAAAATACTTTATGCTGTTGCCAAAAAAGGAGGAATTGTTCCAAAAAAACAAATGTATGCACAAATTGTAACCAGTTCATTAACTGTTGGACTTGGTGGTTCTGCCGGATTAGAAAGTCCAATTGTGATTACAGGAGCTGCATTTGGTTCCAACTTTGCGCAGAAATACCATCTATCACAAAAAGATAGAATTTTACTTTTAGCTTGCGGTGTTGCGGCCGGAATAGGAGCAGCATTTAATGCGCCTATCGCCGGTGTATTATTTGCTATCGAAGTGGTCCTTACAGATGTTTCTATTTCCGCTTTTATTCCGATAATCATTTCCGCTGCAACAGGTGCTTTGATTTCAAAAATTTCTTTAAGTAGCGATACTATTTTAAATTTTGATCAAACCTTAAAATTTGATTATCATAATACACCTTTCTACATTTTACTTGGAGTTTTAGCCGGATTTGCTTCTATTTATCATGCTCGAAATTTTCAAAAAGTAGAAAAGTTTTTTGGAACTTTTAGAAATAAAGGATATAGAAAAGCGCTCTTTGGCGCTATGATTTTGGCTATTTTAATTTTCTTTTTTCCAACATTGTTTGGAGAAGGCTATGAAAGCATTAAAACATTGGCTTCCAAAAATCCAAACATTTTGTTAGACAACACCATGCTTGAACCATTCAAAAGCAGCGAATGGGTATTATTGGCATTTATTGGAGTAACAATGTTGCTAAAAGCTTTTGCTACAGGACTAACTTTGGGCAGTGGCGGAAATGGAGGCAACTTTGCACCTTCGCTTTTTGTGGGTTCGTATCTTGGTTTTTTTGTTGCTAAAACAGTAAATCTACTCAATTTTACGCATCATTTACCTATTGCGAATTTTACCATTGTGGGCATGGCAGGAATCTTGAGTGGTTTGTTTCACGCACCATTAACTGCTATTTTCCTTATCGGTGAAATTACAGGTGGTTATGATTTGATGGTTCCTTTGATGATTGTATCATCTATAAGTTTTGCTGTTTCCAAACAATTTGAAAAACACTCTATGGATGTCAAAACTTTGGCAGATAAAGGCGATGTATTTACTAGTGATAAAGACAAAAATATTTTGCAAAGTATTGATATTTACAAACTCGTTCAGCAAAATTTCAAAACTCTTACTCTTGAAAACTCTGTAGAAAGCGTTGTAGAAATATTTTCGACAACGGATCAAAAAATTATTCCAATTATTGATGAAAATAAATCTTTGGTCGGAATAGTTGATTATGATGACGTTAAATCCTTTATTTTTAATCCTTATCATGTGAAGTTTTCCACCATACGTGAGGTCATTAGCCAACCAAAAGCTATTATTATTTTGGAAGACAAAGTTGAAAAAGTGATAAAACAATTTGAAACTACAAATGCATATATCTTACCTGTAATCCATAAAGGAAAATACTTTGGGTTCCTTTCTAAAATTGATATTTTAGAAAATTATCGACTACGTTTAAAAGAGATGATTATTGATTAATTTTCTAACAATAACTTCTTAACTGACAACTAAAATTTTAAAGCCAAAACACTACCTTTGCTTCCGAAATTTCGGAATGCAAAAAATGTTATGCTAAATACTGAAAATACAATTGAAGTTCTCGGTGCTCGAGTCCACAATTTAAAGAATATTGACATATCGATTCCCAGAGAAAAACTGGTCGTTATTACTGGGCTTTCGGGTTCGGGAAAATCGTCTTTAGCTTTTGATACCATTTATGCAGAAGGACAGCGTCGTTATATCGAAACTTTTTCGGCTTATGCGCGTCAATTTCTTGGCGGATTGGAGCGCCCAGATGTAGATAAAATTGACGGATTGTCTCCTGTTATTGCTATAGAACAAAAAACCACAAGTAAAAGTCCGCGTTCTACCGTTGGAACAATAACAGAAATATACGATTTCCTGCGTTTGTTATATGCTCGTGCCGGTGAAGCTTACAGTTATGTGACCGGCGAAAAAATGGTTTCCTATTCAGATGAGCAAATTAAGGATTTGATTATCAAAAATTTTACAGGAAAACGCATCAATATTTTAGCGCCAATTATTCGTGCCCGAAAAGGTCATTATGCCGAATTGTTCCAACAAATTACCAAACAAGGCTTTCTAAAAGTGCGTGTCAATGGTGAAGTCCAGGATTTGCTTCCCGGAATGAAACTCGACCGTTACAAAACCCACGATATTGAAATTGTTATCGACAGAATGGTGATTGAGAATAGTGAGGAGAACGAAAAACGCCTAACTGAAAGCATCAAAACTGCGATGTATCATGGCGAAAATGTATTGATTATTTTAGATCAAGACACCAATGAAGTGCGTTATTTCAGTCGGAATTTAATGTGTCCAACATCTGGAATATCCTATCAAAATCCGGAGCCAAATTTATTTTCGTTCAATTCTCCCAAAGGCGCCTGTGAAGTTTGTAAAGGATTAGGAACCGTGCACGAAATCAATCTAAAAAAGATAATTCCAAATCCAAAATTATCTATCAAAAATGGTGGCTTTGCTCCGCTTGGCGAATACAAAAGTTCCTGGATTTTCAAACAATTGGAAATCATTGGAGAAAAGTTCGGCTTCACATTAACAGACTCAGTAGAAACCATATCTGAAGATGCCATGGAAGTTATTTTACATGGTGGTAAGGAAAAATTCTCGGTAGAATCGAAAACATTAGGTATCACTAAAGAATACAAAATTGAATTCGAAGGCATATCGCATTTCATCAAAAACCAATACGACGAAAGTCAATCGACTTCCATAAAACGTTGGGCGAAAGAATTTATGGACGAAGTAAATTGTCCCGAATGCCAAGGTTCTCGTTTGAAAAAAGAAGCCATGTATTTCCGTATTCACGAGAAAAATATTTTTGATTTATCTACTATGGATATTTCGGAATTATCATCATGGTTTGAGGATTTGGATAATTATCTGAATGAAAAGCAGAAAATCATCGCGACAGAAATCGTAAAAGAAATTAAAGATCGTTTGCGCTTTTTGGTAAATGTTGGTCTGAATTATTTATCAATAAATCGAAGTTCCAAATCGCTTTCGGGCGGAGAAGCACAACGTATTCGATTGGCAACACAAATTGGTTCACAATTGGTTGGTGTATTATATATTTTAGATGAGCCGAGTATTGGACTACACCAAAGAGACAACGAAAAACTAATTCATTCATTAGAACAATTGCGCGATATTGGGAATTCGATTTTGGTGGTAGAGCACGACAAAGACATGATAGAACGTGCTGATTATGTGATTGATATTGGTCCTAAAGCCGGAAAATTTGGTGGTGAAATCATCAGCAAAGGCACACCCGCCGAATTACTCAAAGAACACACCATAACGGCCATGTACTTAAATGGTGAAATGAAAATTGAAGTGCCAAAAAAACGTCGTGAAGGCAATGGAAAATTTCTAAAACTAACAGGCGCAACGGGTAATAACCTGAAAAATGTTTCCATAGAATTACCATTAGGAAAACTGATTTGCGTAACTGGAGTTTCGGGAAGCGGAAAATCGACTTTGATTAATGAAACGCTTTATCCTATTTTGAATGCCTATTATTTTAATGGCGTCAAAAAACCACAACCGTATAAAAAAGTAGAAGGTTTAGAACATATTGATAAAGTAATCGACATCGACCAAAGTCCCATAGGCAGGACTCCAAGAAGTAATCCTGCAACCTATACTGATGTTTTTTCGGAAATCAGAAGTTTGTACACAATGACTCCTGAAGCCATGATTCGCGGTTATAAAGCAGGTCGCTTTAGTTTTAATGTTTCCGGTGGAAGGTGTGAAACCTGCGAAGGATCGGGTGTTAGAACTATTGAAATGAGTTTCCTACCAGATGTTTATGTGGAGTGTGAAACCTGTCAGGGCAAGCGATTTAACAGACAAACTTTGGAAATCAGATACAAAGGGAAATCCATTTCGGATGTTTTGAATATGACCGTTGATGAAGCGGTTCCATTTTTTGAAAACATACCAAAAATCTATCGCAAAGTAAAAACGATACAAGATGTTGGTCTAGGTTATATCACTTTGGGGCAACAAAGCACGACACTTTCAGGTGGCGAAGCACAACGTATAAAATTAGCTACCGAATTATCCAAAAAAGATACTGGAAATACCTTTTACATCATGGATGAACCTACAACGGGTTTGCATTTTGAAGATATTCGTGTTTTGATGGATGTAATCAACAAATTGGTTGATAAAGGCAATTCCGTTTTGATTATTGAACACAATATGGATGTAATAAAATTAGCCGATTACATCATTGACATTGGTCCTGAAGGTGGTAAAGCCGGAGGCGAAATCGTTGCCAAAGGAACTCCGGAAGAAATCATAAAGAATAAGAAAAGCTATACGGCTGAGTTTTTAAAAAAAGAATTACTTTAGTACGTTTTTTAAAATTTTAAAAAGAAGAATAAAATATATAACTGATGGGAGAAGATTTTGTAAATGAAGATGATAAAATCCAGGAAAAATTAAAACAGAAAACTTGGAACGAAATAAGAACTAACGATTCTTGGGGGATTTTTAAAATCATGTCCGAGTTTGTGAATGGTTACGAAAGTATGGCGCGCATTGGCCCTTGTGTTTCTATTTTTGGTTCAGCACGAATAAAACCTGATAACAAATACTATTTGCTTGCCGAAAAAATTGCCTATAAAATAAGTAAAGCCGGTTATGGTGTTATCACTGGCGGTGGTCCTGGAATCATGGAAGCCGGAAACAAAGGAGCTCATAACGGTGATGGAACATCGGTAGGTTTAAATATTGAATTACCTTTTGAACAGCATCACAATCCGTATATCGACAAAGACAAAAATCTGAATTTTGATTATTTCTTTGTTCGTAAAGTAATGTTTGTAAAATATTCGCAAGGTTTTGTAGTAATGCCAGGCGGTTTCGGAACTTTAGACGAATTATTTGAAGCGATTACTTTGATTCAGACTAAAAAGATTGGAAAATTTCCAATAATACTCGTAGGAACTGATTTTTGGTCTGGTTTGATTGACTGGATAAATACTGTTTTAATAGAAAAAGAAAAAACAGTTCATTCGGAAGACATGAACCTCATCAAAATTGTTGATACCGAAGATGAAGTAGTTAAAGCCTTGGATGATTTCTACAAAAAATACAATTTGAGTCCGAATTTTTAAAAATTACCATTTGTAATAAATAATTAAATCATTACGGAATTAAGTTTGCTTCGACAGTTCGCTTTGCTCGTGTTATCAAGAACCGCAAAATCTTAATTTTTCTTAATTCCTTTATGGTTTAAAAAACAATACTAATTGATCTTTGAATTAATTTATGTTTTTTAACTCACTACAATTTGCTTATTTTTTGCCAATAGTTTTTCTGTTGTATTGGTTCATGCCAAATAAATCAAAGACTTCTCAAAACTATATTCTTATAATAGCAAGTTATTATTTTTATTCGTGTTGGGATTGGCGGTTTTTATTTCTGTTACTTTTTTCAACATTACTAGTTTATTTTGCAGCGCTTAAAATTGAAAACAGTGTTTCTGCTACTTCGCGAAAAATATGGCTTTGGCTGACGGTTATTATTAATCTAAGCTTTCTTGGAATTTTTAAATACTATGATTTTTTTGTTAGTTCGTTTACCGATTTGATAAACGGTTTTTGGTTTCATTTAAATCCCTATTTACTAAAATTAATACTTCCAGTTGGAATATCATTTTACACTTTTCACGGTTTGTCCTACATCATCGATATTTATTTTAAACGCATTAAAGCCGAACACGATTTTGTTGATTATTCATTATTCGTGAGCTATTTCCCTTTGCTGGTTGCCGGACCAATTGAAAGAGCTACCCATCTTTTGCCGCAATTAAAAGTAAAAAGAGAATTTAATTTCGAAAAAGCCAAAGAGGGAATCTACCAAATCATTTGGGGTTTGGTAAAAAAAGTGGTTATTGCTGATACTTGTGCAAACTACGCTAACGAAATTTTCAATCATTACAATTCGATGAATTCACTGTCGCTGATTTTGGGCGCGGTTTATTTTGCTTTCCAAATTTATGGCGATTTTTCAGGATATTCAGATATTGCTTTAGGAACTTCAAAACTCTTTGGAATTGACTTATTGAAGAACTTCAATTATCCATATTTTTCAAGAGATATCGCCGAATTTTGGCGACGTTGGCACATTTCGCTAACGACATGGTTTCGCGATTATTTATACATTCCACTTGGTGGAAGCAAAGGCTCAAAATGGTTTAAGGTCAGAAACACTTTTATCATTTTTTTGGTTAGTGGATTTTGGCATGGTGCCAGTTGGACTTTTATCGCTTGGGGATTTATCAATGCACTGTATTTTATACCCTTGTTATTATTAAAAAGAAACCGAAATAACATAGAAGAGTTTGAATTAGGCTTAAATTTTTCGTCGCTCAGAATTATTTTCAATATTCTCATAACATTTATAATGACGTGTTTCGCCTGGATATTTTTCAGAGCAAAAACAATTAATGATGCAATTTTGTATATCAAACGAATGGTAACCGACATGCGTTTTTCAGAGCAATATTTCAGTATCGAACGCTATAGTAATGAGCTTTTGTTACTATTGCTTTTATTTGTAATTGTCGAATGGAACAGCCGAACCAAAATAGAACCAATTTCCGGAAAATATAGTTGGCTGAAATTAGGCTTATGCCTGGCTGTTATTGTGGCTTTAGGAGTATTTTCGAATTATAAGGAATTTATTTATTTTCAATTCTGATGAAAAAGTTTGTAATCTTCATAGTAAAAGCCCTGATCATACTCATTCTAACAATGGGATTGCTTGACGTATTGTATACTTTTGTTTACAAGCAAAATAACGATCGAAATAAAATCAGTTACCTATACAATTCAAAAGATAAAAATTATGATGTTGTTTTCCTGGGTTCTTCCCGAATCAACAATCATTTGAATCCAAAAATATTTAATGAGCAAGGCTATAAAACTTTCAACTTTGGAATAACTCGTTCCCGACTGGAAGAATCAACATTGATGTTAAAGTTGATGGTCGAACGCAACTATAAGATTAAAAATCTTGTCCTGCAGGTAGATTTGAATATTAACACAAATGATCATTCCGAAGCCATACGTTCTTTATTTATGCCTTATTTGCATCAATCACAAATTATTCGGAATCATTACAAAGATATACCTGAATACAATAAACTGATTTATATTCCGTTTTACAGGTATCTGCATTATGATGCTCGTGTTGGTTTTAGAGAAATGTATTATTCATTAATCCACAAAAAAACAAATGCATTGGATAATGATGGGTTTAATCCTTTAAAATCAATCCCCGGAAAAATGGTTCCGGCAGATTTATCGAAATATTATCCGAAAAAGAATATAGCCTACGAAGAAATAAAAGCCATTTGCAAAAAAAATAATATCAATTTAATTGCAATAACAACACCAATGTGCATGAGTACCATAAACAGGGATTATTTCAATCATATTAATTCGGTTTATCCCGAAATCCATAGATTTGAAAACGCCGTAACTGATGATAAGTATTTTTCAACCTGCGGCCATATGAACAAAGCCGGTGCGATTGAATTTACGAAGGTAGTATTCAGTGCCTTTTTTAAACCCAAATCAAAACCTTGAGAAAACTAAACTACATACTTTTTCTCTTTAGCTTCGCCTCTTTTGCGCAACACAATTCCAAAATGATTGTGGAAGTTGACATTGAAAAGAAAGAATTGACGGTTAATCAGGAATTGACATTCTCCAATCAAACCAATGATACATTAACAAATATTGTTTTAAATGATTGGATGAATGGATATACATCAAAAAACACTCCTTTAGCAGCACGATTTTCTGATGAATTTGAAAGAGGTTTTCATTTAGCCAAAGAAAAAGAAAGAGGCAGAACAAGCAACATCAACATCCTTAATGAAACTCATGTTCCACTCACATGGGAAAGAGATAAAAACCATCCCGATGTTATTCAGATTCGGCTTAAAAACACGTTGCTTCCTAATCAAAAAGCAACCATAATACTTAGTTATATTGTGAAAATCCCAAGTGATAAGTTTACAAAATATGGTTATGGCGAAAACGGCAAAATGTATCTTAAAAACTGTTTCCTTGTGCCGGCACGATATGAAAATAAAGCCTTTACGAAATACGACAATTTAAATTTAGACGATTGTGCCAATGCACTTTCTGACTATGTTATCGATATTAAAGTGCCTCAAAATTTTGACTTAGATTCCGATTTGGATGAAGTACAAAAAGAAACTGTAAATGGATTAAATCGTTATCATTTCGCTGGGAAAAACCGTTTAAATTTCAATCTGTTTGTAGATGATAAAAAGGATTTTGAAATCTTTAAAAACAACAATATTGAAGTGGTTTCCAATTTAAAAGACAATCGGCTGAACGATATTCAAAGAGCCATTATTATTGACCGAATTGTGAGTTATGCATCCGAAAACCTGGGCAAATACCAACATTCAAAAATAACAGTCGCTCAAGCCGATTATGATAGAAATCCTTTCTACGGATTAAATCAATTACCACTATTAATTAGTCCATTTCCAGATGAGTTTTTATATGAAATTAAGTTTTTAAAAACGTATCTGAACAATTATTTACAGAACACTTTACAATTAGACCCTAGAAAAGACAACTGGATTTATGACGGAATCCAAGTCTATATCATGATGAAATATATAGAAGAATATCATCCTGACAGCAAGATGATGGGAAGTGTAGCCAAACTAAAACTACTTAAAGGCTATAACCTAGTTTCATTGAATTTTAATGGACAATACAGCTATTTATATATGTTGATGGCTCGTAAAAATTTGGATCAGGCTTTATCAAATTCTAAAAATCAACTAATCAAATTCAACGAAAAAATTGCTTCAAAATATAGAGCTGGATTAAGTATTAGATATTTAGACAGTTATATCGAAAATGATATTGTTCCAAACAGCATCAAACAATTTATTGTTTTGAATGCCATGCAACAAACAAACCGAAAGGATTTTGAAAGCATATTAACTACTAATTGCCCAAAAAAAATTGATTGGTTTTTTGACAAAATAATCGATTCACGCGATATTATCGATTATAAATTTGATAAGGTTACTAAAACCAAAGACAGCATTAGTTTTTCGTTAAAAAATAAAACCGAAACCAACGTTCCTATATCAGTTTATGGTATAAAAGATAAAAACATCGTCTATAAAAAATGGTTTGATACTGTTGCTACTGATAGTATTTATACCATTCCTAGAAATTATGCGGATAAGATTGTAATCAATTATAAAAATGAAGTCCCTGAATATAATCTGAGAAACAATTGGCGTTCCTTACACGGATTTCGTATTAATAATCGTCCTATAAAATTCAACTTTTTGAAGGATTTGGAAGATCCTTATTACAACCAAATTTTATATGTCCCCACTTTAGAATACAATTTATATGATGGATTCCTTCCCGGCTTTCGTTTTCATAACAAAACGATTTTAGACAAACCTTTCATTTTTGACGTCAATCCGACGATTTCAACTAAAACAAAGAGTTTTTCAGGAAAAGGATTTTTCTATGTTAATCAATTCAACCGCGACAGTAATTTATACCATATTCGATATATGCTGAGCGGACATTACCTTCATTATGCACCCGATGCCTATTATAAAAAATTGGCTCCAACCATTTTTCTGAATTTCAGGCCTGATGATTTTAGAGATAACAGAAAACAAACTATTGTCATAAAAGAAATTATTGTAGATAAGCAAAAAACTGCTTTTACAGTAAGCGAAAACAGCGAAAACTATCAAATATTTAATGCCAAATATATCGACACCAAAACCGAAGTAACCAATCATTTTTCATTTTTAGGTGATTTTCAATATTCATCTGCTTTTGGAAAACTTGCCACAGAAATACAATACCGTAAACTTTTTGACAACAACCGCTCACTGAACCTTCGTTTTTTTGCCGGAACCTTTTTACACAACAAAACAACTTCCAACTATTTTGACTTTGGTTTGGACCGACCGTCAGATTATCTTTTTGAAAGTGACTATTTGGGACGTTCCGAAACCACCGGATTATTTAGTCAGCAATCCATTATTGCCGATGGTTTTTTTAAGTCAAAACTAGAAACCCGAACCGCCAATCGTTGGATGACAACTGTTAATGCTAATTATACTATTTGGAGTTGGATTGAAGGTTATAGTGATGTTGGTTTTATAAAAAACAAAGAAAGCGACACAAAATTTGTTTACGATAGTGGAATTCGATTAAACTTAGTTACCGATTATTTTGAGTTATTTTTTCCTGTATACTCTAACAATGGTTGGGAAATTGGAGACAAAAATTATGGCGAAAAAATTCGATTTATTATAACTTTCCGACCTGAAACACTCATCAATCTTTTCACCAGAAAATGGTTTTAAACTGAGCTTAAAATTTTCGTTTATTAAACATTTTGCAGAATATTCAATTTTTTGTTAAACATTCGTCAGTACAATAACTTTATATAACAAATAAATTACAGATAATTAAAATTATATTTTTGTTCAGAATATAATTTGTTACTTCTTTTTATTTAAATTTGTTTCTTTAAGAAATATTTTCTTCTATGTCTGAAACAAAATCCAAAACCGAAATTACATTTGATGACTTTAAACAAGAAGTTTTAAATGATTATAATATTGCCTCAATAAGTCGAGAATGTAGTCTGTTGGGACGTAAGGAAGTACTAACCGGAAAAGCAAAATTTGGAATTTTTGGTGACGGAAAAGAAGTGCCACAATTGGCCATGGCCAAAGCATTTCAAAACGGTGATTTCCGTTCGGGTTATTATCGTGACCAAACATTTATGATGGCGATTGGCGAGTTGTCTATTCAACAATTTTTTGCCGGTTTATATGGTCATCCGGATTTAGAGCATGACCCAATGAGTGCTGGAAGACAAATGGGGGGACATTTTTCTACACAGACCATAGATGAAAATGGCAATTGGAAAAACCTAACGCAACAAAAAAATTCGAGTGCTGATATTTCTCCAACAGCTGGTCAAATGCCTAGATTATTGGGTTTAGCACAAGCATCAAAAATATATAGAAATGTTCGCGGATTGGAAAATTATTCCAATTTTTCAAATAAAGGAAATGAAGTTGCCTGGGGAACAATAGGCAATGCATCTACATCCGAAGGATTGTTTTTTGAAACCATTAATGCGGCCGGAGTTCTACAAGTGCCAATGGTAATTAGTGTTTGGGATGACGAATACGGAATTTCTGTTCATGCCAGACATCAAACTACAAAAGAAAGTATCTCTGAAATTCTTAAAGGTTTTCAACGTGATAAAAATGGTAATGGCTATGAAATTCTTACCGTTAAAGGTTGGGATTATCCAAATTTAGTAGCAACTTACGAAAAAGCAGCCGAAATAGCCCGCGAAGAACATGTTCCGGTTTTGATTCACGTACAAGAATTAACTCAACCCCAAGGTCACTCTACCTCTGGTTCTCACGAACGATACAAAAATGCTGAACGATTAGCTTGGGAAACCGAGTTTGATTGTTTGGCTCAAATGAGAACTTGGTTACTTCAAAATGATTTGGCAACCACCGAAGAATTAGAAGCTATTGAAAACAATTCTAAAAAAGAAGTATTGGAAGGCAAAAAAGAAGCTTGGGCAGCTTTAGTTTCTCCGATGAAAGAAGAGCAGCAGGAATTAGTTTCTTTGTTAAATACTATAGCCAATTCGAGTTCCAACAAAGTTTTTATTGAAAAACAAGCTGCAGATTTAGCATCCATCAAAGAACCTATTCGCAAAGAAATTTTAACGGTTGCCCGCAGAGTATTGCGAATGATTATCAATGAAAGCGGCCGACAGGAATTAGCGAATTGGATAACGAATTATACCAAGAAAATTCAGCCAAAATTTAGTTCACATTTATTTTCACAATCGGATAAAAATGTTTTAAAAGCTAGTGAAGCAGCTGCTACTTATGATGATTCAGCCGAAGAAGTAGACGCCCGTTTAATATTACGAGATAATTTTGACGCTATATTTGATAAATATCCTGAAGTGTTAGTTTTTGGCGAAGATGCTGGAAACATTGGTGATGTTAACCAAGGTTTGGAAGGTATGCAGGAGAAATATGGTGAACTTCGTGTGGCCGATGTTGGCATTCGTGAAGCAACCATACTCGGACAAGGCATCGGAATGGCAATGCGAGGTTTACGACCAATTGCAGAAATTCAATATTTAGATTATTTATTATATGCCATACAAATCATGAGTGATGATTTGGCAACACTTCAATATAGAACTCGAGGAACTCAAAAAGCGCCATTGATAATTAGAACGCGTGGACATCGATTGGAAGGAATCTGGCATTCAGGTTCGCCTATGGGAATGATTATTAATGCAATTCGAGGTATTCACGTTTTGGTGCCGAGGAATATGACAAAAGCTGCTGGTTTTTATAACACATTGTTACAGACAGACGAACCAGCTTTGGTAATTGAATGTTTGAATGGGTACCGCTTAAAAGAAAAAATGCCAACCAATTTGGGTGAATTTAAAACTCCGATTGGCGTTGTGGAAACCATTAAAACAGGAACCGATATTACGATTGTTTCTTATGGTTCAACGCTGCGTATTATTGAACAAGCTGCCAAAGAATTATTAGAAGCAGGTATCGATATAGAAATTATTGACGCCCAATCTTTGCTACCATTCGACATCAATCATGATTGTGTTAAATCAGTTATGAAAACAAACCGTTTGTTGGTTATAGATGAAGATGTTCCTGGTGGTGCAAGTGCTTATATTTTGCAACAAATAATTGACGAGCAAAAAGGATATAACTATCTTGATAGCCAACCACAAACACTGACTTCTAAAGCTCATCGCCCTGCCTACGGAACCGACGGTGATTATTTTTCAAAACCTTCTGTAGAAGATGTTTTTGAAAAAGTATATGCCATTATGCATGAAGCAAAACCAGATAGATTTCCGAGTTTGTATTAACACCAAAAAGTCATGCAACCTAAGATTTACTTGAGTACAAAAGAAATTCTATTTGCTTAATCCAAACAATATTTGTTGACATTTGGAAAAAGCATTTAATAATAAAATGATAAATTATTGTGCATTTTCTTCAAAAACATTGCTATCTTCAGAAAACACAAATTCATTTTCTGAAAAGTCAAGTATTTCAGCCTTATGGACATAATTAATAATTTCATCAATTCCTTTTTGCAACATAAGCTCTGTAGAAAATTTTCGGCTATTAGCCAAGACCAAACCGTCTTTAGATAATCTAAAAAAAAACTTATTCGATGCCTTTTTGACTTTTGTAAAAGCAAACAATGACATGTTTTCTTTTATTCCTAATATCATTCTTTCACAATCTGATTTATGTTTACAAGCTATACTAGTAAAAATTGTTTTCCCTTTTCTGGAGGCAAAAACAAACTTATAATCACCATTGTATCTTTTGCTAATTACAAATGTACTCATAGTTAATTTTCAGAATCTTAGGCAGCTAGTTTGGAATGACAAAATCAAGAAACTATCTATCCAAAATCTCATTCAAAACCTCTGATTCTGTTGCGTTTGGTAACGTTATTTTTAGTTTCTGCGATAAGGTTGGTGCAATCTGAGTGATAATTTTTTTCTCATGGCATTCTCCTTTTTTTATGTTCCATCCATAAAACAATAACGGCACATGTGTATCGTAATTATAGGTTGTCCCGTGAGAAGTTCCGGTTGGACCATATTCAATATATCCCGGTTTATCCAAAACAATCATATCTCCGTTTTGGGTTACGTCATAGCCTTTGGCAATACAATTCAAATGATAATCGGCTCCTGAATTTGCTAAAATCTCTTCTTCGGTATAAACGCGCTTTACATAGTTTTGCGTCATTAGAAAGTCTTTAAACGCCTGTTTTACTTTACTCAAATCCAAACCTTTGGCTTTAATTTTATTCTTATCAAAAAACAAATTAAAGCTGTCATAACGCAGCACTAAATCTTCACCAAAAGTATCGGTTGAAAATTTCTCAAGATTTTTATCAAGCTCCTTGCCATCAAGATTTATGACATCGTATTTGTTATCATTTAAGAAACGGGCATTTTCTGCTCCAGCATGATCAGCAGTTAAGAAAACCAAATAATTTCCTTTTCCGACCGTTTTATCCAAATAGTTTAAAAAGTCAGCAATAGTCAAATCCAAACGCAAATAGGTGTCTTGCAATTCGACAGAACGCGGTCCCAGAATGTGTCCGACATAATCGGTAGAAGAAAAACTAACTGCTAAAAAATCGGTAATACTATCTTTTCCTAAGGATTCTTTTTCGATGGCTAGTTTAGAAAAATCAGCCACATAATCATTTCCAAAAGGTGTTGCTCTTAAAATACTCGGGTTATTTTTATCGAGCATCGCTTTTAAATCATATGGAAAAACAGGTTTGTCTACTTTGTATAATTTCCCTTCATACGGATTATCATCCGCCAGACTTTCATCATAAGTTGCGATTGGTTTTAATAAATCCCAACCTTGATTAATATATTTCATGTAGCCTTTTTGGGAATTGAATTCAGTTACCCAATCCGGCAGTGTTGAACCATAAAAAGTACTAGAGATAAAGCTTCCTGTTTTGCTATACCAAAATGCCCAATTGGCAAAATGTCCTGCAGGGAGAATCGCGCCTCTGTCTTTCATACTTATACCGATTACCTTTCCTTTAAAATTGGTTGATAGGCGAAGTTCGTCTGTAATTGTAGTTGTCTGTAGGTTTTTAGGCGACATTTCTCCTTCTTCTTTGCTGCCGTCTCCAAGCGTTTTTACCGAAGCATCATCCGTACAATATACTTCTTTTCCTGCGCTTCTGCTGAACCATTCATTACTCACGATTCCATGCATTGCCGGAGTTGTTCCTGTATAAATTGAGGCGTGTCCTGGTGCGGTATACGTAGGCATATAATTGTAATGCATATTATAAAACGTATATCCTTCATTTATCAATCGCTTAAATCCACTTTCAGAAAAGTCACTTTGAAAGCGATACAGGTATTCTATTTTCATTTGGTCGACCACAATACCAACTACCAATTTTGGGCGCTGTTGAGCAGTTAGATTTGAAATAACAAATAAGAATACGAAAGGAAAAAATTTTTTCATCAGCTGTTATTGTGAAATACAAAAATACAGATTCGAGATGAATAGTTTGCAAAAAAAATGCACACCGGTAAAAGTGTGCATTTTACTAAAATCCCAATATTTAATAACAACTAACTCCTATTTTAAAATCATAAACGTACATCTACGATTTGTGGCATGCTCAGCTTCGGTACAATCGTTTTTAGGGCAAATAATTAATGGCTTTGTTTCGCCATACCCTATAGAACGGAGCCTTTTTCTATCAATTCCATTCTGTACCAAATATTCTAATGCTGAAGCAGCACGTTTGTTTGACAACCTCAAGTTATAAACTGCTGTGGCTCGTGAATCGGTGTGTGAACCAATTTGAATTTCCATATATGGATATTTTTTCATCAAACTTAGCAATACATCAAGTACTTGCGCTGCTTGCGGTTTGATGTTCCATTTATCCAAATCGAAATAGATGTTATCCAAATCGATAAGCACTGTTCCGTCATCTTTTTTATTGATGATATCTTCTGCATCATAATACGACTCGACTTTCATTTGCAGGTCTATGTATACTTTATTTTTTTCGCCCGTGTCAAATTCAGCTTCGGTTGGAATATAAAAATCTTTGAAAGCCTTGATTTTGTATTTCTTATTTGGTTCTGTATTGAAAGTGAATGTACCATCTTTACCCACCAATACTTCTTCTAGAAGATTGCCTTGATCATCATATAATTTTACTGTAGCTCCAGGCAATAACTCCAATGATTTTAAATCTCTGACTTCACCTTCAACTAAGTATTGCAAGTTATTTTCTTCTTTAATGAAAGTGTATAAGTTATCATCGCCGGTTCTGTTGGAAGCAAAATAACCTTTGTTATTTTTATAATCCAGAATGAAATTGAAATCATCCATTTCGCTGTTTATCGTAGAGCCTAAATTAAGTGGTTTATCAAATTCGGAATTACTCAATTTTATACTCATGAAAATATCTAAATTTCCGTTGCCCTGATGTCCGTCAGAAGCGAAATAAAGCGTTCCGTCTTCGGTCACAAATGGAAATTGCTCTCTGTGAATTGTATTAATAGTTTCGCCTAAATTTCTTGGCTGGCTGTAGGTACCGGCTTCATTTACATCAACAACAAAAATATCCATTGAACCTAATGTTCCAGGCATATCGCTTGCGAAGTAAAGTTTCTTTCCGTCTTTTGTCAAGAATGGATGCTCCACCGAATAGGTATCGCTAGAGAAAGGTAACATCGTTATATTCGTCCATTTCCCATCAACAAATTCCGCTTTATATATTTTAACCATAGCCACTTTTTCATCGCCAATTTTAACTCGTTTATCACTACCTCTGTTGAAATACATTGTTTTTCCATCGGCGCTAAATGTTGCCGAACTTTCGTGTTTCTTCGTATTGATAATAGCAGGAAAAGGTTCCACTTTTTCTAATTGCCCTTGACTATCAACTGATGCGGAAAATAAATCCAAATAAGGTTTGTCGTTCCAACCATAGGCTTTCTCTTGGTCATTTCTGGTAGAAGCAAATGTTACTTTATCGCCATAGAACGAAATTCCAAAATCGCCATTGGTTTTGTTCTTTGACATGATTTGCAACTTGTAGCTATTGGGAATGTTTAGGGTTATATTCTTCATAAATTTTGGCGTATTTTGATCAAAACCTAAATACTCCGACATGATGGCATCTCCTTTGTCAAAATCTTTTGTTCCTTTCAGGGCATTGGCATATCTGAAAAAAACTTCTTTTTTAACACTGTCTTTGAAGGTGAAAAACAATTGCCCGTAGGCCCGAACAGCATTGGTCATTTGAAAATTATAATAATAACAATCTCCTAAATTTTGCAACACTTGTCTGGATTGCTTTGTCTGAATTACTTGTTCATAAGCTTCGGCAGCTTTGACATAAGACTTACTCGCAAATAAAGAGTTGGCTTGTTTAACACTGACTTTTTTTTGGGCAACCAGCGTGGTGATACTGCAAAAAACAAAAAGTATGTAATAGCTTTTTTTCATCATTTTCATTTTAAAAGAATCGTGGAGATTTATCATATCCTTTATCCGAAAGTTTACCTAAATCCAAATCAAATAGTAAAAAAACCTCATGCGAACCTGAATTGAAAGCTCCCAAATTGGAAAGTGTATAATCATACGAGTATCCTATTCTGAGTGTTGGCGTGACATAAAAACCGGCTAAACCACTAACGGAATCTCCCATTCTATAACCAACTCCAGCTTCAAATTTATTGTTGATTAAAACATTGGTAGTTAAATCTAAGGAAACTGGAGTGCCTTCTACACCTTTTGCCATGAAAGCTGGTTTTAGCTTAAAGTTATCATTTCCATTAAACGTAAAGACATAGCCACCGGTCATGAAAAAGTGAACTGATTCTACCCCACTTCCGGGACGACCATTTATAGTTTCTATATGTCTAGAGGTCATTAAATTTGGTGCAGAAAAACCAACATAATAATTGTATCCAAACAAATAAGTTCCGACTCCGAAATTAGGAAACGTTTGGTTGATATTATTCTGAAATGCCGGATCAGGTAGCGGATCGGTGAGCGCAAATCCATTAAAATTAGTATCAAACAAAGTAACTCCGGCCTTTAATCCAAATGACAATTTTGTGGTTTCGCTTAACGGCAAAACATAAGCAAAGTCAGCATAAATATTATTCTCTTTCACCACATCTCCAATTTCATCATGAACAACCGAAATTCCTACTTCTACTCTTTTGGATAAAGGTTTGTGGATAAAAAAGCTTTGGGTCGTTGGAGCTCCTTCTATTCCAACCCATTGAGCACGATATAATCCTCCCATATTTATCACATCTGCATTATCTGTTGCATAAGCAGGATTCATGACACTCATATTATACATATAGTGAGTAAACTGTGGATCTTGTTGCGCACGTAATTTTGATGTTAAAAAAACAATAAGTAGTACTAAGAGGTATTTAATAATTTTATGTTTCATAGTTACACTCATTTGTTCTTTATCTGTTTAGGTATAACCTACCTTGAATGGCCTTTCTTGTACCGTCATTGAAATTCAGTATATAGAAATAAACACCGGTTGCGAGTAATTTGTCTCCTAAATTCAAGCCTCCTTCTGTAGTTGTTCCGTCCCAATTTTCTTTATTTCTATTTCCTGTATAAATTAAACTACCGTAGCGATTGTAGATTTCTAATTTGAAATTTGGAAATAAAACAGCCAGATTCGGAATTTCAAAAGTGTCATTAATACCATCATTGTTTGGTGAGAATCCATCCGGTATTATGACATCACAAACCGTTAAATCAACAGTAACCGGAAGGCGAAGGCTTTCGCAACCATTCACAGAGACTACAGCCGCAAAATAGGTTGTCCCATTTATCAATACTTCAGTTGGATTGTATGCTGTTCCTCCTGTTAAAGCATCATACCAAATAACATTTGGAGTTCCAACAATATTTGCTGATAAGTCTGCAAGTGTTGGAGCAGGAACATTGGTTCCGCAGAAGAGTTCCCCCCTATCAATTAATGCCGGTGCAGGATCTGATATTACATTGAAATTAACTATAAGCGCATTTGCTCCAAATATTCCACAAGTGTTGCTTGGAGATATTAAACTAGTAATTTGAACTGTTGTTTGTCCATTATTTACTATGCTTACACCAGGAATAGTAAATGTTGTTCCTCCGTTTGTAAACGTTACCGAAATTGTATTCGTATCTGAATTTGCACCTGATAAAAAATAGGTTAATGAATACGTTCCATTTGGTAAATTACTAATTCCAGTAATGGTAACATTACTATCAGAATTAGGACAAGTATCCTCAGCCGAAACTGTGGCTCCAGTACTACTTGGAATTGCATTAATAGAGAAATTAGCTGCCGCATTTTCACTTGAGTTTGAACAACCGGTTGCTGTAACTATTCCGGTAACAGTCAAAGTATAATTTCCAGTAATAGTGAAAGAAGTTGACGGAATTGTAAATTGTCCGACTCCAGAAGTTATAGTAACATTTCCAGAATTTCCGGCTACTGGTGTAGCGCCAGCAATAGAATAATTAAATTGGTAAACTCCGTCAGGTAGATTTATGGCACTTGTAATATTTACCAATACGTTGCTTCCGAAACAAACATTGGCAATACTCAAATTCGCGTTGTCAATATCTGCTATAGGTCGGATGATTATTTGAGCTGCAACATTTGTCAATGTTCTAGTGCAAGTCGTTGCATTATTTGTAATACTTGTAAATGTAATAACTGTTGTTCCAACATTTGGAATTGAGGCTGTTGGAATTGTAAAGCTTCCTATTCCTGCGGCAATAGTCACAACGACTGTTTGACCGGCTAATATGTTGCTTCCGTTTAAATCATAGTTTAAAGTATAAGTTCCATCAACCATTCCACTCAGATTAACAATACTATTGGTTTCAACACACCTAGGTGAAGTTGAGATGTTCAGTGTCGTTAATTGTGGATTAGCATAAACAGTAAATTGTACCACTTCTGTATCTGTACCACAGGTGTTAGTTACTGTATAAGTATAACTGTATGTTCCGGCTGTGAAACTGATAATATTTATTGGAGAAGTGACAACTTGTAAAGCACTATCTGTCCAAACTCCTCCAGCACTTTCTCCCGTTAAAAGAGCAGCTAAATCCATTATTCCTACTGATGGGCAAACTGAAGTTACCCCTGTAAATGTACCAGCTGATAAAGGAGTAACCACAGCAAAAGTGATGTTTGCATCTTCTGTAGTATTAGAACATCCTGTTGTGGTTGTAATGCTATTAATCGTTAACGTATAATTTCCAACTGCTGTAAAAACAGAAGCCGGTATAGTGAATTGACCGCTTCCTCCAGTTATTGTAACAGCACCTGAATTTCCTGTTGCGGGAGTTCCTGTTGGAATGCTGTAATTAAATTGATAAACTCCATTCGGAAGATTTGTAGCGTTTGAAATAACAACGGTTGCGACACTTCCAATACAAATTGTAGAAACCGCAATATTGGTATTGTCAATCTGAACTAAAGGATTTATAAAAATATTTCCTGTAACATTGTTCAAATTAACTTGACAAGTGGTAGTCGTATTTTGAATAGTGTTGAACGTAATAGTAGTTGAAACAGTATTCGGTACGTTGGCTGTTGGTATAGTGAAACTTCCAATTCCACCTGATATTACTACTGTAACGTTTTGATTTGTTAGTGTATTGCTTCCGTTTAAATTATAATTCAAAGAATACGTTCCATCTACCATTCCGGATAAATTAACTGTAACATCTAAACCAACACAAACGATAGAACTAGCAATATTTGAAGCAGTTAAAATTGGATTTGGTAAAACTATAAACTGAACATCTTCCGTATTAGTACCACAAACATTGGTAATTGAATAGGTATAAGTATATGTTGCCGCAGTAAAACTGCTAATATCAATTGGTGATGGTGTTGACCAAGTACCTCCAGCATCTTGACCAGTTAATAAGGTATTCAAATCGATAGTTCCAACAGAAGTACAAACTGATGGTGGAGAAATTGCAGTACCTGTATTTAGAATAGAAAAAACTGTAATACTCATCGTTGTTGTAGTGGCACATAATCCAACTGTTGGTGTAAAAGTATACGTCTGTGTTCCTAGCGTAGTTGTTGAAATTACTGCAGGAGACCAAGTTCCTGTAATTCCATTTGTTGAAGTTGTCGGCAAAGTTCCTGGTGTAGCATTTTGACAATAAGGTCCTAAGGCTGTAAAGACCGGAACAACATTAGGACTAACTGTAACGCTCATCGTTGTTGTAGTGGCACACAATCCAACTGTTGGTGTAAAAGTATACGTCTGTGTTCCAAGCGTAGTTGTTGAAATTACTGC
>CANGTQ010000006.1 GCA_947456955.1 Flavobacteriaceae bacterium | reverse complement strand
GAAACAAGAAATCTAAGCACTGATGAATTTGGTATGGTAAATACAATTATTGGTGGTGGAGTTTATGTCGCTGGCACATCTACAACACTAGCTGGTGTTGATTGGGATGGCAACGCAAAAAACTTGGTGGTTGAAGTAGATGTTAAAGGAACTTGTTCCAATTTTACAGAAATAAGCAATCAACCTTTTACTTATGTGCCTTATGCATTTTATGCTGAGAACTCTGGAACACCTGGGCCTGCTGGGCCACAAGGACCTGCTGGACCTACAGGTGCAACAGGTGCACAAGGACCACAAGGTGTTGCTGGACCTACAGGACCGCAAGGGCCTATTGGTTTAACTGGACCTGCTGGACCACAAGGTGTTGCTGGAGCTAATGGAGCATCAGGAATTCAAGGAACTAATGGGCTTAGTGCCTATCAAGTAGCTGTAGCTAATGGTTTTAATGGCACAGAAACACAATGGTTGACAAGTTTAGTAGGTACTCAGGGCACTCAAGGTCTTCAGGGAGTTGCTGGAATTGCTGGTCAAGATGGTAAAAATGCTTTAATCAACACTTCTATTGAACCTTCTGGAACGAACTGCCCAAATGGTGGTACTAAAGTAGAAGTAGGATTAGATAATAATAGCAATGGCATATTAGATAATAGTGAAATTAATGCTTCACAAACTAAATATGTTTGCAATGGAGCTCAAGGAGTTGCTGGGCCTCAAGGACCAGCAGGTACATCTTCTACAAGCATTGGAAGTAATGCTGCATTTTCTGATGCAATTATGACGTACTATGAAAGTTTACCATCTTATGTAGTGCAATTGGTTTTAAGCAGCAATGGAAAGCACTTTGTTTTGGGACAAAGTACTTTCTCAAATTCAGCATCTTTTCAAGGAAGAGTTTATGTAATGAAATATGAAAATGGAGCATTTACAAATGTTGGCCAAAAAATTATTGGAACGATTGCAAATGAAGGTTTAGGATATTCGGTAGGTATTAGTGGTGATGGTTTAACGATTTGTGCAGATCGTTCTCCAGGCACATCTAATGAGATATTGATTTATAAATATGTAAATAATTTGTGGGTATTAAATTCAACTATAACGATTCCTGATAATTTTCGTGAACTAAAAATGAGCGACGATGGAAATACAATAATTTGTTACCAAGTAACAACAAGTACTACACCACCAATTGTAAAAATATTTAGATTTAACGGTACAAACTGGGTTAGTTCACAATTTACCGCAAATGGTTTTTTACAGAGTTTTGAAGGAGGATATTTTGGAATTTCTCCAGATGGCATGTCAATTTTGGTAGCAAACTCACTAACAAATAACCAGTTTGGAAGAATGGCTGTTTATAAATTCAATGGAACATCATGGAATCAAGCTGGAAACTTTATTGAAGGTACATCTGCTAATCAATGGGGAGACTCAATGGCAATATCAAACGACGGATTAAATATAGCAACTACAAACAGAATTCCAATAACTATAACCTCACCATTAAATGGTTCTTTATCCTATAAAAATATTATTAAAACATTTAATCTTTCAAATAATGTTTGGGTAGAATACGGAGGTGATATTGAGATGATTAACCCTCAATCTGGTAATACGGGTAATTATAATTTTGTTGAATTTTTATCTTTCGATAATACAAATAATAATTTAATAATAGCAATGGATCCAGCAATTTTACCAACAACACCAACTGATAAAAAAGCAAAATTTTCAACATTTAAAATTATAGGTGGAAATTGGTCTCAATTTGGTAGTACTATAAATTTAAATTACGATAAATTTTCTGGATTTGGATTTGGATATAAAAACAATGTTTTTATGTTTACTACATATTATCAAGAAATAAAAGTTAAAGATTATAACTAAATAATTTATCATAAAGATACTATCCCGCAAAGTGTGTAAGTTAAAATTATGGGGTTTGACTTTTAATTAAAGTTGAACCCTTTTTTTATTTATACAGCCTAACATTCAAAAAACACCATTTCAACACTCTCCCCTTTTTTTTTTGATTTTTTCCACCGCTTAACTAGTCAGTTTATCTAGATTAACATCCATAAAAGAATGCTTGGTGTTTAAGAGCTACTGTGTTATTTCGTTTTCATTTTTAATCATTTCAATAAATCCAGCTACGAATTTTTTGTTTCGTTATACTTATCAGATTTCTCATTTGAAGGCTCGTTAAGATATAATTCTCTGCTCACTTCGAGCATTATTGAATTAACTTTTTTGTTTTTTTGATAATGTACCAAAGGGACAATGGTATCTTTATAGGGCCAATCAACACCGTTTTTAATCCTTTAAAGAATTTTGGTTACAAAAGTTTATTGACTAATCAAAAAACGAGTTTGCGTCAAAAGTGCCTCAAACAAGATTGTTTGGCTTCAGAATATGATAACATGTTTTATTTTTCAAAAAAGGTAACGGTTGAAAATGCTGGAGTTGAAAATTTCTATACCAAATTTGTAACTCTTAAGGAAGCACGGAAAATATCAGACCATATTCCGATATATGGAATTGTTGTGATTAAGTAGTATTTTCTATTTTAAATTATTTAGCTTTAGTAAGAATTATTTTTTATTTTTAATTGCTTTTACATTCTTATTTTTTTGAGCTTTTTCTTTTTCTAACCTTTCACTCTCCACTTTTTCTTTTTCTAATCTTTCATTTTCCGCTTTTTCTTTTTCCGCTAATGCCAATTCAATTTGCTTTAATTTATTTTTTAACTCTTCATTTTCCCTATTAACATTAGCATTTTTAAATTTATTTAATATGCTGTTTGGATTCTTTTCTTCTTCAATTCTTTTTTCTTCTTCAATTCTCTTTTTTTCCAACTCTTGTAATCTTAATTTTTCCGCATATTCTTGTTCAAGACGTTTATTTTCAATTCTAACTAATTCTACCTGTGCTTCTGCAGCTTTGTTTGCAGCGGCAGCTTGTCGAGCTTGATTGTAGGAATTAGTAAAATTTGTACCCGCATTTGAATAATTATAAGGGTCTTTTTTTACTGTAACTTCAACTTTTACAGGAGGGGTATAAGGATTACTATATGATGATTGAGAAAATCCTGAAATAGGAAATAAAATAAATATTAAATAAAATGTTTTCATAATAACTTAATTTTTAGGGTAAATTTTCAACAAATTAATCGTAGTTTTTTCTCCTGCTTTATTGGGATTATTTAATTCTACAGTAATTAAGCCCCCCTCTAAATTTGCAAAAGTTTCTTGAACTGATTTATCCCTCATAAACCATTTTGCAGAAAAAACTCCATCTGCAGAAGTACTTTCTAAAATTATTTTGACATCTCCTACTTTCCAATGACTCGCTTCGGGTTCTAATGAAATTGCTTTATATTCATTACCATTTTTTATGATTGCTAACCTTAAATTAAGCTCTGATTTATAAGTTTTGTAAATACCTTCAATTGGTTCTACTTTTGTTGAGTCAAAATATGCTTTCAATTCATTTTCGTCCTTATTTATATTTTCGACTTCAGGATAGGTAATTTTGGGAGTAAGTGATTCATCAAAAGAATAATATGGGCTTTCATCTAATTGATTGAAAATTCTTTTCAAAGCATTTTCAAAATTACCACTTGCTTTTCCTGTTATCTGCTTTATAACTTCTCTTTTACAATTTCCAAAAGTAACTGAAACTTCATAGGGTGGATAAGCTTTATGTCCAATATCCACAAATAAGCCAAGGCAAATGTTGAATTTTAAATCTTTTGGATACAATGAATCACTCCATTCACTATCACCACCAATAATTACTTGATATCCTTTTAATCTAAAATAATCAGCAACACTACTACCGATGCCATTTATATCTTTACCTTGTGAGCCGTAGTCCAAATTACGAACCACAACATACTTAAATCCATTAAATTCTTGAGCAAAATTATAACTTGAAGAAAGTAAAAATAATAATATGAGTATTTTTTTTTGTAGATTCATTTTTTTAATATTATTTAATTGGGTATAACTTTAATAATTTAATATTAGCATCTTCTCCTTCAGAATTTTTTAATTCAACTGTAATTAAACCACCTTCAAGATTTGCAAATGTTTCGATTAATATTTTATTTTCATTATAAAATTTAATTGAAAAAACTCCCTGTGCAGCTGTACTTTCAAAAATAGCTTTAACATCTCCTTTTTTCCAATGTGAAATATCACTTTCAATTATTATTGCCTTATATTGTTCTCCAACTTTAAATATTCCTACTTTATAATTTATTTCTGATTTATAAGTTTTGTAAATACCTTCAATTGGGTCAATTTGTTTAGAATCAAAATCTGCTTTTAGTTCAACTTCAGTTTTATTAATATTCTCAACTTCTGGATAAACTATTTTTGGGGTTAGTTCAGGGTTAAAAAAATAATCATCCTTTTTTAATTTTGATAAAGTTTTGTTAAGTGCTCCTCTATAACTATTTTGATGCCTTAACTCAATGGTTAAAGAATTCGCCCCAGTGCAATCTGAAAAAATTAATTTTGAAAAATATGCAGGTATAATACCACTGCCGCCCCTATAAAAAAAATTAGTAACCGAGACTAATAAACAAGAATTCTCTTTTAATTCTTGAGGATATATATCACTCTTTTCAATAGGTATAATTCCATATGTTCTAAGATGGTCAGCTATCATACCTTTAGAGTCGGTATTATTAGCAACTATCCTTCCTTCATAGACTATATCATTAATAGAACAATACTTAAATCCGTTCAATTCCTGAGCAAAATTTATATTAAATAATAATAAAATTAAGCCAATAATAATTCTATTTATTTGTTTCATATATTTTTTATTTTTCTGGTAAATTTAATAATTATTTTCTTATCAAAAAAGAACTTTTAATATATCCTCGTATGTTGTTACTTTTTCTTTATGAATGTGCATGCGCACTTTTTGCTTTGAAGTTGAATTTTTTAATGACTTAAAATCTGCATTTTTAATAAAAGCAATTTTATTGTCATTTGTTAATCCCCATAGTAAATTATTATTACTCGGATTATATTTTACATTGTCTGAATATCTAAACAAGGTATTCGTGTTTTTTTCAACTAACACCACATTATTTAACACAATCGGCTTACCGTTTTCATCAACATAAATTGGATTGATTTCACCACCAGATGGATAATCTTTTGGTAAATCGCAATTAACAAATCCAAAATTATTGATGGTTAAGGTTCGGATGATTTTTTCTTCTCCACTTAGCGACTTAATTTCTAATTTTCTATAGGCATTAACAACCCCATAATACTTATCCCATTCAAATTTTATATTATCTGAAAGACGTTTTCTTGCAGCCAATAACTTTGAATATTTCTTTTGATATATTTTAAGAGCATTGTTGTAATCTTTACCTTCTTCGAAAGCTAGATAACATAAACATTTATTTTCTTTTCTAAAGGAACCGTATTTTAAAATTGAGGTGACTTCATATAAGCCATTATTTAAAGACTTTATTTTCATTACTTGTGCATCTGAAATTTTGCATGTTTCTATGTCAATAGGTTCAAAACGCACATTTTTGTATTCTTCAATTTCAGGGTTCACTTTTGTATCATCAACTAATGTGAAAGATGCTGGTGTAGCAATTTTTGGTTCTGAAGGAATTGGTGTTAAAGAGTTTAATTCTTTATCAATATTTGAAATGCTGATAGAATCTTTCCCTTTTTCAATCCATTTCCCGGTGGTTTTATCCAAATCATATAAATTGAAATCTTTTGATTTAGTCCAACTGAATAAATCAACTTTAATTTTACTGGAAGGGTTTACAAACAGTTCTGCTTTATTTGACTTTGCAGTCAGCTCAACCATTCCTCCAGATTCTAGCACTTTATCAACACCATTATCATTATGGTTCATCGGTATTCCTGCAAGATAAAAATCTAAAGGATTGTAAAATTCTCTGAAGGAGACTTCTACCTTGCCTTTGATTACATTTCCATCCTTATCCAAAAAGGCATGTGAAGGAATGTTTATTTTAGCCCCCATTTGTGAGAATAATACATTGGGTTGACTAGGGTCAATTTCAAATTTTTGATACGGAATATCCAACTCCGGAAGAGGCGGATTAGTTAGCAAATAATTGTTACTGGTAACAATAGGTTTTTCATTTGTTTTTGTTGGGCTACAAGAACAATTTCGAATACTAAGAAAGACAATGATTAAAACACTGACAACAACGATGATTTTGGTTCTGTTTTTCATGATTAAAAAATTTAGTTAGTTAATATAAATAGTACCTATTATCAAATAGGCTTCGTATTCAGATTGTAAGAAATCGAGATTTTATATTTTTTAACGTAATTTTTTAATTCATGTTACATTATTTTCAGATTGCTAATATTATTTTAACGGAAAAGTTGTTAAAATATTGTTACAAACATAAATATTTAATAAAATTTAATAGATAACGTCTTAAAAATGAATCTATTTATGAGAAAATTAAAAAATATTTGAAATTTATGTAACAAAGTAGATAACCTTTACGTTTGAGTTAAGTAAGTAGCCAACATCCCTTTATAATAAGTCATTTGATATAAAATTACTTTATAAAATCCCTTTTGTAACAAACCAAATACACAACTGTAGTGATAATATAGTTAAACCCATTTTTTATTAACCTAAATTTAAAAAAAGAGTAAAAAAGTAATTTCAACTTAATTAATAACCAAATCTAATCCTATGTCAAAACAACTAATTGAAAGAGCGAAAAAAGGTGATGAAATAGCTTTAAATGAGCTTTACGAATCAAATAAGTCAAAAGTTTATAATTACTTACTAAAATTAACTAGAGACGAAACCTTAACAGAACATATGTTGTCCATAACTTTTGAAAAAGCATTTTTCAAAATAGATACTTATAAAGAAGTTGGAAATAAATTCAGCACCTGGCTAATAGCAATAGCAAAAAACTCTTTAACAGATCATTACAGAAGAAAAAAAGAAACCATAATTTTAGAATTAACTGAAGAAGAAGAGTCAATTATCTTTAATTATAAAGACAGTAGCAACACTATAGAGGAAGAATTAATTCAAGCAGAAAAATCAGAAAAACTTAGTAATTTATTAAATAAGCTAAACGAAAAAGAAAAGGAAATAATAAATTTAAGATTCTATGAAGATAAAAGTTATAAAGAAATCTCAAAGGAACTTAACATCACTTTAGATCTAGTAAGGATAAGACTTTACAGGACTATCAGAGAGCTTAGAAAAATTAAAAATTAATTATTTTAAAAAACAATTTCACAATATAAATTATGTCTAATAAAAAAAGGAATGAAAAATTTTCCGGGAAGTCTTCAAATTCTGATATTATAAAAATACAAGAAGATAAAAAATTTGAAGAATTATTAAGCATTCAAATTGAATCAGGTTCAACATATTGGGATAATTATTTTCTCAGAGCAATAACTAGAGTAAAATTGAATGATATTGAAGGTGCTGTTGAAGATTTTATTTATCTTATTGAGCCATATTCCACAAATTATGATTTAGTAAATGATATTAATGAATATAACTTGGATTTTCAAAGTATGTTAGCTTCAGGAAATAAATTCACTTTAAAAGAAAAAAAAAGCATTAATAAGTTAAACTTAAAATTTGAATTTTTAAATCTAATAATTAATGAAATAAAAAAAACTGATGAAGAGGATACAGATTCGCCATCGCACAGTTCCTTACTTTCTTTATATTCAGTTATTGACGAAAGAGTAAATATCGGAAAAATTAGACCTAAGCAAAGTCTTGATAATTTTATTAAAGAACAAATTTATCGTTATGCAAATGAAGATAATACTTATTATGATGATGATAACGATTATATAATCTCAATTATAAAAAATAAAGTTATTGGATTTGGAATTCTTTATGATATTATCTTATCAATTTCAGTTAAACTAGAAAATTTAGCACTTCAAAATAAAACAGTAAATCCTCATAGGTTTGAAATTAACAACAAATTAATTCACGCAAAAACTTCATTATATGGAACAGTAAAATTTGCTCTTTCTAAAGGAGTAACTGCTGAGTTAATAAAAGAGTGGTATAAAAATTTTATTTATGATGAAGAATTAATTGAAGGCAATGAACCTTTTGACAATATTAAAAATAGAATATAATAAAGCATTTTTTTATGCCAGAAATTGAGTTTACCTATTATGCAAACGGCAGAACTAAAACCAAAACTCACATGCAAAATGGATTAAAAAATGGATTGTATGAAGAATTCTGGGATACTGGGATTATTAAACAAAGAAATTTCTTTATTCAAGATTTAGAACATGGGTTTTTAGAACTATTTTATGAAACTGGACAAATTGAAATGGTTGGTTTTTACTTCAAAGGAAGACCTGATGGATTATTTGAATTTTATGATACATCAGGTACTATTGAAGCCAAAGTGAATTATGTGAATGGAAAGAAAAATGGATTAATGGAACAATATTATGATACAGGTGATATTTTAATTAGCTGTTTTTATGAAAATGATTTTATAAAAGGCCTTTGGAGAAAATATGACAGGTCTGGACGAATTATAGAAAAAGATTATTACAGGTTATAATTTTAAATTTAAATATGATAAAAAATATTCTACAAGCTAAAATACTATTACATATTCATTCGAAAACTTCTTTAAAGGCTTTTGATTCTATAATTTTAGAATTGGAAAAATTAGAATTAACCCAAGAACAAATAGAATTAGAAGCGAATGAAATCTTAAGTCTATATGAAAATGGTATTAAAAATCTAAACGTAAAACAATTTCAAAATATTTTAATCTTATCTAAAAAAAGAAACACTACCAAATACGACATCGAATCTAAACTTGCTTTTTATGAAGTAAAGCGTATTTACCGAGAAAATATTTTAGACTTTTTATTATTTTATAGAAAAAATAGAAGTTTAAAATTAAATGTTGTTAAAAAAAACGGCGTAATTGAAAGCAAACGCTATAAAAGTGGGGTTGTAATCATTCAGTTTAGTACCTATGAAAATAATATAAAACATGGCATAGAACACAACTACATATATGAATATTCAGATTTTTCAGATTGTGAAACAAAAGATGAAAGAGAAGATATGGAATATTATGAGTGGAATAAAGTGCAGCAAAAAAAATATTTACAAGGAAAACTAATCAGCATACTTGAATTTGAAAAAGGAGACAATTCAAATTTTCTAAACTATTTTAAAGAGTGTAAAACGAACGGTAGAACATATACTAAAATTGAAGATAATTTTGACACATATTACGGTTTCAATTTAGTTTCAAAGAATGACATAATTAGTATTGAAGAAAATTATTTAATTGAATCACTCCCTTCAGATTATGACTATGATAGATTACTATTAAGTGAAGAATATTTAAACGGAAAACTAAATGGGTACTCTAGAATATATCATTCTAAAGCTGATGAATTCAATTATTTTGGAGATATGGATTTATGGGATTTAGAAAACGAAATAGATAAAAACGCCTTGCTATTAGAACATCAATATAAGAATGATAAACTTCATGGCAAACAAATTTGCTATTATGGATATGAAGGATTAGAATATAATAAACCGATAAGTTCTCAAAAGATGTATGAATTAAATTTTGAAAATGGCCTGCTAAATGGTAAACAATTTTTTTACTTTAGTAGCGGTGAAATAAAACTGGAGTTAGATTATAGTAATGGAAAATTAATACTATAAAGTAATAGATAATATAAAGGGGACTAATTAGTCCCCTTTGTATTAAATTTCTCTCTCTCCATTTTCCTTAGCATAAAAATATAGATAAGGAATGGCTTTTTGATTTACATCATTTGTCAATTTCTTATAGGTTCCTCTATTATTCTGAATAACTTTCCAAATGTTATTGTTTTTATGATTTTTGACTAGTTCTTTAATTCCATCTCTTCGAGTATCAGCATTGAAAAAATAACTTTGATTACCTATATTTAGATATAACCATTCGGTATTTTTGGTGTAATTAACTAAATCCCCAATTGTAATATTTTTTGGATTTTCTAACCATTCTTCTAAAAGTTTAATTAAATCATCTTTTGAATTGCATCTTGTGCCTTTTTTTATCATAATTTTAATTTTTAAATTAATAATTTATTTTAACACTTCAATTTTAACTGTCTTAATTTCCCCATTTAGTAATCCTTTTTTAAGGTAAGCAAAAATTGGAAGATCAAATAATTCACAATACTTTAAATCTACTTTTGGGTTTTCTAATTTTAATAATTTTCTAACAACTTGTTGATTTTCATTGGTAATCGCAATAGTAATAATTCTGCTTTCTTTGGTTAATTTTGCTTTGAAATTGGTTAGCTCTGCATTTAATCTAGTAATTGTAAGAAGATTTTTTTTGTTTAAACTTTCAATTTTCTCAAGATTAAGTTCGTTGGGATTTTCTTCTTTTAATTGTTCAATTTTAGATTGGTTAGACAAATAAGTACTGGCAATTTTAATAACAAGTGACATTTCAGAAACTACTTTTGACATATGTAGAAATTAAATTGGTTACGTTAAATAAAGAACTGATTTATTGTATTCTTTTTACGCATGAAACATACTTTTGTTACATTTTATTTATAATTATTTTAGAAAATTTCTGACCAAATGATTGCCTGAAGAGATGTAAAATTAATTTCTTCATAATTACATTTAACTACTATTATTAATTTCAAGGTGATACACATCCGAATTATTCCTTTGGATGTTTGGAATATAAAAACCACCCGGTTCCGGAATTTCTTCTACCAAATCAAACACAGTACAGTCTTTTGGTAAACCTTTAAAAATGAGAGTGCAAATTGTTTCGCCTGTTCTGCATATTGTCCAGTCCGGATAAAAACTAATGTTGTCAGCATGAACAAGATTTATTTTTTCTCCATTGTTATGAGGCAGTAAAAATGTTGACTTCCAAATACGTATGGTACTAAAGTTTGAGAAGTGTAAATGCAAATGTATTATCACTTGAGATTCTTCTTCCACTAGGGTTTGTATAGCATTCTTTAGTTCAGGGTCGATGTTTACTTTTTTTGGTTCTTTAACTATTTCCATGGTATTATTTTCTTTGTCAGTTAATTGATTTCAAAGATTGATATTTAAAATTGTTTTTTCATATTTATATTTTTCCATTTTATGAAAGGACCAAATTGGGCCAATTTTATGTCCTAATGTTCCTCCCATTCTTCTTGCAAATTGAAGATAATAGAATGATTCAATGATTATTTCTTCCCATTTCAATATTAGTGTTTTTGTAACCATGCTGTCATCAGAAATTAATTGTTGACAATCAATGGCATTCCATATCTTTCTTTCATAAAATGTTTCCCATTTTTCTTTTTTTAGGAGTTGCGTTTCTTTAAGTTCTCTTATGATTTCTTTTTGTTCTGTTATGGTTTCTAGATATTCTATCAGAAAAATTAATTCATCCCATGCCTTAAATATCGCTTCCTTGGTATTATATTTATTCATAATTATATTAAGGTTTACTCCAAAGTAATTTATGCTTTAAAGTCATATCTGATTTCACTTAGCACAAATAATGTATTGAAATCAAATGATAATAATTCGTTTTGATTGTCTAATTTGAAATACAAAGTTGTATCAGTTATCTTTACAATGGTGGGATTTAGTTTCATTTTATCAAAATTAAATCTCCTCATATATTGATAAAAAAGGTTTGGTATTATTTTATTTTTTGAGTCCTTAGAAGAGTCGAGGTAGCAAATCCAATTTCCATTTTCTAATATTACACTGCCCAACCAATCAATGTTTTTGATGTCTGGATGTTCTTTATGGATAATTTCATGGGAAGAAAATCCATGACCAACAGTTAATTGTTCAGACAGAAAACAATAATCTTTATCTTGAATCAATCCCAATGGTTCTAAAACCGTTTCTACTAATTCTTCTAGGTAATTAGGAGGACTACACATTTCACTCAAGCAATAAATCTTTTCATTAAAAACACCATAAAGATTGTATTCACTAATAAAATCAATTAAGTCACCATATACTTCATTCACTCTCTCTATTCGGATTACTAATGTTGTAAAATTTACATTAATCATGTCAGAATAGACTACCTCTACACGAATATTTTTTGAGTAAATCTTACTTAAGATCTTTTTGACTTCTACTATCCTAGAGCATAACTTAAAATTTTCTTTGTATTCTGATTCTTTTAATAAGGAATTCAATTCCTCAATTCTGCTGTTGTCTCGTCCAATCCAAATGTTGGGACTTGTATAATAGCGAAACGGATTACTCGCCAATATTTCAACTTTTTCTTCGATAGATGCTTCGTAATCTTTGTTATCTGTTGCCATAGTTATAATAAATAATGTTCAACATTCATAGCCAATATCTTGTTCTCCTGAGTCAGCAGCGTTCCGCCACGTGGAATGATGGTACTGAAAGTTATGGCGTCCTTATCAAAGTAATAGGCCGTTTCTGGTCCTTCTACTAAGCAAATGCTACAAGGTTTGTTGTAATCAGTTTCAATTTTATTTTTTATTCGTTGGCAATGTGTTATTAATCTATTGTGAAGTTCAGCTATTTTGTCCTTTTCATAATCGACAAGATCGGCTTCACTAACATCATTAATATGAGTACCTGGATAATTATCAAAATCACCATTGGTATTAAAATGAATTGGTATTTGCATGAACATAGCATATCCTGCTTTTAAAATGATATAAGGAAATTTTCCATATGCATTATAAAACATACGTTTTTCATACCATTTTTCGTCTAAGTTTTGAATCTTAATTTCCATTGTTTTTTTGTTTAAAATGTTACACCTTTATTAAGAATTGGTATCATACTGCCAGTCCTCTCCTATCAATTCTATCTTTCCCGTCAAAGTGATTATGGCATTTTCTACTATCTTAATAGGTGATTTTCCATATACTATTCTGAAAGCTTGGTGAAGTGCCACTAGCATTTGTGCTTGAGCATGAACACCAACAATTCCTAACTCAACACTTCTATTGTATCGGGATACTAATTCTTCTTTAGAACATTGTTTAAATTCGATTAGTAACTCCATAATCTTTTCTCTGTCGCCTGGTCGTTGAATAAAAAGATATTCCATAGTTACGAGATTAATGTTAATTTTTCAACTTCTTCCAATACAAAGTCAGTTGGGTATTGTAACAATAGTATTTTTTTGGCTTGGGTGCTGATGCCAAAAGGACTTTGTGAACCATTTAAACTGAAGGCAGCTCCAATAAATAGTAGCTCTTCATCAAAATACAATAACACAAAGGGAGAGACCTTGCTCAACTCTAGGAGTGTATTAATTTGTTGATGTTCAATTTCAAGATACAATGGTGAAATACCATCTTGAAGTTCATGCACTTTTAAGAAAGTGTCAGTTGTTTTTTTGACCGTGGCCTGCAGTTGAATTGAGGCCTGGTCTTTCTGAGTAATTTGCAATGATTTTTTCATACAAATAAAGATTTAGTTAAACAATCGTTATTTGTATTTCGATAAATAAGGTGTCTGGGTAAACTTTCGTTTATTTTGACCTGACGGGCCCGTATTGTTTTACCACCGTGGTGTCTTCACTCGGTTGGTACCCTAAATGGGTTCGAAATACTTTGCAATACTATACAATATTTATTTATTGCACAAATTTTTTAATACTTTTTAATCTAGTCAACTTGTCCCCTTTCTAACCTTCCAAAATCATCATTACCATATAAAAAACTGTTTTTTCCAAGTTTTGTTTTGTAATTAATTTGATTTACAAAAATGTTTCTCTGGCCTAAATGATACTTTAAGGAAATATGTTTTTCAATATCATCACCTAAACGAGCTCCATCTTTTATTTCTCCAATATCAACTTTGAATTTATCAAACATTACGTAATAATATTTGTCAATTAAATCTTGAAATTGAATATAGTTTTTTAAGTAATCTATGTTTATTGAAATATTCAACTCCTGATTTACCATAACTTTTTGCAATCGATTGGTATTTTCATCTACAAATTCTGGACAAAACAACATCAATTCATCCTTCAAATATTCATGTTCTGCCAGCCATTTAAGCAAGTTCATTTCATTATCATCCAAAAGAGTTACATATAACCGCATTGCCTTTGCACAATCTTCCTCAAGTATCAAATATTTTTTTAGGTCATCTGCTCTCCGATAAATTTTATAAAATGTATGTTCATTTTTATATCTGAAATTAAATATTGACACGGAACCATAAAAATCAGAATACTTCTGAAGCCAATCCATTAATTCATTTTTTGAAATGGTCTCATCCTTAAAATCGCTTAAGTCTGATATGGCTTTTAGAGAAGTGGTATTGATATAATTATAATATGAACTAGGTTTAAAATTTGTCTTTTCATCTTCATAGACAACTACTTCTATAGACTTCCCATTTTTATTTACCTTATTCTCAAAATTGCATTTGAAGACGTTACAATAATATAAATCTTTAATGTTGTCATTCTCATCTTCTTCAATAATTAAATTGAAGTGTTTGCCTGAATTTCTACCACAAAACAACATTCCATTTTTATTATGATTTGAACAATCTTTTGAACCACATTTTCCAGAATGTGACTGTAAAGTATCATTGCACTTTTTAAATTCATCAAAGATGTCTTTTAGCTTGGTTAAAAACATTTCTTTAGTTGCATCTTGGTATGTCAAGCTCTCATCTAAAATTAGATTTAATGAAACCATATCCATTTCTGTAATTGCTTTAACTATAGTTTCTTTTTTTCTATTAAAGACTTTAACATCTCCTAATTGAAGTAGCTGTTTAATTAATTTTTGTTGCTCAGGTGTCATGTTTTAATAATTATATTACAACCAATTCTATTTCAGAATTTTTAACCAAATGCTTTCCAGAAGATATAGATTGACTTTTTATTTTCCCAACTATATTTCCTTTTAATTTAACTTTTAGCCCCATATTTTCCAATAAAGCAACAGCATCCATCGCAGGCATTCCAATTACATTTGGAACGATATTTTTTTCATTAAGGGTCTTTGTTGAATAGGCATTAAATTTATTCTCCTGCTCTCGCACTTTTTTATTCAGATTTTTAACTTCATTAGTAGATGGCGAATCTGTAAATATTTTTTGGGCTATTCTTTTAAAAACAGGAGCAGCAACATCTGAGCCATAGTATAAACCAGTCGCAGTGCTTGGCTTATGAACTACAACAATGCAAGTATATTTAGGTTCCTTAACTGGAAAGAAACCAACAAAAGAAGAAATATAATACTTATCTGCTCCCCCATTA
Organism: Flavobacteriaceae bacterium; assembly: GCA_947456955.1. Taxonomy (GTDB): domain Bacteria; phylum Bacteroidota; class Bacteroidia; order Flavobacteriales; family Flavobacteriaceae; genus Flavobacterium. The sequence goes on along the minus strand of CANGTQ010000006.1, from coordinate 124,196 downwards.
ACGCCATAATTACCTTGAGCCGTACCTGTCTTTCCAGCCATTGAAAAGTCTTTTGAGTAAATTCTTTTTGCCGTTCCCCTCTTCACCACATTTTCCATTACAGCTTTTAATTTCTTGATAGTGCCTTCAGAACATATCTTCGGATTGATAACCTCTTTTTCAAATTTCTTGATGGTTTTATTTTTTTCTTTTATCTCTGAAACAAATTGTGGCTTTACCATTTCACCATTATTAGCAATAGCATTATAAAGCGTCAAGGTTTGCATTGGTGTAACATCAACACCATAACCAAAGGCCATCCATGGCAACGACAATCTGTTCCATTTAGAAGTTCCGGGCTGAGGAATCATCGGTATACCTTCTCCTTTCAAACACAAGCCTAGTGGTTTGTTTAGTCCCATGCTGTTTATACGGTCAACAAATTGCTTGGGATTATTCTTGTAGTTTTCATAAACCGCTTGAACTAAAACGGTGTTTGATGATATTTCAAAACCTTTTGCTAATGAGATTCGCTGCTCCCCTTCCCTATGAGAATCAATCACATCTCTTCCAAAATAAGTTATTAATCCTCCTTTACGGTCATAGACCTTGCTAGTATCAACTTTATTGTCATCCAATAGAGCTATCATATCAACTAGCTTGAATGTAGAGCCTGGCTCACCTTTTTCCCTAATGGCATAATTAAGCCTTTCTTTATAAATGGTGTCTTGTTCAGTTCTGCCCAAATTAGCAATCGCTTTGATATGTCCTGTTTTGGTTTCCATAACTATAACACAACCATGTTCGGCTTTGTTCTTTTGTAATGATTGCAATAAGGCATGGTGTGCAATGTCTTGAATGTAAACATCAAGTGTCGAAACTATATCATAGCCATCTGTTGGCTCAACTTCGTTATCATCTCTAATGGTTTTATATTCCCCTTGAGTCATTTTTTGTTTCAATACCCTTCCGTCTTTACCATTTAAATACTTTCCAAAAGCACCTTCTAAACCAACACCATTTTTATTGCCATTTTTATCAAGTCCTATATAACCTACAGTTCTTTGAGCAATCTCACCAATTGGATGTTTCCTGACTTCTCGGATACTATCCATACGACCTCCTTCGAAATTTCCTAATTTTAGAATGGGAAAAGATTTTAATCTGGCATATTGTACATAGCCTATATCTTTAGCTAAAAGTAAAAATCTATTATTATTTTTTCGAGCTAATTTTAATTTAGTTTCAAAAAAAATGGAAGGCTTTCCAAATAAAATACCTAGTGAATCTGATAAAGCATTGATGTTTTTATCGAATACTTTTTGAGTAGGTGCCAATGCATCAAAACGAACAATATAAATAGGAACAGATACCGCCAACAAGCTTCCATCTGAGGAATAAATATTTCCTCGATTAGCGGGAACTATAAAACTCTTAACATCATGTTTTTTGGCTAGTTTTCTATAATATTCCCCATGACCCCATTGAATATTTGTTAGTTTGTATGCTATTAACACAGCTAATAAGAATATGGCAAATGCCACAAAATAAATACGGTATGAAATGGAATTATCTTCTTTGGTCATTAAAAAAATATTAGAGTTTCAAATTTAATCTTTTTATTCAAGAATATAACCTACAAAAAAAATTAGGATTTGCTCATTTTTTTTAGCGTTGAAAAAGAAGTGAGTAGCAGAATTTAAAATATTATTTTTTTTATTCAAATAGTTTATAGAGTAAAATTTTAAATAAAATGAATATACTCAAACATGTAGAGGTCTTGGTAATATAATAATTCCTCACGATTTAAAACAACTGGTGCTTCTGTAATTACCTCCAAACGAGTGATTAAATCTTTTTTTGCGGCAGCATAGTATTTATCTTTAAAAGATTGTAAATGAACTAGTTCTTTTGGAAATCTTAATTCCTGGGTAAATTTCTCCACACTTTCTATAGCTTCTATAATAAAACTAATTTGGGTTTCATTTTTATGAATAATTATATGGTAACACGGAAAATTGAAATTATCAAAGTCAGTAGCACTTCCAGAAACTATATAATCCATTGTACAGATAGGATTGTTTTTCAGAATCATTAACGCGTCTGTCTCATCTTCAATTAAATACACATCTATTTTCTTTAAATTCTTTAAGTGAGCAATAGGTTTTAATGAGCAGCATGGGTTGTTTACAATGTTCAATACTTCAAGATTAGTATGTGCATATAAAGCCTCTATATTTTCTATTTTATTTCCATTTGCTATAATATGCTTTAGTTTGGTGTTTTCTCTCAACGCATCTAAATTTACTTCATCAAAACAACCTATATTAATTTCTTCAAGATTTGTACAGAATTTCACAAATGACAAATCAATTTTAAATCGTGAGAGACTTAACCATAAAAATTTAATCTTTTCATAATCTGATGTCGTAATTACTTCTTTGTAATTTACTTTATACCCCATATTCTCTTGAATTTGATTCATCTTCACTCCTGAAAAAATATCTTTATCCTTTATTTCGGTGTAGGATTTAGAAATTTCTTCTTCTGTTATGCCATTTTCTATCCAATGTAGATGACTGAGTAGAATGTATTTAGTATAGTCGTCCATCTTAAACATTATTATCTTGAATAGGTTTTTATTTGGCAAATCGAAATTTTATTTCTTAATTGTCCTGCTAGCATTATTGGATAAGATTTGTCCCCATTATATTTATATAAAAGATTAAAAGCTTTTTGATAACTTAAGAGTGCTAATGAATAGTGCCCTAATTCAAATAGTTTATTTCCAGCATTTATACTGTTTTGGTCTATAAAATCGATATAGTCTGCCATTATTTTTGGGTATATGTTATTTTTAAAAGGGAAGTCCATTGTCTTCAATATCTTCTTCTGGAGCAATATCTGACTTAATAGATTCATTTACAATTATATTATCCACAAGATCAATTTTCCATGCTTTAACATCTGTATACCATTTTCCATTAAATTCACGACTTTCTATATCAAAATCAATACTCAGTTGAGTACCAATTATTAATTGATTTTCATTAATGTTGTCACCCCAAATACTGATACATATATTTTTAGGATATTGACCGTCAGTTTCTACAATGACATCTTGTTTTCTCCACTGCCCATTTTTTCCAAATCCTGTTTGTAAGGGCAGTATTTGTGTTAATTTTGCTATTATTTTCATATTATAGTTTTAATTTTAAGCAAAATAACAAGTAATGTATGCAAGTTTAGCGCACAGATAGTTATTACTTTAATTTAAGAATCATTTTAAAATCTTCTTTAAATTTTAAAACTAAAACATCTTCTTTTCCACGAACTTGACCAATAAAATTGATGTAACCATCCAAACGATTTAAAAAATAAGTTTCACTCATTTTGCTCATTTCATTTTTTAATTGAAAATGTTTTCTAGCGGCTTTACTAACTCCATTTTGCAGTGCGTCGTAAAGCATGGCACGAACGATTTTTAGAGTCTTTCGATCTACGTTCACCTTACTATTAACAGTAATACCGGTAACAGTTTGTTTTCTATAATTTTTATTTAATCGAGTTTTTTTAGGATTGATTGTAAAGTGATTGGAAATGATTATTGTACTCAATTCTTCTAGATGCGATTTTGTTATTTCTCGATCAGATGAAAATGTCAAATCATCAGCATATCTAGAATACTGAATATCTTTATCATAACAATAGGACAATAACATTTCGTCCAATTGTAAACAAATAAAATTAGAAACAACAGGTGATGTTGGTGCTCCTGTAGGAAGCTTTCCTTCGTAAGTAACTAATAAAGCTAAAGCTGTAGCAACTTGCTCTGAGTATCTAAAATACTCCGACTGAAAAAGTGCTTTCACACGATATGCTTTTATAGATTCAAAAAAATCCTGAAGGTCAAGATTTAAAACATACTTTTTATTTACATGTAGTTTCGCGTTTTCAGCAATATTACAAAAGGGCTCTTTTTTGTTAGGATTGATAACAAAACCATAAACACCATCCGGACGAACCAAATGATAATAGTTTTGTAAATAAAAATTAAATCTTGACTGAGTAGCTCTCAATAATAACTCAGGCGCTTCTATCTTTCGAATCCCACCACTTTTTTTAGGAATTGAAAATTCATCATAATGTGGAGCATTTATTAAAGGACTTAACCAACTATAATTTAATTTCAACAAAACCTTCAAATCAGAAATTTTTACCACCGAAAGCAGTTGTTGAACAAAAAAATCCTGATTAAATTTAAAAAAAATATCTGCTTGACACCCATAGAAATAAGAATTGTATTCTTCTAATCGGGTATGTATCCTGTCTATTATTTTTAATTGATTATCCATAATGTAATAAAAGCCGTTGGTAGATTATCTTTGAAACCTTAGTAATTGACCTTTGGTCAATTACTAATATTTATTACCATATTCTAATAGTAATAGGATTGCGGAACACAATCGCCAAGTCATTTTTTTTTAGGTTTGACTTCATAATTTTTTACCAACGGCTTATTTTTTTTAAAATGGAACGGAGTCATCATCGGTATCCTTTTTAAAAGGATTTTCCAAATCGAGCAATCGCTTAACATTAAATGTAAAAGTATCTCCCGGTCTTTGAATGGATTGAAATGAAGTAAAAGGAATATCTCTTTTGAAATAACTTACTCCTATTTTACCATTTTTATTTTTGGCAACAATAACCATTAAAATACAATCTGTAGAAGTAAATTCATCATCATCTAACTCATCAATCATGTAGTATTCTGGGCGATACAACAACCAAACTTTATCAGCAATTTGTTCTATAGAACCACTATCTCTCAAATCGGACAGTTGTGGTTTTTTACTGCTTCCTCTTACTTCAACAGCTCGACTTAATTGACTTAATAAAATGATACAAATATTAAGTTCTTTAGCACACATTTTTAATACTCTACAAATATGCCCTATTTCGGCCTCTCTTCCTGTATTGTATTTACCTATGCCTAAGAGTTGCAAATAATCAATGACTACTATTTTAGTGTGGTATAGTTCCACGTGTTCTTTAATTATATCAATTGTTTCGTTAATATTAGCTACTCCTATATCGCTTACCAACAATTTGCTATTTTCAAGTTGTTTAGCTGCTAATTTTATCAAATTAACATCGGAATTAGTTAATTGATTTCGAATCAGTTTGTCCACACTAATTCCTGTTCTATTCGATAGTATGCGAGAGGTAAGTGTTGTAGGTGTTAGGTCAAAGGAAAAAAACAAAACAGGTTCTATATCACAAATATTAGAAACTAAATTAATCACAAATTGACTTTTCCCCATGGCTGGTCTTCCACCAATAACCAATAACTCACCTAAAGATAAACCACCAAATTCTTCATCTAAATACTTAAAACCAGTAGGTATTAGGTTGTCATTTCCGTCTTTGTTTTCTATGTTCTGAACAATTTCTTTTGAAAGATTGCTTATGGAGGTGGATTTTGGTGTGTTCATAGTGGGTGATTTTATTTTTGGTAAAACAATATAACAAGTATGCGTTTTTGGTGCATATAAAAATTAATTAACTCATCTGTTTTATTAAACCAATTCATAAGAATTATTTTATTTTATCCAACATTAAAATCAAAGCACTTTTAAACCAACTAATTATCAAATCTCTTTTTTCATTGTATTTTGAGTTTGAAACTTGCTTTGGTATACGATTTCCGTTTTGATCTATAATTTGAATGTGTTGAAATTCATTTCTTGATAGGTAAATATTGTCGAATGCTTGTCCTATTTGTTGTAAATCACCACCAAGGTCAATAAGATGCCAATATACTTCTCGCTCCGTGCCTACCTTTATGTTGGGTTTTATTTTTTCTCCTCTATCTTCCTGAATGTATTTTAATAAAAAATTATCATAGCATTTTAAAGCATTATCTGTCCAAGATTTTATTTTACGACCGTATAAATGTTTAACATTAAGGCATAATTCTAAACATTCTTTAGCATTATCATTTGAAGAACCGTAATAGGTATTTGTTATCCTATTTCTAAAATCAATTTCTAATTTTAAATCAGTTAAATCATTTGTTAAGTATTCGACAAATTTATTATTTAAACCATTTAAAACATCTTTTAGTTCCGTTGCCATATACTGCATTTGGTATTCAGCAGTTTTTGCTCCTGAAAAACTTTGCATGGTTGATCTCATTTCTGTAAATTTCATAAGCCAACTGATTTTATGAGATCCTGCATAGAATCTGCTCTATTAGTATCATTCTTCCAATAGTCGAGCACTATCAATTTTAAATATTGATTTTGTTCAATACTAATATTTCCTTTTATGGTACTTAATAATTGAGGGTCGTTTGAATGTTTTATAATTAGACAATAAATAGCATATTTTACCAATACCGATTTTTCTTCTTTTAGAATTTTAAAAAAATCTCTCAATTCTTTATCTTGATAATTGAAATTATAGGTCATGCAATTTACTATATGGTATCTGTAACATTCATAGTTTTTACCATATTTATAGAGTTCTTTCAATTCATTTTTAAGTATTGGATTATCCTTGTAATATTGAAGTGTTATAACATAATTACTTGCTCTCCAGAAATATTTTTTAAGAGCAAATAACCAATATTTTAAAAGTTCTTGATTAACTTTTATTGTTTTAACTTCTTTTAAAGCCCGTAAAGCAGTTCCGTATTTTGCACTGTATCTAATAAAATCAATATCATCTGTTTTATCAGGATTAACCAATTCAATAGAATCCGTTTTGAATAGAGCAGGTAATTCTTCTTCTACTATTTTTATTTCATTTTCCCAAAATTCGATTATTTCTTCTGGATTTGATAAAAACTCAACATTAGTATTAATTGAATCTTCGTTTGTTTGTTCAAAAAGTGATGATAAATTTTTTACTAAATCATTATCCATAGTATTTAGCGAAATTTCTATTTCATTAGAAGCACCTTCATATTCTTCACCCATAATTGCAATTCGTCTGAACTCTTTTACTGTTTCATCTTCACTAGCTGCATCAATTTTTTGAATACTTGTTTTTTTAGAATTTATTGAAAGTCCGTGGCTTTTTAGATAATTATCTATTTGTACTAAAATATCTAATAGATCCTCTTCTGAATATCCATAAATTTTTATGTCATCCATATATCTGTAATACTTATGACCATCACCTATAACTTGTTTGTCTAAAGGATGTAAAAGTAAGTTTGCAAAAAAGAAAGAGGGTTGAGAACCTTGAGGTATTCCTACTCCAGGAGTACTATTATCTTTAGTTCCTGACCAAGCATTAAAACATTGTGATAATATGTCTAATATTTCATCTTCCACATCAAATTCAGAACTTAATGTTAGAAGTAAATTGTAATGTGGAATTGAATCGAAAAAGCCCGTTATATCTGTTTCAAATTTATAAGTTGCTTTATCCTCTTCAATTGCTTTAATAACAGATTCTTTGAATTTTCCAAAGAGTGACTTCCAAAATTTAAAGAAAAAGAAATTTGGATTCTCTGTATTTAAAATCTCTTGCCCTAGTTGTACATTAGGAGCTAAAACTGAACCGAAAACAAAGTTTTCATTTTCTGCCAATTGCGGATATACTTTTTGAGCTATTTTATTTGAAATAGCTTGATATACCAGTGCATCTTCTATCATTAGAAGTGTCTTTGTTCTTTGAGTGCCAGATGATTTAGGTTCATAGAATTTAAATCCTGTTTGAGGATTATAATTACCTGATATAATTTTTTCGGAAAGCACTTTTAAGTTGGTTTCTAAATTTGCTCCGAAGGCATGTATGCCAAATCGATCTTTCACTAATCTATCAGACCAACATATCACCCTATAATAGGCTAGCTTGAGATTTTCAGTATTAAAATATTCTGTAAGTACTTTATTCATTCATTTATATTTATTTGGCACTCAAAATTAGCTTAAAAAAATTGTTATACATATTCTCTCTAAAGTAATTCTCTATTTTATAAAAAGTTTATTAAACCATATTTATAATTACTTCCAGCAGGCAAGACTATCTTTAACATGCAAATCAATATTATAACTAAGGTTTTTCAAAGAACATTTGTTTGACATTACAAACTTATTTCATCTCTATGCATTTTAAATGCATATCAATATTAAAATTGTATTTTTGACTTTACTAAGTCGTAAATATATAAAAAATGCAACAATGGCTGTAACTAAAAACCCACTTATACGCTATAAGATTTTAGATGCTTGCTTAAGAAATCCATATAAAAAATTCACTAAAGAACTTTTATTAAGCACACTCAATGAGAAACTCATTGAACGCTTTGATGATGAGTCGCATTGCATCAAACTTCGCCAAATGCAAGATGACATTGTCTTTATGAAAAGTTCAGAAGGTTGGAGTATTGAATTAGCAGAAGAATTTGACGGTAAAAAAAGAATCTTTAGATATGAAGACCTCAACTTTTCAATTAATAATGCGCCCTTAAATGAAATTGAACTAAACGAATTTCAATCAGCTATTCATGTTTTATCGCAATTTGAAGGGATGCCTCAATTTGAAGGGATTCAAGAAATTATTGCCAAATTAAAATTCGACTTAAAAGCAGAAGAAACCAAACAACCTTTTATAGGCTTTGATACCAATCAAGATTTAAAGGGGATGGAACATTTTAGTCTACTATATAATTCAACTCAAAAACAATTACCCTTAAAGATTACTTATCAAGATTTTAAATCACAATATCCTTATACTTTCACTCTTCATCCCTACTATTTAAAACAATACAACAAAAGTTGGTTTCTCTATGGGTTACACGAAGAATTTATGAAATCCGATTGGAATGTGGCTATAGATCGAATTATTAAAATAGAAACCCTTAATAAAAAATTTATTCCAAACAAAACTATAGATTGGAATGACTATTTCTCCGATATAATCGGAGTAAGCAAACAAGTTGATGGAGAAATAGAAGAGATTGTTTTACATTTCAATGAGCTTACAGGGAAATACATGGAAAACAAACCAATACATGAGACCCAAAAACATAAATGGTTAAATGATGATACGTTAGAAGTCAAAATCAAAGTAATTCCAAATTACGAATTAGGCCGGTTAATCTTGAGTTATGGCGAGAGTGTTACTGTAATTAAACCAAAACATTTAAAGGAAGAAATTAAAAATAGAATCTTAAGCGGATTAAATAATTATTGATTTACAGACACTATTATAAAGTTATATGAAAGTGGGCAGATATGCATCTAATAAACTTTTGCAAGAAAGAAAAAGAAAAAATCTGCCCAAGCTAATTTAATACGTTGGTAATTTCAATCCCATTTTCTTCATTGCTAATAATGCTTCTGCGTTACCTTTTGCATCATTAACGGGATTGTGGTCGTGTATTGTTTTTCGGTGTAATCTTTTCCATTCTGAATTTAATCCAGTGTCCATTTTCATTCCGCAATACAAATCACCTATACGCCTTGCAGAAAAACCAAATGGATTTTTGCCTAAATAGGTATGGAAATAGTAATTAATCCATTGCCAATCAAAAGCAGGGTTATCACTTATGAAAGTTGGATTACCTTTTGAATTTTTAGCAATCCATTCAGCAAAATTTTCCATAACATTTTTAGGGTCGTCAAACTTTTCGTGTTCTTCACGACTAAAACCTGATACTGCTAAAGCATCAGCAACCCATTCATTTGAAATCGGCTTTGTTTTTCCGTAGAATGTTTTGGTAAGTGTTGGCTCAACTATTACAGCACCAAAACAAACCATCGAATACTTGTGCGGTATTGCTCCATCTGCTTCCACATCTACTACAATGTAACTCATTTTTTTATTTTTTTTTTAAAATTCCCAATGCTCATTTTTTCTTTTTATAAGTTTACAATTCATTTCTTCTGATAAAACTTTTTAACGTTTCTGAATCAGGTAAAGGAGCTGGTAAATAATCAGATTCAGCATAACCATGAGCATATACTTTTATTTTGACACTGTCTTCATATAGCCATATAGTTGTTCTTCCACTAGAGCTTTCTCTTATAAAAGTGCCTTCATCTTCTTTTTTATACCCCAGTTTTCTTATTGTTCTTTCACACTCTTTGTAGGGAATGTTAGGAGAATTTGTAATGAGTGATTTAAGATAATTTACTAGTTTCATTTTTATAGTTAGTAAGATTTTGGTGTTAAGCAATAATTATAAAGCAACTTAAAATCGTTTTACATATTCAATTTAAGTTTTCAAAAACAGAGTCAATTAAGTTTGGGGCTTCAACTGTATAGCTTTGCAAAAAATATTTTTCAACATCACAAAACCAATTTTTGAAAGGTTTTAATACTTCATCTTCCTCTATCAAATTTAATTTGTATTTATTTAAATCAAGGCTAACTCTACCCAATTCTTGTCTGTAAAGAAATTTAGCGTCATTTGGTCTGAAATTTTTGAACAAAAAAACAATTTCATTACACACTTCATAATGTTGATTATTGTTTCTCAACATGTCTTTTGCTCGAGTAACTTTGGTATTTAAAATAAAGTATATTATATTAGATGATATCCTACCAAGATAATTCTTTTGTTGATAACGTATACTTAATACATACAATACTACCAATAGAGATGAGATAAATACCAATCCAATTAAAACGTATTTTAACCCAATAAATATATAGTCTAAAGTGTTAGCTATTATGAGAATTCCCATAACAATTAAATACCCTTTTAGCATATCGCCAACTTTACGATGACCACCAAATAATAGCATAAAAACAGGAAGCATTTTTCTTAATTGATTAACAAATTAATAATAAATTTTAAAATTTTGGCTGTACTAAATTCATCTACAAGAAACAAATACCAATAAGATTAGTTAACATTTGTGAAATATCAAATAGCAATATCTGGTCATTAATTAAAATCTAAAGTCATATTTTTCATTTTTATTTTGTCTTATTCTTACCCATCAATTTTTCCCAAATACTTAGTTTTTTTGTTGGTTTCACAGGTTCTTGAGTATCATTTTCTAATGACTTTATTAATTCTTCAGCTTTTTGAAAGTAATTTTCTTTGAAATCATTTTTTTCTCTAATATTTTTACTGAATACTCTTCTGCTTTGGAACTCATCAGCAAACATGGAATCAATTCCATCAATATTTTTATCAAAACTCATACTGTTTTTTATAGACAAATTAGTTGCCATTTTTTCAACATCATGATCGGTTCCGATATAGGTAAACGTCCAATTTCCTTCACTAAGTTCTTCTATCATATTCTTTATAACAGTACCGGTATATTCTCTTGAAGCATTCTCCTCGCCATCGGTAAGGATAGTTACTAATACATTATAATTCGTTTGCGACTCTAACTCTGTCTTTAATTTGGTAAAACCAAACCCCATTGCATCATATAATGGCGTGCTCGAGTCAGGTTTATAATTACTGGAATCTATTGTATTTAGTTTGCTTACATCATCCATAAAATGGAGTACTTTATTTCCAAACCCGTTAAAAGAAATAATAGAAATAGTATGCTCTTGTTCTAGAAATTGATTTTGAATTCCTTTAATAGATTGAACCAATTCATTAAATCCATTAATAATTGATGGTTTAATAGATTGCATAGAACCGCTTTCGTCTAAAATAATTAAATTGTGTACATGGTGTTTTTTTGCTGTCATTTGTTTTAAAATTTATTGGTTAATATAATATTACATCAGATTTAGCTCTTGTAATAGCCGTGTATTAAAATTTCATATTGGGAATATGGTAACTATTTTATTACACACTACCCTATTCGCCACTTAGTTCATTATTTTAAGTAATTGAATAGTCATGATAAACTATATAGCCTATAGTACATCTTTTTTGCTATTGTCGAATAATCAAATTGTAAGTGGTCTAATATTGAAAATGCAGTTTCCATAAACATCTGTTTTTAATTTCTGATGCAAAGGAAATATCAATGTATGCAGATTTAGTGCATTAAAAAGTTAGTGTATAAAATGCTATCATGAAAACTATATGATCCATCTTCCTTTTTTCTGTCTTCAGAGTGTTGAATTTCTGTTAAACTGTTTAATTCTTTGCCTAATTAAGCATCTTTTTTCTGGTTTTTTTATCATTTCTAATCACCATTTCCCGATCTATGATAATTTTTTTCTTTTTCCCTTTTTCTCCGTCTATACAATAGTAATTCGATAATGAATCTCCAACTGCTGCCTTTATTTTTTTATTTATTCTAGATATTACAATATTTAAATCTTTTTTTTCAGGATTGATTAGAATATTAATTGCCTTAACACACAATTTTTCTTTTTCTGTTTCACTCTCATCTTCAAATTCTTTGACTTTTTTATAGAGTTCAATTAATTCTATTTCATAATCTTTCACGTATGAAAAATATATTCCATTTGGGTTATTTAAAAATAATAAATAAACAATTTTTTCTTTTGGATTTAATTTAAGTTCTAAATTTCCTAAATCAGTAAAAAAAATATCTAAATGCTTAGTAATTTCTAATTTACTTGGTTTATTTAAAATTTCAGACCTCAATGTAAAGATTAAACTATTTCTTATTTTATCTATTATCTCAAAGAATTGTCTTGGATATAAAACATGAATATCACTATCCTTAATTTTACGAATGCAATCAATACAAACATATGCAGTCCGCATCTTTAAAATAATTTGAGTTTTATCTATGCATAAATCCATAAAACAGCCGATAGGTGTTTCATGAACAGCTTCCAGCATTGCATCTCTATTTTTAAATATCTTATTTCGCATTACCCAAATTATAACTTCATATGCGATAGGATAACGAATATCTACAGAATTACCAAAGATGTTACCCCAATTAGAAGTCTGAACAAAGTAATTATTCATTGATTCAGAAACACCGCCAAACCAATTTGGATGGTTTCCTATATCAGTAAGTAAAACTACTAAATCCTCATCGGGCAGTTTTTTTAATTTTCTATAGTTATCGCATTCAGAAAATAATTCCGCCCATGTTTTTACTTTTTCTTTATATGGAAATGAAATTGAATCTTCTGACATTATTGTACTATAAGAATCTTGAGGTATGTTTTTTAATTTTTCAAAATCTTCTTTACTTTCCCAAATTCGACTTTCAACTTCCAAATTAGATTCTGTTAATATATCATCACAAGCAAAAAATTCAATAGGACCAATAGATGGTTTTAATAAATTTAAGACATTCGAGTAGGTTTCTTTACTTAATTCTGGCGATCGTAATAAGTGTATTTTCATAAATCTAAAGTAGTATTTTTATTCTAATTTTTATACTATTTATTTTTTTCAAATCATCAAAATAGTTAATTGGGCTTTGTGATTTTTTTTAATTCCCAACAAAACCCAATTCTACTAACTAATAATTTTTAAATTAATTTGAAATTTATTTGTTTAGGAAATATTCCTTCAAAAACAAACTTGGTTACATTACATAACCACACCGGCGCAAATCCTAGATGATAAATGCAACCATTTGGTGGGGTTTTAATTATTCTTTTAAGGGTTTCAAATCCTTCTGGGCAATTTTTATCTGTTGATAGCATAACATCTACCGTTGTTCCGTTATTAGATAAACGGTCTAATAACGTATCAGCACCACCAACCATTTGTAATTCTGCTTTTGTCCCTGTCCAATTTGGTAAATCTATGTACCAATTACCTTGTTCTTTATTAAATGTGTGTTTCATTGTTTCTGTTTTTGTTTTTATAAATTTCTTCTAAATATTCTTCTATGTCTTTTATATATTGTAATGCATCTGCATAAGTTCTACGAGATATTAAATTCACTTTAAAGGAAGCATGCTGTTTAACATGCTCACCTTCTAGTGTAACAATATTCATAAAACCATCTTTATCGAATGATATTGATTCGTATATGTGAAACTCATCGTTTATATCACATAAATAAACCTTTCTAAGTGAGTCGTCCATTTTTATTATTTTTTAAAATTATTTTCTACGGTCTTTGTTTTCTATAAAATCCAAGAAGTCTTTCTTAGTTTTTCCTTCTTGTTTGCTATGTGAATATTGGCGCATCCCTTCGCTAATGTCATTCATCATAGTGTTCATATCGCCCTTGTCAAATGAAATCACATTTTCTTCTCGGATGTTTAACATTTTTGAGGTATGAATAGCATCAATGTCAGCACCTAAAAAGGTAAATGTCCATCTGTCTGTTTCTTCCAATGATTTTATAGTAGCAGCAATTTGATGATAGGTAAATTGTCTGCTGGCATTTTCCATTCCATCTGTTAAAATGACAACTACCACACTCATTTCATCAGTGATGATTTTTGTTTCGTTTTTTATTCTAATTTCGTTAATTGAAATGCCAATTGCATCAAGTAAAGCTGTCGCGCCATTTGGCTTATAGTTTTTATAGTTTAGAGTTGTAAATTCTTCTATACCTACTTGAGAAAAAACAGTTTCTACACTGTTGTCAAAAATAGTTAGCGATGCTTTAAATTCTTGTTCAGGGAATTCTTTTTGTAATTGCTTGATTGTGTCCAACTGTTTATTAAAACCATTAATTGTAGTTTCAACGCAATTGCTCATGGAACCACTTTTGTCTAACACAAAATGGTAAAGTGTTTTTTTGTTTTTCATAATATTGTTTGTTTAAGATTATTGTGCAAAGTTATAAGATGACATTTTAGACAATATAGTCTTTGCAACCTTGCAATGCATGCTGAAAAATGTCATCCAACAAAACATGCTTTAAAAACTGAAGTATTGCTTTTAGATATGCTTAATTTAAAACAAAAGCATTTTGCTGTTTTCAGCTATTTTTTTTAACATTTTTTACTTAACGAATACATTATCATTTAAACAATTATATTGGAATTATTTAACAATATTTCCTCATTTGTGGCAATACTAACCAAAAAGAAGTGTCCATTTTGGTTAACCTTCTCCACATACACAACCCAAAACTAAGCCGCCAAAGAAGCTATTTTCTCCTTTGCAGCAGTAATGAAAGTATTTACTTCATCTAACCCTTCTCTACTCTTGTTGTTTTATATTGCCGTTGAACTTATTTTGCAATACTTTTCGTTTTTGGGAAAGTTGTTCGGATGGGTTTGTAGTCGTTTTTTCTTCAAAAGATAGAGAGTTAACACATTGAATCAACTCGACAAGAAGCTGGGTTGAAGCTAAGGGTAACTGCCTTGAACACTTTTAAAATATAGCAAATTAGTTTCGACTAACCTTTAGGATTAACGCTAAATCTTAGTGGCTAAGACCAAATAAACTTGTTAAAGATTGTATTTTTTTGGCGAAATAGTAATTTTAATCAATAAAACGATTTTCAGTGTGTGACAAAAAAATAGTTGTTTATTTGTTGCGTAAATATTTTCACCAAGTGTATTTGTAATACCTAAAACGGTTCTGTTTTTTATAGCATTCTTTATTAGTACTTAAGGGGCCCCTATTGTTTTACCACAGTGGTGTCTTCACTCGGTTGGTACCCTAAATGGGTTCTAAATACTTTGCAAGTATAAAAAAATAAATTATTAATTGTCAAATCATTAAAATAATATTCCATTATTTCCATGTTCATTTTCATTATATGGGGTTCCTATAATTCGATCAAGTAAACCATCACAATAATCGAATTCAAACTCTAACTCAATATTATTGGGACCTTCAATCACGCAAGTCCCCGTGACATACCAGTGACCAGTATCATTAGCGTGCTCAATACTTTTCCCCTCTAGATCCCATCCATCTGCTTGTTCAGGGTCATATTCAATATCGTTTTCTTCGATATAATCTTCGTAAGTATATTCAAATGCCCAATTATTTGAGTTTATTTCAGATTTATCTCCACCAAGCAATTCGAAAAAGCGATATGGATCATCTTTAGCTAATATTTCGTACTTTGGTCTTTTGTTTTTTACGTCGCTATGGATTAAAACTCTTCTGTCATTGATGTTCTCTATCAGTGTGAGCTCAGACCATAATATTTCTATTTTTTGTTTTTGTGACATGATACTTTATTTCGCGTAAATAAATGCATTAGTTAAGTCAAATTTAAAATGTAATAAAATTAAAATATGGGTCTCTATAATGAAATTCTTCAATGTCATTTATTCCATTATTTAATTTAAATGATTGTATGAATAACTTTTTTGAAATGTTTGATGATATATTAAGTTTATTTTCAAACTTATATATTCCTGTAGAAGGTCTTTTAAAAATATTTGCTTCTAAAAACATTGGAACTACACTATAAATTCCATTCTCAGTTGCCCTATTACCTCCATAGACATTTGAGATTGTTTTTTTAATAATCTCTGAATTAATTTCATCTTGAACACTAAAGTATTTACCAAACGTTTTTAAAACAAAAAAAGAAAATGGAAATGCGGAATTTAATAATGCTATCAGAATTAAATTTTTATCCTCTTTTTTCTTTAAGGCAATTAGGATCTCCTCTTTATTTTGAATTAAAAAATCCTTTTGGGGACTTTTAATAATTATTTTGTTTACAATTCTTAATGCTTTTTTTAATCTGTTTTCACCATCAAATTCCAATCGTAATTGTTCAACAATGTAATCATTTGAATAATTATCTGAGAGAAATGAATTCAAAGCTACTTCAAGAACATCAAGTGGTATCCTTTGATTTATGTCTATGGATAATTTACTCATACTACTTTTTTAGAATTTTAATAAATGGAATTATAACCTCCAGAAAATGACTTCCTCCATGAGTAATAACACTATCTTTAGATGAGAAATTGTAATTGTTTTTAAAATATATGGCGTTATTATCTCTTACTACTGATTGTTGAATTTCTGGGTTTGCTACTAAAAATTCATCTACCAATATTTGGTCGGTATACTCAATATGCCTTTGGCTTCTACTACCGGATTTATTAGTTCCTAATTTTTCTCTACTATTCAATCCTCTCCAGCCATTAGTTAATATATTACCATGATCACTTGTTATAAAGACTTCAAAACCAGATTCAATTAACTTTTCTATATTTTTAATAATCTCACTTCTTTCAATCCAATTTTGAGTCAAACCTTTTAGATCAGTATAATCTGTAGAACTGTGCATCTTGTCATCTAAATCTTTTAAAACAATTGCAAACTTTGTTATTCTTTCTAAATTAGAAGTATCTATTTTGTCGTGATTGTATCTTATTTCAAATTTATCTAATCCTTTATTTATCCAATAATTTTCCCATAATTTTTCTTCATTTTTAGGGTTTTGAATATATTCTTTATCGGGATAATCACCTCTAAAGATTGCTTGTCTAGATAATTGGGTAATTGATGGAAGCCATGAGAATGTGAAATCTTCAATAGTATTAAAACTTGAAGGGAATAATGATTTTATACAATTATATTGCCAAAACGCCATACCATCAATAACTATGAGTGCTATTTTATTGCTTTTATTATTATGAGTGATGTAGTCTAAAATTTTTGATACAATTTTTGGTTTTTTAATTGCACTTGAACTGAAAAGATGTTTAAAGTTTTGCTCTAATTCTTTTTGGAAATGAATGTTAATTATATCTCCAATGGCAATTATTTCTTCTAAATATTTTGTGTTTATAGCTAATAATAAAGCATTGGAGTATTCGTTTATTATTTCAAACCAATCTACTGTTTTGCTTTGTAAAAGTTCGTTGATTTTATTTTCAAATACTAAATTGTTAAAGACAGATTCTTTTTTTGGAAATAAATTAATTATATAATTGTCAGTATCTGCTTTTGAAAGCGGTTTTATACTTGGATTTTTAAATAGAATGTCAAGACAATCTAATTTAGCATTAAGGATAGAATAACTATGATAACCTTTGATAAAATTAGACAAATGAAAAGTCGTTTTGGATGAATTATATATTATATCCTCCAAATAATTTTGATTGTCATCAGTAGTAAAAATTAATGTTGTATCTGAACTTTTCAATTCAAATTTAATTCTTTGTTCAATATCTGTTCCGTTGAAAATTAATATATTATTATCCTCGAAGACTTTTATAATATCTTCACGTAATAAAAATTTATCTGGATTTTCTACCAGTATTATTTTTTTATCAATCGAATTGAAATAGGAAACAATATACTCTATGAAACTATTATTCATTAATTCTAATACTTATTAAGTGTTTTATACCGGGTAATGTTTTTTTATTTCTTTTAAACTCGTTTAACCAAATTGCATGTTCTTCTTCTAATTTTTTTAATTTAGAAATTCTGATGTTTTCAATTCCAATTTTTTCAATTCTAGATTTCTGAAAATCAAACGATTTTATCTTGTTCTCTTTTTTCGTCATCATCTTTTCAGAAACTTCAGCATCTAAATTTTGATAGCTAGATAACAAAACATTTTTTAGACAATCCATATACGTTTCTTCATGAATTTTGTATTGTGATTCAATAAAAGAAAATTCTTTGGTTTCGGAAATTAACCTATTCCAAATATCGTTAGCATATGCGGAATATAATTTTCCATTATCGGCTAAAAAGAATGCTTGATAGGTTGCTTTTTTGTCAAAATAGTTTTGTGCTGATATTTCCCAAACACTCCAAATACCAGGCGTTTCATTTCCGTTTATTGTTTTTACAACAGGAATTCCATTTGAAAGATTAAATTCAATTAATTCATTTAATATTTTCTTAATCCAATCATTTTGTAATGTAATGTTTTCTATTCCGGGGTTATTTATAGCAATTTCAGCATCAAAAGTGATGTGTTTAGATTGATTCTGTAACTTTACATTAAACACACCAAAAGCATCTTTTTTTATACTACCATCATTAATAAAAGTATATTGTGTGATTAGATTTTCTAACCATTTTGGTAATGGACTGTGTTTTATTTCCGCTGCTTTTTTAAATTCAATATCTTCTTCTTTTACTTGAGGAATAATTCCTTCTGTACTCTGAAAATCTTTAAGTTTTAGTTTTATTTCATGTAACCATTTGTCACCGGCAAATTCAAATTTACTAGGGTCTAATAAACTTTGTAAATAGAGTTTGTTAATCTTCTTCATATCAATTGCGGAATCTAAAACATCAGATGTTTTGTCTATTCCTAATTGCTCTATAATATTGTTTAATTTCTCCTCTATTACTTCATAAACACGAAGGTCAACACTATTATTTGTAAGCATATTGAATGCTTTAACTTTTAACTTTTGACCAATTCTATCAACCCTACCTATCCTTTGTTCTATCATCATTGGATTCCAAGGCAAATCATAATTGAAAATGATATTACAGAATTGCATATTTAGAGATTCACCTGCTGCATCTGTGGCTACTAGAATTTGAGCATTGTTTTTAAAATCAGTTAAAGCTACTTTTCTTTCGTCTAAATCTTGACCTCCATTTATGGTTGTAATTCTATAACCTTTGCTTTTAAGATAGTTTGCCAACATTTTTTGGGTTGAACGAAACTCCGTGAATATTAGAATCTTTAGGTCTTTATTGTCATAAAGCTTTTGTAATTCTTGATACTTTATCAATAATGCTTCTGCTTTTGCATCTAATTCAGTTGTTAAGCAATCTTTAGCTTGTTCTATTAAATCACAAAGAATACTTTCTTCATCTACAATACCTTCTCCAGTTGAAGCGTAAACACCATCAAAATCTAATGCTTCTAAATCATTGTCTTCCGATTTATCGTAATCTGATGCATAATTTTCAATTGAATTGTCATCCCCATACCTTAACCTTTCTAATCTACTTTCCATAGCTGATAAAATGGCGGATGTGGAACTACTAACTAATCTTTGAAACAATATCATTATCAAACCAGTAGCTGTATTTTTTGTTCTTTTGGCTGTATTAAATCCTTGAATCACATAATTTGTAACTGCATTGTATAAAGCAATTTGTTTATGATGCTTGTCGCTATCTAAAAAAACATCGAAACGAACTGTTTCACGTTCATTAAATAATTTTTTCCCTTCATAATCAACTGCTAATCTCTTTTCCGTTCTAATTACATAGGGTTCTAATTCATTGATATTAGGTAAACCTTCACCCGCAAAAGCATCGGGATCTAATAATTGCAGAATTCTTCTGAAATGGTCTGACTTTCCTCTATGTGGAGTTGCTGTTAAAAGCAATACATTATTTACTGTGTTACATAATGCTTGTGCTAATTGGTATCTAGAAACCGTTTGAGATGCTCCACCCATTTTATGAGCTTCATCAATAACTACTAGATCAAAGTTGGCTTGCAAGACACCTTCCATGCGGTATTTGTTGTATTCGTCAACTTTTTCATCAGACCAACCATGCCTTTTTTCTAATGGTTTTAATGCATCAGTAGAAACAATTATTTGATTGTGTTGTTCCCAAAAATTAAATTCATGATCGGCATTGATATTTGAGAATGTTCTCGCCATAGAAGTAATCATTTCTGAATCGTAAATATGAAATACCTCATTGAAATGGTCTTTTAATTCACTTTGCCATTGTAACATTGACGATTTTGGAACAATAATCAAAATACGTTTTATATCTCCTCTTAATTTTAATTCTTTTAAAATTAATCCAGTTTCAATGGTTTTACCCATACCCACTTCGTCGGCTAAAAGAAATCTATTTTGAGATGATTGCATTACCTTTTCAAGTACCAATATTTGGTGAGGTAAAGGAATTAAGCTACTCTCGTAAGGTGCTAGAATGTTCTTTTTCGCTACTTCTTCTTTGATTTTAGCTGCTATTGCAATAAAACTAATATATGGTAGAGATTGAACTGTTTTTTCTTCTTCCAGCTCGTCAAAATTAACTTCAAGGAATGTGTTATCCGCTAAGATTTTAATCCAAGCTAATTTTTGTCCAAAAATTTCTTTTGTTCCGACAACTTCTACTATTTTATTTTTATATAACATCTTTAAATTCTTGAACTTGCTATATCATAAAACTGTAACAATACTTCGTCTTCCATTAATAGATTGTTTGGAATCTTATCTCCAATAGTTACAATGGTTTTAAAATCTTTGTCCTGATAACATTGTTTGAAACCAGTCCTTAAAGCTTCAACTCTTACTTCCTTTATTCTACCTTGTGGTCTAATTGATTGATCTTTATATGATTCAAATAGTTTTAAATGTCTTATTACTTTTATTTTTTCTAATTGTATTTCATTAGTCATATCTGGAACTATCCATTTTCCATTATCTTGTTTAAGAAAATTTTCTTCTAAAATAATTCGCATTTCAGGCAATAGGTCTCCTTTACGAATATTACTAACAACTTCTTTCATCCATAGTGGATGCAACTCAGATTCAGTCTTTTCGCTCTTTTCTAATTGATTTCTTAGCCAAAAAATACTGTCTTGTTCATTATTGACAAAAAGACTCATTTGTATAAATTCTGGATTTTCTCCCTTTTTTTTATCAAATTCTTGTACCTGTTCATTTGTGAAAAACATACCATCTCTCTCAATGAAACGTTCTCTTAATCCTTGCTGAAAAATACCAGCATCAATAGGTACCGGTAGACTTCTTTGAACATAGAAAGCAATCAATCTGTCAAATAAAATTTTGGGAGTCCTCTCAATTATTCCAAGTGTTGCTTTTTCGATTAAAACATGCACGGGTAAATGTTGTAAATGTTCCTCTATAAAGTCCCAAACTCCAATATTTGAATTTTGATTTTCTCTAAATTTTTTATCAAAAATATCGGAAGGCTTATAGCAGGAAATAGCTAAGTCTTGTTTTACGGCAGTTGCAGTTGTTATTGCTTTAAAACTCACCTGTTTTTTATCTAAATCTGTCACATTTGCAATAACAAAACCTGCATTTTGAAGTGAAGTTTGAATTGAATTCCATACAGCAGCACTAGTGTTGCTAAACTCAACTGTCATCCACTTTCCAGGTTTCAATATTCTATAATACTCTTTGAATGACGCATGCATCAATTCCTGATAATCATAAAGATTTTTATGTTGAAATTTATTTGCTATTGCTTCAGTATTTGAATTTGTAATTACTCCTAACCAAGTTTCCATTACAAGATTTAATTCCGAGTACATTAAATTTGCTCCAAATGGAGGGTCAGTAAAAATATAATCGATAGAGTTTTCATCGATCGGATTATTTGTAGCTGAACCCGTAGAAACTAACTGTTCCGTTTTTATTAATTTAAAAGCCTTTTTAATATCTCTAAACTTTGCCTTTAAAGAATTAAAAACATTGTTTTCTTGTGGAGTTGAACAAATATAATAAGTGCCCGAAGTTGTTCCACCTTTTCCGTTTAATCTAAATCTGTATAAAAGGGAACTGTTTTGTGCAGAAGCGGTTATTAGAAATGTAATGTCAAACCCCATTTCTTTTTGTAAGGCATCAAAAACTATTCTAGCTCTGCGGAAAATTAATTCTCGAATATTATTAATACCATGTTTTGAAAGTCTACCAATTTCATCCCCACTGTAGATGGAGTGCAAATCATTGTTGTTTACTTTAATATTATTTATTTGTTCTAATAAATTAAAATCGTCATTATCTGGAATTTTTTCATAACGTTTTCCACTAATAGTATAGTTTATTAAAACAGGTTGCAGTTTTAATTTTGTTACTGATTCTTGGGTTTCAATATTAAAGACAGTTTCAAATTCTGGGCTAATATTGTTTTTTTGATATTTACTATCACAATGCGTGCACTTAAATTCATTCAAAATTACATTTGAATTTCTGTCTACAGCAGCTTCCCAAAAAGTAAATGAGTGGTTGCAATTTGTACAATTAAAGATCTCACTCCAAATTACATTGTTAATAGTTCCAAAACTTTTATTATCTGAATGTTTTGTGTTATATAGCCAAGAGAATTCTTTTTCGATTTTGTCAATCGTTTTCTCAATCTCCTCAATTTTTTTTTGAATTAATGAATTATTATAATTGTAGGCAATAAAGCTTGCTACAGGACTTAAATCATTACAAATTGCATTTCGTTTACCCCATACAACGTTTTTATTTTCTAATTCTATATTATGTTTTAATTCAGCATCTGGATTTGCACAAATAGAAGCGGCTACCCCTGTCATACCAGTTCCAGCGAAACCATCAAAAATGACATCTCCTGGTTGAGTATAATGTAAAATATATCTCATGATTGCGGGATGTGGCACTTTAGTATGGTAACTATGTGCCATATAAACTGGATTGTTTTTACCTTCACTTATGTTGAAAGCATATGGTTCATCAATTTTGAAATCACTTCTTCTTTTTCCTTGAATTTCTAATTGTTGTTTTTCTATCTCCCATTCCTTAATGAAATCATTAATCCATGGATTTGGGCAGGCTGTATAGAATGGTGGATCGGAAAGATTTAGAATATCTTCATCACTCCCAATAGGAAATCCATCTAATAATTTTAATTCAGGTAATTTTAGTCGAAGTTCCTCTCTGAAATATTTTTTTCTTTCAATTTCAGTGTTAAATTCTTTTCCAAAAACAATTGTTTTATCATTCACCATTTTAATTATAAATTTTTTATAAAACTGCCATAAGTTTCTTGATTCATTACAATAAATTCTTTTAGATCTTTACTTAAGTCATGAACGTGAAATATTGATAAATCATTATTATGAATAACAAAATATGATGGTACATTCATTGTTTGTGAGAGGGTTGATAAAATTTTACGTTCTAAAGAGGTACGTTCCCATATAAATCTTTTTGAATTAATTATGTGTCTTTCATCAACACATTTACCTGTAACAGCTAAAAAGCCAACAATACCTCTGTCTTTTCTATATTCAACCCAATCAATATCTAATGCTAAAAAATCAGGGCCTAAACTTCTATGCCATAAACTATAATCTGAATTTCGCTCTCCTGTTTTTTCAGCCTTTGTATTTTCAACTCTTGGTGCAAATTTATCCTTATCCATCATTTTATAACAATCTAAACTCTTGAACTTGCAATATCATAAAACTGCAACAATACTTCGTCTTCCATTAATAAATTACTTGGAATCCTATCCCCAATAGTTACAATGGATTTGAAGTCTTTGTCTTGATAGCATTGTTTGAAACCAACACGTAAGGCTTCTACCCGAACTTCTTTTAGTTTCCCTTTAGGTTTAAGTACTTCTGTTTTATAGCTTTCAAATTGTTTTAGTAATCGTTTAGAACGCATTTTTTCTAAATCAATCTCATTTTCTGTATTAGGAACATACCATTTACCATTTTCGTCTTTTAGAAAATTTTCCTCTAAAATGATTGCTAATTCAGGTATAACGTCTCCTTTGCGAACACCAGCCAAAGCTTGCATCCATTGTGGTTGAATTTCCTGATAAGTTATTGAGTTTTCTTGTAAAAAGTTTTTTAACCAAAGTACACCATCCTGTTCAGAGGATACTAATATAGAAAGTTGTACAAAATTTGGAACCTCTTTCTTTTTCAAGTCATATTCCTGTACTTGTTCGTTTGTAAAGAACATACCATCACGTTCAATGAAATTTTCCCTTAATCCTTGCTGAAATTTACCAGCATCTATAGGTACAGGTAAGTTTCTTTGTACATAAAAAGAAATTAATCTATCAAATAATATTTTAGGACTACGTTCAATAATGGCTGTTGTAGAATTTCCAAAAATAATGTGAATTGGTAAATGCAATAAATGCTGTTCAACGAATGACCAAATACTTACGTCTAGTGAAGAGTTAACTTCAAAATTTTTAATAAACTCATCAGATGGTTTATAACACGTTATTACTAAATCTTGCTTTACCGCAACAGGCCCTAACATTGCATGTAATCCACCTCTTGTTTTGTTTAATGCATCTACTTTACTTAATATAAATCCAGTATTATTTAACCCATTTTGGATTACATTCCATATTGCAGCTGAAGTGTTAGAGAATTCAACTGTCATCCAAGAACCAGCTTTTAATATTCTATATAATTCTTTAAATGAATAAATCATTAATCGTTCATAGTCAAATTTATTTTTATTTTGACCCTTACTTTCAATTGCTTCTTCTTTAATATTCGTTAATATTTTTAACCATGATTCTGAAATATTATTTAATTCAGAATACATAATATTAGCTCCAAATGGAGGGTCAATAAAAATATAATCAACGGAGCTATCCTTTATATTCTTTAAATCAGTAGCTGATTGTTGTGAAACAATCTGATTTGATACAAATACTAAAGCTTTAGTAATTTTTTTATATTGGAATTCTAATTGATCGATGAAATTATTCTCAACAAATAATGGAGGTAAATATAAAGTATTTGCCATGGGGCCAACAAGAGCTCTACTTCCATGTTGTGGCATAAATCTATTCAATTTAGTTAACTTAGGTAGAATGGCTGTAAGTAAAAAAATGAAATGATTTTTTTGTGAATAATTTTCTATTTCTTTTAAATAAAGAGAAATAAAATATAAAATTCTTTTTGAATAAAAATGATGAATATGAGTATATCCATATTTTTCATTGCGACTAGTTTCGACACCATCAATCAATATTTGATTTGGAATAACTTCTGGATAAGGTATTTCTAATTTATCAGCATTTTCAATATCAATTTCTGATACCTTTTTATTAAATCTTTTTTTCTGTATTGTGTAATTAATATTAATTGGGTAATATTCTATTTGATTAATTACTTCCCCATTTACAGGGTCTATTTTGGTTTTAAATAAAGGGGAAAGGTTACTTTTCTTTTCTTCAAAACCACAAGATGGACAAATCGGTAAACTTCGAAGTGTTGTAGGATTTTCGTATGCCGCAGTGAAATAATCAAATGTTTTATGACAATTATTACAACTGTACAACTGGGAAAAAACCGTATATTTAATATCCCCTGGAATTTTTTCATCATGGAGAGTAGAATATAACTTTTTATTTTTTTTTATTCTTGATATTAGATCATTATACTCTTCCTGAAATTTTTCAGGATTAAAATTTATATTATGAATATGTGAAATATGTGAAGCAATTGATGAAAGATCAATGTTAATTGCATTTCTTTTACCTTTTTCAAGATTTGAACCAATTCTTTTGAAATCATTTCGAAATAATTGCTCCGTCTTTTTTTCAATAGTATTACAATATGACGCACCTACTCCAGTCATACCAGTGCCAGCAAAAGAATCTATTACAATATCTCCGGGTTGAGTATAATACAATAGATATTTTGTTGTGATTTCATGTGGGACTTTAGTGTGATATGTATGAGCATTATATAGAGCATGGTTTTTTCCAGATTTAATATCTTCTGGAAAGGGCTCATTAACTTCGAAGTCAGGATGTCTTTTTCCTTGTGTTTCAAGTTTCTTTTTTTCATCTTCCCATTCTCTAATGAAATCATTTAACCAAGGATTTGGACATGCCGTATAAAATGGAGGATCTGAAAGATTAAGGATATCCTCATCTTCTCCAATAGGAAATCCTTCCATTTTTTTTAACTCTGGAAGTTGTTTGCGAAGTTCTTCACGGAAATAATCTCTTCTTTCTTTTTCGGAATTGAAAGTTTTTCCTAAAACGGTTACGGGTTGGTTTTGGGTTGTATCTTGAAACATAATAAATCCGTTATTTTAAAATAATTCTAATTTTATCTCTTTCTTTTCCTCTACATACTTCGTCAATATAACTTTTAAACGCAACAATTGCTTCTTCAGGACTTAATGGTTTACTAAAAGCTGATTTTAAACTATCTGTGCTTAACTCTACTTTTTCTAACCCTTTATGCAATTCCATTATGGCGTTTCTAATGGATAAAGCATTGCTTTTTTCCATCTGAATTGAATCATTTTTGAAATTTTCTAATAGCGTAATTTTTCCTTTATCTAAAAGTCCAATATTCTTTTTAACAATTGGGTCATCAAGTATTTCCTTAAGTGCTACCACCCAATTATTATAAATTTCGATTAATTCCAATTTCAAATCTTGAATTGAAGTTGAGCCTTGATCAACATAATCTAAAGGATTAAAGTCATGATAAGTTTTTTCTAAAATTGCTTCTATATTTACTTTTGAATCTGCTGGTTTCAGTTTGTCAATTTTATTTAATAACTGAGTGTATTGAGCAGACGGTAAAAAATCGGCTTCTTTTAATATATCATTAATTACTTTTTCATTACTATCTAAAACCGCTTCTTTAAGTGTGTTGTCCTTTTCACTAATTCGGTATTTTAAATATTGTTCCAAATAATATTTAGCATATTTGGTTTTTAAATCCTGAAGTTCTTTTTTGTAATTAGAAATTAAAGTATCATCACCAGAACCAATTATTATTGGTAATTTTTCAATTGCTTGGATAATTAATTCTTTCAATTCCTTATCAGCAATAAATTGCAAACTTAAATTTAGATAAGTAATAACATCATCAAATGTTTTTAATTCATCAAGTTGTTTTTCTACTTTTTCAACTAATGGTTTTGATTCTAAAATTAGATTTACCTCGTCTAAGGAAAATTGAAAGTTCTTGATTCTAGCTTCAGAATTATATGTTTTAAGTTTGTCACAAAATCCTGAGAAACCAGTAAATTTAATATTTAAATTACGAGCTTCACTTTCTGATATAATTTCAACACCCTTAAAAGTGTATCCTCCTTGTATTTTACTATTAATTGTTACAGTTTTTTGAGCCCATTCAGAAGCTTTTCTTCCTAATTCTATATATGTATTGTCATCTTTTAAATGCTTACTTAAATCTTTCCCTAAAAGACCAAGAAACATTGCTTTCAAAGCGGCTTCATTAACTCCTTTAGGATGTTTGATATGTGCAAAACCAAAATAATCTTCTACGGAAACATCTTTTAATTCATTTAGATTTGTAGAATTAATTACTTTTCCAGATGAAAGTGTAATTTCAATATCACCTAAAGCAGTTAGGCATGCCAGAACAAGAAATTCTAATTCTGCTTCAATTTTAAAATCTTTGGATATCCAAAGTTTTGATTCAACATGTACACATTCTAAAATTTCATCACGATTTAGTACCATTCCTGTTCCTTTATCGTTTAGTAATTTAATTATATTTTGCGCATATTCAGAAAAACTAATATCAAGTCTTCCGGGTACCCATAGTCCAAGTCCGGATAATATTCCTTCTCCATCTCTATTAGGTTGTTCTTGTTTTTCAATTTTTAATAATGCTTGTTTTATTAATCGATGAAAATTATCTTTTGTTATTGATCCGTTTAATTGACTAAAGTTTGGATATTTTGGATTCTCTTCAATAAACCAATTTTCTAAAACAAAGGAAGTAACATCAGAGAAAATTTGTTCTTTTGTAGCACCTTTTCCAGGAAGGGTATAGCCACTTAATGGAAGTTCTTTACCCAAGTAATCTACCTTAGTAATATCTATAAATTCATTTTCAAAAAAAGTTCTTGCTTTTTTGTTAAGCTCTTCAATTTTCTGTCTGTATATAGGTTTTTGTGTAGAATCAGAACGTACTTCTAATGCTAAAGCTGCACCATATAATGTAATTACATTTTTAAAATCTTCTGATAGATCTTCCATTATAAAATATACTTCATCCTTATCATGATTTCTCTTTTTCTTAGAGTTATCAAAAATGGGCATAAAATACATGTAGAAATGTTGCTTTGGCTGAGTTGTTGATTTTTCATTGGGATTACCAAAGAAAATATATCCATCTCGATAGCTTTTGTGACTTTTCCATTCAATAGCATGTTCCCAAATTTTAAAACCTGACCTATATGTATCATGGTCTAAAGTCAAGTTTATTTCAAGGAATTTATAAAAATATTCATCCTTTTGAGAATCATCCATTGAAGCTGCGTAATCTTTTATTTTTTGATCAAAATTAACCCCACCTTCAATTCTTAGATGGTATTCTTGATTTTCTGTATTCTTATCAAAATATTGACCAGAAGTGGCCGTTATTATTTGTTTGGCAGTAGAATCCATTATGTCTATCAGAAAATCTCTATCCGTAGCTAGTTTATCAGTCAAACATAAATCATCAACCAAATGTTCTGTATTAGTACCATTTTGTTTATTTAAATCATGTTGAAGAATTCTAATTGCACAAGCGTTTGTAATTCTTTGAGCAATTGCTTTTTTCCCTTCACGTGCACCTGTAAAATAAGTTTCAATTTTATCAATAATAGTATCTGTAACTTCTTTTACTCTTCTCACATCAGGAATAGCCATAAGGTCTTGGCTCTGTTGAATATCTTGCCAATATTTATCATATGTTAATAAACCTGGATTATCAGTTGGCACCTCTGTTTCTAATATTTCTAAAAATTGATTGGAAAGTGTTTTAAGGATTTCCCTTTGACTTTTACCAATTCTGATTTTTTCAAAATTTTCAAAGTATGATGGATGCACTGGAAAAAGCTCTACATAATCTTGAGTTCTAGCATGTAAATCTGTGAAGTACATTAAAAAACCATCAAGATGTTTTTTGATTTTTTGTTTTTGATGTTCGTCTTTTTTAAGTAACCTATTCTTAACAATAAATGCTACATCTTCTTTAGTAATCATGATATCTTTATATCTATCATTCACTTTTTGAAGCATTTCAGCAGCAAACTGGAATTCTGAAGATTGATATATCATTTCTTGAACACCAAATACAAATTTGAATTTTGATGTGTCGCATGCTTGTCCAAGAGCTTGTAAAACTTGCAAATCACTATTTAATTTATCAGCAGTGCTTCTTCCTTTAAGGTAAGCTAGCATCTCATCAATAACTATCATAAATCCTTTATCAGGATATTTATCTTCAAAATCAGCCATCATTAACTGAATTTTTTCAAAGTAAGATATTGGACCATGACCATCAAAAGAAAAGTCAATTCCAATCTTAGAGAGATACTCCTCAATTTTAAAAGAAACGACTTCCCAAAGACTTTCTTTATTCCCTAATTCAAAACGTAAAACCTTGAATTTACCAGCAATTTCAATAAGTTCTTTTTTTGGTTTTTCATGAGTGATTAGTTCAATTAAATCCTTGTTCTCAGCAATCAAAGAAATTAATGACATTAAATGCGATTTACCGGTACCATAATTACCAACAATTTGTAATCCAAAAGATTCTTGTTTATTGGTGAAATTTAGATTTTTTACAATTAATGGAATTAAATTTTCACTAAAGGCCTTTGAAAAAACAAATGTTTTAATCAAAGATTTTTGATATTCGGCATCGCTAGTTCTACTAAATTTTACAACCTCTGTAATAGGTTCAAAATTTAAAAGTTCTTTATATTTCATATTGTATATTGCTTAAGTTCTTTATGTTAATTTTTATACCATTTGATTTTGTCAAAAAGTATAAATTTTCTTTGTCAGTTTCCCCATCCCATTTTAGAAACAGGCAATTTGTTTTTGATAAATTATCAATAAAACTATAAAAGTCAAATTTTAAACTTGGTTCAAAAAGAATCCCTACATTTTTTATAGAAATTGTATCTCCAAATTGCTGATGTTTATGAATTGAATGACTAATTAATTCGTCTAATTTTGATTTTGCTTTTAATGTAAATCTATTATCATTAGTTAAAACTTCGATTTGTTTTGCTAACTCAAGACCTATATCAACAGGGTTTAAGTTAGCAATTGGATTTCTATGAATCACAATTTTATTTCTAGAATTAGATTTTAAATAATTAATAATCAGGTTTTCCAAAATTTTATTTCTTATATTTTACTTTATTATTGATTATCTTTTTTATTATAAATCTTGTTTATAACAGATTGTAAATTTATATTTATTTAACAAAGAATGCTAATTAATGAAAGTAAATACTGTTTTATCATGGAGTGTTTTTTAGGGACGTTAAATAATTTTTAAAAGAATCCGATTTGATTACCGTCACATCTTTAGGGAATCCTAAAATAAATCTAGTTATAGCTTTAGGGTTATTTATGTTACATTTTAAAATATAGGTCTCTTTATTTTTTTCTTTTGTCAAAAAGGGTTCTACTAAAGGATATTCTTCTTTCAGAATAAGATAGGCAAGAAAAGACAACCTTAATTCAACTTCAAATTTTTTTCCATTTAATTCACTAAAACCAAAAACATCAGGCTCGTCATACTTGTGTAAATGTTTAAATTCTTGCATGGCATCTAACATTTCAACATTAGTTATTCTTTCTATGGTAAAATATTTATTTTCCTCACTGGCAACTTCATATGCTATGAGACAATTGTAATTGTCAGTGAATGTAATTGGCTCAACTAAACGGTCTGAAATCTTTTGTGAGTTTGCAGAATGATAATCTTTTAGGATTGCCCTTTTTTCATTCTGAATTGCTCCGCTTAATTTCTCAACAATTTTCCCTAAATGAGCTTTTAAAATATGGTTACCATGAATTGCAATTTCCGACTTGAAATATATTTTCTTCAACACAGCATCTTTAAGTTTACTTTTTTTTCCTGAACTCAAAAGCAATTCCCTAAGCAATGTTACCTCTTCATGGGTAAACGATTCCGTTTCATCATATAACCCACCTTTTATAAAGTATCGTTTGTTTTGGTCACGCTCCAATTCAAAACCCAATTCTTTGATTAGGTCCAAGTATCTATAAACAGTCCGTTCCGTACTTTCGATAAAACCAGCCATAAACCTTATGGATTTTGCGGGTTCTTTTTGAAGCAATGAAATGAGCTGAAGCACTCTAAGTATTTTATGTTGATTAAGCATACTATAAAAATTTTACGACAAATTAGGTCAATATATATCACATTAGCAAGGACTTGTCCCAAGTTGTCAAAAAGATTCAAGTTGTTTGTCTTTAATTAATTAAAATCAAAAATAAAATGAAAAAATTATTGTTTATTGTAGCGGTTGTTAATTTACTAACATCATGTAATGTAACTTCAAATTATTATCAAATTTATAAAACCAACACCTCTGACAACATAGTCAAAAAAGGGGATCTACTTGTTTTTGAAGATGAAAACTGTTCAGTAACTTATAACCTCTGGAACGAAGGTGGAAATGTCGGATTTAATATTTACAACAAATCAAATAAAAACTTGTATTTGAATTTAGAAGAAAGTTTTTTTGTTTTTAATGGCATTGCTAATAACTATTATAAAAATAGAGTTTTTTCTAATTCTGTCAATTCAGGAGCAACTTATTCAACGGGGGTTATGGCATCTAAATCCGTAACAGGTTATAATTTTCTTAATTTGTTACAAACAAATAAAGTTGCTGTATCTAGCAATACAGGAATAGTAAATTCTTCAGGATATTCGGTTTCATATAATGAAGAAAAAATAGTTAGTATCCCTCCTAAAACTTCTAAATATATAGTTGAATATTCAATTAATAATTCACTTTATAGAGATTGTGATTTATATAAATACCCAACCAAAAAACAAATCAATACTAAGTCATTTACTAAATCTGATAGTCCATTTGTGTTTAGTAACAAAATCTCATACTATATAGACAGCCCTGATAAACTAATTAAATTTGATAATTCTTTCTTTGTATCTGAAATCACAAATTATCCAGAGAGTGAAGCGTTTTATTCAAAAACAGATGAAAACTGTGGACAAAAAAGCATGACCAAAAGTTATTACTTCAATGATAAATCTCCGGATAAATTTTATGTGAAATATATAAAAGGTCAAGATAGTTGGAAGAATTAAAATAATACTTGAAAGCGATACAATAACAAGTATAAATGGTCATTGTTGACCTTTTCAAATTATATTTTTCTTACTGAACTACATTGAAGATATATTAATTCAGTGATATGAAGAACTCTAATTCAATAATATGTGGTATTTGTTGACGATAGTTGTTTTTCAAATGAATCCCTACTTTTAGTGGGGATTTATATTTTATTACCTCATTACATATGTAATTAGGTCAGACAATTATATGATGTTAAAGAAGGAATAATAATTAGTAACTTTGAAATTGATTAAAAAAATTAAATAAAAAATATGAGTAAATATGGATTTTCATTCTCGTTAAGTAGGTTGTTAGGAATAGCACAAGCAAAACAAAAATTTGCGAGAACTACCGGAATACCTACAACAAAAGGAGGTTTGCAACGAAAAATAGGAGCGAGTATTCTAAAAATATTTTTTAAGTAAACATCTTGGTAATTAATTAAATCCGGTTACATGTTATGGAACAACCAAAACGAAAAAATGATAGTTGCCTTTTTTCCGTTATTATGATGGGTGTTATTATATTTGTTATCTCTATTTCTAACAATAAAACGGAATCAGGCACATCCAGTTACGTTAAACCACACGTTACACGAACAGGGAAATTTGTAAAAGGGCACGTCAGAAAATCTGTAAGTACAAGTCCAAACGCAGTTAAAAGACAAAATTATAGTAAGGGTTATTATCAAAGACATAAATCCCGATATACAAAATCAAAAAAAGAGTAAAACAAAATCACAATTCACTTTGGGTTGCTTTTCACTATATCAAAATATCAATATAACTTGAAACTTATATAGGTCAAACTAACAGATTTTTTTTTCTTAAATTTTGATTTATCAAAATAACTCAATTCCATCAGCCATTTTTAACTCAATATTGTAATAGTTAAAATCATTTGGAGTTCCATTTTCAACTTCAATTATGTTTAACACGCAATCATTTTGAGGAATTGGAGGAAAAACCAAAGAGAAGTATCTCCAGTCTTTTTTTGTTTCAAAGTAATGGTGCATAGGAGCAATTGGAATATTTTCAGCATTTACTAATGTATAACGCTGCTTAGTAATTTTATTTTCAATAAATGTTTCAGGGGCAATTCTAATCCAACCTCCATTGATGTAAATATCCTTGGCTACATATCCAAAATCAACTTTAGTATATTCGGGGGTTAGATGAATTCTGAGTATATCTGGATTCCCGAGATAGTTTTTAATCACTTTTGGGTGAAATATGTATTTCTTTTTTTGTGCCTTCATATCAATTGCTTTTTACTTCTTTAACCAACCATTCTGGTGACAAAACTTTGATTTCTTTACCATAGGAACGCAGTTCTCTAACAAGCTCTACACTGGGAACCACTTCAATTGAAAAATCACAAAATCCATATTGATTCTTTTTGGCTTTTTGACTTTCATGTATAGGATAAGATTCAAAATAGTTTGTGATAAGTGGAGTTGTTTGAAAAACAACTTTTTGTTTCGATTGGTTTTCGTACGGATAGACACCATATATATCGTTACAATACAAATCAATATCCGTTTGTCTTATCGATGTATATTTTCTTTTTAATGCAACTGGCTCATATATCCTATCAAAACCAAAGGTCCGCAATGAATTATGATATTCAGAAAAGCCAATTAGATACCATCGATTGTCAAATTCCTTCAATAAAATGGGATGCACAATTACTGCTTTGTATTCTCTTTTTTGAAATGAATAATGGACGAATGAAATTGGATTCTTGTCTTTACATGCAGAAAATAACACATCAAAGTTCTTGAAGCCTCTGGAGCCATTTACATAGTCTGTTTGAATTAGTTTTCGATTAGTGTCATTTTCTGGAAATTCTTCTTGAAAGGTTGTTAATATTTTATCTATTGCCTGTTTAAATCGGATGCTAACCCTAGAGCCTCCTATATTTTGCAAAAGTTCAATAGATTCTTTTATACTTTCAATGTCCAAGTCTGTCAAACCAACAGAGTTTATTGAAAAGTTGGGATTTGTATAATAATATCCTCTATTCTGTCTGCAATATTTAATTGGCGCATCAAAACCATCTGGTTTGGGCTCCTTCATATTTCGAATGTCTTTTTCAATAGTAACGACTGGTGGAAAAAAATCTAACTTATCTAAACAAGCCTCTTGAATGTCAATCATTGATGGATACGGTTTGATTGTGCTTCTAATTAGCGAATCAATTATTTTATATCTTCTGTAAGCTGACTTTGAAAGTGTCATAGTTAATTTTTTTATAAAAATAATAAAAAAAAGCTACTCCATACATATAATACGGAGTTATATATTTCCTTTGTGTCAGAAACTTAAAACAACATTAATTATGAAAACAAATTTTGAAACCAAAACAGAAGAAGAACTACTGACAATTACAGAACCTTATGTGTTCAAAAATCCAATTTCCAAATATACCCCAAGCGAACATATGGGTATTGAAAAAATCAGTCTGGATGATGATTTTACTAGAATTGACTTTGTGTATATCGCACCAAAGCAATACATAAATGGTGGATGGATTCAAATGGATTCGGGGTGTTTTATTAGGCCTATAGGTTCTGAAACACGCTATAGAATGGTTAGTGCTATCAATATACCATTGGCTCCTTCAAAGTATTACTTTAAAAGCAAAGGTCAAGTTCATCATTTCTCTTTACTTTTTCCACCCATACCAAAGAGTGTAAAACAAATAGATATCATTGAAAGATTAGCTGAAGGAACTTATTTTAATTTCTTTAGAGTTTTCTTGCAACATAATGAGCCAACATTAATCAGAATTGTAAACGAGAATTAGTGATGAAGTTCCTAAAAGAAAAATTAACAATCGGGCAAGTTGTTCGATTTAAGAATTACAAACGAAATAAAGAAGAGAAAGAAGCTTATTTTGTTGTCATTCAAGAAGAGGATGCAACAAATGAAATGGTGCTTTTCACTCTTAATTCCAATAGAATTTATATTTCGGAAACCACAATTATTCCTGAATATCCTGAAGAAGATTTAGAATTGGTTTCCTTAAGACCTAGTGATTTAATGTTTCAGAAAATAACCATTAAAGAAACTTTGTTTAACGACATAGTTACTGGAACGGCAGTTTATTTTTCTGGTGACAATGACATAATTCAATTTAAACAAGTTGGCACTGCTTTAGTTTCTGATGCTGAGTTTGAATTTAATTCTACTATTGAACATCGTTTAATGGGACCCTTATATATTGAAATGAACTATGAAAACAATAATCAATAACCCAATGGAAAAGTTTAAAAAAATACTCTGGTTTTATATTTTAGGAACAATATTAACTTTTTGGATATTGGTACTTATTCGCAAGAATTATATATTGTTTCATGACTATTTCTATTTGTGGCCTTGGCGGTTTGTTTTAAAAACTGCCATTATTAGTGGTGTTCCTCTTGGTGGAGCCATTTGGGTATATCTAGCTTATAAGTCTTCAACTATTTCATTAGATTTTAACTATTTCATCAACCTTTTTAAGAACTATTTTATAGGTATTTTATTAGCTTTCATCTTGGTTGAAGGAATGCAACTCTACGCTTACTTTACTGTTGCCGACTATTCTCGTGCAACAAGTTATAATATTACATGGTTTTCACTTTTACTTGGTGCTCCAGTGGCAATTATTTTTCATTCCATAAAAAGCTTAAAACAATGAAAGTAGAAAAAGAATACACTATATACTATATCGTTCATGCGATTAGCGTTTTAGATAAAGATTTACTTTCACAAATACTTAGACCTCTCGCTAAATCGGTTGCTGAAAAAGTTGAGGTAGCGCAATATCTTCATGATTTTGATCGTATTTTTAGGGAGTTGGATTTTGAAGATACCTATTTTAAAGTCTCTCATGGTTTGAGCGAAAAAGAAGGATGTCCAAATTACAGCTACACATTTACGGCTAATTACAGCCATGTAAATTTCACCTTAAAAATTGAAGAAACTTTTAATGGTATTGAAATAATTCAGGAATTTAGTGAAATAATCAATAAAAATCAGATTAGATTTTCGAGTTTTAAAGGTGATGATATTGAGGTTCCATTTTAAAAAATTATTAGAAACTGCCTATTTCAATTTCTTCAGAGTGGCGTTGCAACACCGAGACTCAATACTAATTATAATCATAAATAAAAAAAATGAAATCGCAATATAAACTAGGCCAAACCTTTAGAACAAAGGATAACGAACTCACAAGGGAGTTGAATATGAATGACGAATACAATGTCGTTATTCAAGAAAAAAGTGAGACAAAAAACTTAATTCTTCTAACCATAAATTCAAGAAAAAATTACATTGAAAAGACAACCCGTTTTTATAATGGTCCTGAGAACTACTATGAAGATGCAGAAATTAGAGCCATGGACATTTTACAGGATGAAATATGTATCAAAGACAATAGTACAGGAACAATTATCTATGGTGATGCTAAAATGTTTTTAGGGGAGAATAAAATAATTCAATTTACACCTATTGGTAATGATTTAATAGCTAACGTTCAATATAAAATACTAACTATTAGTGGTGAAACAATAACTGGATTTATGTATTGCACGCACCAACCCAAAAATTATTATCTATAAATTAGTAAGCTATGATAACATTAAAAAGAATAATTGTTTATTACGGTTTAGGTGCAGCCATATCACTACTGATTATTGGACTTATTCATCTATATAGTCTAATTACTGAGGACTATTTTTGCTATGCCCAATGGGATAACATACTAGTTACTGCCTTGATAAGTGGATTCCCATTTGGAGTTGCTGTATGGGCATTTACAACTTTAAAAAAAACAAAATGACAAACGAACAAACAAGTACAGCAAACCAAATCGTCAAAGAATACTATGACTTATTTGACGAGAAACCCATTATGGTAAATATGGGAGATAGAGAAATAGTAGTCAAAAGAAATGGTCCAGTATTGCATCCACATTATAAAGAACTTGCAAACGGAAATATTCTTTTTGGAGTGGGAACCGGATATACTAGTTATGATATGTTAGTTATTGGTATAAATAGTTGGAACATTATTAAACCTAATGGGGCCATTTTAGAAAAAAACAACTACTCCATTTTAGAAACGGAATTAGCGAAACAGCCTATTGAAATTGGTCCTTACAGTTCTGGAGGGGATTTGATACGGTTTTGATTAGTAATTGGGTGCTATAATAAAAAAACAGCTGTAAAGTTAATTGCTATATAGTCAAAAGGTTGAACAAAATATAATACTATTTTGTAAGAAATAATTTTTATATTTGGAAAGAATAAAGCGAAACAAACATTCGTATATACAACTCATTTTGGGTGGCTTTGCGAAAGATTGTTTCGGGTATTAACGAGTTATATGACATTTAAAAAAGTGCCAAGCACTGAGATAGGTAGACAAAAAATAAGAATCATGAAAATATTGAAAGTATTATTCCTAATTATATTTACACTAGTTGTTTGTTCGGATGTGTTATCTCAAAATTTTAGAAAAACAAAATTTGGAGATAATATACAAAGTGTTAAATCCAAAGAAGGAATTCCAATAAATGAATTTACTAGAGAAATGGATAGTTCTATTTCTATAGTATATACAGACAAACTTGAAGGTATTAACACATATGTAATATTTACTTTTAAGGACAAAAAGTTTATAAGAGGCGCGTATGATTTATCAAATAGTGAATCATTAAATGCTCTCTCCTTTACCCAATATAAGCTAATAGAGGAATGGCTAATTGTAAAATATGGCAAACCCACAATTAGTATAGACTATCGCTCTAACCCAAATTTTAATAAAGAAGTTCAGTTGGCTTCAGAATGGAGTCTAGGCGAAATGAAAATTAGTCATACTCTGTTTACAAGCAACTTCCATCTAATTGATTATAATTATGAAAGGAAATGAACTTAATAGAATTAAAACGCCATATAACAGCAGCTACCCAAAAGGCGGGGTTTCGTGCTTCGCTGACAGTTTTGTGGTAGCCGAAAGTTCAGTTCTCCAAATGAACATCTGTGGTAAAAGACCCGCCCTTCGGGTAGCTGCAAAACGTTGTGTAATATTTTAGAAAACCCGACAACTAACTAGAACTATGGCAATATTAAGTCCGACAATTGAAGTTATAAAAAGGCAGAAAGTTCAACCGACAGAAGGAGAATGGACTTTACTGAATTTCTTGTTGGGCAATCTTGACGACACCTACGAAATTTACTATCAACCATATCTTAATGGCGACAATCCTGACTTTGCAATAATGCGAAAAGGAAGTGGGGTTTTACTTATTGAAGTTAAGGACTGGAACTTAAATCACTATTACGTTGATGAAAAAACAAAATGGCGATTACAAAAAGACAACACGCCAATTAAATCACCACTAAATCAAGTAGAGAATTATAAATCAAACTTATTTCATCTACATTTAGAGGAGCTTTTCAAGAAAAGTATTAAAAGTAGAAATCATTGGGCAACCGTAAATTGTGCTGTTTATTTTCACAAAGCAACAGAGCAAAATTTAACAAGTTTTTTACTTGACGGTTTTAACAAACAAGAAGATGAACCTTATAAAAAATTTGTGAGTTATTTTGGTTTATTAGGTTATAACTCACTTACCAAAGACAAACTAAATTCACTTCTAACAAGGTTTTGGCTAAATAAAACTTCATATTATTTTGATGAAACACTTTACAACAGCTTTCAACGATATTTAAAACCACCAATTCATCAAATTGAAGAAGGAATAAATATAATTTACTCTAAAGAACAGCAAGAATTAATCAGAAGTGAAATAAGACCAAGAAGAAAAATAAAAGGAGTTGCAGGAAGTGGAAAAACTTTGGTTTTAGCAAAACGTGCAGTAAATGCTTATAAACGAACTGACGACCAAATTTTAGTTTTAACCTATAACCTATCGCTAAAAAATTATATCCACGATAGAATTAGTGACGTTAGAGAAGAATTTAACTGGAATAATTTTTATATCACAAATTATCATCAATTTTTCAAAACACAAGCAAACAATTACAATTTAGAAATTCAAAATCTTGGCTCTTGGCAAGACACTACTTTCTTTGAAAGTGCAAAAGACAGCATAAAAAAGTATGATGCAGTTCTAATTGATGAAATTCAAGATTATATGCAATCTTGGATAGATATTATTACGACTTACTTCACTCATTCAGAAACAGAATTTGTCGTTTTTGGTGACGAAAAACAAAATATCTACGAAAGAGAACTTGACGAAAACAATGAACCAATTGTTAGAACAGTTGCTGGTGTTTGGAATAAATCATTAAATGTGTCGCATCGTTTTGCAAGTAACATTGGAAACATTGCAATGAAATTTCAAAAAACGATATTTGGACTTAAATATGGCGCAGACGAATTAAAAGTAATGTCCCAACTTGACTTTGAAAAAAGAATAATTGAATACCATTATTTTCATTCGTTTACACCTGACTTATTATTTGAAAAAGTTTACAACGTTTTAGAACGAAATCAAATCCATTCATCTGACGCTGGAATTTTATGTTCAAAAGTTGAGATTTTAAGAGCAATTGATTTTTCAATCCGAACAATCAAACACGAAAAGACAGCGATAGCATTTGAAAGTCATGAAGAATATTTAGAACACAAAGACAATAACACTAAAATTGAAGAAATTAGACGATTAAGAAAGAACCACTTTTATATGAAAACTGGAACGGTTAAACTTTCGACTATTCACAGTTTTAAAGGTTGGGAAATCGACACACTGTTTTTATTTATCGAGAAGGAAGAAGACGAAAAGGAATTTGCAAATGCCGAACTAATCTACACTGGACTAACAAGAGCAAGAAAAAATTTGATAATATTCAATTTAGGAAACAGAAAATATGATGACTTTTTTAAAGCGGAAATTGAAACGAAATATGAACACAAATAAAAACATCACATAATAGCAGTTTGGCAAAATGGCGGGTTCAATGCTTCCATGGCAGCTTATTGCATGGATTTAATAATAAAACATTAAAAAATGAAACAAAATATTTATAGAATAATTCTTATTTCATATACCTTTCTTACTTTAATTGGATTGTTTTTGACTTCTTGCAATAATCAAAAAAATGAAAATGATATTGAATCAGATCAAGCCGGTAAAAAAGAAATAAATGGTCAACATAACAATTTGCATTATTTATCCAATTACTTTGAGCAAAATATTGACACTATCGTAATACAATATAGATACAATTTATGTCTATGCCCTAAATGGTATATAGAAGATACAAATGAGCCAATTTGGCTAGAAAGCATGCAGATTAATGAATTTACTAATAATTCAAATAGAGAAATCGATGGCAAAAAAATAAAAGTTATTGGACGTTTTTATAAGTATAAAGGTGTGCCATTGAATTTACATGATTATCAATACCTAAGTGAAAAAAATATACCAAATGCAAGAATTTTTAAAATTGAAATAAAATTAAGGAAATGATATTCAAGATTAGAGAGGCAATTTATTTATTGAAATACAAACTTTATAATTAAATAAATACAGATAACTATATCAGTTTATCTGTTTGTAAGTAAAAAAGTTGAGTAAAATAGAATACTAATTTGTAAGAATTAATTTTTATATTTGAAAAGAATAAGGCGAAAAAAATATTCGTATATACAACTCATTTTGGGTGGCTTTGCGAAAGATTGTTTCGGGTATTAACGAGTTACCTGCAAGCCTAAAAGACGACATAGCAAGAATGAACGAGAGAAATAAACATAAAGTAACGGGACAAATGAACCATCAGACAGCCGACCCAAAAGCCAACGCTTCTGTATTTTTATTTTTTTCCAACGCACATTTTTTAAAAACAATTTTAGCCAGCCGCACAAATGGCACATTTGGTTTTGCCCGACACACAAGCCGACCCTTCGCAAAACCAAAAGAGCCATTTTTTGCCAACGCACCAAAAATGAATAAGTAACCAAATAAATAATAAATATGAGCAACATTACACCGTTTCAAGGCGAAACACCCGAAAATTTTGATACAAGATGTCTTTGTGTACTAGTATTAGATACTTCGTACTCAATGGAAGGTGGCCCAATTGACGAATTAAACAAAGGACTTCTTGGGTTTGGGGATTTTCTAAAATCTAAAAATTCGACAAGATTTTCTGTTGAAGTTTCGATTATCACTTTCAACTCAACAATTGAATGTGTTCAAGAGCCTGCCTTAGTTGACAGTATGGAAACTACTGACAAATTTCCTTTGAAAATTGCAGGTTCTACAAAATTGGTTGACGGTGTAAGAGCTGCAATTAAAAAAGTTGAAGACAGAAAACAATGGTATAGAAATAACGGCATTGGATTTTTTAGACCTTGGATAGTATTGATGACAGACGGCTACCCAGACCCAGGGCAAGACATTGATGGATTGGCTAATGAAATTAAAATTGGTCATAAAGGAAAGCACTTTGCTTTTTTACCAATGGGTGTTGAAGGTGCTGACCCCAACTTTTTAGGTAAAATATCAACTCCTGAATTTCCACCACTACCAATTGACTGGCAAAGATTTGATGATGTTTTCAAATGGTTAAGTAATAGCCTTGATAAAGTTAGTCAATCTACCGAAGGTGAAGTTGTAAAATTTGACTCTGTTCAAGACTTCACTCGAACTGGTTGGGGTGGCGGAGACTTTACACAAACACCAATATAATTTTATGTATGGCAACTGGGTAATCGCTAAGGGAAGTTCAATTGGCGGAAGACATATTGAAGATAATTTACCGTGTCAAGATTCAAACGCAGTATTTTTCAATCTAGAAATGGATTATGGAATAGCAATTGTTTCTGACGGGGCTGGCTCCGCCAGCCATTCAGATTTAGGTTCCAAAATCGTTGTTGAAAAGGGTATCGAATTGCTT
Organism: Flavobacteriaceae bacterium; assembly: GCA_947456955.1. Lineage (GTDB taxonomy): Bacteria > Bacteroidota > Bacteroidia > Flavobacteriales > Flavobacteriaceae > Flavobacterium. The sequence continues at coordinate 81,670 of CANGTQ010000006.1, read as the reverse complement.
AATGAGAAATTTTCAGAAACTTCTTTTCAAGATTTAGTTCAGAAAGAGCAAATAGAAGTTGATACCTTCTTCATAGAGTTTTACAAATTACTTTACAAGAAGTTTGAAGAGTATTCTTTGGAAAATGATTTACCAATCAAATCTTTAGCCGCTACATCTATAATTGTTGTGTTTAGTAAGTCTGGTCTTATATGTAGTCATATTGGTGACGGAAGAGCAGGTTATCAAGACAATGAAAATACTTGGCATTCAGTTTTAGAACCTTTTAAAGGAGAAGAAGCAAATCAAACAATTTTTATCACATCAGACATTTGGGAAAGCCCAAATGAATTTATCAGAACAACAAAAGTTAACAACCAAATTCAGTCGTTCACTTTAATGTCTGACGGTTGTGAATCTGCAACTTTTGAACTGAATCGGTTTAATGAAGAAACCCAACTTTACGAAAAATTAAACAATCCGTATCCGAAATTTTTCAACCCTAACATAGCCATTTTAAGAGAACTTGTATTGAGCGGAAAATCGACAGAAGAAATTGATGACTTATGGTTAAAATTTCTCCATAACGGGAACAGTAAATTCGAATCGGAGATTGATGATAAAACTTTAATTCTTGGAACTTTAATAAACAACGTAAGCAATGCCTAAGAACTTCACTTTACAGAATGGAGCAACTTTGTCTGTTGCCGACAATCCACTCGGTGAAGGTGGAGAAGGTGCGGTATATGAAATTTTAAGCCCAGCTAATTATCGAAATTCAGTTGCCAAAATATTATATCCTGACAAGAGAACAAATGAAAGGCGTTATAAAGTAAGATATATGGTGGATAATCCACCTGCAAATATTCAAGATGGAAACGGTCATAATTTTCTTATTTGGCCTCAACAGATACTTTTAGACAATAACGATTTTGTTGGCTTCATAATGCCAAAAGCAGAAGGCATTGATTTAGAAGAATTATGCAGAGTAAAGCTCAAACCCGAATTAGGTTCAGAATGGCAAAAGTTCTATAGAGACAATTCTGATTCAATGATTCTTCGACTAATCTTGTGCAGCAACATTGCTAAAGCGGTAAATGCTCTACACGCCACAGGTCATTATGTTATTGGAGACTTGAAACCAGAAAATATAAGGGTAAAATCAAATGGTTTAGTTTCTATACTTGATTTAGATTCTTGTCAAATTTCAGATGGTGGTCAAATTCGTTTTCAATCAAAAATGAATACGCCAAAATACAATCCACCTGAAACCATAATTGAGCATAAAGAACTTTCGTGGGACTTATTTATTATTGGTGTCATATTTTATGAAATTCTTTGTGGTATACACCCTTTCATTGGAACTACAAAAGCACCTTACGAAAATTTAAATACACCTGAACAAAAGATTCAAGCAGGTTTATTTCCTTTTGGTTCTAAGTCTAATTATTTTGAAGTTATTGCAATTCCACATTACAATTTCAAAAATCTGCCTGACCGTGTTCAAAAATTATTTTTACGCTGTTTTGACCAAGGAACAACAAATCCCGCAATAAGACCAAACACTACAGATTGGCTCAATAATTTAACTGCTAAACCAAAAATAGTTTACTTCATAACTGACAGAGAAAATATAATTTCTGGCGTTGAAGTCACTTTAAGTTGGAAAGTAGAAGGAGCTGACGAGATAGTAATAAATGAAGGCATAGGCATAGTAAAGGAAAGTGACTCCATTACAGTAAAACCAAATTCAGAACGCAATTACAAAATTAGTGCTACAAACAAGTTTGGAATAGATGAACAACAAATTCACATTTCAACATTCCCTACTCCTGTTATCGAAACTTTAAAAATATCAATGCCCGAATTTACGAGCAGAGTTAATTTGAATCCGATACAAATCAGTTCGCCAAAAATTGATGTTTCAATAAATTTCGACTCACTAATTAGTCCTAGACCAATTTACACGGAACAAAGTAATGAATTGAGAACATTGAAACCACAGCATAAACCCAAAAATGAATTAAACCTTTCGAGTATATATGAAAGCATTAGGAGAAAAATATCAAGATAATAATATGAGAAAGCCAAGCGGTTTGCAGAACTTCTTTATACTCTGTTCAGGAGCAGACAAGGAGATAATAAAAGATTGTCCTACGGAATGGAACAAGTTTGCTGGAATTGGTGCAACCATTTTTTTAACGGCTTGTCTTGCGTTGCTTAGTGGTGCTTATGCTATGCAATTTGTTTTTGAGAACGCAATTGTATCTATACTTTTTGGTGTGTTCTGGGCAATAGTAATATTTAACCTTGATAGATATATTGTTTTAAGTCTTCGGAAAGAGAAAATACCAACTCAAACAGACATAAAAAGAGAAACCGACCCAAATAAAAAAGAAGAACTTAAATCGGAAAAAAGCCGATTGTTTTGGAATCAAATTTATATGGCTTCGCCCCGTTTTATAATTGCATTGATTATAGCCTTGACCGTTTCAAAACCAATAGAATTAAGACTTTTCCAAAACAGAATAGACAAAGAACTTGAAAACACGGTTAAAACAGAAGATTCAAAATTTGATATTGAAGAAACAAAAAGAATCGAAGATTTAAATAATCAATTAACTGGTATTAATAAACAAGAAGAAGCGGATAAATCTGCGATTTTTGCTGGAAATCCAATTTATCAAGATGCAAAAACAAATATCCCAAAGCTTGAATCTGATATTAAAAGTAAGGAGCAAACAATAACTGCAAACAAAAAGATAATTGATGCCAATAGATACAAAGAGACTAGATATAAAACCAAGGTTGACCCGATAACCAATATAACTGAAAAGATTCCTTATTCAGTTTGGTTACCCAATGCTACAGCAGTCGCAAAAATCAATGAAAACAAAAATATTCAAACAGAAATCCAAAAACTAAATACAGAATTATCGGAACAGAAAGGAAAACAAAATACAGTTGAAACTACTTTAAGTCAATCTGCAAATTCTGTTTCAACGAAATATGAATCAGCAAAAAACAATATTACCCAACAAATAGAAAATTTGAATAAGACATATTTGCAACGTAAGTCTGACTGGGTAAATGCAAATAAAAGAAGTTCTGATTTACCTGCTCGTCTAGAAGCATTGGGTAATATTTCATCTTTTGGAAATTCAATTTGGTGGGCAAGTTTGGTAATAACGCTATTATTCATCGTCTTAGAAACTGCTCCTGTCGTTGTAAAACTTTTAACAAAGCGGGGTCCTTATGATGAAAAACTTGATGCTATTGAATATCAGATTTATATTGATGAAAGCAAAAAGGTTGATATGCTTAATCGTGAAATAAATGAGTATATGCGACTTGCAAATGATGCAGCAAAACTAAGTGGCTCTATCAGGCTGGACGCAGAAAAAGATAAATTGGAAGTAGAACTTCGTAACAATAAAGAACTTCTAAATAAACTTGCAGACTATCAAAGAGACCTTGCAAATATTTATGCCGATGCTTGGTATCAAGAAGAAAAAGCAAAAGCATTGATGCAAGCAAAAGGAATGTATAATCAAGCAAACCCCACAAATACTGTAAACGACAAACCTAAAATTGAAGAATCATTTTGGAGACAAAAAGGCTCACCTGATAAAATAGAGTATTTTTTCAGAAACGGCTCTTTGACAGATAATGAATTATTGTACTTTGAAAATGAACAGTTGAATAAGGGTAAATGGAATTACAATTCAATGAAAGATGAAGTTGAAATTGATTTACTTGGCAACAAAATAAACTATTCAATTTCAGAAATAACTAAAGATAAATTGAAATTGACGGATAAAATTAATAATTACATTTTAGAATTTGAAAGAGTATAATGGCTTGGCGTTTTAGAAAATCAAAGAATATCGTTTCTTTCAGAGCTACGGTTTCCAAAAAAGGTGTTGGAACAAGTTTTGGGTTTTTAGGATTTCGTTTTGGAGTAAGTCCAGACGGTAGAAAGTATTGGAGTTTTGGCATACCCGGAACAGGATTGTATTACATAAAATACTATTGAGTATGGATAAAGCAATAAAAATAATCTTAGCAATTTTAATCTTTCTCTGTTTGGCGGATATGCCTTACGGATTTTATCAGTTTGTAAGGTTCGCTGGACTAGTTGGCTTTGCAATTTTGGCTTATCAAGCACACGAACAAGGCAGACAAACAGATATGATAATTTACGGTGGACTTGCTTTACTATTTCAACCGTTTTTCAAAATTGTACTTGGCAGACAAATGTGGAATATAGTTGACGTAGTTGTAGGAATAGGACTTTTAATATCAATATTTATGAAACCAAAGGAAAGACAACGCTAAAAGCAAGCACATTTGCAATTTGCACAAGCCATCGCACAGACCAAAAATTGCAAAAGAACTTGCTTTGCCAACGCAGACAAAACAGACGAAATGGAAAGAAAACAACACGACAGAAAAGAAGGGCGAAGTGCTAACAGCGGTTTTGCAAAAAATCGGGTTCAGTGGATAATTGAACATTCTACCTCGCATCAACTTTTGTGGTATATTGACAGTTTTGTGCTCCTAAATCCGCCACTGCGCCAAGCGCCAAAACGTTATGCATCAATGTAAAAAAGACACTATATGAAAAAGAATTTTATAATCGGAATTACTATTTTGCTCATTGGATGTAAAAATGATAATTCATCAATTGAAATCAATTCATCGGGACTAACACTACTTGAAAGAATTAAAGCACCGAAGGGTTATGATTGGATAACTGAAGAAAGAGGCTCATTTGGTGAATTTTTGCAAAATACTAAACTGAAAAAGACTGGGAGCCAAATTTTAGATTTCAGACAAAACCCTATTAGTAATCAAACTGAACATGTTGCCATAATGGATTATGATATAGGAGAAAAAGACTTGCAACAATGTGCGGATGCAGTTATAAGATTAAGGGCAGAATATTTATATCAGCAAAAAAGATTTGATGATATAAGTTTCCATTTCACGAATGGAGACGTTTTTAATTGGAATGACTATAAAATCGGAATACGACCACAGCTAATAAGTTCTACTAAAATTTCTTTTAATAATGTTGCTAACGAAGACGATAGTTACGCAAGCTTCAGAAATTACCTTGACGTTATCTTTATGTATGCGGGAACTATTTCATTAAATAAGGAATCAATAGGTATTTCCGATAATAAAAAAATTAAGACAGGAGATTTTATTGTTACGCCTGGGAGTCCTGGACATGCTGTTATTATATTAGGCAGAGCCAAAAATAAACAAGGAGAAATAATTTTTCTATTAGCACAAGGATATACACCTGCACAATCTATTCATGTTATTACAAATCCATACGATGGGGAAATTAATCCTTGGTACAAATTGGATGTTTCAAAAAACCCTACCATAACAGCGAGATATACATTTGTAAAAACAAACATCCGAACATTTAAGAACTAAGAATGAAGAAACAACGAAGGCATAACAGCACATTGGCAATAGGCGGGGTTTCGTGCTCCGAAAACAATTTTTTGTGGTAACCGAAAATTTTGTAATACACATCAACATTCGTGTTACAAATCCCGCCTACAGCAAATCTGCAAAACGCTGGTTGCAAACAAAAAAAATATTAAGTGGAACAATAAACATTTAATTCAGTGAAAATGAAATTAAATTCAAGAAAAAAAGGAGTTTATGCAATTAGTCTGATTATTAGCCTATTTGCGCTTTTCATTATTACTTCTTGTGATAAAGAAGAAGAAGCTTCGTCAAACGACAGTTACTATGTGAGATATGAAATAAGCGGAAATGGCGCATATGGACGTTTTAGTAATTGGACAGCAACTACACCAAATGGTACTTACAGTAATAACGGATATCAAACAGCTAGTTGGAGTCAAACCTACGAACCCGTAAACAGAGGTTTTAATTGTAGGGTTCAGATTGGAAATTATATAAGTGGACCCCCAACTATTGAAATTCATGTTTCGAAAAACTCAGAACCCTTTGTGTTAAAAGTGGCTAGAACAGGTAGTTCAGCATCATTTACAATAAATTGAAAGAAATATTACGGGAAATATGCTGTTACGAAGTTCGCCACTTCTTGAAGCGACAGAACGTTACAGGATATTTAAAAGACAATTAAATGAGAAATATATTAGATTTAACAATGTTTTTTAGTGTATTAATTAACTTAATATACTTTAATTATTACCTAAGTTTATCAATAACAAAAAAAGGGCTTAAATCAATTATTAATGAAAATAAAGATGATGAGGTAGAGGCAATAAAACAAATTGCCTATATAGTTCTTGCATTTCTCGGTATAATTTATTTCGACATTACATCCATTTACTCATTATTGCAAAATTTTAATTTATCAAATATATTGTCATTTGGTAAGGATGCTGTCAATCTTTCAATAACTATTTTACTTGATACAATAAGTGAAATATTACCAGATGGGATATATGATATTACAGAACAAGCATTTGGTTTTTTCAACATAAAATTGAATGAAAATCTAACAAATAAAATAGGCCTTTTATTTTCATTATTATTTAATTTTATAGTAATAAAAAGTTGTATTTCGAAAAAGAGTAATAATCAGTTTTCGATAGTTTCTCCCGAAAAAAGATTGCTAAATAAAAATTATACATTTGAAGATTCACAAAAATGTTTTATTTCTTTATTATTATTTGACGCAACAGGATATTTTATCAATAATGAAAAATTAGAAAAATTGATTTCTAACAAACTTGAAAATTCAGTTGACAATGGATTTTCACTATTACTATTCAATACTAGTTTAAAAGAGTATTTAGATGCTAATGATGTATGGATTCAACCTGTTTTAGGTCATCAATCATGGGATGTTAAATACCGTAAAAAACGGTCAAAATATTTGAATAATGTGTACTTAAAACTTTATTCAGAGTTAAATAAAAATTCAATAATTGAAAAAGAAAATATAGTAAATTCATTACAATGCTTACTAATGAATCTAAACAGATGCATTAATTATTCGCAAAACAAAACACAAATAATTTTAAAAAATGAAGGTTCTGGTGACTGGATTAAAGACTCACTGAATAAATCTTTACAAGCCAAGTTGTCAGAGTTCTCGTTTAGAGGACTACTTGGAAGAGATGAAGATCCTGTAAATCAGATTGCAAAAATTCTAAAAAACACATCAGATACATTTGAAAGTAACCTTAAAATCAGCAGATTGAATATCGAACAAGCTAAGGACAACCAAGTATTAAAAAACCAGCAAGAGATATTATCTACTATTTTAGAATTTATTTTAGATAATAAGGCAGATCTTGCATATACAGATAAAGAAAAATTAGACTTAAAAAAGTTTATTGAAGAATGTATAAAAAAAACATCCTGTAACAGCGTGCATGTGCCATAGCCCTGCCGCAGGCGCAACACAAGGCAACATCGCCTAAACGCAATACGTTATGGGTAAGCGTAGCGGACGACAAAACAACGACAAACGACAATGAAAAAAACAATATTTATACTTGCACTTTTAGGACTGACAATTTTCGGTGGACTTTACGCAAAACGTAAATTTTACGACCCAAAACACAGTCTTGAAAATGCAAGAAGAGAAGTAAAAAAACTTGCAGACCAAGACGAAATAAAAAATGGCGACCTTATTTTCCAGACTTCACTTTCAGGACAAAGCAGAGTCATTCAACTTGCGACTAAATCAAAATATTCTCATTGCGGACTTATCTACAAAGACGGAAATGAATTTTATGTTTTTGAAGCTGTTCAACCTGTTAAGCTGACACAACTTGAAAAATGGATTGCTAGGGGAAAAAACGGAAAATATGTAATCAAAAGACTTAAAAATGCAGACCAAGTTTTAACTCCTACGACATTAACAAAAATGAAACAAGTTGGCGACCAGTTTAACGGCAAAAATTACGACTTGACTTTTGAGTGGTCAGATGACAAAATTTATTGCTCTGAACTTATTTGGAAAATATACCAACGTGCGACTGGAATTGAAATTGGTAAAATTGAAAAACTTAGCGACTTCGACTTGACAAATGAAGCGGTTAAGAAAAAAATGAAAGAACGTTACGGAGACAAAATCCCAACAGAAGAAATTGTAATTTCACCAGCATCTATATTTGACAGCAAACTTTTGACAACGGTAAAATCAAACTAATGAAAGTAACGAAAGACAGAACGCAAGCCTATAAAAGCACCTACAAGAAATTGGCGGTTCAGTGGTTAAATTAGGCTTTGTGCTTCGTATCAAGTTCAGTGCTGGCAAACAGTTTTGTGCTCCGAAATCCGCCACTGTGGCAAGCGCCAAAACTTTATGGGCAGGTTAAAAAAAACAACAATGAATAATCATCCACATCTTAAAATACTTCATTCATTATACCTAAACGAAACGCAGGCTTTTCGTAAAGTACATCGTATGACAGACCTGTTTGAGAGCATCATAAAAACGCATACAGTTGTGATTCTTTCTGAGTATGTAAAGCACAATAAGTTGAGTGATTCAGCCAAGGGTTTATTGGCGCAAGCCAAGACGCTAAGCCAATGCTTAGCAGCACGTTTGTTTTTTCACCTTCGCCAATCCCAAAAACGTTATGGGCAAGTATTACCAAATGTTAAAAAATAAGAAATAGTGATTAGAATTTGATAAAAAAAATAAGATAAATTTGCAATATGAACATAGAAGAACTAAACACATTAAAAAATAAAATTAAACTATTAAATATATTGAATATTGTATTTTTAATATTTAATTTATTTCTTATAATTATTCCATTTTATCATTATTGGGCAGATGGATTTAAATTTGATTTGTATTTTATTATAATTACAATTTTAAATATAATTGGATTTTACTTATCCTATATTATATCCAATAAATTGGTCTTTTTTAAAAGCAAGCACAGACATTTTAATGAAAAACTAAAAAATAAACAATAATAATATGGAAAAAGAAAAAATTTGGCTTGTATGTCCAAATCCAGGATGTAAAGAAGGCTTTGTACATTTTATTGATGAAAGTGGCAAAAAAGCTTTAGGCCTTGTGGGTGCTGCTGCAGGCGCTACTCTAGGGACAAAAGTAGGGGTTGGTGGATTTTTAGCTGGTGCAGCATTAGGAACTAAAGCAGGTACACTTCTTGGACCAATTGGTATGGCTGCTGGCTTAGTTGGCGGTGGCATAGCTGGTTTGTTTCTTGGAAAAAATTTCGGAAAAAAATTTGATAGACCACAATGTCCAAAGTGTGGGGTAAAATTTGATATTACTGCCGGCTTTCCGAAGGAAATATAAAAAACTAGGCCAAAACACGGATTTGGGAAAAGTTGCGGTTCAGTGCTGAGCAAACACATTTGTGGTTAATCAAAGTTTGGTTCTCCGCATCAACATTTTAATGAAAATTGCCACCTTCGCCGAGCCCAAATACCTTAGCTGCAAGCTTAGCACAGAGCAAGGCTACGATCGCCTGCAAGCAAACCGAAACTTTATTTTATTTATTAATCAGCAGTAATTATCTTTAAATAATTACTATTTTAGTAAACTAAAAGATAAAGGCACTGCTGCTAGGCGAGACAATTTGACGTCCCAACAACCTATATTTGTATCAGATAAATTTAAGAATGGAAGAAATTACAGTAGAAAGCATATCATTAAAAGAATTATTTGACAAGCAACAAACGCTTATTATTCCAGATTACCAAAGGCCTTATGTTTGGACACAAAAGGAAGTATACAAACTTTTAGCACAACTTAAACAACATCAAGAACGATCAGACGAAAAGCCCTTATTCTATTTAGGAAGCGTTGTTTTATTCAAAAACAAACAAAACAACCTTGAAATTATAGATGGACAACAAAGACTTACAACCTTGCAAATTTTATCTCTTATTCAATCAAAATCTGATTTTGGAATAAAATATAGCCATCCTATTTCCTTAAAAAACATAAAAGCAAATTATAATCATTTTTTAAACAATACCTTTGAAATCATTGAATTAGAAAAAATAAATGTTACGAGTGTAGTTGTTGAAAGTGAAGATTTAGCCTATAGTTTTTTTGAAACTCTAAATACTGGTGGTAAACGGTTATCAGGAACAGATATTTTAAAAGCACATCATTTACGAAGCATTACAAAAGTTGCAGAACGCAACAAATATGCTTATAACTGGGAAGAAAAGCAAAAAAATTTAGAAGCAGTAAATAAACTATTGGTAAAAGTACGTAGAATTGATTATTTAAAGCCGAAAAACATACCTGATAAATTTGCAAGTGCTGAAAATTGGAAAAATGTATTAACTGAAGATTTTGCCGAAAATGTTGGAAAGAATAAATTGGACATTGGTTATTCATTAGTTGAAATTGAAGAAAATACACATCGCATTATTTCCAATAAATATTCTATCAGACAACCATTAAACGAAGGAAAAAATTACATCAATTATTTGATGAGTTTTTCAAATGCATACAATGACATTTTTGAAACAAAGAATAAAGAGGATTTTTATTCAAAATTCAACAATAGAATGATAGACCAAATTGACGGAACAGTTGATTTACGAAGTTTTTATCAATTATGTTTGTTGTGCTTTGTTGATATGTTCGGAACAGAAAATTTGTTAGAGTTTTCTTTGTGGCTATTTCGACATATTTTTAGTTTACGTTTATACGAACAAAGTCGTATTTACGAACCAACAGTTAGAAATTACGTGGACAGCTCAAAGATTGTTGAACGTATTTTTCATGCATATAATTATCAGGAAATCATTTCTTACCTGAAAGAATATAAAACATCCGAAATAAAAATAAACGGTAGCCAAGTAAAACAACGTTTTTTCAATAAGTGCAGTGATTTCTTTTCATTAGAAAATCCAAGCGAAGAAAATTTTGATGAGAAACTAAAAGTGAGAATTGAAGAAATTGTAAGAACCAACAAAGATGAAATTTAATACCTACATAAAAACAGTTGAAGAAATTGTAGCCGACAATTACGAGTTTATTATTCCCGTTTATCAACGACCTTATGTTTGGGACGATGAAGAAATAAAAAAACTTTTAGGTGACATATTAAATACTTTTAATGCCAATTTCGAAAATTCAAATTATTTTGTAGGGAATACTTATGTGATTAAAGCATCAAATAAAATTCGTGAAAACCAATACGAATTGATAGACGGACAACAACGTTTTACTACATTTTGGCTTATTGCCAATGCCTTTCAGTTATTGGACATCAAAACAGAAATGATTGATTATTTAGAGATAACTTACCCGAATAAAACCAAAGACATTCGTTTTGATTTTGATATACGCATAGAGGTAGCCAATTATTTAAAAGGTTTAATGGATAATAGTTCATACTTAAAGTTTTCAGACGTTAGCGAAAAAGAATTTTTAAAATTTATATCCAAAGGCGTTGAAACCATAAAGCACTTTATTACATCAGAAATAAAGGAAGACCAACGTGCTAATTTTGGTAATTACATATATAAAAATGTACGCTTTGTTTTTAATGTTGCGCCTAAAAACACAGATTTAAATGCCTTATTTACAGCATTGGGGACATCGGGCATACAACTTCAACAGTCCGATATTTTAAAAGCACGACTGCTTGAAAAAGTGAGTAAAAATTCAAGAATAAAATATTCAAAAATCTGGGAAGCATGTGAGGATATGAGTAATTATTTTGAAAAAAATGTTGCTGACGTTTTCAATATTGAAAGAGCAAATATCAAGTCCGAAAATTTTAAATTTTACGACACAACGTTTTTTTCTACAAACGAAAATTCCAGCAGTTCTGAAAGTAATCATCAGTCAAAAACAATCAGTGAGATAATCAAGAACGAAGTAGTAGAAATAAAAACAGATACCGCAATTACAGAAAACACTTCAAAATGTCGATCTATTATTTCTTTTAACATATTGCTAATTCACACCTACAGAATATTCAATTTGCAAAAAAAACGCAAAAATTTCGAGCATGCAATAGACCCGAAAACATTACTTTCAACTATAAAAATAGATACGTTTTCTAACACTGAAGAAACAGAATCTTTTTTTGAATTGCTATGGAAAGTTCGTTATGCGTTTGATAAATACATTGTGAAATGGCGAATTGAAGAAGATGATGATACAGACGAAAAATTACTTTTAACAGATATTACGACAAGTAGAAGCCGTTGTACATCATCCACCTACGATAAAAACTATTTTTCAAGAACCAACTCGCCTTATTCAGCTTCGCAAATGCTTCAATCGGTTTTGTATTTTACGGGAGGTTTTACACAACAGTACTGGCTTACACCATTTTTATATTATTTGTTAGAAAATGAAAGTTTAAATAATGAACAAATTCTTTCGGAATTAGAAAAGATCGATAACTTAATGTTGCCTGGGGATAAAAAAGAAATTTCGTTAGAATTAGTTAATTCAGAAAAACGCAATGGAAAAGTTGACTTAAACGCTTTGAATATTCTAAATGAAACACTCGGCACAAGTTTTAATCATTATTGGTTTTACAAATTAGAGTATTTACTTTGGAAAAATTGGGATAAAAATGACAATAGAGTAAAACATTTCAGAATAATATCCAAAAATTCAGTAGAACACGTTTTTCCACAAAACCACGAATTCGGAAATAAATTAACAAATACTGAATCGGATTGGTTGAACAGTTTTGGTAATTTAGGTTTGTTATCCGTAGGTGAAAATTCCTCATACAACAATCAAGACGTTAGAAAGAAAAAAGTGGACTTTGACAATAAGCAGACTTATGACTCACTAAAATTGTCAAAAATCTATTCATCTCAAGATATTAATAGATGGGGAATTGAAAACATAAAAAAACACCAAGACGAAATGATAACAACTTTACAAAAACACTACACAACATCAGAATAAAAAAAGTCTCGACAAAGATGAAATGAAAGAAAATGACAAAAAAAACGAACCGCCAATAGAGTCGACTGCACTGCCAGAAACTGAAAGGGAGAAATCCTCACACCATCGAGCCTTCAATTCATGAACTCGACGGTTCACAAAGTAATGGGTTAAGTTGAATTTAGATTTACTTTAAAGATTGGAATCCTTTTTTTAACAAGCGTTTTAAAGTAATGGTTGTTCCTAAAATGGGAATTTGGGCTATTGCCCAAGTGCGTTTTCGAGTTCTGCTCCACATATAGGTATTTTCTTGGCTGTCAAGCGAATTAAATACTTTTGCCGTTTGACTTCCTTCAGTAAAAACCTCACAGTAAACCATCTTGCTTCGTGCTAACAATTCGGTTTGTTAATCCACTCGTAAGGGATATACAGCCTCTGGAAAAATAACAACCCAAAATTAGTATTTATAGCCAAAATTTGTATTTTTGAACTATTTAAAGGGCTTTCGGGGTGTTTCCTGCGGATACAGGGCAAACAAATCGTGTAAGCAATATTGTCTGCCGCGTTAGTAACACTGGCAAAATTGGCTAGACCCAAACCGTTATGAACAAGGTTAAATACATGGGACAAATGACAAATAATAAATTAAATATTAAAACAAAACTATCTTTTCATCAAATATTAGACATCAATGACATTCATTTTGCAAATGCAATTAATATCTATAATGAATCTTTTCCATCAAATGAGAAACAGCCAATATCATTAATTAAAAAAAGAATAACAGATTCAACATCTAACTTATTTGTCGGGCTTTTAAATGAAGATGTAATATGTATGGCTTTATTGTGGGACTTTAAAGAGTTGGAATTTGTGCTTTTAGACTATATGGCAGTTGCTAAAGAATATAGAAACAATAAGTTCGGCACTATATTATTTAAATATCTCACTAATAAGATAAATAAATGCAAAAAATACATGGTTATCGAAGTTGAAAATTATTTATTCGGAAATAACAAAGATATAAGAAAAAAAAGAATTAACTTTTATATAAGAAATGGAGCATACGTTTTAAATGAAATACCATACATGCTGCCCTCTTTAAATGACACTGCCCCAACCGAAATGATACTTATGATTTCTCCAAAATATCAAAAAAACATGATAGAATTTGAAAAAATCGAAAAATTAATTAAGCAACTTTATAAAGATTTATATGGTAAAACAGAAAATAATAATTTGTTAGTTTCAATCTTAAAAAATACACCTGATAAAATTTCATTTAACAATAAAATCATTTTATGACAACAATCGAATTTTGGAACTTAATAGTTAGTTCTACTGCAACAATTTTAGCTGGAATCGCAATTTTACTTTATATTATTTTATGGTACAAGGATAAATCAAGTAACTCATATGATATTTTTGATGCAACTTATTTAGATATTTTAAAAACAGGAATGGAAAATCCATCATTTCGAAATCCTATTTTGACCAATGATTATGTAAATTCATTTTCAGAAAACGAAAAAATAAGATATGAAATATATGCATTTATAAGTTGGAATTTTTGTGAAACAATTTTTGATAAAGGAGATGTTGAACTAATGAAAACATGGTCAGTAGTTATTGATACAGAAAATTCTTTACATAGAAAATGGTTTGACAATCCTGAAAATACAAATAAGTTTAAAGAATCTTTCAGACTACATATACAGAATATTTTACCTGCCAATTTGAATAATCCCAATCCATATTAACATGTTACAATCTCTAGAACAGATAAATCATTTAGTCATTTTTTAGATATTTCTTTAGGATCATCTTTTGAATTGATAACACAATTAATCGTTGCAAAACATAGAAAATATATAATCGAAACTACATTTCAAAAACTAGAATTAAAAATAGAAGAATTTCAGAGAATGACAATGTCGTTTCAAAACGGATTGGAGTAAGTCTATTTTCTATGCTCTATTTTCTATATTCTTTATAAAAATTGTAACAAATTATATCATAAATAAACTTATACACTCATAAACTTTTAAACTCAACATCATGTCTCTATTTCATTGGTTTATATTTTTTCTTCTTGTCCAAATAATTCACGGTCTTGGAACCTGTAAATTATATGTAAACGCAGGAAGAAAATCTTGGGAAGCCTTTATCCCTGTTTACAATTCGATTGTTTTGATGAAAATCATCAACAGACCAACTTGGTGGACATTCCTCCTATTCATACCAATCATCAACCTGATAATGTTTCCTGTAGTTTGGATAGAAACCTTGAGAAGTTTTGGTAAAAATTCAACCATTGACACTTGGTTAGGTATACTCACTTGTGGTTTTTATATTTATTATATCAATTATACACAAGATGTGAAATACATTGCAGACAGAAGTTTGGTTGCCAAAACAAAAACCGGAGACACTGTAAGTTCTTTACTTTTTGCTATTGTTGTCGCGACTTTGGTACATACTTATGTGATGCAACCCTACACCATTCCAACTTCATCTTTAGAAAAATCATTACTGATTGGAGACTTTCTTTTTGTAAGTAAATTTCATTATGGTGCTAGAACACCAATGACTACAGTAGCTGCACCAATGGTTCACGATACTTTGCCAATTATTAAAACTAAGTCCTATTTAAGTTGGCCACAATTGCCTTATTTCAGATTTCCCAGTTTTCAAAAAGTAGAAAAGAATGACATTGTAGTTTTCAACTGGCCCGCTGATACCGTTTATAAATTCTTTGATACATCGGGAAGAAGCATTTTAAAACCAGTAGATAAAAAATCAAATTATGTAAAACGTTGCCAAGGAACTCCAGGAGATTCTTTGCAAATAAAGAATGGCACTGTTTACATTAATGGAAAAGAATTGATTTTACCTGAAAGAGCGAAAACTCAGTATTCTTATGCAGTAACTTATGATATGAATAATCCGGACCTTGATTTTGAATATTTATTAAATCAAATAGGATCTACAGATGGCGCAGGTTTTAAAACAGAAACAAGAGATACTTTATATCTAAGAGCGTTAACCAAAGCCGGCGCAGCTACTTTAAGAAGTATTTCCGGAATTAAGTCGGTTACACAAATTGTTGCCAAACAAGGAGAGCCTAATATTTTCTCGCACAATCCAAATTGGAATGGCGATAATTTTGGTCCAATTTACATTCCACAAGCAGGAAAAACAGTGGCTTTAAATCTGAAAACACTTCCTTTCTATAAAAGAATCATATCAGTTTATGAAAAGAACGATTTAAAAGTTGTGGGTAATGAAATTTATATAAATGATAAAAAAGTTACCTCATATACATTTAAGCAAAACTACTATTGGATGATGGGAGACAATCGTCATAACTCTGAAGACAGCCGCTATTGGGGCTATGTTCCGGAAGATCACATCGTAGGAAAACCTGTGTTCATATGGATGAGTTGGGATACTAACGGAAAAGGAATTAACAAGATCCGTTGGGAAAGATTATTTACCACCGTTGGAGGCGACGGACAACCACAATCCTATTTCAAATATTTCCTTGGACTATTAGCTTTGTATTTTGTTGGGGAATATTTCTGGAAAAAGAGAAAAGCTAGTAAAGTTTGATGTTTATAGTTTGTGGTTTATAGTTTTTAACCATAAACAAAAAACAATAAACCATAAACCATGAACAACATCTTAATCCATCCAAGCTACTTCCCTTCTATCAGCCATTTTGTGGCTATTGCGAAGGCGAATATTGTAACTTTTGAAGTGGAAGATAATTTTCAGAAGCAAACCAACCGTAACCGAATGTACATCTATAGTCCAAATGGAATTCAGCTATTGAATGTTCCGGTTAAACATAATAAAGAAAGACATCAACGCATCAAGGAAGTCAAAATTGAGAATGATTTTGATTGGCAAAAACAACACTTCAAATCTTTGGAAGCTGCCTATAGGACTTCGCCTTTCTTTGAGTATTTTGAAGATGACATACTACCTATTTTTCAAAAGAAACACAATTATTTGATGGATTTAAATATGGAAACGATGGCAATTGTTTCTAAGTGTTTGCGATTGGAATTCGATTATGACGAAACTACCGAATATTTTCATGAAGTAACAGACAAAAGCGATTACAGAAATCTAATCAACGGTAAAAAAGATACTTCGATTTTTGAACCTTATACTCAAGTTTTCGGTGATAAGCATGGCTATCTGAACAACCTTTCGATTTTGGATTTACTATTCAACGAAGGAAGATATGCTTTGGATTATTTGAAGAAACAAGAGCTTTAGCCTTTTCTACATTAGTTTTTACTGATTTTCGAAATCGTTACTCCAATTGAATTTGTTGGTTTATCCATATCCGTAATCGCAAAACGAATCGCTTCCTGTATCAGAGTCTTGACCGTTGGATTTCTGTAATCTTCAGGCGATTTAACATCGATATGTCGTATTAACTTTCCGGTTCCGGTTAGTATTTTATCTGGATCCTTTAGAAGTGTTCCTTTATTAAAACCCAAATTCAAGTGATTAGTATAAATGGGAATCATGCAAAAGGCATCCGAAAGTTTTTCTGATATTGAAAAAACTGAAGTAAGTGCATGTGTATGGTATAGTAATTCATTAGAATCTGGATACAATTCTAAAAGATATTCTCTTAAATCTTCAAAAAGAGAAATTAAGCTTTGCTCTTTAGAATCCAATACTATTTGAAAATCGAGAGAAATTGGGCGTGAATTTTTCATGCTATCGTATTTCGAAAATTTAAAGCTATTCGATAAAACTTAATCTCGTCATCACAGGAAAGTGATCGGAGTATTCAAATTGAGCAAAAGTTGTAAAACTTTTTACTTCCATCTTTTTACTGGCAAAAATATAGTCAATTCGGGCTGGATAATACTTGAATTTATAGGTTTGTCCAAAACCGTTTCCAGCTTGTTCAAAGCAATCATTTAGGTCTGATTTGATATTGCGATAAACATATGAAAAGGGACTGTTATTCATATCTCCACAAATAATCACTGGATATTTACAACCGTTTTTATGATTTACTAAAATTTCGGCCTGTTGTTCCTGCTTCTTAAAAGCATCGCGAATTCGGTTAAAAACTTGCTGAGATTTGTTTTGATTTATCGAATCCACATGTTCCGAAATCTCATTTACATCAGGCGAAATTTTGATGGATTGCAAATGAATATTATACACTCTGATTGTATCTTTTCCCCTTTTAATATCGGCATAAATGATATTGTTTCCCGCTGCTGGAATTTTAAAATTGCCTTGATTAAAAATTGGAAACTTGGAGAAAATAGCTTGTCCCGTCTTTATTTTCTTGCCTTCCATAAAGATAGCTTTATACTTGTAAACTCTTAAATCAACTTTAGCATTTTCCGAATATTCCTGAATACATAAAATATCTGGATTTTGTTCATTAATAAAACTCAAGATCGTGTTGCCTACATCATTATTATCAATCCAATCAAACAAGTTAAACAAGCGAACATTATAACTCATTACCGTAAAATCTTTTTCTGTTGCTTCGATATCTCTGGAAGAAAACTTATAGAATTTATTGATGAAAGTGATTCCAACTAATAGTATGAATCCGGAAAGAATAACTTGACGCTTTAATTGTAGCAACCAATAAATAAAAAATAATGCGTTTAAAATAAGAAATAGTGGTAAAATTAAGGTTAGAACCGAAAGTAATGGAAACATTTTGGGTGCCAAAAATGGTAAAACATAAGCAACAACAGTTAACATAGTAATAACTATATTGAATGCAAATATTACTTTATTAAACCACGAAAGTTTCTTCATTTATTTTTTAAGGTTTATTTCTATATCTGAAAACTGTGACTGAATAATGAAACTTATTTCCCAGCCTTAAACAGAAACTCTTTTTCTTCAGCTGTTAAACTATCATAACCAGATTGGCTGATTTTATCTAAAATCTCGTCCAATTGCTGTTGTGTTTTGTCTTTAATAACAATCTTACTTTCCCTTTTAGCAGCAGGTTTTTTGGGATTTACATGCACTTTTCTGAAAGGCGTTGATTGCTTTTTATTAAATAGATTCAATACTAAATCTACAATCCGACTCAAATCGGTTCCGTTTTGCAAAAGCTTGATGTAAATATAACCAAAAAATGCTCCGCTCAAATGGGCTATGTGTCCACCCGTATTATTCATTTGAATTTGAAGTAAATCCAATAAAAGTAGTACAGCTGTTATGTGCCAAAGCTTTACATTTCCAATTAACAGCAATCGAATTTCCATCAAAGGTTGGTATGTTGTTGTTGCTACCAACAATGCCATTATTGCCGCTGAAGCACCAACCATGCTTGAAGTTTGATGCAAAAAATAAAAACTAAACACAAAACACAATCCCGAAAAAATAGCACTAAGAATGTATAACCCTAAATACTGTTTTTGGGTAAAAAAGGTTAGAAATAATCGACTGGAAAAATTCAAAACCATCATGTTGAAAAACAAATGCAAAAATCCATAATGGAAAAAAGCGTACGTCAACAATGTCCAAGGTCTTGTTAAAAATAATGTTGGTTCAGATGAAATCGCTAACCAATTAGGAAAATCAAAAACACCAGACTTAAATTGGTAGAAAAAAATAATAGACAACAGAAAGAAACCAACATTCCAATAAATCATTTTATTAGCAATGCCACCTACTCGATACTGAAATTTTAAATCATCAATAATACTATTCATAATTAATCCCAACGGTTTTTATTAAACTGATTTTTTTTCCAATACCACATCATTAAAAAACCTGTAATAGCACCGCCAACATGAGCAAAATGAGCAATTCCGGTTCCGCCTGCACCAAACAGCGAACTTCCTTTAAAGCCTAAAAATAAATCTATTGCGATAATTCCGGGTACAAAATATTTAGCTTTAATCGGAATTGGAATAAACATAATCCCCAATTCAGCCATAGGAAACATAAAAGCAAACGCGGTTAACAACCCATAAATAGCTCCGGAAGCACCAACAGCCGTACCTAAATAACTTCCCATAAGACTATTAAAATCACTCAACGGAATTATATTTTGCCAGTTTGTATCATATTTACCTTCAGCCAAGATTTTTAAAATCTCAGCTTTATCTTGACCATTCTCAACCAATAAATTTAAAACATGATGAAAAGTAAAATAATTAACTCCTACATGCAATAATGCTGAACCTAATCCGCAGGAAATATAAAAGAAAATGAATTTTTTGGTGCCCCAATAATGTTCCAAAGCAGCACCAAAAGACACCAAAGCAAACATATTAAAAACAATATGCATTAAATTGGGCATTGGTGCATGCATAAACATGCTAGTCAAAGGCTGCCAAATCCTAAAGTTTGGGTTTTCAGGATAATACAAGGAAAACAACGGATAGGCGTTGGCTACAAATTGTGACCCTATAAAAAATATAATATTGATAATCAGTAACTGTTTGACAGTTTCGGTCATTCGCATCATACGCTGAATTTTTTATCTAAATCTTCCACACTCATCGTGATGAAAGTTGGTTTTTGAAATGGTGATACATTCGGCTCTTTACAGGCAAAAAGATTGTGTACCAAATTTTCCTGTTCTTTTTCGGTTAAATAGGTTCCAGTTTTTACTGCCAAACTTTTGGCCATCGATTTGGCAATGGTATCATTTTGACTAAAGCTACTATCCGGAATTCCGTCTTGCAAGTCACTCAATAACTCTTCCAAAACAATAGTCATTTCACTTTCAGTCACATTCACAGGCAAGCCCGAAATGACCACATTGTCTTCGTTAATTGTTTCAAAAACAAATCCGGTATTTTCTAAAGAGGATTTTAATTCGGCTATCAATTCAATTTCCGCAGACGAATAATACAACTGCAACGGAAACAATAATTGCTGACTTGTTGCCTGATGCACGGTCATACTGGTTAAAAATTCTTCGTACAATATACGTTCGTGCGCGCGCTTCTGATTGATAATAACCATGCCCGATTTAATTGGGCTAACAATGTACTTCTTTTGTATTTGATACGTTCTTTTAACTTCCTGCTCCATTTCATTTTCTTCAAATAATGAAGAAGTTACAGCATCATTTTCAAAGGTCATTTCGGCTATCTCTTGTCCGGCTTGCTTTAAACCTATATAAAGACTTTCCCAACTAGGTTGCGCTTCCTGTTTTTTATAGTTGGAAGAAAATGCAAAAGATTTACTAGGCTTAACTCCACTTTGATCGGCCATACCTAGGGTGTCAGACGAAAATGGATTGTATTGTCGGTCAACTTGAATCGTTGGATATTCGGCTTCTTTATTTTGGTATTGATAAGGTGTGTCTAAGTTTGGATCTCTATCAAAATCCAATATTGGCGCTACATTAAATTGTCCCAGACTATGCTTAATTGATGAGCGCAAAATGGCATACAAAGCGTGTTCATCATCGAACTTAATTTCGGTTTTTGTTGGATGAATATTGATATCTATCGTATGTGGCGGTACATCTAAATATAAAAAATAACTTGGCTGGGCACCAGCTAAAAGTAAACCTTCGTAGGCTGCCATAACTGCATGATGCAGGTAACCGCTTTTTATAAATCGGTTGTTGACAAAAAAGAATTGTTCGCCTCTGTTTTTCTTGGCAAATTCCGGTTTCCCTATAAATCCGTGAAGGTTTACAATTTCGGTTTCTTCTTTTACAGGAACTAATTTTTCATTAGTCTTGCCTGAAAAAATAGTTACAATGCGTTGCCTGAAATTCGAAATAGGCAGGTTGAACATATCGCTGCCATTATGATACATCGTAAAATGAATATTCGGATGCGCCATCGCAACACGCTGAAATTCATCAACAATGTAGCGTTGTTCCACTGTATCCGACTTCAAAAAATTACGTCGCGCGGGAATATTAAAAAACAAATTCTTAACCGAAAACGAAGTCCCCTTTGGCAACACCGAAGGTTCCTGCGAAACAAACTTACTGCCTTCAATAATTATGTGTGTTCCCAATTCCTCCTGCTCCTGCTTGGTCTTCATTTCCACATGGGCAATAGCAGCAATAGAAGCCAAAGCTTCTCCACGAAACCCTTTGGTATGCAACGAAAATAAATCTTCGGCATGACGGATTTTTGAAGTAGCATGACGTTCAAAACACAAGCGCGAATCGGTTATGCTCATCCCAACGCCATTATCAATAACTTGAATTAATGATTTTCCTGCGTCTTTAATGATAAGTTTTATATCGGTCGCTTTAGCATCAACGGCATTTTCTAATAATTCTTTTACTACAGAAGCCGGTCTTTGCACCACTTCACCAGCAGCAATTTGGTTGGCAACATGATCGGGAAGTAATTGAATTATGCTTGACATTTATACAGTTTGTTGTTTTATTTCGCTGCGCTCCACACAATTGCTTCGCCTATTCGCTAAAGCTTCGTGTCGGCTTCTTCTCGGGTTTAGTTTATGGTTCAAAAGTAAAAACCAAAGTAAGCAAATTTAATGAAAAAGTATTGGGATTTATAGCTAATATTTTACTAAAAATAAAAAACCTATTCACAATGGAATAGGTTACTATTTTAAACTGAAAAAGGGATATTATGAATTTGATTTCCTTCTTAACTCTGCCATTTTTATTGCAGCAATGGCGGCTTCGGTTCCTTTGTTTCCGTGAACGCCACCACTTCTATCAATAGATTGCTGTTCGTTGTTATCGGTCAACAAACAAAATATTACCGGCACATCAGTTTGTACATTCAAATCTTTGATGCCTTGTGTTACGCCATCGCAAACAAATTCGAAATGCATGGTTTCGCCTTTTATTACGCAACCAATGGTAATCACCACATCAACTTCCTGTGTAACAATCATTCGCTGTGCACCATAAACAAGTTCAAAACTTCCAGGAACATTCCAACGAATAATATTTTCCGGGTTGGCGCCACAATCTAATAAGGCCGCTTCCGCGCCATTATATAACCCATTTGTAATATTATCATTCCATTCAGAAACAACAATCCCAAACCGAAAATCTTTCGCGTTTGGGATTGTATTTTTATCGTAATTGGATAAATTTTTGTTTGCCGTAGCCATAATAATAATTAGGATTTGGGATTTAGAATTTGGGATTTAGCAATAAGTAAAAAATCCTTAATCCTAATTCCTGATTCCTAAATCAATTACTGCGCTAATCCAATCAAAGCATCGATACTTTGAGCTTCTGGAGCAGTATCGTAATTATCTTTGATATCGGTGAAATATTTTAAAGCATCAGCTTTATTTCCTAAAACCAATGCAGTTTTACCGGCTTTCATTAAATATCTTGGTCTTGTCAATTCGTTTTTGTTAGCATCAGCTGCTTTAACATAATACTCTAAAGCTTCTTTTTGTTTGTTTTGTTGTGCATATGCATCACCAATTGCACCAATTGCAATGGTACTTAACATAATATCATCTGATTTGAATTTCTCTAAACTAGTAATTGCTTCAGCATACTTTTTAGTATTCAAATAAGCAACTCCGGCATAATAATTAGCTAAATTCCCAGCATCCGTTCCAGAATATTCGTCAGCAATTTTAACTACTCCAAATTTTCCTTCTGAACCTTTTAAAACTAAATTATACAAAGAATCTGATTTTGTTCCGGTAGCATCAACTGCCTTTTGAAAGTTTTGTTGCGCAACAAATAATTCACTTGCCGCTTCTTCCTGACTAGGCTCAGCAATAAACTTCTGATATAATAAATAAGATACTGTGGCTAAAGCAACAACCGTAAGAAATCCTAATATGTATTTTTGATTTTTGGCTACAAAATCTTCAGCTCTTGAAGCCGATTGATCTAAAGTATCAAATGCTTTTGCTGTTGCGCTGTCTTTTGCATCAACATTTACATCTTCAATGTAGTTATTGTCTAATTTTTCTGCTTTTGGTTTTGGTTCTTTATATCCTCTTTTGTTAAAAGTTGCCATTTATTTCTAATTTAGTGTGCGCAAAAATAAAATTTTTATTGATAAATGAAAGCTATTTTTCTCGATATTTTTGAATAATTTGCACCACCTAAGTTTAGAACATTAATTTTAAACAAAAATAAAATTGTTTTTAAAGCGAATTTCATTACTCAATTATAAAAATTTCTCGGAAATCGACTTCGAATTGGATTCCAAAATCAATTGTTTCGTGGGTAAAAATGGTATTGGAAAAACAAATATCCTTGATGCTATTTATCATTTGGCAAACGGTAAAAGTTATTTCAATCCATTAGCGGTACAAAACATCAAACACGGAGAAGATTTTTTTGTGGTAGATGGTGAATTTGAAAAAAACGGAAGAACCGAGCAAATTTTGTGCAGTTTGAAAAAAGGACAAAAAAAAATCCTAAAACGAAACGGCAAAGTTTATGAAAAATTCTCCGACCACATAGGCTTTATTCCATTGGTTATTATTTCACCTGCCGATAGTGATCTGATTATTGAAGGCAGCGAAACCAGAAGAAAATTTATAGATACTGTTATTTCACAATTGGATAGTTCTTATTTACAGCAACTAATACAATATCAAAAAATCATCAGTCAACGTAATGCCTTGTTGAAATTTTTTGCACTGAACCATGTTTTTGAAAAAGATACTCTGTCTATTTATAATGAACAACTCAATACGCTTGGGGAGTTTATTTTTGAGAAACGAAAAAAGTTCTTAATCGATTTTATTCCGATTTTTAACAATTACCATCGTGAAATTACCAACTCGGCCGAAACGGTGCAATTGGTTTACCAAAGTAATCTGTTTGAAAAAGACACTTTGACTTTATTGGAAGAAAACATCAGTAAAGACAGGGCTTTGCACTATACTTCAGTTGGCGTTCACAAAGACGATTTATCTTTTGAAATTGATAACTATCCGATTAAAAAATTTGGTTCTCAAGGACAACAAAAATCATTTCTTATCGCCTTGAAATTAGCACAATTTGATTTTGTCAAAAAACAAAGTGGTGAAAAACCCATTTTACTGTTTGACGATATTTTTGATAAGCTCGATGAATTTCGCGTGAGTAAAATAATTGAAATGGTAAACAAAGAAGAATTTGGACAGTTATTCATTTCAGATACGCATCCGGAACGTACGGAAAACATTGTAAAAACAACCCTTCAGAGTTATAAAATTTTTAATCTTTAGTATTCATCAAATTTGTAATTTAGTCTAAAATTTAAAATTATGAAATTGAACTTCATTTCCTTGTTATTATTGAGTTTTCTGTTTATAAGTTGCCACGGACAAACTTCCAATTCAGTTAATACTATTGATGCAAAATTATTTGCTGAAAAGCTAAAAACTAATGAAAACCCTCAACTATTAGACGTTAGAACTCCGGAAGAATATAGTGTTGAACATATTGGCAATGCAAAAAATGTGAACTGGAACGGAGATGACTTTGTTACCAAAGTTAATTCCTATAACAAATCAAAACCAATTTTTGTGTATTGCAAAGTTGGAGGAAGAAGTGCACAAGCTGCCAATAAATTAGCCGAATTGGGTTTCAAAGAAATCTATAATCTTAATGGCGGGATTATGAAATGGAATGCAGAAAACAATGCCGATGCAATGCCAAGTACCAAAATTATTGGTATATGTGACCAGGAATATGGCGAATTGATAAAATCTAGCGATAGAGTAATGATTGATTTCAATGCCAAATGGTGTGCACCATGTAAAAAAATGAATCCATACATTTTGAAGTTTCAAACAGAAATGAAGGATAAGATTAATATAGTCCAATTGGATGCTGATGAAAACAAAACTATCGTAGAACAATTGAAATTAGATGCTTTGCCAACCATCATTATTTATGAAAAAGGAAAAGAAGTATGGAGAAATGTTGGTTATATTTCGGAGGAAGATTTAAAAAAACATTTGTAAACACAGATTGCACAGATTATCACAAATAAAAAAATGATTTTATGATAACCAAAGAAGCCATCCAATTTCTTGAAGATTTGATTGCAAACAACAACACCGAATGGATGCATGCCAACAAAAAAAGGTATGAAAACTTCAAGAAAGACTATTACAATTATATTGCTTCAATTTTGACAGTTATGAAGCCTTTAGACAAGTCATTGGAGCCTTTGGAAGTTAAAAACTGTACATTTAGAATCAATCGCGATATTCGTTTTTCAAAAGACAAATCGCCTTATAAAACCAACATAGGCGTATGGTTTACCCAAAATAAATTGGCTAAAAACAGTCCTGGCTATTACATCCATTTTGAAAAAGGAAAATCATTTATAGCAGGTGGTGTTTGTTGCCCGGAACCAGATGAACTGAAACGCATCCGAAAAGAAATTGCCTTTTTTTATGAAGATTTAGAAGCAATTATCAATAATAAAAAATTTAAATCTGAGTTTGGTACGATTACCCGTGATGAAAATAATACACTAAAAAAAGCACCTAAAGATTTCGAACCGAATCATCCTGCCATTGAATTTTTGAAATTAAAAAGTTTTACGGCTTCTAAAAAGATTGATGACAAATTATTTTTGGACTCAAATTTTAGTAAAATGATAGCTGAAAAGTTAATCATTTTAAAACCGATAAATGACTTTTTAAACCGTGCGCTGGAAACCGAAGAATAAATCATAATGTCAAAAAAAAGAATTTTATTTTTTGGGGAAACCTATCGTGCCGATGCTATTACTTGGATGAACGGACTGAGGGAATTTGGCGACTTTGAAATCGTCACCTGGGAACTAAAGACAAGCAATAACGGATTCAACAGAATTATAAGACTTTTTGAATTAGCCAAAGCGATTTTGACCATTAAAAGTATCGTTAAAAAATTTAATCCCGATATGGTCATAGCAGAGCGAACTACAAGTTATGGCTATTTAGCTGCCATTTCAGGATTAAAACCAATGGCAATTGCGCAACAAGGCATTACCGATTTATGGCCACATAATTCACCCTTATACATTTTCAAAAAAAGACTTCAAAATTATGCTTTCAAAAAAGCCGACTTAATTCATGCCTGGGGAAATTCTATGGCAGAACACATGAAAGAAAGCAATGTAGATATGGACAAAGTAATGATTTTGCCTAAGGGAATAAATTTAGATTTTTTCCAATTTAATGATGCTTCAGATGGAACATTTATAAATGCCGTTGTGACTCGTTCTTTGGAACCAGAATATAATCACGATTTGATTTTGAAAGCATTTTCAATTGTCAAGCAAAAAAGTATTCCTTTTAAACTAACCATTATTGGTGACGGGACAGAATTAAAAAAATTAAAATGGTTGGCAAAGGAATTAAAGATAGATAATGAGGTGAATTTTGTGGGAAGAATTAACAATAATGACATTCCAAAGTTTTTACAGCAAGCTAATTTTTATATAAGTACGCCCATAACTGAAGGTGTCTCCGCATCACTTTTTGAAGCAATGGCATCCGGATGTTTACCCATTGTAAGTGATTTACCCGGAAACAGATGCTGGATACAACAAAAAGAGAACGGAATACTTGTTACTATCGAAAATGAGATTAAATTAGCCGAAGAAATTGAGTGGGCATTTAAGAATACCGATTTTACAAAAAAAGCAATAGTTGAAAATCGAAAATTTGTAGAAGAAAATGCCAACTACAAAATCAACATGAAAAAAATTGCATTTACTTATCATGATTTAATTGAAATTAAATCTACTACTCTCTAGAGAAATATGTGTGGAATTAATGGAATTTTCCATTTAAATTACAAACAAGTTGATCAAAATCAACTGATTAAAATGAGGGAAATTCTGGAACATCGTGGTCCGGATGATAAGGGTATTTATATCAACAATAATATTGGATTAGGCCACAGACGTTTGTCAATTATTGATACTTCTTCAGCAGGACATCAACCTTTTATTTCAGATAACGGACGATATATAATTGTCTTTAACGGGGAAATTTATAATTATCAATCATTTTATCCCGAATTAAAAAGCAAAGGAATCAGCCTGAAATCGGGTTCTGACACTGAAGTTTTACTAAAACTTTATGAACTTTACGGTATGGAAGTTTTACACAGACTTCATGGAATGTTTGCATTCGCCATTTGGGATACTGTAGAAAAAAAACTGACTCTTTGCAGAGACAGAATGGGTGTAAAACCTTTGTATTACTGCGTTCATAAAAATACATTATACTTTGCCTCTGAACAAAAAGCACTATTTGCAGCTGGAGTACCGATTCAGATTTCTGAAAACGGAATGGAAGAATACTTTTTCAACCGATTTGTAGCAGGCGAAGGAACCTTGTTTGCTGATGTTAAAAAATTGCTTCCCGGTCATTATATGGTTATAGACGAAGAAGGAAAAAGCAAAACAACGAGATGGTGGAATTTAAAGGAACAGATTCAAAATCATGTCAAAATAGATAATCCAAAAAAATGGTTTGAAGAAACCTTCTTCGAATCGGTAAAACTTCGAATGGTCAGTGATGTTCCCGTTGGTGTTTTGTTAAGTGGAGGATTAGATTCATGTTCTATTTTATCTGCTTTATACCACCAAGAGTTTAAGAATATCGAAACCTTCAACATTAGTTTTTCCGAAGAAGAGCATAATGAATACCATTTGGCAAAAAAAATAACCGATCAGTATGGATACACTTTCAATCATACTAAACTTGAAAATGAAAATTTATATCAAAACCTGATTGAAACCTCTTATTATAATGATGAACCTTTAATGCATCTTAACGAACCGCATTTATTGGCTATTGCCAAATTAGCCAAGCCAAAAGTAAAAGTTTTGCTTTCTGGCGAAGGTGCCGATGAATTGTTGGGGGGTTATGTTCGATACAAAGCATTAAAAAATACCTCTTTATTAAAAGTGATTTCACAACTTAGTAAGTTTGAAACTTTCAACAAAAGTCCACGTTATGACAAACTATTCCGCTATTCAAAAATCACTAATGATGCTGATTTAGTCATATTTAATGGATGTAATGTGTATCCAGACGACATCAATAATTTTTACGGAAATAAACAAAAACCGGCAAATGAATATCGTTATCAAATCTTTAAAGAAGCACAAGAATTATATCCAAAAAACCTGCAACGTCAAGCATTATACTTTGATCAACACACTTATTTGTGTTCATTATTAGATAGAAATGACCGTTGCACTATGGGAACTTCAATCGAATGTCGTGAGCCATTCTTGGATCAAAGACTTATTGCAGGTTTGGGAACATTGGATGACAAGTGGATGTTTACCGGGAAAAAAGGGAAGTACATTTTAAAAACCACTATGGAAGAGAAACTTCCGAAAGAAATTCTCGACTTTAGAAAAATTGGACTTAGTGCACCTTGGGGCAGTTATTTGTTGCGTTTCCCTAGATTTGTTGATGAATTATACAACTTTGCAA
This sequence comes from Flavobacteriaceae bacterium, assembly GCA_947456955.1. Taxonomy (GTDB): domain Bacteria; phylum Bacteroidota; class Bacteroidia; order Flavobacteriales; family Flavobacteriaceae; genus Flavobacterium. The sequence goes on along the minus strand of CANGTQ010000006.1, from coordinate 52,413 downwards.
AAAGCCCTATTTTTGAAATGCCATTCCTTGAAAACATTGACGGAACCAAGCTAGTGGGAGAAATAAGAAAAGAAAACACCAAAATTTTGCCTTATTTTATGCCACTATTTATGCTTCACAAATGGCAAAAAAACTACTATAACAAGTTTGTTTAAAAGTTCCTTTGTCTTACTTTTGTAAGCATGACTATTCAGAATAACTTTTCTTTAAAAAGATACAACACTTTTGGTATCGAAGCCAAAGCCAAACAGTTTGTTGCTGTTCATTCCCTCGAAGATTTAAAAACCGTTTTACAGCAAAACAAGTCGGAGCCAAAATTCGTACTTGGTGGCGGAAGCAATATGTTATTGACACGAGACATTCAAGCCTTGGTAATTCATATTGATTTGAAAGGCAAAAAAGTACTGAAGGAAGATGCCGATTTTGTTTGGGTTGAAAGTCAAGCCGGCGAAAATTGGCACGAATTTGTACTTTGGACCATCGACCAAAACTTCGGTGGTTTAGAAAACATGTCATTAATTCCGGGAAATGTTGGAACAACTCCGGTTCAAAACATTGGTGCTTATGGTACCGAAATTAAAGACACTTTTATTTCGTGTGAAGCCATGACTATTTCGACTCAGGTAATGAAAACATTCTCTAAAGAAGAATGTCAGTTTGGATACCGGGAAAGTATTTTTAAGCACGAAGTCAAAGACCAGTTTATTATTACTTCTGTCGTTTTTAAACTGACTAAACGCAACCACAAAATCAATACTTCATACGGAGATATTACAAAGGAATTAGAAAAACAAAACGTGACTACTCCTACTTTAAAAGATGTTTCCAATGCAGTAATTGCGATAAGACAAAGTAAATTACCTGATCCGGCAGCATTAGGTAACAGTGGAAGTTTTTTTAAAAACCCAATTATACCAAAAGAACAATACAAAAATGCACATGCTTTACATCCCGAAATGCCACATTATACAGTTTCAGAAACCGAAGTAAAAGTCCCGGCTGGCTGGCTGATTGAAAAAGCTGGTTTCAAAGGAAAGCGTTTTGGTGATGCCGGAATTCATAAAAATCAGGCGCTGGTTTTAGTCAATTATGGCAATGCAACCGGGCAAGAAATTCTAGCCGTTTCAAGAGATATTCAAGCGACTATTTTAAGGGAATTTGGAATTGCCATTGAAGCGGAGGTTAATGTTATTTAGTTATCAGTGTTCAGTTGCAGTTCACAGAAATTGTAATTCGTAATTATTAATTCGTAATTTTCATGTATATCCCAGAACTCTACAGAAATGAAAACCAGGAAGACATCCAAAACTTCATTCATCAAAATGGGTTTGGAATTTTGGTAAACCAAACGGATGGAAAGTTGTGGGCGACACATATACCGTTATTGTTAGAAGAAAAGAATGGAAAACAATATTTAGTTGGTCACGTTTCCAAAGAAAATCCACAAGCTGAAAGCTTTAAAACTAATGATGACGTTTTGGCAATATTCAGCGGAGTTCATACATATATTTCTTCTTCTTGGTATGATCATGAAAATGTGCCAACGTGGAATTATCTGGCGGTTCACGTTTACGGAAAAGCAAAACTCCATTCCCTAGAAGAAAGCATTGAAGCCTTAAAAAGATTGGTAAATAAATACGAAGCCAAATCAGAAAAACCGGTTCGTATAGAAGATTTATCAAATAAAACAATGCTTCAGGCCCACGGAATTGTTTCCTTCGAAATTGAAATCACAGCTGTCGAAGCCAAGAAGAAATTGTCTCAAAACAGAGATGACAAAAACTACCAAACTATCATTTCTAAACTGGAAAACTCTAATGACAATCAAGCGATTGCTGTTGCCGAAGAAATGAAGAAAAATAGGAAATTGTAACGTTAAAAATTTATTCCGCTGCGCTCCATACAATTCGCACTAAGTGCTCGGGTTATAACTCATAATTCATAATTAATAATTCATAATTTACATTTGGATTTTGTACATTTGCAGTCCTTTTTAAACGTCGAAAAAGCACTATGTTATTATCTATTTTCTTTTTATTTGTTGCCATTGTTGTTATTCAATTCCTTTATTACATTGTAGTTTTTGGTAAATTTTCATTTGCTAAACCCCAGTCTGGAACACCAAAAAGAATTCCGATTTCAGTAATTGTTTGCGCTAAAAACGAAGAAGAAAATGTTAGAAATTTAATTCCGTTACTTGTCGAACAAGATTATCCTCAATTTGAAATTGTCTTAATTGACGATGCTTCAAGCGATAATACATTGGAGATTTTTGAAGAATTTGAAAAGCTACATTCCAATATCAAATTGGTAAAAGTAGAAAATAACGAAGCTTTTTGGGGTAATAAAAAATTTGCTTTAACTCTTGGAATCAAAGCCGCAAAGCACGAGTATCTTTTATTTACAGATACTGATTGTATTCCATCTTCAAATAATTGGATTGCCAATATGAGTTCTCAGTTTACAGTAGAAAAAACTATTGTTTTGGGCTATGGTGCCTATGAAAAAATTGGCGGTTCATTCCTAAATAAAATAATTCGATTTGAAACATTATTAACGGCAATGCAATATTTTTCTTGGGCAAAACTTGGCAAGCCTTATATGGGAATTGGTCGAAATTTGGCCTATAAACGTGAAGAGTTTTTCAAAGTACGTGGTTTTATGGATCATATGAAAATACGTTCCGGAGACGATGATTTGTTTGTTAATCAGGCAGCCGAAAAAAAGAATACAACGATTTGTTTTTTGCCCGATAGTTTCACCTATTCCAAACCAAAAACTTCTTTTAAAGAATGGTTTACCCAAAAACGTCGTCATGTATCTACAGCCAAACATTATAAACTATTTGACAGAAATCAGTTAGGTCTTTTTTACGTTTCGCAATTGTTATTTCTTCTATTGTCAATTATTTTATTAGCATTTCAATTTCAATGGATTGCTGTAGTAAGTATAATTGGTTTTCGTTACATTTTTGCTTGGGTTACCATGGGATATGCAGCAGGAAAACTTAAAGAAAAAGACGTAATGTATTGGTTTCCAATAATTGAAATAGTTTTAATTTTTACACAATTGAATATTTTTTTAACCAATACTTTATCCAAACCAGTACATTGGAAATAAAGGCATATATAGAAAAAGCAAAAAAAGGCGACCAGGTTGCCTTTACGTATTTGCTAGACCACTACTGGAATGAAGTATACGGCTTTATGCTTAAACGCACGGAAAATGAAACTGATGCAGAAGATATTGCCATTGAAACTTTCTCTAAAGCTTTTGATAAAATAACAACCTACAATCCTGAATTTCAGTTCAATACCTGGTTGATTGCGATTGCCAAAAATGTGCATATTGATATGCTTCGCAAAAAAAAATCGACCATATTTGTTGAAATTACCAATGAAGAAGATCAACTCGCCTATACTATTGCCGATACTACTCCATCAGTTGAAGACGCTTTAATTATAGAACAAAACTTATCCCGATTATTGCAATTCATTAAAGAATTAAAACCTCATTATCAGGAAGTAATTCAACTGCGTTATTTTCAGGAAATGAGTTATCAGGAAATTTCAGAACAACTTAATGAGCCATTGAGTAACGTCAAAATAAAATTGCTTCGCGCCAAAAAACTGTTGGCAGAAATCATCGAAAGCAAAAAATAATCATTTCTTTTTTTGATAAAATATCCATTAAAATTCAATAAAAAAGGGATTTTAATGTTTTTATTTTAAATATTTTACGAAATCATATACTATTTTATAATATGCTACGTTATACATAAAAACGTCTCGCTTATGTAACATAGATACTTAACCTTTAAATCATTTAATTATGTCAAACGTTAGTATTTATGAAAAAAACTGGATAGATCTGGTTTTTGAAGACAAGAACAAAGCTTATGGAGCGTATCAGTTACGCCAGGAAAATTCCCGAACTACATTATTTGCGTTCCTTGGTAGTTTAACACTAATTTTAGTACTACTTGGCGGTTGGTTCTTATTTTCTTCTTTCGGAAGTAAGCCTGAACCTACGACAATTAACTGTCCGGTTTCACCAACAATTACACCTATAAAGCTAAAACCTAGAGTTGAGCCAACGAAACCTATGACTCCAAATATTCAGGCTAAAGCTGCTTCGCCAAATAAATTTAAAAAATATGTAGCGTCTACAACTCCCGAAGAAATAGAGATTCCGGTAACAGCAACAATACCAATGACTTTAAACACTTCTGGCAATGGAACCGAAACCGGTTCGACAGTTTCTACTTCAACAGACGGAGATAGCCCTATAACTACTACCACTCCAACAACCGTAGGAAGTGAACCTGTGCTAAGTGGTACATTAGACAGACTTCCGGAATATCCCGGTGGAATAAATAAATTCTATGAATATGTAGGTAACAATATTGAAAAACCAGAGGTTGATGAACATTTAAGTATGATAAGCGTTATAATGTCTTTTGTTATTGAAAAAGATGGTGCAATGAGTAATATTAAAGTGTTAAGAAGTTCCGATAAAAATCTGGAAAGAGAAGCTATCCGAGTGTTGAGATCACTAAAAGTAAAATGGGCGCCAGGCTATAAAGACGGAGAAAAAATGAGAACACTTTATACACTTCCGATAAAAGTTGCCCTTTAAAAGTTACGTTAGTATTTTTCCCTTTTTGCCCTTGAACCTGACCAGGATTAATACTTGTCAGGTTTATTATTTTTAATAACTACTGTAAAAATTTTAGAAAATAAAGGTTTTTATTTTGATTAAATATCGGTATTATTGTATACTTTATTACAGTTATGAAGATTACCTTAATTACATTCCTCTTATCAACATTATTCTACTTTTCCAGTCCAAAAACTGGTTGGCATACTATTGATTCTAATAAGGAAAATCCAAATGACAGTTTGCATATTACTTCTTCTTTTCCAATAAAAATGGGAAACGTTTCTGATGAATACATCAATGAAAAAAAACAAAAAATAGATTCTTTTTATAACAAAAATATTAATTCCCCATACTATAGTGGCGGTTTCATTGTTGTAAAAAACGGTCGTGTCATTTATGAAGATTATAAAGGATTTGCTAATCTAAAAACCGGAAAAAAAATTGACGCTACTACTCCAATTCATTTAGCGTCTGTAAGTAAAGTTTTAACCGCAACAGCTATTTTAAGATTAGTGCAACAAGACAATATTACACTAGACCAAAAAGTAACCGATTGGCTTCCTAAATTTCCTTATAAAAGCACTACAATAAGAACATTACTCAATCACAGAAGCGGTTTGCAACATTATGCCAATTTTCCCGGATTGATGAAAAAGAATTGGAATCGGAAAAAAGTACTGACTAATCAAGATATTTATAATTTACTGGCTCAAAATAAATTCCGATTAAAAACTCCGAATGATACCCATTTTGATTATTGTAATACCAATTACATAATCTTAGCTTTAATCATTGAAAAAGCTACTGGTTTAAACTATCGAAAAGCCATGCAGGAATTGATATTCAAACCATTGGGAATGACAAATTCCTATGTCTTTAACTATGAAACAGACAGAGAAACGGCTTCAAAATCGTATAGAGGAAATACTATATTTCCATGGGATCAGTTTGATGATTTGTATGGTGATAAAAATATTTATTCGACACCAAGAGATTTGGTAAAGTTTGATATGGGAACCTATTCGCCCGAATTTATAAAACCGGAGCTTATACAGGAAGCTTATTTTGGTTATAGCACTATTCATGTTGCTAAACCAATTAAAGATTATGGTTTGGGAATGCGTATGCGGTTTTTGCCTCCAAATAATGAAAAAATGATATACCATAACGGTTGGTGGCATGGAAACAACACGTCATTTGTTCCGGTAAAAAAAGATACGGTAACTGTAGTTTGTTTGGGAAATAAATATTCAAACCGACCTTATGCTACTTTGAGTATGGTAAGCAGTCTTTTTTACGAAAAGAAAACAGAAATAGAAAAGCCGCTTCCGCCTGAAACAGAATGCGAAGAATGATTATGCTGTAACTAAATAAATTCCGTCGTCTTTAATTTCGATAAGTTTGTCTTTGTAGAGTGAACCAATGGCTTTTTTGAAAGTTTTTTTACTCATCTTCAACACCGTTTTAATGTCTTCCGGATGGCTGTTGTCATTCAATCGTAGAAAGCCTCTGCTGGCTCTAAGCTCGTCAAGGATTTTTTCGGCATTAGGTTCAATATTCTCATATCCTAATTTTTGCAACGAAACATCAATTTTATTATCGGGACGAATCGCTTTGATATAACCTGTCATCCTATCTCCGGTTCGGATATCATCATAAACCTGGTCTTTGTATAATAATCCTTTATGTATGTCGTTGATGATGACATTAATTCCGACTTCAGTAATGTGCGAAATGATTAAATCTACTTCATCTCCAACAGCAACAGTCAAATTTTCATTGTTCAAAAATTGATTGGTTTTACTGGAAGCTACAATTCTATTGGTTTTTTTATCAATGTAAGCAAAGACCAAATAGCGTTTTCCCTTTTCCATTGGCCTAGCTTGTTCTTTGAACGGAACCAAAATATCTTTCTCTAAACCCCAATCTAAAAAAGCACCAATATTATTGACATAATTCACACGAAGTAATCCAAATTCATCCATAAGTATATAGGGTTCCAATGTTGTTGCCACCGGTCTTTCTTCATGATCAAGATAAACAAAAACAATCAGCTCATCGCCTATATTATAATCCTTTGGAACATATTTCAGCGGTAGTAAAACATCGTCTTTTCCATCGGTTAAAAAAAGTCCAACTTTGGTTTCACGTGCTATTTTGAGAGTATTGTATTGTCCTAGTTCCATTTTTTTATGCTAGCAATATTTGCTGCAAAGATACGTTTATTTTTTGCCACGAATAAACGAATAATTCAGTATGTATCCGATAAAAAAACATTCCTGTATTCGTGGCTAATTAATATCTTTGAGATGTAACAAAACAGATGCTTTTATTACTAACGAGACTATGAGTAACAATCTGGAACAATTATTTGTAAAGCAATTAAAGAACAATCAGAACATTATCCACAAGATATGTCGGTTGTATACCAATGATGAAGATGCACATAAAGATTTGTTTCAGGAAATTACCATTCAGCTTTGGAAAGCATTCCCAAAATTTAGAGGAGACTCTAAATTCTCAACTTGGGCCTATCGTGTGGCGCTGAACACTGCCATTACGCTTTATCGAAAAAGTACACGCACAGTCGCAACCACATCATTCGAAGCACAAAAACATTTCATATCACAAGAAGAATACAACTTTGAAGAAGAAGAACAAATCAAGTTGATGTATCAGGCGGTGCAACAGTTAAATGATATCGAAAAAGCACTCGTTTTTCTATATCTAGAAGACAAAGATTATACTGAAATATCAGAGACTCTGGGTATAAGTGAAGTAAATGCTCGAGTAAAAATGAACAGAATTAAAGGTAAATTAAAAAAAATATTAAATCCCTAAGGATTATGGAAGAGTTGGATTTATTAAAAAAAGCGTGGCAAAAAGATAGCCATTCTTACGAGCAAGTTTCCGAAAGTGAAATTTATAAAATGCTGCACAAAAAATCATCGTCTATTGTGAAATGGATTTTGATTATCAGTATCATTGAAGTATTGTTTTGGGGAGTCATTAGCATTTTTTTCAAAGTTGATGAATACTTGAAAAACCTTAACGCGGAAAATCTTAGTATGTATTTCCAAGTTCTAAACGTTGTAAACTATGTAGTGATTTTATGGTTCATCTACAATTTTTATAAAAACTATATCAAGATTTCGACTACAGCTTCAACCAATCAGTTAATGCACGACATTTTAAAAACACGTAAAACGGTTCAGTATTACGTTTGGTATAATTTGTTAATGTCACTCCTGAGTATGATTGCCGCCTTTATAATGGAATTTAAATTTAATCCAAGAATGGAAATAGTAAAAAACCAAATCGCAAATGAAAACAATTATAACACTTTGATTGTTACGGTTGGTATAATGCTTTTAAGTATTATAGTATTTATTGGATTGGTTTGGTTGTTCTACCGATTATTATATGGTATTTTACTCCGAAAACTGAATTCCAATTATAAAGAATTAAAGAAAATAGATTTGTAAAAAAGAAAATCCGAGTTAATTACGGAATCTCTTTATTATCAACATTCCATTCTCTAAGTTTGTTTAGGCGCTCTTGTTCTTCGATTTCCTCGGCTGGAATCACTTTTAAAAATGATGGATGTTGCTCTATGGCATATTCTATTTTTTCAACAATCTGCTCAATCGTTTCGTTTTCATAATCAATAACCAAAGGTTCTTTAATGATAAACGATTGCAATATATTTTTCTTTTTTAAACGCAACCCTTTTTTGTCAAATGAACGACGGAAACCGTCAATTACTATTGGTACCACTATGGGCTTGTATTGCTTAATAATATGAGCTGTTCCTTTTCTAACCGGTTTAAAAGACTTTGTTGTTCCTTGCGGAAACGTAATTACCCAACCATCTTCAAGTGCAATCCTAATATTCTCTGTATCATTTGGATTTACCTCACGTTTTTCGGTTACGTCTTTGCCTCCGGAACGCCATGTTCTTTCTACCGAAATAGAACCCACATAAGACAAAATACGTGGTAACAATCCCGATTTCATAGTTTCACTTGCTGCAACATAATAAATATTCATTTTAGGCTGCCACAAATAGCCCACGTTTTTAATAGTATCTTGCCTTCCTGAAAGACTTGCATTAAAAACATGAAACATCGCTACAACATCGGCAAAATAAGTCTGGTGATTAGAGATAAACAGTACGTTTTTATCTGGTAAAGAAGCGATGATTTCGGAACCATCAATTTGCAATTCGTTAAAACCTCTGTATCTTCTGTGAGTAATGAGACCAAAAATTCGGATTAACCATTTTTTGATAAAAAGTATGTGACCAAAAGGATTTCTTTTAAATAACCCCATAATTCATTTTTAATTAGTCTATTTCCGCCCAGAATCTTCGGAATCGGAATCGGGTTGCAAATCTACAAAAACTAAAACTTTATAAAACTAATTTTAATGTTTCTTTTAATTCACTTAACATCATGGCTGTTGCTCCCCAAACGAAGTGTTCATTTACTTGAAAACCGGGCACTTCAATGTTTCCCGCGTAGGATGTTTTCATGGTATTGGTAACGATAATTTTATCATCCAAAAAATCTTTTAAGGGTAACTCGACAATACCTGCTACTTCATCTACCTGTAATTCAAAGTCTAATTCAACTTGGCTATAACCCAAAAAAGGATAAACCATATAATTGCTAGGAGGAATATAAACTTCGGTAAAGGCGCAAACTATATTAATTGCACTAGGATGAATACCAATTTCTTCATGGGTTTCCCGAATAGCCGTTTGTTTTAAATCAAAATCTTCCGGTTCTACTTTTCCTCCGGGAAACGCAATCTGTGAAGAATGCACACCATTATATGAATTTCTAAGAATTAATGCTAAATGTGTTTCTGATTTTTTTGGATAAAAAAGCATCATAACAGCAGCCTTTTTGGGAATAGTTTTAGAGAAATCGATATTTTTCAATAATTCTTCTCTATTAGGTGGAACCATTTTTACATGTGCTTTCCTTGCCGGAAGGGCAACATTTAGTACTTTTGGTGCATATTTTAAGAACTCATCGAAATGCATCTTGATTAATTTAGGAATATAAAGTTACCTTAAAAAATCAAAGCACTCAAACTTTTACAACTATAAAATGTATAGCAAAGAAGAAGCATTACTCATAAAAAAAGAATTTTGGACCGCATTTGCTTCGGCTTATCCCAGAAAATGGTTGCTTTATGACACCAAAATAAAAGATGTCACTTTTAAGTTTTATATCGATAATAAAAAGGCGCAAGTACTCTTGGATATTGAGCCGAAAGACGAAGAAAAACGTAAAATCTACTTTGAAAAGATTGAATCATTAAAGACAATTTTGCTCGAAGATTATCTTCCTGAAGCTATTTTGGAGCGGAATTTTTATCTCGAAAATGGTAAAATTATTAGCAGAATTTGGGTAGAAAAATTGGGTGTGGGTTTGAATAATAAAAATAACTGGGAAACAATTTTTGCTTTTTTCAACGAGACAATGACACATTTTGAGTATTTTTATTTTGAACATGAAGACTACATCAAAGATTTAGAAATCAATACTTAACGCAATATTACCTCTTTAATTACTTCTTTTCGAAGTTCTTCATTTATCATTTTGATAATCTTCTGTTTGCCATAACTCAATTCTTCTCGCAATACTGCCGAAGTTAACGAAACATAAAGTGTAGTTCCTTTTAAAACTACTTCTTTAGTATAGCTATTGACACCATTTCCCATTAGCGATTTCCAAGCTTCCTCTACGTCAATTTTGTCCATGCCGGCCTGAAGTTTATTTTTTTCAATAAACTCTTTTAGAACATCTCCAATAGAACCTTCATTACTTACTCGTCTTGCCATTTATGCTGAACTAATTTACTGCGTCAGTTCGCTACGCTTGTATCAGTATTATTTTAATGAGAATGGTTTAAATTTTTTATAAGTGTATTCTAAATTTTCTTTGTTTTTTAAAACTAAAATTGAATCTTCAATAGATATGATTTCTTCCTTCCATTTGCCAAATTTTGTATTATATTCTAAGAAGAAAGAATTGTCCTTTTCAACTACTTTAATATTTTCTTTGATGCCATTAGTTTGGAATTTTCCATCAAATTGAGGCATAACTTTTTGACGAAAACCTTTTTTGCTTTTGAGTTCAAAATAATCAATGGTCTCATTGACTTTATAGTCTTTGGTTTTACCAGACGAGAATTTAACCTGATTGATTTCCCAATAGCCATTGAGCTTTTTGATATCTTCTTTTTTTACTTTAGAATGACACGAAACCAGCAACATAATAAAAAGCAACACTAGAAAATTAGCGAACAAGCGAAGTAAACCTATTTTTTTCATGTGTTAAAATCGAATTGATGAATGACAAATTTAATTTTTAAAATAACATAGTCTTAGGAAATAGAAAATAAATATTGCTCCATAAGATACCTGAGATTCTCTAAATTTTTAGACAAGAATTAGTGCTTTGTATCAGTAAAAATTACTTTCTGAATCTGATTACGGCGTAAACAAATAATACAAAAGCAAAAAGTCGCATACCAAGGAAAATACTTGGCAAAGGTTTTTCTATAAAGTAACTTAGTGCCGCGATTCCAATACTGATTGCTATTAATTTAAACGAGGATGATTCTTTAAAAAAAGATATAATTTTATTCATGACTTTTTATTTAAAAAACGAATCTACAAATTCAAATTTATTAAAAACCTGTAAATCTTCAATACCTTCACCTACTCCAATATATTTTACCGGTATTTGAAATTGATCTGAAATTCCTATAACAACTCCGCCCTTAGCAGTTCCGTCAAGTTTGGTAACTGCAAGACATGAAACTTCTGTCGCTGCTGTAAATTGAGTCGCTTGCTCAAAGGCATTTTGACCCGTTGAACCATCTAAAACTAATAAAACATCGTGTGGAGCGTCTTCGACTACTTTTTGCATTACACGTTTTACTTTGGTTAACTCATTCATTAAATTTACTTTATTGTGCAAACGACCGGCAGTATCAATAATGACAACGTCTGCATTTTGGGTAACCGCGCTTTGCAACGTATCAAAAGCAACTGAAGCAGGATCACTTCCCATTTGTTGTTTTACAATCGGCACATCTACTCTATCAGCCCAAATTTGCAATTGGTCAATCGCAGCAGCACGAAACGTATCGGCAGCGCCAAGAACTACTTTATAACCTGATTTTTTGAATTGGTATGCTAACTTACCAATGGTAGTAGTTTTTCCAACACCATTAACGCCAACTACCATAATTACGTATGGTTTTTTATTCGCAGGAACTGTAAACTCTGTTTCTTCACCCGATTTGGTTTCCGATAAAAGTCCGGCGATTTCTTCACGAAGGATTATATTTAATTCGTCTGTTCCCATGTACTTATCATTGGAAACCCGTTCTTCAATTCGCTTTATGATTTTTAGAGTAGTAGCAACACCAACATCTGAAGTAACTAATACTTCCTCAAGATTATCGAGAACTTCATCATCAACCTTTGATTTTCCTGCGACGGCTTTGGTTAGTTTAGAAAGAAAAGAAGTCTTGGTTTGTTCTAAACCTTTGTCTAAAGTTTGCTTTTTTTCGGAGGAAAATATTCTTTTAAAAAAACTCATTGTATAGGGTTAAAATTTTGGGTAAACCTCATTAAAAAATTGGTCCGCTGTCAAAAATATGAATTTTTTATGAGGTACTTTCTTCTACAGACAAAATATTAAATAAGTAAAAAATAAAAAAATAAAAAAGCTACTTCCGAATGAAAGTAGCTTTGATATATAATTTTAATGGGATTATTTCTTTGCTAAGAAACTATCCACTTCTTCTGGTGTCATAATGCTTTCAACAAAAGTATAAGCTCCTGTTTTTGGAGATTTTACCATTTTGATAGCTTTTGATAATCTTTTAGAAGCTGTTTGCAGTGTTGCTACGGTTTTCTTTGCCATGATTCAAATATTTTTAAAATCCTTAAAATGTGGAAACATTTGAAATTTTTATTTTATAAAAATTTCGAATTATTTAATTTCTTTATGAACAGTCATTCTCTTCAAGATTGGATTAAATTTTTTAATCTCTAATCTGTCCGGAGTATTTTTTTTATTTTTGTTTGTAATGTAACGAGACGTTCCAGGAAGACCTGTTCCTTTGTGCTCTGTACACTCTAAAATAACTTGTATTCTATTACCTTTCTTTGCCATCTTACTTTATTTTTATTGGATTTGGAAATTATTTAATAAATCCTTCAACTTTTGCTTTTTTCAAAACAGCAGCCAATCCATTTTTATTGATTGTTTTAATTGTAGACGCAGCTACTCTTAGAGTAATCCATCTGTCTTCTTCAGCAAGATAGAAACGTTTTTTAACTAAGTTAACAGAAAATTTTCTCTTAGTTTTATTCATAGCGTGAGAAACATTATTTCCTACCATCGCTCTTTTTCCTGTAAGGTCACAAACTCTTGACATTATACTTATCTTTTATCGTTATTCAATTCGAGGGTGCAAACTTAAGAAAAATAAATCATTGTAACAAAAATATTATAACAGATTTTTTGCTTTTTTTTAATTTGCTTTTTTCAGGAAGAGAAGATTACTTTTATTGAACAAATTTATTAACAACTATGTTTTAATTAAAAGGATTTTTTAAAATTTCCTTCTGTAGTATTTCTAATGCTTTATTTGTTGTTCTATCTATCACTTTATCTCGAGGTTGACCGAAATTAAATGTTGAAACAAAAACAGTATCAGGTGTTGCCAATGCAATAAAAACAGTACCAACTTCAGCATCAGCGTCACCTTTTGACGGCCCGGCATTTCCAGTAGTAGCAATTGCATAATCTGCTTTCATTAATTTTTGAATTCCCAATGCCATTTCAGAGGCAACTGCTGCGCTTACCACTGTATACTTTTCTATTGTTTGAGCACTAACGCCTAACACTGAAATTTTAGTGTCAGTGGCATAACTTACCACACTTCCTCTAAAATAATTTGAAGCACCGGCAACTGATGTTAGTATTTGAGCAATTTTTCCGCCTGTACAACTTTCTGCAGTTGCTATTGTTTTGCCTTGTTGACGAAGTAATCTTCCAATAATGACTTCGATAGTTTCATCTTCATCAAAACCGACTATGATATCTCCAATAATTATGGTTAATGATTGTATGTTCTCTTGAATTGCTTTTTGGAGTACTTCTTCGTTCTCACCACGAGCGGTTAGTCGCAATCGCACTCTACCCGGACTTGGTAAATAGGCTAATTTTATATATTCCGGCAAATTATTTTCCCAGTTTTCTATACGTTCTGCCACCATACTTTCTCCCTGTCCGTATGTTAGAATTGTTTTGTGAACTATGTAAGGCCTTTTGTATTCGGATATTATTTTAGGAATTAGTTCTTCATTTACAATTCCTTTCATTTCATAGGGAACACCGGGCATCGAGACAAAAACTGTTTTACCTTTTTTCATCCACATTCCGGCTGCAGTACCGTAATTATTTTTTAGAACTAGGGCTTTTGATGGCAAAAGCGCTTGGTCTTTATTAATTTGGGTAGGTATAAAATTTAGCTTAGTAAACAAAGCTACAATATGGTCTTCAACTTCTTGATTCCTAACAAAAACATCCTCAAAATAATCGCAAAAGGTTTTCTTTGTTATGTCGTCTTTTGTTGGTCCTAAACCTCCAGTAATGATAACCAAATCTACTTTGTCTTGCAAGGAAGCAAAGGTATCTAAAATGTGATTTTTATCATCGGAAATGGAAAGCATTTCGGTGGTTTGAACACCAATCTTATCCAATGCTTTGGCAATATATCCTGAATTGGTATCAACAATTTGACCGATTAGAATTTCGTCGCCAATGGTAACTATGGTTGCTTTCATTCTGATTTAGGAATTGGGATTTAGGAATTACAAATGGAATCTTGATTAGCTCGATGGGAGCAACTATCCTTTCTGCCTGCAGGCTTGTAGTGCGGACAGCGGGAAATCGGAGATTCAGCATAGCTAATTGCCATCAATGATAACTCCTGAACCAATCGCTTCAAATTTTACAATTCGAAATCTTTTTTGATTTCTTTTACTGCTTTTTCTATTTGACTTTGAATGCTTGCAAAAGTGTCATTAATTTCTTTGCGTTTGCCTTCTGCTTTTGTCCAAGCTTCTACTTGCAGAATTTCTTCGAATGCCACCGTCATACCTAATAAATCAAGACTTGGTTTGATTTTGTGAGCATAGCTGTACGCTAATTTATGGTCTTTTGTTTTGATACCTAAATCAATTTGTTTTAAATCTTCAGGAACTTCTGTAACAAACAGTGTAATAATTTGCATTACGAATTCAGGGTCGTTGTCTGAAAGAGCGTAAACTTTTGCGAGGTTATAGTTTATTGCCATTATTTAATGTGTAATCTTAATACTCTTTTGTTTTCTATAAATCCTTCAAGGATATCGTTTGGTAGAACTTTCGCAACGCCTTCCGGTGTGCCGGTAAAAATTATATCGCCTTTTTTGAGTGTAAAGAACTGTGAAATGTATGAAATTATTTCATCAATTTTCCACAACATATGACTTGTATTTCCGACTTGAACAGTTTTTCCGTTGTTTTTCAATTCAAAAGTAATATTTTCTATTGAATTAAAGCTACTTTTTGGATGAAAGTCACCAATAATCGCTGAACCATCAAAAGCTTTTGCTTTTTCCCAAGGCAATCCTTTCTCTTTCAATTTATTCTGAATATCTCTTGCGGTAAAATCTATTCCCAAGCCTATTTCATCATAATATTTATGAGCAAATTTAGTGTCTATATACTTCCCTACTTTAGCTATTTTTACCAAAATCTCCACCTCATGATGCACATCATTACTAAACTCCGGAATGGTAAAAGGAGTTTTCTTTGGTAAAATAGCAGTATCCGGTTTCATAAAAATTACCGGCTCATCCGGACGCTCATTATTGAGTTCGGCAATATGATTGACATAATTTCTTCCGATGCAGATGATTTTCATATTTCTTTAGTTGGAAGATGGGAGATGGTAGTTGGAAGTAAAATCTTCCAGCTTCTGACTTCCATCTTCTAGCTTTTGGTGTTTAACTTTCTCAATTTAATTCCGGTTAAAACTTTCTTAGTATACAATGGAAATTCAGCATTTTGTATCCAACTAAAATAACCCGGCTCTTTATCTAAAACCTCATCAACCAAAGCACCTTTATGTTTGCCGAAAGTAAAAATTTCTTTTCCTTCATTATTCAATGCGATGAAACCGGCAAAATCGACTGATTTTTTTCTGGTTGTATAATCAGCTAATGATTTCATGTCATTATCTAAATCTCCATACCTATCCAATTGGGCTTTAAGAATTTCGTAGGTTGCCATAGTATCTGCTTCAGCACTATGAGCATTTTCTAGACTTTGATTGCAATAAAATTTATAAGCTGCACTCAAGGTCCTTTCTTCTTTTTTGTGGAAAATAGTTTGCACATCAACCGAAACTCTGTTTTTCATATCAAAATCGACTTCGGACCGTAATAATTCTTCGGCCAAAAGCGGAATATCAAATCTGTCGGAATTAAATCCGGCCAAATCTGAATCTTTAATCATTGCGTGTACTTGAGAAGCCAGTTCTTTGAATGTTGGTTCATTAGCTACTTTTTCATTCGTAATGCCATGCACAGCAGTAGCAAATGCAGGAATTGGAATAGTTGGGTTCACCAGCCATGTTTTGCTTTCCTTATTTCCGTTGGGAAACACTTTAAATATTGATATTTCAACAATTCTGTCTTTGGCAACATCAATACCTGTGGTTTCCAAATCAAAAAAACATATAGGCCGTGTAAGTTTTAATTCCATCTTAAAAAGTTAGTTGACAAATATAAAATATTGAAGTTACTGTTGGTCGATTACTGTGTTTTTTTTTAACAAAAAAAATCCCGATTGTAACATCGGGATTGTACTATAATTAGTTACGATTAATACTCTCTATTCACATCAAATGCTTCCAGATAATCGGCTACACGTTTTACAAAGCTTCCGCCTAATGCACCATCTACCACTCTGTGATCATAACTATGCGACAAGAACATTTTTTGTCTAATTCCGATAAAATCACCTTCCGGAGTTTCGATAACTGCCGGCACTTTTCTTATGGCGCCAAGCGCTAAGATTCCAACTTGTGGTTGGTTAATAATTGGTGTTCCGAACACAGAACCAAAAGTGCCTACATTAGTAACCGTATAGGTTCCGCCTTGTGTATCGTCCGGTTTTAGCTTTCCAGCTTTGGCACGATTTCCTAAATCGTTTACGGCTTTGGCCATTCCAACTAAGTTCAGTTGATCAGCGTTTTTAATTACTGGAACAATTAAGTTTCCATTTGGTAAAGCTGCTGCCATTCCCAAATTGATGTTTTTACGCTTAATAATAAAATCACCATCAACTGATATATTCAATCCAGGGAAATCTTTTAACGCTTTAGCCACAGCTTCCATAAAAATTGGTGTGAACGTTAGCTTTTCACCTTCGCGTTGCTCAAAAGCATTTTTAACTCGGTCTCTCCATTTTACAATATTTGTAACATCGACTTCTATAAACGATTGTACATGCGCTGAAGTTTGAACTGAAGCGACCATATAACCTGAAATCAGTTTTCGCATACGGTCCATTTCTACAATCTCGTCTCCGCCGTTTACCGAAACCGGCACGGCTTGAGTTGTCTGTTGTCGGTTATCGGTTGTTGGTTGAACAGTTACGCTAGTGGCAAATGGCTTTTGCCTAATGGCTAAATGTTTTAAAATATCTTCTTTAGTCACTCTGCCATCTTTTCCTGTACCTGCAATTGATTCTAATTCTGCTAAAGAAATTCCTTCTGCAGTAGCAATATTTTTAACTAAAGGAGAATAAAATTTATCAGATGATTTGAAATCGGCAGGAGCCACAGCAGCTTGAGCTACTTCTACAGTTTTTAATACTTCTTCTACAGCTGGAGTTGAAGTAAATTCTGTTTTAGCTTCCGCAACAGGAACGGGAGTACTTGCTCCTCCTTCAGTTTCAATAATAGCAATGGTTTGTCCCACTTTTACAACATCGTTTACCTGAAATAAAATTTCGGTTAATGTTCCAGAAACTTCGCTTGGCACTTCGCTGTCAACTTTATCAGTTGCTATTTCCAAAACAGCTTCATCGGCTTCAATTTTTTCGCCTACGCTTTTTAACCAATTTGTAACGGTTGCTTCTGCAACACTTTCACCCATTTTTGGTAATTTCAATTCAAACTTTGCCATATGTGTAAACTAAAGATGTGTTGTTTAATTTTGATTGCAAAAATACTAATTGTTTTGAGCAAATACTAAGAATTATTCAATTTTTGATAAATTTATAATTATTCCTTTATCGTTTGCGTTATTGCTTCCTATTAAAAAATTTGATTCAGGTAAAAACATTTTGAAAGTGATGTTTATTGCTCTAACTGTATTCATATAATTTATTATTTCATAAAATGAAAACGACTGAATATCAAATACCAATTCGTACTTAAATGAAGGATTAATTTTTAATTCTTCAAATTTTGAATACGTAAGCATTTCTGAAACATATGAAAAAGTTAAAAGTTCTTTGGAAAAAATAACTGTTTGATCAGAATAAAATACTTTATTGTGCTGTTGGTTTTTTTTAATTTTACTAAAAATAAAACTTCCTATTTGCATCATCCAGTCAAACATAATTGATTTTCGGAAGTGCTTTTTATAGAAAAATTGCATCGCTTCTTGAAAATGCATCATGTATTTTTGATCCCTAGTTGTGCTTTCTCCTTTGTAATGAATTACTGTTGTTTCAGCAAAGTAGTAATTGGATTTTCCATTTTGTAGCGCCCTATAACTCAAATCAATATCGTCTGCATACATAAAACAATTTTCGTCAAAACCGCCAAGCTCATTATACAATTCGCGCTTCATCACCATAAAAGCCCCTACAAGTATATCCACTTTCCCTGTTTGGTTTTCACCTAAATGCTGGGCGTAATATTTATTAAAAAACGACGACTTCGGAAATAACTTATACAATCCAAAAATCTTGGTAAACGCCACCCAAGGTGTCGGAATACCGCGTTTACTTTCGGGAAGAAAGTTTCCCGCTCCGTCTATCAGTCTGCAACCGATGATTCCGAGTTGCGAGTTGTGGGTCGCGAGTTGCGAGTTTAGAATTTTTTCAAAAGTATCTTCAGCAACGACCGTGTCTGGATTTAAGATGCAGATGTACTCGCCTTTGGCTTGGGCTACTCCGATGTTATTCCCTTTCGGGAAACCCGAATTTTCTTTGTTTTGAATAAATTTGATATTGGGAAATCGTTGTTTCATCATTGTGCAACTGTCATCCGAAGAATTATTATCAATGACAATGATTTCTGCATCCAGATTCTGAATGGCTTTTTCCACACTCAACACACACAACTCTAAAAAGTAGCGCACATTGTAATTAAGTATAATGACGGATAGTTGCATTTGACAAATATAATAGAATCAATTTGAAGATTTGAAGATTTGAAGATTTGAAGATTTTGATTGCTGCTTAAATAGCTTACTTTTGCAACTATTATTTTCAAATTGCCTCATTTTCAAATTTTCAAATTAATCCATGAATTACCTTTCAGTAGAAAACATATCAAAATCCTTTGGCGAAAGAACTTTGTTTAAAGACATTTCTTTTGGCATCAACAAAGACCAAAAAATTGCTTTCATTGCCAAAAATGGTTCAGGAAAAACCTGTATCATGAACATTATTAATGGCGAAGACGAGCCAGATACCGGACAGGTTGTACTTAGAAAAGGTTTGAAAATGGCCTTTTTATCACAAAAAAGTAACCTTCAGGATGAACTCACAATTGAAGAAAGTATTTTCGCTTCGGATAATGAAATTCTGCATGTGATTGAGCAATATGAAAAAGCTTTAGAAAACCTGAATCCCGAAACTTCGGGAGAGGAAAAATACCAATTGGCTTTTGATGAAATGGACCGTCACAATGCCTGGGATTTTGAAACGCAGTTCAAACAAATCTTGTCCAAATTAAAATTGGATGATTTGAAACTTAAAGTGAAAAGTCTTTCCGGCGGACAAAAGAAACGTTTGTCTTTAGCTATTATTCTGATTAATCGTCCTGATTTATTGATTTTAGATGAACCAACTAACCACCTTGATTTAGAGATGATTGAATGGCTGGAAAGTTATTTTGCAAAAGAAAACATTACTTTGTTCATGGTAACTCACGATCGTTTCTTTTTGGAACGTGTTTGTAACGAAATCATTGAACTTGATAACGGAAAACTCTATCAATACAAAGGCAATTATTCATACTATCTTCAAAAGAAAGAAGAACGGATTGCCATGGAGAACTCAACTATTGACAAAGCACAAAACCTATTTGTAAAAGAATTGGCCTGGATGCGTCGTCAGCCGAAAGCAAGAACAACCAAATCGAAATCGCGGCAGGATGATTTTTACCAAATTAAAGCCGTTGCCGAAAGCCGCAGAAAAGAAAATGTAGTTGAGCTTGAAATCAATATGGAACGCATGGGTAGCAAGATCATTGAGCTCCATAAATTGTATAAAAAATTCAAAGACAAAGTCATTTTGGATAATTTCACTTATGACTTCCAACGTGGCGAACGTATAGGAATCATCGGTAAAAACGGAACCGGAAAATCAACTTTCTTAAATATATTGACCAAAACTATGGTGCCTGATTCGGGGAAAGTGGTTATTGGCGATACGATTAAAGTTGGTTATTACACACAAAGTGGCATCAATCCGAAACCGGGACAAAAAGTGATAGACATTATTAAAGAATATGGCGAATACATTCCGTTAACAAAAGGAAAAATCATTTCGGCTTCGCAATTGTTGGAGCGTTTCCTTTTTGATGCCAAAAAGCAATATGACTTTGTAGAAAAACTTAGTGGCGGCGAATTAAAACGCTTATATTTATGTACGGTTTTGATTCAGAACCCGAATTTTTTAATTCTCGATGAGCCAACAAATGACCTGGATATTGTAACGTTGAATGTTTTGGAAAGTTTCCTGTTGGATTATCCTGGTTGTCTTCTAGTGGTTTCGCACGACCGGTATTTTATGGATAAAATTGTAGATCACTTGTTCATTTTTAGAGGCGAAGGGCAAATTGAAGATTTCCCCGGAAATTATTCCGATTTCAGAGCGTATGAAGATTCGACTGAACCAAAAAATCTGTCGAGCGTTAGTACTGAAAAAGTAAATTGGAAGCAAAATAGTTCAACAGTTTCGGGATTGAATTTCAACGAGCAAAAGGAATTCAACAAAATTGAACGTGAAATCAAAGACTTAGAATACGAGAAAAAACAAATCGAAAACTTATTTTCAGAAGGTAAAGTAGCCGATGCTGATATTACAGTAAAAGCCAAAGAACTGGAAGTTATCATAAAAAAAATGGAATCAAAAGAAGAACGTTGGTTTGAATTGTCTTCAAAAATGGAGTAACGGTTTCACAATGTCTCACTAAGTTAAACACTATGTTTCTCAAAGTTTTTTTCTTGTTGTTTCTTTGTGTTACTTTGTGCTGAACATTGAGATACTTTGTGCTACAAATAATAAAATCATATTTAAACTTCCTCTGGAACTCCAAAAACGAACACGGAGTGCATTCGCCATTTGTGTTTAATTTGGTTACAAATTGCTTTTATGATAAGAAAAAGTATCCCGAATATTCTATCTTAAAAAACTACAGAAACTCTCTTTTACAAAATAAAAACACCATTGAAGTAACCGATTTTGGCGCAGGTTCAAGAGTTTTCAAAAGCAATACACGTGCAATAAACCAAATTGCCAGAAATGCCGGTATAAGTAAAAAAAGAGCAGAATTGCTTTTTAGGATTACCAATTATTTTCAACCTGAAACCATTTTAGAAATAGGAACTTCATTAGGATTAGCTACTTCTGCCCTTTCGCTTGGAAATGTAAAATCTAAAATCACTACACTAGAGGGATGTCCCAATACATTGCATGTGGCTCAAAAACAATTTGAGGAATTTGGTTTTAAAAACATTACGTCAATCAATACAGAATTTTCATCTTATCTAAAAAATTATCAATTAGCAATTATCAATTATCAATTGATCTATTTCGACGGCAATCACTCTAAAGAAGCCACTCTAGAGTATTTTGAATTATTACTTCCAACAATAAATAACGAAACCGTTTGGATTTTTGATGACATTCATTGGTCGCCAGCTATGGAAGTAGCTTGGGAAGTTATAAAAAAGCATCCGAAAGTTACCGTAACAATTGATACTTTTCAATGGGGATTGGTATTCTTTAGATTCGAACAACCTAAAGAGCATTTTGTGATAAGAGTATGAAAATTGTAACAAAAAAAAGATATTGATTACTTACATTTACATTATTAATTCCTTACAGTTCCCTATCAATGGCAAATCCATTAATAAATATCAAAAAATTGATGAGAGATTTCCAACTCGGAAATGAAACCATCAATGTTTTAAAAGGCATCGACTTACAAATCAACAAAGGAGAATATGTAGCGTTAATGGGTCCGTCAGGTTCCGGAAAATCTACACTAATGAATCTTTTGGGTTGTCTTGACACGCCCACATCTGGTACTTATATTCTAAATGGAAAAGATGTAAGCCAAATGCATGATGACGATTTAGCCGAAATCAGAAACAAGGAAATTGGTTTTGTTTTTCAAACCTTCAATCTTTTGCCAAGAACTACAGCTTTAGATAATGTAGCTTTACCTATGATTTATGCAGGTTACTCTAAATCGGAAAGAAACGAACGCGCTACAGAAGTACTGACACAGGTAAACCTTGCAGACAGAATGGATCATCAACCCAATCAACTTTCTGGTGGACAACGCCAACGTGTTGCTATTGCCAGAGCATTGATAAACAAACCTTCTATTATTTTGGCTGATGAACCAACCGGAAATCTAGATAGTAAAACTTCGATAGAAATTATGAATCTTTTTAACGATATTCATAAAAACGGTAATACAGTTATAATAGTTACACACGAAGAAGATATTGCTAAATATGCTCATAGAGTAATTCGTTTAAAAGACGGAATGATTGAAAGCGACACTACAAATACGAATCATTTATAGGATTTGATTTTTTGTTACCTTTGTTCTCCATTCTGAAATCATAAATCATCATGAAAGTCTATACCAAAACCGGAGATACAGGAACCACAGCATTATTTGGCGGAACTCGTGTTCCAAAAGATCACGCGCGAATTGAAAGCTACGGAACAGTTGATGAATTAAACTCCTATGTAGGATTAATTCGCGACCAAGAAATAAATCAGCATTTCAAAGATATTCTAATCGAAATTCAGGATAGATTATTTACCGTTGGCGCTATATTGGCAACACCACCAGAAAAAGAAGTGTTAAAAAACGGACAAAAACGATTGCAAAACCTTGGTATTATTGAAAGTGATATTGAGCTTCTTGAAAAAGAAATCGATTCAATGGAAGATTCATTGCCACAAATGACCCATTTTGTTTTACCCGGAGGTCATACAACTGTGTCATATTGTCACATTGCGCGCTGTGTTTGCAGAAGAGCAGAACGTTTAGCAGTACACTTAAGTCACAATGAACCTGTTGCTGATATTGCTATCAAATACTTAAACCGACTTTCTGACTATCTTTTTGTCTTGGCACGGAAGTTGTCCAAAGAGCTGAACGCGGATGAAGAAAAATGGATTCCTAGGAAGTAAGCAGTCGCAATTTTCAGTTTTCAGTTTCTGCCAACTGATAGTGAGACTGACAACAAAAAAAGACGTTCTTAAACATATTTAAAAATAAATCAAAAAAAACTTGACTTTTTCAGTAATAAATTTATTTTTGCATTAAATTAAAATCGATAGAAGATGTATTGGACATTAGAATTAGCATCGTATTTAAGTGATGCACCTTGGCCAGCAACCAAAGACGAGCTTATAGATTACGCCATAAGAACCGGCGCGCCTCTTGAAGTAGTTGAGAATTTACAATCTATAGAAGACGAAGGAGAAATCTACGAATCTATGGAAGAAATTTGGCCCGATTATCCAACCGACGAAGATTATCTTTGGAACGAGGATGAATATTAAAAAAATAAAAAAACACAAAAGAGAAAAGTCCATTTAGGGCTTTTTTTTTGTTTAAATTTGCATCCCTAAGAATCGGGATTTTAAAAATATATAATACCAAACCAATTATGAGTTTCATAAATAGCATTTTAAAAGCTTTTGTAGGCGACAAATCTCAAAAAGATGTCAAAGCAACACAACCATACATAACCAAAATAAAAGCTTTAGAACCTATATTAGCATCACTTTCTCATGATGAGTTACGAGCTAAAACAGTAGAATTCAAAGAAAGAATAAAACAAGCCCGAGCCAAACAAGATGCTGAAATAGAAGCTAAAAAACAAGAAGCAGAAAACACTGTTGATATTGATTTAAGAGAAGATATTTACAATGCCATTGATTCTTTAGAAAAAGAAGCTTACGAAATCTCTGAAAAAGTATTAATGGAAATTCTTCCGGAAGCATTTGCCGTTATTAAAGAAACAGCTCGTCGTTTCAAAGAAAACCCAACCATTACTGTTACTTCAACTGAGAAAGATCGAGAATTATCAGCTACAAAAGCTTACATAACTTTAGTCGGCGACCAAACTAATTGGTCAAACCAATGGAATGCGGCCGGAAAAGAAATCACTTGGGATATGATTCACTACGATGTTCAGTTAATTGGAGGCATCGTATTACACGAAGGAAAAATTGCAGAAATGCAAACTGGTGAAGGGAAAACTTTGGTAGCAACTCTCCCTCTCTACTTAAATGCGTTGACCGGAAATGGTGTGCATTTAGTAACAGTGAATGACTACTTAGCAAAACGTGACAGCACCTGGAAAGCTCCTTTATTCGAGTTCCATGGTTTAACTGTAGATTGTATAGACAATCATTCGCCAAACTCAGATGCTAGAAGAAAAGCCTACGAAGCGGATATTACTTATGGTACCAATAACGAATTTGGTTTCGACTACTTACGTGATAATATGGCACATTCGCCTGAAGATTTGGTGCAGAGAAAACACAACTACGCCATAGTCGACGAGGTGGATTCGGTATTGATTGATGATGCCAGAACTCCGTTGATTATTTCAGGACCAGTGCCTGATGGTGACCGTCATGAGTTTAATGAACTGAAACCAAAAATTGAAAACCTTTATAATTTACAACGTCAATTAGCCAATGGATTTTTGACCGAAGCCAAGCGTTTCTTCAAGGAAGGAAACATGAAAGATGCAGGTTTCCAATTGTTGAGATCCTACAGAGCATTGCCAAAAAACAAAGCACTTATCAAATTCTTAAGTGAAGAAGGAGTAAAACAATTATTGCAAAAAACAGAAAACGAATACATGGCAGATAACAACCGTAAAATGCCGGAAGTTGACGAAGCAATGTACTTTGTAATCGAAGAGAAAAATAATCAAGTAGAACTTTCTGATAGTGGAATAAAATTCCTTTCTCAGGATACCGATGAAAATTTCTTTATTCTACCGGATATCGGAACCGAAATAGCGAATATCGAGAAACAAAACCTTGATAAAGATAAAGAGGCGGAAGCCAAAGAAAAACTATTCCAGGATTTCGGAATCAAATCGGAAAGAATTCACACACTTACACAGTTATTAAAAGCGTATACTCTTTTTGAAAAAGATGTAGAATATGTTATCATGGACAATAAAATTTTAATTGTCGATGAACAAACAGGTCGTATCATGGATGGTCGCCGTTATTCTGACGGTTTGCACCAGGCAATTGAAGCAAAAGAGCAAGTTACGATTGAAGCAGCAACACAAACATTTGCTACGATTACGTTACAGAATTATTTCCGTATGTACAGCAAATTGGCGGGTATGACAGGAACAGCAGTTACAGAAGCAGGTGAACTTTGGGAAATATATAAATTAGATGTTGTCGAAATTCCGACGAATCGCGGCATGTCAAGAATTGACAGAGAAGATTTGATTTACCGTTCGGTGCGTGAAAAATTCAATGCCGTAATTGAAGATGTAACCCAATTATCGCAAGCCGGAAGACCGGTTCTTATTGGAACAACATCGGTTGAGATTTCAGAATTATTAAGCCGAATGCTGAAAATACGTGGAGTAAATCACAATGTATTGAATGCAAAAATGCACAAACAAGAAGCACAAATTGTTGAAGAAGCCGGTAAACCGGGCGTTGTGACCATAGCAACTAATATGGCCGGTCGTGGAACCGATATCAAGTTAACTCCTGAAGTAAAAGCAGCTGGTGGTTTAGCAATTATCGGTACAGAACGTCACGATTCGCGTCGTGTGGATCGTCAGTTGAGAGGTCGTGCCGGTCGTCAAGGAGACCCTGGAAGTTCACAGTTTTATGTGTCTTTGGAAGATAACCTGATGCGTTTATTTGGTTCGGATAGAGTTGCCAAAATCATGGACAGAATGGGATTGAAAGAAGGTGAAGTGATTCAGCATTCGATGATGACCAAATCTATTGAGCGTGCTCAGAAAAAAGTGGAAGAAAACAATTTCGGCACTCGTAAACGTTTGCTTGAATATGATGATGTAATGAATGCACAGCGTGAAGTAGTATACAAACGCCGTCGTCATGCTTTGTTTGGTGAGCGATTGAAACTGGATATTGCAAATATGATGTATGATACTTGTGAATTAATCATAAGTGAAAATAAAGGCAAAAACGATTTCAAAAATTTTGAATTTGAATTAATTCGTTATTTCTCTATAACTTCTCCTATTTCGGCTTCTGAGTTTGAGAAATTATCAGAAATGGAAATAACAGGCAAAGTATATAAAGTTGCTATGGCTTATTATACAGAAAAAACCGAAAGAAGTGCTCGTGAAGCATTGCCAATAATTACCGATGTTTACAAAAAAGAAGGAAACACTTTTGAGCGAATTATAGTTCCGTTTTCGGATGGAATTAAGACATTGAATGTCGTTACCGATTTGAAAAAAGCTTTTGATACGCATGGCGCACAATTGGTTGCCGATTTTGAAAAAAATATCACACTAGCTATAGTAGATGAAGCTTGGAAAAAGCATTTGCGCAAAATGGACGAATTAAAACAGTCTGTTCAGTTGGCGGTACACGAACAAAAAGATCCTTTGCTAATCTATAAATTAGAAGCATTCAACTTGTTTAGAACAATGCTTGATGGCGTGAATAAGGAAGTGATTTCGTTCTTGTTTAAGGGCGATTTACCACAACAAAATAACACTATTCAGGAAGCGCGACAAGTACGTCAAAAACAAAATTACACTGAAAGTAAAGACGAAATTCAAAGTAGTGAAAGTTCAAACCGCGATGCTGGCCAAACGGCTTCTCAACGTCCGCAAGTAACTGAGACTATTGTCCGCGAAACTCCAAAAATTAACCGTAATGATACTGTTACGATTAAACATGTGATGAGCGGCAAAACCGAAAGTATGAAATTCAAGAAAGCCGAAAGTATGTTGGGTACAGGTGAATGGGTTTTGGTTCACTAATAGTTTTCGGTCACAGTTAACAGACTATTAATTATATAATCCTCAATGGTAATTACTATTGGGGATTTTTTATATTCGAGTATCTAATTGAATAGAAATGAAAAATAAATTCTCAACCCTACTCCTTTTCTTCAGTATTGTTGCTTTTTCACAATCTACAGAAAGTTTAAAAATAGCCACCAAAAAATATTACGAATCCAATTATTTAATGGATTTTGAAACTATCGCTTCATTATCCCATCCGATAATGGTGCAAACCATTGGTAAAGATTTATTGCTGGAAAAGCTAGAGAAATACTATGAAAATGAAGAATACCGTTTGCGTGAACAATTGGAGACTTTACCTTTTCAATATGGTATGGTAAAGAAAATTGAAGGAAAATCGTTTTGCGTGATTACATTTCGAAATCCGATGCGCTACTTTTTTGAAACCAAATTAACTACAAAAGCCGCTGCAGATAAAGCAAATTGGTTAAAGCAGATCAACAAAAGCAAGGAAGTAACTTTTGAACCTAAAAGAAATAGCTTTAGCGTAAAAAGAACAACTACTTATTTAGCCGTCATGGATGAAACGACCATCAAAGAATGGAAGTTTTTTAACTTAGATGATGCCAATCAGTTAGCATTTTATCAAACAATTTTTGGCGAAAGCATAAAAAAAGAATTGGGTTTATAAAAAATAGTATCTACCTTTATCTTACTATTTAGTAACTAATCAAAATATTTATACCATGGCAAAAGGAAAAGACGTTCAGAAAGCCGTAAAGAAAGAACCTCTAAAGACGGCAAAAGAAAAAAAAGCGGAAAAACGCGAAAAGAAAAATTCTCCTAAAAGAGATTAATTCTAATAACCACAAAGCTCACAAGATATTTTTCCTTGTGAGCTTTGTGCATTCTTAGTGTCCCGAGGTTTCGGGATTAGTGGTTAAAGTTCGTCTGGAAAAATTTTTCCCGGATTAAGAATGTTATTATGGTCGAAGACACGCTTAATACTTTCCATTAACTCTAAATGCGCTTTGGAAAAAGCAATATCCATATAGTTCTTTTGCACATAACCAATACCGTGTTCACCAGAAAGTGTTCCTTTTAAAGAAACCGTTAATTCAAATATTTTTCTTATTCCCAACGGCACTTGCGTTTCCCAATTATCATCGGTCATATCGCCTTTAATGATATTCACATGCAGGTTTCCATCACCGGCATGACCATAACAAACCGATTTAAAACCATAATTTCCTCCTATTTTCTTGATTCCCGATAGTAATTCAGGCAACATATATCTCGGCACAACCGTATCTTCTTCTTTATAAATTGAATTAGATTTAACGGATTCCGCCACAGAACGTCTCATTTTCCACAAAGCTGCTTTTTGGTCTTCAGTGTCGGCAAACAAAACCTCATCAATATCAAACTGCTCAACAACAGTCATGATTTTTTCGGCTTCCAGCATCAAAATTTCAGGATAATTTCCATCTACTTCAATCAACAAATGCGCTTGATGTTCGGGTTTAACATTCACACCAATACCTTCTACAAATCGCAATGTCCAATCAATGGCATCACGCTCCATAAACTCTAAAGCACTTGGGATAATTCCGGCACGGAAAATAGCAGAAACAGCCTCGCATGCTTGAGTTGCTTCATAGAATGGCACAAGCATCAAAACGTTATGAGCGTTTTTTGGCAACAATTTTAAAACCGCTTTTGTAATTACACCAAGCGTTCCTTCGCTGCCAACCATCAACTGTGTCAAATTATATCCAGTAGAATTTTTCAAAGTATTTGCACCTGTCCAAATGATTTCACCATTGGGCAAAACCACTTCTAAATTGAGTACATAATCTTTAGTTACTCCATATTTTACAGCTCTGGCTCCACCAGCATTTTCGGCAATATTACCGCCAATCCAACAACTTCCCATACTGCTTGGATCAACAGGATAGAATAATCCTTTTTCTGCAACGGCTTCACGCAAAACTTGATTGATAACAGCTGGTTCAACTGTTACTTGCAGGTTTTGTTCATCGATTTCCAAAATTTTATTCAAACGTTCCGTTGATAATCCAATACCTTCATATATAGACAAAGCACCACCACTCAAACCTGTTCTGGCCCCGATTGGTGTTGTTGGAATTTTATATTCGTTGGCTACTTTTAGTATTGCTGAAATTTCATGAGCGTTAGCAGGTTTTAATACAACATTGGGTGGAAAAACATAATCTTCTGTTTCATCATGACCATAATGATTTCGAGTTTCTTGGTCGGTAAACAAATAAGATTCACCTACAATAGCATTGAGTTTTTCAAGTATTTCGGAACTTAGCATCTTTATAAATTAATTGAATGTAAATATAATAAATCTAACTTTTATTTCTTTTTCAAATTCGGAAGAAAAAAGCAAATGATTCCAACTAAAGGGAGATAGGAACAAACGAGATAGACATATTGAATAGAGGTGTAATCGGCCAATTTTCCCAATAATGCTGAACCTAAAGCACCCATGCCGAAAGCAAAACCATAGAACAAGCCCGAAACCATACCGAGTTTTTTAGGCAGTAATTCTTGTGCATACACCAAAATGGCGGGAAAAGCTGATGAAATAATAATCCCGATAACGACCATTAATACATCGGTCCAAAATAAATTCACATAAGGTAGTAACAAGGCAAACGGTGCAGCTCCGAAAACAGAAAGCCAAATTACGTATTTGCGTCCGATTTTGTCACCCAACGGACCACCTAAAATAGTTCCTACAGCATACGCTATCAGATAAATAAACATGTGGTATTGGGCTTCTTTAATGGACAAATGAAACTTATCAATAATATAGAAAGTATAATAAGAAGACAAGCTAGCCGAGTAGAAGAATTTTGAAAAAATAACGATTAACAAGATGGTAACAGCCCATTTTACATTACTTTTTGATAAGCGTTGGAAATCGGCAAAAACAACTTTTTTGGGTTTTCTATATATCAAATGATTACGATACCAAAAAGCAATTTTACTAATAATAGCCAAACCCATCACAGCAGCAATAATAAACCATAATATATAAACTTGACCGTTTGGAACTACTATTAAAGCAACAAGTAAAGGCCCTAGAGCAGTACCGAAATTACCACCAACCTGGAAAATAGATTGAGCCAAACCGCGTTTTCCGCCGGAAGCTAGGTTAGAAATACGAGCAGACTCAGGATGAAAAATAGAAGATCCTATACCAATAAAAATTACTGAAAGTAAAATCCAATAGAAAGTAGTAGCGAATGACAAAGACACGATTCCAACCAAGGAAAAAAGCATCCCATACACTTGTGAAAAAGGTTTTGGATATTTATCAGTATAATAACCAACTAATGGTTGAAGTAATGAGGCAGATAGCTGAAATGCAAAAGTTATTAATCCGATTTGTGTAAACGTAAGATGATAATTCTGCTTTAAAATCGGGTAAACCGATGGAATTATAGCTTGAATTAAATCATTCAGTAAATGAGCAAAACTTATTGAAAACAGTATCGAATAAATTGTTTTATGTAGTACATTACTTTTTTCAGTAATATCGATTGAAGTCTCCATTCGAAATTGTAAATTATTATGCAAAGGAAGATAAAAAATTGGAAAAGAGAATCAATGGTTTCTTAAAATTGATATGTTTTGAATTATTAGAAAACAATATTTTACTAAATTTACCCAAATGATTTTCCCTTGAACGAAAAGCAGAACAAAAAATCAGCGTTACATGAAAAAGAAGGTATTCCACAACCGGAAAGTTTCAGTACGGCTTCATTGGAGAAAATTTCCAAAAACAGAAAGCTACAACCATCAGCAAATGAATTGATTACTGGGATTTTAGCACATGATAAAGTAGCGTTAAGTCGGGGAATTACTTTGATAGAAAGTACGAGTGTTACCCATTTGGCGAAAGCCAATGAAATAATTAGTGGTTGTTTGCCTTATGCCAATAAATCGGTTCGAATAGGAATTACCGGTGTTCCCGGAGTTGGTAAATCAACATTTATTGAAGTTTTTGGAAAATACCTTACTTCATTAGGAAGAAAAGTTGCCGTCTTAGCTATTGATCCAAGTAGTACCATTTCTCATGGAAGCATTCTTGGTGACAAAACCCGTATGGAGGAATTAGTTAAAGACGAAAACGCCTATATACGACCATCAGCTTCCGGAGAAACATTGGGTGGTGTAGCACGAAAAACAAGAGAAACCATTATCCTTTGTGAAGCGGCAGGTTTTGACACTATCATCATTGAGACTGTTGGCGTGGGACAAAGTGAAACCGCAGTGCATTCGATGGTTGATTTCTTTTTATTGCTTAAAATTTCTGGTGCAGGTGATGAATTACAGGGCATTAAACGGGGTATTATGGAAATGGCGGATGCAATTGTAATCAACAAAGCCGATGGTGATAATATAAATAAAGCTAATCTGGCCAAAACCGAATTCAACCGTGCGTTGCATTTATTTCCTGCAAAAAAATCAGGTTGGATTCCAACTGTGGCTACTTGCAGTGCAATTACTAGAGAAGGAATTGAAAGCGTTTGGGAAACAATTTCTAATTATTTTGAATTGGTTAAAACCAATCATTATTTTGAGGAAAAACGTAAAGAGCAAAACCAATACTGGATGATGGAAACCATTAACGAGCAGTTGAAAAATAATTTCTACAATCATCCCGACATGATAAAACTATTGGAAGAAAATAAAAAAGCAGTCGCAAATAATGAAATTTCACCTTTTGCTGCTGCCCAGATTTTGTTGAAAAAATATTTTAATTAATAACTTTTTTGCTTTGACAGAAATGATGCTGTTTTCTTCTTTAGAAATTCTTTTTTAGACAAAAGAAGTAGCAGCATGCAGAAGATAAGCATCCAACTAATTCTGGATTGAAGTCTATCGTATACGTTTGCCAAAGAACCAACAACAATAGCGTTTACTGCTATTCCCAATAAGAAAGTAACAATGATTAACTGTGCGTGAATGTCAATACTTTTTCTTTTTGTTTTAGAGGTAAAAATATAAAAAAGCAAACCTAAAGAAATCACTAAAAACATATTATTGATATAATTAATAAAGGTAAAATCGAGTCCTTGATCCCATAAGTTTCCATTTTGTCTGGTTTGTTTATACTGGTTTAACTCAAAGGGAAAATGCTTTGCAATTTGAGCATAAGGTGGACTTGTAGGGTCTTTGTACCAATTGGAAACAAGTCCAGAGCCAACATCATTTTGAAATAATTGACTAACAGAAGAAAGTATTGCGTTATAGGTAAATAATGCAAGATGTTTTGGACTCGTAAAAATATCAAACAGTATATCGTTAAAAGGCTTTTCTGAACCTGTCCATCCTCCATTTTGATACAATGGACTATTGGTATTCCAAAGCAGTTCGCGACTTGTTACAGGAAGTGAATCTTTACAATTACATAAAACATAATTATCATTTTTACATTCATCAACTAAAAAGGATTTTAACACACCACTATCTAGCATTTTTCCCATCAAAAAAACATGACTGCCCTGATTTATTTTAAATGTACTTCCTACAGCATAGTTAATTAAAGAACCTGTTAAAATAGAAAGTGTTACAATAATTGTTGGTAATAAAAAAGACAACTCTTTCTTTGCATTCGGAATAAATTTAGTTCTAGTGATTACAAAAAGTCCTAAAACTGTCAAAATGGAAATTAGGTAATTCGAGAAATGAGCATTTATCGAAAAAACTAACAGCAATGAGAAAATAACTTTTTGGTAAATTTTATAGTCCTTTTTTAAAGCTAATAAAAGTAGAGTGCCGATAGCAGTAACCGTAAAAATGTCAGGCATTATTTGACTTGTATACCATCCTAAACCGGTAAACCATGATAATAATGACAAACCTATCAAAAATAATCTTTTGGAAATAGTTTTGTTGATTACTCTTGTGATATGCCAAAGTACGTAAGAAACGATAAGTGATTGAACAAAAACAACCAACCAAATAGAAAAATTAAAGCTGAAAAACCGAATAAACAAGCCATACATTATGGTTCGATGTTCAGGAATGACTAGATCCATTCCGCTTGCTACATATGAACCGGTATCCGAATAAACCAGTGGATAACCGTTATAAAAGGCAGGAATAAGAAGTGTAAAAGCAGCTAACAGGTAAAACAATATTTTTTTAAATAGCATATAATTAAAATATTTAGCAAATTTAGATAATACCTAATTTTCTGCTAATATATTAAAAGATTATAACTCTTACCGTTTAAACGAAAAACAGAAAAGCAACTACAATTGATGGAATCACATCTGTTGCGGTTGCTTATAATTTGTTAAATGTACTTTAGCTATTCTTCGTAACGCTCCATTTCTCTGTCATAGAATTCTCCTGCCAAAGTAATTAAATGTTCCATTTCACTTTCTAATTCGGTTTCATCTTCGCCTTCTAAATCTTCCATAAACTCTACTTCATCGTCTTTTAAATTAATTATAAAACGAGGGAAATCAAGGTGGATAACAAAAATATCATCGGGTAAATCAGAGTTATCGGCTAGAACAAATTTTGGTAATTGCATAATTAAGGTTTGTGGTTCTTAGTTTGTGGTTTCAAATTTAGGAACTAACTACAAACTACAAACCAAAAACAGCATTTTTTTTATTTATCCGACAAGATAACCGGCGCACTTCCTTTTCCCATAAAAATAATTTTGGTATTTGACGAAGTCGCGATTTCTTTTTGCGCTTTGATTTGTTCGTATTGTAATTGTTTATCGGTTAAGCCGGATGAAATAATTTTTTGATAATCAGCAATACCTTGTGCTTCTACCCTTTTACGTTCTGCCTCTTGCTTTTCTTTTTGCAATACGAAAATCATTTTTTGAGCTTCTTGTTCGGCATTAATTTTACTTTCAATCGTAGTTTTCACTGAAGTAGGAAGATTAATGTTTCGAATTAGTAGCTGCTCCAACACCAAACCTCTTGATTTAAAATCGGCTTCGATCGTTTTAAAAATCCGTTGCTGAAACTCGGCTCTTTTACTAGAATATAATGCTACAGCATCATAATAAACTGCATTGTCTCGTATACGCGTTCTAGTAACAGGACGAACAATTTTATCGGTATAATCTACACCAATTCCTTTTAGAATCTTTGGCGCTTCATTGGGTAAAACTCTATATAAAACAGTTAAATCAATAATGACTTCTAATCCATCGTTAGACAGAACTCGAATAGCATCGTCTCCTTCCTTTTCTCCTTCATCATGAACAACTGACATCGTATAGTTTTGGGTTTGAATATCAAAAGCAGTAATGTCTACTAGTGGATTTACCATATGCAAACCGCTTTCTAAAACATCCGATTGCACATTACCAAATAACGATTTCACGCCCACTTTACCCGCATCTATTTGTTTAAAAGCTGAAGACAATAATCCGATAAGGATTACAACAAAACCTAAGATTTTAAAAAGATTTGAAAATTTTGAAATTGGACTTTCATTTGCTTTAAGTGTAAAGCTGATAATAATTAAGATAACACCAATAATAAGTGACAGTATCATTTTCTGAGTTTTTAAATTATACGGTGGTTATACGCAACTATTAAATGTAAGTTACAATTTCGAGTTATGAGTTTCGAGTTATGAGTTTCGAGTTATGAGTTTCGAGTTATGAGTTTCGAGTTGCGAGTTTCGAGTTATAATTTTTTGTTTAATAAAAAAATCAATTATCAATTATCAATTATCAGTTTTTTCGTCAGATAATGAAATCGCATGAACAGAGAAACAGCAGCAACTGTTAAACCAGCAAATAATCCAATCCAAACACCAACGGCTTTTAATGAAGTATAATTTCCGAGATAAAACGAAACAGGAAACCCAACAATCCAATAAGCTACGAAAGTAATATACATTGGAATTTTCACATCCTGAAGACCTCTAAGCGCTCCCAAAACAACCACTTGAATTCCGTCAGAAATTTGAAAAACTGCCGCAACTAAAAGCAATTTGGCAGCAATAGCAATTACTTCCTGATTGTCTAATAATTGGGATTGGATTTCCATATTTAAAAACATATACGGCAAAACTTGGTGCAGTGCCATAAACATTACAGCAAACAAAATTTCGATAAGTATTGCGAGTAAAAAAATGGAACGAGCAACGATAACTAATTGCCTATAATCATTTAACCCTTTATGGTTACTAATCCTTATCATCGAAACCACACTCAAACCCATGGCAACCATAAAGGTCATCGATGCCAAACTCAACGCAATTTGATTCGCTGCCTGACTGGTCTTTCCAATATTGCCGCAAAGCCAAATAGCGGCAGTAAAAAGTAACACTTCGAAAAGCATTTGCATAGCTGATGGAAAACCAAGATTGACTATTTTATTTATCATCTCCTTTTTGATTTCATCAAAACTGAAATTCTGGAAATATTGTTTTAATTGTTCTTTTCGTGATAAAATGATGTGCATAAAAATGACCATAGCAATACGGGAAATTACTGTTCCTAAAGCTGCACCAAGAATTCCCATTTTTGGAAAAATCCAAATACCATAAATTAATAGATAATTGATTACAACGTGAAGAATATTTGCCATGACAATTGCATACATAGAAACCTTTGTCAAAGAAAGCCCGTCTGCAAATTGCTTATATCCTTGGTAAATAATTAATGGAACCAATGAAAAAGCAACCCAATCTATATAAGGTTTTGCTAATGTTATTACTTCTTTAGGTTGGTGTAATAATTCCATTATTGGCTTAGCTAAAAGCACTAATCCAAAAAGTAAAATTCCTAAAATAGTACATAAAAATAAACCATGATAAAAAGCAGAACGAATTTTAGAAATGTCGTTTTCAGCATCTGATTCGGCAACAATTGGGGTAATAGCCGTTGAAAATCCGATACCGAGCGACATCGCTACAAAAATCATACTGTTGCCCAAAGAAACAGCTGCTAATTCAGTGCTGCCTAATTTTCCAACCATTATATTATCAACAATACCAATTAATGTATGACCAAGCATTCCTATAATTACAGGATAGGCTAATTGTAAATTATACGAAAACTCTTTTGTATATTTAGTTAAATTCATTTTATAAAATTGATTGTAAAAGTAGCTCAATATTCTTATAAAATTATCGCTAAACAATTCTTAAAATTATAAAAATAAATAACTTTGCAAAAAATCATCAATTATAAAAATTAAAAAAATGAAAAAGTTATTACTTTCAATTTTTACGTTAATAGTAACCTTCACCCATGCTCAAAACATTTTTCAAGATTCTTTTGCTTCTTACAATTCAAATGCCCAATTAAGCGGTCAAGGAACTTGGACGAATAACTCTTCTTCCCCTGGTGGTTTAGGTCCATGCGCGGGAGCAATATGTCAAAATGCAAGAGTTGTCGATCAGAACATAGCAGCATCTGGTTATGGTTCCTCAACAAAAGCGTTTAGTTTAACTCCTGATACTGATGGTTGTGGAAGAGGATTTACTCCATTTACATCAAACGGAAATTTATATATTGGAATGGTAATAAATATTTCTGGTTTTACAGCAGGAACATCTACTGACTTTTTTAGAGTGTTAAGTGGTGGTAATTTTACTACTACTTTCCGAATGTTAGTTCAGCCTACAAGTGGTTCCACCTATAGTATCGGAATTAGAAAAGGCGATACAGGAAATCCAACAGTTTATACTGCCAATTCCTATAACTATGGTACTGATTATTTATTAATATTCAAATACACTCAAGCAGCTGGTGTAAATGATGATACTATAACATTATATGCTAATGCCAATTATGCTGCAGGAGAATCAGGAAATACGGCATCTGCCACAAATTTTGCAGGAAATGACCAATCGGGAAACATTGATAGAATGAGTTTCAGACAAAATGCAGGTCCAGCTGGAATGCCAACTGGGAAAGTAAGTCTTGTTAGTGTTGCAACAACTTGGGAAACTTTAACTTTTAACTTATCGAATAATGAATTTAACAGAAACACTTTTGCAATTTCTAGTAATGAAGTTAATAATGGTGTTTTAAATATTAAATCAGTAATAACTATAGAAAATGCTATTTTAAGTATTTATGATATTCAAGGCAGAAAAATCTATACTAAAACAATTTCATTAGTGGAAAACATAAATGATATTGCTATAAATCCTGTTCAAAACTCAGGTGTTTATATCGTTGAAATAACAAGTGGCAGCAATCAAAGATTTACTCAAAAAATTGTGGTAAAATAGTTTTTGAATACTACATAAAAAAGGTGCTGAAAATAGACTGCACCCAAAAGTTTAGACAAATTTTTAATTAATTTTTGATAATAATGAGTTCGATATTGTATCGGACTCATTTTGTTTAAATTTGATTTAATTCTTCATTTTTATAATCATTGGCACCAATGTTTAACTCAGTTGGAATATTTGACAATTCTATTTTATTAACTACTTTAAATTCATCTGGATTTATAATTCAAGTATTTATATTTGTATACTTATGGAAAAATTTCAACTCAGCGTACTTTTTAAAATCATTGGCATAGGTTCAGCATCAGGGATTCTCTATCATAATGATTTGCTTTATGTTATTTCGGATAATAGTACTTATCTCTACGAGTACAATATTCCTAACGAAAAACTGAACAAAATCCCACTTGTTGATTATCCTCAGGAGAACATTCCTAAAAAAGACAAACCCGATTTTGAGTCGATTTCATTTTTGGAAAACAAATTATATATTTTAGGCTCAGGTTCTACCGAAAATCGAAATAAAGTTGTAAGATATAAACTAACATCAAAAAAACTTAGCCAAAAAGATTTCAGCATTATTTTTCAGGATATAAAAACACAACTTGAAATAAAAGATGAAGAATTAAATATTGAAGGTTTAATTCAGCAAAATAATATCATGTACTTATTTCAAAGAGGAAATGGTATAAATAGTAAAAATGGAATCATCTATTCTAATGAAGATATAGAAAATCGGTTATTTAAATTTGTACCTTTTGATTTGCCCAAAATAAATAATGTATCAACCACTTTTACGGATGCTATTTTAATAGAAGATAAAATTTACTTTCTAGCTTCTGCAGAAGATACAACCTCAACTTATGAGGATGGCGAAGTATTAGGGAGCATCATTGGAACGATAGATTTGAAAACAATGAAACTCAAAAGTTCAATTCAAATTAGTAACAAGCATAAATTTGAAGGATTGACACTATACAAAAAAACAGCAACTCATATAGAATTGCTGCTTTGTGAAGATAATGATAGTGAAGTTTTAGAAACTACTATTTATAAATTAGTTACAGATAAATAAGTTTTATTTCTCAATTTCTCGTAAACTTTCCATTTTCTTGTGCGCAAGGAATCCTTTGATATCCTCGAAATGTTCTTTCACTCTTTTATTCCCAAATTCGAAAACTTTAGTAGCTAATCCGTCAAGGAAATCCCTGTCGTGAGAAACCAAAATCAGCGTGCCGTCAAAGTCTTTTAAAGCTTCTTTTATAATGTCTTTTGTTTTCATATCCAAATGGTTAGATGGCTCATCCAGAATTAATAAGTTAACTGGTTCCAACAATAATTTTATCATGGCCAAACGCGTTTTTTCGCCACCCGAAAGCACTTTTACTTTCTTCTGAATATCATCACCATGAAACATAAAAGCACCTAAAATATTCTTGATTTGAGTTCTCACATCACCAACTGCAATGTTGTCTATCGTTTCAAAAATGGTTGCATTTTCGTCTAGCAGCGAAGCCTGATTTTGAGCAAAATAACCAATCTGCGAATTATGTCCAACTTCAACATTTCCGCTATTGATTTCGATTTCTTTCATGATGGCTTTAATCATCGTCGATTTACCTTCTCCGTTTTTACCAACGAAAGCTACTTTTTGACCACGCTCAATTACCATATTGGCGTCTTTAAAAATCAAATGGTTTCCATACGATTTTTCTAAATCACGAACTATTACAGGATATTGCCCAGAACGAACGGAAGGAGGGAATTTCAATTTTAATGCTGAATTATCGATTTCGTCCACTTCAATGGGGACAATTTTTTCTAACATTCTAACGCGTGATTGTACAGCGTCAGTCTTAGAAAAAGTTCCACGAAAACGATCAATAAAAGCTT
The DNA here is from genome assembly GCA_947456955.1 of Flavobacteriaceae bacterium. Classification (GTDB taxonomy): domain Bacteria; phylum Bacteroidota; class Bacteroidia; order Flavobacteriales; family Flavobacteriaceae; genus Flavobacterium. Next base: position 13,011 of record CANGTQ010000006.1, on the reverse strand, counting down.
GATTATCGGCAATCATTTTCTGTTGTTCGTCGTACGCTTTTTGCTGATGAACTCTTCTATCTTTTCTCAATTCAAGATAATGTGAATATTTGGCTTTATAATCATAGATTCTACCCATTGTTACTTCAATAGTGCGATTGGTAATATTATCAACAAACGCTCTGTCGTGCGAAATTACCATTACGGCTTTCGCCTGATTGATTAAAAAATCTTCCAACCACTGAATACTATCCATATCCAAGTGATTAGTAGGCTCATCAAGCAAAATCAAATCGGGTTGCTTCAACAGAATTTTAGCCAACTCTATTCGCATTCTCCAACCACCGGAAAATTCAGAAGTCGGGCGATTAAAATGATCTCTTTCAAATCCTAATCCTTTTAAAACTTTTTCAACCTCAGCCTCGTAATTTACCTCTTCAATAGCATAGAATTTTTCACTTAAATCAGAAACTCTTTCAATCAGCTTCATGTACTCATCGCTTTCATAATCAGTTCGAATAGTCAACTGCTCATTTATTTCATCAATTTCATCACGCATTTTAAAAACTTCAGCAAAAGCTTTTGACGCTTCTTCCATTACGGTACAATTGTCTGCAGCCAGTAAATGCTGTGGCAAATAGGCTATTACCGCTTCTTTTGGTGCTGAAATTGCGCCACGAGAAGGCTTATTCTCACCGGCAACAATCTTTAAAAGTGTCGATTTTCCGGCGCCATTTTTACCCATAAGGGCAATTTTATCAGTTTCATTGATTGCGAAAGTTACCTCGCTAAAAAGGGTTGTGCCGCCAAACTCAACAGCTATGTCGTTTACAGTAATCATATATCATTTTTGAAGCGGCAAAGATAGTTTAAAAACCTAATTTGAAAATGAGATGATTTGAATATTTGAAAATGAACTAATTTAATAACAATAACGTTGTAATTACTCTATTGCAGAGGAACATCAATTAAAAACTTTAGTTTAAAAAAGATTTGGTTAATTTTAAGCACCAATTCAGAAGCCATAAACTTATGCCTTTAATAGACTATACTTTTTTATCTAAAATTTTGCCAAAAGCCAAGATTAAAAAAGGTTTTAGAAAAGCAAAAAAATCTTATTTGAACAGAGTTCGATTGGCTACTTCATTGTTCTTTTTTGGAATGGGATTTTGTTTTGCAACATGGGCAAGTCGGATTCCGGACATTAAATCTATGTTGCAATTGAATGAAGCCGAATTGGGAACGTTACTTTTTGCATTGCCTATTGGACAGTTAATAGCGATGCCTATTTCTGGTAAAATAGTTACCAAATATGGTAGTCGTAAAATTTCAATCTTGGGACTATTAAGCTATGCTATATGCCTTCCGTTTCTAGGAGCTGCAAAATCAGAATGGCAATTAGGTAGTGGATTATTCTTATTTGGTTTCGTTAGTAATTTTTGTACCATAGCAGTAAATACACAAGGTGTTTACACCCAACAATTGTACGACAAACCTATTATGGGTTCGTTTCATGGTTCTTGGAGTTTAGCCGGATTTTTTGGTGCTCTAGTAGGAATTATGATGCTTGCTTTTGAATTAAGTCCATTAGAGCATTTTTCTATAGCTTTAATTTTTGTGATTCTTCTGATTAGTACTAATTATAAGTATATTATCAATGCAAAATCGAATCAAGAAGAAATTAAATCCAAATATTCTTTTTTCAAAAACCCTGATAAAACATTGCTTTGGCTGGGTATTATTTGTTTTTGTGGCATGGCAAGTGAAGGGATTATGTTTGATTGGAGTGGTGTTTATTTTAAAGAGATAATTAAAGCTCCTGGCGCACTGGCTGTTTTGGGTTATACTACATTTATGGTTAGCATGGCTTCGGGAAGATTTTTGAGTGATTTTTTAGTAGATAAATATGGTGTCAAAAAAGTGCTTATGGCAAGTGGTATTATTATTTCTGCAGGATTATACAGTGCCATTTTATTTCCCTACTTAATTCCGTGTACCATTGCTTTTATGGTAGTTGGTTTTGGCGTTTCCAATGTGGTTCCGATTATTTTTAATGTTGCAGGAAACAATCAAAAAGTACCTACAGGTATTGCACTGACTATCGTTTCGAGTATTAGTTTTATAGGTTTTTTAATTGGTCCGCCATTGATAGGATTTATTGCAGAACTGACAAGTTTGAAATATTCATTTGCAATTATTGGCATTTTTGGAATATTTATTACTGTCCTGGTTAGTCGTTTGAAGATTTTTAAAAGTTAATTCAGAAAAATGTTTTCTTCTAATTCCGAATACTTTGTGTATTTTAACATTTGCGAATCAAGCAAATACAAGTTACCAAAGTAACATCCCAAAAGATAACACTCATTTAATTCTCCGGCTTTCTGAATTTGAATTTCAAAATTATTGATGATTTCAATATTGTCAAATGTAATTGGATCTCCCATATTAATTCCTTTTTCGTATCCCCAAGTCGCATCCATTCTGCCGGGCAAAAAGAAAAAACGATCAAGTATTACTATAAAAAGAAAAAAAGGCAATATTCTGATGACTTTTTTCACCTTAGATACTCAGCCTAAATTCCTCAATAACAGGATTTGCTTTTCCAAAATCGATTTCCTGAATGAATAACTCAACGGCTTTTGCCGTTTGTATACTTGGCAGAACATTGGCTTGGTTGTTATTCCTAATCACAACGTTTATATCAGATTCTTCCAATCTTTCTTTTAAGGTTAGAGCTAGAATTTCTTCTCCAGAAAATATTTTTATTAAGCCCATACAAGTTATTTTTTTATAATTTTTATAGTTTGGTTAATTTTATCGGTAGTTATTTTTAAAAAATACATTCCACTAGAAAAACCAACTAAAGAAATTTCATTTGTATTATTTGTCAAATTGCTACTTGCGATTACTTTTCCTGAGACATCGCTTAATTGATATTTTATATTATTGTCATAATTTTTCCAATGTACAAGAACGCTATTCGAAGTAGGATTAGGTGAAATTGAAAAATATTCCTTCGAATGCTGGGCATTAGATAAGTTAGAAACGGTAACTGTTTTGGTTATTTGATCCCAACTTTTTATATTGTTTTCTACGTACAATTTTACTTGGTAACTACCGTTGGCGGCATAAACATGTGTTGGGTTTTGTTGATTACTAAAATTACCATCACCAAAGTCCCACCACCAAGCTAAACCTCCTAAACCAATGTCAGTGTAAGTAACCGAAAGGTTACTAGAATTCCAAGAATAATCTGCTAAAGGTTTATGTTGCTTCCATAAAAATTGAACAATTTTATTAAAAACAATTGGCCAATAAGTGTTTCCTCCTGTTCCATTGCTCCATGTTCCATTATTAGTTCCGTAAAATTCATGACCCTGTCCAGGAACAAAATAAGTTTCTTTATCAGTAAAGCCTAAAGCATTTAATTTGGTATTTATAGGATTGCTTCCATCAGTTTGTGGGAATGAAGAAAAACCAAAAGGACTTCCTGTATTAAATGGCACTACCGTATCAGCTTCACCATGAACTAATAAAATTGGCGTGTTGTTATCAGAGGTTATTAAATTTGTACTCTGAACAGCACCCCAAAGTGAAACTATTGCATCTGGCTTTCCATTATATAAAAGATTATTCCCAATATCTAAAGGCCCTAAATCTGGAGCCGTAGCTGTTATGTTATAAGTTGTAGTTCCTGCAAATGAAGGCTTTTCTGCCAATGTATCTAAATAAATAGAATGAAGTGCTATAAAACTACCCGCACTGCTACCAATAAAGTAAATTTTGTTAGGATCAACACCATATAAGGCTGCGTTGGCTCTCATGTAGCGTATCGCAGCTCTGCCATCTTGCAAACCACGATATACAGCTCTTGTTCCACGCATAGATGCATTATCAAAAATTGAAAAACCTAAACGATAATCTATTGTGGCAGTTACATATCCTTTTTTGGCTAAAAGATCACAAAAAGCCATCATGTCATTCACATTTCTATTCCCAGAAAAAAAACCTCCCGAATGGGCAAAAATTATAGCTGGTCTAAGAGTAAAACTATCTCCAGTTGGTTTAAAAATATCCATAATCAAATTCTGTGTAGTAGTACTGGCCTCATTACTATAAAAAGGGCCATTTAATGCCGGAGCAGTTCCATAAACAACATTTGTGATAGGTGTAGATGATGAAAACAAGTCGTTGGTATAACGATAATCTTGCGACCATGATTTAATTTGTATTAAAAAAAGCAGTAGAAATCCGATTTTTATCTTCATGATTTAAACAATTATTTTATTCGTAACAATATTAAAAAATTTCGTTTTTACTTTTCTTCCATTTCGAAGAAAATCGGTTCAATCATTATTTTATCTGCAAGCGATTCCACTCTTTCAGTTATTTGTGAGCAAAAGAATAAACGCTGTGTTTTTTCAATACTATTAGACAAACGAAGAACTACAGCATCCATTCTGCTTCTAAATAAAACATCGGCATCATCAACTATCATCAACTTAATGGTATTACTGTTAAATCCTGCAGATGAAAACATGGCATTGATTTTATTTGGTGTTCCAATTAAAATATCTAGTCCCATAGAAACCACATTTTTATCATAATCGATATCGCCTTTATCATGAACTCCTAAAATACTTAAATCGGTATATGTGCCATATTTTAAAAAAAGCTCTTCCATTTCCAACACTTTTTCCTTGGTTTCCACAAGAATTAAAGCTCTAGTACTTTCGTCAAACGTTTTTTCTAATTTCTGTATTACGTTTAAAACGATTGTAGTTGTTTTTCCTGTTCCTCCAGCAGATTGTATTACAGCATCTGCCCCACTTTTTATGGTAGAAAATGTTTCCTGTTGCATTTCATTGGCTTCGGTCAGTCCGTTTTCAACGAGCGCTTTTTGGAGGTTTAAGTTTATTTTTTTTAGATTCATTGTTAAGTGATTAGGCAAAAGGCAATTGCCATTAGCTCGTTACTTTGAAAATTCTATTGCCTATTGGCTCTTGGCTAATGCCTTACTTGCTAGCAAATAACTTCACATCAGTTTCAGAAATCTCACTTCCCCCAAGGATTATTAAACGTTCGACTACATTTCGAAGTTCGCGGATGTTTCCTGTCCAATCGTATTCCTGCAATAATTTAACGGCTTGCTTAGAAAAATATTTGACTGTATTTCCTTGCTCTTCGGCAATCTTTGCAGCAAAATGTTCAATCAATAACGGAATATCATCTCGTCTGTCGTTTAACGATGGTACTTTGATTAAAATTACGGCTAAGCGATGGTATAAATCTTCTCTAAATCTTCCTTCAGCGATTTCCTTTTTTAAATCTTTATTGGTAGCCGCCACAACTCTCACATTGATTTTAATATCTTTTTCGGCGCCAACTCTTTGTATTAAACTTTCTTGTAAAGCACGCAATACCTTGGCTTGAGCCGATAGACTCATATCACCAATTTCATCCAAGAAAATTGTTCCACCATCGGCAGCTTCAAATTTTCCGGCTCTATCTTTTACGGCAGAAGTGAACGCACCTTTTACGTGTCCGAATAATTCGCTTTCTATTAGTTCAGATGGAATCGCGGCACAATTCACTTCAATCATTGGAGCATCTGCTCTTTCGCTTTTTTCATGTAATTGATGCGCTACTAATTCTTTTCCGGTTCCGTTTGGTCCTGTAATCAAAACTCTAGCATCGGTTAACGCTACTTTTTCAATCATGAGTTTGATTTGATTGATGGGTTCGCTTTTACCGATAATTTCGTAGTTTTTGGAAACTTTTTTTTTCAGAATTTTATTCTCAACCACCAATTGTTTTTTGTCTAAAGCATTCCGAACAGTGTTCAAAAGCCGATTCAAATCGGGTGGTTTTGAGATGTAATCAAAGGCCCCAAGACGCATAGTATTAACGGCAGTTTCTAAATCGCCGTGACCGGAAATCATAACCATCGGAATTTCGGGTTTAATTTTTTTTACGGCTTCAAGCAGTTCCTCGCCGTTCATTTTTGGCATTTTGATGTCGCAAAGGACTAAATCGTAATCTTCGTTTTTTATTTTTTCAAAACCAGATTTACCGTCTTCGGCTTCTTCAACTATATAAGTATCGCTTTCTTCCAAAAGTATTTTGGTTAATACCCTTCGGATGGTTACTTCGTCCTCTATGATTAATATTTTGGGCATTGTAGAATGTTTATGGTTTATGGTTTGACAAAAGTAGTATAAATTAACATTAAGAGCTTAACTTTTGTTGCATCAAGAATAGATTTAATACTTTTGTGTTTTAAAATAAACAACTATGTCAACAGCTAAAAAAGATTATAAAAGAATTACCACAAAGTCATTATTTGACATGAAGGCCAATGGTGAAAAAATATCAATGCTTACAGCCTACGATTATACGATGGCAAAAATTGTTGATACTGCTGGTGTTGATGTGATTTTGGTTGGCGATTCTGCCAGTAATGTTATGGCTGGGCATGAAACAACTTTACCCATTACGTTAGACCAAATGATTTATCATGCTTCGAGTGTAGTTCGTGCTATTGAACGTGCTTTGGTTGTGATTGATTTGCCTTTTGGGAGTTACCAATCGGATCCAAAAGAAGCCTTGCGTTCTGCAATCAGAATCATGAAAGAAAGCGGCGCGCACGCAGTAAAATTAGAAGGTGGAGGAGAGATTAAAGAGAGTATCAAACGTATTTTGAATGCCGGAATTCCGGTAATGGGGCATTTAGGTTTGACACCACAATCTATTTATAAATTTGGAACCTACACTGTTCGGGCTAAAGAAGATGCTGAAGCAGAACAATTAATTGAAGATGCTAAATTATTAGAAAAATTAGGTTGCTTTGCATTAGTATTGGAAAAAATACCTGCAAGTTTAGCCGAAAAAGTTGCTAAAACTATTTCCATTCCTGTAATCGGAATTGGAGCTGGCGGTGGCGTTGACGGACAAGTGTTGGTAATTCACGATATGCTTGGAATGAATAATGAATTCAGTCCACGGTTTTTGAGACGTTATTTAAACTTATACGAACAAATGACTAAAGCGATAGGTAATTATGTTGCTGATGTTAAGTCAAAAGATTTTCCTAATAAGAATGAGCAATATTAATTCGAATTTGAAAATTATAGGTAATTTGAAAATTTGAAAATGAAAGTAGTCTCAAATAAAGACAATCTCCAAATTCTTCACGAAGATAACCATATCATAGCCATCAACAAACGCATTGGCGATATAGTCCAAGGCGATAAAACTGGTGACAAACCATTGTCGGAAGTAGTTAAAGAATACATCAAAGAAAAATACAACAAACCCGGTGAAGTATTTCTTGGTGTGGTGCATCGATTAGACCGCCCTACCTCCGGAATTGTAGTTTTTGCCCGAACTTCGAAAGCATTAACACGATTAAATGAGTTATTCAGCAATAGAGAAACGCAAAAAACCTATTGGGCCATTGTAAAAAACAAACCAGAGAAAGAGCAAGATACTTTAGTTCATTTTTTAAAAAGAAACGAAAATAACAATACCTCAAAAGCACACTTAAAAGAAGTGCCTGAAAGCAAAAAAGCAAGTTTGGATTATAAAATTATCAAAACGCTGGATAATTATTTCGCTCTTGAAATTAATTTGCATACCGGAAGACACCATCAAATAAGAGCGCAACTAGCCGCTATTGGCTGCCCAATAAAAGGGGATTTAAAATATGGCTTTGACCGCAGTAATCCCGATGGTGGCATTCATCTTCATGCGCGTAAACTTATTTTTATCCATCCAGTTTCAAAAGAAGCACTAGAAATTATTGCACCAACACCTAAAAATTCAATTTGGAATTCCATTTAATATTAAAATGCTTATTTTTACGTTATAACTACCTACACGAAATAATAATACCTACTATGAAAAAGACACTTTTAATTTTAAGTTTGCTAGTCGGTTTTAGTGCAAGCGCTCAAGACCAATTCTCTGGAATTAGTACAACCAATCGCGTTGGGATTCTAAATGGCGCTATCAACCCTGCTGAGTTTGCCAATCTCTCAAAAAAGTTTGAAATCAATTTTTACGGTCTTAGTTTTGATGTTTCAAATAACAAAATTGGTTTCAATGATTTAACTTCTAACACCAATTTAGAAGACTTAATTTTTACTGGAACTGAATCGGCAAATTTACGAATCGATGGACAAATACTAGGTCCAAGTTTTGCTATGAAATGGAGAAAATGGGGATTTGGCATTACTACAAAAGCCAATATAAAGTTTGATGTAGTTGATGTAGACACTTCACTAGGAAATGCAATTTTCAACAATAATTTAACCCTAAATAACACTTTTTTAAACCAAACTGGAAATCAAAGATTATCTGGAACTTGTTATGGAGAAGTTGGATTGTCTGTAGCCAGAAAAATTTATGAAAACGACAAACATAAATTTGATGCTGGTATAACACTAAAATTTTTATTCCCTGGTTCGTATTCTAATTTTGGTTTTAGTAGTTTAAGTGGATCTATAATTAAAGATGCAAGTGGTACTTTTTTAACAACCGATCAACCAGCCAATTTAAATATTGCCTATTCAGGAAATCTTGCAGATAGCTTTTCAAATTTTGATGATTACACTAAATCTGTTTTTGGTGGTTTAAATGGAGTTGCAACGGATATTGGATTTAACTATCAATGGAAAGATGCTAAAGACAAATACAAAATTAAAGCAGGACTTGCTATAAGAAACATTGGTAGTATGACTTTTAAAGATGATAATAATTACAATACAAATTACACACTTTCTATTCCGTCAAGTAATCCTTTAGATTTAAGCTTATTTGAAAACATTAATAATTTGAGTGAAGTTGAAGATGTGCTATTTGATAATAATTATCTCGATATAAATAATCAAAATAAAACCGACTTTAGAGTAAATTTACCAACATTGTTAACGATGTATGCCGATTTTAAAATTGTTTCAAAAGTTTTTGTTACTGGCTATTTGCAGCAAAAAATGAATAATGATGATGGCAACGACCAAATTACAGCACGTAATATTTTTTCTGTTACGCCAAGGGTTAACTTAGGTTTCTTTGAAGCTTTTCTTCCCGTATCTACTGATGATATTTCGGGAACAAATGTTGGTTTTGGTTTTAGATTGGCCGGTTTTTATCTTGGCTCTAATTCAATTTTCACATCATTAGCAGATGGAAAACAAGCTAATTTTTATACTGGATACCGATTAGCATTTTTATAAAATAATTAAGTTGAATTGTAATTGTTAAAAGTGTAACTTGCTAAACCAATTTAGTTAAGTTATGAATTTTAAAACCGATATTAATTTCCGTAAGGAGACTTTAGTAAAGTTACTTATTAGTGTTCAGAAGCATGAGGAGGAAATTATTAAAGCGCTCTATGATGATTTTAAAAAACCTGCATTTGAAGCAGTTGTGAGTGAAACTGCTTATATCGTTTCTGAACTAAATCATACTATTAAAAATATTAATAAATGGGCAAAACCAAATATGGTTTTGCCTTCTCTTTTAAATTTCCCTTCAACCGATTATATTTATAAAGAACCTTATGGGAAAGTATTAATTATAGCTCCATGGAATTACCCTTATCAATTGGCATTATGCCCATTAATTGCAGCCGTTGCAGCAGGAAACCAAGTGGTGGTAAAACCTTCGGAACTGACACCAAACACCTCAAGTATTGTTGCCAAAATTATAAGCGAAACTTTTGATGAAAATCATGTGAAATGTGTTGAAGGCGGTGTTGAAATTACCCAAGAATTATTAGCACAACGCTGGGATTATATTTTCTTTACCGGTAGCGTTGCTGTTGGGAAGATAGTAGCCAAAGCTGCAGCAGAAAACCTAACGCCTGTAACATTAGAACTTGGCGGAAAAAACCCATGTATTATTGATGCAACTGCCAATTTAAAATTAGCTGCCAAAAGAATTGTTTGGGGCAAATTCCTGAATGCAGGGCAGACTTGTATTGCACCAGATTATTTGTTGGTTTCAAATAAAATAAAATCAGACTTTATCGAATTAATAAAAAAAGAAATCATCGATGCTTATGGCGAAAATCCCGAAAATTCTCCTGATTTCCCTAGAATTATTAATCAAAAAAACTGGAGGAGACTAACAGAGATGTTGAAAGGTGAAAGTATACTGGCCGGTGGAAAATCAAACAGTCAGGATTATTACCTTGCACCCACGTTACTTGACGAACCAAGTTTGGATAGTTTGGTAATGAAAGACGAAATTTTTGGACCAATTCTTCCTGTTTTATCTTTTGAAAACGAGGCCGATTTGGTTTCCATAATTTCAAGATACGAAAAACCATTGTCGCTTTATATTTTTAGTAATGACAACCCTTTTGCAAAAAAAATAATTCAAAACTATTCTTTTGGGGGTGGTTGTATTAATGATACTGTAGTTTATTTTTCCAACAAAAGATTGCCTTTTGGTGGAGTTGGACATAGTGGCATTGGCGCGTACCATGGCAAATTGAGTTTTAGTACTTTTACTCATTACAAAGCCATTGTTAAAAGAGCAAATTGGCTCGATATCCCTACTAGATATGCACCTTATAAAGGCAAATTGAAGTCTGTTAAAAAATTGTTTAAATGGTTATCTTAATAATTTAGAATCACATAATTTCTAGAAAGTTTTACTCTTGTAACTTAAAACAATGTGTTTATTAGTTTTTGTATTGTTATGAATGAGCCGAGATAAAACAAAGAGTTATTTATTACACTTTTTTGGGATTAAAATCGCATTTATTTTTACAAAAATTTATAATTCAAAAATATAACAACTCCTTTTTTGAATTTATCGTAAATCGTATTCAACACAATAATTTTAAATTCTATTTCAATACAATTTGGAGTTGCCTTTTTTATTTTTGTAAACAAAAATAAAAAAAATGAAAGTAGGTATTGATAGTATCGCATTTGATATTCCAAGATTACATTTACCCATAACCGCTCTAGCGGAAAACCGTAACATTGAAGCTGAAAAACTAATCAAAGGGTTGGGTTTGCATAAAATGAGTTTTCTTGATGTACATCAGGATGTGGTAACTATGGCTTCAAATGCTGCTCTCAAACTTATACAACAAGAAAATTTAAATCCATCTGAAATAAACAGAATTTATGTAGGAACAGAAAGCGGCATTGACAGTTCAAAGCCTGTTGCATCTTTTGTTTTGTCAAATTTGGAAATGCTTTTTGGCAAAGCAAGTTTCAGAAATTGTGACGTAGTTGATTTGACCTTTGCCTGCATTGGTGCGATTGATGCCCTGCAAAATTGCTTAGATTATATTCGTTTAAACCCAACTAAAAAAGCAATTGTTATTGCTTCTGATAACGCCAAATACGATTTAAATTCTACTGGAGAATACACTCAAGGCGCAGGTTCAATCGCTATGCTAATTAGTTCAAATCCAAGAATTTTGAGCTTTTCAAATGAAGTAGGAGTTGCAGCTGAAGGTGTGTTTGATTTTTTCAAACCGAGAAGGTATTTTTCAAAAGAAGAAACCCTACAATTAGAAAATAATCCTGAATGGAATGGTGTTTTAGAAAGTGAAATCGCCATATACAAAGAACAACCAGTTTTTGACGGACAGTATTCTAATCAGTGCTATATCAACAGGATTTGTGAAGCTTACGAACATTATAAATCCGAAAGCAATCAAACTGGAAAAGTCTATGAAAACTGGACAAACATACTGATGCATCTTCCCTATTGCTTTCAAGGACGCCGCACTTTTATTGAGATTTTCGCCAAAGAAAATCCGGAGCTATTAGAAAATCAATTAGGTGAAACTAACAAAGACAAAATCAAAGCATTAACTAAAAGTCCAGAATATTTAGCGATTGTAAATGAAAAAATCTATCCATCTGAAATCGCTTCGGGGCAAGTGGGTAATATTTATACAGGCTCCATTTTCTTAGGATTGCTTTCCACTCTGTGTCATCATTTTCGAGAAAAATCAAATTTGACCAATGCTAAATTTGGTTTCGTTGCTTATGGAAGTGGTTCCAAATCAAAAGTGTTTGAAGCCGAAGTTTCAGAAAAATGGCAAAACCAAATTGAAAAAGTAACTCTTTTTGAAACATTGGAAAACTCTACCGCTATTGACTTTATTACTTATGAAAGATTACATAAAAAAGAATTAAAGCAATCAGTCGGAACACCTAAAAATGAGTTCTATTTGCATAGCATTGAAAAAGAAAATCCGGTGTTGGTTGGTGCAAGGTATTATAAGTATAGTTAGCAGTCGCGGTGATCAGTTTACAGCTTTTTTCTGTCAACTGTGACTGTGACTGAAAACTAAATCATCCTAACCAACCATCTCTATCCAAACTTCTGTATTGAATAGCTTCTGCAATATGATTGGAATTCACAACTTCCGAATCTTCTAAATCAGCAATTGTTCTAGACACTTTCAAAATTCTGTCAAAAGCTCTTGCCGAAAGATTTAAACGCTCCATTGCCGTCTTTAAAAGTTGCAATGAATTATCATCCAAGGCACAAAACTCTCTAATTTGCTTGGTACCCATTTGCGCATTGTAATGAATATTTTCAAACGCTGCAAAACGATTTGACTGAATTTCTCTAGCTAATGTAACCCGTCTTCTAATCTCAATGCTGCTCTCACCGTTTCGGGTTTCAGTAAGTTTGTCAAAAGGAACCGGCGTAACTTCAATATGAATGTCTATTCGGTCTAACAATGGCCCTGAAATTTTACTCAAATAACGTTGCATTTCAGCTGGAGAAGAACTTACAGGTGAATCACTATCATTAAAAAAACCACTCGGACTCGGATTCATACTCGCCACCAACATAAACGAGGACGGATATGTAATTGTGAATTTGGCTCTCGAAATCGTTACTTCTCGGTCTTCCAACGGTTGGCGCATTACTTCCAACACTTCTCGTTTAAACTCAGGCAATTCATCCAAAAACAAAACACCATTGTGTGCTAACGAAATTTCTCCCGGTTGTGGATAACTTCCGCCGCCAACTAAGGAAACAGAT